>NZ_LYMK01000051.1 GCF_002157355.1 Variovorax sp. JS1663 | reverse complement strand
CCGCCGTCAGGGTGGTCTTGCCGTGGTCCACGTGACCGATCGTGCCGACGTTCACGTGCGGCTTCGTGCGGGTGAATTTTCCTTTTGCCATTTTCTCGACTCCGAAAAATAACTAGATCAACACACTGACATGGGGTTGCAGCCGGCAGACTGCAACCCCAAGACTGGTGCCCATTGCGGGAATCGGACCCGCGACCTCTCCCTTACCAAGGGAGTGCTCTACCACTGAGCCAAATGGGCGAAATTCTTCAAAACTGGCGCCTTGCGTCGAACCGGATTCTGGAGCGGGAGACGGGAATCGAACCCGCGTCATTAGCTTGGAAGGCTAGGGTTCTACCATTGAACTACTCCCGCATCGCGGCGCAACCCTTCTGACTCGGGTCGAGCCGTAGCACGGTCCGGGTCCTGCGCTTCGCCTTCCAGCCTCGCACCAAAACCCGCCATTCAAACGCTCCGAAAAATCCATTCTTCGCTGGTGGAGAGGGCTGGATTCGAACCAGCGTACTCGTAAGAGGGCAGATTTACAGTCTGCTGCCATTAACCACTCGGCCACCTCTCCGGCGAACCTCGAAATATAGCACGGTTGGAGGGGCAGGTCGATGACGGGGCCACTGAAAGTTGCAGCATCACCCGCCCTGCTGGTGCCTCCTGCCCTTCCCAGAAACCCCCAGTCCTTTCAATTTTTCCCGGGTGAATCAAAGCCCTTGCGCTTCGCGCCACGCGCGCGCCTGGCCGAAGTGGCCGCAGCCGATGAAGGGCACGGGCGGCCGCAGCGCGGACAGCGGCGAGGGATGGTTCGCGGTCAGCACCTTGTGGCGGCGGCTGTCGATCAGCGCCCGCTTGCTCTGCGCATGCGAGCCCCACAACATGAACACGGCCGGCCGCTCCCCCTGGGCGACGTGCCGGATCACTGCGTCGGTCAGCACCTCCCAGCCCCGGCCCGCATGGCTGGCCGGCTGCCCTTCCTCGACCGTTAGGCAGGTGTTGAGCAGCAGGACGCCATGCGTGGCCCACTTGACCAGGCTGCCGCCGGGATCGGGGAAGCGCGGCGGCGGCGTCCCCAGGTCGCGCTCCAGCTCCTTGAAGATGTTGCGCAGCGAGGGCGGCAGCGCCACGCCGGGCGCCACTGAAAAGGCCAGCCCCTCGGCCTGGCCGCGCCCATGGTAAGGGTCTTGCCCGAGAATCACGACGCGCACCGCCTCAGGCGGCGTCAGCTCCAGCGCACGCAGCGGCCGCGGCGGGAAGACCGACGCATTGGCCTTCAGCCGCTCATGCAGGAAATCGACCAGTTTCAGGCCGGCTGCCGATCCGAAGAACTCGTCGACCAGCGGCTGCCAGCCCGGCGCCACCGGCCAGTCGGCCGGATCGCTGCTCTGCAACTGGGTGGACAGCGCGCTCATCGGAACAGGGTGGCGAGCGCCTCGCCCGGTTCGTCGGCACGCATGAAGGCCTCGCCCACCAGGAAGGCGTGGACGCCCGCGGCGCGCAGCCGGGCGACGTCCTCGCGCAGCGTGATGCCCGATTCGGTGACCAGCAGCCGACCGTCGGGCAGCCCCGGCAGCAGGTCGAGGGTGGTCTGCACCGAGACCTCGAAGGTCCGCAGGTTCCGGTTGTTCACGCCGATGAGCGGCGTGCGCAGCTTCAGCGCCCGCTCGAGCTCGCGTGCGTCGTGCACCTCGACCAGCACCGCCATGCCCAGCCCCACTGCGATCGCCTCGAACTCACGCATCTGCGCGTCGTCCAGGCTGGCCGCGATCAGGAGGATGGCATCGGCGCCGATCGCGCGCGATTCGTAAACCTGGTAGGCATCAACGATGAAATCCTTGCGCAGCACCGGCAGCTCGCACGAGGCACGCGCCTGCTTTAGATAGTCGATGCCACCCTGGAAGAACTGCCGGTCGGTCAGCACCGAGAGGCAGGCCGCGCTGACGATGCCATCGCCCTCGGCATAGCTTTGTGCGATGTCGGCGGGAACGAAATCCGCGCGCAGCACGCCCTTGCTCGGACTGGCCTTCTTGATCTCGGCGATCACCGCCGCCTGCCCGGCAGCGACCTTGGTGCGCAGAGCGCCGACAAAGTCGCGCGTGAGCACCCGGCTCTCGGCGTCGAGGCGCATGGCTTCCAGGGAGGTCTTCCTGCGGGCTGCAGCCACCTCCTCCCGCTTGACGGCGACGATCTTCTCGAGGATGTCGGACATGCCTTGGCTCTCCCGGTCAGGCCGCGCTGGTGAAGGCGATCAGCTCGGTCAGCTTGGCCTTGGCAGCCCCGGATTCGAGCGCGACGCGGGCGCGGTCGATGCCGGCAGTCATCGAATCCACCAAGTCCGCCGCGTAAAGCGCCGCGCCCGCATTCAGGATGACGATGTCGCGCGCCGGTCCCGGCTGGTTGTCCAGCACACCCAGCAACATGGCCTTGGACTGCTCGGGCGTCTCGACCCGCAACGTGCGGTTGCTGGACATGGCGAAGCCGAAATCCTCGGGATGCAGCTCGTACTCCCGCACCTCGCCATTCTTCAGCTCGCCGACCATGGTGGCCGCGCCGAGCGAGATCTCGTCCATCCCGTCGCGCCCATAGACCACCAGCGCATGCTGTGCGCCCAGCCGCTGCAGCGCCCGCACCTGGATGCCGACCAGGTCCGGATGGAACACCCCCATCAGGATGTTCGGCGCGCCGGCCGGGTTGGTGAGCGGCCCCAGGATGTTGAAGATGGTCTTGATGCCCAGCTCCTTGCGCACCGGCGCGACGTTCTTCATCGCCGGATGATGGTTGGGCGCGAACATGAAGCCGATGCCGACGTCGGCGATGCACTTCGCGATCTGCTCGGGCTTCAGGTTGATGTTGACACCCAGCGATTCCAGCACGTCGGCGCTTCCCGACTTGCTGCTCACGCTGCGCCCGCCGTGCTTGCTGACCTTGGCGCCTGCCGCCGCCGCCACGAACATCGAGCAGGTCGAGATGTTGAAGGTGTGCGAGCCGTCGCCACCGGTGCCCACGATGTCGACCAGGTTGCGGGTGTCGGCCACCGGCACCTTGGTCGAGACCTCGCGCATCACCTGCGCGGCGGCGGTGATCTCGCCGATGGTCTCCTTCTTGACGCGCAGGCCGGTGATCAGCGCCGCCATCATCACCGGCGAGCATTCGCCGCTCATGATGAGGCGCACGATGTGCAGCATCTCGTCGTGGAACACCTCGCGGTGCTCGATGGTGCGCTGCAGCGCTTCTTGCGGGGTGATCATGGGGAGTCTCCTCGGTGTGGGGGTGTGTCGTGAATCAACGGTCGACGCGGACCGCGCCCGGCGCGTCCGTGAGCGCGAGCTTGAGGCCGAAGCCGATGAACAGCACGCCGGCGACGCGCTCGAACCATTGCATGCCCTTCTGAACAGCACTGTGGCGCGCCATCCAGCCCGCGGCCAGGGCCCATGCCACATTGACCGGGATCGCATTGAAATTGAACAGCATGCCCAGCATCACGAAGGCCAGCGCCTTGCTGCCGGTCCCGGGTGCGATGAATTGCGGCACGAAGGCCAGGAAGAACAGGGCGACCTTGGGATTGAGCACGTTGCTCCACAAGCCGCCGAGAAAGATCGCCTTGAGGCTGCGCTCCGGGCCCGCGGCGACCGCTTCGCCCAGGTGGGTCGGCGAGGCCGGGCGCGACAGCAGCATGCGCACGCCCAGGTAGAGCAGGTACGCCGCGCCGACGTACTTGAGGACCGTGAACGCGGTCACGGAAGCGGACAACAAGGCGCCCACTCCCGCCGCTGCAGCGAAGATGTGGACGAAGCAGCCCGTCGTGATCCCGAGTCCAGCGACGATGCCGGCGCGCGTGCCGGAACGCAGAGAGATCGTCACGACGTAGAGCACGTCGGGCCCCGGCGTCAGGTTGAGCAACCAGCCTGCCGCGATGAACGCAAGCAGGTGCGGCAGATCGGGCATGGCGGATGCGCTCCTGTCAGGCCTTGAAGAAAGCGCGGATCGCCGCCACGGCGCGATCGACGCCCGCCGCATCGACATCGAGATGCGTCACGAAGCGCAGGCGGTACAGCCCGGTCGCCAGGATGCCCTGCGCATTGAGTTGCGCCAGCAGCTCGGCCGAGCGCGATTGCGCCGCGCCCGTGAGATCGACGAACACGATGTTCGTGTGCGGCGCTTCGACCGTCAGCCCCTCGATGCCCTCGAGCCCCTGCGCGAGCCGCTTCGCCAGCGCATGGTCGTCCGCGAGGCGATCGACGTGGTGATCGAGCGCGTACGAAGCCGCCGCCGCGAGCAGGCCGGCCTGCCGCATGCCACCGCCCGCCATCTTGCGGATGCGGTGGGCACGTGCGATGAAGTCGCGTGAGCCCACCAGCGCCGAGCCGACCGGTGCGCCGAGCCCCTTGCTGAAGCACACCGACACACTGTCGAAGCACTGCGCGATGCGACGCGCCTCGGCGCGGATGTCGCCGTTCTTGTTCAGCGCCGCCTGCGCGGTCGCCGCATTGAAGAGCCGCGCGCCATCCAGATGCCGCTGGACCCCCTTGCGCTTCGCAAGCTCCGTGGCCGCCTGCACGTAGTCGAAGGGCAACAGCTTGCCGCCCAGCGTGTTCTCGAGCGCCAGCAGCCGCGTGCGCGCGAAGTGCGCGTCGTCGGGTTTGATCGAGGCCTCGATCTGCGCGAGCGGCAGCGTGCCGTCCGGCGCATGGTCGAGCGGCTGCGGCTGCACGCTGCCGAACACCGCCGCGCCGCCGCCTTCCCAGCGGTAGCAGTGCGCCTGCTGGCCCACGATGTATTCGTCACCGCGGCCGCAGTGCGAGAGGATGCCGCAGAGATTGCTCTGGGTGCCGGTCGGCACGAACAGCGCGGCCTCGAAGCCCAGCAGCGCGGCGATCTTTTCCTGCAGCGCGTTGACGCTGGGGTCGGTACCGAAGACGTCGTCGCCCAGTGGCGCGGCCATCATGGCCTCGCGCATGGCCGGCGTGGGTTGCGTGACGGTGTCGCTGCGCAGGTCGACGAGGGAAGAGCGGTCGGTCATGGTGGATCAGTCCAGGAAGTTCTTGAGCATGGCATGGCCATGTTCCGTCAAGATCGATTCGGGGTGGAACTGCACGCCTTCGATGCGCACCTCGTGCGCGAATCCGGTGTGACGCACCCCCATGATCTCTCCGTCGTCCGTCCAGGCCGTGACAGCCAAGGCCTCCGGGCAGCTCTCGCGCTCGATGGCCAGCGAGTGGTACCGGTTGACGATGAACTTCCGGGGCAGCCCCGCAAAGACGCCTTCCTGCGTGGTCGTGATCTCGCTGGTCTTGCCGTGCATCAGCTGCCGCGCACGGATGATCTTGCCGCCGAAGGCGGCGCCGATGGCCTGGTGGCCGAGACACACGCCGAGGATCGGCAGCTTGCCCGCAAAGGTCTCGATGGCGGCCACCGAAACACCCGCTTCCGCCGGCGAGCATGGGCCGGGCGACACCACGAGCCGGGTCACGCCGGAAGCGATCAGCTCGCCGATCTGCGCCACCGTGATCTCATCATTGCGATGTACCTGCACATCCGCACCCAACTCGCCGAAATACTGGACGATGTTGTAGGTGAAGCTGTCGTAGTTGTCGATCATCAGCAGTTTCATGGCTTGCTCGCAATCCGGTGCACGCCCTTGACGACGGGGAACACGTTGAAGTTGATCAAGAGGCCCAGCTTGAGGCCCGACAGGCGCAGCGCGGCCAGCACCTGCGCGCGGTGCAGGTCGGTGAGCACGTCGACCGCCTTGAGTTCGACGATGACCGACTGCTCGATCACGAAGCCAGCACGGGACACCTCGCCGAGCGAACGGCCCTTGTAGCTGGCCGACAGCGCCACGTCGCGCGCGAAGCCGATCTCGCGCTCGGCGAGTTCGATCGCCAGCGCCGCGGCATAGGCCCCTTCATCGAGCCCCGTGCCGAGTACGCGCTGTACCTCGACCGCCGCGCCGATGATCTCGTGCGAGAAGTCGTTCTGGATGTCGGGGGCGGCGCTCACTCCAGGCCTTCCTCGACCAGTTCGGCCGCGCGCAGCAGGGCGCGCGCCTTGGCCTCCGTTTCCTTCCACTCCAGCTCCGGCACCGAATCGGCCACCACCCCGGCGGCGGCCTGCACGTGGAGCATCTGGTCCTTGACGATGCCGGTACGGATCGCGATCGCCACATCCATGTCGCCGGCGTAGCTGATGTAGCCGCAGGCACCACCGTAGAGGCCGCGCTTGGTCGGCTCCAGCTGGTCGATCAGCTCCATCGCATGCACCTTGGGCGCACCGGTCAGGGTGCCGGCCGGGAAGGTGGCCTTGAGCACGTCGATCGCCGTCATGCCGTCCTTCAGCGTGCCTTCGACGTTGCTGACGATGTGCATCACGTGGCTGTAGCGCTCGATGGCGAAGGCCTCCGTCACCTTCACGCTGCCGGTCTTGGCGATGCGGCCGATGTCGTTGCGCGCCAGGTCGATCAGCATCACGTGCTCGGCGCGCTCCTTCGGGTCGTTGATCAGCTCGACCTCCGCGGCCTTGTCCAGTTCGGGCGAGGCGCCGCGCGGACGGGTGCCGGCCAGGGGGCGGATGGTGATCTTCTGCTCGCCCTCGCCGGTGTGCTCCTGCCGCACCAGGATCTCGGGCGAAGCGCCCACCACGTGGTGGTCGCCCATGTCGTAGTAGTACATGTAGGGCGAGGGATTGAGCGAGCGCAGCGCGCGGTAGAGCGACAGCGGCGACTCGGTGTAGCGCTTGCTGATGCGCTGGCCCACCTGCACCTGCATGAAATCACCGGCGGCGATCAGCTCCTTGGCACGCTCGACCGCGGCGAGGTAGTCGGCCTTGGCAAAGCTGCGCTCCGGCGGATGCGCCTGGGTGGGCCGCACCTGCGGCGCGCTCACCGAGTACTTGAGCTGCTCGCGCAGTTCGCGCAGCCGCCGCTTGGCGTTGGCGTAGGCCTCGGGCTGGGCCGGGTCGGCATAGACGATCAGGTAGAGCTTGCCGGAGAGGTTGTCGATCACCGCCAGCTCCTCGCACTGCAGCAGGAGAATGTCGGGACAGCCCAGGGTGTCTTGTGGACAGGTCTTCTCCAGCTTCTTCTCGATGTGGCGCACCGTGTCGTAGCCGAAGTAGCCGGCCAGGCCGCCGCAGAAGCGCGGCAGGCCGGGCCGCAGCGCCACCTTGAAGCGCTTCTGGTAGACGGCGACGAAGTCCAGCGGATTACCGCGGACCTCCTCGACCACCTTGCCGGCGGTCACGACCTGGGTCAGGGCCTCGGCGCCGAAGCCGCTCGCACGCAGCAGGGTGCGCGCCGGCAGGCCGATGAAGCTGTAGCGGCCGAAGCGCTCGCCGCCCACCACCGACTCCAGCAGGAAACTGTGACGGCCGCCCTCCTTGGTGTGGGCCAGCTTGAGGTAAAGGGACAGGGGCGTCTCGAGGTCGGCAAAGGCTTCAACCATCAGCGGGATGCGGTTGTAACCCTGCGCGCTGAGGCTCTTGAATTCGAGTTCGGTGATCACGGGTGGGGTCTCCGTCGGCCGACGACGCCATCTGGTCGCCGGTGTCATTCACATGAGAGGTGGCCGGGTCGGCATGGACCTCGGCCGTGGGCGCACGGCGTGCGCCGTGCATTCAAACAGGCTGCAACGATGGCGTGCGCCAAGGCCAGGCTCCCCGGCCGCCTTGACCTGTCTGAATGACGTGATGAATGAACATGGAAGCGTGAAGTTTAGCCCACGACACGCGTTTATCTAAAAGATACATTCAGGCACTTTTATTTTTCGAACGAGGAGACACCCTATGAGCCGCACGGCCGTTCCGAAGGCAAGTACCGCAGCCGCAGGCGAAGGTATTCCAGTACGCCATCCTGCCCTGCTGCGCCTGTTCGTCCCGACCGTCCTGGCCCTAGCCTCGGTCGCCGCCTCGGCCGCGCCTGTCGATGTGGCCGGCGTCAAGCTCGAGGACACGCTCGATCTCAAGGGCAGCCAGCTGCAGCTCAACGGTGCCGGCGTGCGCTACAAGGCTGTGTTCAAGGTGTACGCGGCCGGGCTGTATCTGGGCCGGAAGGCCTCGACCCCCGACGAGGTGCTGGCCGCACCAGGCGCCAAGCGCATGACCATCACCATGCTGCGCGACATCGACGCCAACGAACTGGGCAAGCTCTTCACCCGCGGCGTGGAAGACAACTCGCCCCGCAACGAGATGTCACCGCTGATCCCCGGCCTGCTGCGCATGAGCCAGATCTTCTCGGACCAGAAGCAGCTGAAGCCCGGCGACAGCTTCACCATCGACTGGCTGCCCGGCACCGGCACCGTGATCTCGGTCAAGGGCGTCGCACAGGGCGAGCCGATCCGGGAACAGGCCTTCTTCAACGCGTTGATGCGCATCTGGCTTGGCCCCACGCCGGCCGACTGGAAGCTGAAAGACGCGCTGCTCGGAAAGGCCGGCTGATCAGCGCACCAGGTGCACGCGCAGCGCGCCCAGGTGCATGTAGAGCTGCTGAACCGCCTTCTCGTCCAGCCCCGCGAACAGCTCCAGCAGCCATTCCTCGTGCGCCTTGGCCATCGCCTCGAAGCTGCGGCGGCCCTTGGGCGTGAGGCTCACGATCCAGGCCCGCCGGTCTTCCGGGCTGGGCGAGCGCTGCACCATGCCATCGCGCTCCAGCTCGTCGGTCAGGCCGGTGACGTTGCCGCCGGTCACCATGAGGTAGCGCGACAGCACCCGCATCTTGAGCCCCTCGCGGTAGCGGTAGAGCTGGGCCATGTAGTCGAAGCGGGCCAACGAGATGTCGAAGTTCTCGCGCAGCCGCTTGCGGATCTCGGACTCGACCTGGGCGGTGCTGGCCAGCATGCGCAGCCACAGCTTCAGCACCGCGTGGTCGCCGGTGCCGGCGCGCGCCTCGTGGCCCAGTTCCTCGGCGTCGCTGAGCACCGCGTGGGAGTCGTCGTGCTGCTTCATGTGACCTCGCCCCCCGACACCGAGACCGACTGCCCCGTGACCGAGGCCGCGCCCTCGCCGCACAGCCAGCGCACTGCATCGGCCACTTCCGAGGGCTGCACGATCCGCCGCTGCGGGTTGACGGCGGCAAATTCGGCCAGCGCCTCTTCCTCGCTGCGGCCGGTCTTGCCGACCACGTTGGCCACGCTGTCGCGCAGGATGTCGGTGTCGGTATAGCCGGGGCAGACCGCGTTCACCGTCACGCCCTTGCGCGCCACCTCCAGCGCCAGCGAGCGCGTCAGCCCGATCACGCCGTGCTTGGCCGCGCAGTAGGCACTGACATACGCATAGCCCTTCTGACCCGCGGTGCTGGCGATGTTGACGATGCGGCCCCAGCCCGCCTCCAGCATGCCCGGCAGGGCGGCCTGGGCACAGAGGAAGCTGCCGGTCAGGTTGACGGACAGCATGCGCTGCCACAGCTCGGCCGAGGTCTTCTGGAACGGGGAGCTCTCCGCGGCGCCGGCGTTGTTGACCAGGATCGCGACCGGCCCACGCTCCGCGCGCGCCTGGGCGAAGGCCGCAGGGACGGCTTCCGGGCTGGCCACGTCGGCCGTCACCACGCCGTGCCCGCTGCCGGGCAGCGAGTCAGCCACCCGCAGCAGGGCCGCGCGATCGCGCCCGAGCAGGGTCAGCACAGCCCCCTCGGCCGCCAGGGTGCGGGCGATCTCGGCCCCGATGCCGCGCGCCGCGCCGGTCACGAGCGCATGGCGGCCAGTCAGTGGATTTGCTTGCATACCTGAATTGTTTAGTACTGAATCATTTTAAGGGCCACTCGGAGCTCAGCGCATCAACCGGCCGCCGTTGAGGTCCAGCGTGGCGCCAGTCACGAAGGCCGCGGCCGGCGAGGCCAGGTAAAGCACCGCTGCCGCCACTTCTTCCGGCTCGCCGAAGCGGCCGACCGGAATGCCGGCCGCCAGCCGGCGCCGCTGATCGGCCTCCATCGCATCGAGCACCGGGCTGCGCACCGCCGCCGGCGCCAGCGCGTTGACCGTGACGCCATGGGGCGCGAGCTCCTGCGCGAAGGCGCGTGTCAGCGCGACCAGCCCGGCCTTGGAGGCCGCGTAATGGGCCCCGGTCGCCGCGCTGGCCTGCTGGCCGGCGATGGAAGCCAGGTTGACGATGCGCCCGGCACCGCGCTCGCGCATGTGGCGCCCGGCGATACGGCAGCCGAAGAAGCTGCCGCGCAGGTTGATGGCCAGTACGTCGTCCCATTCCTCGGCCGTGATGTCCCAGAGGGAGGTGGACGGCGTGCGGGCGGCGTTGTTCACCATCACGTCGATCCCTCCGACGCGCTCGACGGCGGCGTCGAAGCACAGCTTGAAGGCCGCCTCGTCGCGCACGTCCAGTGGCATGGCAATGGCCTCGTGGCCGGCATCCCGAAGGCCGACTGCGACGGTTTCGGCTTTCGCGCCATCCACGTCGACCAGCGTCACCTTTGCACCGGCCTTTGCCAGGCCGCGCCCAATGGCCGCGCCCAGCCCCTGGCCGGCGCCGGTCACGAAGGCCGCGCGACCGGCCAGCGAGAACAGATCCGGCCCCGTCGCCATGGCCTCAGCCCTGGGCCGGCGACCGCCCGCCCGGCCCGCGGTCCCAGGTGAGTGTGGTCACGCCGCGCTCGCGCAGCTTGTATTTCTGCACCTTGCCGTTCTCGGTGCGCGGCAGGTCGTCCAGCACGTCCACATAGCGCGGCAGCGCGAAATAGGGCAACCGGCTCTCGCAGAAGGCGAGCAGCTCCGCCGGCTCCACCCGCTGGCCCTCGCGCATCACCAGCGCGGTCATCACCTCGTCCTCGGCCAGCTCGGAGCGCACCGGATAGACCGCACAGGCGGCCACCGCGGGATGACTCAGCAGCACCTGTTCCACCTCGAAGGACGAAATGTTCTCGCCGCGGCGACGGATCGCATCCTTGATGCGGTCGACGAAGCGGAAGGCCCCGTCCGCGTCGCGCACCACCCGGTCGCCGGTGTGGAACCACAGGTTGCGCCAGGCCTCCACCGTCTTCTCGGGCATGTTGAAGTAGCCGCTCGCGAAGGCATGGGGCTCGTCGGCGCGCAGCAGCAGCTCGCCCGCCTCGCCGTCGGGCAGCGCGGCGTCGTCCTCGTCCGCCACGCGCGCCTGGAAGCCCGGGCGCAGCCAGCCCATGACGCCACCGCGCGGCGAATCGGGCGCGGTCGCGATGGCGAAGTTGGTCTCGGTGGAGCCGTAGCCTTCCAGCAGCCGCACGCCGGTGCGCGCCAGGAAGGCACGGCCCGCCGACTCCGGCACACCGGGCCCGAGGCCGACACGCACGCGATGGTCGCGCTCGCCCGGCCCCTCGGGCTGCGCCAGCAGGATGGGCACCATCGCACCCAGCAGGTAGACCACCGTCGCGCCCGAGGCCCGCATCGAGGCCCAGAAGCCGGAGGCCGAGAAGCGCGACTCGAAGACCACTTCGCAACCCGTGACCGCGGCCTGCGCGAAGGTGTTGAGCGCATTGATGTGGAACAGCGGCAGCGTCGTGCACAGCACGTCGTCCGCGCCCACGCCCAGCACGTCGGCGCTGTTGACGCCCCACCAGTAGTACTGCGCATGCGGGCACACAACGCCCTTGGCCGGGCCGGTGGTGCCGGAGGTGTAGAGCATGGCGATGGGATCGCCGGGCTGCACCGCGGCCGGCGGCAGCGCCTCGCCCGGCGCGGGATACGGCACCGCGCGCACCTCCGCGATCGTGCCTGCCGCGCCATCCAGCACCCAGATCTCGCGCAGCCCCGTGCCGGAGAGATCGGCCGCCTGCAGCCGCTCGAGGAAGGCATCCTCGATCACCAGCAGCTTCGCCTCGCTGTTGCGCAGGAAGTAGGCGATCTGCGGCCCCATCGAGGCGGTGTTGATGGGCACTGTCGCCGCGCCCAGCCAGCCGCAGCCCAGGAAGACTTCCAGGAACTCGATGCGGTTGCCGCTCATCACCGCGACCCGGTCGCCGCGCTGCACGCCGGCCCGGGCCAGCGCCGCGGCACGACCGGCCGCGGCCTGCCGCGCATCGGCATGCGTCCAAGACCGCCCCGCGATGCGCAGCAGCGGCCGCGCCCCGAAGCGCTCGGCCTGGCGCGCCAGCATCGCGGGCAGCGTGCGCTGCGCCGGCGGCAGCGGGCTCGCCTGGCGCTCAGTCGTCATCGTGCGTGCCCCCGCCGAGGTAGGTGGCCTGCACGCGCGGATCGCTGGCCAGTTCCTGCGAGGCGCCGGTGAGCGCGATCTCGCCGGTCTCCAGCACGTAGCCGTGGTCCGAGCTTTCCAGCGCAGCACGCGCGTTCTGCTCCACCAGCAGGATCGAGACACCGTCCTCGCGCAGCTTGCGCACGATGGCGAGGATGTCGCGCACGATCAGCGGCGCCAGGCCCAGGCTGGGCTCGTCCAGCATCAGCAGGCGTGGCGCGGACATCAGCGCGCGGCCCACCGCCAGCATCTGGCGCTCGCCGCCCGAGAGCGTGTCGGCGCGCTGGGCACGGCGTTCCGCCAGGCGCGGGAAGCGGTCGTAGACCGACTGCAGGCGCTTCTTCAGGGCATCGCTGCGCAGCTTGCTGCCGAAGGCGCCGAGCTGCAGGTTGTCGAGCACGCTGAGCTCGCCGAAGAGCTCGCGCTTCTCCGGCACCAGGCACAGGCCGCGCTCCACGCGCGCCTCCACGTCCAGGCCATGCAGGTCCTCGCCCTCGAAGCGCAGCGTGCCCTTGCAGGGCAGCAGGCCCATGGCGGCTGCAAGCAGCGTGGTCTTGCCGGCGCCATTGGGACCGATGACCGAGATGATCTGGCCATGCTCCAGGTTGAGCGAGACGCCGCGCACGGCGTCGACCTGCCCATACGAGACGTGCAGGTCGCCGATCTCCAGCATCGCCGTCATACCACGCTCCCCAGGTACGCGGCCTGCACGCGCTCGTCCGCCCGCACCGCCGAGGGCACGCCCTCGACCAGCTTGGATCCGAAGTTCATCACCACCAAGCGATCCACCAGTTTCATCACGAAGTCCATGTCGTGCTCGACGATCAGGATGGTCACGCCCTCCTCGCGCAGCTTGCGCAGCAGGTCGCCCAGGGCCATCTTCTCCTTGCGCCGCAGGCCTGCGGCAGGCTCGTCGAGCACCAGCAGCACCGGGTCGGCGGCCAGCGCGCGCGCGATCTCCAGGATGCGTTGGGTGCCCAGCGGCAGGCTGCCCGCGAGCTCGTGCGCGCGATCGCCCAGGCCGATGCGGTCGAGCTGGCGCTGGGCCTCCTGCAGGATCTGGCGCTCCTCGGCGCGGTCCAGCCTGAGGCCCGCCTTCAGCACGCCCGAGGTGGTGCGCGAATGCGCGCCCAGCGCCACGTTGTCCAGCAGCGTCATGTGCGGCCGCAGTTTCACGTGCTGGAAGGTGCGCGCCAGCCCCAGCCGCGCCACCTTGCGCTGCGGCATGCCGGCGATGTCGTGGCCGAGGAAGCGCACCTGGCCGGCCGTCATCGGCAGCGTGCAGGTCAGCAGGTTGAACATGGTGGACTTGCCGGCGCCGTTGGGGCCGATCAGGCCCATGATCTCGCCGGCCTTGACCTCGAAGCTGACGTCGTTGACGGCCACCAGCCCGCCGAAGCGCTTGACCGCGCCGGTCACCGACAGGATCGGCGTGCCACGCTCGGGCAGCGTGCGGTGCGGCAGCGGCTCGGCCGGCATCGCCAGCTCGCGCGGCGGGGGCGCGACACGGCCGCGGGTGAAGCGCCGCACGAAGCCCATCACGCCGCCGCGCGCGAAGTGCAGCAGCAGGATGAAGAGCACCGCGAAGGCCACCGCCTCGAGCTGGCCGGCGCGCTGGGTCAGCAGGGGCAGCACGTCCTGCAGGCCGTTCTTGAGGATCAGCACCAGCGCCGAGCCGACCAGCGCGCCCGCGAGGTTGCCGAGCCCGCCGGCCACCGCCATCAGCAGGTACTCGATGCTGGCGCGCACGTCGAAGGGCGAGGGGCTGACGAAGCGGTTCATGTGCGCATAGAGCCAGCCGGCGAGCCCGGCGAACAGCGCCGCCGTCACGAACAGCGTGAGCCGCACGCGGTAGGCATCCTCGCCCACGCTGGCCAGCAGGATCGCACCGCCGCGCAGGCTGCGGATCGCGCGGCCCGGCCGCGACTGCAGCAGGTTGTGGCTGAACAGGAGTGCCAGGCCGACCAAGGCCCAGATCAGGTAGAAGATCGCGCGCGGATCGGCCAGCGACAGTCCGCCGATGGTGAGTGGCGGGATGTTCGACAGGCCGGTATGGCGCCCCAGCGCGTCGACGTTGCCGAACAGCATCGCGATCGACAGCCCCCAGGCGATGGTGGACAGCGGCAGGAAGTGCCCACCCAGGCGCAGCGTCAGCAGCCCGATGGCAAGCGCCGACAGGCCCGTCAGCGCCAGCGCGAAGAACAGGCCGATCCACGGCGAGAAGCCTTGGGTGGTGCTGAGCCAGGCCGTCGCATAGGCCGCGATGCCGACGAAGGCCGCCTGCCCGAAGGAGGTGGCGCCGCCGATGCCGGTCAGCAGCACCAGCCCCAGCGCGACCAGCGCGCCGATGCCGATGTCGTTGAGCAGCGAGACGGTGAAGTTGCCGGCCAGGAGCGGCACCAGCGCCAGCACGACGACCAGCAGACCGATCCAGAGCAGGCGCCTGGACCCGCGGCGGGCAGGTGCGACGGCCGGCGCCGCCGACTCGGCGAACACGCCGGGTGTGGGTGCGGCGCTCATTGGTCCACCTCCTCTTCTTCCTCTTCCGAATGCACGCTCATGAACGAGCGCAGCATCAGCACCGGGATCAGCAGACTGAAGACGATCACATCCTTCAACGCCCCGCTCCAGAAGGAGGCGAAGCTCTCGACCACGCCGACCGCCAGCGCGCCGATGGCCGTCATCGGGTAGCTGACCAGCCCGCCGATGATGGCCGCCACGAAGGCCTTGAGGCCGATGATGAAGCCGGAGTCGTAGTACATGGTGGTGACCGGCGCGATCAGCACGCCGATCAGTCCCGCGAGCAGCGAGGCGCAGCCGTAGGCCAAGAGCGCCGTGCGCGCCGGCCGGATGCCGACCAGCCGCGCGCCGACGCGGTTGACGGCGGTGGCACGCAGCGCCTTGCCGGCCACCGTGCGTTCGAAGACCAGGAAGAACAGGCCGCTCAGCACGATCGCCGCGCTCACCATCAGGATCACCTGCCCGCTCACCGTGAAGCCGTCGCCCAGCGGCAGCGAGCCGCTGGCCAGCGGCTGCGTGCGCGAGCCCTCGGGGCCGAAGAACAGCAAGCCCAGGCCCGACAGCAGGAAGTGCAGCGCCAGCGAGACGATCAGCAGCACCAGCACCGAGGCATCGGCGATCGGCTGGAACACCACGCGGGCCAGCAGCGGCGCAATCGGCACCACCAGCAGCACCGCGGTGGCGATGTGCACGGGGGCCGGCACGCCGGGGCGGCTGGCCAGCCACGCCAGCAGGCAGGGCACGAGCGGCAGCACGCCCCAGCCCAGCAGGGCCTTGGGGATGCGCGCGGTCTCGCCGCGCCGCAGCAGACTGCCGATCTCGGTCAGCAGCGCCAGCAGCGTGAGCACCATCACCAGGCCGATGGTCGGCGGCACGCGGCCGGTCTCGAAGGCGGCCAGCGTCAACGCCGCGAAGGCCGCGACATCGCCGAAGGGCACGAAGACCACGCGCGTGACCGAGAAGATCAGCACCAGTCCCAGCCCGGCCAGAAGATAAACAGCGCCGTTCGCCAGGCCGTCGATGCCCAGGATTAGTGCCACGTCCGGTGTCATGAAGAATTCCTCCGCTCAGTTCCCGTGGGATTGCCGCCAGCGCGGCCTCAGTTGGCCAGCTTCCACTGGCCGTTCTCCAGCTTCACGATGACGCGGGCACGTTCGTCCACGCCATAGAGATCGCCGGGCTTGAAGTTGTAGACGCCGTGCGTGCCCACCACTTCCTTGGTGCTGGCGATCGCGTCGCGCAGCGATTGCCGGAACTCGGGTGTGCCGGGCTCGCCCTTGGCGCGCGCCGCCGCATTGAGGAAGACCAGCCAGCCGTCGAAAGAATAGGCCGAGAAGGCATCGCTGGTGGGCGCGTTGTTGACCTTCTGGAAGGCAGCGCGGAAGTCCATCGCGATCTTCTTGGTCGGATAGTCGGCCGGCAGCTGCTCGGCCACGATCACCGGGCCGGTCGGCATCAGCGCGCCCTGCCCGGCTGCACCGACCACGCGCACGAAGTCGGGATTGATCAGGCCGTGCTGCCCGTACACCGGCCCCTTGAAGCCGCGCTCCTGCAAGGCCAGGAAGGGCAGCGCGCCGGGCGTGCCGGCACCGCCGGTCATCACCGCGTCAGGCTTCAGCGCGAGCAGCTTCAGCACCTGGCCGGTGACGGAGGCATCGGCGCGTGCATAGCGCTCGTTGCCCAGCACCTTGATGCCGGCCGCCGGCGCCGACTTCATCAGCGCGTTGTAGACCAGGTCGCCCCAGGCGTCGGAGAAGCCGATGTAGCCGACGGTCTTGATGCCGTCCTTCTTCATGCGCTCGACCACCGCGTCGATCATCAGCTGCGTGGGCTGGGCGACGGTGAAGACCCAGCCGTTCTCCGCCGGGTCGAGCTGGATCGGCGTGAGGCCGATCATCGGCACCTTGGCATCGCGGCCCACCTGCGCCATCGCGATGGCGGCGGGGACGCCGGAGGTGCCCATCAGGATGTCCACCTTCTCCTCGTCCACCAGCTTGCGCGCGTTGCGGCCGGCGGTGGTGGGATCGGAGCCGTCGTCGAGCACGATCAGCTGGATCTTGCGGCCGTTGACATCGCCCTTGTAGGCCAGCGCGGCCTGCATGCCCTTGGCATAGGGCACGCCCAGCGAGGAGTTGGGGCCGGAGAGCGAGACGCTCAGCCCCACCTTCAGATCGGCCGCCAGCGCGGTCACCGCGAATCCGGCGGCAACGGCCGCGGCCAGGGCGCTGCGCGCCAGGGTCTGCATCAAGCTCTTCGTCATGTCGTGGCTCCTGGAAGTGGAATGGGTCAGATGAACAACTGGATGGCCGGCAGCGCACGGCCGGCGTTGAGCAGGTCGACGCGCTTCTGGCGGATCAGGAAGCGTTCGCCGCTGCGCATCAGGCGGTGGCGGCAGGTGCCGGCGAGCAGCAACTGGTCCTCGCCGCGCGATTCGACGTAGACGAAGGGCGTGGCCAGGTCGACTTCGGCCTCACCCTCGCGCTCTACCACCGGGCGCTGCAGCACATGCTGGCAATGGCTCTTCGGATGCTGCGAGTGGGCCCGCGGGTTCTTCAGGCGGTCGATGCGCAATTGCAGAAGCAGGCGGTCTTCGTATGCGAGCGAGTTGTGCGACTGCGGATCGGCCTGGGCCGCACCCAGCAAGGGAATCCAGTAGCGGCCATCCTCGGCGAAGAGCGCGAGCCAGTCGTCGAAGCGCCCCGCATCGAGCAGCGCGGCCTCGGCGACGACGAAGTCGATCGCATCGCTCATGGGCCGGGCTCCGTCATGAACTTCGCCCACGCGCGGAACTGGTTGCGCATCAGCAGCTCGTTGGTGCCGTTGGTGGTGATCGTGTCCTGCGACAGCTCGGCCGGATCGAAGTTGCGGTGCAGGCTCACCCACTCGTTGCCCTCGGCCGCCAGCCCGCGCTGCATGCTCTCGAACAGGTGCACGTCGTCGTGCGCCACCACCGACATGGGCGAGAAGACCAGGCGGTTGTAGGTCATCGCGCGTTCGAACAGGAGATCGGGCGCGCCGGCCGCGCGGAAGCTCCAGGCCTCGATCAGCGTGCGGTTGGCCGCCAGCGGGCGGATCACGCGGATCGCCTGGGGCGAGCCCTTCACCGAGAGGCTCGGGAAGAGCACCGAGTTCTGCGGCGAGCGCTGCAGGATCGCGATGGCGCGCTCGGCGCCGTGCGCCTCGCGCATCGCCGCCTCGTAGTCGGGCAGCTGCGCGTAGTTGGAGTGGATGCTGAAGTTGACGCCCAGCACGCTGTGGCCGTTGGCGAACACGCGCCCGCCCATCTTGTCGAAGAACTCGTAGCCGGCGCCGAAGGGCAGGATCTGCTCCATCGCCATCGGCTTGGGCTCGTCCGGCGCGCGGCCCTGCCACAGCCCGTTCGCCGCCTGCGTGGCCGACTCGTGGGTGGACATCGGATGCACCGTGTCGTTGATGTTCTCCAGATACATCTTCCAGTTGCAATGGATGACATTGCGCAGCACCCCGCCGCCGACCGTGAGCTTGCCCTCGGGCGAGCGGTCGACCATGTTGTCGATCGCGCCCAGCACCTCGCCGAAGTACTCCTCGAAGCCCGGCCCCTGCTCCGCGAGGCGCACGAACACGAAGTCACGGTAGAGGGCCGTGTTCTTCAGCTCGACCAGGCCCTGGCCCGACTCGCATTCCTTCAGCCGCGTGCCTTCGTAGCCGGCCTTGAGCGGCAGCGCGAGCGGCGCGCCGTCGAGCTTGTAGGTCCAGGCGTGGTAGGGGCAGCGGAAGAACTTGCCCACGTTGCCGCTCTCGTCGCTGACCAGCCGGCTGCCCTTGTGGGCGCAGCGGTTGTAGAGCACCCGCACCGCGCCGTCGGCCTGGCGCACCATCATCACCGGCCGGCCCGCCAGCTCGAGCGACCAGTAGTCGCCCGGATTGGGCACCTGGCTTGCGTGGCCCACGTAGAGCCAGGTGCCGGCGAAGAAGCGCTCCTGCTCCAGCGCGAACAGCTCGTCGCTCAGGTACAGGTCGCGATGCACGCGGTCTTCCTGGACCAGCGCGCGGATGGCGTCGGGATGGTCGCGGTAGCGGCTCATGATGACGAAGGCGCGCTCGGTGAGTCGCTTGCTAGGGCACCAGCTTCCACTGGCCCTTTTCCATGCGCACCACCACCACGGCGCGCTGGTCCGACCCGTAGCGGTTGTCCGGCTTGAAGTTGTAGACGCCGTGCGTGCCCACCAGCTCCTTGGTGCTCACGATCGCATCGCGCAGCGCGGTGCGGTAGGCCGGCGTGCCGGGCTCGCCCTTGGTGCGCGAGGCCGCATCGGCCAGCAGCAGGTAGGCGTCGTAGGTGTAGGAGGAGAAGGCATCGGTGGGCACCGCGCCGTGCACCTTCTGGTAGGCGCCGCGGAAGTTCATCGACACCTTCTTGATCGGGTTGTCGGCCGGCAGCTGGTCGGCCACCAGCACCGGACCGCTGGGCACCTGCAGGCCCTCGATCGAGGCGCCGCCCACGCGCACGAAGTCGGCGTTGATCAGGCCGTGCGTGCCATAGATCCGGCCTTTGTAGCCGCGCTCGGCCAGGCCCAGGTAGGGCAGCGCGCCGGGCGTTCCGGAGTTGCCGGCAAAGACCGCGTCGGGCCGGGCCGAGATGATCTTCAGCACCTGCCCCGCGACCGACGAATCGGTGCGCGCATAGCGCTCGTTGGCCACGACCTTGATGCCGGCCGGCTCCGCGCTCTTGACCAGCGAGTCGTAGGCCAGGTCGCCCAGCGCGTCGGAGAAGCCGATGAAGGCGACCGTCTTCACGCCCGACGTCTTCATGCGCTCGACGACGCCGGCCACCATCAGCGGGAAGGGCTGCGAGACGGTCACGGTCCACGCGCCCTCGGGGCCGGGAATGGTGACCGGCGTGGGCGAGATCAGCGGCGTGTTGGTCTCGCGCGCCACGGCGGCGATGGCCATGGCGTTGGGCACGCCGGAGCTGCCGATCAGCACGTCCACCTTGTCCTCCACCACCAGCTTGCGGGCATTGCGCCCGGCAGTGGTCGGGTCGGAGGCATCGTCGAGCACGATCAGTTCGACCTTGCGGCCGGCCAGCTGCGGATGCTCGGCGATCGCGGCGCGGATGCCCTTCTCGTAGGGAATGCCGAGCGCCGAGACCGGGCCCGAGAGCGAGCTGATGAAGCCGATCTTCAGGTCGGCCGCGGTGGCCTGGGCTGCTGCAAAGGCGATGGCCGTGAGGCCGACAAGCTGGAGGAGCGTTCGTTTCATCTCATTGTTCCAATAGGTCAGGGCCATTCGGGGAACACCGCGGAACCGGCTTTGCCGGGCCGCTGGTGTTGCCCCCGGTGAGGGGGTTGGCGGCTACACGAAGTGAGCAAGCCTGGGGGCGAGCTTTGCTTTCAGGGGACCAGCTTCCACTGGCCTTTTTCGAGCTTGACGACGACGCGCGAACGGTCGTCCGAGCCATAGCGGTCGGTCGGCTTGAAGTTGTAGACGCTGTGCGTGCCCACCAGCTCCTTGGTGCTGACGATCGAGTCGCGCAGGGCCGCGCGGAAGGCGGGCGTGCCCGGCTCGGCCTTGGTGCGCTGGGCGGCGTCGAGGAACAGCAGCCAGGCGTCGAAGGTGTAGGCCGAGAAGGCGTCGGTGGGCGCGGCGCCGTTGGCCTTCTGGTAGGCGGCGCGGAAGTCCATCGAGGTCTTGCGGATGGGGTTCGAATCGGGCAGCTGCTCGGCCACGATCACCGGCCCCGTGGGCGCCAGCAGGCCTTCGACCGCGTTGCCACCAACGCGCACGAAGTCGGGATTGATCAGCGCGTGCATGCCGTAGATCTGGCCCTTGTAGCCGCGCTCCTGCAGCGCGAGGTAGGGCAGCGCGCCCGGCGTGCCCGAGGTGCCGGTGATCACCGCATCGGGCTTGAGCGCCACAATCTTCAGCACCTGGCCGGTGACCGAGGCGTCGGCACGCGCATAGCGCTCGTTGCTCACCACCTTGATGCCGGCGGCCGGCGCGCTCTTGGTCAGCGCGTCGTAGACCAGGTCGCCCCAGGCGTCGGAGAAGCCGATGTAGCCCACCGTCTTCACACCGGACTTCTTCATCTGCTCGACCACCGCGCTGAGCATCAGCGGCGCGGGCTGCGGGAGCGTGACCATCCACGAGCCCTCCTCGCCGGGCAGGTTGGCGTTGGCGATGGAGATCAGCGGCGTCTTGGTTTCGCGCGCCACCGCGGCGATGGCCAGCGCACCGGGCGAGCCGGCGGTGCCGATGATCACGTCGACCTTGTCCTCGTCGATCATCTTGCGTGCGTTGCGCGCGGCGGTGGACGGATCGGAGGCGTCGTCGAGCTGGACCAGTTGGATCTTGCGGCCGTTCAGCTCCGACTTGTAGGACAGCGCGGCCTTCATGCCCTTCTCGTAGGGGATGCCCAGCGAGGACACCGGCCCCGACAGCGAGGTGATGAAGCCGACCTTGTAGTCGGCCGCCCACGCGGCGCCCGCGGCGCTCAGGGCGAAGGCGATGCCCGCGAGGGCACGGATCCGGGTCGTGACTTTCATGACGATGCTCCTTGGTTGATCGGGGTCCTCGGGCGGACGATGAACATGATTTATGAAATGTTTAGGTCTAAACAATATTAGCGGGGCAAGGCGGCGAAGACAAGGGAAACAACGAGAGGGTTTTCCTGTGTCTCGGGCGCGATGCACACCGATGCACCGCTACAGCGCGAGACTGCCCACGCTGGTGCCGCCGCACACGTACAGCACCTGCCCCGTGACGAAGCTGTTGGCCGGATCTGCAAAGAAGCGCACGGCCCGTGCCACGTCGGCCGCCTCGCCCAGGCGCTTGACCGGCACCGACGCGGCGAGCTGGCGCTCCTTGTCGCTGCCCGCCTCCACCACCTCGTGAAACATGTCGGTACGGATGGGCCCGGGCGCCACCACGTTCACGGTGATGCCCTGGGGCGCGAGCTCCAGCGCCCAGGTGCGCGCCATGCCCAGCATGCCGGCCTTGGTGGCCGAGTAGATGGTGCGCGTGGCCAACCCCACCGCGGCGCGCGAGGACAGCAGCACGATGCGGCCGAAGCACTCGGCCCGCATCGCAGGCAGGGCCGCCTGCACCAGCTGGATGGCGCAGCCCAGGTGAAGATCGACCAGCGCGTCGAGGTCATCCAGCTTCACATCGGCCAACAGCGCCGGGCGGATCACGCCGGCGTTGTGCACCAGCGTGCGCACCTCGAAGCGCTTGGCCATCTCCTGCGCGGCCTCGGCCGTGGCGGCGCGGTCCATCAGGTCGACTTCGATACTGTGGAGCTTGGGATGGTCGATCTCGCAGCGGCGCCGCGCCAGCGACACCACTTCGTAGCCCTGCGCGAGCAGGTCCGCGCAGATCGCCTTGCCGATGCCGGCGCTGCCGCCGGTGACGGCGGCCACGGGATGCGTGAGGTTCATGGCTGCACTCCGACCAGGGCGAGCACCCGCAGCGGGCTGCCGCTGCCCTTCTCGATCTTCAGGGGCGGACAGATCAGCACCGCGCCAGTGGGCGGCAGCAGATCCAGGTTGCTCAGGCACTGCAGGCCGTAGCGGCCGGCCCCGTGCATGAAGTAGTGGCAGGGATAGGGCGGCCGCAGGTGGTAGCCCTGGCCGGCATCGGTGCCGATGGCCTCGGAGCCGAAGCCCAGCACGTCGCGCTGCTCGACCAGGAAGCGCACGGCCTCGGAACTCGGGCCGGGCGTGTGCTGGCCGGTCTCATCGAAGTTCTGGTAGGCCTCGGGGTCGGTGCGCTGGGACCAGTCGGTGCGCATCAGCACCCACGCGCCCTTGGGGATGCGGCCGTGCTTTGCCTCGAAGCGCTCGATGTCTTCCACCGTCATCAGATAGTCGGGATCGGCCTTCACCTGCTCGGAGCAGTCGATCACGCAAGCCGGCGCGACGAAGTGCTGCACGGGGATCGTGTCGACCGAGTTGTTGGGCAGGTCGCGGCCGGAGATCCAGTGGATCGGCGCGTCGAAGTGCGTGCCGGTGTGCTCGCCGCAGGAGAAGTTGTTCCAGTACCAGCCGGGCCCGCGCTCGTCGTACTTCGACACTTCCTCGATGCGGAAGGGCCAGCACTGTCCCATCTCGGGCGGCAGCGCGATCTGAGGGAACTCGGGCGTGAGCGTCTGCGTGAGGTCGACCACGCGGATGCGGCCGCTGGCCATCGCGCCCACCAGGCCGCCGAGGATCTCGGCGGTGGACATCAGTTCGGTTGTCGTCGTCATCGTCTTCAGCCTCCAGCTGCGAGCTCGCGCTCCAGGACCTTGGGGTTGTCGCGCCAGCGCTCCAGCCACTCCTGCGCCACGTCGCCGGGATACACGTCCTCCACGCCGTCGCGCAGCGCCTTCACGATCGCATTGGCCAGCGCGGAAGGCGCCAGCTTGGGCGGCGGCTGGTGCTGGTTCCATTCGTCGTCGATCGGGCCCGGAAACACGTTGACCACGCGGATGCCAGCCGGCCGCATCTCCGCGCGCAGGCATTGCGCGAGCGAGTAGGCCGCCGCCTTGGAGGCGCTGAAGGTGCCGTGCGGCGGGTAGTTGGCCAGTGCATAGATCGACAGCAGGTTGACCCACGCGGTCGCGCCGGTCACGCCGTCGGCAGAACGGCCCTTGAGCGCCGGGCCGAACTCCTGCGCCAGGCGCAGGAAGCCGAAGTAGTTGATGTCCATCTCGGCCTTGGCCACGTCGGTGCCGCGGCGCGCGCCTATGCCGAAGGCGCGGTGCACCTCGGCGTTGTTGATCACGATGTCCACCTTGCCGCCGATCTCGCCGGCCAGCTCGGTGACGGAGCGGCCGTTGGTCAGGTCCAGTGGCACCAGCGTCACCTGCGGCAGGGCGGTGATGTCCTCCAGGCCGCCGAGCTTCTTCCAGGGCTCGGCGTGGCCGACCCAGACGATGTCGGCACCGGCCTTCACCAGGGCACGCACGATGGCCTGCCCGACCTCGGTCTTGCCGTCGGTCACCAGGGCCTTGCGGAACTTGGGGTCGCTGGTCATCTCGCGCAGCATCTTGTCGTCGGCCATATGGGCACTTCCTTCCTTCGGGAATCCGATCAATACCGCCTGTCCGGCGCGGTCGAGGCGTGCGCCCACCCGGACGGGCGCGGGCGCATCGCCGACCTCGCCATGCAGGTGCACCATCAGCGTCGGGCCGCTGTCCAGGTGCACCAGGCCCAGCCGCCAGGGCAGGCGCTCGCGGAAGAACAGGTCGTTGCTGTGGTGCAGGGTGGTGGTGGCGAGCAGCTCGCCCTCGCCGGTCTGTTCGCGCCAATGCAGGCGCGGCGACAGGCACTTGTGGCAGGCCTCGCGCGGCGGGTACTGCACGGTGCCGCAGTCCTTGCAGGTCTGCAGTTCGAAGCGGCCTTCGGCGGCGGCCGCGGTCATGCCCAGCGCGACGCGGCCGCGGGAGCCCGGCGGCAGGTTCATCTGCCGGGTGCGCAGGACCGGGTTCTTGCGCTTGGGGCGCATCAGGGGCATCGTCATTCCGGTCTCCCCAGGATCACGGCGCCAGTGCACAGGCAGCGGTCGTAGGTCACCATGCCGAAGCCGGCGACCAGGCCCAGCTTCGCATCGGGCACGGTGCGCGCGCCGGCCTGGTCCGTGAGCTGGCGGATCGCCTCCACCATGCCGAGGAATCCGCCCGCCGCGCCGGCCTGCCCCGCCGAGAGCTGGCCGCCGCTGGTGTTGTTGGGAAAGCTGCCGTCGAAGGTCATGGTGTGCGCGCGCACGAAGTCCGGCCCCTCGCCCTTCTCGCAGAAGCCCAGGTCTTCGAAATGCATCATCACGATCACCGGGTAGTCGTCATAGGTCTGGACGAAGTCGAGCTCGGCGGGCTTCACGCCCGCCTGCGCATAGAGATCGTCACGGTCCTTGCGCCAGCCGCCGCGCACCATCACCGGGTCCTCTGCGTAGGCGTTGTGGCGCTCGATGGCGCCGCGGATCACGGCATGGGGCAGGCCCAGGTCGCGGGCACGCGCCTCGCTCATCACGAGGAAGGCCTCGGCACCCGCGCAGGGCATCACGCAGTCGAACAGGTGGATGGGGTCGGAGATCGGCCGCGCGCCCATGTACTCGTCGAGCGTGAGCGGCTTCTTGAACATCGCGTTCGGATTGCCGAGCGCGTTGGTGCGCTGGTCCACCGCGATGCGGCCGAAGTCTTCGCGCTTCGCGCCGAAGGTCCGCATGTAGTTGGCAGTGATCATCGCGAAGATGGAGTTCGGCCCGCCGGACCCGTAGGGGTAGCTCGCATCGCGCGCGAAGTTGCTGAAGCTGCCGAGCGTCAGGCGGAAGGAGTCGACATGGTTGGTGTCGGCGCCCACGCAGGCCACGATGTCGGCATCGCCGGCCTGCACGGCGCGCGCCGCGCGGCGCAGGCACATGACGCCCGAAGCGCCGCCGGTGGGCACATGGTCCAGCCAGCGTGGGCTCAGGCCCAGGTGCTGCGTCACGCCGACGGCGGTATCGGGCGCCAGCGAGAAGCTGCTGAGGCTCAGGCCATCGATCTCTTCCTTCGCGACGCCGCTGGCCTTGACCAGCGCCTCGACGGCCTGGCCGATGAACCAGTGGGCGCTGTGCGTCGAATAGCGCACGTAGGGCACGGTCACCGGCACCGCGACCGCGACGCCTTCGTAGGACTGGCGCGACGACCTCGTCATGGCTGCCTCTTCTTCATCGACCGCGTGTCGATGCAATGGGCCTGTCCCGGCAGCGCATGGGCCAGCTCGCGCAGCTGGCCGCGCTGGATCTTCTGCGAGGGCGTCAGCGGCAGCGCATCGACGAAGGCAACGTAGCCCGGCGCCTTGTAGTAGGCCAGTTGGGCCAGCGCATGCTCGACGATGCTCGCGGCGGCGCGTGTGCGGTCGGAAGCGTCGGCGTCCTCGCGCAGCACGATGCAGGCCAGCACCTCGTCGCCGCGCACCGCGTCGGGCGTGGCGGCGACGGCGGAGGCCTTCACGGCCGGATGCTGGTTGAGCACGCTTTCCACCTCCACGGCCGAGATGTTCTCGCCGCTGCGGCGGATCACGTTCTTCTTGCGGTCGACGAAGAAGAAGTTGCCGTCGGCATCGCGGCGCACCAGGTCGCCGGTGTGGAACCAGCCATCGGCCCAGGCCTCGCGCGTCGCTTCCTCGTCCTTCAGGTAGCCCGAGAAGAAATAGCGCCGCGGATCCGTGCCGGCCGAGCGCACCAGCAGCTCGCCCGGCTGATCGGCCGCCACCTCGCGCCCCTCGTCGTCCACCAGGCGCACTTCGACGTAGTCCTGCGCGCGGCCGAAGCAGCTGGTGCCCACCTGCCGCGGCTCGCGGTGAGCCATGATGCAGGCGCCGGCGCCGGTCTCGGTCATGGCCCAGGCCTCGACCAGCGGGAAGCCGAAGCGCGACTCGAAGGGCGCGTGGTTCTTGCGGTCCACGCCGGCGCCGAAGCCCCAGCGGATCGCGTGGTCGCGATCGGCGCCAGACTCGGGCGCGACCAGCAGCATCGCGGGCATCACGCCCAGGTAGTGGACGATGGTCGCGCGGCTCTCGCGTGCGCTGGCCAGCCAGCTCTTCGGGTGGAAGCGGTCCAGCTGCACCAGGCAGCCGCCGGCCGTCAGCACCACCATGGTGGAGAAGGCCATGGCGTTCATGTGGTTCAGCGGCAGCGGCGTGATCACGCGCTCCGCATCGGGCCGGATGCCGCAGACGCCGTCGAGCGCGGCATACCACGCGCCGGCACGCAGGAAGTAGTCGTTGCCCAGGATGCAGCCCTTGGGCCGGCCGGTTGTGCCGGAGGTGTAGAGCAGCGCGCATTCGGTGTCGAGGCCGATCGCTTCCTGCGCGCGCGGTGCTGGCGTCTGCGCCGTTGGCACTGCATCGTCCGGTCCCATCGTCTCGAAGGCGATGCCGGCCTGCGCCGCCGCGGCGCGCAGGTCGGCAGCACGCTCGGGCAGGGTCACGGCCAGCGCGATCTCGCTGTGGCCGATCAGGTAGACCAGCTCGGCCGAGCGCATCTCGGCATTGATCGGCACCACGCTCACGCCCAGGGCGTTGAGCGCGAGCCAGTGCAGGAGGAAGGCCGGCCGGTTCTCCAGCAGCAGGCCGACGCGGTGGCCATGGCCGTAGCCCGCGGCCGAGTAGGCCTGGCGCAGGCGCTCGATCTGCGCTGCGGCCTCGCCCCAGCGGATCGCGCCGGGCGCAATGCCATAGGCCTTGGCCGTCACCGACTCGGTGAACAGGAACTCCGCGTCAGGCGTGCGTGCCGCCGTCGCGCTGAAGCATTGATGGACGGTGCGGTGCGGCATGGGGGTCAGATGAAGAGTTGGACCGCCGGCAGCGCCGCGTCGCAGTTGAGCAGGTCGACGCGCTTGAGCGTGATGCGCAGCGCGCCGTCCACCTGCGTCAGGTGATGGAAGAAGGTGCCCACGTAGAACTGCAGCTCGTCGCCCTGCGACTCGGTGTAGTGGAACTCGGTGCGCACGACGAAGGCGTTGGCGGCGTCGTCGAACTGCTCGACGGTGGGCGTCTGCAGGAGATGGTGGCAGCGGCTGGGCGGCTGCTGCGAGAAGGCGCGCGGGCTCTTCAGGCGCTCGATGCGCAGCTCGCGCAGCAGCTTGTCCTCGTACATGTGCGAGCAGTGGTTGATGCCGTCCGCCTGGTCCGGCGCGGCCGGCACCCAGTAGAAGGCGTCGTCGGTGAAGAGCGCGTTCCATTCCTCGTAGCGCTTGGCATCGAGCAGGCGCGACTCCTGCACCACGAAGTCGATGAGGTCCTGGCGGGTGAGGCTCATCACATGGTCTCCGTCATGTAGCGCGCCCACGACCTGTACTGGTTGCGCATGGGCAGCTCGTTGGTGCCACCGGTGGTGATCTCGCCGCCCTTCAGTTCCGCCGGATCGTAGTTGCGGTGCAGGCTCACCCACTCGTTGCCGGTGGCATGCAGGCCGGCCTGGATGCCGCGGTAGGCCTGCAGGTCGTCGTGACCCACCACCGAGAAGGGCGAGTTGATGAGCCGGTTGTACATGGCGGTGCGCTGCAGCAGCTCGGGCGGCGCGCCCTTGAGGCGGAAGGTCCAGCTCTCGATCAGCGTCCTGTCGGCGGAGATGGGCTTGACCACGCGGATCGCCTGGATCGCGCCCTTGATCGTGAGATTGGGGTAGTAGACGGTGTTGTGCCGCGCCATGCCGAGGATCTGCGCGCTGCGCTCCTCGCCGTAGCGCGCCTTCATTGCCTGGTCATAGGCCGGGATGGCCGAGTAGGCGCTGTGGATGCTGAAATTGACGCCGGTGAAGCTGTGGCCGTTGTCGTAGGTCCGGATGCCCATGTCGTCGAAGAACTTGTAGTCCGACATGAAGGGCGCGAACTGCTCGACCGCCATCGGCTTGGGCGCATCGGCCGGCTTGTCGGCCCACATGCGCTTGGCGGTGCCGGCGGAGGACTCGTGCGCCACCATGGGGTGCATGGTGTCGTTGAGGTTCTCGACGAACATCTTCCAGTTGCACTGGTGCATGAAGCGCAGGCAGCCGCCGGCGATCTCCAGCTCGCCCTCGGGCGAGCGGTCGGCCATGTTGTCGATGGAGCTGAGCGAGTCGCCGAAGTAGTCCTCGAAGCCGGGGCCTGCGTCGTTGATCTTGACGAAGATGAAGCCGCGGTAGCTGCGCACGTTCGGGAGGGTGGTGAGTCCCTTGGACGCCTCGCACTCGTGCAGCTGCGTGCCCTCGTAGCCGTTCTTCAGCGGGATCGCGAGCAGCGAGCCGTCGGTCTTGAAGGTCCAGGCGTGGTAGGGGCAGCGGAAGAATTTGCCGGTGTTGCCGCAGGGCGCGCTCACCAGGCGCGAGCCCTTGTGGGCGCAGCGGTTCATCATCGCGCGCACCGTGCCGTCGGTGTGGCGCACCACGATCAGCGGCCGGCCGGCGACCTGCTCACTCAGGTAGTCGCCCGGCTTGGGGATCTGGCTCTCGTGGCCGACGTAGTTCCAGGTGTTGGCGAAGAAGTGTTCCTGCTCCAGCTCGAACAGCTCCTGGCTGATGTAGAGGTCGCGGTGCACGCGGTCGTTCTGCACCAGGGCGCGCACCGCGTCGGGGTTGCCTCTGTAGGAAGTCATCGTGTCGCTCTCCTTCAGATGTCCAGCACCAGGCGTGCCCCCTTGGCGCGCGAGATGCAGATCTGCATGACGTTGCCCTCGGCCTTCTCGCGCGCGCTCAGCACGTAGTCGCGGTGGTCGATCTCGCCTTCCAGCACCGCCGTCGTGCACACGCCGCATTCGCCGCGCTTGCAGTCGAACATCGGGTCGCAGCCATGCTCGATCAGGCAGTCGAGGATGCTCTGATTCGCCGGCACGGTAAAGCGCTGGCCCGATTGCGCGAGCTCGACTTCGAAGGCCTGGTCGCCCTCTTCGACGACGGCCTCGGTGAAGAGCTCGAAATGCACGCGGTCGTGCTCCCAGCCGCGGGCCTGGGTGCGGGCCAGCACGGCGTCGAGCATGACCTTCGGGCCGCAGACGTAGAGCCGGTCGCCGGCCGGCACTGCGTCCAGTACGCCGTCGATGTCCAGCGGGCCGCCGGCCTCCGCGTCTGCATGCACGCGCAGGTCGTCCGCCAGCAGCGCTTGCAGCTCGGGCAGAAAGGCCATCAGGTCACGGCTGCGGCCGGCGTAGTGCAGGCGCACCCGCTCGCCCTCGGCGCGGCGGCGCGCGGCCATGCTGGTCAGCGGCGTGATGCCGATGCCACCCGCCAGCAGCACGGTGCCGCCGGGGCCGGTGTGCAGGGGAAAGTCGTTCTTCGGCAGCTCAATGGTGACCTCGTCGCCCTGCTGCAGCCGCTCGTGCATGAAGCGCGAGCCGCCGCGGCCATCGTCCTCCTTGCGCACCGCGATCACGTACTCGGTGGGCGCCACGGTCGCGTTGCGCGCGGTGGCGAAATTGATGAGCGAGTAGTGCCGCCAGTCCTTGCCGCCGCCGGGCAGCTCGACCTGGATGCGGATGTGCGCGCCGGCGGCGAAGCCGGGCAGCGCGCGGCCGTCGTCGGCGCGCAGGCGGAACTGGCGGATCAGCGGGTTGAGCTGGTGCGCCTCGGCGACGCGCAGTTGCAGGGTGGCGGTCATCCTTCGTGTCTCCCGTTTCTCAGTCAGGCCAGAGCATGGCGCGTCAGCGCCGCGCGCAGCTGGTGGCCGTGCTCGTCGGCCAGTGCGGCATCGCGCAGTTCGCGCAGCGTGGCCGGCGCGATGCGGGTGCCGGCGCGCTGGAAGGCGGCCATCAGGGTGTCGTAGTTGCGCAGGCCGCGCTCGTGGGTGTCGCTGTAGCCCTTGACCAGGCGCTGGCACTGGGCAAGCTCGACCGCCAACTCCGGATGCTGCGCCGCGGTCTGGGCGATGCGCTGCAGCCATTCCTCGATGCGGCGGTTCTCGTCGGCATAGCGGGTGGTGCTGCGGCGCCAGCGCCTGGCCGAGGACACCATGCGCAGCATCAGGTAGCCGCGCAGCGAGCTGGTGCGGATCACGCGGCCCTTGCGGGTCATGCGTTCCACCAGCCGGCGCGGCGCGCCGGAGTTCATCAGCCAGCGGCCGATGCCGCCGGGCAGGGTTTCGCAGATCTCCTGCAGCCGGGGATGCATGTACTCGTGGATGGCGAGCAGCTGATCGTCCTGCACGCCGGCCTCGCCGCGCACGCGCTCGAAGCGGGTGGCGCGGGTCTTGAGGGCGGCGACGCGGGCCGTGTCCTCGTAGGACATCCACAACGCCAGGTGACGCGCGGTCTCGTGCTGCAGACGGTGCTCGCCGGCCTGCGGCAGCGCGGCGACGGCAGCCATGCGGTCCAGGTAGAGGGCGGCGTAGTCCGGGTCCTGGTAGTCGATGAGGCGGCGCACGCCCTCGAGCAGCACGCCCTGCAGCGCCGGCGCGAACTCGCGCTGGACGCGCTCGACCAGGGCGCGCACGGCCGGATGGCGCGGCTGCGGCGCGGCGATGGGCGCGGCAACGGCGGGCTCGTCGGCGGTGCCAGCCTGGGCGCGCGAGAAGGCGGCATCGAAGGCCTTGAGGCTGGGCTTGACGCCCACGCCGCCGCGCTCGATGGTCGCCTCGAACTGCGCGCGGCTGAAGGGCAGCACGCCGGCGCCGGCCAGCGCACCGAACATCACCGCGCTGATCACGCTGCCGGCCGCTTCGGCCGAACGCGCCATGTCGAAGCGGATGAAGCGCTTCGCCGCGCGGCCGGCATGGGCGAGCAGCTCGCCGCTGTCGACGCGGCCGTCGCCCATCGCGCTCTTCTCGGCGATCGAATAGACGCGGTGGGTGGAGGCGATCAGCGTGGTGCGGTCGGCCGTGACCAGGCCGCGCTGCACCGCGCGGCCGGCTTCCATGAGCTCGGAGGCGAGCACCACGTCCACGTCGCCAGGCAGCGGCATCAGCGCCAGCACCGGCCGGCCGCCGTCGGCCTCCGCCTGGGCGAGCGGGTAGAGCTCCACGTAGTAGATGGTGGCGCCAGTGCGCTGGGCCACACCCGGCACCGAGGTGGTCTGCGCCACGTAGCCGTTGGCCTCGCCCAGGTCGACGATCCAGTCGGCCAGCACGCCGCCGCCCTCGCCGCCCATGGCGAGGATCGCAACTTTGATCGGTTGTGCTTGGGTCATCGGGTCAGAAGGCATAGGTTTCTCGGCGCCTGGCCTCGCCGCGCTGCAGCCAGCCGATCACGGCCGTGCGCACCCACTGGCGGAAGCGGTCCCAGCCCGTGGGGTTGCTGACGATCTGCGCCTTGTAGAAGGAGGGGCACAGCACCGCGGCATGCGAGACGTCGCCGCAGTTGCCGCAGCCCACGCAGCTGTCGAGCACGGTGGCGACGGGGTCCGTCCGCAGCGGATCGGGGTTGGCCTTGATCGACAGCGACGGGCAGCCGGAGAGCCGGATGCAGGAATGGTCGCCGGTGCAGGTGTCGGAGTCGACGCCGAACTTGTCGCGCACCATGCGCTTGCCGTCGGCGATGGCCTTGCGCACCAGCGGCTTCTCGCGGCGCTGCTTGTTGAGCATGCACTCGGACTGCGCGATCAGGACCTTGGGGCCCTTCTGCTTCGTGGTGAGCGCCTCCTTGATGGCGTCGCGCATGCCGGCCACGTCGTAGGTGCGGCGCAGTGTCCTCACCCATTCCACGCCGACGCCGCGCACCGCGCGCTCGATCGCATGGCCGGTGCTGCGGGTCGCGTTCTGCGCCTTCGACGACAGGATGTCCTGGCCGCCGGTGGCCGAGGTGTAGTTGTTGTCGACCACGATGGTCAGGTTGTCGCTCCGGTTGAAGACCGCGTTGGCGACGCCGCTGGTCAAGCCGTTGTGCCAGAAGCCGCCGTCGCCCATCATCGAGATGGCGCGCTTGCCGGCCGGCGCATTGAGCGCGGCCGCGCCGGCACCGCCCAGGCCGTAGCCCATGGTGGTGTTGCCTATGTTGAAGGGCGGCAGGATGGAGAACAGGTGGCAGCCGATGTCGGCGCTCACGTGGTGCGGGCCGAGTTCGCGCTCCACGAGCTTCATCGCGGCGAAGATGGGGCGCTCGGGGCAGCCGGTGCAGAAGCCCGGCGGGCGAGCGTGGACGCTGTCGCCCAGCGGCAGGGCCGGCTCGGGTGCGGCATCGACGCCGATCTCGGCGACTTCCTTGAGCGGGATCACCTTGCGCACCGGCGCGGGCACCGGCAACGGGGCCAACCGGCCGTAGCGCTCCGCGAAGGCGCGCGTGCCCTTGAGCAGCTCGGCCGCGGTGTATTCGCCGGCGACCGGCAGCATGTCCTTGCCGTGCAGGACGGTGGTCGAGCCGGCCTGGCGCAGGATGGTCGCGAGGTTCTGCTCGACGAAGTTGGGCTGGCCCTCCTCGACCACCAGCACCGCGCGCTTGCCCTCGCAGAAGCGCAGCACCTCGTTGTCCACCAGCGGGTAGGCCACGTTCATCACGTACAGCGGCACCTGCGTGTTGCCGTACACGTCGGCCAGGCCCAGGCGCTCGAGCGCGCGCAGTTGGGTGTTGTAGCTGCCGCCCTGGACGATGATGCCGATGTCGTCGGCATCGGCCGAGAAGAACTCGTTGAGCTGGTGTTCCTCGATGAAGCGCAGCGCGGCGGGCCAGCGCTCCTTCACCTTCTCCTGCTCGTGCACGAAGCTGGCCGGCGGCAGCACGATGCGGCTGACGTCGCGCTGCGGGTTCTCCAGCGCGTCCTTGAGCGTGAAGTCGGCGCGCCGGTTGGCCCCGGTGACGAACTGGCCGTGCACGTGGCAGGCGCGGATGCGCAGCTGCAGCATGACCGGCGTGCGGCTGGCCTCGGACAGCTCGAAGCCCTTCTTCACCGCCTCCACGATGGAAGGCAGGTTGGGCCGCGGATCCAGCAGCCAGATCTGCGACTTCATCGCGAAGGCATGGCTGCGCTCCTGCATGATCGAGGAGCCCTCGCCGTAGTCCTCGCCCACGATGATCAGGGCGCCGCCTGTCACGCCGCCGGAAGCCAGGTTGGCCAGCGCGTCGGAGGCCACGTTGGTGCCCACGGTCGCCTTGAAGGTGACGGCGCCTCGCAGCGGGTAGTTGACCGAGGCGGCCAGGGTGGCGGCCGCCGTGGCCTCGCTGGCGCTGTTCTCGAAACGGATGCCCTGCTCAGCCAGGATGTCCTGGGCATCGGCCAGCACGTCCATCAGGTGCGAGATGGGCGCGCCCTGGTAGCCGGCCACGTAGGAGACGCCGGATTCGAGCAGCGCCTTGGTCACCGCCAGGATGCCCTCGCCCCGGAACAGCTCCCCCTCCGAAAGTCGGAGCTTCTTGACCTCCTCAACGAATGATCGTTCAGCCATGATGTCGTTTCTTTCCCGTGACGGCGATGGGCCGCCTCATCGTGCGGTCCCTATAATGTTGACAAGTGAATGTATCCACAATCATGAATAACCCTAGATACGCAAGCTGCGTGCCTGCCAGAACCCCGGGGAGTCTTCATGGCATCGACCGCGTCTAGAAAGCCGCTTCGCTTCGTCGAGGACTACCTGCCGGCCCTGCTCGCGCAGGCCAGCCAGCTGATCTCGTCGGAGTTCCACGTGGTCGCGCGGCAGCACGGCTTCTCGGTGTCGGAATGGCGGGTCATGGCCTCGCTGGCGGGCGGCGACCCCATCAGCATCGGCCAGCTGGCGCAGGTGACGGTGACCAAGCAGCCCACGGTGACGCGCCTGCTGGACCGCATGGAATCCAAGGGCCAGGTCGAGCGCCTGCCCCACGGCAGTGATCGCCGCATCACGCTGGTGCGCATCACGCGCAAGGGCGCCAAGACGGTGGAGCACCTGATGGATCTGGCGCGCGAGCACGAGCGGCGCGTGCTGGAGCCCTTCGGCCTGCTGCGCGCCGAAGAGCTGAAGACCACCCTGCGGCAGATGATCGAGCTGCATGCGCGGGCGCCGCAGGACAGCGACGAGAGCGAGGAGGAGTAGGCCGCTACGCGCGCGCCAGGGCCAGCGCCAGCCGCGCACCCACTTCGGCGTTGTGCCTGATCAGCGCGATGTTGGTCGCCAGGCTGCGCCCGCCGGTCAGTGCCTGGATGCGCGCCAGCAGAAAGGGCGTGACGGCCTTGCCGGCGATGCCCCGCGCATCGGCCTCGGTCAGCGCCAGTTGCGTGATTGCATCGATCTCCTCGCGCGGCATGGCCGCGTTTTCCGGTACCGGCGTGCTCAGCACCACGCCCCCGGCCAGGCCCAGGTCCCACTTGGTGCGGATGAAGCGTGCCTGCGCCTGGGCATCGTCCAGCCGGTAGTCCGCGCGGAAGCCGCTGTCGCGCGTGTAGAAGGCCGCGAAGTTGTCCTGCCCGCAACTGAGCACCGGCACGCCATGCGTCTCCAGGTACTCCAGCGTGAGCCCGATGTCGAGGATGGACTTCGCGCCGGCGCACACCACCGCGACCGAGGTCCTGGCCAGCTCCTGCAGGTCGGCGGAGATGTCGAAGCTCTGCGGCGCACCGCGGTGCACGCCGCCGATGCCGCCGGTGACGAAGACCTCGATGCCGGCCAGCGCCGCGCAGATCATCGTGCCGGCCACCGTGGTGGCGCCGGGCTCGCCGCTGGCCAGCACGGCCGGCAGGTCGCGCCGGCTGACCTTGTGCACGCGGCCGGATTGCGCCAGCAGCTCCAGTTCCTCGTCGGACAGCCCGATGCGGATGCGTCCGCCGATCACCGCGATGGTGGCGGGCTCGGCGCCCATGCCGCGGATCAACGCCTCCACCTCGCGCGCGGTGCGCAGGTTCTCCGGGTACGGCATGCCGTGCGCGATGATGGTGGACTCCAGCCCCACCAGCGGCCGGCCGGCGGCGCGCGCGGCGGCCACCGGTGTGCTCAGGGACAGCCAGGGATGGGTCTCCATGTCGATGCCTTCCTGCGCCGGACAGCGGCGCCGGGCGCAAGGATCTCAGATCCTGGTGGCGGGCACCACCCTCAGGGCACCAGCACCGCCCGGCCGCGGTGGCCGCGCTGCGCGATCCATTCGAGCGCGGTGGCGGCTTCGGCCAGGCCGAAGCGCCGGACCTCGAGCTTCAATCTTCCATCCGCAAGGCGCGCGAGCAGTTCGGGCACGGCCGCGCGACCAGCGGCCTCGCGCCGGAACATGTTGAGCGGCAGCAGCGCCACGTCGCGCTGCAGGAAATGCGCGAGGTTCAGCGGCAGCGCGTTGCCGGCCGTGTAGCCCACCAGCACCGCGCGGCCACCGGGCGCGATGCAGGGCAGCGCCGCTTCCAGCACCGGGCCGCCCACCGTGTCGACGAGGAGGTCCGCGGGCTGCAGCGCGGCGTCTTCGATCCTGGCGAGCACGATGGCACCGGCATCGCGCGCCAGTTGCACCGTCATGGAACCGACCGCGCCGGTGGCGCCGGTGACCAGCACCCGCTCGCCGGGCTGCAGCTTCGCCACCTCGTGCAGCGCGACCCAAGCCGAGGTGCAGGGCGAGAAGAAGGCCGAGCCCAGGGCCATGTCGATCCCGTCGGGCAACAGGCCCAGCGCCTCGTCGGGCGCATCGATCAGCTCGCACCAGGTGCCGTTCTCCATGGTGCCGAGCCCGCTGCCGCGCACCCACACGCGCTGGCCGGGCGCATGGCGGTCGCTCGCGACCACGATGCCCGCGGCCTCGACGCCCGGCACGTAGGGCAGCGGCGGATGACGCAGGAAGGCGCCGGTCCAGACCGTGCGGTCGATGTGACCCACCGTGGCGGCGGCCATGCGCACGATCGTGCGGCCGGCGCGCGGCTGCGGATCGGGCATCTCCTCCAGCACCGGTGCCGCGCCGAAGCCGGCGATGCGCACCGCCTTCACCGCAGCGCCTCCAGGAAGGCCAGCACCGCTGCGGAGAAGGCCGCCGGCATCTGGTCGGGCAAGGGCACCATGCCGCCCGGGATCTCGACGATACGTGCTTGCGGAATGTGTTCCTTCAATTCGACCGCATGCGGCGCGGCGAAGGGATCGTCGGTCGCACGCAGGATCAGCGTAGGCTGCCGGACCTTGGCGATGCGGTCCTCCATGCGGTAGGCGGCCACGGCGCGGTGGCCTTCCTCCATGCGGCCGCTGACCTTGAGCGCGTCCTGCACGAAAGCCTCGAGTAGCTCGGGCCGCCCCGGCGGGTAGAAGCCCCGGCGTTTGTCCCACAGCGCCGCGAGATGGCTGCCGTCCTGGCTCATCGCCACCTCGTCGATCGGCGGGCGCTCGGCCCGCGCGCGCCGGAAGGTCGCATCGGCGTACGGCGTGGACGACAACACCAGCCCGTGCACGCGCTGCGCGAAGGCGCTGGCCAGCTCGATCGCGATCACGCCGCCCGTGTGATGCCCGACCACATGCGCACGGGCAACGCCCAGCGCGTCGAGCAGCTCGATGGCCACGCGCGCCCACTGCTCGATGCTGGCCGGCACGCCGCCGTCCTCGGAATCGCCGAAGCCGGCCGTGTCCATCGCGACCGCGCGGAAGCGCTCGCCGAGGAGAGGCAGCACATGCCGGTATTCGGCCCAGCTGCGCGGCGACTGGTGCAGCAGCAGCACGGTCTCTGCGCGCGGATCGCCGCAACTCGCGTAGTGGACCTGCCCGACCGACAGGTCCGCGAAGGCGCGGCGGATCCTGCTCATGGCCGTGTCTCGTCGGCCGGCGGCCGCCACAGCCCGGCGTGCTTCAACATGCCGAGCGTGCGCGCCAGCACGTCGCGCCTGTAGGCACCGACGTCGCGGCCGGCATAGTCGTAGAAGCCGCTGCCGCTCTTCAGTCCCAGCCGCCCCTCGGCCATCATGCGGTCGAGCACCGCTGGCGCGGCATAGCGCGCGGCATCGATCGAGCCCGACATCTCGCGGCTCGCGTGGTGCAGGATGTCCGCGCCGCCGAAGTCGATGAACTCCACCACGCCCAGCGCGGCGAAGCGCAGGCCCATGCCGTAGCGCGTGGCCTTGTCGATCTCCTCGGCGGTGGCGGCGCCCTCTTCCACCATGCGCGCGGCCTCGTTCATCACCAGTGCCTGCAGTCGCGGCACGATGTAGCCGGGCGTCGGGCCGCACACCACCGGCAGCTTGCCGATCTGCTCCATCAGCCCCTTGGTGCGCGCCAGCACCGCGGCATCGGTGCCCGGGTGCGTGCTGAGCTCCACCACCGGGATCACGTAGGCCGGGTTGAGCCAGTGCATGTTGAGGAAGCGCTCCGGCTTCTTCACCAGTGCGGCGATCTGCGTCACCAGGATGCTGCTGGTGGTGGAGGTGAGGATCGCGTCCTCGCGGCAATGGCGGTTGATCTGCTCGAAGGCTTCGCGCTTGGCCGCCATCGTTTCGGGCACCCCCTCGAACACCAGTTCGGCGCCCGCCAGCGCGCGCGGCGCCCCGGACACCGGCACGACTTCGACGCGCGCGGCGATCGCAGGCACCTGCGCCGCATCGAGCACGCCAAGCTGCGCCAGGCCGGCGAGGCTGCCCTCGATCTCGGCCAGCACCTCGCTGCGCAGCTTCTGCCAGGCCTGCTCGCTGCGCACGCGCAGGTCGACCAGCGCGATCCGGTGTCCCGCGTAGGCGAAGGCGATCGCGATGCCCCGCCCCATGCGGCCCGCGCCGACGGCGGCAAAGCGCGGGGGCGCGGCCTCATTCGCCATCGTGCAGCCTCTTCTTCAGCGCGTCGCGATCCAGGCCGGCGAGTCCCAGGGCCTCGAAGCTGCGCGGCCCCTGGCGCAGATCGCGGCCGAGGAAGCCTCCCACGATGGCCAGCAGCCCGTGCGCGATCGGCGCATCCACGCCCGCGTAGCGCGCCGCCGAGGCCAGGAAGGCGAGGCCCAGCTCGGTGTCTTCCGTGATGTAGCGGTGCGCATAGAGGTCGATGTTCTCGCGCCAATCGCCCGACTTGACCAGCTGCTTGTGGGCATCGCCGTACATCCACTGGTCGTTGTTGTAGTGGTCCGCCAGCGGGTAGTGCGGCGCAACCTGGCCGAAGGCCTCGCGTACCGCGATGCGCTCCTGGTCGAGCCGATCGGTCACGTCGCGCACGGCGCGCTGCGTGCCTTCGTTGTGGATGTCCCAGCGCTCGAAATGCTGCAGCGGCGCAGCGTTCATCACCATCAGCGGCGGATGGATGACCGGCCCGGCATTCATCAGCGCACCCGAGAGGGCATCGCCGCATCCGTGCACGCTCGGGTAGGCCTGGCGGATCACCTCGAGCGCCTCGCGCTCCTTGCGCGCCGGATAGACGCCGGTGGGCAGGCGGATCGCGCGGATCGTCACGTTGACCTCGCGGTCGCCGTGCTTGCGCGCCAGGTAGGGCAACGTGCCCGTCTCGGCCCAGGCCACGTCGGCATGGTTGCCGGCCGCCTTCACGATGCGGGCCATCACGAAGCTGCCGAAGGTGCCGGGCGGCAGAAATACAACCTGGCCGTCGACCAGGTGCGGCGCCATCTCGCGGGCGATGTCCTCCTGCGCGATCGCGGGCGTGGGAATCACGATCAGCGCCGCGCCACGCAGCGCCTCGCCGATGTCGGCCGTGGCCAGCGCGATCGGCACGTCGCGCGCGCCCTTCGCGTCCTTCAGTCGGATCGATCCCGCCTGGCGCACGGGCGCCAGCGCATCGGCGTCACGCCGCCACAGGCGCACCGAATGGCCGGCTTCGGAGAGGTCAGCGGCAGCGGCATAGCAGCCATGGCCGCCGCCCAGGATCGCGATGTTCATAGTAAGGAAAAGTGTTGAGGGCCACGGGCCGCCGGAAAGTCAGCGGGCCTGTTATTACATTACTTTTCATCAATTCGCCTGTCAACTATCGTCAACCCGGGCCAAGCATGCGGGCCAGGTCGGCGAGGGAATCCACATAGCCGTCGGCATCCACCTCGCTCACGGGCTGTCCGTGGTTGTAGCCGTAGCTCACCAGCACCACCGGGCAGCCGGCGGCACGCGCGGCCTGCGCGTCGTTGCTGGAGTCGCCGATCATCAACGTACGTGCCGGCGCACTGCCCAAGGCCTCGCAGGTCTTCAGCAGCGGCAGCGGGTCCGGCTTCTTGCGCTCGAAGGCCTCGCCGCCGAACAGATGCTCGAAATGCACGTCCAGGCCCTTGATCGCCAGCAACGGGCGCGCAAAGGCGGTGGGCTTGTTGGTCAGGCAGGCCAGGCGCAAACCACGTGCGCGCAGCGCGGCCAAGCCCTCGGCGACGCCGGCGTAGATCGACGCGTGTTGGCCGTTGATGGCCAGGTAGTGGTGCTGGTAGCGCGCCCAGGCGGCATCGAAGAGCGCGGCATCGGGTGTCTCGCCACAGCGCACATGGGCCAGCACGGAGCGGATCAGGTGCTCGGAGCCCTTGCCGATCATCTGGCCGATCGCCTCGGCGGTGATCGGCGGCAAGGCAAGCTCGGCGAGCATGCGGTTGAGCGCCACCACGAAGTCGCCGAGCGTGTCGACCATGGTGCCGTCGAGATCGACGATGGCTGCTTCGAAGCGCAAGAGGGACAGCGGCGCAAGATCGGGAATGTGCAAACTAGATCTCCAAAATGGTGATTATTTCTGCTTGAGAAGCCGCGCAGAACGACGGGGCAGGCAGACTCTTTTCGATCCGAAGTCCCCAAGAGAGGCGCGTCATGAAAAACTGGCAGGAGGATCTGCTGCGCATCGTCGCCGTCGCTCCCGGCGAGCAGAACATCTTCGACGAGATCGTGGCCGCAGCGCGTGGCCTGGGCTTCGAGTACTGCGCCTACGGGATCCAGTTTCCGTTTCCGCTATCACAGCCCAAGGTGCACACCCTGTTCGACTATCCGCTCGACTGGGCCAGGCGCTACCATGAGGCGGGCTATGTCGCTACCGATCCCACAGTCCTGCACGCCCGGCGCAGCAGGACGCCTCTGGTCTGGAGCGATGGACTGTTCGCACCGACTCCGCAGCTCTGGGCAGAGGCGAAATCCTTCGGACTGCGCGTCGGCTGGGCCCAATCGAACCTGGACGCCAATGGCGTCGTCGGCATGCTGAGCTTGTCGCGTTCGAGCGAGGCGATTTCGGCGAACGAGCTCAAGGTCAATGAACCCCGGATGCGATGGCTGGTCAACGTTGCGCACCAGGCACTGACTCAGACACTGATGCCCAAACTTCTCGAAGTCGAGAACATCCTGCTGACCGGTCGCGAGATCGAAGCGCTGAAGTGGACCGCTGACGGCAAAACAGCAGCCGAGATCGGACAGATACTTGCCATCTCCGTCGACACGGTCAACTTTCATCTCCGCAATGCCACCGCCAAGCTTGGCGCGACCAACAAGACTGCCGCCGTCGTGAGGGCCGTGATACTCGGACTGCTCAATTGACGTGGGGACCGGGCGCAATCCATGAGACATCCCGCCTTTGGTGCACCACGTTCTCTCGACGGTCTTCTGCGGCTTTCCGCCCCAGCCCTGCAAACGCTGCAGCTGACGCACCTGGTATCGGGCATTTACGAAGAGCACAGTTCGCCAACGCTGCAAGCATGTGGTCGCCCAACGAGGATCGCCGGCTACACGGAATGGATCGATGCAGCCGGATCACCTGCAACGCTGGGCTGGGACTGGGAAATCCGCTGCGTGCCCGGCCAGGTGCGCTGGCATCGCGTCGGCCTCCCTTTCACCAACCTGCTGCTCGTCGGTGACGACCAACGGGATCTTCCTTGGCAGCGCAGCCTGGAATGTCTTGCTGCCCGAGTGGATGTCATGGCGTGGGCCGAGTCCACCTGCAGAGCCTTGCACCTTCAATACGCCGTCCTGCCGCACCGTTTCTGAACTTTTCTCAAACTACCAACTTTGGTAGTTACCGCCCAGCGCGGAGTTGGGTGAAATGACTCCATTCAAATGAAATGGAGTCAGGGTGGAAATCATTGCCGGCACACCGAAAAACTTGTCCGACGAAGTTCTCGTCGGCCTCGCCCGATACCGACACGAGGTGTTTGTCGAAACCTTGGGGTGGGACTTGGCCACGCAGGCCGGCCTGGAACTCGATCAATTCGATCGGCCAGACACCATCTATGTGGCCGCACGCGAAGAGGAGAGGTATGTCGGCATCGCCCGGTTGCTACCGACCGTGCGGCCCTATCTGCTCAGCGAGGTGTTCCCGCAACTGATGGGAGATGCGCCGCTACCCAGTTCTGAGGGTGTTTGGGAGCTGTCGCGGTTTGCGGCGATCGACTTCCATTCCAACGTGTCGTCGGGCCAGTTCTCATCGCCAACGACCGTGGGTTTGCTGGACGCGGTGCGGTCCTGCGCGCTTCGGCATGGCGTGAATCGCCTGATCACTGTGTCCCCACTTGGCGTCGAACGACTGCTCCGAAAACTGGACTTCGTGGCCTACCGCGCCGGTCCACCCCAAATCATCAACGGGCATCCTCTCTTCGCATGCTGGATCGACCTGACTCAACCAGGCGAACTGGGCTGAAAATGCTCGCTTCTTACCGCGCCGAACGCCCATCGCGCATCGTGAACAACGCGATGAAGCCGCTGGCCCGCAGCGTGGCACGCTTCTGCGACACCCTGGCCCGGCTGCCTGACAGCCACGATTCGCATGTCCATCCACGCCGTCGTGGCGGGCTCGTCGAGCTGCACGACCGGGCCCTCAACACCCAGGAACATCTGATCCACATCGGTAATACCATCAGCGGCCATCGCCGCGGATCGGCGACGCGCATCCAGCGCTCGCTGCACCAGCTGCAACGAACCTACCGCAGCCTCCAGGGCCTCATGATCGGCGTGCCTGACAGATTCCTGGATCGCGGCGACCCCAGGCCGGAGGGCACCGTCCGCCACCTGCTCCAGGCGTCCCTCAACGTCTATCACGCAAATGTACCGGTGCTCGGAGGCGGCACGCCTCGGTATCCGATGCAGCACGCATCGCACTCGGCTCTACTCGCTCACCCGGCCCTGCATGAACCGGGTCTCACGAAGACCGACCTCCTGTCAACGCTGTTCGAGCGTAGTGAGCGCTTTCATCACGCCATGGTGGAGCAGCTCTGCAATGTGCCGAAGGAAAGCGATCTCCCGGCGTACCGGGCGGACATCGAAGCATGGCTCGCTCACATGGAAGCCCATCTGCTGGAGCAGCAAGTGGGCCTGGCTCACCTGCTCGAGCGTGCGGGTCACCATCGCACCACGCCGATGAGCCTGGCGCATGGGGTCTTCGTGGCCCTGGGTCACGCGGAAGGCGCGATGATCGGCGTTGAATCCCGCTTCGAGAACAATTGGCAGCCGATGATCGACCTCGTCAGCGCCCACACCAGCGAGCTCAGCCGCTACTGCTGAGACAGCCCCAAGAAAAAGCCGCTCGACGCAGGACGTCGAGCGGCTTTGCCTATATCACATGCAGGGCGGTCTACGATGCCCCGCGCACCTCGACTTCCACACGGCGATTCGGCTGCAGACAGGCCACAAGCGCCGGCGTCTTCTTTGCACCAGAGCAGTCTGCGACCGGCCGGCTCTTGCCTGCACCCGAGGTCTTTATCAATGCTCCGTCGATGCCCGCGCTGACCAGGAGATCGCGCACCGTGCTCGCACGCTTGATCGACAGGGCGTCGTTGTAGGCGGTACTGCCCAGGCGATCGGTGTGACCGGTGATGGAGATCGACTGGATCGTGCGGAAGTTGCGACGAATCTCCTGAGCGAGCTGCTCGACCTTCTGCCGCCCTTGTGGCTGCAAGTCGGACAAAGCCCCACCGTCAAAACGGAACAGGCCATCCGTGCCCAGGCTGATCCTCTGCGGCGCGAGAGGGGTCGCCGGCGATGGCAGGGGTTGCACCACCACCGGAGGCTTGGCCGCCGCCGGCTCTGGCATCTTCGGCTTGGCCGCTGCGCGCAGCAGATCCGCACATCCCGGCACCTTCCAGAACGAACCGGTGCTCAGCATCGCATCGTCAAAGCGCACCATGTACTGGCAGGTAATGAACTCCGCCCCTTTGCCGGTGCGGAGATGAAAGATGTAGTTCCATTCCTGCGCACCCCAAAGCCCTTCGCTGAAGTGCGGCCAGCCCAGGAGCTGCCGAACCTGGTCCTTCCCCATGCCGGTGCTCATCAGGCGCAGGTTCTCGAGGTTCGGGAAGGCGCCCTCCTTCCATTTGGCCGTCTCGATCGCCGGAAACTCGTTGGGCGTCGGCTCCGCTGGCTTGGCCGCCATCGCGCGAGCCTGCGCCTGCGGATCGATGGGGCGGCCGGGCGCGCAGCCCGCCAGGAGCAGGACCGATGCCAGGACGTGAAATCCGGCCAAACGCGCCTGAAATCGGCGACCGGCAGTGGTCTTTTGTGCTTTTTTCGTCATTGCCAACACCCCTCGTCGAATCAGTTGAAAACCCATTCCGCGCCCACCGTGGCGGCCACACCGCCCCGGCTCACGCCCACGCCGCCGGTGAGGCTCCACGCGTTGTTTTCCGCCGTGCGGCGGAGGCTCACGCCCATGGCGGTCTCGCCCTTGTAGACGGCTGCGCCGACCCGCATGACCGTCTTGCCAGGCACATTGCTGCCAGGCATCTGCGTGGCCATCGCCGCGGCCACACCCGCGTAGGCGTTCCGCTTCACCGTATTGAGGTCACTCCGGACCTGATTCAACTGGTTCACGTTGACTGCATCGGTGCCGGCGATACCGGGCGCCACGTTCGAGATGCGGGTACCGTTCGGCGCCTGGCCGTTGCCCATGGTCACGTTGCTGTAGTTGGTGGTGCCGTCCTGGTTGGTGTCGTAGCGGACACTGCCTTCCACTGCCACCGCTCGCAGCTGCCGTACGTTGACCGCATCGGTATCGGCCGTACCGCCCGCCACGTTGGTGATCTGCCGCTCACCGCCAGGACTCCCCACGGACACCGCCCCTTGCGTTGAATCGACCACGGTACGAGAGAACGCTTCGCGCTGGCCGTTCATGCCGGCTCGGTCTGCCACGGCACCCGCGCCGAGCGCAACACCGCCGGCACTGGTGACCGTCGCCGCATTGCCGAGCGCCGTGCCGCGCAGGGCATTCAGCGCCATCGCGTTGTCACCGAAAGCCGCACTGCCGCCACCGGCCTGCGCGCCGGCACCGACGGCCACGGAGTTGGTCGCCACCGCGCCCGTGCCGATCGCAATGGTGTTGAGCCCGCTGGACGCGCTGTTGAGGCCCAGCGCGATGGAACCGACGTTGGTCGCCTGGGCGTTCTGGCCGATCGCCACCGAGGACGCACCCGAGCTGTTGCTTTGCTGGCCGATCGCCACGCTGCCCGCGCCGCCCGCGCTCGCCCGGTCGCCGACCGCCACGGCGCTGGCGCCGCCCGCCGTGGACTGCGGGCCCATCGCCGTGCTTTCAGCACCGATGGCCGCCGCACCGGCCGCCGTCGAGTTGGCTCGAAAGTACTTGGTGTTGGCCTGTTCGCCCTTGATGTCCTGGGTGAGGTTTTCCAGCGAGTAGCTGACACCTCCCAGTGCATCGCCCACGTTGTTGTAAGTTTGTTGCGTGAGCTTGCCATCCTGCTCGACCCGGTTGATGTTAAAGGTCGGCCCGGTGATCGTGCCATCGGCATTCACTTTCATGCCGCCGCCCAGCGCATCGGCGAAGGGGCGTAACTGGCCAACGTTCACCGCATCGGTGTAAGTCGAGCCAGCGGCCACGTTGGTGATCTGACGCTCACCACCTTGGCCGGAGCCGACGGAGACCACGTTGTCGCGGCCACCATCGTCGGAGTTGCCACCCAAGGCCACCGAATTCTTGCCGGTGCTTTTCGCACCCGAACCGACGGCCATGCTGTCCACCCCCTTCGACTCAGGTGCGCGGTACACCGACGGACTGCCCGTGACCCACTTGTTGGCCGCCACAGTGAGCTGGCTGAAATTGACGGCATCGGTCGGTGCCACACCGTCTGCGACGTTGTGGATGATCGTGCCGCCCGCGCCCTGCAGCGTGACATTCTTGTAGTCGACCGCGCCGTTGACGATCTCGTACTTCACCGCGCCGTCGCTCACCGACTTGAGCTGGCTCACGTTGACGGCGTCAGTGGCGTTCACCCCAGCAGCCACGTTGGTGATGGCTTTGTTGCCTGCGTCGATTCCGACGGTCGTCACGCTCGGACCACCTGTGATGGTCAGACCGGTGTCGCCCAGCTTTACGTTCGCGCCGACCGTGACGCCGGTGTTGTCCATCACTGTCTGACCGGTGGTCACGGTGTCGAAAGCCACATTCTTGGCCGTGTCCACCACGATCTGATTGCCGTTGCGGGTGACCACGACGTTGCTGCTGCCTTCGGCGAAGTCCACCGTGCCGCCCGGCGCGATGTTCTGTGCAGCCCCGCCGTTGGCGCTCAGGTTCCAGCCGGCGTTGGCCTGGGCGTTCACCGCCTTCAACTGCGCGACGTTGACTGCATCGGTGTCGCCCGAGCCGGCCGCCACGTTGGTGATGCGGCGCTCGGTACCCGCGGCGCCGACGCTTACTTCACCCGTGGCCGCCCCGCCCACCAGATAGGCCGGATTGCCCAGCGTGGCGCCCGTGGCGGTGGCACCCGAACCCAGGGCCACGCCGTTGGCAGTGCTGACGCTGGCGCCATTGCCGATCGCCACGCCGTTGTTGGCGTTGACACTGGAGCCATTGCCGAATGCAAGCGCATTGGTGACGTTAGCGCCGATCACCACGCCACTGCCGAACACGAGCGCACCGGCAGCGCCGAGGTTCACGGTGGAGCCGTTGCCGACCACGAACGAGCCGTCGGCTCCAGTGCCGATCGTGTTGTCGTTACCCAGGGAGTAAGACCCATCGGCCTTGATATCGTTGGGGTCGCCGATGGCGCCGGAGTTCTTGCCACTGACCTTGTTGCCCGTGCCGATGCTGATGGAGTTGTCACCGGTGGCTTCCGCGCCGTTGCCCATCGCGATGGCGTTCTTGCCGC
>NZ_LYMK01000050.1 GCF_002157355.1 Variovorax sp. JS1663 | reverse complement strand
CCGCCTCCCGCACCACCTCCGCCGCCGGCGCCCCCGCCTGCCCCGCCAGTCGCGGGTGACATCGTGGACAGCACCGGAGCGATCGAGCCCGCCGCCTATGCCGCCATGGCCTACCGCTTCAACACCGACGCAGGTGTGGCCTACCGCTACGGCGCGCCGGCGAGCAAGACCGGTGTCGCCACGCTGCCGGAGCGCGCTGACGTCGGCGTGATGTCCGGCATCGGTTCGATCTACCAGCTCGGCCGCGAGGACTCGACCAACAACATGTACGTCTCCATCCACGCGGCCGCGATCGGTGTGCCGACGGGAGCGCAGAGCGTCGAGAACTCGGTGGTGTGGCTCCAGAACTCGGCAACCGACCGCCGCACCTTCCAGCAGCGGCCGCAGGTCCTCTGGCAGCAGCGCCGGCTCCTGCCGACCTCGATCGACGACTACCTGGCCCAGGGCGTGCTCGCGAAGAACGACCCCGCGGACCTACCGGTGGCCGAGCACCGCGGCGAGAACGCGGCCGACTCGCCGGCCACGCGCTTATCTCTGGTCGCCACGCAGGGCAGCCCGACCAAGGCGGCGAAGCTCTACACGGTGGGCACCCTGACCGCGCAGAACCGCGCATCCACCGCGTTCAAGGTCGGCTTTGTGCCTACGGCAATCGCGGTGACCGGCGGCGGCGAGTTCGCCCTGGTGAGCGGATGGGACGTGCCGAACACGCGCGGCCAGGTCGCGGTGGTATCGCTCGGCTCGGCCCCCCAGGGCTGGCAGCCTGGCCAGGCCCGCTACGACTGGTGGCATGGCTGGATGGACAACATGAAGCCCGGCTTCGTGGACCAGGGCAACTACGTGTTCATGAAGGTCATCGGCTACGTCGATCTGCCTTCGGACATGAAGGCGCCCACGGGCATCGCGGCAACGACCGGCATCCACCCCTACACGACGATGCTGAAGTATGACGCTGCGGGGCACATCTCGGCCTTCCAGTTCCTGGACTCGCCCATGGCTGCGAACCGCGCCAAGATGCTGCCGGGCGGCGAGGACTATGAGCGGTACGCCAAGGGCGGGGTCGCAGTGGTGGTCTCCAAGAGCGAGAAGCGCGCCGCCTTCATCGACCTCGGGCCGCTCTTCAAGTACACGAACGACATGTACCTGGGGAGCGCCGCGAGCAACCTCGAGACGCAGAACGTCGGCCAGGCCGCGACCCAGTGGCCCTACCCGCTGACCGCCACCTCGGCGCCCCAGGTCGTGAAGACGATGACGCTGGCCAGCCGGCCAACCGCCGTATGGACGACCGCCACCCGCAGCTACTGGAGCAAGGACGAGCGCCAGCGCATCGAGGCGTACCCATTCTGGAAGGATGATCCCCAGTACTCGCGCGCGGGCATCGCCACTGACGCCGGGGACGTGTTGCTGTACTCGCTCGGGCGCTACGCTGCCGGCCACAAGCCGACGTCACCGGTGCCGGCCGACATCCAGCAGGTGGGCGCCGTCACCGGCGTGGGCTCGAACATCACTCACCTGGCAGCGGCGAAGGGCTACACCGGCGTCGGCGACCCGATCAACGACCTGATCCTGTTCACGGACCGCGCGAACCGGCGCTGGGGCTGGGTGCGGATCGTGAACACCGGCGACACGCAGGCCACCGGCAGCGTGATCCGCACCATGGAGGACAGCCGCGTCGACCCGATCATGGTCACCAACGCCGACGACTATTCGACGCAGGGCAGGGTGCTGTCGGTGGCCGACTACGCCGGCGCCAGCATCTCCAACTACCGTTTCGGGGACGTGATCTACCCGGACGCGAGCAGCGGCTTCTGCACCCAGGCCGGCGCCTGCCCGACGCTGACGCCGAATGGCGAGTTCGCCGGCCGGCTGGCGCTGCCGTTCAAGCCGATCGCGGTGCACAGCAGCAACGTGCCATGACCTGAAGTTTCGAAATTTCGCAAATCGACCCCCGGCCTCGCGCCGGGGGCTTTTCTCATTGGGGAGCGCTATGCTCACCCAGTGCATTGCGTCCTGTACCGACTTCGCCGCTGGGGTGAAAAACTGCCTTTGGAGGAGGTAAAGGCTCGGCCTGAAGTTGGCTGGCTCGTCTATGGGTTGGTGCCTGGCACGAATCAGCGATGGGCCCGATTCTTCGATAGCGGGAGGAAGGTGGAGTTGGCGCAACTACGCACCGTGACGGAGATCAAGATCGAGAAAGGGGTTTTGATCAAGGGCTTGGAAGAGCATCCAGGCCGCGCCCCGACGAGGCAGGTGTGGTACTGCGTTCCCGGGGTGTTGGACGACATGACAGATTCATCGTAGGCATCGTGCGGGTTGATGGTGGGCCGGTGCTGATCTCCGGCATTAATGGTGCCCTATCGTGCTGGCCATCCATCGCCTTATAAGCGCGAGCGCATCAGCCCTGCGCATTCCACCATCACGGCTGCGGACTGCTACTGGGCCAGTCTGTTCACGGCCGCCGAAGCAACCGAACAATCCGCATGCGTGATGGCTGATGGCTATCCAGTGGTCAGCCCAGGGGCCTTGCACTGATTTCACGCGCAATCGGCGTCTAGCCATCACATCAGCGGGCCGGACGCTACCCCGACTCACTTCGCGTAGAAGGCGGAACCCACACCCGCCTATAGCCGCTGTTTTCCCGGGCTCTGTGTGGCTCGGCCCAGTCTCTATGCGTGGCTGCGATTTCTCCACGCCGCCGCTGATGTGATAGCCCGGTACTTCCAACCGGATGCGGCGGATGTTCAGTCCTACCGTCTGCCGCTGGGCGTCCCCTTTGGCGCAAGCCGGCCGAAGCCGAGCCCTCATTTTAAGTCACCCCCTGTACTGGTGACTATCCCTTTCCTTGCTCAGAGCGGGAGCGGATGGCGTCGGCAACCCCATGCTTGTCGAACCCATGCCGATGCTCCCAATCTGCGGCTATTGCCTCCCGCTCTAGCCTTACGGCTTCCTCTGCATAGGCTCGCATCTGGTCCAGGGTGAACAGATTGATGCACCCCGGGCAACCCACGTTGCCGAAATCCTCTGCCAAGAAGAAGTCGCTTTCGTCGTGGCTCTCACCAATGTGCCAGTAGCCGTAAGGCTTGGGCAACGGTGGCAGGTTAGACATCCCGGCTCTCCCCTTGGTAAGGACGAAGGGCGGCACACTCGTCAGCTGTGCGGCCGTACATATCAGTGCTGGTCCAGAAGTACACGCCATCGATGTCCGTGAACCCATACGCGCCCTCGGGGGCAGGGATCTCGGTCACGCGCACGCGAAAGCCGGCCTTGTTCGGTTTGATTGCCGGATCCAGTTCCATCGGCCCGAGGTTGCCCCATTCCTCGCAGAGCAGGCGGCGCGGAGAACGCTTCTCGACTGGCCTCCACGTCTCGTCGCCAAGCATGTACTTGATTCCCTTCGGGGGTTGCGGTTCGATCTTGGAAAGCAGCTTCATTACTTCTTCTCCTGGCCGGCTATACGAGAGGAGGCAGACGGCTCTTTTGCTCGGTCGATCGTCTTGCGCAGCCATTCAGCCCCGCCCAGGCGTTTCACCTTCGCCACCCGCTCCGCACCAACCCTCGCCCGCAGGACGGCGGAAGGCCCTTCGTCCTCGCTGACAGGGGGGCGGCCGGGCGGTCGTTCAATCCTGCGCTTTGTCATACGCTCCCGGTGGCCTTGGCGATGTAGGCGTCAGCAACAGCACGCGCCGCGCTCCAGCGGTCGCGCATCGTTCCGGAGACCCAATCGCGCATTGCTTCAACGGTTGTTGCCTTCAGCCGGTCACTGACGCGCATGCGAAAGATGACGCGATCCTCTTGAACTGAAAGGTCGAGTCCTACGGCGCTGCTGTCCAGAAATGCCAGTTCGTCCGGCCCCGGCGTGTGCTGCGCGCTCATGCCAGCACCTCAAGCAGCGCAGATTCCGGATGAATGTACGAGACCTCGATGACGCGCTCAGGGAAGAGCGCTTGACGGGCACCCCTGAAAGTCCATGCATCGCTTTCCAGCGCGAACAGGGCCTGGAAGTCACCATCCATCTTGACGATCCACATATCCGCTCTCCTTTGCTGTTTTCGATGGAGTTAATGTGCCACATAACGCGGTGGAATGCAAGGAATATTTGTGTCACAGAATAGGGGCGTGTTGTTGGAATGGCGCCCACAGCTCCGCTCGGGCGCTGATGCCCGCTATGGGTTCCGTACCCGGCCTGCCACTCCGGCATTCCACCCGGTGTAAATCTGGTGCAAAAAGCTGCTCGCGGCTGCCGTTTTCTGCCCGTCTGACCTGCTGTCTCCATTGGGAGCCGTAGCTACAGCGTGACTACTTCTGGCATTCACACTGCTGGGGTCGGAGGTTCGAAACCTCCACCGCCCACCAAATTCCTTTCTTTCCCATCATGCTGGCGTGTCGGCCGGTACCGACGTACGCTGCGGCTGAGCGCCACTTGCTCCGCTGTGCGCGGCCGCATAGAACGGTGCTGAAAGGAGAAATGGCCATGGCCACCAGCCCCGATCTTCCGACACCCATCACCTCCGATCCACCGGACGTGCCGGAGCTGCCGGTGGAGCCCGACAAGGGCCCTGCCGCGCCGCCGGAGAATCCCACCGATCCTGAGAAGCCCTTCAGCATCCATCCGGAGTGAAGGCCGAAGCTCGTCCAGCCCCGCTAAGCTTGCGTGATGGACGAATTCGATTGCGCCGTCATCGGCGCCGGCGTGGTGGGTCTGGCTGTCGCCAGGGCACTTGCGCTGGCAGGCCGCGAAGTCATCGTGCTTGAAGCGGAGGGCGCCATTGGCACTGGCACCAGCTCCCGCAACAGCGAGGTGATCCACGCCGGCATCTACTATCCCGCAGGTTCCCTCAAGGCCAGTCTGTGCGTCGAGGGCAAGCAACTGCTCTACGAGTACCTCGGGCAGCGCGGCTTGCCGCACCGCCGCTGCGGCAAGCTCATCGTCGCGACGGCGCCGGAGCAGGTCGCGCAGCTGGAGACCATCCTGGCCAAGGCGCGAGCCAACGGCGTCGACGACCTGGTGCTGCTCACGCGCGAGCAGGCGCGTACCCTGGAGCCGCAGCTGGAGTGCACGGCCGCACTGCTGTCGCCGAGCACCGGCATCGTCGACAGCCATGCGCTGATGCTGAGTCTGCAGGGCGACCTCGAAAGCGCCGGCGGCATGCTGGCGCTGAAATCGGGCGTGGCTCGCGCGCAGTGCGGGCAGGGCGCCATCGTCCTGACGGCAGAGGACGGCACGACGCTGCGTTGCCGCAGTGTGGTCAATGCCGCGGGGTTGGGCGCGCCGGCCCTGGCGCGGCGCTTCGAGGGCCTGCCGGCCAGCGCCGTTCCGCAGGAGTATTTCGCCAAGGGCAGTTACTTCACGCTCACCGGCCGCGCGCCCTTCAGCCACCTGATCTATCCCGTGCCCGAGGCGGCGGGACTGGGCGTGCACCTGACGCTCGACCTCGGCGGCCAAGCCAAATTCGGCCCGGACGTCCAGTGGGTCGATTCGGGCGACGACCTGGTGGTCGACCCCGCGCGGGGCGAGGTCTTCTACGCCGAGGTGCGCAGGTACTGGCCGTCGCTGGCCGATGGCGCGCTCGCGCCCGGCTACGCCGGCATTCGCCCGAAGATTTCCGGCCCTGGCGAGCCGGCTGCCGATTTCATGATCGGAGGCCCCGAGGCGCATGGCGTCACGGGGCTGGTCAACCTGTTCGGCATCGAGTCGCCGGGGCTCACCAGCAGTCTGGCGATCGGACGCCGTGTGGCGTCTTTGCTGCCGTAGGTCCACGCAGGCATGTACCATGGATGCCACGCCGCGTCAGGCGTGAAGTCGCCGGCGCGGTGCCGGCGCGAATCACCGAGGGAAGATTCCAATGACTGCAACCTCCAATCTCGAAGCAGCGGCCAACGCTGTGGCGGAAGACATCGCCAGCGACGTGCGCGGCGTGCTCGCCAGCAAGGAGCTCGACAGCGTTCCGCATATCAAGGCCTTGCGCCAGCGCATCGACAGCAAGCTGGCGATCGCGCGCGAGTTGGCTGCCGAAAAGAGCAAGCTGGCCGCGAAGAAGGCGCGCGAGGCTGCCAGCACCGCCAACGCCTACGCGCACGACGAGCCGTGGCAGATCGCTGGTGCCGCCCTGGCGGTGGGCGTGCTGGTGGGCCTGCTGCTTGGGCGCCGCTGATCGCGGCCCATCGGCCGCAGGCGGGGAGCAAGCATGAGGCTGCTCTCCCTCCTGGGGCTGGACGCCCGGGTGCGGCGATGGCGCATTGCCGCCGGCGAGGGCGCACTGGCCGCCGAAGACCGTGTCCAGCTGCTCCGGCTGGCCTGGGAGGAAGAGCGGCAGCGGCTGCGGCTGCTTCTGGCCCTGGCGATCGCGGTGATCGGCCTGACCACTGTCACGGTGGCGCTGCTGTCGGTGGCCGTGGTCGTGCATTTCTGGGACACGCCGAACCGCGTCGCGGCCGCGTGGTCGGTGGCCGTGGTGTGGATCGTGCTCTGGGTGGCGGCCGTCGCGGCTCTGGCGAGCACGCTGCGGGGGGCTTCCGGCGCCTTCGAGCCTGCGCGCCGCGAATTCGGGCGCGACTGGGAATGGGTGCAGGCGCGCTTCAATCTGGGCCATGAGGACGAGCCGCCCGCGCGCGACCGTGCTTTGCTCACCCGCGAGGAACTGCTGGCCCGCATCGCGCGGCAGCGGGAGCGCATTGCGACCCTGCAGGGCGCGCCATCCAAGGCAGCCGACGCGGCCCCGCCGGCTGACGAATCGGCCAGCGAGGCTGCTCTGCGTATCGCGCGCGAGCACCCGGTGACGGCCGGTGCCGTGGCTGCCGCTGCGGTGGCGGTGATCGGTCCGCGCCGCCTGCTGCGCTGGGCGACCGTGATCGTTCCCGTGCTCTGGCGGATGCGCCGCTGATCGGGCCCGGTCAGCGGCCGCGCCGGCGCAACGCCTGGGCGGCCTCGCGCACCAGCGCTGGCCCCTTGTAGATGAGCCCGGTGTAGATCTGGACCAGGTCGGCACCGGCTTCGATCTTGGCCTCGGCATCGGCCCCGCTCAGCACACCGCCGACCCCGATGATCGGGAAATCGGCGCCGAGGGCCGATCGCAGCTGGCTGATCACACGGTTGCTCGCCTCGCGCACGGGCGCGCCCGAGAGGCCTCCGGTCTCCTGTGCATGTGGAAGTCCCGCCACCGCCTCGCGCGATAGCGTGGTGTTGGTGGCGATCACGCCGTCCATGCCATGGCGGCGCAGGGTGGCGGCGATCACCTGCACTTGCGCCTCTTCGAGGTCGGGTGCGATCTTCACGAACAGCGGCACCCGCTTGCTATGGCGCCGCGCGAGGGCCTCGCGCTTGTCGGCCACTGCGCCAAGCAATGCATCCAGCGCCTCGTCGCTCTGCAGCGAGCGAAGGTTGGCGGTGTTGGGGCTGGAGATGTTGATCGTCACATAGTCGGCATGCGGGTAAACGCCGTCCAGGCAGATCAGGTAGTCGTCCACCGCACGCTCGATCGGCGTGGCGGCGTTTTTGCCGATGTTGAGGCCCAGCAGCATCGGCGCTCGGGCGACGTCGCGGCGGAAGCGCGCGCGCTGCACGTTGGCGACGAAGGCCTCGAGGCCTTCGTTATTGAAGCCCAGGCGGTTGATAAGGGCATCGCGCTGCGGCAGCCTGAACATGCGCGGCTTGGGGTTGCCTGGCTGCGCCTTGGGCGTGACCGTGCCGACCTCCACGAAGCCGAAACCCATGGCGGCGAAGGCGTCGATGCAGCGCGCGTTCTTGTCCAGTCCTGCAGCCAGCCCCAATCGGTTCGGAAAGTGCAGCCCCGCCAGCGTCAGGCGATCCTCCACGCGCGGCGCGGCGTACGCGCAGGCGAGCGGCGTGTTCTGCGTACGCGCGAGCGCGTCGAGGGTCAGTTCGTGGGCGTGCTCGGGATCGAAACCGAAGAGGAAAGGTCGGGCAAGCGTGTAAAGCGAGGAGGGCAGCAGCAAGGGCATCGGATAATGGCGGGCTTCGTCAATCCAAGGATTTTCCCCGATGAATTCCCCCGCTGGCGCGCCCGCCCTGTCCCAGGATGAGCTGAAGGCGCAGGTCGGTCGCGCCGCGCTCGCGTACGTGGGGAAGGGGGACATCGTCGGCGTCGGCACCGGCTCGACGGTCAACAAGTTCATCGAGGCGCTGGGGGGCATCCGCAAGGACATCCGCGGCGCAGTGTCCAGCTCGGTGGCCTCGACGGAACGGCTACAGGCGCTGGGCATCCCGGTGTTCGACAGCAACGAGGTCGAGGAACTCGCTGTCTACATCGACGGCGCCGACGAGATCGACGGCCGCGGCTACATGATCAAGGGCGGTGGCGCTGCGTTGACGCGCGAGAAGATTGTCGCGGCACAGTCACGGCGCTTCGTCTGCATCGCCGACGTGTCCAAGCGGGTCAACACACTCGGCGCGTTTCCCTTGCCGGTTGAGGTGGTCCCGATGGCCGCCCGGCGCGTGATCCGGCAGTTCGCCCGGCTCGGGGGAACTGCCAGCGTGCGGGAGAAGGACGGCGCGCCGCTGGTCACGGACAACGGCCAGCACATCGTCGACGTGACCGGCCTGCGCATCACCGACCCGCTCGGCTTCGAGTCGGAAGTGAACCAGTGGCCCGGCGTGGTGACGGTCGGCGTCTTCGCCCATCAGCGCGCGAGCATTTGCCTGTTGGGCACGCCCTCCGGCGTGCAGACGCTGCGCTTCGATTGAGCCGGGCCCCTGCGCGGCGCCTCTTCCTGGAAACCTAGAACTTGATGCCCGTCGGGTTGCTCGGCGTGGGGCCCTCTGCCGGTGTTGGCGGGGTCTGCGGTGCCGTCGCAGGCGCGGCGGCGGGGGGCCGCACGGCCGCCTGCGGCGCGGCCTGCACAGCGACCAGGGGCGTGGCGGGCGGATTGCGGTAGCCTGCCGGCAGTTGCGCGCTCTTGGGGTAGCCGGCCGCATCCAGGTACTGCGACCACTCCGGATCCGAGAAGCCCTTGAGATGCTGCGCGCCGATACTCAGCACCGGCAGCGAGGTCTGGCCGCTCAGGCGCTGCAGCGCTTCCACGTCTTCGTTGGACTTGATGATGCGCTCCTCAAAGGGAATGCCCCGCGTCACCAGCAGCGACCGGCCCGCGCTGCAGGGGCTGCATTCGTCACCGGTGTAGATCGTAACCGGGTAGCGCTGAACGACCTGCCGCAGTTCATAGGGCAGAGCCGGCCCCCCGGTGGAGGCCGCGGTGCCGGCGCGCGGCGCCGCAGGCTGGACATTGGCAGCCGGTGGCTGGTCGGAGAAAGTGACCTTGCCGTTCTTGTCGACATGGCGGTAGACCGACTGCGCCATGGCGGCGCCCGCGGCGAGTGCGAGAACGAGGACGGGGAGACGTGGGTGAAGCTTCATCGATGGCTTTCGTGATCCGACGCCGCGGAGTATCTCAGGCCGGCTGCGCCTCCACCATGCCCTGGTGTCGCAACAACGCATCGAGCTGGGGCTCGCGGCCGCGGAAGGCCTTGAAGGACTCCATCGCGGGGCGGCTGCCGCCGGCCTCGAGGATGGCCTGCCGGTATTTGCGGCCGGTCTCGATGCTGGGCTTGCCGTTGGCACCGGCGGTCTCCTCGAAGGCCGCGTAGGCGTCCGCACTCAGCACCTCGGCCCACTTGTAGCTGTAGTAGCCCGCTGCGTAGCCGCCCGCGAAGATGTGACTGAAGGTGTTGGGCGTGCGGCTGAAGGGCGGCGCGGGCATCACGGCGACCTCGGCACGCACCCGGTCCAGCAGCGCCAGCACGTCGCCGGGCTGGGCGGTGCTCGCGTCGTACTCGGTGTGCAGCAGCATGTCGAACAGCGAGAACTCGATCTGGCGCAGCGTTTGCAGCCCGCTCTGGAAGTTCTTGGCGGCGATCATCTTGTCGAACAGGGCGCGCGGGAGCGGCTCGCCGGTGTCCACGTGCGCCGTCATGTGGGCCAGCACCTCCCACTCCCAGCAGAAGTTCTCCATGAACTGGCTGGGCAGTTCGACCGCATCCCATTCGACGCCGCTGATGCCGGAGACGTCGCGCTCGTTGACCTGGGTCAACATGTGGTGCAGGCCGTGGCCGAACTCGTGGAAGAGGGTGGTCACGTCATCGTGCGTGAGCAGTGGCGGCTTGCCGTCGACGCCCTCGGCGAAGTTGCAGACGAGGTGTGCAATCGGCGTCTGCAGCGTGCCGGTGTCGGGGCGCAGCCAGCGGGCGCGCACGTCGTCCATCCAGGCCCCGCCGCGCTTGGCCGCGCGGGCCGAGGGGTCGAGGTAGAACTGACCGACCTTTTGTCCGTTGCGCTCGATGCGGTAGAACTCGACGCTCGGGTTCCAGACGGGCGCGCTGTCGCGCCGGATCGAGACTTCGAACAACGACTCGACGATCTTGAACAGGCCCGCCATGACCTTCGGCGCGGTGAAGTACTGTTTGACCTCCTGCTCGCTGAAGGCATAGCGCGCCTCCTTGAGCTTCTCGCCGACGTAGCTCCAGTCCCAGGGCTGCGGGTCCTGGAGGCCGAGCTGCTGGGTGGCGAAGACCTTCAGGTCCGCCAGGTCGCGTTCGCCGAAGGGCCGCGCCTTCGTCGCCAGGTCGCGCAGGAAGCGGATCACCTGGTCGGCCGAGTCGGCCATCTTCGGCACGATCGACAGCTCGCCGAAGTTCGGGTGGCCCAGCAGCTTCGCCTCTTCCTGGCGCAGCGCGAGGATCTCGCGGATCAGCGGCGTGTTGTCCAGCACCGGGTCGCCGAATTCGCTTGCACGGGTAACGTACGCGCGATAGAGCTTCTCGCGCAGGGCGCTGCTCTTGGCGAACTGCATGACCGGCAGGTAGGAGGGCATCTTCAGCGTGAGCTTGTAGCCCTGCTTGCCATCGGCCTCCGCGGCCGCGCGCGCGGCGCTGACCACGTCCTCGGGCAGGCCTTCGAGCTCGCCCAGCTGGGCGTAGTAGGCGAAGGCGTCGGTGGCGTCGAGTGCGTTCTCGCTGAACTTCTGGCTCAGCTCGGCCTGCCGCTCCTGGATCTCGGCAAAGCGCTTCTTGGCCTCGCCCTGCAGTTCCGCGCCGCCCAGCACGAAGTTGCGCACGGCGTTCCGGTGGGCCTGGCGCTGCTCCGCGTTCAGCGTGGCGGGATCGATCGCCTTGTACTTGGCATAGAGCCGCTCGTCGGAGCCGAGGCGCGTCCAGAAGGCGGTGACGCGCGGCATGGCCTCGTTGTAGGCCGCGCGCAGCTCGGGCGTGTCGGCCACCGCGTTGAGGTGGCCCACGGCGCCCCAGGCCCGGCTGAAGCGCTCCGAGGCGACGTCCAGCACCTTCGCGATGGCGGTCCAGTCGGCCGGGAACTCGGGCGCGGTGACCGTCTGAAGCGCCGTCTCGGCATCGGCCAGCAGCGTGTCGACGGCGGGCGCGACATGCTCGGGCTTGATCTGGTCGAACAGCGGGAGGTCTTGGAAATCGAGGAGCGGATTGTTGGTCATGGTCTCAAGCAGTTGGCGGTCGGGCCGGGTCGGTTCAAGAGCGCTCGGCGGCTTCCAGGGTGTTGACGAGGAGCATCGCGCGGGTCATCGGCCCTACGCCGCCCGGGACCGGCGTGATCCAGCCAGCCACCCTGCGCACGGCGTCGAAGTCGACGTCGCCGCAGAGCTTGCCCTCGTCGTTGCGGTTCATGCCCACGTCGATGATCACTGCGCCCGGCTTGACCATGTCGGCGGTGAGCACATTGCGCTTGCCGACCGCGGCCACCACCACGTCGGCCTGGCGCGTGAGGGCGCCCAGGTCCTGCGTGGCGCTGTGGCAGATGGTCACGGTGGCGCTCTTGGCGAGCAGCATCATGGCCATGGGTTTGCCCACGATGTTGCTTCGGCCGATCACGACCGCGTGTTTGCCGCGCAGTTCATAGCCGATCGACTCCAGCATCTTCATGCAACCGTAGGGCGTGCAGGGCCAGAAGCCGGGCTGTCCCGTCATGAGCGCGCCGGCGCTGGCGACGTGGAAGCCATCCACGTCCTTGGCGGGGGAGATCGATTCGATGACGCGGGCTGCGTCGATGTGCTTGGGCAGCGGGAGCTGGACCAGGATGCCGTGGATGGCCGGGTCCTTGTTGAGCGCATCGATGCGGGCGAGCAGATCGGCTTCCGGCAGTGTGGCAGGGTGGCGCTCCAGCACCGAGTGCAGGCCGGCCTCCTCGCTGTCCTTGACCTTGTGGCGCACATAGACGTGGCTGGCCGGATCCTCGCCCACCAGGATCACGGCAAGCCCGGGCGTGACGCCACGCGCCTTGAGCGCCTGCACACGGCGAGCCACATCGGCCCGGGTCTGCGCCGCGAGCGCGTTGCCGTCGATCAGTTGAGCTGTCATCGTTTTCGATTCTCCAAGTAAAAACGCCCGCTTGCGCAGGCGTCGGATTTGATTGTGGCTATGGGCGCGATGGCCGTCAGGCCTTGGCGGGCGAGGCAGCCTGCCCCAGCGCGATCTTGAGCAGGTCGGCCACCGTGTTGGCGTTGAGCTTTTCCATGATGTTGGCGCGGTGCGCCTCCACCGTCTTGATGCTGATGCCCAGGTCGTCGGCAATCTGCTTGTTGAGGCGGCCGGCGACGATGCGCTCGAGCACCTGCGCCTCGCGGCCCGTCAGCTTGGACAGCAGGGCATCGCGGCTGGCCGACTGCTGATGCTGCGCGAAGGCGCCGCGGGCATGCTCCAGCATGCGCTCGACCAGGGCCACCAGGGCCTCGTCGTTGAAGGGCTTCTGGATGAAATCCATGGCGCCCTTCTTCATGCTGTCCACCGCCATCGGCACGTCGCCGTGCCCGGTGATGACCACGATCGGGAGAGGCGAGCGGCGCTCGATCAGGCGGTCCTGCAGTTCCATGCCGGACATGCCGCCCATGCGGATGTCGACGATCAGGCAGGCGACTTCTCGGGGGTCGTAGCGCGACAGGAAGGACTCGGCGGAATCGAAGCAGCGGACCCGGTAGTCCTTGCCTTCGAGCAGCCATTGCAACGAATCGCGGACTGCTTCGTCGTCGTCGACGACATAGACCGTGCCCTTCTTCGGAATCAAACTCATGCAGGTACTTTCGTCTCGTTGCTTGCTACGGAATCGGTAGCGTCCAACACCGGAATCCAGAAGGAAAAACGGCATCCCACTACATCCGGGCCATTGTAGATGTTCTCCGCCCGCATCCGGCCGCGGTGCGACTCGACGATGGTGCGGCAGAGGTTGAGTCCGATGCCCATGCCTTCGGGCTTGGTGGAGAAGAAGGCCTCGTAGAGCCGGTCCATCACCTCGGGCGCCAGGCCCATGCCGGTGTCCTGCACCGAGAACTCGATGGCGTTCTGCCCGTCGATGACCTTGGGCAGCACCCGCAGCTCGACGCTGCGGCGCGCCAGCGGGCGGTTGGCCAGGTCGATCGACTCGGCCGCGTTCTTCAGCAGGTTGACCATCACCTGCTCGATCAGGATCGGGTCGACCCGCACCACTGGCAGGCGGGCTGCCACGTAGTGGTTGAGCCGCACGTTGCGCCGCCGCAGCTCGATTCCGGCCAGCTCCACAGCCTCGCTCACCATGGTCGAGACCTCGGCCGGCGTGCGGTTGGGCTCGCTGCGTTTCACGAAGGAGCGGATGCGCTGGATGATCTGGCCGGCCCGCTGGGCCTGCTTGGCGGTCTTGTCCAGCGCCGCGAGCAGGGCATCGGAATCGATCTGCTGGCCGCGGATGCGCGACATCATCCCGTTGCAGTAGTTGGTGATCGCGGTCAGCGGCTGGTTGAGCTCATGCGCCACACTCGACGCCATCTCGCCCATGGTGATCAGCCGGCTGGCGGCCTGGGCGCGGTCGGCCTGCGCGGCCGAGAGGTCCTCGGCCATGCGCCGCGGCGTGATGTCGGTGGCGATCACCAGCTGCGCGAGCCGGCCGTCGACCCAGGTCAGGTAGCGCGAGCGCACCTCCAGCCACTTGCCCAGGGCGGGCACGAAGATCTCGTTGTTGGCGGGTTGCGCGGCGGTGAGCTGATCGATCGGCAGGCCGGCGAAGGGGTCCACGTCGTCCAGCGTGTCGTCGTGCGCATGCGAAGCCGGCACGCCGGCCTGCGCCACCATGTTCAGGTGGCCGACCGTGTCGGAGCCGAACCAGAGCCGGTACAGCTTGTTGGCGAACAGCAGCTCCTCGCTGCCCAGCGGCGCGACGGAGACAGAGGCATCCAGCGCCTCCAGCACGGTGGTGAAGCGCTCGTAGGAGGCCGAGAGCTGCTCGCGGATGCGGGTGGGCTCGGTGATGTCGGTCATCGAGGTCATCCAGCCGGTCTGGTGGCCGCGCGCATCGATCAGCGGCGAGACGTAGAGGCGGGCGTTGAACACCGTGCCGTTCTTGCGCTTGACGCGCACCTGGAAGCCGCCGGGCAGGGCGCGGCCGTGCAGTTCCTCCTCGAGCCGCTCGTTCATGATCTCGCGGTCCGATTCCAGCCAGTAGGGGAAGGGCGGGGTCTGGCCGACCAGTTCGCTCTCGTCCCAGCCGGTCATCGCGCAGAAGGCGGCGTTGACGTAGGTGATGCGGCCTTCGAGGTCGAGCACGCGCATGCCGGTGAGCATGGAGTTTTCCATCGCGCGCCGGAAGTTGGTCTCGGCCACCAAGGCCTGCTGGGCCTGCAGCCGCCGCCGCGTGTGGCGCCAGGTGCCGATCAGCATCCAGCTCGTCATCACGCTGAGCGCGCCCACCAGCCAGAACAGGCCGTTGCCGACCACGCCCTGCGAGGTGCGGTAGGACTGTGCGCGCAGCACGAGGGCGTTGCCGACCGGCGATACGGGAACCTCGTACTCGTTGGTCTGCTCGGTCCACGGCAGGAGCCGCGTTTCCGCCTCGCGCGGACTGGCGACCGTGTTCCCGGCAATCAGGCCGCCCTTGGCGTCGATCAGCGAGACTGCATAGCGGGCCGACACCTCCGACGGCATGCCGTAGCGCAGCAGCCCATCGATCGAGAACTCGCCCAACACCTCGCCGGCAAACAGGCCCTGGTCGTAGAAGGGAATGTGCAACTGCAACATGGCCGTCGGATCGCCACCCGCCACCGGCTGCGAGAACACCGGCTGGCGCAGCTCACGCGCCAGCGCATAGTTGCTCTCGATGTCGCCCGGGCGCAGCACCTCGCCCACCGCATGCTGCTGCGCCGGGTGCACGCTGGGCGCGGCGTAGCCGGCCTTGAAGCGGCGCCGGTCGTCGATCCAGCTGATCGCCTGCAGCTCGGGGAACTGGCTGACCAGCGACTCCGCGCGGCTGCCGAACTCGGTGGCGTCGATCTCGCGGTTGGAGGCGTCGCGCGCCAGGCGCATCAGCTGCTCCTGCCGCTCCAGCAGGCGCAGGCGCACGCGCTGCTGGGCGTACTCCACATCGCGCTTCACCGACTCCTGCTCGCGCTCCACTTCTTCCGCCCGCAGGTACCAGAAGGCCGACACGATGGCGGCCAGGAACAGCAACACCGCCGCCAGCGGGGCCAGCATCGCCACCGCGTCCTGCAGGACCGGCGTCTGCCGGCGCCACCAGCGCCGCCACCACGACAGCGGCGAAGCGTGGACGGCGCTGCGCGCCACCGCGATCGGGGAGGAAAAGGGCATCGGGCGAGTTTAGGGGAAGGCCTCTGCGGGAGAGGGCTCGGCGCGGCAGTGACATGGCTGCGAATACGGCCACGTACTTCACAACTTCATTGATGAAACTCGATGAATTTCATATTAAGAAAACGCCGCGCACTATTTGAAATTCACTTATTTCTGTGAGAAACTCCGCGCGCTGCCGGTTCCGGCACTAAATTACCCAGCCACAACCCCTTCAAAAAGGAGACAAGCATGTCGGCACTTCCCGAGAACCGCTTCGGTTCCGCCGCCAATGACACGGACGCCCAGGAAACCCGCGAATGGATGGATGCCCTGTCCGCCGTGATCGAGAGCGAGGGCCCCGAGCGCGCGCACTTCCTGCTCGAACAGCTCCTGGAGCACGCGCGTCAGAACAGCATCGACAAGCCGTTCTCGGCCAACACCGCTTACGTCAACACCATCGAGGCCAACCAGGAAGAGCGTTGCCCCGGCAACCTGGAGATCGAGGAGCGCCTGCGCGCCTACATGCGCTGGAACGCGATGGCCATGGTGGTGAAGGCCAACCGCCACCATCCGCCGGAGGGCGGTGACCTGGGCGGTCACATCGGCTCCTTCGCCTCGCTGGCCAACATGTTCGGCGCCGGCTTCAATCACTTCTGGCACGCCGAAAGTGAGAACCATGGCGGCGACTGCCTCTACATCCAGGGCCACGTCTCCCCAGGCATCTATGCGCGCGCCTACCTCGAGGGCCGCCTGACCGAGGAGCAACTGCTCAACTTCCGCCAGGAGGTCGACGGCAAGGGCCTGTCGAGCTATCCGCATCCGAAGCTGATGCCCGCGTTCTGGCAGTTCCCCACCGTCTCGATGGGCCTGGGCCCGCTGATGGCCATCTACCAGGCGCGCTTCCTCAAATACCTGCACGCCCGCGGCATCGCCGACACCGCCAACCGCAAGGTCTGGGTGTTCTGCGGCGACGGCGAGATGGACGAGGTCGAATCGCTGGGCGCGATCGGCCTGGCGGCTCGCGAGCGGCTGGACAACTTGATCTTCGTCATCAACTGCAACCTGCAGCGCCTGGACGGCCCGGTGCGCGGCAACGGCAAGATCGTCCAGGAGCTGGAAGGCGAATTCCGCGGCTCCGGCTGGAACGTCATCAAGCTCCTGTGGGGCAGCAACTGGGATCCGCTGCTGGCGCGCGACAAGGACGGCGCGCTGCGCAAGATCATGATGGAGACGAACGACGGCGACTACCAGTCGTTCAAGGCCAACGACGGCGCCTACGTGCGCAAGCATTTCTTCGGCCGCGATCCGCGCACGCTGGAGTTGGTCGCCAAGATGAGCGACGACGACATCTGGCAGCTGCGCCGCGGCGGCCACGACTCGCAGAAGGTCTACGCCGCCTTCCACGCGGCCGTCAAGCACACCGGCCAGCCGACGGTGCTCCTGGTCAAGACGGTCAAGGGCTTCGGCATGGGCAAGATCGGCGAGGGCAAGAACACGGTCCACCAGACCAAGAAGCTGGGCGACGAGGACATCAAGGCCTTCCGCGACCGCTTCAACATCCCGATCCCCGACAGCCAGCTTGCCGACCTGCCGTTCTACAAGCCGGCCGACGACACGCCCGAGATGAAGTACCTGCACGAGCGCCGCAAGGCGCTGGGCGGTTACCTGCCGCACCGCCGCGTCAAGGCCGACGAGAGCTTCACCGTGCCGTCGCTCGACACCTTCAAGGCGGTTCTGGAGCCCACGGCCGAGGGCCGCGAGATCTCCACGACGCAGGCCTACGTGCGCTTCCTCACGCAGCTGCTGCGTGACAAGGCGCTGGGTCCACGCGTGGTGCCGATCCTGGTCGACGAGGCGCGCACCTTCGGCATGGAAGGCCTGTTCCGCCAGGTCGGCATCTACAACCCCGATGGTCAGCAGTACACCCCGGTCGACAAGGACCAGGTCATGTACTACAAGGAAGACAAGTCCGGCCAGATCCTGCAGGAAGGCATCAACGAGGCCGGCGGCATGGCGAGCTGGATCGCTGCCGCTACCTCGTACAGCACCAACAACCGCATCATGGTGCCGTTCTACGTGTACTACTCGATGTTCGGCTTCCAGCGCATCGGCGACCTGGCCTGGGCGGCCGGCGACATGCAGGCACGCGGCTTCCTGCTGGGCGGCACGTCGGGCCGCACCACGCTCAACGGCGAGGGCCTGCAGCATGAGGACGGTCACAGCCACATCCTGGCCAACACCATCCCCAACTGCGTGAGCTACGACCCGACCTTCGCGCACGAGGTCGGCGTGATCCTGCACCACGGCCTCAAGCGCATGGTCGAGAAGCAGGACAACGTCTACTACTACCTGACCCTGCTCAACGAGAACTACGCGATGCCCGGCCTGCAGCCCGGCACCGAGGAGCAGATCGTCAAGGGCATGTACCTGTGCAAGCAGGCGCCGGCGATCAAGGCCGCCAAGGGCAAGGAGGCGCCAACGGTGCAACTGCTCGGCAGCGGCACCATTCTGCGCGAGAGTATCGCAGCGCAGGAGTTGCTGGAGCAGGACTGGGGCGTCGCCGCTTCGGTGTGGAGCTGCCCGAGCTTCAACGAGCTCACCCGTGACGGCCAGGAAGCTGATCGCTGGAACCTGCTGCACCCGACCGAGACGCCGCGCGTGCCCTTCGTGGCCGAGCAGCTGTCGGCGACCACCGGCCCTGTCGTGGCATCGACCGACTACATGAAGGCCTACGCCGAGCAGATCCGCCCCTTCATCCCGAAGGACCGTACCTACCGCGTGCTGGGCACCGATGGCTTCGGCCGCAGCGATTTCCGCAGCAAGCTGCGCGAGCACTTCGAGGTGAACCGCCACTACATCGTGGTGGCCTCGCTCAAGGCCCTGGCCGACGACGGCGTCGTGCCTGCGCAGAAGGTGGCCGACGCGATCAAGAAGTACGGCATCAACGCCGACAAGATCAACCCGCTCTACGCGTAAACAACAAGCAACAACCCATTGCGCCTCTAGGGCGGGAGACACGACATGGCTATTGTGGAAGTGAAGGTGCCGGACATCGGCGATTTCGATGAAGTCGCGGTGATCGAAGTGCTGGTGAAGGTCGGTGACACGGTGAAGGCCGAGCAGTCGCTGATCACCGTGGAGTCGGACAAGGCGTCGATGGAGATTCCGTCGAGCGCGGCCGGCGTGGTGAAGGAACTCAAGGTCGCGGTCGGCAGCAAGGTCACCGAAGGCTCGGTCGTTCTGGTGCTGGAAGGCGAGGGGGGCGCGGCCGCGCCGGCTCCGGCGCCTGCGCCAGCCCAGGCGGCGGCCCCGGCGCCTGCTGCGGCTGCACCCGCGCCCGCCGCTGCCGCGCCGGCCGCGGCGACCGGCCCGGTCGAGGTCAAGGTGCCCGACATCGGCGACTTCAAGGACGTCGCGGTGATCGAGGTGCTGGTCAAGGCCGGCGACCAGATCAAGGTGGAGCAGTCGCTGATCACCGTCGAGTCCGACAAGGCCTCGATGGAGATCCCGTCCTCGGCGGCCGGTGTGCTCAAGGAACTCAAGGTCAAGGTGGGTGACACGGTCAACGTGGGTGACCTCATCGCCGTGCTCGAAGGCAGTGCCGGCGGCGGTGCCGCGGCACCCGCACCCGCGCCAGCGGCCGCGGCCCCGGCGCCCGCCAGCGCGCCGGCTGCGGCACCCGCTGCGTCTGCATCCGCGCCTGCGCCCGCAGCGGCTGCCGCTCCCGCGCATGACCCGACCGTGGCACCCAGCGGCAAGCTGCCGCACGCCTCGCCGTCGGTGCGCAAGTTCGCCCGCGAACTCGGCGTGCCGCTGGAAGAGGTCAAGGGCAGCGGCCTCAAGGGCCGCATCACGCAGGAGGACGTGCAAAGCTTCACCCGCGCGGTGATGAGCGGCGCGGCCAGCACCAAGGCGGCGGCCGCCAAGGCGCCGGCCGGTGGTGGCGAGGCACTGGGCCTGCTGCCCTGGCCCAAGATCGACTTCACCAAGTTCGGCACCGTCGAGCGCAAGGACCTGTCGCGCATCAAGAAAATCAGCGGCGCCAACCTGCACCGCAACTGGGTGATGATCCCGCACGTCACCAACAACGACGAGGCGGACATCACCGAACTGGAAGCCTTCCGCGTGGCGACCAACAAGGAGAACGAGAAGTCCGGCGTCAAGGTGACCATGCTGGCCTTCGTCATCAAGGCCGTGGTCGCGGCCTTGAAGAAGTTCCCCGAGTTCAACACCAGCCTGGACGGCGACACCCTCGTCTACAAGCAGTACTACAACGTCGGCTTCGCGGCGGACACGCCCAACGGCCTCGTGGTGCCGGTGCTCAAGGACGCGGACAAGAAAGGCATCCTGCAGATCAGCGCCGAGATGGGCGAACTCGCCAAGAAGGCGCGCGACGGCAAGCTCGGCTCGGCCGACATGCAGGGCGGCTGCATGTCGATCAGCTCGCTGGGCGGCATCGGCGGCACGCACTTCACGCCCATCATCAATGCGCCGGAAGTGGCCATCCTCGGTCTGTCGAAGGGCCAGATGAAGCCGGTGTGGGACGGCAAGCAGTTCGTGCCGCGCCTGACGCTGCCGCTGTCGCTGTCCTACGACCACCGCGTGATCGACGGTGCTGCCGCGGCACGTTTCAACGCCTACCTCGGTCAGGTCCTCGCGGACTTCCGCCGCGTTCTCCTGTGAGGTGCCGACCATGAGCGAAGTGCAAGTCAAGGTTCCGGACATCGGTGATTTCGCCGAGGTCGCGGTCATCGAGGTGCTGGTCAAGGCTGGCGACACCGTCAAGGTCGAGCAGTCGCTGATCACCGTCGAGTCCGACAAGGCCTCGATGGAGATCCCGTCCTCGCATGCCGGCGTCGTCAAGTCGGTGGCGGTGAAGGTGGGCGACAAGGTGAGCGAAGGCTCGGTCGTGTTGACGGTCGATGCGGCAGAGGCTGGCGCGGCTGCGCCGGCGCCTGCACCCGCGGCGCCCGCACCGGCTCCGGCCGCGAGCGCGCCGGCACCGCAGGCCGCCGCTGCGCCGTCGCCGGCGCCTGCCGTGGCCTCGAGCTACAGCGGCTCGGTCGATGTCGAATGCGACGTGCTGGTGCTGGGCGCCGGCCCCGGTGGCTATTCCGCTGCCTTCCGCGCGGCCGACCTGGGGCTCAACGTGGTGCTGGTCGAGCGCTATGCCACCCTGGGCGGGGTCTGCCTGAACGTGGGTTGCATCCCGTCCAAAGCGCTGCTGCACGTGGCGGCGGTGATCGACGAGGTCAAGCACTTCGCCGACTTCGGCGTGGCCTACAACGAGCCCGTCATCGACCGGGCCAAACTGCTGGCGCGCAAGAACAAGGTGGTGGGCAAGCTCACCAGCGGCCTCACCGCGATGGCGAAGATGCGCAAGGTAACCACCGTGCGGGGCATCGGCGAGTTCGTCGATCCCTACCACGTCAAGGTGCAAGAAACCTCGGGCGATGGCAAGGATGTCACCGGCAGCAGCAAGACGGTGCGCTTCCGCCACTGCATCATCGCGGCCGGCTCGCAGGCCGTGCAGTTGCCCTTCATGCCCAAGGATCCGCGCGTCGTCGATTCGACCGGCGCGCTGGAGCTGGGCGTGGACCCCAAGCGCATGCTGATCCTGGGCGGCGGCATCATCGGCCTCGAGATGGGCTCGGTGTACTCCACCCTGGGCGCGCGCCTGGACGTGGTCGAGATGCTCGACGGCCTGATGCAAGGCGCCGACCGCGACCTGGTCAAGGTGTGGCAGAAGCTCAATACGCCACGCTTCGACAACATCATGCTCAAGACCAAGACGGTCGGTGCGGAAGCCACCAAGGAAGGCATCCGCGTCACCTTCGAGGGCGAGCAGGCACCCAAGGAGCCCCAGGTGTACGACCTGGTGCTGCAGGCGGTGGGCCGCAGTCCCAACGGCAAGAAGATCGGCGCCGAGAAAGCGGGCGTGAACGTGAGCGACCGCGGCTTCATCCCGGTGGACATCCAGATGCGCACCAATGTGCCGCACATCTTCGCCATCGGCGACATCGTCGGTCAGCCCATGCTGGCGCACAAGGCGGTGCACGAGGCGCACGTGGCGGCCGAGGTGATCGCCGGCGAGCAGAAGGGCGACAAGGAACTCTCCAGCGCCGCGTTCAATGCGCGCGTGATCCCGAGCGTGGCCTACACCGACCCGGAAGTGGCCTGGGTCGGCCTGACCGAGGACCAGGCCAAGGCCGAGGGCGTGAAGGTCGAGAAGGGGCTGTTCCCGTGGACGGCCTCCGGCCGGGCCATCGCCAATGGCCGCGACGAGGGCTTCACCAAGCTGCTGTTCGACGCCGAGACGCACCGCATCGTGGGCGGCGGCATCGTCGGCACGCACGCCGGCGACATGATCGGGGAGGTCGCCCTGGCGATCGAAATGGGTGCCGACGCAATCGACATCGGCAAGACCATCCACCCGCACCCGACGCTCGGCGAAAGCATCGGCATGGCGGCCGAGGTGGCGCACGGCAGCTGCACGGACGTGCCGCCGGTCAAGAAGCGCGGATGACCGCGACCGGCCGATCACGGCCGGGCCGGCCAAACAAAAACCCGCCAGCGGCGGGTTTTTTTATGGGGCAGGGAAGCGAGAGGTGCCTACTCGCCGGACGCGGCCTTGACCTCTTCCGAGCCGCTCAGCACGCGGCGGGCCCCGTTGAAGCGGCGCTGCCAGTAGCTGCCGTTCATGTCTTCGACTCGCACTTCGGCCCCGGTGCGGGGTGAATGGATGAACTTGCCTTCGCCGACGTAGATCCCAACGTGGCTGAAGGCGCGGCGCATGGTGTTGAAGAACACCAGGTCGCCGGGCTTGAGTTCGCTGCGGTCGATCTTCTGGGTGGCAGCGGCCTGCTCCTCGGCGCGGCGCGGCAGCAGGTGGCCGACGGTCTGGTTGTACATGGCGCGGACGAAGCCGCTGCAGTCGAAGCCGGTTTCTGCCGTGTTGCCGCCGCGCTTGTAGGGAACGCCCAGGAAGCCGATCGCGGTCACGACGAGGTCCGAGGTGCGGTCCACGACGGTCTGGCGGACCTGGTGAAACTGGCCGATCAGTCCTTTCTCCGCCAGCATGGCATCCATCTCTTCGGAGCGGTCCTGCTGCGGTGCGGCATGAGCGGCAAAGGCGAGCAGGAGGCAGGCGGGGAGAATGAAAAATCGCATGGCGCGTAGGATATGGATGACAAAAAGTGATGTCAATTTCAAGAGAATCCGAGATTTTGCACGCAACTCATTGTCAGGAATAGTGTTTTTTCTCAATGGAATTGAATGAATTGTAAAGTTCAACGTTATGGGCCATAAGCTCTTAGGTTGATGTAAACCAAAAGTTTTGAAATAAAGACGGCTCGCATTGCGAATTTTTTGGGCTCGGCCAAGTCAAGGAGCACCATGAAGTTCTTTTCCGCATGCACCACGAAGCGCTGGCGGGCCGCCGGGATGGCTGTCCTCGCGATGGCCGTACTTGACGTGGCGGCCGCTGCGCCGCGGCCGGAGGTAGTCGCTTCCGGCCTGGAAAACCCCTGGGGCGTGGCCTTTCTGCCCGACGGTCGTTTCGTGGTCACGGAAAAGCCCGGCCGCATGCGCGTCGTTGGCGCCGACGGCCGGCTCGGTTCGCCGCTGGCCGGCCTGCCGCCCGTTGCTGCCGGCGGGCAGGGCGGCCTGCTGGACGTGCTGGCCGACTCGGCCTTCCAGCGCAACCGCACCTTGTACTTCTGTTTCTCCGAGCCCGATGCCGCCGGTTCGGCCAACAGCACCGCGTTGGCGCGTGCCCAGCTCTCGACCGACGGCAGCCGCCTGGAGAACTTGCGCGTCGTCTTCAGCCAGCGCCCGAAGGTGGCCAGCCGCCATCATTTCGGCTGCCGCATCGTCGAGGCGAAGGACGGCACCCTGTTCCTGACCCTGGGCGACCGCTTCAGCCGCAAGGAGGACGCCCAGAAGCTCGACAACCATCTGGGCAAGCTGGTGCGCATCACCAAGGACGGTGCGGCGCCGCCGGACAACCCCTTCGTCGGCCGGGCAGGCGCGCTGCCCGAGATCTGGAGCTACGGCCACCGCAACGGCCAGGGCGCCGCGCTGGCGCCCGACGGCAAGCTCTGGATGCACGAGCACGGCCCGCAGGGCGGCGACGAGATCAACCTCCCCGAGCCGGGCCGCAACCATGGCTGGCCGGTGATCACCTACGGCGAGAACTACGGCGGCGGCAAGATCGGCGACGGCATCGCGCACAAGGAGGGCATGGAGCAGCCGCTGCACTACTGGGTGCCCTCGATCGCGCCCTCGGGCATGGCCTTCCTCACCAGCGACCGCTATGGCGCCGCCTGGAAGGGCAACCTCTTCGTGGGCTCGCTCAAGTTCGGCTATCTTGACCGCATCGAGCTGCGCGATGGCAAGGTGGTGGCCGAGCATCGCCTGCTGGAGGACGGCCGGGCCCGCATCCGTGACGTCAAGCAAGGCCCCGATGGCCTGCTTTATGTGTTGACCGACGAGTCGAACGGCAAGCTGATCCGGCTGCAGCCCGATTGAGTCGGCAGCAGCGGGCTGGGGCGCCGCGTTCGGTGGTACGGTCTAGGGCTTTTTCAGCTCCCAGCTTTCCCGAAAGACGTTCCCCATGCTGCTCGACGCCTCGCAATCCCAACTGGTCCTGGTCGACTACCAGCAGCGCCTGATGCCCGCCATCCTCGAGGGCGAGGCCGTGCTGGCGAATGCCGTGCGCCTGGGCCGGATGGCGCGCCTCGTGGAGGTCCCGATCTGGGGTACCGAGGAGAATCCGTCCAAGCTCGGCGAGAACATGCCCGATGTACGCGTGCTGTGCCAGCGTACCCTGCCCAAGATGCACTTCAGCGCCGTGGAGGAGGGCCTGGCCGACTGGCTGCGGGCGCCTGCGAAGGCGCCCCAGGGCAATGCCCGCAGCCTGCCCAAGCACCTGCAGAAGCCGAAGCAGCCTGCCGAGGAGCGCAACACGATCGTGATCGCCGGCTGCGAAGCCCACGTGTGCCTGCTGCAGACCGCGCTGGACCTGCTGGAGGACGAGTTCGAGGTCTGGGTGGTGACCGATGCCTGCGGTTCGCGCACCGAGCGCAACCGCGATGCCGCCTTCGACCGCCTGGCCGGCGCCGGCGCCGAACTGGTGACCACCGAGATGGTCGGCTTCGAGTGGCTGCGCACCGCCGAGCATCCCCGCTTCAAGGACCTGCTGGCGCTGATCCGCTAGGCCTTCCGCCGCGCGCGCACCGCGACGGCCAGCGACTGCAGCACCGGAACCGTCTGCGCGAAGCCGATGCAGGCATCGGTGACCGACACGCCATGCTTCAGCGGCACGCCGGGCACCATGTCCTGCCGGCCTTCCTCCAGGTGGCTCTCGATCATCACGCCGGCGATGCGCCGCTCGCCGGCGGCGATCTGCGCTGCCACGTCATCAGCGACCTCGACCTGGCGCCGATGCTGCTTGCTGCTGTTGCCGTGCGAGACGTCGATCATCACCTGCTCGCGCAGGCCCTGTGCGCGCAGCACCTCGCAGGTCGCGGCCACGTCCGCGGCCGAGTAGTTGGGCGTCTTGCCGCCGCGCAGGATCACGTGGCAGTCGTCGTTGCCGCGGGTCTCGAAGATGGCGGCCATGCCCATTTTCGTCATCCCCATGAAGGCATGCGGCGCCCGCGCCGCGAGGATGGCGTCGGCCGCGACCTTGATGCTGCCGTCGGTGCCGTTCTTGAAGCCGACCGGGCAGCTCAGGCCCGAGGCCAGCTGGCGATGGCTCTGGCTCTCGGTAGTGCGCGCGCCGATCGCGCCCCAGGCGATCAGATCGGCGATGAACTGCGGACTCAGCAGGTCCAGGAACTCGGTGCCGGTCGGCAGGCCCAGCATGGTCAGCTCCAGCAGCAGGCGCCGGGCGCGCTCCAGCCCCTCGTTGATCGCGAAGCTGCCGTCCAGGTGCGGGTCGTTGATGTAGCCCTTCCAGCCGACCGTGGTGCGCGGCTTCTCGAAGTAGGTGCGCATCACGATGAGCAGGTCGTCATGCAACTCGTCGGCCACCGCCTTCAGCTGGTGACCATATTCGAGCGCCTGGTCGTGGTCGTGGATCGAGCAGGGGCCGACCACCACGACCAGCCGGTCGTCGCGGCCATGCAGCACGTCCGCGATCGCGGCGCGGCTGGCCTCCACCGGCGCGAGCGTGTCGTCGCGCACCGGCACGCGCTCCTGCAGCAGGGCCGGCGTGATCAGGGGACGGACGGCGCCGATGCGCACGTCGTCGATGCGGGTGGTGTCCAGGGTGCTGTCGCGGGAGCCGATCTCGGCATCGTGAAGAGGGTCATCCAGGCGGGGCATGGGCGTGGGCGTGGGGTTGGTTCGAGGATGCGGCAGATTGTCCGCTCATAATCGCCTGGCCCTCGCGACGAACGGGGGCTCGCTTTTTTCCATTGCACGGAGTCCCCGCATGTCCCAAGTCATTCCCGCCACCCTGATCGCCGGGGACGGCATCGGGCCCGAGATCGTCGATGCGACGCTGGCCGCTCTCGACGCCCTGAAGGCGCCCTTCGAGTGGGACCGCCAGGTGGCCGGTCTGGCCGGCGTGCAGCAGGCCGGCGACCCGCTGCCCAAGGCCACGCTGGACAGCATCCGGCGCACCCACCTCGCGCTGAAGGGGCCGTTGGAAACGCCCTCCGGCGGCGGCTACCGCTCCTCGAACGTGCGCCTGCGCGAGGAGTTCGGCCTCTATGCCAACCTGCGGCCGGCCCACACCATCATCCCCGGCGGGCGCTTCGACAACATCGACCTGATGGTGGTGCGCGAAAACCTCGAGGGCCTGTACATCGGCCACGAGCACTATGTGCCGATCGACGGCGACCCGCATGCGGTGGCCATGGCCACCGGCATCAACACGCGCCAGGGCTGCCGCCGCCTGCTCGAGTTCGCCTTCGAGACCGCCGTCGCGCTGGGCCGCAAGAAGGTCACGATCGTGCACAAGGCCAACATCATGAAGGCGCTCACCGGCATCTTCCTGGAGACGGGCCTCGAGCTGTACGAGCGCAAGTACAAGGGGAAATTCGAGCTCGACAGCGTCATCGTCGATGCCTGCGCGATGAAGCTGGTGCTCAATCCCTGGCAGTTCGACATGCTGGTCACGACCAACCTGTTCGGCGACATCCTGTCCGACCTGGTGGCGGGGCTGGTCGGCGGCCTGGGCATGGCGCCGGGCGCCAACATCGGCAGCGAGGCGGCCATCTTCGAGGCGGTGCACGGCTCGGCGCCGGACATCGCCGGCAAGGGTGTTGCCAATCCCACGGCGCTGCTGCTGGCCGCGGCGCTGATGCTCGACCATTGCCGGCTGCCAGACCTGGCCACGCGCCTGCGCAAAGCCATCGACGAAACCCTGAACATCGACAAGGTGCGCACCGGCGACCTGGGCGGCAACGCGGGAACCGCGGCCTTCACCCAGGCGCTCGTGAGCCGGATCGCCAACGGCTGAGCGGCGCGCGAGGGCGCCTAGAACACGCCCAGCGCGAGCCCCGCGGCCATCGCCTCGCCCAGGGTTCTGCAGCGGGCGAGGTCGTCGTCTCCGATCTGCTTGGGCGCCAGGATGGCCTCCGGCGTCTGCGCGTGGGTGCACACGATCAGCGGCTCCGCCACCCGCCTGAGCCGCCAGCCGGTCGCGATGCGCTCGATCTGCCGGGCCGCGTTCTGCCCGTCGCTGCCGGCGCAGATCAGCGTGGCATAGGGGCGGCCGTTGATCTGGTCGAGCGCCCCGTAGTAGCTGCGGTCGAAGAAATCCTTGAGCTGCCCGCTCATGGAAGCGAGGTTCTCCGGCGTGCCGAAGATATAGCCGTCCGCGGCGAGCACGTCGGGGGCGCTCGCCTGCGCTGCCTGCAGCAGCCGCACCTCGATTCCCGTGTCCGGCGAGGCGCCCGCGTGTGCAGCTTCGACCATCTGGCGCGTGCCGCCCGTCATCGAGTGGTAGACGATCAGCAAGGTCTTCGGCGTGCTCATCACCGGCGCCTGTCGTTGTCCGGTCGCTTCACGCGGACGAAGCGACCCAATCCCATACCTGCGAAGGGGCGTCGACCATGACGTTGTGGCCGTGCGGCCCGAGATCCCGGGCACCTGGATCAAGGGCGCAGAGCTGCTCCATCGTCACCAGCGCGTCATGGCCGCCGCGGCCCAGATGGACCGGGCAGCGGGCCAGTGTCATCAGCTCCGACATCGGCGGCTTGCCCACGCCATGGGCACGAGGGTCCATGGCGAGACGCCATCCGTCGCCGTCGCGCTCGATGCCACGCGCCGCCACGGGTGCCTCGGCATCCGCAATCCCGGCCAGGCCGGCGACCTTCAGGTACCGCTCCGAAGCCGCTTCCTTCGTCGGAAATCTCCTGGCGGGCTGGGAGGCGAGCATCTCCATGCGGTGGAGTTCATCGTCGTTCCACGCGACCTTGATGCCGGCACCCAAGACACGGTGCGGCGCGACGCCGAACCAGCCCGTGGCCAGGGCGAGCGCGATCACCCCGCCGAGCGAGTGGCCGAGCACCACGAGACGCCCTGCGGGGTCGACGTGCGGCAGCACCGCGCGCGCGATGGAGGCGGCGCACTGGCCGATGCCATAGCTCTGCTGCCGGTCGGATTGGCCGTGCCCGGGCAGGTCCACGACCAGCCAGCGGCCGCGCCAGCGGGCGCCGGCCTCCGCGCAGAAGGGCGACCACACGGCACCCGTCGCGCCCATTCCGTGCAGCAGGAGGAGCAGGTCCGCTCCTTCGCCGCCTTGTTCCATGTACATGCCCATCGCCTCCATCTCATCTTCGGACGAGCGAGATTAATCGCCCGCTCCCCGCGAGGCCGGATCCGCTCAGGGCTGCGGGAAGGCCTTGGTACGCTGCAGGGACCAGCCCAGCGTCATTCCTGCGGCGGCAACCAGGATGGCGGCCGAGCCGACGAGTTGCAGCGGCTTGAGCCGGTGGTCGAAGGCGACGAAGTCCACCACCATGGCGACGATCGGATAGAGGAAGGACAAGGCGCCCACCGAATGCGTAGGCAGCTTCTGGATCGCTCCGTACAGCAGCGCGAACACCAGGCCGGTGTACACCGCGCCCATCACCACGAAATCGGCCCAGACACGGTAGCCGGTCGGAAGATTCGTCAGGTCCGAGAAGGGCGCGATCATGAGGGCCCCGACGCAGACGTGGATCAGCGCGATGAGGTGCGGCGGCATGTCGCCGAGCTTCTTGGTCACGATGGCCGCGACCGCGTAGAAGAACGCGGCGCCGAGCGCCATCAGGACGCCGACGATGTATTCGGTGTCGGGGCCCGCATAGGCGGCCGCGGACGGCCTGGCCTGCACGATCAGCAGCACGCCGGCGAACGCGATGCCCAGCCACGTGAGCTTGGTGGCCGTGATGCGCTCTGAAAAGAAGATCGCGCCGAGGCCGATCAGCATGAAAGGCTGCGTGTTGTAGACCGCGATGGCGACGGAGATCGACGCCCGGGAGAAGGAGGCGAAGATCAGCAGCCAGTTCAGCACGATCGCCACGCCGCCAAGGGCGGCCCAGCCGATCTGCCTGAGCGAGAGCTTGCCGGGCAGCGATCCCGTGAGGGCGCAGACCCCCACCAGCGTGGCCGCACCGAAGACGCAGCGCCAGAAGAGCAGCTGGATGACGGGCTGCCCGGAGTAGACGACGAACCAGCCGATGGTTCCGGAGATCAGCATGGCCGCCATCATCTGGAGCGTGCCGATGGTTTTGTTGTTCATGCTTCGGGAGCGCTTCCGTCGGGTGTTGGGTGGCAGTATTGTCTCCTCGATCGCTGTCAGCCAACTGCAAGGCAGGTATCAATAATTATGAATTCAGTTCTCGACAAACTGGGTTCGACACAGGAGACAAAGCCCATGAGTTATGCCGCCTTCTATCGCCGTTCCATCGAAGCGCCGGAGGCCTTCTGGGCTGAGCAGGCCAAGCTGATCGACTGGCAGATCCCGCCGCGACAGATCCTCGACGAGAGCCGGCCGCCGTTCGTGCAGTGGTTCGCGGGCGGCACCACCAACCTGTGCCACAACGCGGTGGACCGGCATCTCGCACAGCGTGCCGACCAGCCCGCCCTGATCGCGGTGTCCACCGAGACCGGGACCGAGCGTACCTACAGCTTCCGCGAACTGCATGGCGAGGTGCAGCGCGTCGCAGCCGGCCTGGCGGCGCTCGGCGTGGGGAAGGGCGATCGGGTGCTGATCTACATGCCCATGATTCCCGAGGCCGCCTTCACCATGCTGGCCTGCGCGCGGCTGGGAGCGATCCATTGCGTGGTCTTCGGCGGATTTGCCAGCGTCTCGCTGGCCTCGCGCATCGAGGACGCCACGCCCAAGGTGGTCGTCAGCGCGGATGCCGGCTCGCGCGGCGGCAAGGTGATCGCGTACAAGCCGCTGCTGGACGAGGCGATTCGCCTGTCGACGCACAAGCCCGGCGCGGTGCTGTTGTTCGACCGCGGCCTCGCGCCGATGGGTCTTGTCGAAGGCCGCGATCACCTTGCGGCACCCTTTCTGGAGAAGCACCGTGACGCCCGGGTCCCCTGCACCTGGCTGGACGCGACCGACATCAGCTACACCATCTACACCAGCGGCACCACCGGCCGGCCCAAGGGCGTGCAGCGCGACGTCGGCGGCTATGCGGTGGCGCTGGCGGCCAGCATGAAGCACATCTTCGACGGCCGCGCCGGCGAGACCTATTTCTCCACCAGCGACATCGGTTGGGTCGTTGGCCACAGCTACATCGTCTACGGTCCGCTGATCGCCGGCATGGCCACCCTCATGTACGAGGGCCTGCCCACCCAGGGCCTCAACCGGCAGCCCGACGGCGGCATCTGGTGGCAATTGGTCGAGAAGTACCAGGTGACGGTGATGTTCAGCGCCCCGACCGCCGTCCGCGTGCTCAAGAAGCAGGACCCGGCGCTGCTGAAGAAATACGACCTTTCAAGCCTGCGCGCGCTGTTCCTGGCCGGCGAGCCCCTCGACGAGCCCACCGCCCGCTGGATCAGCGATGGCCTGGGCGTGCCCATCATCGACAACTACTGGCAGACCGAATCGGGCTGGCCCATCCTCACGGTGGCCAACGGCGTGGAGCGCACGCCCAGCCGCTTCGGCAGTCCCGGCATCCCGATGTACGGCTACAAGGTCAAGATCCTGCATGAGTCCACCGGCGAGGAATTGAAGGGCGCCAACGAGAAGGGCGTGGTGGTGATCGAGGGCCCGACGCCGCCCGGCTTCATGCAGACGGTGTGGAAGGACGACGAGCGCTTCGTCAACACCTACTGGAAGAGCGTGCCGGGCAAGCTGGTGTACTCCACCTTCGACTGGGGCATTCGCGACGAGGACGGCTACTACTACATCCTGGGCCGCACCGATGACGTCATCAACGTCGCCGGCCACCGTCTGGGCACGCGCGAGATCGAGGAAAGCATCTCCGGCCATGCGAAGGTGGCCGAGGTCGCGGTGGTCGGCGTGGCCGATGCGCTCAAGGGGCAGGTGGCGATGGCCTTCGTGGTGCCGAGGGACGGCGCGGTGCTCGGCGATGCCCAAGCGGCTCTCGCACTGGAAGGGGAGGTCATGAAGCAGGTGGCAGATCAACTCGGCGCGCTGGCCCGGCCCTCGCGAGTGCATTTCGTCGGCGTCCTGCCCAAGACCCGCAGCGGCAAGCTGCTGCGCCGGGCGATCCAGGCCGTGTGCGAAGGGCGCGATCCCGGCGACCTGACCACCATCGAGGACCCCGCCGCCCTGCGGCAGATCAGGCAGTTGCTCGGCGTTCAGGAGTAGGAGGCCGGCCTCCGACCAAAGAGGGCTTGTCGAGGCGGCTGCGCCGTCACATATTTGCCATGGCACAATGCCAAGGTACTCGGCCCTTCCCAGCCACAGTCGCATCCGCCAACCGGTTCAGCCGTGTCGCGGAAGGTTTCTTAACCAGCTAATGCTTCCCCCAGGGAAGCGAAGGTCAGCGCAATATGAGCGATTCGACGTCCTCCGCGTCCATTTATCACGCCTACCAAGGCAACACCTACCTCTTCGGCGGCAACGCGCCCTATGTCGAAGAGATGTACGAGAACTATCTCGCCAACCCCGGCAGCGTCCCCGACAACTGGCGCTCCTACTTCGACGCGCTGCAGCACGTGCCGGCCACTGACGGCAGCACCACGCGGGACGTCCCGCACCAGCCGGTCATCAACGCCTTCGCCGAGCGTGCCAAGCAAGGCACGACGCGCGTGGTGCAGGCCAGCGGCGCCGACTCCGAGCTCGGCCGCCAGCGCACCGCGGTCCAGCAGCTGATCGCCGCCTACCGCAACGTCGGTGCCCGCTGGGCCGACCTCGATCCGCTCAAGCGCGCCGAGCGTCCGGCCATTCCCGAACTGGAGCCCTCGTTCTACGGCTTCAGCGACGGTGACCTGGAGACGGTGTTCAACACCAGCAACACGTTCTTCGGCCGCGACACCATGTCGCTGCGCGATCTGCTCAACGCGCTGCGCGAAACCTACTGCGGCACCATCGGCGCCGAGTACATGTACATGACCGACCAGGGCCAGAAGCGCTGGTGGCAACAGAAGCTGGAGAGCGCCCGCACCAATCCCAAGCTCTCGACCGAGCAGAAGAAGCACGTCCTCGAGCGCCTGACGGCCGCAGAGGGCCTGGAGCGCTTCCTCCACACCAAGTACGTGGGCCAGAAGCGCTTCTCGCTGGAGGGCGGCGAGAGCTTCATCGTCGCCATGGACGAGCTGATCAACCAGGCCGGCACCAAGGGTGTGCAGGAAATCGTGATCGGCATGGCCCACCGCGGCCGCCTCAACGTGCTGGTCAATTCGCTGGGCAAGATGCCCGCCGACCTGTTCGCCGAGTTCGACCACACGGCGCCGGAAGACCTGCCCAGCGGCGACGTCAAGTACCACCAGGGCTTCAGCTCCGACGTGTCCACCCCTGGCGGCCCCGTGCACCTGAGCCTGGCCTTCAACCCCTCGCACCTGGAGATCGTGAATCCGGTGGTCGAGGGCTCCGTACGCGCCCGCATGGACCGCCGTGCCGACCCGCTGGGCAAGCAGGTGCTGCCCGTGATCGTCCACGGCGACGCTGCCTTCGCGGGCCAGGGCGTGGTGATGGAAACGCTCGCGCTGGCCGAGACCCGTGGCTACTCCACCGGCGGCACGGTGCACATCGTCATCAACAACCAGATCGGCTTCACCACCAGCGACCCGCGCGACAGCCGCTCGACGCTGTACTGCACCGACATCGTCAAGATGATCGATTCCCCGGTACTGCACGTGAACGGCGACGATCCCGAAGCCGTGGTGCTGGCCACCCAGCTGGCCCTGGAGTTCCGCATGGAGTTCCAGAAGGACGTGGTGGTCGACATCGTCTGCTTCCGCAAGCTGGGCCACAACGAGCAGGACACCCCCTCGCTGACCCAGCCGCTGATGTACAAGAAGATCAGTGCCCACCCCGGCACGCGCAGGCTCTACGCCGACAAGCTGGCGACGCAGGGCCTGGGCGACACGCTCGGCGACGACCTGGTGAAGGCGCAGCGTGCCGCTTTCGATGCCGGCAAGAACACGATCAACGCCGTCCTGACCAACTTCAAGAGCAAGTACGCGGTCGACTGGAGCCCCTTCCTCAACAAGAAGTGGACCGACGCCGGCGACACCGCCATTCCACTGGCCGAGTGGAAGCGTCTGTCCGAGCGCATCACCAAGGCGCCCGAGAACTTCACCGTGCACCCGCTGGTCAAGAAGGTGCTGGACGACCGCGCCGCCATGGGCCGCGGTGAGATCAACGTCGACTGGGGCATGGGCGAGCACATGGCCTTCGCCTCGCTGGTGGCCAGCGGCTACCCGGTGCGCCTGTCGGGCGAGGACAGCGGCCGCGGCACCTTCACCCACCGCCACGCCGTGCTGCACGACCAGAACCGCGAGAAGTTCGACGAAGGCACCTATGTGCCGCTGCAGAACGTGGCAGAGAACCAGGCGCCCTTCGTCGTCATCGACTCCATCCTGTCGGAAGAGGCGGTGCTGGCCTTCGAATACGGCTACGCCTCCAACGACCCCAACACGCTGGTGATCTGGGAAGCGCAGTTCGGCGATTTCGCCAACGGCGCGCAGGTGGTGATCGACCAGTTCATCGCCTCGGGCGAGGTGAAGTGGGGCCGCGTCAACGGCATCACGCTGATGCTGCCGCATGGCTACGAAGGGCAGGGCCCCGAGCACAGCTCGGCGCGCCTGGAGCGCTTCATGCAGCTGTCGGCCGACACCAACATCCAGATCGTGCAGCCGACCACGGCCAGCCAGATCTTCCACGTGCTGCGTCGCCAGATGGTGCGCAACCTGCGCAAGCCGCTGGTCATCATGACGCCGAAGTCGCTGCTGCGGAACAAGGACGCGACTTCGCCGTTGTCCGAATTCACCAAGGGCAGTTTCCAGACCGTCATCCCCGACAACAAGGAACTGAAGGCCGACAAGGTCAAGCGCGTGATCGCCTGCTCGGGCAAGGTTTACTACGACCTGGCGAAGAAGCGCGAGGAGAAGGGCAACGACGACGTGGCCATCATCCGCGTCGAGCAGCTCTATCCTTTCCCGCACAAGGCCTTCGGCGCCGAACTCAAGAAGTACCCCAACCTCGTCGACGTGGTGTGGTGCCAGGACGAGCCGCAGAACCAGGGCGCCTGGTTCTTCGTGCAGCACAACATTCACGAGAACCTGCAGGAAGGCCAGAAGCTCGGCTACGCGGGCCGCGCCGCCTCGGCGTCGCCGGCGGTCGGCTACTCGCACCTGCACCAGGAACAGCAGAAGGCGCTGGTCGACGGTGCCTTCGCCAAGCTCAAGGGCTTCGTGCTGACCAAGTAAGAACATCCAAGCCTGCGAAGAAACACGAAGCGGAACTCTCAAAATGTCTATCGTTGAAGTCAAAGTCCCCCAGTTGTCCGAGTCCGTGGCCGAGGCCACCATGCTGCAGTGGAAGAAGAAAGCCGGCGAAGCGGTTGCCGTCGATGAAATCCTGATCGAGATCGAGACCGACAAGGTCGTGCTTGAAGTGCCGGCGCCCTCGGCCGGCGTGCTCGCCGAGATCGTCGCTGGCGACGGCGCCACGGTCGTGGCCGACCAGGTGATCGCCAAGATCGACACCGACGCCAAGGCCAGTGCGGCTGCGCCCGCTGCGGCGCCGGCGGCGCCTGCTGCCGCCCCGGCGCCGGCTGCGGCACCTGCTGCCGCTGCCACGGGCGGCGCCAAGTCCGACGTCGCCATGCCGGCCGCCGCCAAGCTGCTGGCGGACAACAAGCTCACGACCGCCGACGTCGGCGGCACCGGCAAGGACGGCCGCGTCACCAAGGGCGACGTGCTGGCCGCGGTCGCCGGCGGCGTCACTGCGAAGACGGCTGCGCCCGTGGCCATCCCCACCGGCGTGCCGAAGACGACCCTGCCGCAGGTCGCTTCGCCGGCCGCCGCGCAGGACCTGGGCGACCGTCCGGAAGAGCGCGTGCCGATGAGCCGCCTGCGCGCCCGCATCGCCGAGCGCCTGCTGCAGTCGCAGTCCACCAACGCCATCCTGACCACCTTCAACGAGGTCAACATGGCCCCGGTGATGGAGATGCGCAAGCGCTTCCAGGAGAAGTTCGAGAAGGAGCACGGCGTCAAGATCGGCTTCATGAGCTTCTTCGTGAAGGCCGCGGTGCATGCGCTCAAGAAGTACCCGGTGCTCAACGCCTCGGTGGACGGCAATGACATCGTCTACCACGGCTACTTCGACATCGGCATCGCGGTGGGCTCGCCGCGCGGCCTGGTGGTGCCGATCCTGCGCAATGCCGACCAGATGAGCTTCGCCGACATCGAGAAGAAGATCGCCGAGTACGGCCAGAAGGCCCGCGACGGCAAGCTGGGCATCGAGGAGATGACCGGCGGTACCTTCTCCATCTCCAACGGCGGCGTGTTCGGCTCGATGCTGTCCACCCCCATCATCAACCCGCCGCAATCGGCCATCCTCGGCGTGCACGCCACCAAGGACCGTGCGGTGGTGGAGAACGGCCAGATCGTGGTCCGGCCGATGAACTACCTCGCCATGTCCTATGACCACCGCATCATCGACGGCCGCGAGGCCGTGCTGGGCCTGGTCGCGATGAAGGAAGCGCTGGAAGACCCCGCTCGCCTGCTGTTCGACATCTGAGGAGAAACGGATGTCCAACAAGCAATTCGACGTCATCGTCATCGGTGGCGGCCCAGGCGGCTACATCGCGGCCATTCGCGCGGCGCAGCTCGGCTTCAACGTCGCCTGCATCGACGAGTGGAAGAACGCCAAGGGCGGCCCCGCCCTCGGCGGCACCTGCACCAACGTGGGCTGCATCCCCTCCAAGGCGCTGCTTCAGTCCTCGGAACATTTCGAGCACGCCGCGAAGCACTTCGCCGACCACGGCATCAAGATCGAGGGCCTGGGCCTGGATCTGGACAAGATGGTCGGCCGCAAGGATGCGGTGGTGAAGCAGAACAACGACGGCATCACCTACCTGTTCAAGAAGAACAAGGTCACGTCCTTCCACGGCCGCGGGTCCTTCGTGAAGGTGGGAAGCGCCGGCTACGAGATCAAGGTCGCCGGCGCGGCCGAGGAGACGATCGAGGGCAAGCACATCATCGTCGCCACCGGTTCCAATGCGCGCGCGCTTCCGGGCGCGGACTTCGACGAGGAGTACATCCTCTCGAACGACGGCGCGCTGCGCATTCCCGGCGTGCCGAAGAAGCTGGGCCTGATCGGCTCGGGCGTCATCGGCCTCGAGATGGGTTCGGTCTGGCGCCGCCTCGGCTCCGAGGTCACGGTGCTCGAAGCGCTGCCCACCTTCCTGGGTGCGGTGGACGAGCAGATCGCCAAGGAAGCGCAGAAGGCCTTCACCAAGCAGGGCCTGAAGATCGAGCTGGGCGTGAAGGTCGGCGAGGTCAAGACCGGCAAGAAGGGCGTGAGCGTCGCTTGGACCAATGCCAAGGGCGAGGCCCAGACGCTGGAAGTCGACAAGCTGATCGTGTCGATCGGCCGCGTGCCCAACACCATCGGCCTGAACCACGAGGCGGTGGGCCTCAAGCTCGACGAGCGCGGCGCCATCGTGGTGGACGACGAGTGCAAGACCAACCTGCCCAACGTCTGGGCCATCGGCGACGTGGTGCGCGGCCCGATGCTGGCGCACAAGGCCGAAGAAGAGGGCGTGGCGGTGGCCGAGCGCATCGCGGGCCAGCATGGGCACGTGAACTTCAACACCATCCCGTGGGTGATCTACACCTCCCCGGAGATCGCCTGGGTCGGACAGACCGAGCAGCAGCTCAAGGCCGAGGGCCGCGCGTACAAGGCGGGCACTTTCCCCTTCCTGGCCAACGGGCGCGCCCGCGCGCTGGGAGACACCACCGGCATGGTCAAGTTCCTGGCCGATGCGGCCACGGACGAGATCCTCGGCGTGCACATCGTTGGCCCGATGGCCAGCGAGCTCATCTCCGAGGCGGTGGTGGCGATGGAGTTCAAGGCCAGCGCCGAGGACATCGCGCGCATCTGCCACGCGCATCCTTCATTGTCCGAGGCGACGAAGGAAGCGGCGCTTGCCGTCGACAAGCGCACGCTGAACTTCTGACCTTGAGCGTCAAGCAAGCCTACGAAGCCGAGCTGGCTGCGCGGGGGTTCCAGAGCGACCCCGCGCAGCTGCGCGCCGTCGAGGCGCTTGAGCGTTGCGCCTCGGAGTGGGCCGAGTACAAGACGCAGCGCTCGAACGCCTTCAAGAAGCTGATCAACCGTCCGGAGATTCCGCGCGGCGTGTACATGTACGGCGGGGTGGGGCGCGGCAAGAGCTTCCTGATGGACTGCTTCTTCAATGCGGTCCCGCTGCGGCGCAAGACGCGGCTGCACTTCCACGAGTTCATGCGCGAGGTTCACCGCGAGTTGGCCGAGCTGCAGGGCACTGTCAATCCGCTGGAGGAGCTCGGACGCCGCATTGCCAAGCGCTACAAGCTGATCTGCTTCGACGAATTCCACGTCGCCGACATCACCGATGCCATGATCCTGCATCGGCTGCTGACGGCGTTGTTCGACAACGACGTCGGCTTCGTGACGACCTCGAACTTCAGGCCCGACGACCTGTATCCTGGCGGGCTGCACCGCGACCGCATCCTGCCCGCGATCGAGCTGCTGAACCAGCGCCTGGAGGTGGTCAACGTCGACAACGGCACCGACTACCGCCGCCGCACGCTGGAGCAGGTGAAGCTCTACCTCACGCCCAATGGCGCGGAGGCCGACAAGGAGATGCGGCACGCCTTCGAACGCCTGGCCGAAAGCGCCGACGAGAACCCGGTGCTGCACATCGAAGCGCGCGAGATCCATGCGCGGCGCAAGGCCGGCGGCGTGGTCTGGTTCGACTTCAAGACCCTGTGCGGCGGCCCACGCTCGCAGAACGACTACCTGGAGATCGCGAGCCAGTTCCACACCGTGCTGCTGTCCGACGTGCCGCACATGCCCGTGCGCATGGCCTCGGAAGCACGTCGTTTCACCTGGCTCGTCGACGTGTTCTACGATCGGCGCGTGAAACTGATCATGTCGGCCGAAGTGCCGCCCGAAGAGTTGTATACCGAGGGGCCGCTGGCCCACGAGTTCCCGCGCACGGTGTCCAGGCTCAACGAGATGCAGTCGACCGAATTCCTTGCGCTGGAGCGCCGCGTCGTCGACACCCGTCTCACATGAAGAAACTGCTGTTCGTTCTCCTGGTCTGCCTTGGCACCACCCCGCTGTGGGCGCAGACCACCGCCACCACCGGCAACATGGACTTCGAGGCCGAGCGCGCCCGCCTGGCGGAGGAGCGCAAGGCGGTGGATGCGCGGCATGCGCAGGAGCAGGCTGCGTGCTACAAGAAGTTCGCGGTCCAGGGTTGCCTGGAAGACAGCCGGCGGCGTCATCGCACGGACACCGAGAACATCAAGCGCCAGGAGGGCGCGATCAACGACATCGAGCGCAAGCGCCGCGGCGCGGCCGCCCTTGATCGCCTCGAGGAAAAGAAGACCAACCCGCGCCCGCAGGACACGGCGCCCGAGCGCGAGCGCGCGCTGAAGGCGCAGGAAGACCGTGAGCGTCGCGCGGCCGACCATGCCGACGACCGCGAGCGGCTGGAGGCGGAAGCGGCCGGGAAGCAGCGCCAGTTCGAGCAGAAGCAGCGCGAGTACGCCGAGAAGCAGGCGAAGGCCGCCAACCGCCGCGCCGAAGCGCCGGCCAAGAGCCAGGCCAACGAGCGCAGGCTGGATCGGTCGGAGCAGCATCGCATCGACCTCGAGCGCCGCAACGCCAGGAACACCAAGCCCCGCGCGGCGCCGCTGCCCACGCCGCCCTAAACGCCGCGCTGCAGGGAGCTCAGTTGTCTTCCGGCTCCGGCAGCGATTCCAGCTTGAGAATGGCCAGCGAGATGTTGTCGCCGGTACCGCAGGCGCGCCGGCGTGCCTCGGCCACCAGCAGCTCGGCGGCGGCGCGCGGCGTCTGCTCCGCCAGAACCCGGCCCATCTCCTCCGGCCTGAAGTAGTGCCACAGGCCATCGCTGCAAGCCAGCAGCAGGTCGTCGGGCTCCAGCTTGGGAACGAAGTGGATGTCCACCGGCGGCGGTGTGGACTTCATGCCCAGGCAGCCGAGCAGGATGTTGCCCTGTGGATGGATGTTGGCCTCGTCCTCGGAGATCTCGCCGCGGTCCACGAGGACCTGCACGTAGGAGTGGTCCTTGGTGCGCTTGATGAGTTCGCCGCGCCGGAAGTGGTAGATGCGCGAATCGCCAGCATGGATCCAGGCACAGTCGCCCTCGGGATTCATGAGGAAGGCGGCCAGGGTGCTGTGCGGTTCCTGCTCGCTGGAGATCGCGGTCAGCTTGATGACGGTATTGGCATCCTCCAGCAACTGCCGCAGCACATGCACCGCCTCGTCACGCCCGGGCTTGTAGCGGGAGAACAGCTGGCGCGCCGTCATCAGCACCTGGTCCGAGGCCTTGCGCCCGCCGCTGCGCCCGCCCATCCCGTCGGCCACCACGCCCAGCACACAGCCGGGCGCTCGCGGGTGGGTCATCATCATGACCTGGTCCTGCTGGTAGGGGCGATCTCCCTTGTGGAGGCCGGTGGCGGCAGCGAGTCGGTAACCTCGAACCGGGGGCGCGCTGGCGACGGCGGCGGGATCTTTCATGGAGTCTAGGGAGTGGAACGACGACGTATTATCGAGTCAACCCGCGCCATGCCCGGCGAGGCCCGAGAGCGCTCTTGCGCAGCATTGCACACTGTTCCTTGGACTCCGATCTCCATTCCCTGTCCCGCCAGCTGATCGAATTGCGCATCGAGCATGCCGACCTGGACGCGACCATCGACCGCCTGGCGGAAGCGGTCGAGCTGCGCGACGAACTCCTGCTGCGGCGGCTGAAGAAGAAGCGGCTGGCGCTGCGCGATCGGATCGTTCAGCTGGAGTGCCTGCTGGACCCGCAGGAACCCGCCTGATGTCGATCGTCGACTGGCCCGATGATTTCGAGGCGGACCTGGCCGCTCCGGACGAACGCCGCCCCGGGGCTGCGCAGGCCGGACAACTGGCCGACGAAGTCCGCGCCGCCTTCGCGCAGGACGGCGTGCTCTCCCAGGCGGCCGAGCAGTTCCGCGAGCGCGAGGGCCAGACGCAGATGGCGCTGGCGGTGGCCCGCGCGATCGATGAAGGCGGCGTGCTGGTGGTCGAGGCCGGCACCGGCGTCGGCAAGACCTTCTCCTATCTGGTGCCGGCGCTGCTGAGCGGCGAGCGGGTGCTGCTGTCGACCGCCACCAAGGCACTCCAGGACCAGCTCTTCGGCCGAGACCTGCCGCGGCTGGTCGCGGCGCTGGGTCTGCCGCTGCGCACGGCCCTGCTGAAGGGGCGCGCGAGCTACCTGTGCCTGCACCGGCTGGACCAGGCCCGTCATGATGCGTCGCTGCCCGAGCGCGGCAGCCTGCGCACGCTGGCCAAGATCGAGCAGTGGTCCAAGGCCACGCGCACCGGCGACCTGGCCGAACTGCCGGGGCTGGACGAGCGCTCGCCGCTGATCCCGCTGGTGACCTCCACCCGCGAGAACTGCCTGGGCGCGCAATGCCCGCAGTTCAAGCCCTGCCATGTGAACCTGGCGCGGCGCGAGGCGATGGCGGCCGACGTGGTGGTGATCAACCACCACCTGTTCTTCGCCGACCTGGCGGTGCGCGAATCGGGCATGGCCGAACTGTTGCCTTCCGTGCGCGTGGTGGTGTTCGACGAGGCGCACCAGCTCAACGAGACCGGCGTGCAGTTCCTCGGCGTGCAGCTCGGCAGTGGGCAGGCGCTGGACTTCGCGCGCGACATGCTGGCGGCCGGCCTGCAGCATGCGCGTGGGCTGGTCGACTGGCAGCAACTGGTGGCCGCCACCGAGCGGGCCGCGCGCGAGCTGCGGCTCGCCGCCGGCAAGCAGTGGCCGGGAGCCAAGCTGCGCTGGGCTGGGGCCGCGCCGGAAGGTGTGCCGGCCGATGCCTGGCAGGACGCCCTCGATGCGCTGCGCCATGCCTTCGCGGAAGCGGCGCGCGGGCTGGACACGGTCAGCGAGCTGTCTCCCGATTTCGTGCGGCTGCACGAGCGCGCCGAGCAGTTGACCGAGCGCGCCGCGCGGTTCGCTGATGCCTGTGCACCGGAGTCGGTGCGCTGGGTGGATGTGGGCACGCAACTGCGGCTGGTGGAGTCGCCGCTGGACATTGCCGAGGCGGTGCGCACCCGGGTGCTGAAGACCGATCAGGGGGAGTCGGGAGTGTTGGGCCGCGCCTGGGTCTTCACCTCGGCCACGTTGGGCGACGATCCGAAGCTGCGCTGGTTCACCGAGCCTTGCGGGCTGGATCAGGCGGAAGTGCTGCGCGTGAAAAGTCCCTTCGACTATGCGCAGCAGGCGGCGCTCTACGTGCCGCGCGCCTTTCCCAAGCCCAACGATCCGGCGCACAGCGCGCGGGTGGCGGAACTCGCCGCGCGTGGCGCTGCCGTGCTCGGCGGGCGCACGCTGGTGCTGACCACGACCCTCCGCGCGTTGCGCAGCATCGGCGACGCAATGCGACAGCATTTCGAGCCGATGGAGGCCGCGGGCCGTCCCGAGGTGCTGGTCCAGGGCGAACTGCCCAAGCGCGTGCTGATGGAGCGTTTCCGCGAGGGCGCCGAACACGGCCGTGTGGGCTGTGTGCTGGTGGCCTCGGCCTCCTTCTGGGAGGGCTTCGATGCCCCCGGCGACGCCCTGCAACTGGTGGTGATCGACAAGCTGCCTTTCCCGCCGCCCAACGATCCGTTGGTCGAGGCACGTTCGCAGCGTCTCGAGTCGCAGGGCCGCAGCGCCTTCGGCGAATACTCGCTGCCGGAGGCGGCCGTCGCGCTCAAGCAGGGCGCCGGCCGGCTGATCCGGCGCGAGACCGACCGCGGCGTGCTGGTGATCTGCGACACGCGGCTCGCGACCATGGGCTACGGACGCCGCCTGCTGGCCGCCCTGCCGCCAATGCGGCGGCTGGAGAGCGCGGAAGACTTCGAGAGCGCGCTGGCCGAACTCGTGCATTGAGGGCGGCATGCGGAGCCTGGGCGCCCTGATCCAGAGCGGAAGGGTGCTGGCGTGCGAGCTCCCTCGTGAATTCACAATGCCCGAGCGCGGACGCGAACGGGCGCTCGAGGAAACGGAGGCGGTGCTGTCGGTGCTGCTGGCGATCGCGCTGGCGCATGCTCTGCGCGCTGAGCACGTCGGCTGGGCGTCTTTCTATCCCGCTACCAGAGCTTCCACCAAGGATCGTCCTTGCCGCGGAAGCCGCGCGTCAAGTACTCGCTTTTGGGGTAGTTGGAGGTCAGGACGCGCTTGGTGTCGTCGCGGAGGTCCGTCATGCCGAGCGCGTCGTACGACTGGACCATGATGTAGAGCGCCTCTTCGAGCGCCGGCACCTCGCGGTAATCGGCCAGCGCGATCTGTGCGCGATTGATGGCCGCCAGGTAAGCGCCGCGCGTGTAGTAGTAGCGCGCAACGTGCACCTCGTACTGGGCCAGCGAGTTCACGATGTAGTTCATGCGCTGGCGCGCATCGGGGGTGTAACGCGACTCGGGGAAGCGGGTGACGAGGTCTTTGAAGGACTCGAAGGATTCCTTGGCGGCCTTCTGGTCGCGCTCGGACAGGTCCTGGCGCGTCAGCCAGGAGAACAGGCCCAGGTCGTCGTTGAAATTGATGACACCCTTGAGGTAGATCGCGTAGTCCATCGCCGGGCTGGCGGGATGGAGCTTCATGAAGCGGTCCAGTGTCGCGATGGCGGCGGGCCGCTCGCCGGACTTGTACTGCGCGTAGGCCTTGTCCAGCTGCGCCTGCTGCGCGAGCGGCGTGCCGGCGGCACGGCCTTCGAGCTTCTCGAACAGGGGCACGGCCTTGTCGTAGGCGCCCGAGTCGGCTTCTTCCTTGGCTTCGGCGTAGATGCGGTTGGGACTCCAGTTCGCAGTCCTGTCGGTCTGGGTCGACGAGCAGCCGGCCAGCAGCCATGCGGCCGAGCACAAGGCCAGCCAGGCGGGGAGAGCCGATAATTTGGCGCGATGCATCACATCAGGCTTTCGTGAAAAAAACGCCTTCAATTATATCGGCCACCCCCTTGGAGGCCCTTTCGGACGCCGGCGAGCACGACGAGAGCGCCGAGCTGTCCGAGCCCGGCGAATGCCGCAGCTTCCTGATCCACGAGCCCCTGCACGGGCAGCGGCTCGACCGTGCGCTGGCGGCCCTGGTGCCCGAGTTCTCCCGCAGCTACCTGCAGCAGCTGATCGATGCCGGCGCGGTCGAGGTCCAGGGGCGCCTGCTGACCAAGCCTTCGGCGACGGTGCATGCCGGCGAGATCGGCAGCATCGAGCTGCGGCCCACCCCGCAGAGCCAGGCCTTCAAGCCCGAGGCCATGCCGATCGCGGTGCTGCATGAGGACGAGCATCTGCGCATCATCGAAAAGCCGCCCGGGCTGGTGGTCCACCCGGCACCGGGCCACTGGAGCGGCACGCTGCTCAACGGCCTGCTCGCGCTGGACCCGCGGGCCGCGCTGCTGCCGCGGGCCGGCATCGTGCACAGGCTGGACCGGGACACCAGCGGGCTGATGGTGGTCGCGCGCAGCCGCGCGGCCATGGATGCGCTGGTGGCGCTGATTGCGGCCCGCGACGTCAAGCGCCAGTACCTCGCGCTGGCGCACCGCAGCTGGCAGGGCGCCGCGTCGCGCCACGTGGACGGGGCGATCGGGCGCGATCCGCGCAATCGGCTGCGCATGGCGGTGGTCGATCTCGAGCGGCACTCGGGCAAGCCCGCGCGCACGCTGATCGAGGCGCTCGACAGCAACGAGCAGGGCTGCGCAGTGCGCTGCACGCTGGAGACCGGCCGCACCCACCAGATCCGTGTCCACATGGCCTCCATCGGACATCCGCTGGTCGCCGACGCGCTGTACGGCGGCGCCGCTGCGGCCGGGCTGCAGCGGCAGGCCCTCCATGCCTTTCGGCTTGCCTTCGTGCATCCGATGACGGACGCGCCGATGGAGTTCCTGGCCCCTCCGCCGCCCGATCTTGTGCAGGCTATGCAGGCCTGGGGGCTGGATTACAATCGCGCCTGACGGCCCGAGAGCCGTGCCGGCGCCCGATGCCGGCTTCGCTGCAATCGCCCGCGTGCCGGCAGCGCCTTCTTCCATCCTTCTGAAAAACAAGCGCCTGCAAGGCGCCTTTTCCCGGATACCGCGAATCATGAATACGGCGGATGCCAAGCGCATTCTCGAAACCGCCTTGATCTGTTCGACCCAGCCCTTGCCGGTGCGCGAACTGCGCGTGCTGTTCGACGACGAGCTGGGCGCCGACACGATCAAGTCGCTGCTGCTCGAATTGCAGGAAGACTGGTCCCAGCGCGGCCTGGAACTGGTGAGCGTGGCCACGGGCTGGCGCTTCCAGAGCCGTCCGGAACTGCGCGACCACCTCGATCGCCTGCACCCGGAAAAGCCGCCGCGCTACACGCGCGCCGCGCTGGAGACGCTGGCCATCATCGCCTACCGGCAACCGGTCACGCGCGGCGACATGGAAGACATCCGCGGCGTGACCATCAATTCCCAGATCCTCAAGCAGCTCGAAGACCGCAACTGGGTCGAGGTCATCGGTCACCGCGAGACGGTGGGACGCCCGGCGCTCTACGCGACGACCCGGCAGTTCCTCGACGACCTGGGCTTGGAGTCGCTGGACCAGTTGCCCGTGATCGAGACGCCCGCCCAGCAGGCCGGGCTGGTTGCGGCGCTGGCGCAGGCGGCGGACGGGCAGGCAGGTTTGCCGATCGAAGAAGCAGACCCTGTCGATGCCTCGGAGGCGGACGCCGAGCCCGCTTCGATGTCGGCCGTCGAAGCGCCTGCTGAAGCCGAAGCCGACGAGGCGGCTTCGATCCCCGGGCCCGACCTCGAATCCGTCAGCGTCGGCGAGGTCTCGGCCGATAGGCTGCCGGACGCCGATACCGCGCTCGAAGCCGACGTCGAAGCCGAGCCCGAGCCCGAGCCCGACACCTCTCACCCCGAAGTTTCCACGCCCGTCGCCTCCGAGCCCGATGTCGAGCCCGACGAGGAAGACACCCCCGCCGTTCGTTCCGGAACCCGATCATGAGCCCATCCGATCCAGAAGACGCAGCGATGCTGCCGGTCGATCCCCCGTCCGGCGACGAGCCTGCGACGTCGCCAGCGCAACCGAGCGAAGCCCAGGCCGCGCCGGAGTCCGAGGTGGCGGGCGATGCGCCTCGCAAGCGCCGCCCGCGCAAGCGCAAGGCGACGGTCCCGGCACCCGTGGCCGAAGGCGAAGAGGGCCAGGAAGTGCAGCAAGGCCAGGACGCCCAGGCGAGCGATGATCCCGGCGCGCCCGCGCCCGCACGCGCCGCGCCCGTGGTCGCAGCGGTGATCCCCGAACCCACGGCGCGGGCGCCGGAGCCGGAACCAGAAGCGGCGCAGGAGCAGCGTTTCGACGACGAGGAGGAAGATGAAGAGGATATCGACGACGACGACGAGGACGATCTCGACCGCGCCCGTCGTGCTGCCGAACGCGAGCAGCGCAACGCGCCGCCGCCCGAGCCGATCCGCTTCACCGACGTGGTCTCGGGCCAGTTCGATGCCGACGAGGACAGCCCCGAGGTGCCGCCGCTCAAGCGCGTGCTGTTGCCCGAGGCCGATTCGCCCAAGCTGCACAAGGTCCTGGCGCAGGCCGGCCTCGGTTCCCGGCTTGAAATGGAGCACCTCATCCTGCAGGGGCGCATCTCGGTCAACAACGAGCCGGCCCACATCGGCCAGCGCATCCAGTTCGGCGACCAGGTCAAGATCAACGGCAAGCCGATCCGCTACCGCATCGCGCCGCCGCCGGCGCGCGTGATCGCCTACCACAAGCCCGTCGGCGAGGTCGTCACGCACGACGATCCGCAGAACCGGCCCACTGTCTTTCGCAAGCTGCCGCGTCTGCCGCAGGGCAAGTGGCAGTCGGTCGGTCGGCTGGACCTCAACACCGAAGGTCTGCTCCTCTTCACGAGTTCGGGCGAGCTCGCCAACCAGCTGATGCACCCGCGCTTCGGCCTGGAGCGCGAGTACGCGGTGCGCGTGCTGGGCGCGCTCAGCAGCGAGGAGAAGCAGCGCCTGCTCGAAGGCGTGCGCCTCGATGACGGCATGGCGCACTTCGGCACCATCGAGGACGGTGGCGGCGAAGGCTCGAACTGCTGGTACCGGGTGACTATCTCCGAAGGCCGCAACCGCGAGGTGCGCCGGCTGTTCGAATCCGTGGGTCATGCGGTCAGCCGGCTGATCCGCATCCGTTACGGCGCCATGGTGTTGCCGCGCGGCCTCAAGCGCGGCGCGTGGATGGAACTGGACGAGCGCGACATCCGTGCCCTGTTCCAGGCAGCCGGCGCCGACAGGCCGGGCCGCGGCGGTGGCCCGAAGGGCGGCGGCCAGGATGGCGGTGGGCGCAACAACCGGCACCGCAACAAGCGGCGCGGCAATCGCAATGGTGGCGGTCCGCAGGACGACAACCGCGACGGGCCGATCCCGAATCCGCTGGCCAGCGGGCCCCAGGCCCGCGGGCGCGGAGGCAATGGCGGAGGCGGTGGTGGTGGTGGTGGTGGTGGTGGTGGT
>NZ_LYMK01000049.1 GCF_002157355.1 Variovorax sp. JS1663 | reverse complement strand
GGCAACGACACCCTCACCGGCGATGCGCAGGCCAACTGGCTGGCGGGCTCCACGGGCGCCGACCGCCTCTCGGGCGGAGCCGGCGACGACGTGCTGCTGGTCGATGCCGCTGACATAGCCATCGATGGCGGCGACACCACCAGTGGCGAAGCTTTCCGACTAATTACCTCGTCAATAGCGGCAAATGAAAGCGGCTGGCGGATTTGGGTATGAAGCGCTTGTTGATCTGTTGGCTGAGTTGCCAGGCCTTTTTTCCGATCTTTGCTCAAGAAGAAGTTTTGCAAAAAGCCACAGAATCAGAAAAAAAAGTACTGGCGTCAACGCCGCCCGAAATTGCGGCGCAAAAATTCTTGCGAGCCGTACATGAGTTGGAGATGGAGGCAGATAGCGAGGCTCAGATCAAGGAAAAAATCAAAAAGGTAATTCAAGAGCTGGGGTGGGATATTGAATCGTTCGCCCTTTCTCGCTTCGAGATCAATAGGGGGATGACGACAAATGTGCGCATTGATATTAAAACTTCAAATTATTGTATAAAAAATAAAATATGGATCGATTTGTCTGGAAAACCATTTGGTCTTAATCTGGCTCAGCCGTTTCGATACGTCAATATATCTACGCCGGAGGCGGTTGATCGTCTTGTAGGCGCTCATGTCGTAGTGCTTCACTATCGCTTAAATGAGAATTATCGGTACTCGCTCGAATCTGATGAAGAATCTGGGTGCTTTTTCCGTTTGACAATTGAATAAAATTTAAGGGAGTTAAATCATGCCGACAACCAATATTGCCCAGACTTCTATTGTTTTTAAAGATATTCAAACTAAATTCAACTCTACTCAGTGGATGGAGGTTTTGCGTCTAATCAATTCATCGGAGACGCTTAAATCTCAGCTCCACTTGATGGAGGTGGACATCAAATCAGGAAGGGCTTCGGCGATTTTTGCTGAGACGGCAGGAAGTGCCGCCTTTTTCTCGGATGCCAGCGGAATTTCCAAGGTGATTTTAGGAGCGACTTGGTTTAATAGTGCCGTAACGTTCGTGGGCGTCGTTTCACACAAATTGGGACACTACGTCAATCGCTACAACGACAATGCCAGTTGGGGATTGAGTTTGGCAAGTGGTGATCCATCGAAGGTCCAAACCGCCTGTGTCAGCCGAGAGGGCTTTGCCATAAGCAACAACGTTCAGGTCGCCCAAGAAATTCGTGCCGCCACGGGCACCAGCATCGCTATACCCGGCCAACGTGCCGGCGACGATCTAATCACCATGGCGACAGGCTTGAAAGCCTCGTACCTGGCATCAGGAGTCTCGCTAACTGAAGTTGACCCCCTTTCACGGACGCCATACTGTTCACATCAGTGGAGTCCCGAATGCCCAAATCAAAGCCGCCGTATCCGGCGGAATTTCGTCAACAGATCGTCGAGCTGGCGCAGGCCGGCAGGACGCCCGCAGAGCTTTCGCGTGAGTTCGGCCCGAGCGCGCAGAGCATCACCAACTGGATCGCGCAGAGCGCGCGTGACAGTGGCAAGCCTTTGCCCGGCAAGGAAGGCCTGACGATGGCCGAACGCGAAGAGCTGGTGCGATTGCGGCGCAAGCTGCGCCAGGTCGAGCAGGAGCGCGACATTCTGGTAAAGGCTACGGCCTGGTTCGCCGCGAGGCACGACAAGACGTCCACGCCGTCTTCGAGCTCGTGAGCGCGATCCAGGCCGACCCCCAGCGCCGTCTGAGCGTGCGAGCCGCGTGCCGCGTACTCGGTGTTTCGCACAGCGGCTTCTACGATTGGTGCGCCCGCATGCCCAGCGCGCGGGCAATGAGCAACGCCCTGCTCACCGAGAAGATCCGACAGGTGCACAAGGCTTCAGATGAAACCTATGGCATGCCTCGCGTGCGTGCACAACTGCGCATGGATGGCGAACAAGCGAGCCGCAAGCGCGTGGCCCGCCTGATGCGCAACGCGCGCATCCGAGGTGTCAGCCGCCGGCGAGGGTTCACCGTCACCACCGAACGCAACGCGCGACAGCGACCGGCGCCCGATCTGGTGAACCGGCGCTTCCGCGCGGATGCGCCTGACCAACTGTGGGTCGCCGACATGACGTACTTGCCGACGTGGACGGGCTTCGTCTACCTGGCCGTTGTCATCGACGCATTCAGCCGCAAGGTGGTGGGCTGGTCCATGAGCGAGCAGATGACGACCGACCTCGTGCTGGCAGCGCTGAACATGGCGTTGCACACGCGTAGACCCGACTCGGTCATCCACCACTCGGACCAAGGCAGCCAATACACCAGCATTGCCTTCGGCAGCCGCTGTCGCGAGATGGGTGTGCGTCCTTCGATGGGAACGGTGGGCGACGCGTACGACAACGCCATGGCCGAGAGCTTCTTCGCGAGCCTCGAATGCGAGCTGATCGCCCGCAGGAAGTGGACGAGCAAGAGCGAAGCAAAGACGGCCGTGTTCACCTGGATCGAAGGTTGGTACAACCCGCGCCGGCTGCACTCGGCGCTCGACTACCTGTCACCAATGCAATTCGAGGAGAAACAACGCGCGAACAACGATCGCGCCCATGAACACGGGTTACCCACCGCGTCGGTCGGTTCGTCGCAAGCGCCGACCGACGCCGTGGATAACCCTGCACCCGAGAGCGCTTGAGATTCAAGCAAGTACCTGTCCGTGGGATGGGGTCAAGACCAGAGACCTTGTTGACGACTCAATTCGAAGAGGTTCTCAGTGAGAAAGCTATTGTTCGACGTTGCCCTGATAGTTGCTTTGCTAGTAGGTTTGGGACCATGGTTACTGCTTGATGCTCCCGGTTCTGGTTGGTATTTTGTTTCAGTGATCGCCGGACTGTTTATTGCCATCTTGGGAATGGGCTCTCAAATGGAAAAACTCGGACAGGGGAACACAGGAGAGGAGTTGCTTCGATCGATGTGGTCTTGGATTAAAGAAAAATTCAGGCGCGCTCGCTGATCGCAAGAACGGCAACGGCGACAGTTGCGCGCCCCCGGGCAGTGAGCGCGGTAGTTGGGCACCTCACCGCCGGTTCATCGATCCGACGAGAGCCCGGGCCGGGGTGGACGGATTGCTGGAGCAGGCGTTCGCGCCGAGTACGGGGAAGGCAATAGTTGACTCGGTTGCCGTTGATTTGGCAGCGAAGGCTTTTTCCGACAGAACAGGAGTACCGCTCGTAGTCGTCAATGATTGCTGGGCGCGAAATCAAACCACGGCTGCAAGGTGCCTGCGACACAGGATATGACGCTCAAGCTCATATGCTGGGCAAGGACATCCAGGCGAGAAACTACTTCGGACTGGCTTGGATTGGACAAAATCCAAGCTCCGTTCGAGGTAGAGCCTCGCGATAGCATCAGTATGTCTACGCTCAATCGTGTTTCTTAGGCAACTTTGCACACACACAACGAGCAGTGGCGCAACATTTTCGCCAAGCTATCGCGGGCCAAATGCCGCAACTGCACCATGTGCAAATGGGAACCACGGCTGCATCTCGGGGGTAGGCTGAATGCAGAAGGACTTCGGCATCTTGATGCGCACGCGCCCGATCCCGAGGCCGTCGTGGTTGACCCTCCAATAGCCTTGCGAGTGCCAAGCACCGGCTTCACCAACAGCAGCAACACCTCTGGCGTTTCTGGCGTGCACCTACGCATAGGCCGCAATGGGGTTCCCCAAGCATGGGTGGCGCGCACGCGCGTCGGCAACATCACTCAATTCCAGGCGTTCGTGATTTCCAAGTACGGCGATGCCAGAGCGAAGGCGCTGGCGATTGTCGAGCGCGAAAAGCACTTGAAGAAGGCGGCAACGCTGGCAAGGGCGGACGCAAAAAAGGGCAATGACTCCACATTGCCCTTTCCCGCTTTCATCGACTGACGGCGTCGAGTTCCTCCGAACCCGACACGATCTCAATGCTTCTCAAGCCGCCTTCATCGCTCGCCCTTGGACCAGCGTCTCCTCACGCAGCCGCTCGTACTCCGGCTTCGGCACCGGCACCGCGTCGGCATTGCCGAGGTCGTTCATGTGGATGCGGTAGGTCTCGCGGGCACTCAGCGCAGCGATCGCCGCGATCACCGTGATGCCGAAGGCCAGCGAGCCGACGATCAGCGGGATGTTGGCCGCGCCGGGAGGCGCCACCGTGGCGAACAGGGCCGGCAGCATGGCGGTGATGGCGGTTCCGATGTTCTGCGAGATCGCCATGGCCGAGACGCGGGTGCGGGTCGGGAAGAGCTCGGGGTAGAAGCTCGGGAACACCGCGTTGTAGCCCTGGTAGACCACGCCCCACATCAGGAGCGACATGCAGATGGCCAGCGGCACGCTCTTGATGCTGATCGCATAGAGATAGCCGAAGGCCAGCAGCCCGGAAGCCAGCGCGCCGAAGATGATGGGCGGCTTGCGGCCGATGCGGTCCGACAGGTTGCCCACGTAGGGAATGACCACCACCGCGAGGATGTTGCCGAGCACCGGAATCCACAGGTAGATGTCCTTCGCGAAGCCGATGCCGTAGGCCGACTGCACCGCATAGGCCGCGCCGAAGATGGTGGCGACGACGGGGATCACGTTCATCAGCGCCATGCAGATGACGCGGATCATGTCCTTCCAGCTGTACTTGAAGGCGTCGACGATGGGCGAGCGCGGGCGCTGCTGCTGCTGGCCTTCCTCGGCGAAGGCGGGCGTCTCGTCCACTTCCCTGCGGATGATGTAGCCGGCGACGATCACGATGAAGCTCAGCAGGAAGGGAATGCGCCAGCCCCAGCTGTTGAACTCCTCGGTGGGCATGTAGTGGGCCAGCGGCAGGAACACGGCCGCGGCCAGGATCTGGCCGGCCTGCACGCCCTGCAGCGTGAAGCTGGCGAAGAATCCGCGCCGGCCAAAGGGCGCGTGCTCCAGGATCATCGAGCTGGCGCCCGAGATTTCGCCGGCAACCGCGAAGCCCTGGACCAGGCGGCAGACCACCAGCAGCACCGGTGCCAGCAGGCCGACCTGGTCGTAGGTGGGCAGCAGGCCGACCGCGATGGTCGAGAAGCCCATCAGGAACATGCAGAGGACCAGCACCTGCTTGCGGCCGTGGGTGTCGCCCCAGTGGCCGAGGAAGAAGGCGCCGATGGGCCGGGCCACGTAGCCGACGCCGTAGGTCGCCAGCGAAGCGACGATCGCGATGGCGGGATCGCCCTTGGGGAAGAAGATCTGCGGAAAGATCAGCGAAGCCGCGGTCGCGTAGATGAAGAAGTCGTAGTACTCGAGCGCCGAGCCGATCCAGCCGCTGGCGGCGGCCTTCTTCGACTGATGCCGGCCTTGCGGCTCGTGCTCCTGGGATTTGCTCATGAGGTGTGTCTCCGTTGGGGGTGGGCGGAGCGGACTGTAGGCGGCGGGCACCCCTGCGGGCAACGGCTTGGCCAGCGCGACGAATCGATGATCGATCAATTTCGTACGATATTCGCGCGAAATGGGGGTTTGTACTGGGATTCTGGCGCCCCAGGCGCCGTGTCCCCTAGGCGTCGATCGAGCCCCGAGCGCACCCGCTCGCCCGATACGGGGATGCACGCGGCCCCTGGGTCCGCTGCGCCCGAAGGGCCTGTTTCCATACTTTCTTGCATTTTTCCGGGTTAACCCTGGATGGCGTTCGACGCATCGGCTTCTACTATTTATTCAACTTGAATTAATTAATAAGCCGCAAGGAGACAGCCCGTGACGACAGCCGGCCCCGGTCGAGGCACCAACTCGGTGAACCTGCGCCTCTACAACGAGCGCAGCCTGCTGCAGCGCCTGCGCCGGGCCGGCGAGGCCTCCAAGGCCGACCTGGCGCGCTGGGCCCAGCTCACCAACACCGCGGTGGGCAGCATCGTGCAGTCGCTGGAGGAGTCGCGGCTGATCGAGCCGGCCGGCCGGCGCCAGGAAGGCCAGCGCGGCCAGCCCGCCGGCCTCTACCGCGTCAACCCCGAGGGCGCCTACGGCATCGGCGTGCGGCTGGACCGCACCAGCATCGAGACCGTGCTGATCGACCTGGGCGGCCGCATCCTCGCGCGTGCGGCGCACGACGTGCTCCTGCCCCACCCCGACAAGGCCCTGGCCCTGGTGCGCGAGGACGTGCAGCGCATGACCGAACGCCTCGATGCCGCGCAGCGCCGCCGCCTGACGGGCATCGGCCTGGCCCAACCCTACAACCTCGGCGCGTGGCTGCGCGAGCTCGACCTGGAGGCCGACTTCCGCATCTGGGACGAGGTGGACTTCGGCGAAATGCTGGCGCAGGCCACCGGCCAGCCGGTGTTCAAGGAGAACGACGGCAACGCCGCCGCGATCGCCGAACTGTTCTTCGGCATCGGCCGCGAGGAGAACGACTTCCTCTACGTCTTCATCGGGGCGGCGCTGGGTGCCGGCGCGGTGATCGGCGGCGAGAGCCTGCGCGGCAGCACCGGCAACGCGGCCGACCTCGGCCTGATGCCGGTGCCGCCCAGCCGGCTGGACTCCGCGCCGGCGCCGGTGCGGCGCTGGGACATCCTGCTGTCGCGCGCCTCGCTGAACGCACTGACCCGCCACCTGCGCCACCACGGCATCGCGGTGCAGGGCCATGCCGACCTGGAGGCCTGCGTGCAGGCCGGCCGCGCCGAAGTGCAGGAATGGCTGGAGGACTGCATCGACGCGCTGGTGCCCTCCACCCGCGCCTCGCTCGCGGTGCTGGACCTGCCGGTGGTGGTGATCGACTGCGACATCGACAGCGGCCTGATCGACCAACTGATGCAGTCCCTCGACGCCGGCCTGCGCGCCATCGCGCCCGAGGCGCGCCAGACCCCGCGCATCGTGCGCGGCAGCTTCCGAGCCGACGCCGGCGCCATCGGCGCGGCCAGCCTGCCGATGTTCTTCAACTTCTCGCCGCGCGCCGACCTGCTGCGCGGTCGCTTCCACCCCCACTCACAGGAGACGGCGAATGCATGACTCCCCGCCCGCGCTGCTCGAGCTGCGCAGGATCTCCAAGACCTTCCCCGGCGTGAAGGCGCTGCAGGACGTGCAGCTGCGCGCCAGCGCCGGCCGCGTGCACGCCCTGATGGGCGAGAACGGCGCCGGCAAGTCGACGCTGATGAAGGTGCTGTCGGGCGCCTACATGCCCGACCCCGGCGCCGAGATCCTGATCGACGGCAAGCCGGTGCACATCGACGGGCCGCTCGCGGCCAAGCACCTGGGCGTGTCGGTGATCTACCAGGAGCTGAGCCTCGCGGCCAACCTCACGGCAGCCGAGAACATCTACATGGGCCGGCCGCTGCGCCGCGGCGGCCTGGTCGACCGCGCCGGCATGCATGCCGCGTGCGAGGCCACGCTCAAGCGCCTGGGCGCGGACTTCGGGTCGTCCACCCGCGTGGCCGAGCTGTCGATCGCGCAGCGCCAGCTGGTGGAGATCGCGCGCGCCGTGCACTTCGACTGCCGCATCCTGGTGATGGACGAGCCGACCACGCCGCTGTCCACCCACGAGACCGACCGCCTGTTCGCGCTGATCCGCCGGCTGCGCGACGAGGGCCTGGCCATCCTCTACATCAGCCACCGCATGGACGAGATCGACGAGCTGGCCGACGAGGTGACGGTGCTGCGCGACGGCAGCTACGTCGGCACCCTCGCCCGCGCCGAGCTGTCGCGCGACAAGCTGGTGAAGATGATGGTGGGCCGCGACCTCTCCGGCTTCTACCGCAAGGAGCACCACGGCCAGCACACGGGCGAGACGGCGCTCACCGTGCGCGACCTGCGCGACGGCCGGCGCGTGCACGGCTGTAGCTTCGAGCTGCATGCGGGCGAGGTGCTGGGCCTGGCCGGACTGGTCGGCGCCGGCCGCACCGAGCTGGCGCGGCTGATCTTCGGCGCCGACGTGCGCACCGGCGGCGAGGTCCAGCTCAACGGCAGCGGCCCCGTGCTCGACATCCAGCGGCCGATCGACGCCATCCGCTCCGGCATCCTCTACCTGACCGAGGACCGCAAGGGCCAGGGCCTGTTCCTCGACCTCTCGGTGCGCGACAACATCAACGTCATGGTGAGCCCGCGCGACGCGAAGGCCGGCGGCGTGATGGACGGCAAACGCGCCGCGCAGCGCGCCCGCGACGCCATCTCGCAGCTGTCGATCCGGGTGGCCTCGCCGCGCGTGAACGTGGGCTCGCTCTCCGGCGGCAACCAGCAGAAGGTGCTGCTCGCGCGGCTGCTGGAGCTGGCTCCCCGCGTGCTGATCCTGGACGAGCCCACGCGCGGCGTGGACATCGGCGCCAAGAGCGAGATCTACCGGCTGATCGACGAGCTGGCGCGCCGCGGCGTCGCCGTGCTCGTCATCTCCAGCGAACTGGCCGAGGTGGTGGGCATCTGCGACCGCGTGATCGTGATGCGCGAAGGCCACCTGGTCGGCGAGGTCGGCGGCTCGAGTGCCCTGGCCATCACGCAGGAAAACATCGTCGCGCTGGCCACCGGCGCGGCGGCCATCCATGCCCCCGTGCTGCATTGACGTTTCGCACGGACCCCATCCCCCAGGAGACATCATGAGCAAGCAGACTCTTCCCGCCTTCGCGGCGGTCGGCCACCCCCCCGCGCCCGGCGCCCTGCGCGGCGCCTCCGGCAAGGACATCATGCGCGCCCTCGGCATGCTGCCGGTGCTGGTGCTGCTGTGCATCGGCTTCAGCTTCGCGAGCGAGAACTTCTTCAGCCTGCAGAACCTGTCGATCGTCTCGCAGCAGGCCTCCATCAACATCGTGCTGGCCGCCGGCATGACCTTCGTGATCCTGACCGCGGGCATCGACCTCTCGGTGGGCTCGATCCTCGCGGCCTCGGCCGTGTCCGCGATGCTGGTGTCGACCATTCCGGGCCTGGGCATGCTGGGCATCGCGGCGGGCCTGGGCTGCGGCCTGCTGTTCGGGCTGATCAACGGCGTGCTGATCGCCTTCCTCAAGCTGCCGCCCTTCATCGTGACGCTGGGCTCGCTCACCGCGGTGCGCGGCATCGCGCGGCTGCTGGGCAGCGACACCACGGTGTTCAACCCCCAGCTGCCCTTCGCCTTCATCGGCAACGGCGAGGTGCTGGGCGTGCCCTGGCTGGTGATCATCGCCTTCGCGGTGGTGGCACTGTCCTGGTTCATCCTGCGCCGCACGGTGCTGGGGCTGAACATCTACTCGGTCGGCGGCAACCCGGAGGCGGCGCGGCTGGCCGGCATCAAGGTCTGGGCGGTGCTGCTGTTCGTGTACTGCGCCTCGGGGCTGCTGTCCGGCCTGGGCGGCGTGATGGCCTCGGCCCGGCTCTATGCGGCCAACGGGCTGCAGCTGGGTGCCTCCTACGAACTCGATGCGATCGCGGCCGTGATCCTGGGCGGCACCAGCTTCGTCGGTGGCACCGGCTCCATCCTGGGCACGCTGGTCGGCGCGCTGATCATCGCGGTGCTGACCAACGGCCTGATCCTGATGGGCGTGTCCGACATCTGGCAGTACATCGTCAAGGGCCTGGTGATCATCGGCGCGGTCGCGCTGGACCGCTATCGCCGAAAAGATTCGGCGCGTACCTGACCCCTTCCCTTCCTCTACAACCACCCTGGAGACTCTCCCATGCGCAAATCCATGATCGCCCTGGCCCTCGTGGCCTCGCTGCTCGGCACCTCCGCCGTGCAGGCCCAGAACAAGCAGATCAAGAGCGTCGGCATCACGCTCGGCTCGATGGGCAACCCCTTCTTCGTCTCGCTCGCCAAGGGCGCGGAGGCGAAGGTCAAGCAGTACAACCCGAGCGCGAAGGTGAACGCGCTGTCGGCCGACTACGACCTGAACAAGCAGTTCTCGCAGATCGACGGCTTCATCGCCTCGGGCGTGGACATGATCCTGGTCAACGCGATCGATGCCAAGGCCATCGAACCTGCCCTGCAGAAGGCCAAGAAGGCCGGCATCGTGGTGGTGGGCGTGGACGTGGCGGCCAACGGCGCCGACGCGACCGTGCAGACCAACAACGTGCAGGCCGGCGAGATCGCCTGCCAGTACATCGTCGAGAAGCTCGGCGGCAAGGGCAACGTGATCATCCAGAACGGGCCGCAGGTGTCGGCGGTGATCGACCGCGTCAACGGCTGCAAGTCGGTGCTGAAGAAAAGCCCGGACATCAAGATCCTGTCGGACGACCAGGACGCCAAGGGCTCGCGCGAGGGTGGGCTCAACGTGATGCAGAACCACCTGACGCGCTTCCCCAAGGTGGATGCGGTGTTCGCCATCAACGACCCGCAGGCCATCGGCACCGACCTGGCGGCCCGGCAGCTCAACCGCAAGAACATCATCATCACCTCGGTCGACGGCGCGCCCGACATCGAGACCGCGCTCAAGAGCGACACCCAGGTGCAGGCCTCCGCCAGCCAGGACCCGTACATGATCGCGCAGAAGGCGGTGGAGATCGGCCAGGACATCATGAACGGCAAGAAGCCCGCCGACCCGATGACGCTGCTGCCCTCGACGCTGATCACGCGCACCAACGTCAAGGACTACAAAGGCTGGCAAGCCCCGCGCTGAATATGGCCCCCAAGCTCCGTCACTTCGTGTACTCGCGCCCCCCCGAGGGGGCCTCAGTCCGCCTTGGGGCGGCCCGGCGGCGGACTGGTCTCGGTATCAACCGCATGAAACTCTTCGAAGGTATGCCATGTTCGTGGTCTGCGGCGAAGCGCTGATGGACGTCTACATGGGCGAGCCCACGGCCACCGGCCTGGCGCTCGATGCGCGCATCGGCGGCTCGCCGCTCAATGTGGCGCAGGGGCTGGCGCGGCTGGAGCGGCCGGTGGCCTTCCTGACGGGCCTGTCGACCGACGCCTCGGGCGAGCGGCTGCTGGCCTCGCTGCGGGCCGAGGGCGTCGACACCTCGCTGGTGCTGCGCAGCGACGCGCCCAGCACGCTCAGCGTGGTCAGCGTGGACGCCGCCGGCGTGCCGCGCTACGCCTTCCACGGCAAGGACGCGGCAGACCGGCAGATCACGCACGAGAACCTGCCGGCGCTGCCATCGGCCGCACGCGTGCTGCAACTCGGCTCCTACGCGCTGGCGGTGGAGCCGGTGGGCAGCGCCCTGCGTGCGCTGGCCGCGCGCGAGTGCGTGCAACGCCTGGTCGCCTATGACCTGAACGTGCGCCTCAACGTCGAGCCCGACCTGGCGCATTGGCGCGAGGTGGTCGCCTTCATGGCGCCGATCGCGCACCTGATGAAGACCAGCGACGAGGACCTGGCCCTGCTCTACCCGGACGAGACGCCCGAGCAGGTGGCCGCGCGCTGGCTGGCGCTGGGCGCGGCGCTGGTGGTCGTCACCCGCGGCCGCGACGGGGCCACCGCCTGGACCCGCGAACGCCGCATCGACACGCCCTCCCCGGCCGTCACGGTGGTGGACACCGTCGGCGCCGGCGACACCTTCCAGGCGGCGCTGCTGGCCTGGCTGGACGAGCAGGACGCCCTCACGCCCGAGGCGCTCGCCGGGCTCGGCGCCGAAGCGCTCGGCCAAGCCCTCGGCTTCGCGGCCCGCGCAGCCGCCCTCACCTGCTCGCGCCGCGGCGCGGACCTTCCGAGGCGCGCGGAGCTGCGCTGAGGCTACGTTCGGGAGGCGTCGAAGCCTCCCAGAAAAGGCTCGATCCCGACGATGGGAAAGGCGGCCTGCCCGGCAAGCACCAGCAGGTCGCGGTCGCCGCTGACCAACGTGGCCTTGCCGGCTGCAGCCAGCTGCAGAAAAGGGAGGTCGAAGGGATCGCGACACGGCGGCACGGCGGGTGGCGGCTCGGGCAGCATGACCACCTCGGCGTAAGGCAGGTAGTCGGCCAGCAGTTCCTCGCGCTCGGCCGGCGACAACCTGAACTTCGGATAGGCCAGCACCCGCACCAGCTCCCCGGCCGTCGCCCTGCTGACCAGGGGCGTGCAGGCCCCCTGCTGCCACAGCCCGCGCAGCCGGCGCGTTGCAGGCCCGCCGAACACCAGAGCGGACAGGACCACGTTGGTGTCGAACACCACTCGCACGGCAGCGGCCATCGCTCAGGCCTTGCGCCTGCTCCTGGAGGAGGTGGCGCGATAGGTCGGCCGCGGCTCGGCGGCCAGCAGTTGCTCGGACTCGGCGCCCTGCCTTGCCCAGTCGATGGCGTCGCGGACATCGGTTTCGTCCAAGCCCAGCGCCGCGAGCTTGGCCCGCACCGCATCGCCGCGCTGGATGCGCACCGGCGTCAGAACGATCTGGCCCTCGCGCACCTCCACGTCGAAGTATTCGGCCGCGCCCACCTGGTCGGTCACGCTGCGCGGCAGCGTCAACTGGTTCTTGGAGGTCATCTTGGCGAGCATGGAATATCCCTGAAGTAAGGAATCCTTACTTTAGCGATGACGCCCCGGTACCGTCAACCGCCCGACTCCAACCGCTGCGTCCGCCAGGCACACACGCTGCCCGCCACTGCCAGCAGCGTCGCCACCCCGAACATCACCACGTAGCCGTAGTGCTGCGCGATCGCCCCGCCCGCCAGCACACCCAGCACGCCGCCGAAGCCATAGCCGATCACGGTGAAGAGCGCCTGCCCGCGGCCGCGCAGCCGCCCGGGGAAATGGCGCGACACCATCGCGACGCAGGTGGTGTGGTGCGCGGCGAAGGACAGCGCGTGCAGCAGCTGCGCGCACACCAGCGCCCAGAGCCATGCGCCGCCCCCCGTGGTGAGGCCGAGCCGCAGCACCGCGGCGACGCCGCAGATCAGCAGCCAGCGCGGCATCGCGAAGCGGCCCAGCAACCGCCCCTGCAGGAAGAACCACCCCACCTCGGACGCCACCGACAGCGCCCACAGCAGGCCGATCACGCCCTTGCCGTAGCCGAGCGAGTCCAGGTACAGCGACAGGAAGCCGTAGACCGCGAAATGTGCCATCACGTGGAAGAACAGCGAGGCGAAGAACCAGCGCACGGCCGGCAGCCGCAGCACGGGGCCGACGGGCTCCTTCTGCGCCGCATGGGCCAGCGGCGGGTCGCGCATGTCGGGCAGGCGCAGGGTCGCGATGAGCACGATGGCCAGCGTACCGCCCGCCCAGGCCGGAAAATGGCCCATGCCGAAGCGCTCGAACCATTCGCCGGCGATGAAGACGGTCGCCAGGAAACCGGCGGAACCCCAGAGCCGGATACGCCCGTAGCGCCCCCAGTCGCCGGCCACCAGGTGCGCCATGGCCGCCTCGGTGAGCGACATCATCGAGCTGGTGTGGGTGAACATCACCAGCAGCACCAGCCCCAGCCACCAGGGGCCGCCGTTCCACCACAGGCCCAGCGAGGCGACGAGCGCCACCCCCGCGCTGATGCGCAGCAGCAGTACGCGCTGGCCGGTGTGGTCGCTGAGCGCCCCCCACGCATAGGGCGCGAAGACCCGGGTGATCGACTGCACCGAGGTCAGCAGGCTGATGATGAAGATCGGCAGCCCCAGGTCCTTGAGCCAGAGCGGCAGGTAGGGGTTGAAGAAACCGATGTGGGCGAAGTAGCTCGCCGACAGAACCGCGAAGGCCAGCAGGTGGCCGCGGCCGCCGGCGGGTGGCGGCGCCACTAGAGGAAGGACGCCTGCGGCGACGTTCCCTCTGCCGCGGACTGCCCCGGATCGGGCGCGCCGATCACGTCGCCGCACTGGGCGCGGTTGCGCAGCGCATGCTCGATCACCACCAGGGCCAGCATCGCCTCGGCAATGGGCGTGGCGCGGATGCCGACGCAGGGGTCGTGCCGGCCCTTGGTGACGACCTCGACCGGCTGGTTGTGGATGTCGACGGACTGGCGCGGGCTGATGATCGAGCTGGTGGGCTTGATCGCGATGCTCACCTCCAGGTCCTGCCCGGTCGTGATGCCGCCGAGCGTGCCGCCGGCGTTGTTGCTGTCGAAACCATCAGGCCTGATCGAGTCGCCGTGCGTGGTGCCGCGCTGCGCCACGCTGGCGAAGCCGGCGCCGATCTCCACGCCCTTGACGGCATTGATGCCCATCATGGCCCAGGCGATGTCGGCGTCCATCTTGTCGAACAGCGGCTCGCCCAGGCCCACCGGCACTTTCGAGGCCGTCACGCGGATGCGCGCGCCGCAGGAGTCGCCCGACCTGCGCAGCGCGTCCATGTAGGCCTCCAGCCGGGAGACATCGGCGACGGGCGCGAAAAAGGGATTGTTCGGCACGTGCTCCCAGCGCTCGAAGGGAATCTCGATCTCGCCGATCTGTGCCATGCAGCCGCGGAAAACGGTGCCGTACTTTTCGAACAGCCACTTTTTGGCCACCGCGCCGGCCGCCACCATCGGCGCGGTCAGCCGCGCCGAGGAGCGCCCGCCACCGCGCGGGTCGCGGATGCCGTACTTCTTCCAGTAGGTGAAGTCGGCATGGCCGGGGCGGAACTGCTGGGAGATCTGGCCGTAATCCTTGCTGCGCTGGTCGGTGTTCTGGATCAGCAGCGCGATCGGGGTGCCGGTGGTGCGGCCCTCGTAGACGCCGGAGAGGATCTGCACGGCGTCGGGCTCGTTGCGCTGGGTCACGTGGCGGCTGGTGCCGGGTCGGCGACGATCCAGGTCGCCCTGGATGTCGGCCTCGCTGAGGGCCATGCCGGGCGGGCAGCCGTCGATGACGCAGCCGATCGCGGGACCATGGGATTCGCCGAAGTTGGTCACCGCGAACAGGGTGCCGAAGGTGTTGCCGCTCATGGGCGGCGATTATCCCAGCAAGGCGTCAGGCTTCGCCGGGACAAGGACTTGATGCGGCCGCCGCCTGCGGCGGCCTGCCCACGCCACGCAGCATCAGGGCGGCCAGCAGCGCGGTCGCCAGCGCGATGGCCGCGCTGATCGAGCAGGTCAGCCGGAAGGCCTGGGCGAAAGCTTCGCGCGAGGACTCGAGCAGGGCCGCCGCGGCCGGACCGGGCAGGCCCGCGGCGATGTCGTCCACCACGCCCAGGCTGGCGCGTGCCGCCTCCTGGAGCCGGGAAGGCACTCCGGCCAGCTCGGCGCCCGCCATCGCATGGCGGTAGACCGCGACGATCAGGCTGCCCAGCATCGCGATGCCCAGCGCGCCGCCGAACTCCGAGCTGGTCTCCGAAATGGCCGAGGCCGCGCCCGCGCGCTCCGGCGGCGCGGTGCCCACCATCATGTCCACGGCCAGCGTGAACGCGAAGGACAGGCCCAGCGACAGCAGCGCATAGGCGCCGGCCAGCAGGTGCAGGCCGTCGCGCCGGTCCACCTGTGCCAGCAGCGCGAAGCCGACCGCCGCAAGGGCCAGCCCACCGGCCATCACGAAACCCGGACGCACATGGCGCACCAGCCGCGGCACCAGGTTCGAGCCGATCGCGAAGGCCGCGCCCGAGGGCACGCTCCACAGCCCGGCCTGCAGCGGCGAGAGCCCCATCACCAGCTGCATGTACTGCACCACGAAGAGAAAGCTGCCGAAGGCGATGAAGAAGGCCAGCGTGTTGATCAGCAGCGCCGCGCTGAAGGCGGGTGCGCGAAACAGCCGCAGGTCGATCAGCGGATCGGCCAGCCGGCCCTGGCGCCGGATGAAGGCCCAGCCGATCGCCACACCCACCAGCACTGCCGCCACGGGCACGATGCCGATGCCCTGTTCCGCGAAACGCTTGAGGCCGTAGATGACGGCCAGCACCGCGGCCAGCGACTGCCCGGCACTCAACACATCCAGCCGGCCTGCCGTCGGGTCGCGGTACTCGGGCAGCAGCCAGGGCCCGATCACCAGCAGCAGCGCCATCACCGGCACGCTGACCAGGAACACCGAGCCCCACCAGAAGTGCTCGAGCAAGGCGCCGCCGATCAGCGGGCCGATGGTGCCGCCGACCGAGAAGCTGGCGATCCAGATGCCGATGGCCACGGTGCGCTGCTGCGGGTCGAGGAACATGTTGCGGATCAGCGAGAGGGTCGAGGGCGCCAGCGTGGCGCCGGCCACGCCGAGCAGCGCCCGCGTGGCGATCAGCATCTCGGCGCTGGTGGACAAAGCCGCCAGCACGGAAGCGAAGCCGAAGAAGGCCGCGCCGATCAGCAGCAGCCGGCGCCGGCCGATGCGGTCGCCCAGCGTGCCCATGGTGATCAGCGAGCCGGCCAGCATGAAGCCGTAGATGTCGACGATCCAGAGCATCTGGGCATTGGTGGGCCGCAGCGCGGCGCTCAGGTGCGGCACCGCGAGGTTGAGCACCGTGAGGTCCATGGCGTAGAGCATGCAGGGCAGCGCGATGGCGGCCAGGCCGGTCCATTCGCGCGCGCCGGCCCTGTGGGCGATGGCAGGCTGGGCGCTCATGACCGGCCTCCTTCCGGCCGCACCAGCGAATGCACCGGCCGCACCTCGATGTTGCCGATGCGCGAGGACGGGATGCCGGCCGCGATGCGCACCGCCTCCTCCTCGCCCGCCGCCTCGACCAGGTAGAAGCCGCCGAGCTGCTCGTTGGTTTCGATGAAGGGGCCGTCGGTGACCGACAGCCGGCCATTGCGCACGCGCACGACGGCCGCGGTGCTCGCCGCCTCCAGTCCTTCGCTGGCCACCATGTGGCCGCTGGCGCGCAGCGCGTCGTCGTAGTCCAGGTGCGCATCGACGAAGGCGCCCATCCGTTCGGGCGGGATCGTGTTCATCTGCGCGTCGGTGGCGAAGATCAGGCAGAGGTATTTCATGGTGCGCTCCTCTCCACCTTGGCGATGGGCCGGACCTCGATGGCGCCGTACTTCGCCAGCGGGATTTTCGAGGCGACCTGGATGGCGGCGTTGAGGTCCGGCACGTCGACCAGGATGAAGCCGCCGAGTTGTTCCTTGGTCTCGATGAAGGGGCCATCGGTCTGCGACAGGCCGCCGCCGCGCGTGTGCACGACCTTCGCCGTCTCAGGCGGCTGCAGGGCTTCGGCGATGACCAGTTGGCCGCGGGCTTCGAGCGTCTCGTCGTAGTCCATCGAATCGTTGTCCAGCCGGTCGCGCTCGCCGGGCGGCATCGACGCCAGCAGTGCCGGGTCGAAGTACACGAGGCAGAGGTATTTCACTTGCATCTCCTTGAAGGGTTGGGGATGCCTCTGGTCGAACGGGCACCGACGGAATCGACATCGAACGCAACCGCCGGCCGACGAACGTGTTTCAAGATGAATCCTTCGCCGGCGGCAGCGCGGCCAGCCGCCGCAGGAGGAACTGACGCTCCGGCGCCTGGCGCGCGAGCGACAGCGCGCGCTCGTAGGCAGCGCGCGCCTCGGCCGTGCGGCCCAGGCGCCGGCACAGGTCGGCCCGCGCCGCATGCGCCAGGTGGTAGTCCGCGAGCTCGCCGGGCGCGAGCAGTTCGTCGATGAGTGCCAACCCTGTGCCCGGCCCGTCGCGCATGGCGATCGCGACCGCACGGTTGAGCGCCACCACTGGTGAGGGCTCGGCGCGCAGCAGGACGTCGTAGAGGCCGGCGATCTGCGCCCAGTCGGTCGCGGCTGGATCGGCCGCCTCGGCATGCACGGCGGCGATGGCGGCCTGCAAGGTGTAGGGCCCGAAGCGGCGCGAGCGCAGCGCACGCTCGACCAGCGCGCTGCCCTCCCCGATCAGCGCCGGGTTCCACAGGCGGCGGTCCTGCTCCTCCAGCAGCACCATTTCGCCCTCGGCCGTCGTGCGCGCCGCGCGGCGCGACTCGTGCAGCAGCATCAGCGCCAGCAGCCCGATCGCCTCCGGCTCGGGCAGCAGTTCGACCAGAAGCCGCCCCAGCCGGATCGCCTCGCCCGACAGGTCCGGCCGCGTCAGCACCGCACCGGAAGAGGCCGCATAGCCCTCGTTGAACACCAGGTAGACCACGCGCAGCACCACGTCGAGCCGCTCGGGCAGTTCGGCGACCACTGGCACCTGGTAGGGAATGCCTGCCTCGCGGATCCTGGCCTTGGCCCGCACGATACGCTGCGCGATCGTGGGCGCCGGCAGCAGGAAGGCCGCGGCGATGGCCTCGGTCGCAAGGCCGCAGACCTCGCGCAGCGTCAGCGCCACCTGCGCGTCAGGCGGGAGCGCGGGATGGCAGCAGGTGAAAACCAGGCGCAGGCGATCGTCCTCCAGGGCCTCTGCATCCGGGTCGCGCTGGTCCCAGGCCAGCGCGGGATCGGCGATGGCCTCGGCCGCCGCCTCGTCCCAGCCCTCGAAGCGGGCGCGGCGACGGATGCCGTCGATGGCCTTGAAGCGCCCGGCCGAGACCAGCCAGGCGCGCGGATTGGCCGGCACGCCCTGCGCCGGCCACTGCTCGAGCGCGGCGCGGAAGGCATCGTGCAGCGCCTCCTCCGCCAGGTCGAAATCGCCGAGCAGGCGCACCAGCGTCGCGAAGATGCGGCGCGACTCGTTGCGGTAGATCGCATCCGCCGCCGCGCGGACCGACGGCCCGCCGGCATCGGCGACCGGCGGCGCGGTCATCAGGCCCCGGCCAGCAAGGCATCGAGCTTCACCAGCGAGCCGGTCCAGCCATGCTCGTGGCCGGCGCGCGCGGCCTCGTCGAAGAACTGCTCATGGCGCAGCACCAGTTCGCAGCCGCTGCCCGCTGGCTCGATCAGCACCGTCACCCGCGATTCGCGCTCGGGCGTGCTGACCCAGGCCCAGCTGAAGACCAGCTTGCGGTGCGGCTCGATCTCGCGGTAGGCGCCGCTGACCTCGTGGCGCTCGCCGTCCTCGGCCAGCATCACCACGCGGAAGCGCCCGCCCACGCGCAGGTCGACCTCCGCCACCGGCACCGAGACGATCTCTGCGGGGCCGAACCACAGCTTCAGCGCCTGCGGGTCGGTCCACGCCCGCCAGACTTTCTCGGCGGCGACTTCGTAGTGCCGGCGGAGGGTGAGGGAGGGGCGTTCTTCGTCTCGGGTGGCAGGCTTCGCCATTCGGTTTCCTCTTGGTGATACAGGAAGCGGCCCAGGGCATCGAGCTGCCGGGCCCAGAATTTCTCGTAGCGCGACATCCACACGGCGGCCTCCTGCATGGGCTGCGGCGAGAGCTCGCAACGCACGATGCGGCCCTCCTTCGTGCGGGACACGAGCCCGGCGTTCTCCAGCACACGCAGGTGCTTCATGAAGCCGGTGAGCGACATGCCGTGCGGCTGCGCGAGTTCGCTCACGGTGAGGCCGCCGCCCTGCTCCAGCCTTTCGAGGACCGCGCGCCGCGTGGCATCGGACAGCGCGGCGAAAACGGCATCGAGCCTGGCGGCATCCGGGATATCGGCTTCAGAGTGAACCATATGGTTGAGTGTCGAAGCGCCGCACCTTCTTGTCAAGGCGAAGACGCAGGAATGCTTTATGCATGCTGCGGTGCCGCATCCCCACCCTGCAAGGAGCTTTCATGCTGGACCGCACCGACACGAAGTTCTCCCACGTCAAGCCCGGCGACACCGACTACGTGTCGGGCGGCCTGCGCGACTTCTTCCTGTACCGCGACCTGGGCATCGCCGACGCGACGCACGGCAAGGTGATCGCGCATCTGGTCAAGGCCAACATGGCACCGGAAGCGGGCACCGGCTGGCACCGCCACGAGGCGGACTTCCAGATCGTGATCATGATCAAGGGCTGGGCCCGCTTCATGTACGAGAACCAGGAGACGCTGGTGCAGGCCGGCGACGTGGTGCACCAGAGGCCGGGCATCCGGCACTACCTGTTCGACTACTCGCCCGACATGGAGTACCTGGAGATCGTCTCGCCGGCCGACTTCAAGAGCGTGGACGTCGAGCCGGTGTGCGAGGTGCCGGCGCCCACGCCCTGGGCGTAACCGCGCTGGCTGCCCTGCCCCTTCGGCAGCGTGCAGAAATTTCAGTCTTTCTTGAAGCTACAGCAATTCGGCCCGAGAATCGGCCGATGCCTACCGACGCCCTGCCCCCGCTCAGCCGCCAGTTCATCGCTCATTTCGGGGAGATGGGCAGCAAGTGGGGCATCAATCGCACCGTCGGCCAGATCTATGCACTGATCTTCATCTCCCAGCGCGCGCTCAACGCGGACGAGATCGCGGAAGCGCTGGAGTTCTCGCGCTCGAACGTGAGCATGGGCCTCAAGGAACTGCAGAGCTGGCGCCTGGTGCAGCTGCGCCATCAGCCCGGCGACAGGCGCGAGTACTTCGAGGCGCCCTCCGACGTATGGGAAATCTTCCGCGTGCTGGCCGAGGAGCGGCGCCGGCGCGAGATCGAGCCCACGCTGTCGATGCTGCGCATGGCCCTGCTCGAGAAGCCTGCCAGCGACGAGGAACGCCATGCCCAGCAGCGCATGCGCGAGATGCACGACCTGATCGACCGGCTGATGAAGTGGTTCGACGACGTGCAGCGCCTGGCGCCCGACACGGCCATACAGCTGATGGGCATGGGCGCGACGGTCACCAAGGTGCTGGAGTTCAAGGACCGGCTGTCAGGGGCGAAGCGGAAGGCCAAGGCCCCGGATTGAACCCGCGCGGGAAGCTCAAGGCTTCTCCAGCTTGTCCCGCCGGATCGCCTCGTCGTCCATCAGCTCGTACCACATCGCATTGAGCACCGCGAAGGTCGCGGCCAGCGGCAGTCCCAGCAGCCAGGCGAAGTACCACATGGTTCGTTTCCTTTGCTCGAAGATCAGTAAGCGTGGGTGCGCTCGTCGCGGATGGCGTCGGCATCCACCTTGCCCCACAGCACCTTGTAGACCCAGCTGGTGTAGGCCACGATGATCGGGATGAAGATCGCCGTCACCACCAGCATGATGAACAGCGTGAGGTGGCTCGAGGACGAGTCCCACACCGTGAGGCTGGCGCGCGGGTCCAGCGACGAAGGCAGGATGAAGGGGAACATCGAGGCCCCCACGCCGAGGATGATGCCCGCAATGCCAAGCGCGCTCGCCAGCAGCGCCAGGCCCTCGCGCCGTGCGCGCATGCCGACGAAGGCCAGCAGCGGCCCCACCAGTCCGAGGCCGGGCGCGGCCCACAACCAGGGATGCGCCGCGAAGTTCGCGAACCAGGCGCCGGGCTGGTGGGCCACCGTCTTGAGCAGGGGATTCGACGGGCCGCCGGTGGGCAGCGCACCGGTCACGCGGTAGCCGTCGATCCAGGACCACATCACCAGGCCCGCCAGCGCATAGAGCACCAGCGTGAGCAGCGCCGCCACGCTGCCGTAGCTGCGTGCGCGCTCGGCCACCGGGCCCTGGGCCTTCAGCATCAGCCAGGCACTGCCGTGCATCAGCAGCATCGCGACCGAGACCAGGCCGCACAGCAAGGCGAATGGATTGAGCAGAGCGAGGAAGGAGCCCTCGTAGAAGATGCGCATGTCGCTCTCGAGCCGGAAGGGCACGCCCTGCAGCACGTTGCCCATGGCCACGCCGAAGATCAGCGAGGGCACCAGGCCGGTGACGAACAGGGTCCAGTCCCAGCGCGCACGCCAGGCGGGCTCGTCGCGCTTGCTGCGGAACTTGAAGGCCACAGGCCGCAGGATCAGCGGCACCAGCACCGCGAACATCGCGAGATAGAAGCCGGAGAAGGACACGGCATAGAGCTGCGGCCAGGCCGCGAAGATCGCGCCGCCGCCGAGGATCAGCCAGACCTGGTTGCCCTCCCACACCGGGCCGACGCTGTTGATGATCACGCGCCGCTCCAGGTCGCTGCGGCCGGCGAAAGGCAGCAGCATGTTGGCGCCCAGGTCGAAGCCGTCGGTCACGGCAAAGCCGATCAGCAGCACGCCGATCAGCAGCCACCAGATGAAGCGCAGGGCTTCGTAGGACATCAGTTCGTGCAGGACCATGGTCGTTCTCCTCCTTCAGTCGGCGGCGGCGAGCGGGGCGCGCGGGAGCGCGGCAGCGAGTTCGGGGTCCGCCTCGGCGCGGTAGGCCGCCGGCGGCGGCACGGGGTGCTCCTCGGGGCCCTTGCGGATCGCCTTGAGCATCAGCTTCATCTCGATGACGAAGAGCACGGTGTAGATCAGCGTGAAGACGCCGATGGTGAACAGCACCGTGGAAGCGCCGAGGTTCGACACCGCGACCGCGGTCGGCAGCACGCCCTCGATCACCCAGGGCTGGCGGCCCACCTCGGCCACGATCCAGCCGCACTCCGCCGCGAGCCACGGCAGCGGGACCGCGAACACAGCGAGCCGCAGCAGCCAGGGATGGGCATCGAGCCGCCGCCGCGCGGACAGCACGAAGAAGGTGGCGGTCAGCAGGATGAAGAACATGCCCAGGCCCACCATGATGCGGAAGGCCCAGTACAGCGGCGCCACCGGGGGGATGGTGTCGAGCGCGGCCTGGGCGACCTGCTCGGGCGTGGCCTTGCGCGGGTCGTCCACGTAGCGCTTGAGCAGCAGCGCGTAGCCCAGGGCATACCCGTTGTTCTCGAAGATCTTGCGCGCCGATTCCGGCACGGCGGCGCTGCTGCCGGCCTCGCGGATCTTCTGCAGCGCGTCGTAGGCCGAGATGCCAACGCGGATGTTGAGCTCGGCGCGGTGCACCAACTCGTCGATGCCGGGAATCTCGGTGGTGAGCGAGCGGGTGCCGATCAGGCCCATCACGGCCGGGATGTGGACGGCGAAGTGCGTCTCGCGCGTCTTCTGGTCGGGAAAGCCGAAGGCGGTGAAGGCGGCCGGGGCCGGCTCTGTCTTCCACATCGCCTCGATCGCGGCGAGCTTCATCTTCTGGTGCTCGGTCGAGAGGTAGCCGCTCTCATCCCCCAGCACCACGACCGACAGCGAGGCCGCCAGGCCGAAGGAAGCCGCCACCGTCATCGAACGCTTGGCCAGTTGCAGATGCCGCCCGCGCAGCACGTACCAGGCCGACACGCCGAGCACGAAGATGGCCGCCACCGTGTAGCCGGCCGACACGGTGTGCACGAACTTGGCCTGCGCCACCGGGTTGGTCAGCACGGCGAAGAAGTCGGTCACCTCCATGCGCATGGTCTGCGGGTTGAAGGCGGCGCCCACCGGGTTCTGCATCCAGCCGTTGGCGATCAGGATCCACAGCGCCGAGAAGTTGGAGCCGATGGCCACCGCCCAGGTGGTGACCAGGTGGCCGACCTTGGACAGCTTGTCCCAGCCGAAGAAGAACAGGCCGACGAAGGTGGCCTCGAGGAAGAAGGCCATCAGCCCCTCGATGGCCAGCGGCGCGCCGAACACGTCGCCGACGTAGTGGCTGTAGTAGCTCCAGTTCATGCCGAACTGGAACTCCATGACCACGCCCGTGGCCACGCCCATCGCGAAATTGATGCCGAAGAGCAGGCCCCAGAACTTCGTCATGTCGCGCCAGATGGTGCGCCCGGTCATGACGTAGACCGTCTCCATGATGGCGACGATCACGGCCAGGCCGATGGTCAGCGGCACGAACAGGAAGTGGTAGAGCGCCGTGAGCGCGAACTGGAAGCGCGAGAGTGCAACGATGTCGAGGTCCATGGGGTTTCTTCCTTCCGTGTTCTTCAGTCCGGTTCTCTAGTCCGGCCGCAATGCGTTCAATGCGGCCTCGAAGGCCGTCGTGCCGCGCCGCAGGTCGGCCACGATGCGGCCGGACTGCATCACGAGCAGACGGTCCGCCAGCGCGGCCTCGCGCCGCAGGTGGGTGGCGATCAACAGCGTCCGGCCCACAGCCTGGGCGCGCAGCCGCCTGAGGACGTCATGGGCGGTGGCAGTGTCCAACGCCTCGGTCGGCTCGTCGAGTAGCCAGAAGGGCAGGTCTCGCAGCAGCAGGCGGGCCAGCGCGAGCCGGCGCGACTGGCCGCCCGACAGGCCGAGGCCGCCCTCGCCGAGCAGGGTGGCCAGACCGTGGGGCAAGGCGCGCACCTCGTCCGCCAGGCCGGCCGCCGCGAGCGCGGACCACAGGCGCGCGTCGTCGGCCTCCGGATCGGCCAGGCGCAGGTTGTCGCGCAGGCTGTCCTGGAACAGGTCGATGCGCTGGGTCAGCAGGCAGGCGGGCAGCGCCCGCAGCTCGCCGCCCGCGGGCGCCAGTTCGCCAGCCGTCGCTGCGAGCAGGGTCGACTTGCCGGCGCCGCTCGCGCCGATCACGGCCACGTGTTCGCCCTCGGCCAGGGCCAGGGTGCCGTGCTGCAGCGCGGGCACGCGGCTGCCGGGGTGAATCAGCACCAGTTCGCGCGACTGCAGCGCCAAGCCGTCGTCGGGCAATGCGGGAACGGCCGAGGCCTCCGCGCCGGCTGCCATGTACGGCGCCAGGCGCCGCGCGGCGAGCCAGGCGCGGCCCGCCTCGAACGCACCGCGGCGCAGGGCGGCGAAGGGCTCGATGGCGCTCAAGGCCATCAGCAGCGCGAGGGCTGCTGCGGGCGCGCCGATGGCGCCTTCGCCGGTCAGCAGGCCCACCGCCAGCAACACCGCGGCCAGGGTCAGGGCGCCGGCCATGCCGTAGGCCGCGCCGGCGCCGGCCTCCAGCCGATTCAGGGCGAGATCGGCCGCGGCCAGGTGGCGGTCGGCCGCGGCCAGCGCTTCCTGCTGGGCCTGGATGCGGCCGGCCATGACCAGCTCGGTCTGGCCGGCGACCAGGTCGATGGCGCGGGCGCGCAGGCTTTCGATGGCCTGCGCACGCCGCACGGCGGCCGGCCGCGCGCGCCGCGCGAGCAGCAAGGCGATGCCCCAACCCGCGCCGAGCAGCCACAGGGCCAGCAGCAGGCCCATCCAGGGACGCATGGCGCCGAGCACCAACCCGGCCAGCAGGGCCGCGCCGAGTGCCGCGGCAGCGGGCACCAGCAGGCGCAGGTAGAAGGACTCCAGCGCGTCGATGTCGGCGCTCAGCCGGAACAGCAGCCGCGCGGGCCGCGCCAGCAGCCGGCGCGCCGCATCGGGCCGGGCCCAGCCGCGGAACAGGCGCACGCGCAGCGTGGCCAGCACGGCGAAGGTGGCGTCGTGCGTCGTCAGCCGCTCGCCATAGCGGGCGGCAGTGCGGCCCAGCGCCAGCAGGCGGATGCCGGCCGAGGGCATGAACACGTCGAACATGATGGCGGACGCCGCCTGCAGGCCTGCCAGGGCGGTGGCAGTGATGAACCAGCCCGAGAGGCCCAGCAACCCCATGCCCATCAACACGGTGAGCGCGGCCAGGCCGGCGCCCAGCGCCAGCCGGCGGCGCTCGGCGTTCCACAAGGCCTGGGCCACTGCGCGCAGGTCGCGCCAGGCCTTCATGCGGCCTCCTCCGCAGGCATCGCCTCGAGACGGATCACCCGGTCCATGCGCGCGGCCAGCAGGGGATCGTGGGTCGCGACGATGAGCGTCCTGCCGTGCGCGAGCGCGACCAGCGCATCGGCCACGCGCGCGGCCGTTTCGCTGTCCAGGTGGGCCGTGGGCTCGTCCACCAGCAGCAGATCGGCCTCCGGATGCGCGGCCAGCCGGGCCAGCGCCAGCCGCACCGCCTCGCCGCCCGAAAGGCCGCGGCCGCCCTCCCCCAGGCTGGCGCCCGGTCGCGCCTGCGCCACCGCATCGAGCGCGGCGAAGCGCATCGCGGCCTCGACCTGTGCCGCGTGCACGCCGGCACGGCCGAGCGCCACGTTCGAGGCCACCGAGCCGGCGAACACGTGGGGCTTCTGGCCCATCCACGCCATGCGCCGGCGCAGCGAGGCTGCGCTGCGATCGTTCAGCGGCACGCCGCCGATCGCGATGCGGCCCTGCGCAGGCATCAGGCCGGCGATCAGGCTGAGCAGGCAGGTCTTGCCGGCGCCGCTGGCGCCCATCAGCGCCACGTGCTCGCCGGGCGCGATGTGGAGATCGCAGGCGTCGAAGACCGGTGCGCCGTCGGCGAGAGCCCCCGCCCGGCCGTGCAGATGCACCGAGGGCGGGCCGGATTCGCCACGATCGACGGCCACGGGACCGGTGTGCGCGCCGGGCAGGACCATCCGGCCCTCCGCCAGCCGGTCGAGCGACGCGAGGGCCGCTTCGCCGGCGGCGCGGTCATGCCATACCGCGGACAGCTCGCGCAGCGGCTCGAAGAAGGCCGGTGCCAGCAGCAGCACGAACAGGCCCTCGCCCAGGCTCAGGCGCCGGCCCCAGGTGCCGAACTCGAAATGGCCGAGCAGGTGGAAGCCGACGTAGGCCGCGACCATCGCGACGCCCAGCGCCGAGAAAAGCTCCAGCACGGCCGAGGACAGGAAGGCGATGCGCAGCACGGCCATCGTGCGGCAGCGCAGCGACTGCGCCGCCTCGCCCAGCCGCAGCGCGGTGGCCTCGATGGCACCGAGGGCGCGCAGGCTGGCCAGCCCGCGCAGCCGGTCGAGCAGGAAGGCCTGCATGCCGCCGGCTTCGACCATGTGGGCCTCGCTCGCGGCCCGGGCGCGCCAGCCCACGATGGCCATGAAGAGCGGGATCAGCGGGGCGGCCACCAGCAGGACCAGCGCCGCAACCCACGAGTGAACGGCCACCAGCGGCAGGATCGCCAGCGGCACGACCGCCGCCCGCCAGCGCGCCGGGGCGTAGCGCACCAGGTAGGGCACCACCGCCTCGGCCTGCTCCGCGATCGTGCTGGCCGCCAGGCCCGAGGCCGGCCGTGCCCGGTCCAGCGGTGAATGCGCGGCCAGGGCCGAGGCCGCCCGTGCCCGCAGGACCGACAGCGCCTCGCGCGCCCGGACGAACACGCGCCGCATGCCCCAGGCCTCGCAGCCCGCGCGCAATGCGCCCAGCAGGGCGATGCCCAGCGCCGGCAGCAGCACCGCCGCCAGCCCCTCGCCTCGCGCCAGGCGCTCGACCGCCCAGGCCAGCAACGCCGCCTGCGGCAGCCACAGCAGCGCGGCGGTGCCCTGCGCGAAGCCGGCCAGGCTGGGCGAAGCCAGGGACGGCAGCGCGGCGGGTCTGGGCTCGGAGGGTGGCATTTCTGAATTCGTGTAATTTCAGTATTTTCTGAAATTTCCACAATCATACGGGATGAGTCCCCTCCTGGCAATGCAACACCGCAGTGCCATCCCGGAACCGCAGCCTGCACCCGCTAAGCTACGGCGCCATGAAGATTCTTTCGATCACGCCGACCTATTTCCCCGAAGTGGGGGGCATCGAGTCGGTCGTGCGCGAGCTCGCGGTGCGCAGCTCCAGCCAGGGCCGCCGCGTCGACGTGGCCCACGTCTCGGCGAAGAACACGAGCTTCTCCGTTGCCGAATTCGACGGCATCACCGTGTACCGCGTGCCCGTGGTCGGCAACCGGCTGGCCGGCTATGCGCGCGAGTTCGGCCGCCTCGCCGCGGGCTATGACCTGCTGCACGTGCACGACCCGCAACTGATGATGCTCACCGGCAACGTGCTGCTGCAGTGCCGCCACATTCCCGCCGTGCTCAGCACGCACGGCGGCTTTCGCCATACGACCCGGCATGGCGCGATCAAGTGGCTGCACGAGCGCCTGCTGATGCGCTTGCTGCTGCGCCACTACCACAAGATCCTCGCCAGCAGCGAATCGGACCGGGCCTATTTCAGCGGCTTCTCGGACCGGGTCGAGAAGTGCGAGAACGGCATCGCCTTCTCGAAGTTCCAGCAGGGCCGGCTGGAAGGCCCGCCAGATCCCACGAAGTGGATCTACTGGGGCCGCTGGTCGCGCAACAAGCGCATCGACGCGGTCATCGACACCGTCGCGATGGCCCGGGACCAGGGCATCGCGATCGACCTGCTGATCGCGGGCCCGGACTTCGACAATCTCGGCGCCTCGCTGCAGGCGCAGATCGCCGCCCTGCGGCTGGAACAATCTGTCCGCCTGCACCCCTACATCGAGGACGCCGACCTGCTGCGCGAGCTGCGGCAGCGCACCGTGTTCGTGACCGGCAGCGAGTACGAGGGCTTCGGCATCGGCATCCTCGAGGCGATGGCGGCCGGCAAGATCGTGCTGTGCCGCGACATGGCCCCCATCAACGGCTTCGTCGAACGCGCGGTCAACGGCTTCTTTCTCGGCTTCGACGGCAGCGCATCGGACATGGCGGTGGTGCGCGAACTCGCCGGCCTCGGCGCCGATCGCTGCATCGCGATGTCGGCGTCGGCGCAGCAGCGTGCCAAGCGCTACGACTGGGACGTGGTGGCGCAGACTTTCGGCGTCCACTACGCGCAGGCGCTCGCCGCCCGGCGCTGAGCTCTTTTTTCTCAGGCCGGCGCCACCGCGCCGCAAGCCAGCAGGGCCGCGAACAGCGCCAGCACGCCGCGCCAGGTGGCCGGCCGCGACTCGACCCAGCGGTACAGCGCGACCGCCGCCAGGACCGACAGGACGAAGGTCAGCAGGAGGCCGAACAGGTCGATCCATGGCCTGTCCGGCGCCAGCCGCTCGACCACGGCGCTCACCAGCAGCAGCACCGGGAAATGGATCAGGAACAGCGAGTACGAAATGCGCCCCAGCCCCACCAGCGGCGGCCAGGCGGCCAGCGAGAGGTGCTCGCGGCGCTGGGCCACCGCCAGCAGCAGCGCCGTGACCAGCGCGATCGCGATGCGGCTGCGCCACTCCAGCGCCAGGGCCGATGCGCCCACCAGCAGCAGCAGGGCCACTGCGAACCGCCAGGTGCTGCGCCGCGTGGCACGCCCGATCCAGAACACCAGCATGCCCAGGCCGTAGGCGCCGAAGAAATAGAGCGCGGTGTCGTCGAGCGCCGCATTGCGGTTGAACACCGCGAGCGAGGCGACGGCCAGCAGCAGCACCAGCGCCACCGCCAGCCAGCGCGCGCGCTCCGGCGCCAGGGATGCGCGCCGCTGCAGCACCCCGGCCAGGCCGATCGCCGCGAGCGCCAGCACGAAGAGCTGGAAATCGATCGCCACGTACCACACGCCGGTGGACAGCGCCTCGTAGCCGAGCAGATCCTGCAGCAGCAGGCCGTGCGCCAGAAGCTGCGCCATGCCCGGCGCGGCCGGCACCGCCTCGTCGTTCAGCCAGGGCCGCACCAGCGCCGCCACCAGCACGCTGAAGCTGAGCGCCGCCAGATAGGGCATGACCAGACGGCCGTAGCGCTGGAACACGCGCGCCAACGGCCGGTCGATCCGCAGCAGGCCTTCGGGGGCAAGGCTGCCCGCCGCCAGGAAGCCCGCCAGCACCAGGAACACCTGCACCGCGAGCCGGCCATCCTGGGCCAGCCACTCGAACAGCCGCGGGGCCAGCGGCGATGCGCCTTCCGGCAGCGGGCCGTAGCGCGCGAGATGGTGACCCACGATCAGCACGCAGGCCAGCCCTTTCACCGTGTCGAGCAACGGCATGCGCGATGCCGCGATCGGTACGGGAAGTTCTGACATGGGGCTGTGCTCAGATGGCGAGGCGCTGGCGCGCTTCCTCATACTCGCGCTTGAGCTTGTCGATGAAAGCCGCGGCGCTGGCGACCTCGGTCACCGCGCCGATGCCCTGCCCCGAGCCCCAGATGTCCTTCCAGGCCTTGGCCTTGCTGCCCTCGCCGCCGCCGAAATTCATGGTCTTCACGTCGCCCTGCGGCAGGTTGGCCGGGTCCATGCCCGCGGCCACGATGCTGGGCGCAAGGTAGTTGCCGTGCACGCCGGTGAAGAGGTTGGAGTACACGATGTCGTCCGACGTGCCCTCCACGATGGCCTGCTTGTAGTCGTCGCTCGCGCGCGCCTCCTGGGTGGCGATGAAGGCGGTGCCGATGTAGGCGAAGTCGGCGCCCATGGCCTGTGCCGCCAGTACCGCGCCGCCGGTGGCGATCGAGCCCGACAGGGCCAGCGGGCCATCGAACCACTGGCGGATCTCCTGCACCAGCGCGAAGGGGCTCTTGATGCCCGCGTGGCCGCCGGCCCCGGCCGCCACCGCGATGATGCCGTCGGCGCCCTTCTCGATCGCCTTGCGGGCGAAGGCGTTGTTGATGACGTCGTGCAGCGTCACGCCGCCGTAGCTGTGGACCGCGTCGTTGACGTCGGTGCGCGCACCCAGCGAGGTGATGACGATCGGCACCTTGTACTTGACCACCATCTCCATGTCGTGCTCGAGCCGGTCGTTGCTCTTGTGCACGATCTGGTTGATCGCGAAGGGTGCGGCCGGCTTGTCCGGGTTGGCCTTGTCGTAGGCCGCCAGCTCCTCGGTGATCTCGGCCAGCCAGTCCTCCAGCTGCGAGGCCGGACGCGCATTGAGCGCGGGCATCGCGCCCACCACGCCCGCCTTGCACTGCGCAATCACCAGCTTGGGGTTGCTGATGATGAACAGCGGCGAGCCGATGATCGGCAGGGGAAGCTTGGCAAGCACGGGAGGAAGCTTGGACATGGAATCTCCGGGTTCAGGATGTGAAAGATGTGTGATCAGAAGGCTTCGAGCGCGAGCGCCGTCACGCTCCCGGCGCCGTCGACGATGCTGTCGCGCAGGCCGGGTGCCTTGTTGAGGATGTGCTCGGCGTAGAAGCGGGCGGTGGCGATCTTGGCGTTCATGAAGTCGACGTCGGTGCCGGCCGCGGCCAGCCGCTCGGCCGCCAGCAGCGAGCGGGCCAGTTGCCAGCCCGCGGCCAGGTTGCCCGCCAGCATCAGGTAGGGCACGCTGCCGGCGAACACCGCGTTGGGCGAGGCCTTGGTCTGCCCTGCCACGAAGCCCACCACGTCGAGGAAGGCCTCGCGCGCCGCCTTCAGGCGCGCGGCCATCGAGGCCGCGGCGGCGCTGCCGCTCTCGCCCAGCTCGGCCTCCGTCTTCTCGATCTGCACCGCGATCGCCTTGGCCACCTGGCCGCCGTCGCGCGCCGTCTTGCGGCCCACCAGGTCATTGGCCTGGATCGCGGTCGTGCCTTCGTAGATGGTGAGGATCTTGGCGTCGCGCAGGTACTGCGCCGCGCCGGTTTCCTCGATGAAGCCCATGCCGCCATGCACCTGCACGCCCAGCGATGCGACCTCCAGGCTCATCTCGGTGCTGTAGCCCTTGACCAGCGGAACCATGAACTCGTAGAAGGCCTGATTCTGCCGGCGCGTTTCCGCATCCGGATGGTGGTGCATCGCGTCGTAGGCCGCCGCCGCGGTGGTGGCCATCGCGCGGCAACCTTCGACGTAGGCGCGCATCGTCATCAGCATGCGCTTGACGTCGGGGTGGTGGATGATCGGCGCGCTGGCGTTGATCGAGCCGTCGACGGGGCGGCTCTGCACCCGTTCCTTCGCGTACGCCACCGCGTGCTGGTAGGCCCGCTCGGCCAGGGCGATGCCCTGCACGCCGACCGCATAACGGGCGGCGTTCATCATGATGAACATGTACTCGAGGCCGCGGTTCTCTTCGCCGACGATGTAGCCGACGGCGCCGCCATGGTCCCCATATTGGAGGACCGCCGTCGGCGACGCCTTGATGCCCAGCTTGTGCTCGATGCTGACGCAATGCACGTCGTTGCGCGCGCCCAGCGAGCCGTCGGCGTTGACCATGAACTTGGGCACCACGAACAGGCTGATGCCCTTCACGCCCTCCGGCGCGCCGGACACGCGCGCGAGCACCAGGTGCACGATGTTCTCGGCCATGTCGTGCTCGCCGTAGGTGATGAAGATCTTGGTGCCGAAGATCTTGTAGGTGCCATCGGGCTGCGGCTCGGCGCGGCTGCGCACCATCGCGAGATCGCTGCCGGCTTGCGGCTCGGTCAGATTCATGGTGCCGGTCCACTGGCCGCTCACGAGTTTCTCGAGGTAGATCGCCTTGAGTTCGTCGGAGCCGGCCGTCAGCAAGGCCTCGGTCGCGCCATCCGTCAGGAGCGGGCACAGCGCGAAGCTCAGGTTGGCCGAGTTGAGCATCTCGCCGCAGGCCGCGCCGATGGTCTTGGGCAGGCCCTGGCCGCCGAACTCGGACGGATGCTGCAGCCCCTGCCAGCCGCCCGCCACGTACTGGGCGAAGGCTTCCTTGAAGCCCGGCGTGGTCGCGACCTTGCCGTCCTTGAAGGACGAGGGATGCTTGTCGCCCGCCACGTTGAGCGGCGCGATCACGTCCTGGTTGAAGCGCGCGCATTCCTCCAGCACGGCCTGCGCGGTTTCGAGGCCGGCGTCCTCCAGGCCCGGCATCTGCGCCACCTGCGCGATGTTCGCGAGGTGCTCGATGTCGAACAGCATGTCCTTGACGGGGGCGGTGTAGCTCATGGTGTCTCCAATGCGACGTGGGGCGAGGCGGATGCGAAAAGGGCATCGCGAACGATGCCCTGTCTTCAGTCGAATGTGGCGCTCAGAGTGCCTTGACCAGCTCCGGCACGGCCGTGAACAGGTCCGCTTCCAGCCCGTAGTCGGCCACCGAGAAGATCGGCGCCTCCGGGTCCTTGTTGATCGCCACGATCACCTTGGAGTCCTTCATGCCCGCCAAGTGCTGGATCGCGCCGGAGATGCCGGCTGCGATGTACAGCTGCGGGGCGACGATCTTGCCCGTCTGGCCCACCTGCCAGTCGTTGGGGGCGTAGCCCGCATCGACGGCTGCTCTCGATGCACCCAGGCCCGCGTTGAGCTTGTCCGCCAGCGGCGCCATCACCTCCTGGAACTTCTCCGCGCTGCCCAGCGCACGGCCGCCCGAGACGATGATCTTGGCCGCCGTCAGTTCGGGGCGTTCGCTCTTGGTCACTTCCCGTCCGACGAAGCTGCTCTTGCCGCTGTCGGCCACGCCCTCGGCGTTCTCCACAGTGGCGCTGCCCCCCGTGGCGGCTGCCGCGTCGAAGCCGGTGGTGCGCACCGTGATCACCTTGATCGCATCGCTGCTCTGCACGGTGGCGATGGCGTTGCCGGCGTAGATCGGCCGCTCGAAGGTGTCGGGGCTGTCCACCTTGGTGATGTCGCTTATCTGCGCCACGTCCAGCTTGGCCGCGACGCGCGGCGCCACGTTCTTGCCGTTGGCCGTCGCCGGGAACAGGATGTGGCTGTAGTTCTTGGCGATGGCCAGCACCTGAGCGGCCACGTTCTCCGCGAGGTTCTCCGCCAGGCTGGGGCTGTCGGCAGCGATCACCTTGGCCACGCCGGCGATCTTGGCGGCCGCGGCCGCGGCTTCTGCCGCATTGGCGCCGGCCACCAGCACATGCACATCGCCGCTCTGGCAGGCAATCCCCGCGGTCACGGTGTTCAGGGTCGCCGGCTTGACGGTGGCGTGGTCGTGTTCTGCGATAACGAGTACGGTCATGTCAGTCTTCCCTCAGATCACCTTGGCTTCGTTCTTGAGCTTGTCCACCAGCGTGGCCACGTCGGGCACCTTGATGCCGGCGCCGCGCTTGGGCGGCTCGCTGACCTTCAGGGTCTTCAGGCGCGGCTTGACGTCCACGCCGAGGTCCTCGGGCTTGACGGTGTCGAGCTGCTTCTTCTTGGCCTTCATGATGTTGGGCAGCGTGACGTAGCGCGGCTCATTGAGGCGCAGGTCGGTGGTGATGACTGCGGGCAGAGAAAGAGAGATGGTCTCCAGGCCGCCATCCACTTCGCGCGTGACGCTCACCTTGTCGCCGGCGACTTCGACCTTGGAGGCGAAGGTGGCTTGCGGCAGGTCGGCCAGCGCGGCCAGCATCTGGCCGGTCTGGTTGGCGTCGTCGTCGATGGCCTGCTTGCCGAGGATGACCAGTTGGGGCTGCTCCTTGTCGACCAGGGCCTTGAGCAGCTTGGCCACGGCCAGGGGCTGGAGCTCTTCGGTGGTCTCCACCAGGATGCCGCGGTCGGCGCCGATGGCCATGGCGGTGCGCAGGGTTTCCTGGCACTTCGCATCGCCGCAGCTGACGGCGATGATCTCGGTGGCAACGCCCTTCTCCTTGAGCCTCACCGCCTCTTCGACGGCGATCTCGTCGAAGGGGTTCATGCTCATCTTGACGTTGGCGATGTCGACTCCGGTGCCGTCGGACTTGACGCGCACCTTGACGTTGTAATCGACGACCCGCTTGACGGGGACCAGGACCTTCATTGGCGTGACTCCATTGAATTGCGAAACTGGGGGTGCAGGGGAACCGAAGATTTTAGGCACCGGTCCTCTCTCAAACTGTCCACTTCAATCACGACGTTCTGCGATGCAGAAAAAAGAACGACCGTGCTTTTTTACGATTATAGGCGAGCTTCGCTCGTTCCGGATAGACCCGGAGGTAACGATTCAACACGCAGCACGCGCTGCGGATAGGGAATGTCGATGCCGGCCTGGCGCAGCCCTTCGAGGATGGCGACGTTGATGGGCGAGCGCACGTTGTCCTTGCCCTTGTCCGGGTCGGCGATCCAGAAGTTGAGCGTGAACTCCAGTCCGTCGGGCGCGAAGTTCGTGAGGAAGGCGACCGGCGCCGGGTCGGCGATCACCCGCGGCTGCGCCCGGGCGGCATCGCACAGGATGGACTGCACGCGGGCCACGTCGCTGTCGTAACCGACCACGATGGCGGTGGTGAGGTTGAATTTCAGGTCCGACACCGAGAGGTTCTCGACCCGGCTGGTGATCAGCGACTCGTTCGGCACGATCGACTCGCGCCCATTGCCCTGCCGCACCAGCGTGTAGCGGGTCTTGATGTCGGTGATGCGGCCCTCGAAGCCATCCACCTTCACGTTGTCGCCGATGCGGATGGAGCGCTCCAGCAGGATCACGAAGCCGCTGACGTAGTTGGCCGCCAGCTTCTGCAGCCCGAAGCCCAGGCCCACGCCGAGGGCGCCGCCGAGCACCGACAGCGCCGTGAGGTCCACCCCCACCGCCGAGAGCGCGAACAGCAGGCCGATCAGCAGCAGCACGGCGCGCAGCGCATTGGAGGCCACCTTGCGCATCGACAGGTCGGTGAGCGCATTGCGCAGGATGCGCGTCTCCACCGTCGACGCGATCCACAGGGCGACCACCAGAACCAGCGCGGCCGACAGCGCGCCCTCGAGCATCGTGCGCAGGCTGACCTGGTTCTTGCCGAAGGACAGCGAGATATTGTCCAGCTCGGCGAGCACCGCGGGCAGCAGGCCCACGATCCACAGCACGGCAGCGACCCAGGCGATCCACGAGATGGTGCGCTCCACCAGCCGTGCCAGCGCAGAGGCGGGAAACACGACCCGCAGCACACGCGCGAAGAAGCGGATCGCCGCCAGTGACACGAACACCGACACCGCGATGCGCAGCACCAGCACCGGCTGGAAGTCGAGCGTGAAGCGCCGCGCCAGATCGGTCAGCACCAGCGCGAGCAGCGGGAACAGCAGGCCGTCGAAGGTGTGCTCGCCAAACCAGATCGATTCCTTGGGCTGATCGCGCCCGAACCAGCGGGAGATGCCCCAGGCCAGGGCCACGCACCCGACAAGGACGGCCAGTTCGATCCAGAGGCTTTGTGCGTCGATCCGCGAGAGGCGTTGCGTGAAATCGTCGAAATTCATCAGCTCAGAGATCCGCCAGCACCCGCACGTGCGCCTCGACGCTGGCGGCGAGCGCATCCAGGTTGTAGCCGCCCTCCAGCATCGACACGATGCGTCCCTGGGCGTGGCGGCGCGCGACGTCGCGTATGCGCTCGGTGATCCAGGCGAAGTCGCTCTCGTTGAGCCGCAGCTGGCCCAGGTCGTCGTCGCGGTGCGCGTCGAAGCCCGCGCTCACGAAGACCATCTGCGGACGGAAGGCCTCCAGCCGTGGCATCCAGCAGGCTTCGATGAGCTCGCGCACGTCCATGCCCTTGGTGTAGGCCGGTACCGGCAGGTTGAGCATGTTGGACGCCGGGTGGTCGGTGCCGCTGTAGGGATAGAAGGGATGCTGGAAGATGCCCACCATCAGCACACGCGGGTCGTTGCTGAAGATGTCCTCGGTGCCGTTGCCGTGGTGCACGTCGAAGTCGACGATCGCGACGCGCTCCAGGCCGTGCGCCTCGATCGCATGGCGCACGCCCACCGCGACGTTGTTGAAGAAGCAGAAGCCCATCGCCTTGTCGTGGCAGGCATGGTGGCCGGGCGGGCGCACGGCGCAGAAGGCGTTGTCCAGCGCGCCGGAGATCACCGCGTCGGTCGCCGCGATGGCCGCGCCGGCCGCACGCCGGGCCGCCAGCATGGTGAAGCGCGTGAGCGCGGTGTCGGGATCGAGCTGCGCGTAGCTCGGGCCGCCGGCAGGCTCGTCGGCCACCAGGCGGTCGTTGAGCGCCTCCAGGTGCTCCATGTGCGCGACACTGTGGGCCCGCGTGATCTGCGGCAGCGTGGCCAGCGGCACCTCGCCGCGCTCAAGTGCATCGGCCACGCCGGTCAGCAGAAGGCGGTCCTCGATGGCGTCGAGTCGCTGGGGGCACTCCGGATGGCCCATGCCCATGTCGTGCTTCCAGCAGTCGCGGTGTGTGAAATAGCCGGTTTTGCCCATGGTCGGTCACGGCGTAGGCTCATGCGGCACAAGGCCGCAGGGCTTACGGTATTGTTTGCATATGGATACAAAAATGGACGTCGCCGCGAAGCTCGCCAGTTTGCTCGGTCAGCTTAACACGGTGATCGTGGGCAAAGAGGCGCAGGTGCGCGACTGCGTGGCCTGTCTGCTGGCCGGTGGCCACCTGCTGATCGAGGACGTGCCGGGCGTGGGCAAGACGACGCTGGCCCATGCGCTCGCCCACACCTTCGGCCTGCAGTTCTCGCGCGTCCAGTTCACCGCCGACCTGATGCCGGGCGACCTGTCGGGCGTCGCGATCTACGACCGCGGGCAGCAGTCCTTCGTCTTCCACCCCGGCCCGGTCTTCACGCAGGTGCTGCTGGCCGACGAAATCAACCGCGCCAGCCCCAAGACCCAGAGCGCCCTGCTCGAGGCCATGGAAGAAAAGCAGGTCACGGTCGAAGGCGAGACCCGCCCTCTTCCCACGCCCTTCTTCGTGATCGCAACGCAGAACCCGCACGACCAGTTGGGCACCTTCGCGCTGCCGGAGTCGCAGCTCGACCGTTTCCTGATGCGCATCTCGCTGGGCTACCCCGACCGCGCCGCCGAGCGCGCCCTGCTCGCCGGCGCCGACCGGCGCGAGATGCTGGCGGGCCTGCCGGCGCTGCTCACCGCAGGCGAGCTCACCGCGCTGCAGCAGCGCGTGCTGCAGGTGCATGCGGCCGAGCCGCTGCTGAACTACGTGCAGGACCTGATCGCCGCCACCCGCTCCGGCCGCTGGTTCCTGCAGGGCCTGTCGCCGCGCGCCGGCATCGCGGTGCTGCGCGCGGCCAAGGCGCAGGCCCTGCTGGCCAACCGTGACTACGTGGCACCGGACGACGTGCAGGCCGTCCTGCCGCAGACCGTCGCCCATCGCATGACCCCGGTCGGCGATGCGGGCCGCGGCGCGTTCGAGCAGGTGCGCGCCATGATCGCTGCCGTCCCCCTCCCGTGAACCCGGCCGCGCGCCTCCTCGCACCGGTCCGCGCGCGTGTCGACGGCTGGTTCCTGTCGCGCCGGCCGCCCTCCGACACGCTGGAGCTCACCCAGCGCAACGTCTACATCGTGCCCACGCCCGCGGGCTGGATGCTGGCTGCCACCCTGCTGCTGCTGCTGATCGGCTCCATCAACTACCAGCTCAACCTGGGCTACCTGCTGACCTTCCTGCTGGCGGGCAGCGTGGCGGTCGGCATGCACGTGAGCCATGGAACGCTGCGCGGGCTGGGGCTGCGGCTGATGGCGCCCGATCCGCAGTACGCGGGGGCGGCGGCCGTCCTGCGCGTGGTGTTGAGCAACACCCGGCGGAGCACCCGCTACGGCATCGGCCTGGCGGTCCGCCACAGCGGGCTGTGGTCCTGGAGCGACGTGCCGGCGCAGGGCAGCGAGACGGTCGAGGTCGCGTTCAAGGCCGACCGGCGCGGATTGCACCCGGTTCCGACGTTGACGGCCGAGACCCGCTTTCCGCTCGGCACCTTCCGCGTGTGGACCGTGTGGCGGCCGGCTGCGCAGGTGCTGGTGTACCCGGCCCCCGAACTGCATCCGCCGCCGCTGCCGCCAGGCGAGCCGCTGGCCGGGCAGGCCGCCTCTTCGGCGCTGCGGGCCAGCGTGGCCGGCGAGTACGACGGGGTGCGGGCCTACCGGCGCGGGGATCCGCTGAAGCTGGTGGTGTGGAAGCGCGCGGCACGGGCGCAGGCCGTCGGGTCGGAAGAGCTCGTGAGCCGGGACACGCAGCAGGCGCAGCGGCAGGAGCTGTGGCTGGATGCGCAAGCGACGGGCCTGGGAGATCCGGAGGGACGGGTGTCGCGGCTTTGCGCGTGGGTGCTGATGGCGGATCGGCTGGGCGTGGACTACGGCTTGCGGGTCGCGGGAAGGACGGTGGCGCCGGCACAAGGGGAAGCGCACCGCCGGCGGTGCCTGGAGGTGCTGGCGCTATGCTGAACCTCTCCCGCAAGCTCCAGTCCCTCCCCCGAGAAGCCCGGGACACCCTCTTCCTCCTCTCGGTCATCGCCCTCATCCTCCTGCCGCAGCTTCCCCACATTCCCTGGTGGTGCAGCACCCTCGCGGCCGTCGTGCTGCTGTGGCGCGGCGCGCTGGCCGTGCAGGCCAAGCCGCTGCCGGGCAAGTGGTGGCGCATCGCCCTGCTCGCCGTCACGCTGGCCGCTACCTACGCCACCCACCGCACGCTGCTCGGCCGCGACGCCGGCGTCACGTTGATCGTGATCCTGCTGGCGCTCAAGACGCTGGAGCTGCGCGCGCGCCGCGATGCCTTCGTGGTCTTCTTCCTGGGCTTCTTCACGATGCTCACGAACTTCTTCTACTCGCAGTCGCTCCCGACCGCCTTCGCGATGCTGCTGGCGCTGCTGGGCCTGCTGACCGCATTGGTCAACGCCCACATGCCGGTGGGCCGGCCACCGCTGATGCAGGCGGGGCGCACGGCAGGATGGATGGCGCTGCTCGGCGCGCCGATCATGCTGGCGCTGTTCCTGCTCTTCCCGCGCATGGCGCCGCTGTGGGGCACGCCCAGCGACGCCATGGCCGGCCGCACCGGCCTGTCGAACAGCATGAAGGTCGGCAGCATCGCGCGGCTCGCGCTGGACGACGGCATCGCGGCGCGCATCAAGTTCGACGGCGACCGCGCGCCGCCGCAGCAGGAGCTGTATTTCCGCGGCCCGGTGCTCACGCAGTTCGACGGCCGCGAATGGACCGCCGCGCCGCTGTTCTCGCGCGGCGCCGCGCCGCAGGACCTGCGCGTGCAGGGCCAGGCCGTCGGCTACGAGGTCACGCTCGAGCCAAGCAACCGCCCCTGGCTGCTCACGCTGGATGCCACTCCTGCCAAACCCGAACTGCCCGGCTACGAGCTGTTCGGCACGCCTGAGCTGCAATGGGCGGCGACCCGGCCGATCAGCGACATGGTGCGCTACCGCGCCCGCAGCTTCACCCGCTTCGAGAGCGGGCCGCTGCGCCGCAATGCCAGCCTGCGCAACCTCGCGGCGCTGCCGCCCGGCTCCAACCCGCGCACCGCCGCGCTGGCCGCACAGATGAAAGGCGACCCGGCGCTCGCCGGCGCGGACACGCCGGCCTTCGTGCAGGCCGCACTGCAGCGCCTGCGCACCGGCGGCTACAGATACACCCTGGAGCCCGACGTGTACGGCGACGAGACCGCCGACGAGTTCTGGTTCGACAAGAAGGCCGGCTTCTGCGAGCACATCGCCTCGGCCTTCGTGGTGCTGATGCGCGCCCTCGGCATCCCGGCGCGCATCGTCACCGGCTACCAGGGCGGCGAGATCAACGGCGTGGACAACTACTGGACGCTGCGTCACAGCGACGCCCATGCCTGGGCCGAGGTGTGGCAGGAAGGCAGGGGCTGGGTGCGGGTCGATCCCACCGCCGCCATCTCGCCGGACCGCATCGGCCAGTTCCAGCGGCTGGCGCCGCAACCGGGCCTGTTCGCAGGCGCGATGGTCGCGGTCAGCCCCACGCTGGCGCAGAACCTTCGCGCCGCCTGGGAGGCGCTGAACAACGGCTGGAACCAGTGGGTGCTCAACTACACCCAGAACCGCCAGCTCGACCTGCTCAAGAACCTGGGCTTCGACGCGCCCAGCCTCGAGGACCTGGCGACGGTGCTGCTGCTCCTGCTGGTGGTGGCCAGCCTCGCCGGCGCCGGCTGGACGCTGTGGGAACGCAGCCAGCACGACCCCTGGCTCAGGCTCCTGGGCCAGGCGCGTGCACGGCTGGCCCAGGCCGGCATCGAGCTGCCCGAGGCGGCGCCGCCGCGCCAGATGGCGGCCCGGCTGGCCGAGCGCTTCGGCGGCGGTGCGCAGGCGGCGCAGGATTGGCTGCTCAAGCTCGAGGCGCAGCGCTACGCCGCCACGCCGGGACCGGGCCTCGCCGCCCTGCGCGCCGAGTTCCGGCGCCTGTCCTGGCCGCGCTGAAACCACATGTGTCCCGTCCGGGCCGGCAGCACGCGGGCGGCACAATCGAGCCCCATGCGCCGCCTCCTTCCGACCGCCCTCCTCTCGTCGACGCTCGTCCTCCTGGGCGCCGCCCTCACCATCCTCCCTGCCGCGGCGCAGAAGGTCGTGCGCGGAGAGACGCCCTACGCCATGCGCGAGGACGCGATGCGCTTCGCCGACGACGTGGCCGCGCGGCGCAACCTCGACCGCGCCTGGGTGCGCGCCACCATCGGCAACGCGCGCCTGCTGCCCAACGTGCCGCGCCTGATGCTGCCGGCGCCGCGCGGCACGGCGAAGAACTGGCGCGTCTACCGCAGCCGCTTCATCGACGCGGCGCGCATCGGCGCCGGCGTGCGCTTCTGGCGCGCCAATGCCGACACGCTGGCGCGGGCCGAGGCCGAGTTCGGCGTGCCGGCCGAGATCATCGTCGGCATCGTCGGCGTCGAGACCATCTACGGCCGCAACATGGGCAACTTCCGCGTCATCGATGCGCTGGCCACCCTGTCCTTCGACTTCCCGCAGGGCCACCCCCGCGCGGCCGAGCGCCAGGCCTTCTTCCGCGGCGAGCTGGAGAGCTTCCTCAGCACCGAGAGCCGCACCGCCGAGAACCCGATGGTGCCGGTGGGCAGCTACGCCGGCGCCATGGGCATGCCGCAGTTCATGCCCAGCAGCATCGCCAAGTACGCGATCGACTACGACGGCGATGGCCGCATCGACCTGGTCAACAACACGGCCGACGTGATCGGCTCGGTGGCCAACTACTTCAAGGCCTTCGGCTGGACGCCGGGCATGCCCTCGATCTACGCCGTCGGCTTCGACGAGGCCCGACTCAAGAAGGACGTGCTGCTGGCCCCCGACATCCTGCCCAGCTTCAGCGCCGACGCCTTCGTGGCCGGCGGCGCCGTGCTCGAGGGCGACGCGCTGAAGCACAAGGGCCTGCTGGCGCTGATCGAGCTGCAGAACGGCGCGGACGCGCCCAGCTACGTGGCCGGCACGCAGAATTTCTACGTGATCACGCGCTACAACTGGAGCAGCTACTACGCGATGTCGGTGATCGACCTCGGGCGCGAGGTGCGCGCCGCGATGGAGCCATAGGCGATGCAGCCCGAGGCGCGCCGCGCGGCCTGGCTCGACGCATGGCGCGAACTCGGCACGGCTGCGCCCGATGACGCATTGCTTGCCGGCCTGCAGGCGCGCTACGGCGAACCGCATCGCGCCTACCACACCCTGCAGCACCTGGACGAATGCCTCGAAGGCCTGGCCCGCGAGCGCACCCACGCGCGGCGGCCGGCCGAGATCGCGCTGGCGCTCTGGTTCCACGACGCGATCTACGACGTGCACCGGCACGACAACGAGGCGCTGAGCGCCGACTGGGCTCGGCAGGCGCTGCTGGGCGCCGGCGCACCGGCCGATGCCGCGCAGCGCGTCCACGCGCTGGTGATGGCGACCCGGCACCAGGCCCAGCCGCAGGATGCCGATGCGCAACTGCTGGTCGACATCGACCTTGCCATCCTCGGCGCGCCGATCGAGCGCTTCGCCGAATACGAGCGGCAGATCCGCATCGAATACGCGCACGTGCCGCCCGAGGTCTTCGAGCCGAGGCGGCGCCAGATCCTCGGCGCCTTCCTGGCGCGCGAGCCGCTCTACCTCACGCCGTCGATCCGCGCGCAACGCGAGGCACAGGCCCGCTTCAACCTGCGCCAGGCCATCGGCTGATCAGGCGCCGAAGCCTCCGCGGGCCACGACCTGGCCGTCGCGGTCCACCACCACCGCCTCCCCCATCGCCACCGCTTCGCCGGTGAAGGCCGTGATGTTGACCTGGTGCGTCACCCACACCTCGAAGGTGCCCGCCGGGATGCGCGCCAGCCCCGCCAGCAGCAGCGACCGGTTCTCGGGCGCGACCGCGGCATTGCCGAAGCTCGAATTGAGGGGTGTCCAGGACTCGTGCGCGCCGAAGGCCAGGTCCGCCGTGTCCTTGCAGCGGCACCAGGCACTGGAACGCACCGCGCGTGGCGCCAGGCCGCGGCTGCGGAACCATTCGCCGGCCGCGCGCGCCTGGGCGCGGCCCGCATCGCTCAGGTTGCGCTGGGTGCTGCACTGCGCCAGGCTGAAGCCGGGCGGATCGCCGACGCCCGGCGTGGTCTGCGCGTGGCGCCACAGCAGTGCACAGCCCCCGGCACGCAGGCGCCCGGCCATCGCATCGCCGCCCTGCTGCGCATGGGCACGCTGCAGCAGCAGGGCCGCGGCCAGGAGGATGAGATCGCGTCGTCCATGCATCCGCGAAGGCTAGCAAAGGCACAGACCCCAAAGCAAAAAGGGCTGCGGTGCCTTTCGCACCGCAGCCCTCGGAACAGGGCGCCTTCAGGCGCTCAGCGTGCCTTGCCTTCCTTCCAGGCGGTCAGCAACTTCTCGTAGTCGATGGTCTCGCCCTTGGGCTTCTCGTTGGCCAGCTTCTTCCACGGCGCGTGCTGGTCGCTCAGCCACTTGTTCGGATCGCCCTTGGCATTGAGCTTGGGCGCGCACTTGGCCATGCCGGCGCGCTGCAGGCGGGCCATCACGTTGTCCATCTCGTCGGCCAGGTTGTCCATCGCCTTCTGCGGGGTCTTCTCGCCCGTCACGGCCTCGGCCACGTTCTTCCACCACAGCTGCGCGAGCTTGGGGTAGTCGGGCACGTTGGTGCCGGTGGGCGACCAGGCCACGCGCGCCGGGCTGCGGTAGAACTCGACCAGCCCGCCCAGCTTGGGCGCCATGTCGGTCATCGCCTTGGACTGGATGTCGGACTCGCGGATCGGCGTCAGGCCCACCATGGTCTTCTTCAGCGAGGTGGTCTTGGCGGTGATGAACTGCGCATAGAGCCACGCGGCCGCCGTGCGGTTCTCGTCATGGGCGGCGAAGAAGGTCCACGAGCCTACGTCCTGGTAGCCGTTCTGCATGCCCTGCTTCCAGTACGGGCCGTTCGGGCCAGGCGCCATGCGCCACTTGGGCGTGCCGTCGGCATTGACCACCGGCAGGCCGGCCTTGGTCATGTCGGCGGTGAAGGCGGTGTACCAGAAGATCTGCTGCGCGATCTGGCCCTGCGCCGGCACCGGGCCGGCCTCGCCGAAGGTCATGCCGGTGGCTTCCTTGGGCGCGTACTTCTTCATCCAGTCCACGTACTTGGTGAGCGCGTAGACCGCCGCGGGCGAGTTGGTGGCGCCGCCGCGCGACACACTGGCACCCACCGGCGTGCACTTGTCGTCACCCACGCGGATGCCCCACTCGTCGATCGGCAGGCCATTGGGCGTGCCGATGTCGGCGGTGCCGGCCATCGAGAGCCAGGCATCGGTGAAGCGCCAGCCCAGCGACGGGTCCTTCTTGCCGTAGTCCATGTGGCCGTAGATCGGCTTGCCGTCGATGGTCTTCACGTCCACGCTGAAGAACTCGGCGATGTCCTCGTACGCGCTCCAGTTGAGCGGCACGCCCAGGTCGTAGCCGTACTTGGCCTTGAACTTTTCCTTCAGGTCCGGGCGCGCGAACAGGTCGGCGCGGAACCAGTAGAGGTTGGCGAACTGCTGGTCGGGCAGCTGGTAGAGCTTGCCGTCCGGCGCGGTGGTGAACTTGGTGCCGATGAAGTCCTTCAGATCCAGCCCGGGGTTGGTGTACTCCTTGCCCTTGCCGGCCATGTAGTCGGTCAGGTTCATGATCTTGCCGTAGCGGTAGTGCGTGCCGATCAGGTCGGAGTCGGAGATCCAGCCGTCGTAGATCGACTTGCCCGACTGCATCGAGGTCTGCAGCTTCTCGACCACGTCACCTTCCTGGATCAGGTCGTGCTTGACCTTGATGCCGGTGATCTCCTCGAAGGCCTTGGCGAGCGTCTTGGACTCGTACTCGTGCGTGGTGATGGTTTCCGACACCACCGAGATCTCGCGCACGCCCTTGCCCTGCAGCTTCTTGGCGGCGTCGATGAACCACTTCATCTCTGCCGTCTGCTGCTCCTTGCTCAGGGTCGACGGCTGGAATTCGCTGTCGATCCACTTCTTGGCCTCTGCCTCGCCGGCCCCCGCGCTCTGCATGGCACAGGCGGCCGCTGCCAGTGCCAACGCTGTGTAGCGAATCTTCATGATGAATGTCTCCTCGAGTTGCTTCCCGGTGTTGTGCAGATCCCGGCCCCGGGAAAGCGAAGAGCCGGACAGCGTGGAATAGAGCTCTCCCCCAGGCTTCCCCACTTCGTGTGGTCCGCCAACCCCCTCGCCGGGGGCAACACCAGCGGCCCGGCAAAGCCGGTTCCGCGGTGTTCCCCGACTGAAGAGGCGGGTTCGTGCGACATGGGGGTGAACAAAGCGTGGTGGAGCAGCAATGGATTCTTTCAACCCTTGCGCATGATCAGCGCCAGGACGAGCATCGACAGCACGAAGCTGATCCAGATGGAGGGTTCGGCCTCCAGCTCCATCCATTCCTGGAGCTTGCCGGCCAGCCCGATGTAGATCAGGTTGATGTAGGCGGCGACCAAGAGCCCGATGAAGAGCCGGTCACCGCGCGTGGTTTCCATCGGCAGCCAGCCGCGGCGCAGCGTGGTGGGCGACTTGATTTCCCACACGGTCATGCACACGAGCATCAGCGCGATGCAGCAGAAGAAGACGGCCACCGGGGTGGTCCAGACCATCCATTCGAACATCCAGCACTCCTTTCTTGTTGTTGGCCTCAGACCCGCCCCATCGCGAAGCCCTTCGCGATGTAGTGCCGCACGAACCAGATCACGATCGCGCCCGGCACGATCGTCAGCACGCCGGCCGCCGCCAGCGTGGCCCAGTCCATGCCCGAGGCGCTCACCGTGCGCGTCATGGTCGCCACGATGGGCTTGGCATTCACGCTGGTCAGCGTGCGCGCCAGCAGCAGCTCGACCCAGCTGAACATGAAGCAGAAGAAGGCGGCCACGCCCACGCCCGCCTTGATCAGCGGCAGGAAAATGGTGAGGAAGAAGCGCGGGAAGGAATAGCCGTCGATATAGGCCGTCTCGTCGATCTCGCGCGGAATGCCGCTCATGAAGCCTTCCAGGATCCACACGGCCAGCGGCACGTTGAACAGCAGGTGCGCCAGCGCCACGCCCAGGTGCGTGTCCATCAGCCCCACCGTGGTGTAGAGCTGGAAGAAAGGCAGCAGGAAAACCGCCGGCGGCGTCATCCGGTTGGTCAGCAGCCAGAAGAAAATGTGCTTGTCGCCGAGGAAGGAATAGCGCGAGAAGGCATAGGCGGCCGGCAGCGCCACCGTCAGCGAGACCACCGTGTTGATGCCGACGTAGATCAGGCTGTTGATGTAGCCCGAATACCAGGACTCGTCCGTGAAGATGCGCGCGTAGTTGGCCCAGGTGAACTGCTGCGGGAAGAAGGAGAAGCTCGACAGGATCTCCTCGTTGGTCTTGAAGCTCATGTTGATCATCCAGTAGATGGGCAACAGGGCGAACAGGATGTAGAGCAGCAGGAAGATGCTGCGCTTGCGGAATCTCTTCTCGTTCATTTCTCCACCTCCGCTTCCTGCGTACCGACCCGCTGCATCCAGTTGTAGAGGATGAAGCACAGCAGCAGGATGATCAGGAAATAGATCAGCGAGAAGGCCGCCGCAGGGCCCAGGTCGAACTGGCCCACGGCCTTCTGCGTCAGGTACTGGCTCAGGAAGGTGGTGGCATTGCCCGGGCCGCCGCCGGTGAGGACGAAGGGCTCGGTGTAGATCATGAAGCTGTCCATGAAGCGCAGCAGCACCGCGATCATCAGCACGCCGCGCATCTTGGGCAGCTGGATGTAGCGGAACACGGCGAAGCGGCTGGCGCCGTCGATGCGCGCGGCCTGGTAGTAGGCGTCGGGGATCGAACGCAGGCCGGCATAGCACAGCAGCGCGACCAGCGGCGTCCAGTGCCAGACGTCCATCACCAGCACGGTGAACCAGGCATCGCCCGCGCTGCCGGTGTAGTTGTAGTCGACGCCCAGCTTCTGCAGCGCGTAGCCCAGCAGACCGATGTCGGCGCGGCCGTAGATCTGCCAGATGGTGCCGACCACGTTCCAGGGGATCAGCAGCGACAGCGCGACGATCACCAGCACGGCGGAAGACTTCCACCCGGTCGCCGGCATCGACAGCGCGAGGCAGATGCCCAGCGGGATCTCCACCAGCAGCACCGCCAGCGAGAAAACGAGCTGCCGGCCGAGCGCGGCATGCAGCTCGTCGTCGCGCATCACCGAGGCGAACCATTCGGTGCCGACGAACACGCGGCGCTCGGGCGAGATGATGTCCTGCACCGAGTAGTTGACCACCGTCATCAGCGGCACGATGGCCGAGAAGGCCACGCACAGCAGCACCGGCAGCACCAGCCACCAGGCCTTCTGGTTGATGGGCTTGTTGTTGCCGTTCATGCGACCAACTCCTCGTCCCGATAGAAGCAGGTGTGCGTGTCCACCACCTTCAGCCACACCGCCTCGCCCTTGGGCGGCACCGCCGCATCGGAATCCAGGCGCGCCTTGATCACGCTTTCCCCGATCTGCGCGGTCAGCATCTGGTGCGTGCCCACGTCCTGCAGCTGCATCACCGTCGCCGGCAGGGCGCCGGGCGCGTTGGGCTCGGCGAGCGTCACGTACTCGGGCCGGATGCCGAGCTTCAGCGCGCCCTCCGGCAAGGTCCGCTGGGTGGTGAGCCGCATCCCCGCGACCTCCAGCGACCAACCGCTGCTCTGCGCCGGGAGGAAGTTCATGCCCGGCGAGCCGATGAAATGGCCGACGAAGGTGTGGGCCGGCCGCTCGAACAGCGCGTCGGCGCTGCCCACCTGCACCGCCTTGCCGCGCGTCATCACCACCACCTCCTCGGCGAAGGTCAGCGCCTCCACCTGGTCATGCGTGACGTAGATCAGCGTGAGCTTGAGTTCGCGGTGGATCTGCTTGAGCTTGCGCCTCAGCTGCCACTTGAGGTTGGGATCGATCACGGTCAGCGGCTCGTCGAAGAGCACGGCCGAGACGTCGCTGCGCACCAGCCCGCGGCCCAGCGAGATCTTCTGCTTGGCGTCGGCCGCCAGGCCCGCGGCGCGCTGGTTGAGCTGGCCGCTCATGTCCAGCATCTCGGCGATCTCGCCCACGCGCTTCTTGATCTGCGCGGCGGGGAGCTTGCGGTTGCGCAGGGGGAAGGCGAGGTTCTCGGCCACGGTCATGGTGTCGTAGATCACGGGGAACTGGAACACCTGGGCGATGTTGCGTTCCTGCGGTGACGCATGCGTGACGTCGCGCCCATCGAAGCTGACGGTGCCCCGCGAGGGCACCAGCAGGCCCGAAATGATGTTGAGCATGGTTGTCTTGCCACAGCCCGAGGGGCCGAGCAAGGCGTAGGCGCCGCCGTCGCGGAAGCTCATGGTCAGCGGCAGCAGCGCGTAGTCGCTCTCCTGCGTGGGGTTGGGCCGGTAGGCGTGGGCCAGGTCGAGGTCGATGCGTGCCATGTCAACCACCCTTGCGCCGCCAGGCGGGCGCCACGGCCAAGCGCTCCGACGCGTCGAACACATAGGCCTGCGTGGCCGGGAAATACAGCGTGATCGCGGTGCCCAGCTCGAAGCGGTGGACGCCGGTGAGTTGCGCCACCAGTTCGCCCACCAGGGTCTCGACGTGGACGTAGGTGTCGGAGCCCGAGATCTCGGCCAGCTCCACCCTGCCGGGAATGGCGATGTCGCCCTCGCGGGCCGCCACGTCGAGCGCGCTGGCGCGCAGTCCCACCGTCACGGCGCCCTCGATGCCCGCCGACAGCGTCAGCGGCACCAGCGGCCCGCCCGCGAGCTGAATGCCGCCGGCAGCCACGCGGCCGGCCAGCAGATTCATCGGCGGGTCGCTGAACGCACGCGCCACGCGCAGCGACTGGGGCGCATGGAAGACCTCGGCGGTGGGCCCGTACTGCAGCAGCTCGCCCGCGTCCATCACCGCCGTGTGCCCGCCGAGCAGCAGCGCCTCGCCGGGCTCGGTGGTGGCGTAGATCACGGTCGAGTCGCCGGTGGCGAACAGCTGGGTGAGTTCCTCGCGCAGGCCCTCGCGGAGCTTGTAGTCGAGGTTGACCAGGGGCTCGTCGAGCAGCACCAGCGGCGCGTTCTTGGCCAGCGCCCGCGCCAGGGCCACGCGCTGCTGCTGGCCGCCCGACAGCTCGGCGGGATAGCGGTCGAGGAACTGGCCGATGCTCAGCTTCTCCGCCAATTCGCGCACGCGCGCCTCGATGTTCTTCTCGCCGCGCAGCTTGAGCGGCGAGCCGATGTTGTCGGCCACCTTCAGCGAGGGGTAGTTGATGAACTGCTGGTAGACCATCGCGACATTGCGCTCGCGCACCGGCACGCCGGTCACGTTCTTGCCATCGACCAGGACCAGGCCCTCGGTGGGCGTGTCCAGCCCGGCCATCAGCCGCATCAGGCTGGTCTTGCCGGACTGGGTGGCGCCGAGCAGCACCGTGACCGCGCCACGCTTCGGCGCGATGCTCTGCTCGTAGAGCCAGGTCTGCGCACCCACCTTCTTGGTGACGCGCTCGAGTGTCAGTTGCATGCAACTCCTTCTTGCTCTTGCTGCCGCGGCATGCGCGCCTGCTGCCGCATCCATGTGTCGACGCGTTCGCGCTGCTCGGGTGTGAAGTGCAGGCCGAGCTTGGAGCGGCGCCAGAGGACGTCCTCGCCACTGCGCGCCCATTCCTCGTCCCGCAGGTAGCGCAGTTCGCGCTCATGCAGGCCAGGCGCCACCGCTTCGCCCATGTCGGCCATTGCCTGTGCGTCGCCGATCACCGCCGCAATGCGGGCGCCGTAGGCACGCGCCAGCCGGCGCGCGAACGTGGCCTCCAGCCAGGGATGCTTCGCACGAACCGCCGAGACGAAGCGCTCGAAATCCTCGTCGGGCCGGCGCGCCGCGCCGATCCATGCCGACAGGTCGCCGCCGGCCAGGAAGGCACCCTCTGTCCAGGCCGGGCGCGCCTCGCCCAGCATGCGGCCCAGTTCGTCGGCCGCGTCCTCCGCGAGCTTGCGGAAGGTCGTGATCTTGCCGCCCCACACCGACAGCAGCGGCGCGGCCGTGGTGTTGGATTCGAGCATGTAGTCGCGCGTCACCGCCGAGGGGTCGCCGGAGGCGTCGTCGAGCAGCGGGCGCACGCCCGAGTAGGTCCACACGACGTCGGCCGGCCGGATGGGCTTCTCGAAATAGCGGCTGGCCTGCGTGCAGAGGTAGTCGATCTCCTCCGCGGCGATGCGCGCCGCGCCGGGGTCGTCGCCCCCGAGCTCGATGTCGGTGGTGCCGATCAGCGTGAAGGCGTCCTGGTAGGGGATCGCGAAGATGATCCGCTTGTCCGGGTTCTGGAAGATGTAGGCGTGGTCGTGCTCGAACAGGCGCGGCACCACGATGTGGCTGCCCTTGACCAGCCGCAGGTGCCGCGTGGCCAGGGCCTCGCCGCGGGCGGGCTGCGCCACGCCGCGCAGGAAGGCCTCGGCCCAGGGCCCCGCGGCGTTCACCACCGCGCGGGCGCGCACCGTGCGCCGGCCGGCCGGGCCTTCCAGCACCGCGGTCCAGCCTTGGGCGTCGCGCTGCGCGCTCAGGCAGCGCGTGCGTGTCAGCACCTCGGCGCCCTTGGCGCGCGCATCGAGCGCGTTGAGAACCACCAGCCGCGCATCGTCCACCCAGCCGTCGGAGTAGACGAAGCCGCGCGTCCACGCCGGCTTGAGCGGCGCGCCGGCCGGATGCGCGCGCAGATCGATCCCGCGCGAGCCCGGCAGCACCTCGCGCCGCGCCAGGTGGTCGTAGAGGAAGAGGCCGATGCGCACCATCCACGTCGGCCGCATCGAGGGATCGTGCGGCATCACGAAGCGCAGCGGCCACATGATGTGCGGCGCGCTGCGAAGCAGCACCTCGCGCTCCTGCAGGGCCTTGCGCACCAGCGAGAACTCGTAGTACTCGAGGTAGCGCAGGCCGCCGTGGATCAGCTTGGTGGAGGAAGACGAGGTGTGCGCCGCCAGGTCGTCCTTCTCGCACAGCAGAACCCGCCAGCCGCGCCCGGCCAGGTCGCGTGCGATGCCGCAACCGTTGATGCCACCGCCGACGATGAGCACGTCGCAGGTGGCCTGCTGGGCCGAAGAGGATGAAGGGCGGACACTCACGTTGCTGTGACTTTTTTCACGGATCTCGCCTAGGGCGTTTTCGCTTTTTTTCATTTTGGTTCCTTAATGCGCGATTTTCCCTGGTGTTAACCCTCAAGTCCATTCGTTTTCTTTCGTTCTAAAGTGACGCGCCCTGCCCCCTCATTGCTCGCGTGAATTCGAATCCCCGCCAACTCAAGCTCCTCAACACCGTGCGCGCGCGCGGATCGGTCACCGTCGAACAGTTGGCCGACATGCTCGAAGTGACCCTCCAGACGGTGCGCCGCGACGTGCAGCGCCTGGCCGACGAGGGCCTGCTGACGCGCTTCCACGGTGGCGTGCGGGTGCCGAGCTCGACCATCCAGAACATCGGCTACCAGCAGCGCGAAAGCCTGCATGCCGAAGGCAAGGCGCGCATCGCGCGCGCAGTGGCAGCGCGGGTGCCGAACGACTGTTCGCTGATCCTCAACATCGGCACCACCACCGAGGCCATCGCCAAGGCACTGATGCATCACGCCGGGCTGCGGGTGATCACCAACAACCTCAATGTCGCGGCCATCCTGAGCGGCAATCCGAATTGCGAGGTGATCGTGGCCGGCGGCTCGGTGCGTCCGCGAGACCGCGCGATCGTGGGCGAGGCCACGGTGGACTTCATCCGCCAGTTCAAGGTCGACATCGCGGTGATCGGTGTCTCCGGCATCGAGGCCGACGGCACGCTGCGCGACTTCGACCTGCGCGAGGTGAAGGTGGCGCAGACCATCATCGCCCAGGCGCGCGAAGTGTGGCTGGCCGCCGATGCCAGCAAGTTCAACCGGCCCGCGATGGTGGAGCTGGCGAAGCTGTCGCAGATCGACTGCCTCTACACCGACGCCGATCCGCCGGCGCCCTTCCCCGAATTGCTCGAGCAAGCGCAAGTACGCTGCGAGATCGCACGCGAACATTGAATCCGCGTGAACGAGGACATCCCATGACCTACCTGCTCGCCCTCGACCAGGGCACCTCCAGCTCCCGCAGCATCGTCTTCGACCACGAAGGCCGCATCGTCGCCATCGCCCAGAAAGAGCTCACGCAGATCTACCCGCAGCCCGGCTGGGTCGAGCACGACCCCATGGAGATCTGGACCAGCCAGTTGGCGACCGCGCGCGAGGTGCTGGCCAAGGCGAAGCTGAAGGCCTCGGACATCCACGCCGTGGGCATCACCAACCAGCGCGAGACCACGGTGCTGTGGAACCGGAAGACCGGCCAGCCCGTGCACCACGCCATCGTCTGGCAGGACCGGCGCGCCGAGCCGCTGTGCGCGAAGCTGCGCGAGGACGGCATGACCGGCGTGATCCAGCAGAAGACCGGCCTGGTCATCGACGCCTACTTCTCCGGCACCAAGCTGCGCTGGCTGCTCGACAACGTGCCCGGTGCCCGCGCGGCGGCCGCGCGCGGCGAGCTGGCCTTCGGCACGGTGGACAGCTGGCTGATCTGGCAACTGACCGGTGGCAAGGTGCACGTGAGCGACGTGAGCAA
>NZ_LYMK01000048.1 GCF_002157355.1 Variovorax sp. JS1663 | reverse complement strand
GACACGTTGACGATGACACGCGCCGGGCCTGTCGCGAGATAGGGGTTTGCGGTTATCCAGCCGCCGATGCCCGACTGCACGTTCGTGCGCGAGTTGTTGAGGATGACGCCCCTGGGCTGGACGTCGAACTGGTTGTAGAGGTTGCGCGAGACGCCGGCGGCGCTGGGCGTCTGGATGTTCACCAGCGGCACACCGTTGGGTGTTACCAGCACCGTGGGCCGTAGGTTCGGGGGGGCGCCGGGCGCTCCGACGATCTGCGCGGCCCCGGGTGCCGCGGCCAGCAGCGCCGTCGCGAGCACGACCGAGGTCGCCCCGCTGGCCTTGCCCGCGCTCATGGCGGCTTCGTGGACCACCATGCGCATGCCGCGCGCGGCGTTGAAGACGAGACGGTGAAGGTGCCTGTTCAAGTTCTTGATCTCCCTGTGCATCCGGGGAGACCAAGCGCATGGCTTCAGCGTCGTGGCTGCCTCGCTCCCGTTGCGAGGCGCGATTCTGAGGGCGTTTGGATCAGATCAAATCTCGTTCTTTGTCGTAGATCGATCGGCTGGATTCCGAGCCCGCCACTCAGATCATGTTCCGCATCGCCTGCGCGGTCTCGCGCAGCACAGGGAGGACGCGGGCGACCGCGTCCTCGCTGCTTTCATGGCCCATCGGCATGGTGATGTTGAGTGCACCCACGAGCTCGCCATGCCGGTCGCGCAGCGGCACCGCGATGCCGCGCGAGTTCAGATCCAGCTGCTGCTCCGACAGCGCCCAGCCCTGCGCGCGGATGCGCGCCAGCTCCAGCTTCATGCGCTCCTTGCTCGAGATGGTGTGTGAGGTGAAGACGGTGAGCTCGTGCGTCGCCAGCCAGTGGCCGCGCTCCTCGTCGCTGCGCATGGCCAGCATCAGCATGCCCGAGGCCGTCACCTGCGCCGGCACCCGCGCCCCGAGCACGTAGCCGGTGCTCATGCTCCGATTGGGGCCGTTGCGCGCGATGTAGACCACCTCGTCCCCGTCCATCACGCTCAGGTAGGCGATCTCGTGCGTGCCGGCCGCCACCCGCTGCAGGAAGGGCTGCACGATGCGCGGCAGCCGCGCCGATTCCAGGTACGACTGGCCCAGGCGCAGCACGCGCGGCGTCAGCCAGAACAGCTTGCCGTCCCCCGCCACGTAGCCCATGTGCTGCAGCGTCAGGAGGTAGCGCCGGGCGGCGGTGCGCGTCATGCCGGTGCGCTGGCCCGCCTCGCTCGCGGTCATGCGGGGGTGGGCGTCGTCGAAGGCTTCGATGATGGACACGCCGCGCTCCAGGCCGGCGATCCAGTCGCGCTTGTCCAGGCCGGGCGGGGCAGGGGAGAGATCGCTGGTCATTGAGGACAAACCCTGGATTCGTTCGATTATCGATCGCTATGGCACGATCAGCGAGCTATTCTGGAACCTTTCCCTTGGGTTGCGCAAGCCGGCCGCCTACATTAAGCCCCGCTCCCGGCCTTTTGCGCGATAGACGAACAAACCGCCAGAGAGAGACACCGCACCATGTTTCCTTCAATCGCAGGCAGCACCGACCTCTACCTGATCCCCGGCGATCCGGTCACCAACGTGCGGTTGCCGCGCATGTTCAATGCCGTCTTCGAGCGCCACGGCATCGACGCCGTGATGGCGCCGGTGCACGTGTCGAAGCGCGACTTCGCCGTCTTCGTCAAGGCCGCCTTCCTTGCGCGCAACGTGCGCGGCATGGTGATCGCGCCGCCGCACAAGCCGCTTGCGGTGGACCTGCTCGACGGCGCCGGCCTCTTCGGCCGCGTGGCCGGCTCGGTCAACGTGGTCAAGCGCATCCCCAACGGCGAACTCGAAGGCGACCTGTTCGACGGCGAAGGCCTGCTGGGCGCGCTGGACCACTACAACATTCCCTTCCGCGGCAAGCGCGTGCTGATCCTGGGCGCCGGCGTCAGCGCGGCGGCCGCGGGCGTGGCGCTGGCCGAGGGCGGCACGGTCAACGGCGCCGAGCACATCGCCTTCCACGACATCTCGGCCGGCAAGGCGGCCGGCGTCGCCGCCAAGCTCGATGCCTTCTTCGACGCGACCGTGGTCGCGGCCGAGGGCAGCGACCCGGCCGGCTACGACCTGGTCGTCAACGCCACGCAGCTCGGCCTGAAGGACGGCGACCCTTTGCCGGTGGAGGTGTCGCGCATGGAGCCGCACGCGGCGCTGTTCGACATCCTGCTGCGCAACCAGCCCACGCCGCTGGTGCGGGCCGCCCGCGCGCGCGGGCTCAATGCCCAGGCCGGCTTCGAGATGCTGATCCAGCAGATGCCGTACTACCTGGACTTTTTCGGCCACCAGGCCGCGGCGCACGCGGTGCGCGACGACGCGCGGTTCCTGCGCGAGCTGATCTACCCCGCCGCGATGGCGGATGAGATCGACGCCCCCCTGCGATACCACTCCGACAGCGTCGCCTGATCCGGCGCGCAAATCACACACCATGGCCATCTCGCTCGACCGCTTCGGCTTCAACACCGTCACCATGGGGGGCGACCTCGGCCACAAGCTCGAGTGCATGAAGGCGGCGGGCTTCGCCGGCGTGGAGCTGTGGGCGCGCGACCTGATCGCGCATCCGGCGGGAGTGGAGAAGGCGGCAGACCTGGTGAAGGGCAGCGGCCTGAAGGTGACCGACTTCCAGCCGCTGCGCGACTTCGAATGCGCGCCCGACGCGATGCGTCCGCACCGACTGGAAATGGCCCGTGAGCAACTGCGCCAGATGGCGCTGGTGGGCGCGGATCTGCTGCTCGTGTGTTCCACCACCTCGCCCCTCGCCATCAATGATCCCGAGCGCGCGGCCGAGGACCTGCGCACCCTGGCGACCCTCGCCACGCCGCTGGGCATCCGCATCTGCTACGAGGCGCTGTCCTGGGGCCGGCACGTCAACCGCTGGCACCAGGCCTGGGACATCGTGAAGCGCTGCAACCGCCAGAACGTGGGCCTGAACCTCGACAGCTTCCACATGTCGGTGCACGGCGACGACACGCCCGAGACGCTGGCCCAGCTGGCCGAGGTCCCCATCGAGAAGATCTTCCTGGTGCAGCTGGCCGACTACTTCTTCGAATACAGCGACCGCCAGTCCGACATGATCGAGCTCGCCCGCCACCAGCGCCTCTTCCCCGGCGAAGGCCTGCACGACGTGCGCGACATGGTGCAGCTGCTGGAGGACAAGGGCTACCGCGGCCACTACACCTTCGAGGTGTTCAACGACGACTACGTGAATTCCGACCCGATGGTGGTCGGCCAGCGCGGCATGAAGAGCGCGCGCTGGATCAGCGAGGCGGTGCTCAGCAGAACAACTTCAACCGGAGACAGGCAATGACAAGAATCTTCTCGTGGTACTGCAGGGGGCTGGAGGGGCTGATGGCCCTGATGCTGGCCATCATGGTGATCATGGTGTTCGGCAACGTGGTGCTGCGCTACGGCTTCAACTCCGGCATCACGGTGTCGGAAGAGGTCTCGCGCTGGCTCTTCGTGTGGATGACCTTCCTCGGCGCCATCGTCGCGGTGCGCGAGCACGGCCACCTGGGCACCGACATGCTCATCGCCAAGCTGCCCACCTGGGGCAAGAAGCTGTGCCTGGTGGTCGCGCACCTGCTGATGCTCTACGCCTCGTACCTGCTGCTCACGGGCAGCTGGCAGCAGACGCTGATCAACTGGGACGTGAGCGCGCCCACCACCGGCGCCTCGGTTGCGATCTTCTACTTCGTCGGCGTGGTGTTCGGCGTCTCGGCCATCGTGTTCCTGCTCTACGACCTGTGGCGCGCCGTGAGCGGCCAGCTCAGCGATGCCGAGCTGGTGATGGTGCACGAGTCGGAGGAGCAGGGCGACATCGACAAGATCAACGCGGAGCTGGCGCGCCGCGATGCCGAGGAGGCCGCGCAGCGCCGCCGCTCGGGCAACAACACGGGTGGTCGCTGAGATGACGATCGCCATCTTCCTGGGCGCCCTGCTGGGCGCCATGGCCATCGGCGTACCGATCGCCTATTCGCTGCTGCTGTGCGGCGTCGCGCTGATGTGGCACCTCGACCTGTTCGACGCGCAGATCCTGGCGCAGAACGTGATCAACGGCGCAGACAGTTTTCCGCTGCTGGCCGTGCCCTTCTTCATGCTGGCCGGCGAGGCGATGAACCAGGGCGGGCTGTCTCGCCGCATCGTCAACCTGGCGCTGGCGGTGGTGGGCCACGTGCGCGGCGGGCTGGGCTACGTCGCCATCGTGGCCGCCTGCATCCTGTCGGCGCTGTCGGGCTCGGCGGTAGCCGACGCGGCCGCGCTCTCCGCGCTGCTGATCCCCATGATGGTGGCCGCCGGCCACGACAAGGCGCGCTCCGGCGGGCTGATCGCGGCCTCGGGCGTGATCGGTCCGATCATCCCGCCCTCGATCGGCTTCGTGATCTTCGGCGTGGCGGCCAATGTGTCGATCTCCAAGCTGTTCCTGGCCGGCATCTTCCCCGGCATCCTGATCGGCGCCTCGCTGTGGTTCACGTGGTGGTGGCTGGTGCGCAAGGAAAAGGTGCTGCCGCCGCCGCGCAAGTCGGCCGGCGAAATGTGGAAGGCGCTGCGCGAATCGACCTGGGCGCTGATGCTGCCGCTGATCATCCTGGTGGGCTTGCGCTTCGGCATCTTCACGCCCACGGAGGCGGCGGTCGTCGCCGCGGTCTACGCGATCTTCGTGGCCACGGTGGTCTACCGGGAGCTCAAGCCCTCGCAGTTCTACGGCATGTTCGTCTCGGCGGCCAAGACCAGCGCGATCGTGATGTTCCTGGTCGCGGCGGCGATGGTCTCGGCCTGGCTGATCACGGTGGCCGACCTGCCGTCGAAGCTGGTGGCGCTGCTGCAGCCGCTGATCGACAAGCCGATGCTGCTGATGCTGGTCATCATGGTGCTGGTGATGGCGGTGGGCACCGCCATGGACATGACGCCCACCATCCTGATCCTCACGCCGGTGCTGATGCCGGTGATCAAGGCCGCGGGCATCGACCCGATCTACTTCGGCGTGCTCTTCATCATCAACAACTCGATCGGCCTCATCACGCCGCCGGTGGGCACGGTGCTCAACGTGGTGGCGGGGGTGGCGCGCATGAAGATGGACGAGGTCACGCGCGGCGTGCTGCCGTTCGCCATTGCCGAGTTCACCATGATGTTCCTGATGGTCCTGTTCCCGCAGCTCGTCATCTGGCCGGCGCGGCTGCTCTCGGGCTGAGCACGTTCACGCAATTCGAAATTTCAACCAAGGAGACTTTCACCATGAACCAACTCTTCCGTCCCGTTTTCCGTACCTCGCTGGTCGCCCTGGCTGCCGTGGCCACCCTGACGTTTGCCGGCGGCGCTGCCGCACAGGTCAAGGAGCGCACGCTCAAGTTCGCCTTCCAGAACCAGACCGGCCACCCGCAGGCGCAGGGCGCGCAGAAGTTCGCCGACCTGGTCTCCGAGAAGTCCGGCAAGAAGATCAGCGTCAAGCTCTTCCCCGGCGGCACGCTGGGCGGCGACCTGCAGACCGTCTCGGCGCTGCAAGGCGGCACGGTCGAGGTGACGGTGCTCAACGCCGGCATCCTGGGCTCGCAGGTCAAGGAGTTCGCGGCCTACGATCTGCCCTTCCTGTTCAACACCCCGCAGGAGGCCGATGCGGTGACCGATGGCGCCTTCGGCAAGAAGCTGCTCGCCAAGCTCGACGAGAAGAATCTGCACGGCCTGGGCTACTGGGACCTGGGCTTCCGCAACCTCACCAACAGCAAGCGGGCGGTGGCCAAGGCCGAGGACATCGCGGGCCTCAAGATCCGCGTGATCCAGTCGCCGATCTACATCGACCTGTTCAACACCCTCGGCGCCAACGCCACGCCGATGCCTTTCCCGGAGCTGTATTCGGCGCTGGACCAGAAAGCGGTCGATGGCCAGGAGAACCCGAACACGGTGATCGCCTCGTCCAAGTTCGCCGAGGTACAGAAGTACATCACGCAGACGCGCCACATCTACAACCCGCAGGCGCTGATCATCAGCAAGAAGACCTGGGACGGCATGAGCGCCGAGGAGAAGAAGATCATCGAGGACTCGGCCGCCGAGGCGACCAAGTTCCAGCGCGAGGTCTCGCGCGCCGCCGCCGACGGCGCGCTCGACCAGCTCAAGAAGGCGGGCATGACCGTCACCGAGCTGCCGCCGGCCGAGTTGGCCAAGCTGCGCGACAAGGTCAAGCCGGTGATCGACAAGTACTCGGCGACGGTGGGCGAGGCCACCGTCAAGGAACTGCAGGCCGAAGTGGCCAAGGTCCGCAAGTAGGCACGCGGGGCCGGTCATGTCCAAGCTGCGTCTCGCGATCGCCGGTGCCGGCCTGATCGGCCGGGCGCACTGGAAACGCATGCTCGCGAGCGGCGAATGCGAACTCGCCGCCTTCGCCGATCCCTACCCCAGCGCAGCCATGCTGGCCGACGAGGCCGGCGTGCCGCTGTACCCCTCGCTCGAGGCGATGCTCGCGGCGCAGCGCCTCGACGGGGTGGTGCTGGCCACGCCCAACCTGCTGCACGTGCCGGGTGCGCTGGCCTGCATCGAGGCGGGCGTGCCGGTGCTGCTGGAAAAGCCGGTGGCCGATACGATGGAGGAGGCCATCCGGCTGGCCGATGCGGTCGAGGCGGCCGGCGTGCCGGTGCTGGTGGGCCATCACCGCCGGCACAGCGCCATCCTCGAGGCCGCGCGCGAGACCATCGCCAGCGGCCGCCTCGGCCGGCTGGTGGCGGTGACGGCCAGCGCCACCTTCCACAAGCCCGACGAGTACTTCGACGCTGCCTGGCGCCGGCAGAAGGGCGGCGGCCCCATCCTGCTCAACCTGGTGCACGAGATCGACAACCTGCGCGCCCTGGTGGGCGACATCGTCGAGGTGCAGGCCACGGGCTCCAACGCCATCCGCGGCTTCGAGGTGGAGGACACGGTGGCGATCACCCTGCGCTTCGCCAACGGCGCCCTCGGCACCTTCATGCTCTCCGATGCCGCCGCCAGCCCGCGCAGCTGGGAGCAGAGCTCGGGCGAGAACCATGACTTCGACCACCATCCCGACCAGGACTGCTACGTGATCGCCGGCACCCGCGGCTCGCTGCAGGTGCCCACGCTGCGCGTCTACGAATACCTCGGCGCGGCCTCCTGGTGGAACCCCCTGGTGAAGAGCCAGGTCGAGATCCGCGAGATCGACCCGCTGGTGCGCCAGCTCGATCATTTCTGCGCCGTCGTCCGGCGCGAAGTGCCGCCCCGTGTCACGGTGCGCGACGCCATCCGCACGCTCGCGGTGACGCTCGCCATCGACGAGGCGGCACGAACGGGCCTTCGGGTCCCCATCACATCATGACCGACATCTCAGGCAAGACCACCCTCATCGCCCACATCGGCTTTCCGACCGAGAGCTTCAAGGCGCCCATGATCTACAACCCCTGGTTCGAGGCGCGCGACATCGACGCGGTCGTCGTGCCCATGGGCGTGAAGCCGGAGAACTACGAGGCCTTCTTTCCCCTGCTGTTCCGCATGAGCAACATCCGCGGCGCGCTGGTGACCATGCCGCACAAGGTCACCACCATGTCGCTGGTGGACGAGCTCACGCCGGCCGCGAAGATCGCCGGCGCCTGCAACGCGGTGCGCAAGGAGGCCGATGGCCGCCTGGTCGGCGACCAGTTCGACGGCGCCGGCTTCGTGCGCGGCGTGCAGCGCAAGGGCTGCAAGCTCGACGGCGCGCGCGTGCTGGTCTCGGGCAGCGGCGGCGTGGGCTCGGCCATCGCGGCGTCGCTCGCGGCGGCCGGGGTGGCGGAGCTCTCGCTCTTCGATGCGCGCGCCGAATCGGCCGAGGCGCTGGCCGGGCGGCTGAAGGCGCACTACCCGAAGCTCGTGGTGCGCACCGGCTCCAGTGATCCTGCCGGCTTCGAACTGGTGGTCAATGCCACCCCGCTCGGCATGAACAAGGACGATCCGCTACCCTTCGACATCGACCGCATCGCGCCCTCGACCTTCGTCGGCGAGGTCGTGATGAAATCCGAATTCACGCCGCTCCTGCGCGCGGCCCGCGACAAGGGCTGTGGCGTGCAGGTCGGCACCGACATGCTGTTCGAAATGATCCCCGCCTACCTGGAGTTCTTCGGCTACGGCACCGCCACGCCGGACGAGCTGCGCGCGGTGGCGCGGATCGCCTACTGACGCCTTACCCATGAGCATCTTCGAGGGCTTCCTCTCCACCTCCGAGACCCTGGCCGCGTTCAGCGACCACAACTTCGTCGCCGCCATGCTGCGCTTCGAGGCCGCGCTGGCGGGCGCGCAGGCGGCCGAGGGCCTGATCCCCGAATCGGCCGCGCGCTCCATCGTCGGCAGCTGCAAGGTCGAGCTGTTCGACGTCGCCAAGATCGTGCGCGACAGCGGGCGCGCCGGCAGCGTGGCGATCCCGCTGGTCAAGAGCCTCAAGGAGTCGGTCGGGCTCTTCAATGCCGATGCCGTGCCCTTCGTGCATTTCGGCAGCACCAGCCAGGACGTGATCGACAGCGCGATGTCCCTGGTCACGCGCGAGGCCGTGGCGCTGGTGGCAACCGACCTGGCCAAGGCCGCGCACGCGCTGCTGGCGCATGCGAAGCGGCACGCCGCCACGCCCATGCTCGCGCGCACGCTCATGCAGCCGGCCTCGGTCACCAGCTTCGGCCTGAAGTGCGCCGGCTGGGCCGCGCCACTGGTGCGCAGCCGTGCACGCCTGGCCGAGGCCGCGCGCCACGCGCTGAAGGTGCAGCTCGGCGGCGCCGTGGGCACGCTCGCGCAGATGAAAGGGCAGGGCCCCGCGGTGCGCCGGCGCATGGCGCAGGAGCTGGGCCTGGGCGATCCCGGCCAGACCTGGCACACCCAGCGCGACGAGTGGATCGCGCTCGGCTGCGAGCTCGGCCTCATGGCCGGAAGCCTGGGCAAGATCGCCAAGGACATCGCCCTCATGGGCCAGTACGAGGTGGCGGAAGTGGCCGAGCCCAGCGAGCCCGGCCGCGGCGGCTCCTCCGCCATGCCGCACAAGCGCAACCCGGTCGCCTCGATGGTGGCGCTGGCCGCCGCCGGCCGCGCGCCGCAGCGCGTCGCGGCCCTGCTGGCCGCCATGCCGCAGGAGCACGAGCGCGCCCTCGGCCCCTGGCAGGCCGAACTGGCCGAGTGGCCGCAGTTGCTGATGAGCGCGCACGGCAGCGTGCGTGCGCTGGCCACCGCCTTGCCGGGCCTGCAGGTCGATGCCGCACGCATGCTCGCCAACATCGAGCGCCTGCGGGCCGAGCTGCCGCGCGAGGCGGCCGACGAATGGTTCGACCCGGCCCTTGCCACGCACGCCGCTACCATCGTCCACGCGCAGGTCCAGGACCTGCAGGATCAACTGGGAAACACCGCTCGATGACTGCCTCCACCACCCCGCCGGCCGACGACTACGAAGCCGGCCTCGTCAACCGCCGCCGCATCCTCGGCGATGCCTGGGTCGACAAGTCCCTGGCCAACCGCACTGCCTTCAACAGCGAGTTCCAGGCGCTGATCACCCGCCATGCCTGGAACGACATCTGGGGCCGGCCCGCCCTGGGCGACAAGACGCGCCGCTTCATGGTGCTGTCGATGATGCTGGGCATCCATGCCTACGAGGAATTCGCGATGCACGTGCGCGCCGCGCTCGACGGCCCGCCCGAATCGCGCCTCACCCCCGACGAGATCAAGGAAGTGATCCTCATGGCCGCGATCTACTGCGGCGTGCCGGTCGCCAACCATGCCTTCGGTATCGCGGCTGGCATCCTGCGCGAGAAGGGATTGCTCGAGACACTCGACAACAAGGAGGCTCAACCATGACGCGACTGAAGGTGCTGCGCGAGGGCGAAGGCCCGTTCGTCGTGCTCAGCCATGCGCTGGGCTGCGACCTGCACATGTGGGACGGCGTGGCCGAGGTGCTGGCCCGCGCCCACACGGTGCTGCGCTACGACCACCGCAACCATGGCGGCTCGGAGCTGGTGTCCGGGCCGATGAGCATTCAGGATCTGGCCGACGACGCCGCCGAGTTCATCGCACGCGAGACCGATGGCGAGCCGGTGCATTTCGTCGGCCTCTCGATGGGCGGCATGACGGCGCAGGCGCTGGCGCCGAAGCATCCCGGCCTGCTGCGCAGCGTGGTGATCGCGAACTCCTCCGCCCATTACCCCGACCGCGCGCCCTGGCGCACCCGTGTCGAGACGGTGCAGGCCCAGGGCATCGCGGCCATCGCGCCCGGCGCGGTGGCGCGCTGGCTCACGCCGGCCTACGCCAGCACGCCCGAGGGCGCCGAGACGGCGCGCCGCCTGCACGACACCCTAGTCGGCACCGACGCGGCCGGCTACATCGCCAGCTGCGAGGCGGTGGCGGCGATCGACTTCCGCGAGAGCAACCGCGCGATCCGCACGCCCACCCTGGTCGTCGCCGGCAACCAGGACGAGGCGACCCCGCCCGCCATGTCCGAGGCCATGGCCGAGGCGATCCCCGGCGCGAAGCTGGCCCGCATCGATGCCGCGCACCTCAGTGCGGTGGAGCGGCCGGTGGAGTTCACGCAGTTGCTGATCGATTTCTGGCGCAGTCTCTGACGCTGCAGACTGCACCGGCGGCAGGGCCATGAGGCCACGCCCGGCGCGGGACCGGATTGCCTTGCATGATGGCGGCTTTTCACAGCCGCCATCTGCGCTTCATGCCCTCCCATCTCCGCATCGATTTCGTCTCCGACATCTCCTGCCCCTGGTGCGCCGTCGGTCTCGGCGCCCTCGAGGCTGCGCTGAAACGGACCGCCCCCGACATCACGGCCGAGCTGCATTTCCAGCCTTTCGAGCTCAACCCCGACATGCCGCCCGAAGGCCAGGATGCCTATGAGCACCTGAATCAGAAGTACGGCAGCACGCGCGAACAGCAGGCCGCCAACCGCGAGGCCATCCGGGCCCGCGGTGCTTCGGTGGGCTTCGAGTTTCGCGAGGCGGGCCGTTCCCGCCTCTACAACACTTTCGACGCCCATCGCCTGCTCCACTGGGCGGCGCTCGAAGATGCCGCCAAGCAGGTCGCGCTGAAGAAGGCGATGCTGAAAGCGGTCCACACCGACAACGAGAACCCCTCCGACCATGAAGTCCTGGTGCGGCTGGCCGGCGAGGCCGGGCTCGACCCGCAGCGGGCCCGCGCCATCCTGGCCGGCAACGAGTTCGCGGCCGAGACCCGGGCACGCGAGCGCTTCTACACCCACGCGGGCATCCACTCGGTGCCGGCGATCGTCATCGACAACCAGCACCTGATCTCCGGCGGCCAGCCGGTGGAGGTGTTCGAGCGCGCGCTGCGGCAGATCGCCGGCGCGGCACCGGCCACGACCGCGCTGGCCTGAGCGCCGCCGCAATCATCCGTTGCACGTACCTCCGCCTTCGGCTGCGGTACGAGCCCCTTTCGGAACGGCCGGGCGGGGGCTCATCGCTACCAATCCACTGCGGCCGCTTCGGCCCGGATCCACGCTGCCACGCGTTGCACCTCGTCGCGCGGATGGGCCTGCGCCTGGATCAGCCAGTAGGCGTTCGGGCTCTCAGTCTTGCCGGGCGGCGCCTGCACGATGAGGAGCTGCCCGTTCTCCACCAGCGGCAGGATCAGCTCCAGCCGGGCCAGGGCGATCCCCTGCGCCGCCAGGGCGGCATGAATGACCTGGTCGTACTGGTTGAAGCGCAGCATGCCGCGCGGGCGGGCCTGGCGCCAGCCGCGCTCGCGCAGCCAGCTGCGCCATTGCAGCCAGGGGCGCGAGTCGTCGAACTCCAGGAGATGCACCCCGCGCAGCGCCGCGGGATCGTCCAGCGTGCGGATACCGAGGGTCGGATGCGCGACCGGCACCAAGCGCTCGCCGAAGAGCCGCACCGCATCGGCCGGCGCCGCGCTGCGCGCGCAGTAGCGGATGGCCAGGTCGTGCTCGCCATCGCGCAGGTCGATCACCGCGTTGCTGGCGGCCAGGCGCAGCTCGATGTCCGGGTGCGCCTGCTGCAGCCTGCCCAGGCGCGGCAGCAGCCACAGCCCCGCGACGCCCATGCTGGCGGTGACCGTCACCGCCTGCCGCGTGGCGCCGCGCCGGATCTCGCCGAGCACGTCCTGCAACTGCTGGAGCGCGCCGTCGGCGCTGCGGAACAGGCGCTCGCCCTCGGGAGTGAACTGCACGCCGCGCGGCTTGCGCACCAGCAGGCGCACGCCGAGCTGCTCTTCGAGCGCATGGACCTGCCGGCTCACCGCCGACTGCGTGAGGCTCAGGTCCTCGGCGGCCTGGGTGATGCTCATGCGGCGCCCCACGGCGACGAAGCCCTTGAGCAGGTCGAGCGATGAGAGCCGCACCAGCGGCAGGGACATTCCCATGGCGAATGGCGGGGGATGGCGACAGCCGATTGGAGCACAGGACGATCGCTCATCGGCAGAAGGCCGCCAGTTGCATCAGCGCGGCGACGCCCGAAGGCTGCAGGTAGGCGAGCAGCACGGCGCCGGTCAACCCAACGCCCAGTGCGTACGCCGTGGCGCGGCGAAGCATGCGTGCATTCATGCCACCGCCAGCCGGCCGGCACGGGCGATCTCCCGGTCATCGATCGGCCAGTGCAGCGTGGCCGCCAGCAGGCCCAGCCCGATCGCACCCAGCCACACCAGCTCATAGGACTTCGTCAGGTCGAACACGTAGCCGCCCAGCCACACGCCCAGAAAGGAGCCCAACTGGTGGCCGAAGAAGACGAAGCCGAACAGGGTCGCGATGTAGCGCACGCCGAAGACCTGCGAGATCAGCCCGTTGGTCAGCGGCACGGTGCCCAGCCACAGCAGGCCCATGGCCGCGGAGAAAAGGTACACCGTGAGCGGGCTGATCGGCAGCAGCACGAACAGCGCCATCGCGGCCGAGCGTGCCAGGTAGAGGCCCGAGAGCAGGTACTTGCGGCGATACAGGTCGCCCAGCCGGCCGCAGGCGTAGGTGCCGGCGATGTTGGTCAGCGCGATGATCGCCAGGCCGGCCACGGCCACCGAAGGGCGCAGGCCCTTGCCCTGCAGGTAGGCCGGCAGGTGCGAGGCGATGAAGGCGAGCTGGAAGCCGCAGGCCAGGAAGCCGGCGTTCAGCAGCCAGAAGCCGCGGTGGCCGAAGGCTTCGCGAATGGCCTGGCCCATCGATTGGGCGGGGGCGGCCGGTCGCTCGGCCGGCCGCTTCTCTCGCAGCGCGGCAGCCGAGGGCGCGAGCGCCGCGATTGCGCCGCCCAGCACGGCCAGCGCGAGCACCCAGCCCAGCCATTGCTGCAGGCCCTGGGCCGCCGGCACCAGGACGAACTGGCCGATGCCGCCGATTGCGCCCGTGAGGCCCAGTGCCCAGCCGCGGTGGGCCGGATCCACCAACCGGCTGATCGCGCCGTAGACCGTGCCGAAGGCGGTGCAGGCCAGCGCGATGCCGATCAGCACGCCCGCGCTGAGCGCCAGGTGCAGGGGCGTGAGCGACAGCGACATCAGCACCAGCCCGGCCGCGTACAGCAGCGTGCCGGCGACCAGCACGCGGGCGGCGCCGAAACGGTCCGCCACCATGCCGGTGAAGGGCTGCGCGATGCCCCACACCAGGTTCTGCACCGCGATCGCGAAGGCAAAGGCCTCGCGCGACCAGCCGCGGTCCAGCGTCATCGGCAGCAGGAACAGGCCCTGCACATGCCGGATGCCGAGCGCCAGGCCCATGATTGCCCCGCCGCAGATCACCGCCCACAGCACCGCCTTGCGTTCGCCTGCCTGACCCATCGTTTGCTTTCCCGGTTGTCCTGCGTGCGATTGGACGGGAAGCGGGGGCAGGGCGGGCTGACGTCTTTGCACGCCAGCCATGCGCGCCAGGAATGTCAGGCCTTGCCGAACATCTCGATCAGCCGCATCAGCGCCACCGACGGCGCGCCGCGCCACACCAGGTGCGTGCGGTTGCGGCGGATGCGCTCGGGCAGCGCGTGCTGGCGCACGTCGGCCGTGGCCCGCAGCGCCTTGAGCACCGACAGCGGGACCACCGCGAAGCCGGTGCCTGCCGCCACGCAGGCGATCATGGCCTGGTAGGAGGAGAACTCCAGCGAGCGCGCCGGCACCACGCCGCCCTTGCCCAGCCATTGCTCGAGCAGCCGGCGATAGGAGCAGCCTTGCGCGAAGGCGATCAGCGTGCTGCCGGCCAGATCCCCGGGACGCGAGACCGATTCCACGCTGTGGGCGGTGATCAGCACCAACTCTTCCTCGAACACCGGCAGCGTCTCCAGGCCGGCGGCAGGGAAGGGTTGCGAGACGAAAGCAGCCTCGATGTCGAAGGACTCCACGCGCTTGATGAGCGCGCCGGTGGTGCCGCTCACCAGCTCCACCACCACGCCCGGGTAGAGCTTGTGGAAGCGCGAGAAAACGGGCGGCAGCCGGCTGCCTGCCGTGCTCTCGAGCGAACCCAGCCTGAAGGTGCCGAGCGGCTGCTCGCTGCGCAGCTCGCTCTCGGCCTCCTCGGCCAGGCGCAGCAGGCGGTCGGCGTAGGGCAGCAGCTTGCGTCCCGCCGGTGCGAGCGCCAGCGAGCGGCCGTGGCGCAGGAAGAGCTTCTGGCCCAGCCGCTCCTCGAGCTGGCGGATGCGGGTCGTGACGTTGGATTGCACGCGGTTGAGCCGGCCGGCGGCGCGGATCACGCCGCCTTCGCTGACCACCGTGCGGAAGATCTCGAGCGAGTCCAGGTCGATCGTTCTCATAGTGGGAATATTCGTTCTCGATAATTCATTTGTGCCGCTTCGTCATTCTGCGTCTAATGACGTCTCATGTCGAACCCTTCTCCTTCCCTCAGCCTGCCGCGGCCTTCCTTCACTGCCCTCTGGGTGGCGGGCCTGGTGGCGCTCGCGGTGGCGATGGGCATCGGGCGCTTCGCCTTCACGCCGATGCTGCCGCTGATGATCCGCGCCGGCAGCGCGGACGTGGCCGCGGGCGGATGGCTGGCGGCCGCCAACTACGCTGGCTATCTGCTGGGCGCACTCAGCACCGCCCGCCTGGGGTTCGCGCCGCAGCGCACGGGTCTGGTGGCGCTGGGCCTGGTCGCGGCCTCCACCGCCGCCATGGGCTGGACGGATTCGCTCGCGGCCTGGCTGCTGTGGCGCTTCGTCGCCGGGGTGGCGAGCGCCTGGGTCCTGGTCAGCACCAGCGTGTGGTGCCTGGCCTGGCTGGCGCGCCACGACCGGGCCGCCGGCCCGGGCCTGCTCTACGCCGGTGTCGGCACGGGCATCGCGCTGGCCGGCCTGTACTGCTGGCAGGCCGGCGCGGCGAACACGGCACCCGAAGCACTGTGGCTGCAGCTGGGTGCGCTGGCGCTGGTCGGGCTGGTGCTGGTGGCCGTGCTGATGCCGCGCGGCATGCCCGATGCGCCCGTTGGCGCCACGGCTGCGGCCGCAGCGGCGCCGGGCGGTGTGTCCTGGGGCCTGGTGATCAGCTACGGCCTGCTCGGCTTCGGCTACATCCTGCCCGCCACCTTCCTGCCGGTGCTGGCCCGCGCGGTGGTGGACGACCCGGCCGTGTTCGGCGCCGCGTGGCCGGTGTTCGGCGCGGCGGCCGCGGTGTCCACGCTGCTGGCGAGCCTGTTTTTCCCGCGGATGGAAAGGCGCCAGGTGCTGGCCGGCAGCCATGCGCTGATGGCGCTGGGCTGCCTGCTGCCGGTGGTGCACCTGTCGGCGCTCACCGTGCTGCTGGCGGCGCTGCTGGTGGGCGGCACCTTCATGGTCGCGACCATGGCCGGCATGCAGGAGGCGAGGGCGCGCAGCGCCGGCGACCCGACCCGTGCGCTGGGCCGCATGACGGCGGCCTTCGCCATCGGCCAGATGGCGGGGCCGATGCTGTCCTCGGCATTGAGCGGCCGGTCGCAGGGCTTCGGCGGCCTCTTCATCGCCCTGGTGGCCGGTGCGCTGGCCCTGGCCGGCAGCGCCGCCTGGCTGTGGCGTGCGCGATGATCCCGTGCGTCTGTCTTCGTTGAAAGGAAATCCAGCATGATCGAACAAGGCCATACCCGTCCCTGGGCCGAGCGCCTGCCGATGCCCCAGGCCGACGGCATGAACGAGGCCCAGCGCAAGGCCGCGCAGGCGCTGATCGACGGTCCGCGCAAGGGCGTCTTCGGGCCCTTCCTGCCACTGCTGCAGAGCCCGGCGCTGATGGAGCGCATCGGCAGCGTGGGCGAGTACCTGCGCTTCGACAGCGGGCTCGACGCCCGCGTGCGCGAGTTGGTGATCTGCGTCGTGTCGCGTCACGTGGGCAACCAGTTCGAGTGGCTGCTGCATGCGCAGGCGGCCATCAAGGCGGGCGTGAGCGCGGACGCGATCGAGGCGCTGCGCCTGGGCCGCCGCGCCGCGCCGCTGGCCGAGGACGAGCAGCTCGCGCTCGACTTCGCGCAGGAGCTGTTGCAGAACAACGGCGTGAGCGAACCCACCTACGCCGCCACCGAGGCACGCTTCGGCCGGCAGCAACTGGTCGATCTCAGCGCGCTGGTGGGCTATTTCGCGATGGTGTGCTGGGTGATGAACGTGGCGCACACGCCGGGCAAGCCTGCCGAAGGGCAGCAGGGCCTGGACGCCTTCCCCCTCTAGGTCCGAGGGCGCTCGCCCTCTGGCCTCACTTCGCGGCGGCCAACCTCGCGGCCGTGTCCGCCGTGCCGACCCAGCGCGTGATCTTGCCGTTCTTCACGTTGAAGACGTGCACCCACTCGGACTCGAACACGCTGCCTTTGGGCAAAGGCTTGACGCGTTCCCAGCCGAGCACGGTCACGTGGTCCGCGCCTTCGAGGAACTCGCGCGGCTCGAAGGCCTGGATGTCGTCGGACTCCGCCAGCATGCCGAACCAGCCCTGCACCTGCTGCTTGCCGGTGAACTTGCCGGCGTAGGGAATGCCCGCGGCATCGCCCGCCTGGAAGCGCCAGTCCACGTCATCGCTCAGCAACGCGAGGATGCCCGCGATGTCCCGGCGCCCGAAGGCGGCATACGCCTGCTGGACGACGTCGGTCGGTGTACCCATGATGAGTCTCCTTGCAAACCGGAGACTTGAAAGTCTAGTCGCGCACTTTCGATTTACAACGCCTGGTTCGACGGCCTTCGCCCGCATCGCCGCCGTCACAGGCCGTTACCAGCACCGCGGCTTCCGCACCGGCGGATTTGGCGTCCAATGTCGAGAGAGTTGAGCGCACACGAAAGGAGAGATGCCCCATGCCCGAGCGCGAGTTCGACGACTTCCGGCCGGCGCGCGAGTCCTCGCTGTGGATCATCGTCGTGCTGGTGGTGCTGGCGCTTGCCGCGGGCGCCGTCTGGTGGCGGTGGACGCACCGGCAGCCGGCGGCCGTCGACGCACCCCCGGCCGCCAGCGCGCCCGCGCCCGAGGCGCCCGCACCTGCACCGGCCGTGGCCATACCCACGGAGCCGCAGAACCCGGTCGACGCCACCGCCGATGCACTGCCCAAGCTCGACGATGCCGATGCCCAGGTGCGCGCGGCGCTGGCAGAACTGCTCGGCGCGAAGGCGGTCGGCAACTTCCTGCAAACCGACGGCTTCGTGCGCCGCTTCGTCGCCACGGTGGACAACCTGCCGCGCGAGCAGGCGGCGGTGCGCGTGCGGCCCGTGCAGCGCATGCCGGGGCGCTTCGAGGCCGGCGGCAAGGGCGACGCGCAAGCCATCAGCCTGGACAACGGCGCGCGCTACACGCCCTTCGTGCTGTTCGCCGAATCGGTGAACCCGCAGAAGGCGGCGGCGCTCTACCAGAAGCTCTACCCGCTGTTCCAGCAGGCCTACGAGGAGCTGGGCTACCCCGGCCGCCATTTCAACGACAGGCTGGTGGCGGTGATCGACCACCTGCTGCAGGCGCCCGAGCCGGCCGCGCCGCCGAAGGTGAAGCTGGTCGAGATCAAGGGCGAGGTGCCCTCGGAGCGGCCCTGGGTGCATTACGAGTTCGTCGATCCGCAACTGCAGTCGCTGTCGGCCGGCCAGAAGATGATGGTGCGCGTGGGCCTGGTGAACGAGCGGCGGCTCAAGGCGAAGCTCAGGGAACTCCGCGGCCAGATCGCCGGCGGGGCGCTGGCGAAGAAGAAGTCCTGAGAACCGTCAGGTCGCCGCAGCCTCCGGCGGCATCGGACTGCCCGAGCAGGCCAGCGCGCGCATCAGCAGCAGCTTGCGCTCGCGCGCATTGCGCGTGAGCGAGGCCGCATGCTGGAACTCCGCGCAGGCCTCCGCCTTGCGGCCCAGCTTCGCGAGCAGGTCGCCGCGCACGCTGGGCAGCAGGTGATAGCCCTTGAGCTGCGGCTCGTCGCGCAGCGCATCGACCAGTTCCAGTCCCGCCGCCGGGCCGAAGGCCATCGACAGCGCGACCGCGCGGTTGAGCTCCACGATGGGTGAGGGCGCGAGCTGCGCCAGCGCCTCGTACAGTGCGGCGATGCGCGTCCAGTCCGTCGCCTGTGCGGTACGCGCACGGGCATGGCATGCCGCGATGGCGGCCTGCAGCGCGTAGGGGCCCAGCGCACCGCCCAGCGATTCGGCGCGTTCCAGCGCCGCCAGGCCGCGGCGGATCAGCATCGGGTCCCAGCGCGCGCGGTTCTGTTCCAGCAGCAGCACCGGCTCGCCCTGCGCATCCACGCGCGCGGCCGAGCGCGAGGCCTGGATCTCCATCAGCGCGACCAAGCCGTGCACCTCCGGCTCGTTCGGCATCAGGCCGGCCAGGATGCGGCCCAGGCGCAGCGCTTCCTCGCACAGCGCGGGGCGCATCCAGTCGTCACCGGCGGTGGCGGAGTAGCCCTCGTTGAAGACCAGGTAGATCACCTCCAGCACCGAGGCCAGGCGCGCCCCGAGCTCGGCGGCGCGCGGCGCCTCGAAGGGCACGCGCGCCCCGGCCAGGGTGCGCTTGGCGCGCACGATGCGCTGGGCGATGGTGGGCTCGGGCACCAGGAAGGAGCGCGCGATCTCGTCGGTGGTCAGTCCGCCCAGCAGGCGCAGCGTGAGCGCCACCCGGGCCTCGGGTGAGAGCACCGGATGGCAGGCGGTGAAGACCAGGCGCAGCAGGTCGTCGCCCACGTCGTCATCGAGCGCGGCGTCGACCGCCTCGGCGAAATCCGACTGCGTGATCGCGTGCTGCGTGTCGAGCTCGTAGCCGATCTCCTCCTCCTTGCTCGCATGCAGCTTGCGCCGGCGCAGCAGGTCCAGCGCGCGGTGCTTGGCGGCCTGCATCAGCCAGGCGGCCGGGTTGTCGGGCACGCCCTGGTCCGGCCATTGCTCGAGCGCGGCGACCAGCGCATCCTGCGCCAGTTCCTCGGCGACACCGACGTCGCGCACCATGCGCGCGAGCGCGCCGATGATCTTGGCCGACTCGATGCGCCAGACGGCGTTGACGGTGCGGTGGATGTCGCTCGCGCTCATCGAACGCGCTCAGCGTTTCTGCAGCTTGTCGAAGCCTTCGGCGGCCTTCTGCACGTCGGGCGGGAAGTCCTCCATCTCCTGCACGCGGCGGACCTCGATGACCTCGTTGTCCGAGCCGGGGCAGCGCGAGGCCCAGGCAATGGCCTCTTCCTGCGACTTCACGTCGATCATCCAGTAGCCGCCCAGCACTTCCTTGGCCTCGGCGAAGGGGCCGTCCGTGACCTTGGGCTTGCCGCCGGCGAAGCTCACGCGCACGCCTTCCGAGGGCGGACGCAGGCCGTCGAGCGTGATCAGCACGCCCGCGTCCTTGAGCGCCTGGTTGTACTTCATCATGGCCTCGACGGCCTTGGCATCGGGCATGGTGCCGGGCGCGGCGCTCTCGTAGCCCTTGGGGATCATCAGCATCATGAATCGCATGTCGTTGCTCCTTGGACGGGCCGGATTTCGACTTCCGGCAGGTCCTGGGCGAAGGGATAGCGCCGCACCCAGTCCATGGCCTCGTCCATCGAGCTGGCCTGGATCAGCCAGAAGCCGGCCACCAGTTCCTTGGTTTCCGCGAAGGGGCCGTCCAGCAGGATGGCGCGCCCGCCACCCGCGCGCACGCGCGTGGCGCGCGCCGTGGAACGCAGCCCGTCGGCGGCGAGCAGCATGCCGGACTGCACGGCCTCGTCGTTGCGCCGAGCCATGGCGGCGAGGCGATCGGGATCGCTGGGGGACTCGGCCTCGGTATCGGGATCGGCCTTGACCAGGACGAGAAAGCGCGGCCCGGTGGCCGTCCCGTTCGGGTCCACGCCGGCCAGGCCACCGGCGCAGCCGGTCTCGCGGATCTCGAAGGTGGCATCGCCGCCGTGGACGGTCGCCTCGCCGAGCCATTCGGCCGCGGTCTGTCGGGATTCGGCCTCGACGATGCTGAGGCCGGCGAGGGGAACGGTGACGGGCGCATCGACCACCTGCATCTCGCCGCCTGCGCGCGCCATGCGCACGCCGGTCTCGGCGGGCTGCAGCGCGATGCTTTCATGGATGGCCGCGCGCGGCGGCGTGCCGGGGGTGGGAAGAAGCCCGGCCGCGCCATGCGGGCCGGCGCCGTGCAGGATCACGAATCTCATCCGCTGCGGTCCTTGTGCTGGGGGAGCCGCAAGGATATCGCGCGATCAGCGCCGGATCGGCAGCAGCGCGCGCAGCTTGTCGTCGCGCAGCCAGAGCCCGCCCCAGGCCATGAGCCCGACGTAGACGCCGAACAGCAGATGGCTGAAAAGCGGGCTGCCCACGCGCAGATGTGTCGCGATGGCGCCGCCGAGCAGCCCGGTCAGCAGAACGGCGCCCAGCAGGGCGGTGCGCGGCAGCGCATAGAGCAGGGCGATCGCGAGGGTCAGCACGCCCAGGCCGAAGCCGAGGTTCGGCGGGTAGCCGAGCTGCACCATGGTCTCGCGCACGACGTCCAGCTCGACCACCTTGATCAGGCCGTCGAACAGCAGGAAGAGCACGACCAGCGTGCTGAGCACGCGGCCGGTCCAGCGGGCGGCACCGATGCGGGACGCGGGCGCGGCGGGGAGGGTGGCGGTGGCATGCATCGTGCGCTCCTCAATCCTTGCCCGCGGCACGCTGCTCGGCTGCGTCGCGCAGCCACTGTTCGTGCTTGCGCATCTCGGGCGTGAACTCGGCACCGAAGTCCTCGGCCTCGTAGACCTGGCGGATCTCGATCTCGACGTTGCCCCCGCCGTCGATCGGCGGCCAGCGCTTGACCCACTCGATCGCCTCTTCCCTGGACTTCACCTGGATGATGCTGAAGCCGGCCACCAGCTCCTTGGCCTCGGTGAAGGGGCCGTCGATCACCGTCGGCCGGCCGCCGTTGAACCTGACCCGCGCGCCCTTGACGCTGGGCTGCAGGCCCATGCCGTCCAGCATCACGCCGGCCTTGATCATCTCCTCGTTGTACCGGAGCATGTCGGTGACCAGCTGCTCGGTGGGCATGACGCCGGCTTCGGTGTCCGGGTCGGCCTTGCGAATGACCACGAATTTCATCGTCGTATCTCCGTCGGGCTGGAGGCGGTCAGGCCTTGCGGGACTCGATCTCGGCCAGCAGGCGCTTTTCCTGCTCGCGCAGCTCGGGCGTGAATTCCGCGCCGAAATCCTCCATCTCGAAGACCTGGCGCAGCTCGACTTCCGCGCCGCCGTCGAAGGGCGCGCGCTTCAGCCATTCGATGGCCTCTTCGCGGGAGCGCACCTGCCACAGCCAGTAGCCGGCGACCAGTTCCTTGGTCTCGCTGAAGGGGCCGTCGATCACGGTCCGCTTCTTGCCGTCGAAGCGCACCCGGGCGCCCTTGGAACTGGGGTGGAGCCCTTCGCCGGCCAGCATGACGCCGGCCTTGACCAGCTCCTCGTTGTACTTGCCCATCTCGGTGAGCAGCTGTTCGGTGGGCATCACGCCGGCTTCGCTGTCCGGGCTGGCTTTCACAAGCACCATGAATCGCATGTCGTACTCCTGTGTTGGGTTTGAGGGAGCCGCGCCGTTGCGGCTCTACAGGGACGTCGAAGCAGGGCGCGCCGGATCGACAGGATCGACCTGGCCGACTTGTAAAAATTTGATACCAAAAGAGAGTGGCGCGGCCTCGCTGGAGCCGGGAACACCGCGGAACCGGCTTTGCCGGGCCGCCCTTTCAGGCGTAGTCGCTCACCGGCACGCAGCTGCAGAACAGGTTGCGGTCGCCATACACGTTGTCGATGCGTCCGACCGGCGGCCAGTACTTGGCCAGCCTGACCGCGTCGACGGGGAAGGCGCCGAGCTCGCGCGAGTAGGGCCGCGTCCATTCGGTGGCCAGCAGGCTGTCGGCCGTGTGGGGCGCGTTCTTCAGCGGGTTGTCCTCGCGCGGCCAGATGCCTTCCTCGATGCGGCGGATCTCGCCGCGGATGGCGATCATGGCGTCGACGAAGCGGTCCAGCTCGGCCAGGGGCTCGCTTTCGGTGGGCTCGACCATCAGCGTGCCGGGCACCGGGAAGCTCAGCGTCGGCGCGTGGAAGCCGTAGTCGATCAGGCGCTTGGCCACGTCCTCGGCCGTGACGCCGCTGGTGTCCTTGAGCGGACGCAGGTCCAGGATGCACTCGTGCGCCACGTGGCCGTTGGGGCTGGCGTAGAGCGTCGGGTAGTGCTCCTTGAGCCGCGCGCTGATGTAGTTGGCGCTGAGGATGGCGACCTCGGTCGCGGCCTGCAGGCCCCATGCCCCCATCATGCGGCAATACATCCAGCTGATCGGCAGCACTGCGGCATTGCCCAGCGGGGCGGCGGAGACCGCGCCCACGCCGCCGCCGGGGATGCCGCCGCTCACGTGGCCGGGCAGGTAGGGCACCAGGTCCTCGACGACGCACACCGGGCCCACGCCGGGGCCGCCGCCGCCGTGCGGGATGCAGAAGGTCTTGTGCAGGTTGAGGTGGCTCACGTCGCCGCCGAACTCGCCCGGGGCGGCCACGCCGACCAGCGCATTCATGTTGGCGCCGTCCACGTACACCCGGCCGCCGTGGGCATGCACGATCTCGCACAGCTCCTTCACGCGCGTCTCGAACACGCCGTGGGTGCTGGGGTAGGTGATCATCACCGCGGCCAGGTCGTCGCGGTGCTGCTCGCAGGCGCGCTGCAGATCGTCCATGTCGACGTTGCCCTGCGCGTCGCAGGCCGTCACCACCACCTTCATGCCCACCATCTGCGCGCTCGCCGGGTTGGTGCCGTGGGCGGAGGAGGGGATCAGGCAGACGTTGCGGTGGCCCTGGCCCTTCGCCTCGTGGAAGGCCTTGATCGCCAGCAGGCCGGCGTATTCGCCCTGCGAGCCGGCGTTGGGCTGCAGGCTGATGCCGGCGTAGCCGGTGGCCTCGCACAGCCAGGCGCGCAGCTGGGCGTCCAGCTCGGCATAGCCCTGCAGCTGCTCGGCCGGCGCGAAGGGGTGCACGTTCGCGAACTCGGGCCAGGTGACGGGGATCATCTCGCTGGTCGCGTTGAGCTTCATGGTGCAGCTGCCCAGCGGGATCATGCTGCGGTCCAGTGCGAGGTCCTTGTCCGACAGGCTGCGGATGTAGCGCAGCATCGCGGTTTCGCTCTTGTGCGTGTTGAAGACCGGGTGAGTGAGGAAGTCGCTGGTGCGCCGCAGGTCCAGCGGGATGCGCGAGCCGACCGTGCCCGACAGCTCCTCGAAGCGAGGCATCGGCGTGCCGGCCGGCACGAACAGCGCCCACAGGGTTTCGATGTCGGCGCGCGTGGTGGTCTCGTCCAGCGAGATGCCCAGGTGCTGCTGCAGGCCCTGGCGCAGGTTGACGCCGGCGGCCTGGGCATGCTCGAGGATCTTCGGCGTGTCCTCGCCGGTCAGCACGGTGAGGGTGTCGAAGGCGGTGCCGTTGATGATCTCGCGGCCCATCTGCTGGAGGCCGTCGGCGAGGATGGCGGTGAGCGCGGCCACGCGCTGGGCGATGCGCGCGAGCCCCTCCGGCCCGTGGTAGACGGCGTACATGCTCGCGACCACCGCCGGCAGCACCTGCGCGGTGCAGATGTTGGAGGTGGCCTTCTCGCGCCGGATGTGCTGCTCGCGCGTCTGCAGCGCCAGCCGGTAGGCCGGGCGGCCCTGCGTGTCGACGCTGACGCCGACCAGCCGGCCGGGCAGCGAGCGCTTGAATTCGTCGCGGCAGGCCAGGTAGGCCGCGTGCGGGCCGCCGTTGCACAGGGGCATGCCGAAGCGCTGGGTGGTGCCGCAGACGATGTCGGCGTCCCACTCGCCGGGCGGTGCCAGCAGGGTGAGCGCCAGCAGGTCGGCAGCCACGCAGAAGGCCGCCTCGCACTGGTGCGCGTGGCCGGCCAGCGGGCGCAGGTCATGCACGTGGCCGGTGGTGGAGGGGTACTGCGCCAGCACGCCGAAGAAGCCGCCGCTGGCCATCAGGTGCGGCAGGGTCTCGGAGACGGTGCTGACCTTGACCTCGATCCCCAGCGGCGCGGCGCGGGTCCTGATCACCTCGATGGTCTGCGGATGGCAGTCGCCCGAGACCAGGAACACGTTGCTCTTGCTCTTGACGCTGCGGCGCGCCAGCGTCATCGCCTCGGCCGCGGCGGTGGCCTCGTCCAGCATGGAGGCATTGGCGATGGCCATGCCGGTGAGGTCGCACACCATGGTCTGGAAGTTGACCAGCGCCTCCATGCGGCCCTGCGAGATCTCGGCCTGGTAGGGCGTGTAGGCGGTGTACCAGGCCGGGTTCTCCAGCACGTTGCGCAGGATCACGCCGGGCGTGTGGGTGCCGTAGTAGCCCTGGCCGATGAAGTTCCTCGCCACCTTGTTCTTCGCGGCGATGGCCCGCAGCTCGGCCAGCGCGTCGGCTTCGGTCGTGGGCGCCGGCAGCTGCATCGGGTGGCTGCGGCGGATTGCCGGCGGCACGATGCCGTCGATCAGCTCGGCGCGGGTCTTCGAGCCGACGGCCGCGAGCATGCGGGCTTCGTCCTCGGCCTCGATGCCGATGTGGCGTGCGATGAATTCGCCGGCGTTCTCGAGCTCGGCAAAGGTGGGCAGGGAAGGCAGGGAGGACTTCGGCATGGAATCAGGGCTTCAGGCTTCGTCGGCGAACTTGTCGTAGTCGGTCTTGTCGAGCAGGGCGTCGAGCTGCGAGGCGTCGGTGATCTTCATCTTGAAGAACCAGCCCTCGCCCTCGGGCGCGCTGTTGGCGAGCGAGGGGTCGGCGCGCAGCGCCTCGTTGACCTCGGTGATCTCGCCGGCAACCGGCATGAACACGTCGGCCGCGGCCTTGACCGACTCGACCACGCCGGCGACCTCGCCCTGCGCGTAGCCCTGGCCGACCTGCGGCAGGTCGACGAAGACCACGTCGCCCAGGGCGTCCTGCGCATGCAGCGTGATGCCGACGGTGGCGGTGTCGCCTTCGGCTTTGACCCACTCGTGGTCCTTGGTGTACTTGATGGTCATGGAATGGCTCCTTGGGGAGAAGAAGAAAAAAACTAGCCTCGGAAATAGCGCGCGGGCACGAAAGGCATGGTGCTCACTTCCATCGGCACGGGCTTGCCGCGCACGATGGCCTGGATGCGGGTGCCGGGCTCGGCATAGGCCAGGGCCACGTAGCCCATCGCGACCGGGCGGTCCACCGTGGGGCCGAGCAGGCCGCTGGTCACCTGGCCGATGGCGTGGCCTTCGAAGGATTGCAGGGGCGTGCCGTCGCGCACCGGCACGCGCTCCAGGGCCACCAGGCCGACGCGCTTGCGTTTGAGGGTGTCGTGGTCGAGATGGCCGGCGGCGCCGTCGGCCGCGGTGAGCTGCGCCAGCACCTTGGCCGCACCCGGGAAGCCGCCTTCGCGCGCGCCGCCGCTGCGGCGTACCTTCTGGATCGACCAGGTCAGCGCCGCCTCGACCGGCGTGGTGGTGGTGTCGATGTCGTTGCCGTAGAGGCACAGGCCCGCTTCCAGCCGCAGCGAATTGCGGGCGCCCAGGCCGATGGGCTGGACCTCGGGCTGCGCCAGCAGCAGGCGGGCGAGGGCTTCCGCGTCCCGCGCGGCGACGGAGATCTCGAAGCCGTCTTCACCCGTGTAGCCGCTGCGGGTGGCGAAGGCGGCGATGCCGCCGATCTGCAGCGGACCGCCGGTCATGAAGACGTATTTCTCGCTGCCGGGCGAAAGCCGCGCCATCACGGCAGCCGCCTGGGGCCCTTGCAGCGCCAGCAGGGCATGGTCAGGCAAAGGCTGCACCTGGCAGCGCTGGCCGATCCGGGCCTGGATGTGGGCGATGTCGCTCGCCTTGCAGGCGCCGTTGACGATCACGAAGATCGAGTCGCCGCCCTCGTTGAAGAACATCAGGTCGTCGAGGATGCCGCCCTCGTCGTCCAGCAGCAGGCCGTAGCGCTGCTTGCCGGGTGCCAGGCCGATCACGTCCTGGGGCATCAGGGTCTCGAAGGCGGCGGCGGCGTCGGGCCCGGACAGGCGCAGCTGGCCCATGTGCGAGATGTCGAAGAGGCCGGCGGCCGTGCGCGTGTGCCGGTGCTCGGCCATCAGGCCGGCGGGGTACTGGACCGGCATCGCATAGCCGGCGAAGGGCACCATGCGGGCGCCCAGTTCCAGGTGCAGGGCGTGAAGCGGGGTCTTTTGCAGATCGTCGTCGGAAGCGGAGGCCAAGGCACTCTCCATGGGGCAGTCCGGATCCATGGCCGTGAAGCCATGGGCCACCCCTGCTGTCCGCTTTACCTGAGAGATTCGCCCCACGATCGGGGTTTGCTCCTTCGGTGGACGGCCCGTGCGCGAACGCAGTGCCGCCTCTCTCCAGCAAGGAAACGCCCGGGGTCAGCGGGCGCCTCGTCAGTCCTTTTGCCTGAGCGTTCGGGCCCTTGACTTCGGGGACCTGCGCCTTCGGCGGCCCCGCGTTGCGAGGCTCTCTCCTGACCGGCCGAGTGTAAGGGATACCCGCCTCAGGAGCGCTCCAGCCGCATGCGGCGCAGCAGGAATTTCTCCCACAGCTTGTCCGACAGGAACTGCATGGAGCGCCGCACGTGTTCGCGCGCATTGCGTGCGTCGTAGGGCGAGCGGATGTCGGCACCCAGCTGCCGGGCGCGCACGCTGAGCATGCTCTCCGACAGGCAGCAGCGCGCCTTCATCCGCAGATCATCGAAGTTGTCAGTGCCGAGGGGGCTGGCCTTGTGCCACTCGTGATCCCACTTGAAGCGGCGCTTCTTGTCCTGGCCTTCGCCGTCGTCGCTGATCAGCCAGGCGGACACGAAATCGACATACGCCGCGTCCACGTGGTCGCGGAACAGACCCTGGCCGGCCTCGTAGCGCTCGTTCACCAGCGAGTCGAGCAGCGCATTGCCCGGCGAAAGCGTGACCAGCTTGCGGCGCAGGGTGTCGTTCATCGCGAAGCAGTAGGTCGCCACCCATTCGAGCAGCGGGCCCATCGGCGTCATGGTGGAGCGCGGGAAGTCGTTGATCTCGCCGAACAGCCAGGGGCCGGAATGCAGGGCAAGCTTATGGATCTCGCCGCCGAAGTGCTGCAGCCGGCGCTCGCTCCAGCCATGATTCAGGGCCACGGTGTCGTTCGAGAAGACCCAGACCTCGGGCGCCTCGCCGCGCGCGAGCAAGGCCTCGACACCGCTGTCCCAGCCGGAAAATTCGCGGTTGCTGTTGTCGCCGGGGACCACCCAGGCCTGGTCGAAGGCCGGGCGGCGCAACTCGCCGGCCGCCCCGGCGTTGTCTGCGACCACCAGCGAGAAGCGGTCGCCGCTCTGCCCCAACCGGTTTCGCAGTGCCTCCAGTACTTGCAGGGATCGGTCGCGATGCCGATCACCGTATTCCAAATGAACAAATCCGTAGCTCGTCATGTCCTTGCAGGGGAAGAAAGAAAAGCGGCGGGGTTCATCCCATGCGCTTCTTGCCGATGGCGACGTTCCGGCAAGCGGAAGCGGCAACGCCGGCACGCATGGCGCGTGCCGCCATCCTAACGATAACGACTATTCCTGCAACGGATAGCTTCCCATGTCGGCCAACACGCCGTATGCCGGCGAGCCTGTAACGGCCTGTTGGCTCGCTCAGTGCACGGTCTCCTCGACCGGCAGCAGGCGCAGGATGCGCTCCCGGATCGAGGCGGCGCGCTCCGCGCCGGCCAGCTTCTCGATCTCGCCCACCATGGCCTCGGCCACCGACAGCATCGATCCACGGTCGCGCGCCTCGCGCAGCGTCTCGCGGAACTGGCCGGCCAGCAGCGGGTCGCGGCGCACGAACATGCGCTCGCAGAGGTCGAACAGGAACATGCGCGTGGTGGCCAGTGATCGCTTGCCGTCGAAGGCATCGGCCGACACGGACGGCGGGGGCATCGCCGGGTGCGCTTCCGGCGGTGGCGCCACCGGCGCCGGCACGGCCGCCGGCGCTGGCGCGGCGGTGCGCAGGATCTGCGAGTCCAGCAGATAGCCTTCCTGCACCAGGTGCAGCGCCACGCGGCCCGCCTCGTCGCGGCTGCCGAAGAGCTCGCCGAAGTCGGTGACCGAGCGCCGACCGTCGGCCATCAGCAGCAGGGCACGCTCGCGCTGGCCCAGAGTGCGTCGGCCCGGCTGGAGCTCCTGGCGTGCTTTCTCGGTCTTGATGAGGAACATGGGATGCGTTGGCGGTCGGGATCGAGCGCCGCAGCATCGGCCATGCGCATGACATGGAAGTGAAACCGGGTCCGTGCGCGTGAACTAGTTCGCACGGATCGCATTCGGGCCGGTCTTCGCCCTACTTGAAGCCCCACAGATGCGGGAGCCAGGTGCTCAGCGCCGGCACGAAGGTCAGCAGCACCAGCACCGCGCCATGCGCCCAGAGGAAGGGCGCGAGCTCGCGCACCAGCTGCGACATCGGCACCTTCGAGACGTTGCAGGTGACGAACAGCAGCCCGCCCACCGGCGGCGTGATCATGCCGAGCGTGAGGTTGAAGATCACGATCATCGCGAAGTGCGTCGGGTCGACGCCCAGCTTGACCGCCACCGGCGCCAGGATCGGCGCCAGCACCATCACGCCGGGCAGCGGCTCGATGAAGATGCCGAAGAGCAGCAGGAAGATGTTCACCATGATCAGGAACATCCACGGCGACAGGTTCATGCCGACCAGCCACTCGGCCATCTGCTGCGGGATGCCCTCGATCGTGAGGATCCAGGCGAAGGAGGCCGACAGGCCGATGATGATCAGCACCGAGGCCGACAGCAGCGCCGAGCGCGACAGAATGTCCGGCAGCGCCTTCCACTCCAGCGTGCGGTAGACGAACTTGCCGCACACCAGCGCGTAGAACACCGCCACCACCGAGGCCTCGGTGGGCGTGAACCAGCCGGCACGCATGCCGCCGAGGATCACCACCGGCAGCAGGATGGCGGGCAGTGCCTTCCAGGTGGTCAGCAGGACCTCGCGCCAGGGCGGCATGCCGCCGTCGCCACGGTAGTTGCGCTTCTTCGAGACGTGGAAGTTCACCAGGCACATCGCGACCGCGATCAGCACGCCGGGCAGCAGGCCGGCCACGAACAGGCTGCCCACCGACACGTTGTCGTCCTGCAGCGCGTAGATGATCATGATGATCGAGGGCGGGATGATCGGCCCCACGATGGCGGTCGAGGCGGTGAGGGCGGCCGCATAGGAGCGGTCGTAGCCCGCCTTGTCCATCATCTTGATGAGCATCGAGCCCGGCCCCGCCGCATCGGCCAGGGCCGAGCCCGAGATGCCCGAGAAGAAGGTCAGCGAGACCACGTTGGTGTAGCCCAGCCCGCCGCGCCGGTGGCCGACGAACTGGCCAGCGAAGCGCAGCAGCACCTCGGTCAGCGAGCCGCCGCTCATCAGCTCGGCCGCCAGGATGAAGAAGGGCACGGCCATCAGCGGGAAGCTGTCGATGCCGGTGAAGGTCTCCTTCAGCAGCACCATCAGCGGGTACTGCTCGGCCAGGATCAAGGTGGCCGCCGTGGCAAGCCCCAGCGCGAAGGCCACAGGCACGCCGATCGCGAGGAACAGGCAGGCCGAAGCGATGAGGATGATGCTGGCGTTCATAGCGAGGCGCTCGCGGCCGCATCGAAATGCGCGTCAGTGGCGAACTCGCGCCGCAGCACGTAGCCGCGCACGATCAGCAGCCAGTGGACGATCAGCAGCACCCCGCCGAAGAGCATTGCGCTGTAGATGTAGGCGAACGGAATCTGCGTGACCGCGGTGAGCTGGAACATGGTGCGCTCCATGTAGAGCCAGCCGTACCAGACCATGAAGCCGAAGAAGGCGAAGAGCAGGGCCGCGACCACCGCGCGCATCGCGATGCCGCCCTTGGGCGGCAGCGCGTCCTGCAGGTTCTCGACCGCGATGTGGCCGCCGTAGCGCAGCACCGGCCCGGCGCCGAGGAAGGTGAGCCAGATCATCATGTGGCGCGAGACCTCCTCGGCCCATTCGAGCGAGTTGCTGGTGAGGTAGCGCATCCCCACGTTGACGAAGATGATCACCGACATCGCGGCCAGAAGCAGGATCAGCACCCAGCGGTTGGCGGCAAGAAAATAGCGTTCGAAGGTCTTCACGGCTGTTGCGGTGTTGTTTTGGCTTTTATGAAACAAGAACGCCCGGTGCCACGCTGGGTTCACCGGGCGGGAGGGGCCGATTCGGCCGCCTGTCGCTTACTGGACGTCGGTGATCTTCTTGATGTTGTCGGCGCCGAACTCCTTGGCGTAGTTCGCATAGGCCGGCTTCAGCGCCTCGCGGAAGGCGGCGCCGTCGACGGTGCGGATGACCTTCATGCCGTCCTTCTCGAGCTGGGCGATGCCGTTGTTCTCGTCGTCATTGACCTTCTTGCGCTGGGCCGCGCCGCCCTTGCGGGCCGCTTCGACGAACACCTTCTTGTCGGCGTCCGACAGCTTGTTCCAGACCCGGGGCGACATCAGCAGCAGCGCGGGCGAGTAGACGTGGCCGGTCAGCGACAGGTGCTTCTGCACCTGGGCGAACTTCGAGGACAGGATGACGGGGATCGGGTTCTCCTGCCCGTCCACCGTGCCTTGCTGCAGCGCGCCGAAGAGCTCGGGGAAGGCCATCGGCGTGGGCAGGATGCCGAAGGTGCGGTAGCCGTCCATGTGCACCTTGTTCTCCATGGTCCGCATCTTCAGGCCCGCGGCGTCCGACGGCTTCACGATGTCGCGCTTGCTGTTGGTCATGTGGCGGAAGCCGTTCTCGGTCCAGGCCAGGGCGATGATGCCCTTGCTCGGGAACTTGGCCAGGATGTCCTGGCCGATGGGGCCGTCCATCACCTTGCGCGCATGGTCGTAGTCGCGGAACAGGAAGGGGATGTCGACGATCTTGACCTCGGGCACGAAGTTGCCGACCGGGCCGGTCGAGGTGTTGACGAGGTCCTGCGTGCCCAGCTGAACCGCCTCGATCTGCTCGCGCTCGCCGCCCAGGGCCGAGTTGGGGAAGTGCTGGCACTTGTAGCGCCCCTGGGTGCCCTTCTCGATCTCGTCGCAGAACACGGTGGAGCCGACGCCGTAGTGCGACTCCTTGGTGGTCGCGTAGCCGATCTTGAGGGTGGTGGTCTGCGCGTAGGCGGCGCAGGCCAGACCGAGGCCGAGGGACAGGCCGGCGGCCAGTCGGTTCAACTTCATGAGGGAGTCTCCTGTGGACGTTTTTCCAAACGTATGACTATGCATTGGTCGGCAGCTTCACAGCGTCGGGATTTTCACGGACGTAGTCGCGGATCACCTGCTCGAAGCTCGCATCGGGCGAAAGGCCCAGGCCGGCCGCACGGCGGGCCTGGATGCGGCCCGGCCAGGTCTTGACGATGCGCTGGATCGCCGGGTCGGGCGTGCGGTCGAGCAGGGCGGTGGCGGCCGGGCCGGCCACGCGCTCCAGCGCCGCCGCCATTTCGCCGACGGTGAGGCTGATCGAGGGCAGGTTGAGCGCGGTGCGCGGGCCCCATTCGGTGTCGTTGGCTTCGGCCGCGCGGATGATGCCCTCGATGGTGCGTGCCGGGGAGGCCAGCGCCACCAGCGTCTCATCGGGCACCGGGCAGGCCGCGCGCACGCCGGCCAGCGGCTCGCGGATCATGCCGCTGAAGAAGCTCGAGGCCGCACCGTTGGGCCGGCCCGGGCGCACGCTCACCGTCATCAGCCGCACGCTGCGGCCGCGGATGAAGCCCTTGCGGGTGTAGTCCGCCACCAACTGCTCGCCGATGAACTTCTGGATGCCGTAGCTGGACTGGGGCGTGGGCAGCGTGTCGTCGCCGATGAGCTCGGGCAGCGGCTGCTCGGGCGAATGGCCGAAGACCGCGAGCGAGCTGGAGAACACCAGCACCGGCTTCGTGCCGAGGCCGCGCAGGCGTTCGAGCAGGGCGTTCGTCGCGCCGAAGTTGCTGCGCATGCCGAGGTCGAAGTCGGCCTCGCATTCGCCGCTGACGGCGGCGGCGAGGTGGAAGACGGCGTCGGCTCTGGACCAATAGGTGGCTTCGGGATCGGCCAACTGGTCGTTGAGATCGCCGACTGCAGCGGTGATGCGGGTCTCGGCGGCCAGGTCCGCAGGGGGCGCTGCGCGGTCGACCAGCGTGATGCGGTCGATCCGTTGTGGCGCTGCGCCGGCCAGCGAGAGGGTGTCCTTGGCAAGCAGGGTGCGGGCGAGGCGCGCGCCGAGGAAGCCGGCGCCGCCGGTGATGACGATGTGCATGGTGTCTCCTTGAGATGGGCAGTCTATCGCCGTGGTGCAATGGTCGGTTCAGAATGCTGGCGTCCGCGCTCGATCACGGAGATGCAATGAGATCCCAACCCGACATGCCTCGTCTCGCTGCAGCCCTGCTGGCCGCCGCCGCGCTTGGCGCTTGCTCTTCCATGTCCGAACCGGGCAGCCCCAGTGCAGCGATGGCTGCGCTGCCGGCGGCCATCCAGGCACCCGCGGGCGAGCGCGTGGCCTTCACCTGGCAGGCCACCGGAACGCAGATCTACGAATGCCGTGCCGCCGGGCAGGGTGGCTGGGCCTGGCAGTTCGTGGCGCCGGAGGCCGATCTTTTCGGCGCGGGCGGCCAGAAGGTGGGCACGCACGGCGCCGGGCCGCACTGGACCGCGCTCGACGGCAGCCGCACCGTCGGGACCGTGAAGGGGCGCGCCGACGCGAAGCGCCCGGCCGATATCCCCTGGCTGCTCCTGTCCGCGAAGTCGGCCGGCATCGCCGGACGGATGGACAGCGTGACGAGCGTGCAGCGCATCAACACCGTCGGCGGCATCGCGCCGGCCCAGGGCTGTGCGACGCAGGCCGATCAGGGCAAGCGCGCGATGGAGCGCTACAGCGCCGACTACGTGTTCCTGGTGGCGCGCTAGGCCCTTCGGCCTTACATGCCCACGTAGTTCGGCCCACCGCCCCCCTCGGGCGTGACCCACACGATGTTCTGCGTCGGGTCCTTGATGTCGCAGGTCTTGCAGTGCACGCAGTTCTGCGCGTTGATCTGCAGCCGCGGCTTGCCGCCTTCGCCATCGACGAACTCGTAGACGCCGGCCGGGCAGTAGCGGCTCTCCGGCCCCGCGTACTCGGGCAGGTTGATCTGCGTGGGCACGGCTGCGTTCTTCAGCGTCAGGTGCGCCGGCTGGTTTTCCTCGTGGTTGGTGTTGCTGATGAACACCGAGGAGAGGCGATCGAAGGTGAGCTTGCCGTCCGGCTTCGGGTAGGCAATCTTCTTGCAGGCCGCGGCCTTCTTCAGCCGCTCGTTGTCGGGCTGGTTCCGGTGGATGGTCCAGGGGATGTGGCCGCGCAGCACGTACTGCTCGATGCCGGTCATCAGGGTGCCCACCGTCAGGCCCTTCTTGAACCACTGCTTGAAGTTGCGCGCGCGGTGAAGCTCCTTGTGCAGCCAGCTCTTCTGGAAGGCGGCCGGATAGGCCGCGAGCTCGTCGTGCTGGCGGCCGGCCATCACGGCGTCGTAGGCCGCCTCGGCAGCCTGCATGCCGGTCTTGATGGCGGCATGGCTGCCCTTGATGCGGCTCGCATTCAGGTAGCCGGCGTCGTCGCCCACCAGCGCGCCGCCGGGAAAGACGGTCTTGGGCAGCGAGAGCAGGCCGCCCGCGGTGATGGCGCGCGCGCCGTAGGAGATGCGCTTGGCCGGCTTCAGGCCCTTGTCCTGGCCCTCGAAGTACCAGCGGATGTTGGGGTGGGTCTTGAAGCGCTGGAACTCCTCGAAGGGGCTCATGTGCGGGTTCTGGTAGTCCAGGCCCACCACGAAGCCGACGATGACCTGGTTGTTCTCGGCGTGGTACAGGAAAGAGCCGCCATAGGTGTCGGGCGGCAGCGGCCAGCCGGCGGTATGCACGGCCAGGCCGGGCTCGTGGCGGGCGGGGTCGATTTCCCACAGCTCCTTGATGCCGATGCCGTAGCTCTGCGGATCCTTGCCGGCATCCAGCTTGTACTTCGCGATCAGCTGGCGGCCCAGGTGGCCGCGGCATCCCTCGGCGAAGATGGTGTACTTGGCGTGCAGCTCCATGCCGAGCTGGAAGCTGTCGGTGGGCTGCCCGTCCTTGCCGATGCCCATGTTGCCGGTCGCCACGCCACGCACCTTGCCGTCGTCGGTGTAGAGGATCTCGGCGGCGGGGAAGCCGGCGAAGATCTCCACGCCGAGGGCCTCGGCCTGCTGGGCGAGCCACTTGACCACGTTGCCCAGGCTGACGATGTAGTTGCCCTCGTTGTGGAAGTTCTTGGGCAGGAGGAAGTTGGGGGTGCGGTAGGCACTGGTCTCGCTGAGGATCAGGAAGGTGTCCTGCGTGACCGGCTGGTTGAGCGGGGCGCCTTGCTCTTCCCAGTCGGGCAACAACTCGTACAGCGCGCGCGGGTCCATGATGGCGCCGGAGAGGATGTGGGCGCCGGGCTCCGAGCCCTTCTCGAGCACCACCACCGAGATGTCCTTGCCGTGCGAGGCGGCCAGCTGCTTGAGGTGGATGGCGGTGGCCAGGCCACCCGGCCCTGCCCCGACCACGACCACGTCGTATTCCATGGCTTCGCGGGGACCGTACTGGGCGAGGATTTCGTCGTGGGTCATCTGGGGGTCTCGTCGATAATGATTTTGGGAGGGCGAGGCGCCGCAATAGGGCCGGGCCATTTTATGCGGCGCCTTATGCCTGTCCGGAATGTCGCTTACTACGCCACGGGGGCGGTTTCCATGTCATACAGCATCGATCTTTCGGGCCGCGTTGCCTTCGTCACCGGCGCATCCAGCGGGCTCGGCGCGCAGTTCGCCAAGACCCTGGCCCGCGCCGGCGCGGCGGTGGTGCTGGCCAGCCGCCATACCGACCGGCTCAAGGAATTGCGCGCGCGCATCGAGGGCGAGGGCGGCGATGCCCACGTAGTGGAGTTGGACGCCGGCGACATCGGCAGCATCAAGGCCGCGGTGGCGCGCGCCGAGACCGAGGTCGGGCCGATCGACGTGCTGGTCAACCACGCGGGCGTCAGCACCACCCAGCGCCTGGAAGAGGTCAAGCCCGAGGACTACGACTTCATCTTCGACGCCAACGTCAAGGCGGCCTTCTTCGTCGCCCAGGAAGTCGGCAAGCGCATGCTGGCCCGCGCCCGGGGCGCGGCGCCCGGCACCTACGTCGGCGGGCGCATCATCAACATCGCCTCGGCGGCGGCGCTGAAGGTCATTCCCAAGATCGGCGTCTATTGCATGAGCAAGGCCGCGGTGGTGCAGATGACCAAGGCGATGGCGCTCGAATGGGGGCGCTTCGGCATCAACGTCAACGTGCTGTGCCCCGGCTACATCACGACCGACATCAACGAGGAGCACTGGAGCTCCGACGATGGACAGAAGCTGGTCGGCGGCCTGCCGCGCAAGCGCCTGGGCCGGCCGGAAGACCTCGACGGGCTGATCGTGCTGCTGGCCAGCGGCCAGAGCCATTTCGTCAACGGCGCGGTGATCGCGGCCGACGACGGGTACGCGCTCTGAGCCCGGGCGCCGTCATCGGCCTCGCGGCGGGGCTGGCCGCGGGCGCGCTCTGGGGCCTGGTGTTCGTGGCGCCGCGCATGGTGGGCCATTTCGGCATGGTGGACATCACGGCCGCGCGCTTCATCGTCTTCGGCGTGGTCTCGGGCCTGGCGCTCGGATGGCGACCGCCCGAGCGGCGCTGGCCCGACGCGCGCCAGGCGCTCACGGTGCTGGGCCTGAGCGGGCTGGGCTTCAGCGGCTACTACCTGCTGCTGGCCTTCGCGATCGTCCAGGCGGGCACGGAGGTGCCGAGCCTGATCATCGGCACCATCCCGGTCTGGATGATGCTGCTGGGCCGGCCCGCGGGCCTGCGCCTGGGCGCGTTGCTGCCCGGGCTGGTGCTGACCGCCGCCGGCATCGGCCTGATGGTCTGGTCCGCCTGGCCCCAGGACGCGCTGGACGGCATCGGCGGCGCGGCGCGCCCGCATTTCGGATGGGGCCTGGCGCTGGCCGTGCTCGCGATGGCGAGCTGGACTGCCTTCGGCCTGCTCAATGCCGCCTGGCTGAAGCGGCATCCAGAGGTGCATGCCGCCGACTGGACCAACTGGCTGGGCATCGCCACCGGCCTGGGCGCCCTGGTGCTGTGGCTGGTGGCCGGCTCGGACCTCGCCACCCTGCGCGCGCAGCCGGATGGAGGGCTGTTCGTGCTGCTGGCGCTGGCCGGCGGCCTGGGCTCCTCCTGGCTGGCCACGGTGCTCTGGAGTGTCGCCAGCCAGCGCCTGTCGGCCAGCCTGTGCGGGCAGCTGATCGTGAGCGAGACCCTGTTCGCCTTGCTCTATTCCTTCCTCTGGGACGGGCGCTGGCCGCACGCGAGCGAGCTCGCGGCGGCGCTGCTCTTCGTCCTGGGCATCCTCGCATCCATCAAGGCACACCGATGAGAATCGACATCCCCGAAGCCAAGAAGCGGGTCTACGAAATGACCATCCCCATCCGCTGGGGCGACATGGACGCGATGGGCCATCTCAACAACGCCAGTTACTTCCGGTTCCTGGAGACGGCGCGCATCGACTGGTTCCATTCGCTCGGCACCGTACCCAGGCCCGAGGGCGAGGGCATGGTGATCGTGAACGCCTTCTGCAACTTCTACCGGCAGCTCGAGTACCCGGGCGACGTGCTGATCAGGATGTACGTCAGCGACCCCGGCCGCACCACCTTCGAGAGCTGGGCCACCATGGCCCGCACGGATGCGCCCGACGTGATCTGCGCGGCGGGTGGGGCGACCACGATCTGGGTGGACGTCGTCAAGCAGAAGGCGCTGCCGCTGCCGGACTGGCTGCGGGCTATCGTGAGCTGAGCGGATGCGTGGGAGGGCGCCGACGCCCTCGGGCCGCTTCACTGCAGCACCGCTTCGTGGTCCAGATCGGCGGTGTCGGTGAAACAGAGCATGGTCACCGTTATCGACCGGCTCAGCTGGGCCACCTTCGATGCGCAGGCCGGCGGCCTGGGCGAGGCCTTCAGGCCGCGTTCAGCACGATCCGCGCCTCGAAACCGGTGGCCGCCCCAGGGGGCGGCGAGTACAGCTCGAGCCGGGACCCGTGCTTCTCGACGATGGTGTTCACGATCGACAGCCCCAGCCCGTAGCCCGCCTTGTCCGAGCTGTGGCGCACGTGGCGCTGCTGCAGGGTGTGAAGCTGTTCCTGCCCGACTCCGGGCCCGAAGTCGCGCACCGCCAGGGTGCCGGGCGACATCACTTCGATCACCACGCGCCCCCGGCCGTAGCGCAGGGCGTTCTCCACCAGGTTGCGCAGCGCGATGGCCAGGGCGTCGACGTCGCCGAGCACGGCCACGGGCGACTCGCTCTCGGGCAGTTTCAGCGACAGCCGCTCGTTGGCGCTCGTGCCCTTCCAGAACTCCTCCGCCACCGCGCCGGCCAGCTGCACCAGGTTGACCCGGGTGCGCGTCAGCGAGGCGCCGGACTCGGCCCGCGACAGCTGCAGCAGCTTCTCGGCGCGGTGGCCGAGCGTGTGCAGCGCATCCAGCGCGGCCTCGACGTCGTTGCGCCGCAGCTCGTGCTCCAGCGCGGTCTGCAGCCGCAGCCGGGCGGCTGCGAGCGGGGAGCGCAGCTCATGGGCCGCGTTGGCTGCCAGGGCCCGCTCGACGTCGAGCGCGTGCGACAGCCGCTGCAGCAGCCGGTTGACGTCCTCGCCCACCGAGTGCAGCTCGCGCGGCAGGCCGAGGAGCAGGATTGGCCGCAGGTCAGAGCCGTTGCGCTGGGCGATCTCGCTAGCCAGCGACTGCAGGCCGCGCAGCTCCGTGCGCGCCACGTTGCGCAGCACCAGCGCCAGCAGGGGCAGCACCGCCATCAGCGGGATGATCAGGCCCAGCAGCGTGCGGTTGAGCGCCGTGCGGCGCTCGTCCAGCGGGTCGGCCACCTGGAAGTACAGGTCGAGCGTGGGATGGCGCACGGTGAAGATGCGCCAGGCCTCGCTGTCGGCGAAGCCAGGGGCCAGCGGCACGTCGAAGGCGTTGGCAGGCGCCTCGGACGAGCGCAGCAGCACGCGCTCGTGCAGGTCCACCACCTGGTACAGCACCGCATCGGTCGGGAAGAGCTGCGGCAGCGCGATCAGCGGCCGGGCCGGGTCCGCGCCTTCTCCCCGCTGGGCGCGCTCGGTGCGCAGCGTGCCGAGCTCGTGCACCGCGGTGTCGAACATGCGGTGAGCGACTTCCGCCAGTTCGTTGTCGAAGTTGTGGTTGATCTCGCGGTCCACGTACCAGACCACGCCCAGCACGCACAGCAGCCAGACGCCGCCCACCCACACGATCAGCGTGCGCGTCAGCCGGCCGGCCAGCGATTCTCGCGCACCGGCCTCGGCCGCGGCCGGCGGCAGGAGACCGAGCTTCATTCGTCTTCTTCCTCGGGCGAGAACGAGAGCCGGTAGCCCAGGCCGCGCAGCGTCTGGATGTGGTTGCGCCCGAGCTTGCGGCGCAGGCGGCTGATGAACACCTCCAGCGTGTTGCTGTCGGCCTCGTCGCCGAAGCCGTAGAGCGCGTCGGCCAGGTTGTCGCGCGTGTGGATGCGCTCGGGCCGCGTGGCCATCACCCGCAGCAGCGCCCATTCCTTCTGGGTGAGCGTGACCGGCAGGCCGTTCTTGCGCACCAGGTCGCGCGCCAGGTCGATCTCGAGCGCGCCGAACTGCAGCACCGGCGTGCTGGCGCTGCTGCGGCGGCGCTCGACCGCGCGCAGGCGCGCCAGCAGTTCGGCGGGGTCGTAGGGCTTGATCAGGTAGTCGTCGGCGCCGGCGTCCAGGCCGCGGATGCGGTCGGTGACCTGGTCGCGCGCGGTCAGCACGATCACGATCGGCCGGTCGCGCAGCGCACGCACGTCCGGCAGCAGCGAGAGGCCGTCGCCATCAGGCAGGTGCAGGTCGAGCAGCACGGACGCGTACTGCACCGCCGCCAGCGCGGCGCGCGCCTGCGCCAGGCTCGGCGCCACGTCCACCACGAAGGCCTTGGCCTCGAGGTAGCTGCAGACGGCGCCGGCCAGCGCAGCATCGTCCTCGACCAGCAATATGCGCACCTTGGCTGTCCTCTCGTCAAAGCACCCGAGTCTAGTGCGCCTTGATGGCGCTTCAGGCTGCGTTCATGCCACGGCTCTAGCCTTCGACGCTTCATGTTCCGTGTCTCGATTGCCCGTCCCGTCACCTGGACCTTCCTTTCGCTCCTGCTGATCCTGGCCTGGGATGCGAGCGGCCTCGATCTTCCGCTGGCCCGCCTGGCGGGAACGCCGATGGGCTTCCCCTGGCGGGACAACTGGTTTCTCGTGCATGTCGTGCACGAGGGCGCAAGGGCGCTGAGCTGGCTGCTCCTGATCGCATTGGCGCTCGCGATCCGCTGGCCCTTCGGCTTCCTGCGGCGCCTGCCGGTGCGCGAGCGCATTCAACTGACGCTCGGCGTGCTGGCCAGCGTGCTGCTCGTGTCGCTCGTGAAGCAGGCGAGCGCGACGAGCTGTCCATGGGACCTGAAGGTCTTCGGCGGGGTCGCGCAGCACGTGTCGCACTGGGCCTGGGGCCTGCGGGACGGCGGCCCCGGCGGCTGCTTTCCGGCCGGCCATGCGTCGGCGGGCTTCGCCTTCGTGAGCGGCTGGTTCGTGCTTCGGCGCAGGTCGCATTCGGTGGCTGGCGCATGGCTGGCCTGCGCCTTGGTGGCCGGGCTGGTGCTCGGGCTGGGGCAACAACTGCGCGGCGCGCACTACGTGAGCCATACGCTGTGGACCGCCTGGCTGTGCTGGATGGCCGGGCTGCTCCTCGACCTGCTGATGCATCGCTCGCGAGTTCGCCGGGCAGCCGCAGCGCTCCATCCCAAGCTGAACGAAAGCTGAGCGGGCCATTCAGCGAGTTTTCAGTCCCGTTTTCCAGACTCGGGCGATGCCTTTCTCGAATGCCCGGTCTTCCGCCTTTCACGAGCCCGCTGTCCTTGTCTCCCCTCCGCTGGCGCCAGCGGAATCCGCCATTCCCTTGTGGCGGCGCGTCGATGCCTGGCTGACGCAGCCTCGCTCGGCGCGCAGCGTGGTGGTCTGGCTGAGCGTCTACCTGGCGCTGGTCGCCAACTGGCCCCTCTGGAACGAGCTGGCCCGCCTCGGCGGCGCACCCAGCGTGTACCTGCCCTCGATCGCGCTGATGGCGCTGCTCACCGTCTGCGGCACCGTTGCGCTGCTGGCGCTCAGCGCGTGGACGCACTGGATGAAGCCGCTCTGGCTGGCGGTGGTGGTGGTGGCGGCGGTGGCGGAGCATTTCATGCTGAGCTACCACGCGGTCATGGACCCGACCATGCTGGCCAACGCGATGCAGACCGACCTGCACGAAGCGCGAGACCTGATGAGCTGGCGCCTGCTGCTGCGGGTGCTGCTGGTCACGGCCGCGCCTGCCTGGGTGCTGTGGCGCATGCGTATCCCGCCCATGGGCCTGCTGTCGCAGGCTTGGCGCAACGCGCTGCTGCTGCTGGCGGCAGTCGCGCTGGCCGCCGGTGCTGCGCTGGCGATGAACCGGCAGCTCGCCCCGCTGATGCGCAACAACGTGACTCTGCGCTACATGATCAACCCCCTGGCCAGCATCTACTCGGCGAGTGCCGTGGCCCTCAGGCCCCTGTTCGCGCGCAGCAGGAAGCTGATCCCCGTGGCCGGCGGCGCGGTCCTCGGGGCCAGCTATGCCGCCCAGGCCCGGCCGCCGCTGTTCCTGTTGGTGGTGGGCGAGACCGCGCGGGCCGACCATTTCGGCCTCAACGGCTATGCGCGCGGCACCACGCCGGCGCTGGCGGCGCGCCGGGTGCTGTCCTGGCATGACGTCCATTCCTGCGGCACCAACACGCTGGCCTCGGTGCCCTGCATGTTCTCGCCCCTGGGCAAGACGGCCTTCGAGGGCCGCAAGGACGACTACGAGAACCTGATGGACGTGCTGCAGGCCGCCGGCCTGGCCGTCTTCTGGCTCGACAACCAACCCGGCGGCTGCAAGGGCGTGTGCGACCGCGTCCCGCATGCCTTTGCCGCCGACCAGCTCGAACCGGCCATGAAGAGCGCGCTGTGCGATGGCGACGAATGCCTGGACGACGCGATGCTCAAGGGCCTGGACCAGCGCCTGGCCGCGCTGCCGGCCGAGCGTCGCGCCAGGGGCGTGGTGCTGGTGATGCACCAGATGGGCAGCCATGGCCCGGCCTACTACAAGCGCTCATCGCCGGATGCCAAGCGCTTCCTGCCCGAGTGCAAGACCAACGCACTGGCGGAGTGCAGCCATGCGGAGCTGGTCAACGCCTTCGACAACTCGATCGCCTACACCGACCGCTTCCTGGGCCAGGCCATCGATTGGCTGCAGGCGCAGTCAGGGCGCTACGACCCGGCCTTGCTCTACCTGAGCGATCATGGCGAGTCGCTGGGCGAATACGGGTTGTTCCTGCATGGCGTGCCCTATGGCTTTGCGCCGGAGGTGCAGAAGCACATCCCGATGGTGATGTGGTTCGGGCCGCACACGCGCGAGCGTGCAGGTCTGTCGCAGGCATGCATGGAGGCGGGGCTGGACAAGCCGCTGACGCACGACAACCTGTACCACACGGTCCTGGGGCTGATGGATGTGAAGACCTCGAGCTACAAGGGCCGCCTCGATGCGCTGGCCTCCTGCCGCGAATCTACTTCTTCGCCCTGGGCACTCGCCCCAGCAGATAGAACTCTGCATTCGGCTGCATCCCGCTGAAGCTCGCCATCCGGTTGGACAGCCCGAAGAAGGCGGTGATGGCCGCGATGTCCCAGATGTCCTCGTCGCTGAACCCGTGCGCGTGCAGCGGCGGGAAGTCGCTCTCGTCGATCTCGTGCGACCGCTCGCAGACCTTCATCGCGAATTCCAGCATCGCGTACTGCCGCGGCGTGATGTCCGCCTTGCGCCAGTTGACCGCCACCTGGTCCGCCACCAGCGGCTTCTTCTCGTAGATGCGAAGCAGCGCGCCGTGTGCGACCACGCAATAGAGGCAGCGGTTCACTGCGCTGGTGGCGGTGACGATCATCTCGCGATCGCCCTTGGTGAGGGAGCCTTCCTCCTTCAGCATCAGCGCGTCGTGATACGCGAAGAAGGCGCGCCACTCGGCCGGCCGGCGGGCGAGGGCGAGGAAGACGTTGGGGACGAAGCCGGATTTCTCCTGCACTTCCAGTACCTTGGCGCGGATGTCCTCGGGCAGGTTGTCGAGCTCGGTGAGCGGGTAGCGTGCGGGGGTCATGCTGTCTCCGTTGGCTGTGTTCTTCGGCTGCCCATGATAGGCAGGGAACGCGCAGGGCGCCCCTCGCCTAGGACCGGGCCGTCGCGCCGCCTGCGTCCAGGACCGCCTGCGCGCTCTCGTCCTTGAGCGCCACGCCGGTGAGGCCTCGGCGCAGCGATTCGCGGATGAACCAGGCCAGCCGGAAGGCCGCAACATCGCAGGGCAGACCCTCGGGCCGCACGTTGGAGATGCAGTTGCGCTCCGCGTCGTTGCGGCCGCGCCGCGGATCGTGGGTGAGGTAGATGCCCAGGCTGTCGGGTGAGCTCAGACCCGGTCGCTCGCCGATCAGCATCACGGCGAGCCGGGCGCCGAGCGCTTCGCCGATCTCGTCGGCGAGAGCGACGCGGGCCTGCGTCGCGATCACGATCGGCGCGAGCGTCAGGGAATCGGGCAGCAGCGGCTGCAGCGCGGCCAGCAAGGGCACGGGGTGCCGGCCCGCTGCCAGGGCGGACAGACCGTCGCCGATCACGAGGCACAGGTCGCAAGGCCCCTTCGCAGCGGCGCGCAGCCGCGCGGCGTCCTCGTCATCGAGCCGGCGGCCGAGGTCGGGGCGGCGCAGGTAGCTGGCGCGGTCGGGCGCGCGGCTGCGTGCCTGCTGCACCTCCCAGCCCGCGAGGCGCAGTGTGTTTTCAAGCGCCTGCACATCGAGGACCGCATGAACCGCATCCCTCGCCATCGCATGCGCCCAGCCGAAGCGCAGCACCTCGTCGGTTGGCATACCGGCGCCCGCGCGTCCCAGTGCCAGGCGCGCCGGCGTCGCTTGGCGCCATTCGGCCCAGGGGCTCGGCGTGACGATGTCTTCGCTGCTCATGCCAGTGCCTTGAGTGAACGCATGTCCGCCAGCAGCCGGTTGGCGCCGGGCGGCAGCAGGCGGCCGCTGCCGTCGGTGATGCGCATGCGCTGCAGCCAGGCCTCGAACTCGGGCGCGCGCTTCAGGCCCAGGGTCTCGCGCAGGAAGAGGGCATCGTGGAAGGAGGTGCTCTGGTAGTTGAGCATCACGTCGTCCGCGCCCGGTACGCCCATGATGAAGCTGATGCCGGCGGTGCCCAGCAGCACCAGCAGCGTGTCCATGTCGTCCTGGTCGGCCTCGGCATGGTTGGTGTAGCAGACGTCGCAACCCAGTGGCAGGCCCATGAGCTTGCCGCAGAAATGATCCTCCAGTCCCGCGCGGATGATCTGCTTGCCGTCGTAGAGGTACTCCGGCCCGATGAAGCCGACCACGGTGTTGATCAGGAATGGCTGGTAGCGCCGCGCCAGCGCATAGGCGCGGGCCTCGCAGGTCTGCTGGTCGACACCGAAGTTCGCATCGGCCGACAGGGCCGATCCCTGGCCGGTCTCGAAGTACATGACATTGCGGCCCAGCGTGCCGCGCGCGAGCGACTGCGCCGCCGCGTGGGCCTCGTCCAGCAGCTCGGGTGTGATGCCGAAGGAGCGGTTGGCCTTTTCGGTGCCGGCGATGGACTGGAACACCAGGTCCACCGGCACGCCGGACCCGATCAGCTTCAGCGTGTGGGTGACGTGGGTCAGCACGCAGCTCTGGGTCGGCACTTCGAAGCGCTGGATCAACTCGTCGAGCATGCGCAGCAGGTCGCCCAGGTGCTGCAGGCTGTCGGAGACGGGGTTGATGCCGATCACCGCATCGCCTGCGCCCATCAGCAGTCCGTCGAGCATGGAAGCCGCAATGCCGCGCGGATCGTCGGTCGGGTGGTTGGGCTGCAGCCGCACCGCGAGATGGCCGGGCAGGCCGATGGTGTCGCGAAAGCGCGTCAGCACGCGGCACTTGCGCGCGACCGCGACCAGGTCCTGGTTGCGCATCAGCTTGGAGGCGGCGGCGACCATCTCGGGCGTGAGGCCCGGCGCGAGGGCGGCCAGGGTGTCCGCATCCGCCTGCGCCGACAGCAGCCAGTTGCGGAAGTCGCCCACGGTCAGGTGGGCCACGGGCGCGAAGGCGGCGGCATCGTGGCCGTCGATGATCAGGCGCGTGATGTCGTCTTCCTCGTAGGGAATCAGCGCCTCCTGCAGGAACTGCTTGAGCGGCGTCTGCGCCAGCACATGACGCGCCGCCATGCGCTGCTGCGCGCTGACCGCGGCGATGCCGGCCAGTTCGTCGCCCGAGCGCGCGGGGCTGGCGACGGCCATGACCTGGCGCAGGTCCTTGAAATCGAAGACCTGTGAATCGAGGGTGGTGCGGTAGCGCATCGCGGTGGGGAACTGCTCAGCCCAGGGTGGACAGCATCTTGTCGGGCACCGCCGCAGCGCGCTGTGCCGCCGTGAGCCTGAAGTAGCCGTAGGCCAAGGCCATCAGCACGAGGAACAGCAGCGTCAGCCTGCCGTTGAACCAGACCATCGCGCCCAGGCACACCAGCCCGAGCCCGAAGGCGATGGCTGGGAAGACCGGGTAGAAGGGCGCCCGGTAGGGCCGCGGCAGGCCGGGCTCGCTGCGGCGCAGCTTGAAGAGCGCCGCCATGGAGATGAGGTACATCGTGATCGCGCCCAGCACCGACATGGTGACGATGTTGGCGGTGAGCGTCTGCCCGCCGAACTGCACCCACTCGTCGCTGAAGATGGCGACGATGCCGATCACGCCGCCGGCCACCAGCGCCCGGTGCGGCGTGTCGAAGCGCGGGCTCAGCGCCGCGAAGGTGGCCGGCAGGTAGCCGGCGCGCGCCAGCGCGAAGATCTGGCGCGAATAGCCCATGATGATTCCGTGGAAGGAGGCGATCAGCCCGAACAGGCCGATCCACACCAGCATGTGCAGCCAGCCGCTGTCGTTGCCCACCACCGCCTTCATCGCCTGGGGCAGCGGGTCGTTGATGTTGGCGAGCTGGCGCCAGTCGCCCACGCCGCCGGCGAAGATCATCACGCCGAAGGCCAGCACCACCAGCGTGAGGATGCCCGTGATGTAGGCCAGCGGGATGGTGCGCTGCGGATCGCGCGCCTCCTCCGCCGCCATGGCCGCGCCCTCGATGGCCAGGAAGAACCAGATCGCGAAGGGGATGGACGCGAAGATGCCCGGGATGGCCGCGCTGCTGAACTGGCTGCTGCCCGACCAGCCGTTGGCGACGAAGTTCGCCAGCGACCAGCCCGGCGCGACCACGCCCATGAACACCAGCAGCTCGAAGATCGCCAGCACCGTCACGAAGAGCTCGAAGGCCGCGGCGATCCCGACGCCGATCCAGTTCAGCCCGATGAAGACGAAGTAGGCGCCGAGCGCGAACCACTTCGGATTGATGCCGGGGAACTGCACGTTCAGGTACGCCCCGATGGCCAGCGCGATCGCCGGCGGCGCGAACACGAACTCCACCAACGTCGCGAAGCCGGCGATGAAGCCGCCGTTGGGCCCGAAGGCACGCCGCGCATAGGCGAAGGGGCCGCCGGCATGCGGAATGGCGGTGGACAGCTCGGTGAAGCTGAAGATGAAGGTGGTGTACATGGCCGCGACCAGCACGGTGGCGACCAGGAAGCCCAGCGTGCCGGCGCTGTTCCAGCCGTAGCTCCAGCCGAAGTACTCGCCCGAGATCACCAGCCCGACGGCGATGCCCCAGAGCTGGACGGGGCCGAGCACTTTCTTCAGGCCTGTGGACATGCGCGCACTCCTTGGGTCGAGGGATGGTCCTTCAGCAAGAGCGATGCCATGGTGGCACGCACCGCAATAATGGACCGTTTTCAACCAACCCGGGAGACCCCCACGTGCGTTCCTTCTTTCGTTCTACAGCCGCTGCCCTCGCTGCCTTCTGCCTGGTGCCCGCCGCACTGGCGCAGGGCGCGCCCGTCACCACCCCCAGCGGGCTGATCTACCAGTCGCTCAAGGAAGGCACCGGCGCCTCGCCCGCCGCCACCGACGTGGTGAAGGTGCACTACCGCGGCACCTTCCCCGACAGTGGCAAGGAATTCGACAGCTCCTACAAGCGCAACGAGCCCACCGAGTTCCCGCTCAACGGCGTGATCCCCTGCTGGACCGAGGGCGTGCAGAAGATGAAGGTCGGCGGCAAGGCCAAGCTGACCTGCCCGCCGGCCATCGCCTACGGCACGCGCGGCGCGGGCGGGGTGATTCCGCCCAATGCCACGCTCAACTTCGAGGTCGAGCTGATCTCGATCGGCAAGCGCTGAAGCCGGGGGGGGGGCCGGCTCGCCGCTTGTCAGATCTGGGCCGAGCCGCCGTCGACGAAGAGCTCGATGCCGTTGACGAAGCTGCTGTCGGACGGCCGGCCCGAGGGCCGGCGCCGCCGCGTGCCTATTTCGCCCGCAGGAACTCGCCCACCTCCAGCAGCACCAGCTCGTTGTCGTCCGCCTTGTTCGGCTCGCGGCTGCTGGAGAAGGGCAGGTTGTTGTCGTTGCCCACCACGATGTGCGTGGCATCCACCACGTCCACGTTCTCGATGGTGAAGAAGGGGAAGCCCAGCACGCCTTCCACCGTGGGCTTGCGCGCGAGCCGGTTCGGGTCGGCGATCTGCAGCAGGTCGATGTAGCCGATCTTGCGCACCGGCTGGCCCACGTTGGCGTCGCTCATCTCGATCTTGTAGACGCGCTTGAACTTCGCAAGGTCGTGGAAGCAGTCGGCGCGCTTCTGGCCTTCGGGGCATGCCTTGTCCGGCGTGCCTTCGCCGTTGTCGCGCTCGATCACCAGGCCGGTGGTGGCGTCGATCATGTTGAAGTCGCCGATGGCATGGCCGTTCGCCTCCAGCGGATACTTCCAGTGGCGGCCGGTCCATTTCTCGCTGGCGACGTCGAACTCCAGCACGCGCAGCGCCTCCTTGCCGTCGATGCGCTCGTAGTCCTTGGCCTCGGCATTCCACACAGGGCCTTCGAGCAGCGCGTAGAGCTTGCTGCCGTCCTTCGAGGCCGCCATGCCCTCGAACCCCTTGGAGCGCTTGACCTGGAAGTCCACCGGCCCGCCGGGCGCGCCCGGGGTGGTCACGGCCGGGTGGTCGGGCGAGCGCACGGCCTTGCCGTCGACCTGGGTCTCGAATAACGCCAGCACCTTGCCCTTGAGGTCGGCCTTGATCAGGTAGGGGCCGAACTCCTCGCCGATCCACAACGCGCCGCCGGCGAACTGGAAGCTCTCGGGATCGAAGTCGGAGCCCGTGAGGTAGCGCTGCTTCGTGCCCTCGTGGACGATGCGGAAGGGCACCTTCCTGTCCGGATCGTGCAGGAACACGGTGCCCAGGCGGTTGAACCGGCCGCTCTTGAAGTCCACCTTGTAGTGGTTCAGGTAGAGCATGAAGTCCGGCGAATTGGCCTTGGCGCCGGCGCCGTTGTCGGTGAGGATCCAGAAGCTGCCGTCCTCCATCTTCTTGATGCCCGACTGGCCCTGGATCGGCTGGCCCTTGAAGGGCAGCGAGACGCCGGTGCCGCGGCCGCCCGACTGGCCCTCGACACTGCCGATCTGCTCGACGCGCTTGCCGGTGGTGAACTTGCCGCTGACCTGCAGGTCAGCCGGCGCGTCCTTGGGCGCCGGGATGAAGCTCTGGGCCGGCATCAGCGCATGGCCGGCCAGCGTGGCGGGGTAGGCGGTCTGGGCCGACGCGGGGCCGCAGGCCAGTGCGGCGGCGATGGCGAGGAGGGACAGGGAGGCGAGGCGCTTCATGTTTCGGGGCGTTGCTGTTGACAAAGCTCCCGACGATGCCGAGCGCCGGTGACGCCGGCATGACACCGGCAACCGCTATTTCGCGTCGCTGTAGACGGTCGCGCGTGACACGCCCATGTGCGCAGCCGCGATCTCCATGCCACGGCGGATGTCGAGGAAGCCGGCCTGCCGGAGTTCCTGAAGGAGCTGCTTGCGCTCCGCCGGCTTGAGGGTGCGTGCACTGGTGGCACGCGCCGCGGCGAAGGCGTCGATGCGCCCGCAGATGCGTTCGGCGTGGCTGGCGTCCAGCGTCTCGGTGATCTCGCTCGACTCGATCCGGCCGAACTGCGCGATCGCGGCCTGCAGCCCCTGGAACAGCGTGAGATCGATGTTCAGGCACAGCGCGGCCACGTATTCGCCGCTCTCGTCCTTGATGCCGATCGAGGTGCTCTTCACCTTGCGGCCGTCGGCGAACTGGTTGGCGTAGTTGGCGACGACGGCGGGGTAGTCCGGGTCGCCGATGCGCGCCAGGCCCAGCTCGGTCACTGGCTGGCCCACCTGGCGGCCGCTCAGGTTGTTCTCGATCGCGAAGATGGCCTTCTTCGGGTGGCTCAGGTCGTGCACCACCACCTCGCAGAAAGGAGCGAAGGTCTTCGCCAGGCCCTGGGCGATGGTCCGGAGTTCCGCCAGCATGGGGCGGTCGGGCTTCTTCTTCCTGCGTGTCGGCATGCGTTGAGTATCCAGCATTGGATGAAATGTCTGAGAAGTAAGAAGCGTTTAATTCGAGAGCCAGGCTTTGAACTCGGATTGAACTTTCCCCTGCTGTTGCGTCTTCGGAAGCGTGGCTATGATCGCGCGCACTAAAAAAACAAACCCAAAAGGGGAGGAAATCATGATCACCTGCTCCAGTACATCGCCTTCGGCGGTGCTTTGACTGCCAATGCTGGCGTCGCCTGGATTCGCTCAACGTCCAGAACACCCTGCTGCAGATGCTGCCTGCCGGCAAGCGTAGCAGCGATGGAGTTGCCCAGACGTTCAACGTCAGCAACGCCTACTGCCCTCGGACAGGACCACGCTTTCGCGTCCGTAGCGCTCTCCGGTGCCAATTTCGTCGTAACCAATGGAGTCAAGCTTGATGAAAGCACGCATTCCCTATCGTCGGCTATCCGCAGCGCTGCTTGGCTTAAGTCTGCTCGTGAGTGCCTGCAGCAATGGCTCTGGCACACCTCGCCTGAGCGAGCGGCAAGTCAAGGCGCAGGCCATGTTTGCTGAACGCTGCAAGACGGCCGGCGAGAAGATTCACAAAACTGTGGAAAACGTTGAGGGAATCTATCTACTCAAGTTGCGGCCTGATGAAATCAATCGCGGAGATCAGTTCGCTCTCGATGATCCATATGGGAAAGATTCCGCAGCTGAAGGCTACATCGAGGGCCTCCTGAGAGGGAGCTATCAAGCTGATCCAACAGCATCAAAAAACTCTCCTTCACCGCCCCACGGGTACCTATTTGTTGAAGCAATTGACCCCAAAGACGCCAAGCGCTATCGCTTCACTGGTCGGATGGAGGAGCCGTGGCAAACAAACAAGGCCTATCTCAAGGGCTTCAAGCGCTTCGTACTCGAGAAGGCGCCAGCGACCGGTCTGATGCCTCGATATGGTCTGACGTATGACGATATCTCGACAGGAGAAGAACGTGACTACTGGATCGCCGGTAGTTCGCTCAAGGTCATTGATCTGCAAACCAACGAGGTGCTCGCAGAGCGCATTGGCTACATGATGGACTGGGCGCAGGGAAGTCGAGTTGGCGGCCGTGCCCCCTGGCTAATGGCCGCTGATACTGCCTGTCCGGCATTCGCGTCGCGCCATGGCTTCGTAGCCCAGAGAGGGCAAACGTTGAGGTTTGTCGAAAAAGTTCTCAAGCCGTCAACTTACTGAACCAGAAGAAGGGAACCGAGAAAAATGATCAACACTACTCTGACCATCGCTGACTACCTCAAGTACGCCGAGCTTCAGATGGCTGCAGAAGCATTTTTACGCAAAGAGGAAAAGAGCGAGACATCCTATGTCGGAACGAAGTTGACAGATGCTCTGGTCGAAGGAAATGGGCACGCCAGCGTCTTTGCAAGGCAGCGAGCCACCGAGTTCGAGAAGCACTGGGAAGCCGTAGACCAGCAAGCCAACACCTCCACCGGCTTCAGCGGCACGCTATTCAGATGCATCCAGGACGATCCTGCAACAGGAGCCAAGGCGGGCGAACTCGTCATGTCCTTCCGCAGCACCGAGTTCATCGACGATGCCGCCCGCGACAACCAGGCCACCAACGCCCTGGAGATCGCAGCCACCGGCTACGCCTGGGGCCAGATCCGCGACATGGAGTCCTGGTACCAGAGCCTCAAGGACCGCGGCCTGCTTCCGCCCGGCCAGACCTTCGCCGTCACCGGCTACAGCCTCGGCGGACATCTGGCCACCGTGTTCAACCTGCTGCATGGCCCCAATGCGCCCGTGGCCGATCAGGCCGACATCGGCCAGGTCGTCACCTTCAACGGCGCCGGCGTGGGCGGCTTCGACGAAAGCATCGGACTGAAGTCATTGGTACAACAGTTCAGCGCCGACTCCACCCGCAGCCCGGACTTTGCGGATGACGCGCTCGCACAGATCTACATGCGTGCCAAGACTGCGCTTGCAGCGGGCCAGGAGGTGGCCAACAGCGATCTGGCCGCGCTCAAAGCCCTTTCCAATCCCCCGCCCGACAGCGGCCTGACGGTCGATGCCCAGACCAGGCAGCAGGCCAATTGGGTCATCGCTGCCATCACCCGCATCGACATCATCCGCGGCGAAGTCGATCGCCTGGCCACCCGTGTCGGCAGCGGCGACGGCAAAACCCCCGTGCAATGGCTCGACAGCCAGATCGCCCAGGAAAGCCTGGACTACCAGATGGCCCTGCTCAAGGCCAGCGCGCACACCGACGCCGCCAGCCTGCTCAAAGGCCTCGTTCTGACCTACGGCGGCAAGGCCTACCTCGGCACAAGGCCAGACAACCAGTTCGACGTCGTGGGCGACACCAGCCCCTCGGCCGTGTCGAACTCGCAGTGGCACATCGGCAAGGACGTGAGAGTCTTCATCGAAGACCAGCCGCTGCTGCGCGGCGACGTGGTCCGCGCTGCAATCACCGAATCGTTCAGGTACGCCAACGTCAAACTGCTGGTCGACGGCTATGCAAGAAGCGATTTTGGCGACACCCACAGCCTCGTGCTGATCGTGGATTCGCTCAACGTCCAGAACACGCTGCTGCAGATGCTGCCCAGCGACCAGCGCAGCGGTGAACAAGCGGTCAACGCGCTCAACGGCATCCTGCGCAGTGCCTCCAATCTGGTCGAGGTCGATGGCGACGCGGCGGTCGGTGGTGGCCAGGGCAAGGCCGAAGGCGACGTGCTGGAGAACGTGGTCAATGCGCTGGCCGATCTGGCGCTGGGACCGACCAGCCAGCCGCGCCTGAAGGGCTCTCCGGAGGGCAACAGCTGGCATCTGACGGAAGACAAGGGCGGCTATACCGGACGCGACACCTTCTACGGCGTGCTGCAGCAAATTCGGCAGAGCGATCTCTACAAGAAGGCTGCCGCGGGAGAGATCTCGCTGGCGCTGGCCGCGAGCGGCGGCGACCTGGCCTCCAAGGCCCACACCGACTTCGGTGCATTCGCTGCCTTGTACGGCTTGAGCTCCTTCGCGTTCACGTCCAGCGTGCCGGACGCGCTCGAAGCCATCGTCGGCGCTGCATGGGGTTCGGTCTACGCCGACTGGCAGGCCGACAAGGCGGCACTGGCGAGCGGCGCTTCGCCGAGCCAGCTTCGCATCAGCGATCAGTGGCTGAGCGACCGCGCGGCGCTCCTGGAGCGCAAGAACTATCTCGGCACTGCCGATGCCAGCTACGACAGGTCTGCCTTCGGTGCCCATGGCCAGCAGGCGGCCCAGTTCGACGGCGAAGACATCGTCTGGGAGGACCGGCAAAGCGGGCTGAAGATCCAGCGCGCCAACACCAACCAGGTCACGAGCATCACCGAGAGCACGAGGTACGTGCGCTTCGGCAGCGATGGCAGTGACACCGATCTCGTCGGCGGGCGGCGCGAAGACCGCCTCTACGGCGGCACCGGCAACGACACCCTCAACGGCGGCAAGGGCAACGACTACCTCGAAGGCGGCACCGGCACCGACACCTACGTCATCGCCCCCGACAGCGGCCGAGACATCATCCTCGATGCCGACGACCAGGGCACCATCCAGCTTGCCGGCCGCTCCTTGACTGGCGCGGGCGAACTCGTCACCAGCGCCAGCACCACCCAGCCCTACACCATCTGGCACGACGACAGCAGCGCCGCGCAGCCCATCCGCTACAGCCTCAACACGCAGACCAAGGAACTCACCATCACCGGTGCCGGCAGCACCGTCGTCGTCAAGGACTTCG
>NZ_LYMK01000047.1 GCF_002157355.1 Variovorax sp. JS1663 | reverse complement strand
GCAGCAGGCCGCGCCGCGTGCCGTGGCACCGACGCCACCACCGCCGCCGCCCAAGCAGCCGGACATCGCGCTGGAGCGCGAGAAGAAGCTCAAGGAGCAGAGGGAACGCGAGCGCGAGGAAGAGCTGGAACGCCAGCAACAGAAGAAGCTCGAGGCCGCCCGCAAGGCCGCGCAGGACAAGAAGGAACGGGAAGCCAGGGAACGCGAGCGCGAGCGCGCCGAAGAAGAGGCCGAGCGCAAGAAGGAACAGCAGCAGAAACTGGCGGAGGCGAAGAAAAAGCAGGAGGCCGAGGCCGCGAAGAAGAAGGAGGCCGAGACCAAGGCCGCCGCGCAGGCCGCGGCCGATCGCGCCGCCACCCTCAAGCGCATGCAGGCCATGGCAGGCACCGGCGGCGAAGGCAATGCCGCGCGCTCCTCGGGGCCTTCCGGCAGCTACGGCGGCAAGGTGGCGGCGGCCGTGCGGCCCAACGTGGTGTTCCCCGAGGCCGATCTGGTCAACGGCAACCCGGGCGCCGAGTTCGATGTGCGCCTCGCGCCGGACGGCACCATCGTCGGAACGCCAGCGCTGGTGAAGAGCAGCGGCCTCGGCAACTGGGACGAAGCCGCGCTGCGCGCGTTGCAGAAGACCGAGAAGCTGCCGCGCGACGTCGACGGCACCGTGCCGCCGCGCCTGATCGTCACGCTGCGGCCGAAGCGCTGAGAGAGATCGACGGCGCCGCCGTCATTCGTACACCACCGTCGCCTTGCCCGCCTCGGCCTGCGCCATCCAACTGGCCAGCGCCGCATCGGTGGGAAAGAACTTGGCGCGCTCGCCCAGCTGCAGCTCCACCTGCGCGCCGTTGCGCGCCATCGACAGGCGCACGCCCAGGCCCTGCAGCAGCTCGCCGTGCTCGCTCTGCTCGGTGCGCGGCGGAAACTCGCGCACCAGGCGCGCGATGTCGGGTGCCTTGCCGTTGACCGCCACCCGCAGGAACTTGCCGAAGCGGCAGCGCGCGGTCGCCAGGTCCCAGACCTGCTGCACCTGGAAGCGCGCCTCGAAGCCGCCGCGGCCGGGCTGCAGGCGGCCGCTGACGATGACCAGCTCGTCGTCCTTCAGCGTGTTGCGGTTGTTGTTGATCAGCGCCTCGTCGGCCGTGGCCTCGATGGAGGCCGACTTGTCGTCGAGCTTGAAGATCGCGAGCCGGCCGCGCTGGCCGTTGATCACGCGCATGTCGCTCACGATGCCGGCGATCACCTGCTGCTCGCGGCTGTCGATCAGATCGTCGATCTCGCGCTTGCAGAAGCGCCGCACCTCGTGCGCCACCTCGTCGAACAGGTGGCCCGAGAGATAGAAGCCGATCGCCGTCTTCTCCAGCGTCAGGCGCTCCTTCACGCCCCAGGGCGTGGCATCGACCAGCTCCGGCTCCTGTGTGGCCGAGCCGTGCTCGCAATCGCCGAAGATGTCAGCCTGCGCCGCATTGGCCTCGGTCGCGCTGGCGAATTCGAAGGCGCGGTCGATGGAGGCCACCAGCGCCGCGCGGTTCTGCTGCAGCGCATCGAAGGCGCCGGCCTTGATCAGCGCTTCCACCGTGCGCTTGTTGATGCGCTGGCGGTCCACCCGCACGCAGAAGTCGAACAAGCTCTTGAACGGGCCGCCCTCCTCCCGCGCCCGCACCACCGCCTCCACCGCCAGCTGGCCGGTACCCTTGACGGCGCCCAGACCGTAACGGATCACCTTGTCGGTCACCGGCTCGAAGCGGTAGTTGCCGCGGTTCACGTCCGGCGGCTCGAAGGTCATGCCGAAATTCTTCTGCGCGTCCTCGAACAACACCTTGAGCTTGTCGGTGTCGTCCATTTCCACGGTCATGTTGGCGCAGAAGAACTCGGCCGTGTAGTGGACCTTGAGCCAACCCGTGTGATAGGCCAGCAGCGAGTAGGCCGCGGCGTGCGACTTGTTGAAGCCGTAGCCCGCGAACTTCTCCATCAGGTCGAAGATCTCGTCGGCCTTCTCCTCGCTGATGCCGTTCTTGGCCGCGCCCGCACGGAAGATCTTGCGGTGCTCGGCCATCTCCTCGGCCTTCTTCTTGCCCATCGCGCGACGCAGCAGGTCGGCGCCGCCGAGCGAGTAACCGCCCAGGATCTGGGCGGTCTGCATCACCTGCTCCTGGTAGACCATGATCCCGTAGGTCTCGGAGAGCATCTCCTCCACCATCGGGTGCGGGTACTCCACCGGCTCGCGGCCGTGTTTGCGGGCCACGAAGCTGGGGATCAGGTCCATCGGACCCGGGCGGTACAGCGCGTTCAGCGCGATCAGGTCTTCCAGCCGGGTCGGCCGAGCGTCCTTCAGCATGCCCTGCATGCCGCGCGATTCGAACTGGAACACGGCCTCGGTCTTGCCTTCGGCGAAGAGCTTGTAGGTCGGCGTGTCGTCCAGGCGGATATTCTCGAAGGCGAAGTTTTCCTGGCCCTTGTGGCGCTTGACGATGAACTCCTTGGCGATCTCCAGGATGGTCAGCGTTGCCAGGCCCAGGAAGTCGAACTTCACCAGGCCGATGGCCTCCACGTCGTCCTTGTCGTACTGGCTCACCGCCGAGTCGCTGCCCGGCTGCTGGTAGAGCGGGCAGAAGTCGGTGAGCTTGCCCGGCGCGATCAGCACGCCGCCGGCGTGCATGCCGATGTTGCGCGTCATGCCCTCGAGCTTCTGCGCCATCTCGACGACGGTCCTGACCTCTTCTTCCTTCTCGATGCGCGCCGCCAGCTGCGGCTCCATCTCGATGGCGTAGTTGTTCTTGTCGCCCTCGACCTTCGGCACCGGCGGGTACTGCAGCGTGACCGACATGCCCGGCTTGTTAGGGATCAGCTTGCTGATGCCGTCGCAGAAGGTGTAGCTCATGTCCAGCACCCGGCCCACGTCGCGGATGGCGGCGCGCGCGGCCATGGTGCCGAAGGTCGCAATCTGGCTCACCGCGTCCCGGCCGTACTTCTGCTTGACGTAGTCGATCACGCGGTCGCGATTACCCTGGCAAAAGTCGATGTCGAAGTCGGGCATCGACACGCGCTCGGGATTCAGGAAGCGCTCGAACAGCAGCTTGTATTCGAGCGGATCGAGGTCGGTGATCTTCAGCGCATAGGCCACCAGCGAACCGGCGCCCGAGCCCCGGCCCGGGCCCACCGGGCAGCCGTTCTGCTTGGCCCAGTTGATGAAGTCACCCACGATCAGGAAGTAGCCCGGGAAGCCCATCTTGAGGATGGTGTTGATCTCGAACTCCAGGCGTTCGACGTAGCGCGGCCGCTCGGCATCGCGCTTCGCGGTGTCGGGGTAGAGATGCGCGAGCCGTTCTTCCAGGCCTTCGAAGGAGGCATGGCGGAAGTACTCCTCCATCGGCATGCCGTTGGGCGTGGGGAAATTCGGCAACTGCGGCTTGCCCAGCGTCAGCGTCAGGTTGCAGCGCTTGGCGATCTCCACCGTGTTGGCGATCGCGCTCGGCACATCGGCGAAGAGCTGCTCCATCTCGACCGAGGACTTGAAGTACTGCTCCTGCGTGAAGCGGCGCACCCGGCGCGGATTGCCGAGGATCTCGCCCTCGGCGATGCACACGCGCGCCTCGTGCGCCTCGAAGTCCTCGGCGGTGGCGAACTGCACCGGATGGGTAGCGACCACCGGCAGGTTCAAACGGGCGGCCAGTTGCACCGCGGCCACCACGTGCGGCGCGTCCTCGGGCCGGCCGGCACGTTGCAGTTCGATGTAGAAGCGATGCGGAAAAAGCCCTGCCAGCTGCAGCGCGAGCTCGGCCGCGCGCTCGGCCTGGCCTTGCAGCAACGGCGCGCCCAACGGGCCGGCCTGCGCGCCGGACAACGCGATCAGGCCGCCCTGCAGCTCCTGCAGCCATTCCAGCTTGCACACGGCCTGCGCCTGCCCGCGGCCCACGTTCTGGGTCCAGGCGCGCGCCAGCAGCTCCGACAGGTGCAGATAGCCTTCGAAGTTCTGTACCAGCAGCACGATGCGGCTGAGGATGCCGGGTTCGCTGCCCAGGCCGTCCACGAAGACTTCGGCGCCCAGCACCGGCTTGACGCCCTTGCCGCGCGCTTCCTTGTAGAACTTGACGCCGCCGAAGATGTTGTTGAGGTCCGTGATCGCCAGCGCCGGCTGCTTGTCGGCGGCGGCGGCCTTGACGGCTTCGTCGATGCGGTTGGTGCCGTCGACGACGGAAAACTCGGTGTGCAGGCGCAGGTGAACGAACATGGGCTCGATTGTAGAAAGCCCCCCTTCCACCCTGTGAGTTGGTGATCCCTACAATCCCCGGCCGTGCAAAAGATTTTGAATATCGCGGCTTACCGTTTCGTGCCGATCGAGGATGGGCAAGCCCTGCGCGAGGCGTTGCGCGCACGCACGCATGCGCTGGCACTCAAGGGCACCATCCTGCTCGCGCCGGAGGGTATCAACCTGTTCGTCGCCGGCACCGAGGCCAGTGTCCGGACCTTCCTTGAAGAGCTGTGCGCCGACCCGCGCTTTGCCGGCCTTGAAACCAAGGAAAGCTGGTCCGAGGCCCAGCCCTTCCGCCGCATGCTGGTCAAGCTCAAGCGCGAGATCATCCGCATGGACCATCCCGCCATCCGCCCCGCGGCCGGCCGCGCGCCAGGCGTCGATGCACCCACGCTCAAACGCTGGCTGGACCAGGGCCACGACGACGCCGGCCGGCCGATCGTGCTGCTCGACACGCGCAACGCCTTCGAGGTGGAGCACGGCAGCTTCGAGGGCGCCATCGACTGGCGCATCAGGAAGTTCACCGAATTCCCGCAGGCCCTGCGCGATCATCGCGAACAACTGGCCGGCAAGACGGTGGTGAGCTTCTGCACCGGCGGCATCCGGTGCGAGAAGGCGGCTATCCTGATGCGCGAGGAAGGTGTGGCCGACGTACTGCAGCTCGAGGGCGGCATCCTCAAGTATTTCGAGGAGGTAGGCGGCGCCCACTACCGCGGCGAATGCTTCGTGTTCGATGGCCGCGAGGCGCTGGCGCCGGATCTGCGCCCGCGCGCGAACGGAATCAGCGCCCGGGCGCAGGAAGACCCAGACCTCGCGATCAAGCGTTGAGATGCCCCCCCAAGCGCCCCCACTTCGTGTGGGTCGCTGCCCCCCGAGGGGGCCGCAGGCCGCCTCGGGGCGGCCCGGCGGCGGCCTGGGCTCACACCGGCGTGGTGCCGGTATCCGGCGGCGCCTGCACCTTGAAAGGATGGCCCGGCAGCGGGATGAACTCGCTTTCGCCGGGCACGTGGCCCATGCGCTGCGCGGCCCAGTCCTCACCCGCCTCCAAGATGCGCTCGCGCCGGCTGGAGACAAAGTTCCAGGTGATGTAGCGCGGCGCGTCCAGCGGCTCGCCGCCGATGACAACGGCGCGCACTGCACCATCCGTCTCGATCAAGACAGCCTGGCCTTCGGGCAGCACCGACATGGTGTGCTGTGCCACCGGCGCTCCGTCCAGTCGCAGCCCCGCATCGACCGGATAGAGCGCCATCTCCGCGGCCAGCGGGGGCAGCTCGAAGCGCGCGCCGGATGGCAAGGCCAGATCCAGGTAGAGCGTGTTCGAGAAAGTCTTGACCGGTGAGCGAGCACCGAAGGCCTCGCCCACCAGCACCCGAACCGCCGTGCCCTGCACTTCGACAGCCGGGATTTCATCCGCCGCGGTGTGCGCGAAACTCGGCTCGACTTCTTCGTGCGCCTGCGGCAGCGCAGCCCAGAGCTGCAGGCCGTGGTTGACGTAGGTCGCATCCAGCAGATGCTCGGGCTTGCGCTCCGAGTGCACGATGCCGCGGCCGGCCGTCATCCAGTTGATCGCGCCCGGGCGGATCTCCTGCACCACGCCGAGGCTGTCCCGATGCATCATCGCGCCCTCGAACAAGTAGGTGACCGTCGCCAGCCCAATGTGCGGATGGGGGCGCACGTCGTGCTCGTTGCCCGGCGTTTCGGTGGCCGGACCGAAATGGTCGAAGAAGACGAAGGGGCCGACCGAGCGCCGCTTCGCCGCGGGCAGCAGGCGCCGGACCTTGAAGCCGCCGCCCAGGTCCTTGTCGTGCGGCTGCAGTTGCAGCAATGGTTCGTTCATGATGATTCTCCGTGGGATTGTTCGATGGGGCCGGGTTCAGCGGCGCGATGCAGCCACCCGGGCCACCTCCTCGCCGAAGGCGAAGGCGGTCTCCAGGTCGCCCTTGGCCATCTCGGCCGGGCTGGCATCGGTGGGCGAGGTGGTGAGCAGGCCGGCGTAGCCGCCGACATAGTTGAGCGAATCGCGGCGCGCCGCCTTGTCATGGCTGGGCGGGATGCCCAGCGGCACCCACAGTCCGCCATGCTGACTGGCGAAGTGCCACAGGTACGTGAGGGTCGCGTCTTTGTCGCCGTTCATGCCGGAACTGTTGGTGAAGCCGGCGAACAGCTTGCCACGCCAGCCCTGCACGTACCAGACCTTGGAGGACGCATCGGCAAACTTCTTGAACTGCCAGCTGACCCCGCCCATGTAGGTGGGCGAGCCCATGACGATGGCGTCGGCCGCGGCCAGCAGTTCCCAGCCGCCGGCCGGCAGGTTGCCGTCGGCGTCGATCTGCAGCAGTTGAGCATTGGCGCCGTCGGCCACCGACTGCGCGACGCGCTGGGTGTGGCCATAGCCCGAATGGAAGACGACGACGATCTCGCTCATAGATAACCTCCGCGCTGCGCGCGCCGGTATTCGCCGTGGGAACGGCCCGGCGGTTCATGGAATCCCCTGCGCATGAAAAAGCGCCGCCGGGGCGATTGCCCGGCGGCGCTCATTCTCTTCGATCGGGCTCAGCGGCGATCGATGCTGAAGCGGCCGGCGCCGAAGGCGACGAAGGCCAGCAGGCCTCCCGCGACCGCGATGTTCTTGAAGAACATCAGCTGGTTCACGAAGGCCTTGTCCGCCGGCAGGGCCCAGTAGTTGTGGAAGAACACGCTGGCCGCGACGGTGAACAGCGCCAGCACGATCGCCGCGATGCGCGTCTTGTAGCCGACCAGGAAGGCCAGGCCGACGCCGATCTCCACGATGACCGCGATCGCTGCGCCCAGTTGCGGCAGCGGCAGCCCGACCGAGCCGATGTAGCCGACGGTGCCGGCGAAGCCCATGAGCTTGCCGAAACCGGCGGGAACGAACAGCAGCGCGATCAGCACGCGGCCGACGAGGGCCAGAACGTCCTGCGAGGCGCTGGAGGTTGCAGGGGCGGCGTAGGCCGATGCAGTGGTGGTGGACATGGAACGAACTCCTCAGGTTGATGAAAGAAAAAAGAAAGCGGGCTTCAAGCTGCCAGGTCGAACACGAGCACCTCGGCCTCCTTGCCGTCACCGAGCTTGAGCTGCGATTCGCCCTCGATCAGCGCCGCGTCGCCGGTTGCAAGGCGCGTGCCGTTGACCTCGAGCTCGCCCCTGACCAGGTGCACGTAGCTCTTGCGCGAGGGGTCCAGCGTCAGCTCGGCCTGCTCCTGGCCGTCCAGCAGGCCGGCGTACAGGCGCGCATCGGCATGCACCAGCACTGAGCCGTCCGCACCGTCGGGCGAGGCCACCAGGCGCAGACGGCCGCGCTTGTCGGCCTCGCTGAAGCTCTTCTGCTCGTAGCCCGGGGCGATGCCGCGCACGTTCGGCTCGATCCAGATCTGCAGGAAGTGCGTGGTCTGGTCGGGCTTGTGGTTGAACTCGCTGTGCATCACGCCCCGGCCGGCGCTCATGCGCTGCACGTCGCCGGGCGGGATCGACTCCACGTTGCCCATGCTGTCCTTGTGCGCCAGCTCGCCCGAGAGCACGTAGCTGATGATCTCCATGTCCTTGTGGCCGTGGGTGCCGAAGCCTGCACCGGCCGCCACCCGGTCCTCGTTGATCACCCGCAGGTTGCCCCAGCCCATGTGGGCCGGGTCGTAGTAGCCTGCGAAAGAGAAGCTGTGAAACGACCGCAGCCAGCCGTGATCGGCATAACCGCGTTCCTGGGACTTGCGAACCTTCAACATCATTGAACTCCTGCTCCGGGCGTCTTGCCTCGGGAGCCTTGGTATGCCGCGCCGCATGCGCAGCGGATGAGCAAGACTTTAGGTCGCGACCCTTGAAGCAAAAGCGTCTGGATTTGATGGCATCATTCAATTTATTTGAATGCTGATCGGCCATGCACAGCCCCCGCGACGTCCTCACGCCCGACGCCCTGGCCATGCTCCAGACGGTGGTCGACACCGGCAGCTTCGCCGCCGCGGCGCGCCGGCTGGACCTGGTTCCCAGCGCCCTGAGCTACCGCGTGCGCCAGATAGAGGATGCGCTGGACGTGCTCCTGTTCGACCGCAGCGCCCGCCAGGCCCGCCTCACCGAGGCCGGCGCGGAACTGCTGCGCGAAGCTTCCTGGCTGCTGAACGAAATCGACGCGGTGGCCAACCGCGTCAAGCGCGTCGCCACCGGGTGGGAACCGATGCTCACCATCGCCATCGACAGCGTGATCGCGCGCGACCCGATGCTCGACCTCGCCACCGCGTTCTTCGCCCTTGACCCGCCCACCCGCCTGAAGCTGCGCGACGAAACGCTGCTCGGCACCATCGAGGCGCTGAGCAGCGGCGAGGCCGACCTCGCCGTCGGCGCGGTGCTCGACGCCTCCAGCCTCGCCTTCGGCGCCACCGGCATCCGCAGCCGGCCGCTGGGGCATCTTCGATTCGTCTACGCGGTGGCACCGCACCATCCGCTCGCGCGCATCGAAGGGCCATTGTCCGATGCGGTGCTTCGCCAGCATCGCGCCGTCGCCGCGGCCGACTCCTCGCGCGCCGGCCCGAGCATGACGGTCAACCTGGTCAGCGGGCAGGACGTGCTGACGGTGCCCACCATGCAGGCCAAGCTCGCCGCGCAATTGCACGGCCTGGGTGGCGGCTTCCTGCCTGAACCGATGGCGCGGCCCTACATCGAAGCCGGCCACCTGGTCGAGCGCAAGACCGAACGCGCGCCGCCGCTGGCCACCATGCACTGCGCCTGGCGCGAACGCACGGCGGGCAAGCCGGGACGCGCGCTCAAGTGGTGGCTCGAGCAGTTCGAGCACGAGGGCACGCGCCGCGCACTGCTGGAGCGCCATCGCGGCCGTTGAGGTCGCGCGCCGGGTTAGAGTCCCCCCAAGCCCGTCCAACCATCGACTGCGAGACAGCACCATGACCCTCCGCCCGCCCGCCGACCGCCACCGATCCACCGCCCCGCGCCACTACGCCATCGTCGGCGCCGGCATGGCGGGCGTGGCCTGCGCCCGCACCCTGGTCCAGGCCGGGCACCGGGTCAGCGTCTTCGAACGCGAGGCCACGCCGGGCGGCCGCATGGCCAGCGAGTCGACGCCCTTCGGCCGCTTCGACAGCGGCGCCCAGTACTTCACCGTGCGCGATCCCCGCTTCGCGCGTGCCCTCGAGACCGCTACCGCCATCTGCCGGCCCTGGAGCGCCAACCTCGTGCGGGTGCTCGACCCGCACGGCCGAGTGGCCGAGGCCGCGCTGCCCGGCATGGAGCAGCACTGGGTGGCCCAACCCGGCATGGATGCCCTGGTCGCGCACTGGGCAGCTCCGTTGGGCGATGCGTTGATCACGCGCACCCGAGTCACCGCCATCGAGCCCGACGCGCTCGATGCCAAGCGCTGGCAACTGCGCACTGCGGGCGATGGCGATGCGCAGCACGTCTACTCGGGCTTCGATGGCGTGCTGCTGACGGTGCCGCCGGGCCAGGCGCGTGGACTGCTCGATGGCGGGCGCCTGTCGCCGGCGCTGCGCGAGAAGATCGAGGACGTGCGCATCGCGCCCTGCTGGACGCTGATGATCGCCTTCCCGCAGGCCAACCAGCCCGACTTCTCATACCTCGGCCCGCAGTGGAACGCCGCACGCAGCAACCACCACCGCGTGGCCTGGCTGGCGCGCGAATCCTCCAAGCCCGGCCGCGACCGCATCGAGCGCTGGACCCTGCAGGCCAGCGCGGCGTGGTCGCAGGAGCACCTGCGCGACGACTCGGCCCGCATCGAGGCCAAGCTGCTGCGCGCCTTCTCGGAGATCACCGGCATCCGTGCCACCCCCTCGCACGCACAGACGCGCTGCTGGCCCGAGGCGAAGACCGAGCATCCCGTGGGCGAACCGCACCTGTGGGACACCAAGGCCCGCATCGGTGTGGCCGGTGACTGGTGCACGGGGCACCGGGTGGAAGACGCCTTCCTCTCCGGCCTCACGCTGGCGCTGAAACTGGCCTGAAGCGAGGGGCGTGGATGACGACAGCCGTCGGCCGCTTCGCACCCTCACCCACCGGGCCGCTGCATGCCGGCTCCCTGGTCGCCGCGCTGGCGAGCTGGCTGGACGTGCGCGCGCGCGGCCCGCAGGCGCGCTGGCTGGTGCGCATCGAGGACGCCGATACCGAGCGCTGCCTGCCCGGCATGGGCGAGCACATCCTGTCCCAGTTGGCCGACTGCGCCCTGCTGCCCGATGCAACGCCGGTGTGGCAGACCCGGCGCGGCGCGCTGTATGCGCGCGCACTGGAGCACCTCAAGGCCTTGCACCTGGCCTACCCCTGCGGCTGCTCGCGCAGGGAAATCGACGCGGCGCTGGCCAAGCGCGGCGTGATGCATCAGCGGCACGGCGAGCGCATCTACCCGGGTACCTGCCGAGAGGGCCTGCACGGCAAGATGCCGCGCGCCTGGCGTTTTGCGACCGAGCAGTACGAGGCGGCCCGGACCTCGAAGCGGCTGTGCTGGACCGACCGCCGCCTGGGCTGCCAATACCAGGACGTCGCGCACGAAGTCGGCGACTTCGTGCTCCAGCGCGCCGACGGCCCCTGGGCCTACCAGCTCACGGTGGTGGTGGACGATGCCGACCAGGGCGTGACGGATGTGGTGCGCGGCGCAGACCTGGTCGACAACACCGCGCGCCAGATCCTGCTGCAGCGGGCCCTGGGCCTGCCGGCGCTGCGCTACCTGCACACGCCGCTGGTACTGGGCGCCGACGGCGAGAAGCTGTCCAAGCAGAACGGCGCCGCGCCTGTCGACACGGCCACGCCGGCCGCCGCGACGGCCGCACTGGATGCCGCCGCCAGGGCGCTGGGCCTGCCCGCGACGAACGCGACGACACCCGTCGAAGCGCTGGCAGGATGGATCGAGCCCTGGCGCGCTCTCTACAATCCGCGCCCGTGATGACCCTGCCCACCCACGACCCTGCGCGCAACGGGGAGCCGTCTGCCGACGACCCGTCGCCCCATCCCCTGCACCGCCGCCTCAAGAGCTTCGTGCGCCGCGCCGGACGCACCACCGAGGGCCAGGCCCGCGCCTTCGCCGAGCTGGGGCCGCTGTTCCTGCTGCCCTACCAGGCCGCGCCGCTGGACATCGAGGCCGCCTTCGGCCGCGCGGCACCCACCATCCTCGAGATCGGCTTCGGCATGGGCGAGGCCACCGCGCACATCGCCGCGCTGATGCCCGAAAAGAACTTCCTGTGCTGCGAAGTCCACGAGCCGGGTGTCGGGGCACTGCTCAAGCGCATTGGCGAGCAGCAGCTCGCCAACATCCGCATCTGCGCGCACGACGCGGTCGACGTCGTCGACCACATGCTGCAGCCCGGCATGCTGGCCGGCGTGCACGTGTTCTTTCCCGATCCCTGGCACAAGAAGCGGCACAACAAGCGCCGCCTGATCCAGCCGCTCCTCGTTCGCAAGCTGGCCCAGCGCCTTGCGCCCGGCGGCTACCTGCATTGCGCCACCGACTGGCAGCCCTATGCCGAGCAGATGCTGGAGGTGCTGCAAGGCGAGCCGCTGCTGCGCAACATGGCTGCGGACTACGCGCCCCGGCCGGACTACCGTCCGCTCACCAAATTCGAGAACCGCGGCCTGAAGCTCGGCCACGGCGTGTGGGACCTCGTCTTCCGGCGCATCTGATGCTCAGTGCGTGAGCCCGCTGTAGACGTTCTCGGACTGCTGCTCGCCCTGGGCCGCCAGCACGTGCTTCTGCGCCGCCATGATGAGCGCCGCGCGATAGGCGGAGCGGCTGGCGATCTTGGTGTGGGCGACGATGGCTTGCCACTCGCGTTCCAGCGTCTGCGGTGATCGGTCCACGCTGCGGTTCATCAGCGCCTGGCTCACGTCGATCAGCGCCGCGGCCGAGCCCAGGCAGAGGTTGATGGCCGACTGCGCGGCGCTGACGCGGAAGCGGTTGTCACCGTCGGCCGCCACAGGCAGCGCATCCAGCGGCAGGTTGAGCGTAGGGCCCAGGTAGGGCGCGCCCTGCATGTCGCTGTCGGCGCGTGCCAGCACCTGCTCGATGGTCGCCAGAGCGCTTTCCAGAAGGGTGTGATCAGAGGGTTTTTTCTTCATGTCGATCGCCGTGAGGCGAGCCGGAGTCCAGCGGGAATGTTGCCATCGGGGTCCACTTTTCCCTTGTGCAAAAAGCCACATACGAAAAACAAAAGTTAACAAAAATCGATGCTCCAGCGCGACAGCAACGCCAAATGCCCCCCGTGCGCTCTCGCTCCGAGGCCCGGAAGTTGCTACATTTTTATGATCTTTGTTGCGAAAGGTGTCTCATCATGGATCTGTCACGCAGGCACTTACTGGGCCGGGCCGGAACGGCCCTGCTTCTGGGCGGCGGACTGACCGCCGCCGGCAGGATCGGTCACGCTCAGACCGCAGGTGCGGCAGGATCCGCGCCGCGCACCGTGGTCCTGGGGCAGTCGGTCCCCTTGACCGGCGCGGCCAGCGAGATCGGGCTGGCCTTTGCCGCCGGCTGCCGGCTGTACGCCACCCGGTTCAACGAAGGCAACGGGGCCAGCGGCCTGCAGCTCAAGCTGCTGCAGCTGGACGACGGCTATGAAGCCCAACGCGCCGCCGCCAACGCGCGCACCCTGCTGGTCAACGACAAGGCCGACCTTCTGTTCGGCTTCGTCGGCACCGCCAGCAGCGAAGCCGGCGCAACCGCGGCGGCCCAGCAGGGCACGGTGCTGTTCGCGCCCTTCGCCGCCGCCGACAGACTGCGCGGCGCGGCCCATCCCAATGTGTTCCACGTCCGCCCGAGCATGGCCGACGAGGCCATCAAGATCGTGCGCCAGTGCGCGACCGTGGGGCAGACGCGCATCGCCTTCGTCGGCGACGACGATGCCATGGGCCGTGCAGGCCTGGCGGCCGTGGAGCAGGCCCTGGCCGACCAGAAGATGGACGCGCTGGTGGCCAAGGCGCTCGTGCCACCGGCGGGCAACAAGCTGGATGCCGCGCTGGGAGACGTGCAGAACGCTTCGCCCCAGGCCATCGTGCTGGTATCGCTCTCCGGCACCACGGCCGAGGCGATCCGCAAGCTGCGCAAGAGCGGCTACGGCGGGAGCTTCATGGCCTTCTCGATCGTCGGCATCGACCCGCTGTACGCCGAACTGGGCAAGGACATCCGTGGCATCGTGATCTCGCAGGTGGTGCCTTCGCCACGCTCATCGGCCATCCCGATCGTCAAGGAATACCTCGCGGCCATCGACAACTCCGACCAGACGGCGTCGTACGAGGGACTCGAAGGCTTCATCGCCGCCAAGGCGGTGGGCGAGGCGATTCGCCGCGCGGGGCGCGCCTTCACGCCGGCCACGCTGCAGCGCGTGATGGCCGGCATGACGGACTATGACGTCGGAGGCTTTCGCATCAACCTGCGGCCGGGACTACGGGATCCGCAGCGCACGATCGACCTGATCAGCATCACGGCGGATGGGCGCGTGCTGCGCTGAAGCCGCAAGCCCGCGCCAGTCGCCTCACAGCCCTGAACCGAGCCCGATCACCCCTCCCGGGCCAGCGCGTCCAGTTCCTTCGACAAGGCCTGCCGGGTCACCCCAGGCGTTCCGGCGGGGTTTTCCAGGGCGCCGGATTGTCCGATTCTTGACAGTTGAGCGTCATGCACGGGTCTACAGTGGCGGCACACCATGCAGACGGCAAGCAAGCCCGCCTCTCCCACCGAAGGAAGCCCCATGAACGCCACCACCCCCTCCGAAGTCCAGAAGCTCGTCTCCGCCGAGGAATGGCAGCTGCGCGTCGACCTCGCCGCCTGCTATCGCCTGGTTGCGCTGTACGGCTGGAGCGACCTCGTCTTCACCCACATCAGCGCACGCGTGCCCGGGCCCGAGCACCACTTCCTGATCAACCCCTACGGCCTGATGTTCGACGAGATCACGGCCTCCAGCCTGATCAAGGTGGACCAGGACTGCAACAAGATCATCACTTCGCCCTACCCCGTGAATCCGGCCGGCTTCGTGATCCACAGCGCGGTGCACGCGGCGCGGCCCGACATCCAGTGCGTGCTGCACACCCACACGCGTGCTGGCATCGCCGTGAGCGCGCAGAAGAACGGGGTGCTTCCGATCAGCCAGCAATCCACCTTCGTGCTCGCCTCCCTGGCCTACCACGACTACGAGGGCGTCGCCTTCCGCGACGAGGAGAAGCCGCGCCTGCAGGCCGACATGGGCGAAGCCAACTTCCTGATGCTGCGCAACCACGGCCTGCTCACCGTCGGCAAGACCGTCGCCGATGCCTTCCTCTCGATGTACACCTTCGAGAACACCTGCCAGATCCAGATCGCCGCACAGGCCGGCGGCGGCGAGCTCACGCATGTCGACCCGCGCATCGTCGAAGGCGTGGGCCAGGCCATGAAGGTGCAGACCGGCGGGCTGGGCGGCGCGTTCGTATGGCCGTCCCTCATCCGCAAGCTGGACCGCCTCGACCCGGGCTACAAGCAGTAACTGCATTTCCGGCCGACCCGTACAAACCCTGACCGCACTGACGGCGAATCGACAGCTTCGATTTCTACGATTTCTCCGAGGAGCCCGACACGCGGGCCGCCCACGGCGCAGTTCGCGCACCACCAGGAGACATCGACCATGCAGATCACAGGCATGTTGCACGGCGCGCGGCTGCTGCACTTCGCCGGCTTCCCGGCCACCGAGGTGCTGGGCCCCGCGGCCAGCGAAGAGGAGATCAAGGCGCTGATCGACAAGTACGGGCTCGTCTTCATCAAGCCCGTCTTCAAGGGCGGCATCGGCAAGAAGGGCAAGGCCGGGCTGCTGGGCCGCGCCAGCGACCTGAAGACCGCACTGGCCGAGAAGGAGCGCCTCTACTTCGCTGAGCACCAGGTCGGCCACGTCAAGGCCAAGGCCAACGGCGTCACCTTCGAGGCCGGCGTGCCTGCCAAGCACGAGGTGTATTTCTCGATCACCGACTCCACGCGCTACCGCGCGCCGACCATGACGCTCACTCACATGGGCGGCATGGACATCGAGGAGCTCGACAAGACCCAGGTCGCGACGGTCCCCTTCGATCCGCTCACCGGCCTCAAGGCCTTCGTGGTGGCCAACGCGCTGGGCGAGATCGGCGCGCCCAAGGAAATCATCTCGCCGCTGGTGCAGCAGTTGCCCAAGCTGTGGGAGCTGTTCCACGACTTCGGCATGACCACGCTGGAGCTCAACCCGATACGCATGCGCGAGGACAAGAAGGGCCGCCTCACGCCGGTGGCCTGCGACTTCAAGTGCGGCTTCGACCGCGACGACCCGCGCTGGCTGCGCCTGGGCCTGCCGCCGCACCTGTTCGCGGCCGACTATTCCGACTTCGAGCAGGAGATCAACACCCTGCGCACGCACCAGGGCCAGAGCGACGTCTACGTCATCAACGACAAGGGCACGGTGCTTGCCCCCACCTTCGGCGGCGGCGCCAACTCGCTGGTGACGGAAATGCTGGGCGACGACGCCATCATCAGCTCCGACTTCGGCGGCAACCCGCCCTACGAGAAGATGAAGGAGGTGGCGCGCATCTGCTTCAAGCATTGGCTGAAGCAGGCCAACGTGCTCTTCATCATCGGCGGCAAGAGCAACAACACCGACATCTTCGAGACCCTGCGCGCCATGGCCGATGCGCTGCGCGAGCACTTCAGCCAGCACGGGCCTACGCCCCTGTACGTGGTGCTGGGCCGCGGCGGGCCGAACCTGGTGCGCGGCATGGGCGCGCTGCGCGACACCTGCGACGCGCTGGGCCTGCCCTACCGGCTCTTCGGCTTCGACTCCGACATGAGTGAGGTGATCCAGTTCGCCCGCAAGATCAATGCGTGGATGAAGGACGGCGGGCGCGAGCAGGTTGCCGCGCGCCTCGGCATCCAGCCCACCACCGCCGCCTGAAGGAGAACAGCACATGCAAGCCAACTGGCAGAAAACGGGCGTGGGCGATTTCAAGTACCACGTCGGCATCAGCTCGCTCACGCAGGTCGCCTCGCGCGAGGACCGCGTCTGCGTGCTCAACATCCTGGGCGGCGAATCGAGCGAGGTGACGCCGGTGAGCCATGCCTACTCGGGCGGCAACGTGGTCTTCGGCACCGCACCCGGCAAGGGCGGCGCGGTGCTGGAGACGACGATCGGCAATATCCCGGTCTTCAACAACGTGCGCGACGGGCTGGCCGCCGGCCACCGTTTCAACTGCGGCGTGGTGTACCTGCCGCCCTCGGCCGCGCGCGACGGCGTGGCCGAGCTGATCCGCGTCAACCCCGACCTGCGCAAGATCTTCATCATCACCGAGAAGATCGCGGTGCACGACGCGCGCGAGATCCGCGCCATGGGCCAGCACAACGGCATCGACATCTTCGGCGCCAACGGCCTGGGCGTGGCGGACACGTGGAACCAGGTGCGCATCGGCGGCGCCTTGGGCGGCGACAAGCCCAGCGACTCGCTGCGGCCGGGCTCGATCGCGATCTTCTCCAACTCGGGCGGTTTCTCCACCACCATCGCGCAGTACCTGCGCATGGCGGGCTGGGGCACCACCACCGTGATCTCCTCCGGCAAGGACGTCTACATCCACTACGCCGCGCCCGAGTTCGCCTTCGCGCTGGCCAACGACGCACGCAGCAAGGCCGCGGTGCTGTACTGCGAGCCGGGCGGCTACTACGAGCTCGATGCGAATTTCACCAAGCCGGTGGTGGCCTGCGTGGTCGGGCGCTGGAAGAGCAAACTCACCCGCGCCGTGGGCCATGCCGGCGCGATGGCGGGCGGCTCGGACGACGCGACGGCCAAGGAGCGCTGGTTCATGGAGAAGTTCGGCGTCGACGGCGTCTTCACGCCCGACAACCCCGCCTTCTCGGCCAAGGGCGCGCTGGTGACCAACATCGCCCACATCCCGGCCGCGCTCACCGCCGTGATGCGCGCCAACGCGACTCTGCCCGACTTCGCGCCCGAAGGTTCGCTCGCACTCAAGCCGTGGTTCGGCTCCGATGAAGGCCTGGACCTGCCGGAAGAACTGAGACCACAGGTCGTCCAGGCCCTCGCGCCCTACAACGAGCAGGTCGCGCTGCTCAACACGCAGGTCGGCGGCGTGGTGCCGCGCCAGGCGATGAAGGACGCCTCCGGTGCCTCGCAGATGGATGCGAAGACCCAGGTCAGCAGCCTGCACGGCACCAGCATGCTGGACGCGGCCACGCTGCCGCTGGAATCGAACGTCGCGCTGGCCCTGGTGCACGACGCCGGCGGCGAGAACGATCGCAAGCTGATCGCCCCCGCGATCGCGGCCTACGTCAACCTCCACGGCCGGCCCGAGCTGGCCGCGGCGCAGGCCAGCCGCGAGGCCGGCAACGCGCCCAACGCGGTGCTGGCCGCCGCGGCCGCGATCGTCGGGCCGAAGCGCCAGCAGGCCGCGCGTGAAGCATTGAGCTTCATGCTGGAGCGCTTCCATGCCGCCGAGCTGGGCAACGAATTCGGCGCCTCGCTCAGCGAGAGCTTCGACATCGCCAAGGTCGATGCGGCCGGCGCGCCTGCGCTCACGGCCGACACGCCCGATCCGCGCGCGCAGGCCCTGCTCGCCGGCGTGCAGGCACGCGGCGCCCGCTCCGTCTTCCTGCGCTGGCTGCAGGGCCAGCCCGGCCATCCGACCGAAGCCGCGGTGCTGGCCGCAATCTCGGCCACGCTGGCCTGGGGGCCGCTCTCGCGCAAGCGCATCTCGCTGCTCACGGCGACGAACTTCCCGTGGTGGCTGCAGCTCTTCGGCACGCTGATCGGCGCCTCCGCCGATGCGGCGCGGCACGAGGACGGCCGCTTCTGCGGCCTCGCGCAGCAGCGGATGCTGCAGGAACTCAGCCTGGGCGAGATCGCCTTCGCCGCCCTGCTCGGCCACACCCCCGGCGAGGCCGACCTGTTCGCCTTCCAGACCCTGGTCGGCCTGCTGCTGACCAACGGCCCCGGCGCCATCTCGGCGCAGGGCGCCAAGGGCGCGGTCTCGGCCGACGGCCCCGAGCAGCCGGAGCGCGTGCAGCTCAACAAGGGGCTGGTCGGCTTTCTCACGCACACCGGCTATGCGCACGGCGGCAACGGCTACGAGGGCATCGCCTACCTGATCGAGCAGTTCAAGGGCAGCGGCCTGGACGATCCGGGCGCCGCCGATCCGGGCGTCGACCTGAAGGCGCTGGCCGAGAAGGCGGTGGCGCAGTACGCGCAGTACAAGACCCAGAAAAAGAGCGTGGGCAGCCTCGACATCGCCAAGCTGCCGGGCGTGAACCACCCGGTCTTCAAGGACAAGCCGGTCAACTTCGACCCGCGCGAGGTCTTCATCGCGAAGCTGCGCGAGGCGCGCGGCGACCACAACGTGTTCCACGACTTCTACCGCGCGCTGGTGCAGCAGCTCTTCGATGCCGGCGTCTCGCGCAACGTCTACTGCGTGAACGTGGACGCGGTGATCGCAGCCCTGCTGCTCAAGATGCTGTGGCAGCCGCTGCAGTCGGGCCAGATCGGCGAGCGCGAGCTGGAGACCGCCGCCTTCACGATCTTCCTCTACCCCCGCATGCTGGGCTGCGCCGCCGAGATCGACGACCACCTGAACCGCGGCCGCAACATGGACACGCGCACAGCGGCGTCCCTTTGCAAGTTCGTGGCCTGAGCAGGCGCGAATTCAGCTGCTGGTCAGGGTGCCGCAAGCACGCCTGAGATAGGGTCTGCAGACCCTGGTCATTTCCATTCTCCGCAAAACCTCATACACCACTGGAGATCCCCCATGAGTTCAGCCATCCTGGCCGAAGGCACCCCTGCGCCTGCGTCGAGCTCCAAGCTCGGCGCCGTGCTGCGCGTGACCAGCGGCAACTTCCTCGAGCAGTTCGACTTCTTTCTGTTCGGCTTCTACGCGACCTCGATCGCCAAGGCTTTCTTCCCGACCAGCAGCGACTTCGCCTCGCTGATGCTGACCTTCGCGGTCTTCGGCGCCGGCTTCCTCATGCGGCCGCTCGGCGCGATCGTGCTGGGCGCCTACATCGACGAGGTCGGCCGCCGCAAAGGCCTGATCGTCACGCTGGCGATCATGGCCAGCGGCACGGTGCTGATCGCCTTCGTGCCGGGCTATGCGGCCATCGGCTTCGTCGCGCCCGTGCTGGTGCTGATCGGCCGGCTGCTGCAGGGCTTCTCCGCGGGGGCCGAGCTCGGCGGCGTCTCGGTCTACCTGTCGGAAATGGCCCCGCCCGGCCACAAGGGTTTCTACACGGCCTGGCAGTCGGCCAGCCAGCAGGTGGCGATCATGCTGGCGGCGGCGCTGGGCTTCGCGCTCAACGAACTCATGCCGCCGGCGGCGCTGGAAGCCTGGGGCTGGCGCATTCCCTTCTTCGTCGGCTGCATGATCATCCCGTGCATCTTCGTGCTGCGCCGCTCGCTGCAGGAGACCGAGGCCTTCCAGGCCCGCACGCACCATCCGACCACGCGGGAGGTGGCGGCCTCGATGCGGCAGAACTGGCGCATCGTGCTGGCCGGCATGCTGCTGGTGGCGATGACCACCGCCACCTTCTACCTGATCACCGTCTACACGCCCACGTTCGGCCGCACCGTGCTGCACCTGAGCGCGAAGGACAGCCTGGTGGTCACGCTGCTGGTGGCCGTCTCCAACTTCATCTGGCTGCCGGTGGGCGGCGCGATCTCCGACCGCATCGGCCGCAAGCCCCTGCTGGTGGCGATGACGGTACTGGCCATCCTCACCGCCTATCCCACCATGTCCTGGCTGGCCGCCGCGCCCAGCTTCGGGCGGCTGCTGGATGTGCTGCTTTGGTTCTCTTTTCTCTTCGGCATGTACAACGGCGCGATGGTGGTCGCGCTCACCGAGGTGATGCCGGTGCAGGTGCGCGTGGTCGGCTTCTCGCTCGCCTACAGCCTGGCCACTGCGGTCTTCGGCGGCTTCACGCCGGCGGTGTCGACCTGGCTGATCGAGGCGACGGCGGACAAGGCGGCGCCGGCATTCTGGATGAGCTTCGCGGCGGCGTGCGGGCTGGCGGCGACGCTGATGCTCTACCGCCGGCCGACACGCTGATCAGCGACTCCCGTCCGAGGTCAACCGGCCTCGCGCCGCTCAATCGCCCCACGGGATCGGGGACATGGTTTTTGGTCAGGAGACCGGGAGGTGGGCCTCCATAGAATGCGCATCGACGCTTTTGCATCGACCCGCTTTCCCCGATACCCGCATGCTCGAGATTGATCTGTCCGCCCAGACCGAGGCGGTTCGCAGGGTCCTTGCCAACCATGGCATCCGGTCCGCACTGGCCCTGCTCAACGACCGCGCCACCTACCGCTACACCGCCCTCTACAAGCTGATCGGCGAGACCATGCATGCGACCCACGTCTACGACCGCCAGTCCGAATACCGCACCTGGCTCAAGGCGGTGCCGCTGGACAGCAGCTTCTGCCAGTGGGCGATCCGGGAGGGCGAATTCCTGACCCATCACGCCTCCGCCGATCCGCGGCTGACGCACAACCGTCCGCTCGCCGGCCTCATCGAGTCCTACTACGGCCGCGTGCTGCGGCGCAGGAACGGCACACCCTGGGGCACCTTCATCCACTTCGACCTGGAGCCGCGCGCCATCGCCGAGGGCGAGGTGCGCTTCCTGCAGGAAGTGACGCCCCTCTTCCTCGACTACCTCGACTGACAGGCCAGCCCGCAACCGGGCCGGCCCCCCGCTAGAAGTTGTGCCGGATCCCGAACTCGGTGCCGCGCGCGGCCCGGTTCGCCGCGGTGATCGTACCGGCGAGCGACTGCGTCGCACCGTTGCGGTTGCGCAGGTAGGCGAGCGTGCCGTAGAGCGCGGTGCGCTTCGACAGGTTGTAGACGTAGCCCAGCGCCAGCTTGTCGCTCGTGGGATCGGGCACGCTGCCCACCGGGTCGCGCTTGTAGCGCGCATAGGAGGCCTTGATCTCGCCCGCCCCCACCGACAGGATGAAGCCCAGCAGCGCGCCCCGGCCGTCCACCGCGCCCAGCGACTCGGTGTAGTACTCGCCCATCAGCCTGAGCCCACCGAGCGACTCGAAGGTATAGGACGCGCCGAGGTTCGACACGCGCAGGTCGCCGGTCGCGTAGCGGGTCTTGCCGGTGGCGATGGTGATGTTGACGGGCCCGCCGAGCCAGCCCACGCGGATGCCCGCGTAGTTGCCGTCATCGCGGTTCGAGATCAGCGTACCCGGCAGCACCGAGCGGTTGTCGTTCTCGCCCATGGCATACATCACCTGCCCGTAGAAGCCGCCCAGGTTCGGCGGCAGGAAGTAGCCGATGCTGTTCGACGCGCGCGTACCTGTCGCAGCCAGCAGGCCACCCAGGCCCGAGAAGTAGAGCTGGTTCGCGCCGATGCCGCCGCCGGTGCCGAAGGGGTCGTACAGCGCGGTGTTCCAGAAGGTGGGCGTGTAGTCGCGGCCCAGGCGCAACTCACCGAAGGGGCCGGAGAAGCTCACCGTGGAGCGGCGGTTGAAGCTGATCGCGCCCACGCCGGCCGCGCCGCTGGCCTGATTGTTGGTGTTCGAGTTGAAGCCGGTGCCGTTGTCGCTCTGCAGCCCGGCCTCGAGCCAGAAGCCCGCGGCCAGGCCGCCCCCCAGGTCCTCCGTGCCGCGGAAGCCCAGGCGGCTGAAGCTGTTGCCGCTGTTCGTCAATTGCCATTTGTGCGTGGAGCCGTAGCCCGAGCCGGTGGTGTAGGTGACGGCGGTGTCGATCACGCCGAACACCTGCACGGAGGTTTGCGCGCATGCGCCGGCCGCAGCCGCGCATGCGGCCGCGGCCACAAGAGTTTTCTTCATTGGTTTTGTTGAAGCGAGAGTTGGAAAACTAGATGTCCAGCACCAGGGGACCGCGCTTGCACTGCGAGACGCAGATCATCATGGTCTTGTTGGCGGCGCGTTCCGCCTTGGTGAGGATGCCGTCGCGGTGATCGATCTCGCCGGCCGAAACGATCTTCGTCTCGCAGGCGCCGCACACGCCTTCCTTGCAGCTGTGATCGGGATTGAGGCCCGCGTCGATCAGGCTGTCGAGGATGGACTTGCCGGGCGGCACCTCCACGCTCTTGCCGCTCTTCGCGCACTCGACCACGTAGGTCTCGGTGGCGCTGGGCGCCTCCACGTGCGCGGCAGCGAAGCGCTCGACGTGCGCATGGGCGTAGCCGAGCTGCTCGCAGGTCTTCTCGAAGGCGTCGAGCATGGGTCCCGGGCCGCAGCAGTAGAAGTGGCTCTCGGCACCCTTGCCCGCCAGCAAAGCGGCGAGATCGGGCGGGGCGGCCTTGTCGGCGTCGAAGTGCCAGTGCAGCGCCACGCCGTGCTCCTTCGCGAGCGCTTCGATGGCATCGCAGAAGGCGGCCTCCTTGCGGTTGCGCGCACAGTAGATCATCTCCACCGGCTTGCCGATGGCGACCAGGCGCTGCAGCATGCACCAGATGGGCGTCACGCCGATACCGCCGGCCACCAGCACCGAGCGCTCGGCGCCCTCCTCCAGCTTGAAGTTGTTGCGAGGCGCCGAGATCGGCAGCGTCATGCCCACGCGCAGCTGCTGGTGCACGTAGCGCGAGCCACCGCGGCTCTTGCGGTCGTTCGCCACGCCGACCACGTATCGCTGGCGGTCGCTGCAGGGGTTGCATAGCGAGTAGCTGCGCACCAGGCCGTTGGGCAGGTGCAGGTCGATGTGCGAGCCGGCCTCGAAGGCGGGGAAATCCACCTCGGGCGATGACGGCCGAAACTCGACGCTGACGATGCCGTCGGCCTCGTAGCGCATGGTATGCACCAGTGCGTTCAGCGTGGGGGAAGACATGGCAATGGACCTTCAGAAAGAGCGGCGGACGGATCAGGCTCCGGCCTGTTCCAGCTGGGCTTGGGCGAGATTGCGCATGTGCCGGCGCAGCCGCACGATGCCCAGGTCGTGCTGGTACAGGTTCTCGTGCCGGTTGGCATCGGGCTCCATGTCCTCCAGCATCACGCGGTCCTGCTCCAGCACGTGCCAGTGACGCGCCTCCAGGCGGTTGCGGTAGAGGAAGCGCCAGGTGTCGCGCTCCCAGCCCGGCGAGAGCTTGCGCACGCGCCAGAAGAAGGTGGCGGTCATGCCGTTCGGCATCGGCGCGAAGGAGCCGATGATGATGAAGTTGCCGCCAGGGCCGCCGGTCTTCGGATAGGGGATTTCCAGCCGCATCCAGTGCAGGCCGGTGTCGGCCCACTCGGTCCAGTCGAAGTTGACGTTGCGCTGGCCTTCCTTCTCGAACACGAAGCCGTTGTCGGTGGCGCGGATGCCGAACTTGGCCTGCGAATCGCCTTCGGCCATCGAGTGCGACTGCTTGTGCAGGAAGGTGCCGTGCATCGGGTCCATCACGTTGTCCAGCACGTAGCGGTAGTCGCCCTTCCACTCGGTGTAGCAGAGGAAGGCCGCGTACTGCGCTTCGTCGGAGAGCTCCTCGGGCAGCACCAGCGGCGGCGGCACATCGACCGGCTCCTTGGCGTTGTAGAGGAAGACGGCGCCGGCGCGCTCCTCCACGTGGAAGTGGCGCGTGGCCTGCGAGCCCTCGAGCTTGCAGCCGGGGCTGCCCGGCACCCGGGTCACCACGCCGTCGCAGCGCACTTCGACGCCGTGGTAGGGGCAGGACAGCCGGTCGCCCAGGATCACGCCCTGCGACAGCGGCGCGCCGCGGTGCGGGCAGCGGTCCTCCAGCGCATGCAGCTTGCCGGTGCCGTCGCGCCACAGCGCGATCTTGCTGCCCAGGCGGCGCACCGAGACGGGGTTCTCGCGGATGAAGTGCGAGGGGCAGATCGCGTACCAGAGATCCTTCAGCCCGATCTCGAGCAGCTGGTCCACGGGGTCCTGCGCAACGGGTTGGATGGCGATGGTGGTCATGTGCTTGTCTCCTCAGGCGGCCAGCTTGGCCATCTCCTGGCGATAGTTGTCTTCGGTCCAGGCCTGGCCGCCGGGGGTGGCCAGGCCGCTGTCGTTGAGTCGCTCGACGAGGCCCGCCAGGTCATGGACGCCATCGCCGAAGGCGCGCTCGATGGCGTCGCCCAGCAGGTCTTCGTAGGTGGTCGCGGGGCGCTGGCGCGCCTGGTGCGGTTGCAGGTAGCGGTCTTGTTGCATCGTGGGCCTCCGTGGAAGGGGAATCGGGGTATCAGGCGGCGTTGCGCCTCATTCGGCCACGATGTTGCGGGCCTTGATGATCCTGGCCCACATCGCGGTCTCGTCGCGCATGGAGACGGCAAACTCGGCCGGCTTCATGGTCGCCTCGGTCATGCCCTGGGCCTGGAGGCGCTCGCGCACCTCGGGCTGGGCCAGCATCTGGGCGGCATCCTTCGCGAGCTGCTCGGCCACGGCCGGCGGCGTGCCGGCCGGGGCGAGCAGGCCGTACCAGGAGGTCACGGCCACGCCCTGAATGCCCTGTTCCGCCAGCGTCGGGATCTCCGGCGCCGCCGGGCTGCGCCTGGCTTCGGTCACGCCCAGCACCACCAGCTTGCCGTTCTTGATGAAGGGCAGCGTGGCCGGCAGGTTGCTGAACATCAGCGGCACCACGCCGCCCAGCACGTCGTTGAGGGCCGGCGCCGTGCCCTTGTAGGGCACGTGCAGCAGGTCGATGCCGGCCTGCTGCTTGAACAGCTCGCCCGCCAGGTGCAGGCCGCTGCCGACGCCCGGCGAGGCATAGGAGAGCGTGCCGGGCCTGGCCTTGGCCTGCGCCACCAGCTCCTTCGCGCTCTTGATGCCGGCCGAGGGCGAGGCCACCAGCACGTTGGGCGCCTTCGCGAGCATGGTGACGGGCACGAAGTCCTTCTCGATGTTGAACGGGAAGTTCGGCATCAGCGTCGGGTTGATGGTCAGGTTGCCGGCCGGCACGACCAGCAGCGTATGGCCGTCGGGCTTCGCGCGCTTGACCTTGTCGATGCCGATGTTGCCGGCCGCGCCGGGCATGTTTTCGACCACGGCCGCCTGGCCGTAGCGCTTGGCCAGGCCGTCGGACAGCACGCGTGCCAGCGTGTCGACCGGGCCGCCCGGCGGGAAGGGCGAGACGATGGTGAAGCGGTCGCTCGACAGCTGCTTCTCGACCGCGCTCTGCGCATGGGCACCGGCGAATCCGAGAGCTGCGAGCGCAGCGACGCAGCATGTTCGGGAGACACCGCGGAACCGGCTTTGCCGGGCCGCTGGTGTCGCCCCCTTGAGGGGGGAGGCGGCTACACGAAGTGAGCAAGCAACGGGGGTGGTCATCATTTCTTCTCGGTGAGGAACTTGCCTTGAGGGCCATCCGCGTTCTTCTGGCGACGGGTGTTACCGTCGAGGCCCCCATCGACGGCCCACTCCGCGAACACGGTTGGTCCCGGCTCGAACTCGCGCGGCTGCCAGTCGGCGGTGAGCTGGTCCTCGTCGGCGTAGTACTCGATCAGGCCGCCGGCCGGGTTCTTGAAGTACCAGAAGTACGCCGAGGAGACGGGATGCCGGCCCGGGCCCAGTTGGGTTTCCCAGCCGCAGCGCGAGAAATGCAGGCCGCCGCCGAACACCTCGTGGATGTCGCGCACGGTGAAGGCCACGTGGTTGAGCCCGCGCTTGCCCGAGGGCAGCTGCAGCAGGAACAGGTCGTGGTGCCCGCCCTCGGGTGCACAGCGCATGAAGGCGCCGCGGTTGGGGTAGCTGTCGGAGCCGACGAAGCCGAAGCGGTCGGCATAGAAGGCGCTGGTGGCCTGCACGTCCGCGACGAAGAAGACCACGTGACCCACCTCGATCGGCGTCGCGCGCTCGTAGATGGGGGCGGCCTGGTTGATGCGCGGCTTCGCGTTCCAGGTGTTCATCGCGCCGCATTCGACGTCGATCGCGCGCTTGCGGCTGACCTGCAGGCGCACCGCCAGGCCGTTCGGGTCGGTGCAGCCGATGCGGCGTGCGCCTTCCACTTCGCCGTCGGTGAAATCCTTGTCCTTCGCGATGGCGGCGGCATAGCGCGCAAGGTCGGCCTCGCTCTCCACGCCCCACACCACTTCCAGCAGTGTGGGCCCCTCCTCCATCGCGGCCGGCAGCCCGGCCTGGCCCAGCGCGGCGACGACGACGCGGCAGCCGTTGAGGCATTCGAAGATGAACTGGTCGGCCGTCTCGGACTTCAGCGCCAGGCCCCAGTCGGAGAAGAAACGGCGGCAGGTGGCGAGGTCGTCCGCGCCGTAAGTGATCTGATCGATTCCAAGCACGCTCATGGCATGTCCCTTATTGGTTGGCCCACGGCAGGGGCTGCGCGTTGGTGCCCCAGTACATGCTCTTCTGCTCCATGTACTGGAAGATCCCTTCGCGCCCCTTCTCGCGGCCCAGGCCGCTGTCGCGCCAGCCGCCGAAGGGCGTGGAGACGGAGAACTGCTTGTAGGTGTTGATCCACACGGTGCCGGCCTGCACGGCGCGGCCGAGGCGCCAGGCGCGCTTGAAGTCGCGGCTCCACACGCCCGCGGCGAGTGCGTAGACGCTGTCGTTGGCCTGCTCGATCAATTGCTCTTCGCTGTCGAAGGGCATGGCCACCAGCACCGGCCCGAAGACCTCCTCCTGGCTGATGCGCGCGCTGTTGGTCAGGCCTTCCAGGATCGTCGGCGTGTAGAAGTAGCCGCGGTCGAGGTCGGTGCCGTGCGGGCGCACGCCGCCCGTGCGGATGTGGCCGCCTTCGGACACGCCCAGCTCCACGTAGCGCTCGATGCTCTCGCGGTGCTTGGCGGTGATCAGCGGGCCCATCTGCGTGCGCTCCGAGGCCGGGTCGCCCACGCGCAGCGCCTTGGCGGCCTCGGCCACGCGGGTGACGAACTCATCGTAGATGCTGCGCGCCACGAAGAGGCGCGAGCCCGCGATGCACGATTCGCCCGAGGAGCTGAAGATGCCGTAGAGCACGCCGTTGACCGCGTGGTCCAGGTCCGCGTCCTCCAGCACCATCGTCGGCGACTTGCCGCCCAGCTCCAGCGAGACCGGCATCATCTTGTCGGCCGCGATGTGCGCGATGTGCTTGCCGGTCGTGGTGCCGCCGGTGAAGGACACGCGCTTGACCAGCGGGTGCTTGGTGATGGCGTCGCCGATCACCGAGCCCTTGCCCGGCAGCACGCTGACGATGCCGCGCGGCACGCCCGCCTTCTCGCAGATGCGGGCCAGCTCCAGCGCCATCAGCGGCGTGACCTCGGCCGGCTTCACGATCACCGCGTTGCCCGCGGCCAGCGCCGGCGCCAGCTTCTGCGCCTCGCTGGCGATGGGCGAGTTCCACGGCGTGATGGCCGCGACCACGCCCATGGGCTCGTGCACGCTCATGGTGACGAAGGGGCCGCGCGAGGGCGTGATGGTCTCCTCCAGCGTCTCCAACGCGGCCGCGAAGAACTGGAAGGTGCCGGCCGCGCTGGCCACCAGCGCGCGCGTCTCGTTGATCGGCTTGCCGTTGTCCAGGCGCTGCTTCTGCGCGAGCGGCTCGGCCTCGTCGCGGATGAGTTGCGCCACGCGGTGCAGCACGGCGGCGCGCTCGTGCGGCAGCTTCTGGGCCCAGCCGCTGGTGCGGAAGGCTTCGTCGGCGCGCGCGATGGCCTCGTCCACGTCGGCCGCGCTCGCGGCCTTCAGGCGCGCGATCGGCTCGCCGGTGGCCGGGTACAGGCTCTCGTAGGCATCGCCGCCGCCCAGGCGCCATTCGCCGGCGATGTTGAGGGGGAGGAGTTCGTTGGAGATCATGGTGGGGTTCTTTCGCGCCGTCAGATGGCGAGGGCCGCGGCCCGGTTGCGCAGCGCACGCACGGCGCTGTAGACGGTGAGCGCCGAGGTCTTGGGATTCGCTGCCAGCGGCTTGTTGCGCATGCTCAGCTCGAAGCGCCCGAAGGCGCCCTCGGCCTCGACCGTGTGCACGTTCTCGTCGACCGACGGGTCGGCGATCAGGCGCACCTGCGTGCGGTCCAGGCCCAGGCCGGCGAGCGACACGGTGGCGGCGACGTTGGCGTTCTTGGGGTAGAGCGTGGCGGCCTCGCGGGCGCTGCCTTCGAAGATCACGACTTCGCTGCGCAGGGCGTCCAGGTCGCGCCCCTGCTCGGCCGGCGTGCCCTTCCAGGCCTTGGGCGGCTTGCGGCCGGTGTAGCGCACGCTGTCCAGTCCGCCGATGCGGGCCGCGGCCAGCGCATCGATGGCGCCGATCGCGCCGGCGATCAGCTGCACCTGCGTCTTGCCGGTGATGGCGGCGACCTCCAGCCGCTCGGCCAGGCCCTGCGCGGACAGCGCGCCCACCGAGGCGACCACGCAGGGCGTGCCGCGGCGCAGCGCCGGCAGCACGTGCTCCTCGATCGCCGCGTGGCCGGCGGTTTCGACGACCAGGTCGATGCCGCTCGCAGGCACGGCCGTCGCGGCCTGCACGCCGGGGGCGAGCTTGTCCAGCAGCGCCTGGGCCGCTTCCAGGCCCTCGGCCGGGACCACGACGGCCACAACCGCGAGCGAGGCGTCGCCCTTCAGCAGCTCGATGACCGAGCTGCCGATGGCGCCACAACCGATGAGTGCCACGCGCAGCATGTCGGGTCCTTACTTGTTGAGCGCAGGGATCTGCGTGATGGTGTTGGTCGGCGGGCCGGCGAAGGTGCTCTTGAAGCCACCGATCGACAGCATGTCGATCTCCAGCAGGAAGGGACCGCGCGCGGCCAGCGCCTCGTCGAGCTGGCCCTTCAGGTCCTCCAGGCGCGAGACGCGCGCATGCGGCAGCGCGATCGACTTGCACAGCAGCGCGTAGTCGGGCGTGTGCAGGTCGGCGTAGCAGCGGCGGCCGCCGTACTGCACGTCCTGGATGTTCTTGATCACGCCGTAGCTCTTGTCGTTCATCAGCACGATCACCATCGGTGCCTCTTCCTGCACCATGCAGGCCAGCTCGCCCAGGTTCAGGATGAAGCCGCCGTCGCCGGCCAGGCAGAAGGTCTTGCGGCCCGAGCCGGTCACGGCCGCGCCGATGGCCGCGCCGATGGCCATGGGCATGCCCTGGCCGATGCCGCCGCCGGTGGCGTGCACGCCCGCGCTGGGCTCGAAGATGCGCAGCTCTCGGTTCCCCCAGGTGCTGTTGGAGACGGTCACGTCACGCACCCAGTTGAAGCTGCGGCCCGCCACCGACTGGATCTGCCGCACCAGCTCGGCGTAGGGGCCGAGGCCGTCGCGCAGCGTGGCGACCGCCTGTTCGTGGGCGGCGCGCAGGTCGGTGAGCAGGGCCGGGTCTGCCTTGTAGTTCGCGGCTTCCAGCCGGTCGGCCAGCCCTTCGAGCGCGAGCGCGGCATCGCCGCAGACGAAGGCATCGGTCGCGTAGCAGCGGCCTTCGGCGGCTGCATCGGCATCGACGCGGTACAGCGGGCGCGGCAGCTTCAGCTCGTACTTGAGCGTCTCGTTGCCGCGCAGGCGCGAGCCGACCACCAGCATCGCATCGCAGGTCTGGTAGAAGGCCTCGACCGGCTTCTGGATGTTGTAGGCGCCGAGCGAGCCCGGATTGTCCTCGGGCACCGTGCCGCGGCCCTGCGTGGTCGTGACCACGCCGAAGCCGAGCTTCTGCAGGCGCTGGATGGCTGCACGCGCGTGGCGGGCGCCGCCGCCGATCCACAGCATCGGGCGCTTGGCCTTGGCCAGGCTGGCGGCCAGGGCATCGAGGCCGGACTTCGACGGCACCGCGGCCTCGATGGGCAGCGGCGACAGGTCGGCGGGCATCGCCATCATGGCCGACTGGATGTCGATCGGGATCTCCACGCTGACCGGGCCGGTGGGCGCGGTGAGCGCGACCTGCACCGCGCGCTTGAGCGTGCCGAGCAGGTTGTCGATGCTGCGCACGCGGAAGGCGGCCTTGGACACGGCCTTGAGCATGGTCAACTGGTCCGGAGCCTCGTGGATGTACGACATGCCCTTGTCGATGTAGGGCGTCTCGATCTGGCCGGTGAGGTGCAGCACGGGGGCGCCGGCGGTCAGCGCCTCCACCATGCTGCCGGCGATGTTGCCGGCGGCCGGGCCGGTGCTGGTCACGCACACGCCCAGGCTGGCGGTGGAGCGGGCATAGGCATCGGCCATGTTGCCGGCACCGGCCTCGCCGCGTGCCGAGACGAAACGCACCGCGCCGCGCTGCGCGAAGGCATCGAGGATCGGCATGTTGTGGATGGAGATCACGCCGAAGGCGGCCTTCACGCCACACTGTTCGAGGAAGGCGGCAACGACGGCACCGCCGGTGACCTGCGTGGGGTTGGATGGGTTATGCATAGCGGGACAAGCCTCCGGAGATATCGATGTGGCTGCCCGTCGTGTAGGACGCGAGGGGCGAAGCGAGGAAAAGAATGGCGCGCGCGGCTTCCGTCGGAAGTCCCAGGCGACCCAGGGGAATGTGTTTGTTCTTGGCGAGCTGGCCGCTCCAGGCAGACCAGTCCTGCGACTTGTCTTCGCGCGCCTCGAAGCGGCGGCGCCACTGGCCCGACTCGACCAGGCCGATCAGGATGCCGTTGACGCGCACGCCCTGCGGCGCGAACTCGGTGGCCATGGAGCGCACCAGGTTCAGCAGGCCGGCACGCGCGGCCGAGGTGGCGACCATGTGCGGCTCGGGCTGGCGCGCCAGCAGCGAATTGGCGCAGACGATCGCGGCATCGCCCAGCACCGCGTGCTGCGCCGCGAGCTGCGGCAGGAAGGCGCGGGTCGGATGGATGACGGAGAAGAACTTGAGGTGCAGCTCCTCGGTCCAGGCGCTGTCCTCGGTGTCGGCGAAGGTGGAGACGCGGCCCTGGCCGGCGTTGTTGATCAGCATGGAGGCCGGGCCGAGCGCGGCCTCGCTGGCGGCGGCGAAGGCCTTCACCGAGGCGGGGTCGAGCACGTCGCAGGTCTGGGCGAAGAGGCGCGCCGAAGGCCGCGCCTCGCGCAGGGTGGCGACCGCGCGGTCCAGGCGCTCGGCATTGCGGCCGCACAGCGCCACCGCGGCGCCGGCGGCCAGCAGGAGTTCGACGGTCGCCAGGCCGATGCCGGAGCTGCCGCCGGTGACCACGGCCACGCGGCCGGCCAGCGCGTCGGCGGCGAGGAAGGAGGGAGAAGTCGTTGTCGTCATGTCCACGTCCTCAGGCGCTGCGCAGCGGCACGACCTTGGCGCTGCCGGCGGGCGAGTAGTTCAGGAGGCCCGAGATCTCGTCGGCCGTCTCGCGCACGCGGCGCACCATCTCGTCCATGCGGTTCTCGTCGATGTGGCCGGAGGTGATGGTCACGCCCAGCGCGGCCACGATGTGGGCGCTGTGGTCGCGCACCGGGGCCGCGATGGTGGAGATGTTCGATTCGAAGAAGCCCTCGCCCAGCACGAAACCGCGCTGGCGGTCGGCCTGGACCATGTCGAACAACTCGTTGACGGTCTTGGGGGTGGACGGCGAGAAAGTCTCCAGCCGCTCTTCCGGGTAAAGCGCGCGCAGCTGCGGCAGGGTCAGGTCCTCCAGCAGGATGCGGCCCAGCACCGTCGCATGGGCCGGCAGGCGCGTGCCCACGGTGACCGAGCTGGCGAAGGGCGTGGGCGGCGCCACCTTGGCCACGTAGACGATGGAGCGGCCATCGCGCACCACCAGGTTGCAGGGCGTGCGCAGTTCCTCGCACAGGCGGTTGAGCAGCGGCGTGCCGAGCTGGGTCAGCTCCAGCGAGGCCAGGTACTCGAAGCCCAGGCGCAGCACGGCCAGGCCCAGGCGGTAGTCGCGGCCGCCCTCGGCGCGCTCGAGAAAACCCATGTTCTCCAGCGTGGTGAGCAGGCGGAACACGGTGGAGCGCGGCAGGTCGAAGCGGCGCGCCAGCTCGGGCGCGGAGAGGGTGCGGTTCTCGCGGCTGAACTCGCACAGCATGCGCAGGCCGCGCTCCAGGGCCGGCACGTTGTAGCGGTCGGCGCCCTCTTCCATTGAATCCTTGTCGGTGCTCATCGATTTCTCTTTCTTGTCGTCGGTGCGATCAGGCCGCCAGCACATCGCGCAGCAAGGCGGCGACGGTTTCGGGCTGTTCCACATAGCTCGCGTGCCCGGCACGCGGCAGTGTCTCGAGCGGCACGCCGCACTGCTTCGCCACCTCGGCGCAGGCTTCGGGCGTGGTCACCACGTCCAGGGCGCCGCAGGCCACGCGCACCGGCATGGCAGGCGGCAGGTCGGCCAACAGGTCGCCGCCGCACAGCAGCTCGACGGCCTGGCGGTAGCCATCCTCGTTCAGGCGCGCCATGTTCCAGCGCACCCATTGGCGCGCGGTGTCGCTGGCGTGATCGGAAACCAGGCGGGCAGAACGCTTCGCGGCCATGCCGGCGATGCCGAGTTGTTCCAGCGTGCCCAGGCGCTCGGCGCGCACGCGGGCTTGCGCCTCGGCACGGGCCGGCGCGCCGTAGCCGGCTGCCGGGCTGATCAGCAGCAGCTTCGAGATGCGCGAGGCCAGTGCAGACCCGGGACGGGCCGCGGCGGCGGCCATCAGCGCACCGAGCGAATGGCCGACCAGCACGCAGCGATCGATGTCCAGCGCGTCGAGCAAGGCTGCGAGGCGTTCGGCATAGTCGGCGGCCTTCGGTGCAGCGGCGACGAACGGCGTCGATGCGCCATAGCCCGGCGCGTCCCACGCGATCAGCCGGGCCTCATCTTCCAGCGCAAGTGCCGCGTCCAGCCATGAAGCCGCACCCGAACCGATGCCATGCAGGCACACCAGCGCCGGGCCGGTGCCGCATTCGCGCACCGAAACGCTCGCGCCACCGGCCACCTGCACACTGCGCGCCGCAAAGCGCGCATCGAGGCGCGCCAGCTCGGCGGCCGGCAGGGGCTGGAGGTCGGTCATGGCTGCACCGGTCATGGCGTCGCGTTCCTTGAAGCTCAGCGCTTGATCTTGGCGAGGGGGTGATCGGCGGGATAGGTCGGCGTGACGGGCTTCTTCGCACCCAGCATCACGCACATCAGCGCATCCTCGTCGCCGACGTTGATCTCCTCGCGGTACACGCCCGGCGGGACCGAGATCAGGTCGCGGTCGGTCAGCACGGTCTCGTAGCGCTCGCCCTCGGCGGTGGTCAGCACCACCTTGAGCTTGCCGCGCATCACGAAGAACACCTCCTCCACGTCGATGTGCAGGTGCGGCGGGCCTTCGTGGCCGGCCGGGATCACCATGGTCGAGAAGGTGAAGTGCTCCGAGGGCACGGTGTTGACGTCGGCGGCCACGCCGGTGCCGCCGGTGCCCATGTAGCGCATCTGCGCGCGCCGGAACTTGGGGTCGTAGTCGGCCTGGAACTTCAGGGCGTTCCAGTCGTACTGGCGGGTCGAATAGCGCGCGATGCGGCCGTTCATCCACGCTTCAAGGCTCGCGCCCTGGGGGCGGCGCAGGGTCTCGCCGACCTGGCTGTCGTCGAATTTCTTCTGTTCGGACAAATCGCTCATCGAATTACTCCTTGCAAGGAAATCAGTGCATCACGAAGCCGCCGTTGACGGCGAGCAACTGGCCGGTCACGAAGCGCGACAGGCCGGACAGGGAAAACAGCACCGCGCCGCAGACGTCCACCGCCTGCTGCTCGCGCGGGATGGCGCGGCCTTCGAGGTATTTCTGGTGGCGCGCCATCGGCACGTACTCGGTGGCCTCTACCAGCGTGAGGCCGGGCGCGACCGCGTTGACGGTGATGCCGTGCTCGCCCCACTCGCGGGAGAGCGAGCGCGTCATCGAGATCACGGCGCCCTTGCTGGAGGCATAGGCCAGCAGCTTCGGCGCGCCCCACAGGGCGGTGTCGGAAGCCAGGTTGACGATCGCGCCGCGGCCGCTGGCGGCCAGGGCCGGCTGGCAGGCCCGGCTCATGAGCCAGGTGCCGCGCACGTTGACGTCCATCACGCGGTCCCAGGTCTCGATGTCCAGCGCATGGGCATCGCGACCGCCGGAGTTGGTGATGGCGGCGTTGTTGACCAGACCGTCGAGCCGGCCCAGCAGGCGGGTCGCCTCGGCCGCGCAGGTGTCGATGGAGGCCGGGTCGCACAGGTCCACCGCCAGCGCATACGCATCGAAGCCGCCGTCGCGCAGGGCCTGCGCCTCCTGCTCTGCCAGGTCCGCGAGGATGTCGGCCAGCACCACCGACGCGCCCGCGGCGGCGATGCACTTGGCGAAGGCGAGGCCCAGCCCGCGCGCCGCGCCGGTCACCAGCACGCGGCGGCCGGCCAGCAGGTCGTTCGGCAGCTCCGCGAGCAGCGCCTGCAGGCTCTCGGGATCAGGGATGGCCTTGATGCTTTCAGTACTCATACAACCAGCTTTCCTAGGCAGTGGCGCGGCCCGCGAAGCGCGGCCCGTTCGGGGAACACCGCGGAACCGGCTTGGCCGGGCCGCCGGTGTTGCCCCCGGTGAGGGGGTTGGCGGCTACACGAAGTGAGCAAGCCTGGGGGAGAGCCATATCAGTCGGCTTGAATGCCGAGTTCCTTGATGATCTTGCCGAAGCGCTCGAAGTCCGCCGCGTTGGTCTTGGCCAGCACGTCCGGCGCGCCGCCCAGCGGAAGCGCACCCAGCACGGCCATCTTGGACACCACGTCCGGCATCTTCAGGATCTCGTTGAAGTGGGCGTTGAGCGTCTTCACGACCTCGGGCGGCATGTTCTTCGGGCCGAAGAGGCCATGCCAGGCCGTCACTTCCACGTTCCTGTAGCCCAGCTCGGCGAAGGTGGGCACGTTGGGCGCGAGCGGCGAGCGCGCGCGGTCCGCCACCGCGAGCGGCAGCATCTTGCCGCCGGCCAGGTGCGGTGCGATCGGGCCATAGGTGATGTAGGTCAGCGGCACATGGCCGCCCAGCACGTCGTTCACCGCCGGCGCCACGCCCTTGTAGGGAACGTGGCCCAGGCTCAGGCCCGCGGCCTTGTTGACCATCTCGCCCAGGATGTGCATCGGTGAGCCGCTGCCGGGGCTGCCATAGGACAGGGTCTTGTCCTTGGCGCCCTGCACGTCCTTGAAGCTCTTGAAGCCCGAGCCCGAACCGGCCACGAGGAACAGCGGCAGCGTGCCGGTCTGCACGATGGGGGTGAAGCCGCCCTGCACGTCGTAGCCGGTGCTGCTGCCGGTCTTGAGCACCAGTTGTGCGATCGAGAAGGTGCTGGGCGCCAGCAGCAGCGTGTAGCCGTCGGCCGGCGCCTTCGCCACGAAACTGCTGCCGATCACGCCGCTGGCGCCGGGCCGGTTGTCCACCACCACCGGCTGGCCGATGCGCGTGGAGAGCTTCTCGGCGAACAGGCGGGCGAGCGCGTCGGTGTCGCCACCGGCCGGATAGGCCACCACGATGGTGACGGGCTTGGCCGGATAGCCTTGGGCCCAGGCGGGGGCGGCGGCGCCGGCTGCGGCGAGGGACAGGGCCAGCGCGAGTGCCTGGCGACGGGAGGGCTTCATCATCGTGCTTTCGATCCGTGGCGAATGGTGGGTCTTGTTTGTTCCACTAATAAAACAATGATTTATTAATGGAACAAACAGGTGAAGAATAAGCCTGAAGTGGTCGATTTGTCTAGGGGTCAACCCTGGATTGAGCGCGTTAACCCTGAACTTGATGAAGGCGGAATGACAGGTCCACGCCCTGATATGGTCGCTCCCGTCAAGGGGCACGGATTGGTTGTTGATCCAGTGGCACGGGGTGATGCGGCCCAAGTCTGCTGCTGCGACGATGGATCAGACTGATATCCGTGGGTTGGTTACCACCGTGCATCGATCCGTCATGGAAGCAGCCTCGATCTAGTGGCGCAGGTTGCCCCGAGGGGTTCTGTAGATAGGGCCGGCGAGGGTTCTTCCCATCGTGATCGGGCCGCATCGCCTCGTGCCATTGGCAGTCGCTATCGAGCAGCAGGATGGGTCGCTGGCGCTGCCTGCTGGGCGATGGACCAGACGAATCCGGCCAACTCGCGTGCCACCGCCACGCAGACCTTGTTGGCCTGCAGGCCTCGCCTGGACAGCTGTGCGAATCGTGAACATAGGCGCACCTGTGCCTTCCACGCGTGGGTGCGGATGCCCGGCGGCAGCGCCTTGCTGCGCTCGCGCAACTCGTTGCTGATTCGCGCCGGGAAACGGTAGTTCCAAGCCGCCTCGGTCAACAGGCGCCGCGCGTGGGCATTGCCGGTCTTGGTGATCGAGCCGCGGCGCACGCTGTTGCCGCTGGAATGCTCCGAGGGCACCAGGCCGAGGTAGCCCATGAGCTGGCGTGCAGTGCCGAAGCGGCCGATGTCCCCGATCTCGCACACCAAGCCGATGGCGCTGACTGTGTCGACGCCGCGTAGTGCCCGCAGGGCCGCCACGACCGGCTCGAAGCGCCAGCCCTGGACTGCCTGCTGCAGTGCCGCCGTCAGCCGCTGCACGCGCTCGTCCGCAACTTGCACCGCCAGTTGATATTCGGTCATCGCGATCTGGTCTGCCGTGTGCTCAAAACGCTGATCTGCGATCCATCGTTGGTGCATCCTGGTCCAGGAGGTCTTGCCGGCATAGCGTCGGTCCTGGCGCAGCAGGAACCCCTTGAGCTGCTGGCGCACCTTCAAGCGCATGTTGACCGCGTCTTCGCGCGCGCGCCACAGGTTGCGCAATGCCTCGTGGGCTTCGTCGGGCACCCAGATGGCCTTGAGTTCGCCTGCGCGAGACAGCTCGGCCAGTCGGGCGCAATCGCGCCGGTCGGTCTTGATGCGGTCGCCCGCTCGCCGTGGGATCAAGGATGGAGCGATGATCTCGCAGCGATAGCCGCGCTGGCTCAGCACTCGATGCAGCCCATAGCCGGTCGGCCCAGCTTCGTAAACCACACTCACTTGCTGCGCGGGGCCGTACTTGCGTAGCGCCTTGAGTAGGCCCTGAACGTCAGGCCCGAGGGTTCCCACGAAGCGGCTGGGCTCTCGCCCAGCTTCGCATACGGCCACCGCAATGCTGTCCTTGTGCGCATCCAGACCCACGAAGAACTTGATACTCTCGTCCATGGCTCGTCTCCATACGGTTTGCGGCTGGCTTTGCCTCACCGCATGTGGCTCGGCGCACCAAAGTGCGCAATCCACGATACCGGAGACGAGCCCCTCGCTGACCTATCGAGCGACCATGATGTCTAGTGGCAGCACGCATCGTTCGCCGTACTCTGTATACAGAGTTCAGAATCACGTCTACCACCCGATGCCCGCCCAGCTGGTCCAGATCGCCGCCGCACCCGACCTCGTCGATCAGGTCTACCGCGCCCTGCTCGATGCCATCAGCGGCGGCTCGCTCGCGCCCGGCGAGCGCATCACGCAGGAGGACCTGGCGCGACGCCTGGCCGTTTCGCGCCAGCCGGTGCTGCAGGCGCTGCGCCTCTTGAAGAAAGACGGCTTCGTGCTCGACGCGCCCGGCCGCGGCCTGCTGGTCGCGCCGCTGGACGTGGAATGGACGCGCAAGCTCTACCAGGTGCGCGGCGCGCTGGAGGTGCTGGCCGCCAGGCTGGCCGCCGCACAGCGCGCGCGCATCGACCCGAAGCTGATCGAGCGCGGCCGCCGTGCCGCGCGCGGGCGCAGCGTGGAGGCCATGATCGAGGCCGACGTCGCCTTCCACCACGCGATCTACGCCGCCTCCGGCAACCCGCTGATCGCGCAGAGCGCCGGCCAGCACTGGGTCCACCTGCGCCGCGCGATGGGCGCGGTGCTGCAATCCGTGCCGCAGCGCGAGTCGCTGTGGGACGAGCACGAGGCGATCGCCGAGGCCATCGGTGCCGGCGACGTCGAACGCGCCGCGCAGCTCAGCGAGGCGCATTGCACCCGCGCGGGCGAGACGCTGAGCATGCGCCTCGCCGAGCGCCTTTCCAGATCTGGAGACACCGCATGAAACTCACCCCGGCGCAGCGCGCGCAGTTCGAGCGCGACGGCTACCTCTTCTTCCCCGGCCACTTCTCCCCCGATGAGACCAAGGTGCTGACCGATGCGGTGCCCGCGCTCTACAGCCGGCACGAGGCCTTCAACGTGCGCGAGAAAGGGTCGGACGCGGTGCGCACCAATTTCGCGGCGCACCTGATCAGCGAGCCCTTCGCGCGCCTGGCGCGCCACCCGCGCATGGTGGCGCCCGTGATGGATCTCTTCGAGGAGGAGGTCTACATGCACCAGTTCAAGATCAACGGCAAGATGGCCTTCGAGGGCGACGTCTGGCAGTGGCACCAGGACTACGGCACCTGGCTCAACGACGACCTCATGCCCACCGAGCGCGCCATGAACGTGGCGATCTTCCTGGACGACGTGAGCGAGTTCAACGGCCCGCTGATGTTCATTCCCGGCAGTCACGTGAAGGGCGTGGTCGAGGCGCAGCACGACCTCACGACCACCAGTTACCCGCTCTGGACCGTCGACAACGACCTGATCGCGCAGCTGGTCGAGCGGGCCGGCGGCAAAGGACACTACGACGCGGCGGGCCGCCACGTCGAGGGCGGCATCGTCTCGCCCAAGGGCCCGGCCGGCTCCATGATCCTGTTCCACAGCTGCCTGGTGCATGCCTCCGGCAGCAACCTCTCGCCCTTCAACCGCGTCGCGGTGTACCTGAGCCTGTGCGCGGTCAGCAACCACATCCGGCGCTTCAAGCGGCCGGAGTACATCGCGCACCGCGACTTCACGCCCATCGCGTTGCTGCCGGACGACTGCCTGCGCAAGCCCTACCCGGTCGAGACGCCGTGGAAGGACGGCCTGCCCGAGAGCGCCCTGCGCACCTCGCTCGAACGCATCGATGCGGTGGCCGCCTGATGAGCCTGCACCAACGACTCCAGCAGCGGGCCGCCGCGGGCAAGCCGGTGCGCATCGGCCTGATCGGCGCTGGCAAGTTCGGCGCCATGTACCTCGCGCAGATTCCTCGCACGCCCGGCGTGCACCTGGTCGCCATCGCCGACCTCTCGCCCGAGGCCGCCCGCACCAACCTCGAACGGGTGGGCTGGCCGCGCGAGCGCGCCGCAGCCCGCTCGGTGCAGGAGGCCGTGCGGCACGGCACCACCTGGATCACCGAGGACTGGCAGGCCGTCACGCGAGAGAGCGCCATCGACATCGTGGTCGAATGCACCGGCAACCCCGTGGCCGCGGTCGAGCACTGCCTCGACGCCTTCGCCCACGGCAAGCACGTGGTCAACGTCACGGTGGAGGCGGATGCCTTCTGCGGCCCGCTGCTGGCGCGCCGCGCGCAGCAGGCCGGGGTGCTCTATTCGCTGGCCTTCGGCGACCAGCCGGCGCTGATCTGCGACCTGGTCGACTGGGCCCGCACCTGCGGCTTCCCGGTGGTGGCGGCCGGGCGCGGCCACAAGTGGCTGCCGCATTTCAGCGAATCGACGCCCGAGACCGTGTGGGGCCACTACGGCCTCACGCCCGAGCAGGCGAAGCGCGGCGGGCTCAACCCGAAGATGTTCAACAGCTTCCTGGACGGCTCCAAGCCCTCGATCGAGAGTGCGGCGGTGGCCAACGCGACCGGGCTGGGCGTGCCCTTCGACGGCCTGCTCTACCCGCCCGCCAGCGTGGAGGACATCCCCTTCGTCACCCGCCCGAAGAGCGAAGGCGGCGTGCTGGAGCGCAAGGGCATGGTGGAAGTGGTGTCCTCGCTGGAGGCCGACGGCCGCCGCATCCCCTACGACATCCGCATGGGCGTGTGGGTCACGGTCGAGGCCGAGACCGAGTACATCAAGAACTGCTTCGAGGAATACAACGCCCACACCGATCCGAGCGGGCGCTACTTCACGCTCTACAAGCGATGGCATTTGATCGGCCTCGAGGTCGGCATGTCGGTCGCCAGCGTGGCGCTGCGCGGCGAGCCCACCGGCGTGGCCACCTGCTGGAACGCCGACGTGGTCGCCACCGCCAAGCGCGACCTCGCACCCGGCGAGATGCTCGATGGCGAAGGCGGCTACACCGTGTGGGGCAAGCTGCTGCCGGCCGAGCGCTCGCTGCGCCTGGGCGGGCTGCCGCTGGGGCTCGCGCACAACGTGAAGCTGGTGCGGCCGGTGAAGAAGGGCCAGAGCCTGAGCTGGGCCGACGTGGCGATGGACACGTCCACTCCGGCTTATCGGCTTCGCAGCGAGATGGAATCGATGTTCGCACCAGCGCGCGCAGGCGGCTCGAGATGAGGCTCGCGCCGCGTGCGACGAGGAGGCCGTGACGGCGTTCCACGACATGACGGCCGTCGTGCTGCGCCGCGCCATGGCCAGCGGCCAGCTCAGGGCCGAGGCCGTGGCGCGTGCGGCACTGGAGCGCATCGCGGAGCGCGAGCCGGCGGTCCACGCCTGGCGCGCGCTCGATGCCGAGGCCGCGCTGGCCGCCGCACGCGCCCTGGACGCGCGCGGCGTGCCCGGCCTGCTCGGCGGCCTGCCGCTCGGCGTGAAGGACATCATTGCCACCGCCGGGCTGCCCACGCGCTACGGCTCACCGATCTACGAGGACTTCCAGCCGGACGCCGACGCGCACTGCGTCACCTTGGCGCGCGCCGCCGGCGCCGTGGTGCTGGGCAAGACGGTGACCACCGAGTTCGCCTACTTCTTTCCCGGCCCGACGGTCAACCCGCACCGCGCCGGCCACACGCCCGGCGGTTCGTCCAGCGGCTCGGCCGCCGCGGTGGCCGACGGCATGGTGCCGCTGGCCTTCGGCACGCAGACCGCAGGCTCGCTGATCCGGCCGGCCTCCTTCTGCGGCGTCTTCGCGCTCAAGCCCAGCCACGGCAGCGTGGGACTCGACGGCATCAAGCCCTTCGCGCCTTCGCTGGACACGCTCGGCTGGCTGGCCCGCAGCGCCGAAGACCTGGAGCTCATGCGCTGCGCCATGGCCGGCACGGCCTTCGAGCCGCTGACGCCGCCCGGCTCGCGTGCGCTTCGCATCGGCGTCTGCCGCACCCATGAATGGCCGGCCGCCGATGCAGGCGGTGCGGCCGCGTTCGAGCAAGCCGTCCGCTGCCTGGCCGCGGCCGGCGCGGGCCTGCGCGAGGTCGACCTCCCTGCGTCGATGGCCGGGCTGCTGGAGGCGCAGAAGACGGTCATGGCCTGCGAGGCTGCACGCCACCTGGATGCGGAATGGCGCCAGCACCCGGGGCAGCTCAGCGGTGCGCTGCAGGCCCTGCTGGCAACGGGCCGCGCGTGCGACGATGCCGGCTACCGGCACGCGCGCGACCAGGCGGCCGAGGCCCGGCGCATGACGGGCGCGCTGATGCAGCCGTTCGACGCGCTGCTCGTGCCGGCCGCACCCGGTGAGGCGCCGGCCGGGCTGTCCGCTACCGGCGACCCGGTGTTCAACCGCATATGGACGCTGCTCGGCCTGCCTTGCGTCAACGTACCGGGGCTCTCCGGTCCGCAAGGCCTGCCGATCGGCGTGCAGCTGGTCGGCCATCCGGGCCGCGAGCGTGCCCTGCTGGAGGCGGCTGCAGCCGTTCATACGCTGCTGGCGAACGCATGATCGGCGCGCGCGCAGCCGGCAGGCGCAGGTCCGGATCCGGCCAGCGCCGGGACCGCATCGGGGCGAGGATCGGGTCGAACCCGCTTCGAGAACACAGCGCATGCGCACCGCCCTTCCCCGCCCCTTCCTCCGCCTCGCCGGCGCCAACCTCGCCGCCCAATCCGCCGAACAGCTGAGCCTGGCCGCCGTGCCGCTGCTGGCGGTGCTCGCGCTTCATGCGGGGCCGGGCGAGATCGGCCTGCTGGCCGCCGTCCAGACCCTGCCCTTCCTGCTGTTGTCCATCCCGCTGGGCCTGCTCGCCGACCGCTGGTCCCGCCAGCGCCTGATGGTGCTGGCCGAGGCGCTGCGGGCGCTGTCGCTGCTCGGCCTGCTGGGCGTGGCGGTCAGCGCCTCGCCGTCGATCGCGTGGCTGGCCGTGCTGGGCTTCGCCGGCGCCGTGGGCACGGTGGGCTTCAGCGTCGCGGCACCTGCGCTGGTGCCGTCCCTGGTCGGGCGCGCTGCGCTGGCGCAGGCCAACGGCCGACTCGAACTGGCGCGCAGCGCGGCCTTTGCCGCCGGGCCGTCGCTGGGCGGCGCGCTGGTCGCATGGCTGGGCGCGCCCGTGGCCTTCGTGCTGGCCGCGCTGCTGTCGCTGCAGGCGGTGGCGCTGCTGCTACGCATCGCCGAGCCGGCACGGACGCAGGCACCGGCCCGCCATCCGGTCGCCGAGCTGCGCGAAGGGGCCGCCTTCGTCTGGCAGCACGCGTTGCTGCGGCCAATCCTGCTCACCGCGATGGCATGGAATCTCTCGTGGTTCGTGCTGCAGGCAGCCTACGTGCCCCATGCGGTGCGCGCGCTGGGCCTGGGTGCGGAAGCGGTCGGTCTCACACTGGGGGCCTGCGGGGCCGGCATGGTGGCCGGGGCATTGCTCTCGCCGCGCATCCTGCGGTCCCTGCCTCTGGGGCGGGCAATACAGCTCGGCCCCGCGCTCTCGGTGCTGGCGGCGCTGGCGATGGTGGCCACGCTGGCCTGGCCGAGCGGTCTCCTGGCGGCGCTCGCGATGTTCCTCTTCGGTGTCGGCCCGATCGTCTGGGTGATCGCCTCCACCACCCTGCGGCAGACCGTCACGCCGCAGCAGATGCTCGGCCGCGTGTCGGCGCTGTTCCTCACAGCCAACGCCGGCATGCGCCCGCTGGGCGCGGCGCTGGGCGGCGCCGTGGGCGCGGCCTGGGGCGAGCCGGCCTGCCTGCTGCTGGCAATGGCGGGCTTCGGGCTGCAGGCGTGGCTGATCCTGGCCTCGCCGATGCGCGGGCTGCGCGCACTGCCGACGCCGGCCTGACGCAGGCATGAAAAAAGCCGGGCCCGTCGTGCGGGTCCGGCTTCGTCATGCGCCGAAGCGCTTCGCTGGATTTACAGGCCAGCCTGGCGCGTGAAGGACACGCTCGGCTTCTTGTAGGCGGCCGGCACTTCGTCGCGGAAGAACGCACGGCGGTCCAGGCTTTGCAGGGGGTCATGCGCCTTGGCGACAGCTTCGGCTTGGATCTTGGCGCGGTCGGCGGTCGAGACGATCGTCTGCACGCCAGAGTCGGCCACGTCGCTGTACGCGTTGCCGCTGCGCGCGGCGGCGACGCCTTGAGACTGCACTTCGGCACGGCTGTAGCCGTTGGTCAGCGGATGGACGCCTTCATAGGTCTCGGCGTGGGCGCCGGCAACAGCCAGCAGCGAGAGGGCAGCGGCTGCGATGAATTTCGTGTTCTTCATGGTGATCTCCTTCGGATGCTTTGTAACGATGTCGAACCGGTGTCTTGGCCTGTTCGTTCGGGTTCGCTCATGGCCAGCCCGTTGAAAGAGTATGGAGCCGATTTCTAGGTGGAAACCCTTGTTTTTGGAATCGCGGTGTCACCAAACTGGAAACAATCGCGGGGCTTGTTTTTCTGCAGAGCGCAACCAGCCCGTGTCGAAATGCCGGCTTGCCAGCCGTCATGGGCTTGAGCGATCCTGCTCGACATCCCCTCCAGGAGCTTCCTCATGCAGTACATGCTGATGTTCTACCAACCCCAGTCCGAATTCGAACAGCGCGGCAGCGCCGACGCCCAGGCCTACATGGCCGGCTGGATGGCCTACGTGGGTGCGGTGCGCGAATCCGGCATCTCGCTCGGCGGCCACGGCCTGCAGCCGCCGATGACCGGCACCACCCTGCGCATCCGCGGCGACAAGCGCCAGGTGCAGGACGGCCCTTTCGCCGACACCAAGGAGCAGCTGGGCGGCTACTTCATCATCGACGTGCCGGACCTGGACACCGCACTCGAATGGGCGGCCCGTGCGCCCTGCGCCACCACCGGCGGCGTGGAAGTGCGGCCGGTGTTCACCGCGCCTTGACCGTGGGCGGTGTGGACGGCGTGGATGGCGCGGCCCCGCCCGAAGTCCACGAGGCAGCCGAGCGCGCCGCGCGCCAGTCCTATGGCCGTCTGGTCGCCATCCTGTCCGCGCGCACGCGCGACATCGCCGCCTCGGAGGACGCGCTGGCCGACGCCTTCGCGCGCGCCCTCGAGCGCTGGCCCGCCGAGGGCATCCCGCGCCAGCCCGAGGCCTGGCTGCTCGCCGTGGCGCGCCATCGCGTGCTCGATGCCTGGCGCCACAGCCGCGTGCAGGACGAGGCATCGCAGACCCTGCTCGCACTGGCGGACACCTTCGCCGCCGACAGCGGCGGCGAGGCGGTGCCGGACGAACGATTGCGCCTCTTCTTCGTCTGCGCGCATCCCGCCATCGATGCGGCGGCGCGCGCGCCGCTGATGCTGCAGACCGTGCTCGGCCTCGATGCCGCCCGCATGGCCGGCGCCTTCCTGGTCGCGCCGGCCACGCTCGGGCAGCGCCTGGTGCGGGCCAAGGCGCGCATCCGCGCCGCGCGCATTCCCTTCGAGTTCCCGCGCGCGCGGGACCTGCCGCAGCGGCTGCAGGATGTGCTCGACGGCATCTACGCCGCCTACGGCACCGGCTGGGACGACATCGACGGCGCGGACAGCGCGCAGCGCGGGCTCACCGGCGAGGCCATCGACCTGTGCCGCATCCTCTGCGGCCTGATGCCGCGCGAGCCCGAGCCGCTCGGCCTGCTGGCGCTGATGCTGTTCTGCGAGAGCCGCGCCGCTGCGCGGCGCAGCGAGGACGGCGCCTACGTGCCGCTGGACCAGCAGGACAGCCGGCGCTGGGACCTCGCCATGCACACGCAAGCCGAGCAGGCGCTGCGGCACGCGGCCAGCCTGGGCATGGCCGGCGCCTACCAGCTGGAGGCGGCGATCCAGTCGGCGCACTGCGCGCGGCACCTGGGCGCCGAGGTCCCGGCTGGAGCCGTGGTCGCGCTCTACGACGGCCTGCTCGCGCTGCGGCCCAGCACCGGCGCCCGCGTGAGCCGCGCCTGCGCGTTGGCGCGTGCGGAAGGGCCGGCAGCCGGACTGCAAGCGCTCGATGCCATGGCCGCGAACGAGGTCGCGAGCTACCAGCCTTTCTGGGCTGCTCGGGCACATCTGCTGAGCGCCATTGGCGAATGCGATGCCGCACGCGCGGCCTATGCGCGCGCCATGGGACTCGCCACCAGCCCAGCGGTGCGCGCCCACCTAGCCTCGGAGGCCGAGCGCTGATGAAGATCACGTCACGCCCCGCTTCGGAAAATGCCGCAAGCGCTCCAGGCCGAATTGCAGCGCCAAGTGATATGGGTGAATTGGATCGCTGTACTTGGCCTTGTGCGCAGGCTTGTTGATCACGACCGCAATCAGCATGAAATCGCATGCGCCGATCAAGTCAGTTGCCCCATGAACTGCGCGCGCTGTTCAAGTGAGCGTGCCCAAGATGCCCTTGCGGCGCCGGATGTCGGAGCCTTGTTCCTGAGCCTCGACTCAGGGGCGAGCAGAATCGACCTGATGCGCGCCCTCCTCTTGAGCTTCTCCCAGCAAGAGCTCCGCCACCACCCCTGGCGCAGCGCGGCTGCCGTGCTGGCCGTGATGCTCGGCGTGGCGCTGGCCTTCTCGGTGCACCTCATCAACGCCTCGGCGCTGGACGAGTTCTCCAGCGCGGTGCGATCGGTCAACGGCCAGCCCGACCTGGAGCTGCGCGCCGCCCAGGGCAGCTTCGACGAGGCCGTGTTCGCACGCGTCGCGCAGTTGCCGCAGGTGCAGCTTGCCAGCCCCGTGCTCGAAACGCAGGCGCAGGCGCTCGCCGCCGATGGGAAGCGCCTGCCCCTGCGTCTCGTCGGCGCCGATGCGCTGGTGCTCCCGACGATCGCCCCCGCGCTGATGCCGAAGCCGGCCGCCGATGCCGAACGCCTCGCGCTGCTCGCCCCCGACACCGTGTTCCTCAACGCGGCCGCGCGCACCGCGCTCGGCGAGGACGCGACGCGGCTGCGCCTGCGCGTCGGCGGCGACACGCGCGAGCTGCGCATCGCCGGCCAGGTCGCCGCCGGCGGCGCGGCGCTGGCGGTGATGGACATCGGCGCCGCGCAGGACCTGCTCGGCCGCGCCGGCCAGCTCAGCCGCATCGACCTGCGGCTCGCGCCGGGCACCGACCGCGCCGCCTTCATGCGCGCACTGCGCGACGCGCCCGGCTGGCCGGCGAACATCCAGATCGCCGAGCCCGGCGATGCGGCCGAGCGGGTGAGCAACCTCTCGCGCGCCTACCGGGTCAACCTCACGGTGCTGGCCCTGGTCGCCCTCTTCACCGGCGCCTTCCTGGTGTTCTCGGTGCTGGCGCTGAGCGTCGCCAAGCGGGCCCAGCAGTTCGCGCTGCTGGGCGTGCTGGGCCTCACGCCGCGCGAGCGGCTGCAGCTGGTGCTGGCCGAGTCGCTGGCGCTCGGGCTGGTCGGCAGCGTGCTCGGCCTGCTGTTGGGCACGGCGCTCGCCGCCTTCGGGCTGCGGGTGCTGGGCGGGGACCTCGGCGGTGGCTATTTCGAAGGCGTCGCGCCCGCACTGCACTGGCGCTGGGGCCCGGCCCTGCTCTACGGCGGCCTGGGCCTGCTGGCCGCGGCGGTGGGCGGCTGGTGGCCGGCGCGCGCGGCGCAGTCCCTGCCCGAGGCACAAACGCTCAAGGGCCTGGGCGGCACCCACGCGCAGAGCGGAGCGCCTCGGCTCGCGCTGCTGCTGATCGCGGCCGGCGCGGCGCTGGCGACGGCACCCGCGGTGTTCGGCATTCCGGTGGCGGCCTACCTGTCGGTGGGCTTCCTGCTGGTGGGCGGCATCGCGGCATTGCCCGGGTTGATCGCGCTGCTCTACGACCGGCTCGCGCCCCTGTTCGCCCTGCGCGTGCTGCCCATGCTGGCCATCGAGCGCGCGCGCCGCATGCGCGCCACCGCGGCAGTGGCCGTCAGCGGCGTGGTCGCGAGCCTGAGCCTGGCGGTGGCGCTCACCGTCATGGTGGCGAGCTTCCGCGAATCGGTGACGCGCTGGCTGGACGTGGTGCTGCCGGCCGATCTCTACGTGCGCAGCGCCGCCGGCGGTGGCGGCGGCTCGGTGGGCGGCGAGCAGGCCGCCTTCACGCCGGCCTTCGTGCAGGCGCTGAATGCGCTGCCCGGCGTCGCGCGCACCGGCACGCTGCGCACGCGCGCGCTGCTGCTCGATCCGGCGCGGCCCTCGGTCACGCTGATCGCGCGCAGCATGGACGGCGACGCAGCGCGCGCCCTGCCGCTGCTGGGTGCCCTGCGGCCGACGCCGGCGGGCACGGTGCCCGTCTACGTGAGCGAAGCGATGGTCGAGCTCTACGGCGCGAAGCCCGGCGACGAGTTTCCGCCGCTGGCCCGTGCCTTCGGCGGCGGTACCCGCTTCTTCGTGGCCGGCGTGTGGCGCGACTACGTGCGGCAGTTCGGCGCGATCACGATCGACGCGCGCGACTTCGAGCGACTCACCGGCGACCGCAGCGTCAGCGACGTGGCGCTGTGGCTCGCCCCCGGCGCCGAGGATACGCAGGTGCAGCAGGCCGTGCGCGCACTGGCCGCGCGGCAGCTGGGCGCGGCGGAGCCGGTCGAGCTCGCCTCCGTCGGACAGTTGCGCGCGACCTCGCTGCGCATCTTCGACCGCAGCTTCGCCGTCACCTACTGGCTGCAGGCGGTGGCGATCGGCATCGGCCTCTTCGGCATCGCGGCCAGCTTCAGCGCGCAGGTGCTGGCGCGGCGCAAGGAGTTCGGGCTGCTGGCGCACCTGGGCTTCACCCGCGCCCAGGTGCTGGCGGTGGTGGCCGGCGAGGGCGCGGCCTGGACCGCGATCGGCGCGGCCGCCGGCCTGGGCCTCGGCCTCGCCGTGGCGGTGGTGCTGGTGCACGTGGTCAACCCGCAGAGCTTCCACTGGAGCATGGACCTGCTGGTGCCCTGGCTGCGGCTGGCGGCGCTGTGCGCCGCGGTGGTGGCGGCCGGCACCCTCACCGCCTGGCTAGCGGGCCGCGCGGCGGCCTCGCGGGATGCGGTGCTGGCGGTCAAGGAGGACTGGTGAGGGCATCGCGCCGCGCGGATGTCGCCGGGCGTGCGTCGCCGGCGAGCCGGAGCAGATCTTCGACTTCCCAATGGTCGTCCGCATGCAGGCCGTACTTGCAGGCGAGTACACGGCCTTGCGCATCGATCAGGAAGTCTGCCGGCAGCCCCAGAATGCCGTTCTCGGCCTTGCGGTAGAACCGACCGGTTGCCAGCACCCAGCGCATGCCGCTCCAGAACACGCCGGGGTGGAGCAGCGCACGCCAGGACGTTTCCACCCCGTAGGCGCGGTAGTGCTTCTTGCGCGGGTCTGCAATGCAATCGAAGGGCAGTTGCGCCTGGTACTTGAGCATCTCCTCGAGCGAGGAATGGAAGAACACCAGTTGCCGGATGCCGGCAGCGGCGATCTCGGCCTGGCGCAACGCCATGCTCCTCAGATGGAAGTTGCAGACGGGACAGCCGGCAAAGCGGCGGAACTGCAGGTGGGTGTAGTGCGCTTGCGGAGCCGGCACGCGAACGCTTCTGCCGGAGATCGCCTGGGCTTCGAATGCGGGCGCGGCGCGCCCCGGAGCGAGTTTCATGAGCATCTCTTTCATGGCCGATCGAAGGCCGACGATGGGGCTTTTCGATTAAACGTACAGTGTACGTATTTGACTATAATCACGCTTCCGATACCGTGTCAACGAAGAAGAGATGGGACGACCGGCGAAGTTCACGCATGCGCAGTTGCAAAGCGCAGCATTGCGGCTGCTCGACAAGCAGGGGCTCGCGGGCCTGTCGATGCGCTCGCTGGCAGCCGAGCTCGGCACCGGGGCGATGACGCTCTACAACTACGTGCCGCAGCGAGAAGGGCTCGACCTGCTCGTGATCGAAGCGGTGATCGCCGAGGTACGTTGGGAGCGCGATTCCTTCGCGGATTGGAAGGACGAGGTGCGCACGATCGCTTCTGCCCTCTGGCAGGCGTTGCGGGCCCACCCGAATGCCATCCCGCTGATCCTGACCCGCCGCAGCCGGGCGCCGGCGATGTTCGAGGTCACGGAGGCGCTGCTGACGGCCTTGGCGCGCAGCGGCCGGTCGGACACGGACTTGCTGGTCGCCTTCCGAGCCGTGTCGGCGCTGGTGATGGGCTTGGCCCAGGCCGAGCTGGCCGGCCCTCTTTCCCTGCAGGCCATGGAGTCGGCCGAGGAGACGATCGCCCGGTTCCGGGCGCTCCCCGCCGCCCGCTTTCCCAACCTGATCGACATCGCATCCGCCGCGCTTCGAAGCACGGCGGAGCAGGAGTTCCAAGCCAGCCTGGACTTGCTGCTCGCAGGTTTGTCGTGAGCGGCTTTGGTCATTCGCACCGGACTTATAAACTCGGGCGCGTGACGCATACCTCTTCCGACAGCCGCTGGCTCGACAGCGCGATCCGCCGCATCGAGGCCGACTACCAGCGCAGCGCCGACACGCACCTGATCCCGCTGCCGCTGCCCCAATTCGCCACCCACGGCATCGACCTCTACCTCAAGGACGAATCCACCCACCCCACCGGCAGCCTCAAGCACCGGCTGGCGCGCTCGCTCTTCCTCTACGCGCTGTGCAACGGCTGGGTCGGCGAAGGCACGACCATCGTCGAGTCCTCCAGCGGCTCCACCGCGGTGAGCGAGGCCTACTTCGCGCGCCTGCTCGGCCTGCCCTTCATCGCCGTGATGCCGAAGAGCACCTCGCCCGAGAAGATCGCGCAGATCGATTTCTACGGCGGCCGCTGCCACTTCGTGGACCATGCGGCCCAGGTCTACGACGAGGCCCGCGCGCTGGCGCAGCGCGAGCGGGGCCGCTACATGGACCAGTTCACCTACGCCGAGCGCGCTACCGACTGGCGCGGCAACAACAACATTGCCGAGAGCATGTTCGAGCAGATGAGTCGCGAGCGGCATCCGGTGCCGGCCTGGATCGTGGTGGGCGCGGGCACCGGCGGCACCAGCGCGACCATCGGCCGCTACCTGCGCTACCGCTGCCACGACACGCAGGTCTGCGTGGCCGATCCCGAGGGCTCGGTGTTCGCGGCTTATCACGCGAGCCGCGATGCAACCCTGACCGCGCCCGGCTCGCGCATCGAGGGCATCGGCCGCCCGCGGGTGGAGCCCAGCTTCATCCCCTCGCTGGTGGACCGCATGATCGAGGTGGCCAACACCGATTCGGTGGCCGCGATGCGTGCGCTCTCGCAGCTGCTGGGCCGCAAGGTGGGACCGTCCACCGGCACCAACTTCATCGGCATGCTCGCGCTCGCGCAGGAGATGCGTGCGGCCGGCCGGCAGGGATCGATCCTCTCGCTGCTGTGCGACGCGGGCGAGCGCTACCTGCCCAGCTACCACGACGCCGGCTGGGTGGCGCAGAACTTCGGCGACTGCAGCGCGGCCGAGCAGCGCGTGCGAGACGCGCTCGCCGGCTGATGGCCTTCATGCGGCGGCGCACCCTGCTCGCCCTGCCGGCCCTCGCGTTGCCCGCGGCCTGGGCGCTGCCGCCGCGCACCCTGCAGTTCCCGCGCGACTTCGGCAGCCATCCCGAGCTGCGCACCGAGTGGTGGTACATCACCGGCCATGCGCAGGCCGGGGAGCGCGCCTTCGGCTTCCAGCTCACCTTCTTTCGCTCGCGGGTGGACGAGGCCCAGGCCATGCGCTCGGCCTTCGCAGCGAAGCAGCTGGTCTTCGCCCATGCCGCCGTCACCGACCTCGAAGGCCGCAAGCTCTGGCACGACCAGCGCATCGCGCGCGCCGGCTTCGGCGTCGCATCGGCCGGCGAGGACGACACCGACCTGCGCCTGCGCGACTGGACCCTGCGGCGCGAGAACGGCGCCTACGTCGCGAGCCTGCCGGCCTCCGGCTTCGGCATCGCGCTGCGCTTCGCGCCCACCCAGCCGGTGCTGCTGCAGGGCCAGGCCGGCCTCTCGCGCAAGGGCCCCGAGCCCGAGCAGGCCAGCTACTACTACAGCGAGCCGCAGCTCGACACCAGCGGGCGGCTGAGCCTGCAGGGCCGCGCCTTCGAGGTGCGCGGCCGCGCCTGGCTGGACCACGAATGGAGCGAGGCGCTGATGCATCCCGACGCCGTGGGCTGGGACTGGATCGGCATGAACCTCGACGACGGCGGCGCCCTCACCGCCTTCCGCCTGCGCCGCCGCGACGGCTCGGCCCTGTGGTTCGGCGGCTCGCTGCGCGGCGCGGACGGCCGGCTGCGCGTGTTCGGCCCAGATGAAATCCGCTTCGAAGGCCTGCAGCCGTGGACCAGCCCACGCACCCGCGCCACCTACCCGCTGCGCTGGCGCATCGACACGCCGGCCGGCGCCTTCACCGTCCAGGCCCTGCTCGACGACCAGGAACTCGACAGTCGTGGCTCCACCGGCGGCGTCTACTGGGAAGGCGTGAGCGATCTGCTCGATGCCACCGGCCGGCGCATCGGGCGCGGCTACCTCGAGATGACCGGCTACGCGCAGCCGCTGAAGCTTTGAGCGCTGTTGCGCAATCATTCGACCATGAGATTCCGCTTCGTTTCGAGCACGCTGCTGTCGTGCTGCTTCTTCCTGATCGGCTCGGCCCACGCCCAGACGGGTTCGCGCCCGAGCTGGGGCGCCATCGCCACGCTCCAGGGCTGGTACGGCTACGCCTACGACCAGCCCACCCGCGATGCCGCAGAGAACGCCGCGCGCGCCCGCTGCGAGCGCGCGGCGGGACGCGCGGGCGCATGCATCGTCCGCGCCTACTTCGACCGCGCCTGCGGCGCGCTGGCGACGGGCAACTACGGCGAGTGGGGCACCGCGATCGCGCCCACCGCCGAAGCAGCGGGCAAGGGCGCGGCCGCACAGTGCGAAAGCCATCTGCCGACCGAGCCGTGCAAGGTAGTCGTGCGCGTGTGTTCGCGTTGAGCGCAAGCGGTCGATGACGGTGGATGGCGGGCCGTTCTACTGCCGCAGGCCCTCCGCTACCAATCGCCGGCGGCGGACCATCAGAGGCCCAGGTCGCTGAGGCCGGGATGGTCGTCGGGACGGCGGCCGAGCGGCCAGTGGAACTTCCGCTCCGAAGCCTGGATGGGCATGTCGTTGATGCACGCGAAGCGGCGCTGCATCAGTCCGTCCTCGCGGAACTCCCAGTTTTCGTTTCCATACGAGCGAAACCAGTTGCCGGAGTCGTCGCGCCACTCGTAGGCGTAGCGGACGGCAATGCGATTGCCATCGAAGGCCCAGAGCTCCTTGATCAGGCGGTAGTCCAGTTCCTTGTGCCACTTGCGCTCGAGGAAGGCCTGGGCTTCCTCGCGGTTGCTGGCAAATTCGACCCGATTGCGCCACTTCGTGTCGCTCGTATAGGCGAGTGCGACCTTCGCCGCATCGCGAGTGTTCCACCCTTCTTCGGCGAGTCGGACCTTCTGGATGGCTGATTCTCTGGTGAATGGCGGTAGCGGCGGGCGAGTTTCCATGGCGGGACCTCCAAGGTTGATGGGGTTTGGCATGTAGACAGACTCGTCTACATAGCCTCAATGTAGCAAACGTAGACGAAGCTGTCTACACTGGCGTCATGCCCATATCGAGAAGTCCGGAACTTGCCGAGCTGCCCGCGCGAGAGCGCATCCTCGCGACCGCTCACGACCTCTTCTATGGAGACGGAATTCGAGCGACCGGCATCGACAAGCTGATCGCAGCGTCCGGTGTCACGAAGGTCACCTTCTACCGGCACTTCCCGAGCAAGAACGACCTGATTCGTTCCTACCTCGACTATCGGCACCGATTGTGGATCGACTGGTTTCGGGACGCGCTGGCCCGGCATGGGAGCGCAAGGATTGGAGCGATGGCACTCCTTCCGACGCTGAAGGAATGGTGGTCCGACGCGCGTTTTCGCGGCTGTGCATTCATCAACGCATCGGTGGAACTCGGTACGTCCAGCGACGAGGTGCTCGAGGTGAGCCGCGTCCACAAGGAAGAGATGATCGAGGCGATCTCATCGACGCTGCCGCCGGGGCGGCGCCGGCGTGCCCTCGCGCAATCGCTGGCGCTGGCTGTCGACGGCGCGATCGTTCATGTGCAGCTGGGCATGGATGCCGAACAGGTGTCATCCGGATTCGAACAGCTCCTGAAGGCGACGCTGAAGACGAGCGCTTGAGCTGCGTCAATCCGCCTGATGGCCGAACTCGCCAAATCGTGGGCAATACCTGCCGGCCCCGAGGCGCCCACCTTCGAGGTCCTCACCAACCCCACCGCGAAGCAGCAGCGCGTCGCCAGATCGCAGCCAGCGTGTCATTGACGTTGCCCATCCGCGGCCAGGATCAGGGTGAAAGCCGTCGTTCACCCACCTGCCGACGCCGGGACCTAGGTACGATCTTCGATCGCCCGACATGGCCGGTCAGCAATGATCGGAGGTCCGCCGCGGGCAACCGCCGGTTGCGGCCAAAACCTGCCGCTCGCCCTGCTGCCGGGAAGAGCCGAGCCTGCACGGCACGTTCGGCGCCGAATACGAAGACTCATGCGCCAATGTGTGGCGACCGATCTCACGGCTGCGGCCGTGGCCGTGCTTTTGGCCCACGGTGCAGGGCGAGAACGTTTCGGACGGTCAGCCCGCCCCGCTTGACATCTTGCGGTCAGAGAGTAGCATGTATATCCATGAAGGGATATACATCATGGACCTGCAAGTGGCAAAGTGGGGCAACAGCCTAGCCCTTCGGATTCCGTCCGAGGTCGTGCGCCGGCTCGGCCTGCACGAAGGCGCAACCGTCGA
>NZ_LYMK01000046.1 GCF_002157355.1 Variovorax sp. JS1663 | reverse complement strand
GGTCACGTTGGTGTTGGTGGCGTCCAGCTGGCTGCCGTTGACCGCATCGGTGCTGGTGGTGCTCAGGGTGCCGGGCGCCACGTTGGTGATCTTGGTGCCGCCAGTGCCGGCCAGCGTGACGTTCTTGTTGTCGATCACACCGCCGTTGACGTCATACTTGATCACCCCATCCTGGATGTACTCCTGGACCGCAAACAACTGGCTGCCGTTGATGCCATCGGTGCTCAGCTTGCTCACCTGGCCAGCAGCCAGGTTGGTGATCTGGCGCCGTACGGTTGCGTTGCCCACGCTGACAACGCCTGCCGGCGTACCGCCCGCATAGGTATAGGGGACCCCGGCAATCGTCCCGTTCGCGGTAGCCACCGCCGCCGAGGTCGTCGTATTCGCGCCCAGCGCCACGCTGTCGGCCGTGGTGACGCTAGCCCCAAGCCCAAGCGCCGTGCCATTTTGGACGTCGACCCTGGAGAATGCGCCAACAGCCGTGCTATTTTGGGCGGTGACACTGGCGCCCGAGCCAACAGCCGTGCCAAAGGCCGCACTATTAAGGTCGTCGATCCCGACAACACTCGCAGAAGAACCAATCGCCGTTGAGGACTTGGCAAAGCTGATCTTTGCGCGGAAACCGAACACGGCTGCGTTGTCCGAGTTGTTGTTGACCAAAGAACTCACACCGATCGCGATCGAGCCGCCAGACTTGTCATCCAGGATGCCACCACTGTTATTACCAATGGCAATAGAGGTGCCGGAAAACACCCTCAAGTCCGAACCAAGGGCAGTCGAGTCCTGTCCTATGACGCGCACGTTACTCCCGATCGCGATCTGGTCGCCGGTGGTGAGCGGCTGCGTCGACGACGCCGTCGCCGAAGCGTTGTTGCCAATCACGATGTTGGTAGCCCCCGCCCCAGTGGCCACAGCAGTTCCAAGTCCAAAGGCAAAATTGGCCTTGCCCGTGCCAACAACGTCTTCCGGGCCGCGGCCGATATCCACCACCCAAGAGGTACCCATGTTGGCCTTTACGTCGCACCCCACGGCAACGGCGAATTGACCAGCCCGCGCCGGCGCGAAGCACTTGTCAGGTGAGATCGCTGTCGAGTTGAGATCGTTGGCGGCCTGGCCACTCCCGAGCTGCTGGGCAAACGCGTCAGGCACGCCACCCATCGCCACACACACCGTGACAGCCGCCACAGCCAGCTTCGCCGACCGGCTCCCCTTCCCCCTCGCCTTCGTGATCTCCGAAGCGGCAACCCATGCACCAAGGGCCTCGTTCCATACGGTGCGGTATGACTTATTCATGCTGTCGATGTCCTTTTGTGGCGATGAGGAAGGGACACTCCCTTCGATAGCAGCAGGCGCGCTCCCTCCGCGACAAACGCGCTTGCTCCTTGAGCGGGCTGGATCGTGCCGGACCCTCCACCCCCGGCGAGTCCACCGCGACAATTGATCAGATTGAGGAATAAGAGGCCAGAAAGCCCGAAACCGGCCTGGCGACGAAGCCGCGCGGAACGTGAAAACTGGCGGCGCCGAAATCAAAGGCGCAACAATTTACGAGATTGCCGGCCTGAAAAAAGGGAAGAATGCAGGCCCATCTTCTTGCACCCATGAGACGAGACATCATGCGCATCGCAGTACTCGACGACGACCCGACCCAGATGGGCTTCCTGGTTCACGCGCTCAAACGGGGGCTGGACACGGGGGACGAAACCGTGACCTGCGTACCCTTCGACAAGGGCGAGACGCTGCGCAAGTCGCTGCGGCAGGAAACCTTCGACCTACTGGTGCTCGACTGGAACGTGCCCGATCTCGACGGGGTGGAACTGCTGCACTGGCTGCGCAGCTTCCAGAAGAGCGACGTGCCGGTGATCATGCTGAGCTCGCGCAGCGCGGAGCGCGACGTCGCGGGCGCGCTGGGCATCGGGGCCGACGACTACGTGGTGAAGCCCTTCCGCACGATGGAGCTGTGCGCGCGCATCCGGCGGCTGCTGGCGCGCAAACCCATGCTCGCTGCTGCGGCCGAGCAGGAGCGCTTCGGCAAATGGCGCTTCGACCAGGCGAACCTCGCCGTGCATTTCAAGGGGAACGACGGGGCGGTGACACGCATCCCGCTCACGGACCGGGAGTTCCGGCTCGCGCTGGCGCTGTTCCGCCACATGGGCCATCCGGTCTCGCGCGCCTACCTCCTCGAGAAGCTGGGAGTGCACGGCACCGAGATGCCGTCGCGCGCACTGGACAGCCACATCTACCGGCTGCGCAGCAAGCTGGGGCTGCACAGCGCGAGCGGGCTGCGCCTGCAGACGGTGTACGGGCGCGGATATCGGCTGGAGCGGGTGGTCGAGGGGATGGACGAAGACGAAGGCACGCCGATGCCGGGCAGCGAGGACGGGGGCATGGTCGGTGACGAAAATGGCTAGGCCGGCCTTCGGGCAACGGCTGGCCGCAGTACTGAGCCTGGTCGGACTGGCTGCATCGGCATTCGCGCAGGGCCAGGAGGCCAAAGCTCCGCCGGCGCCAGCCGGGGGGGCCTACCAGGTACGGCCTGGCGACACGCTGTGGAGCCTGTCCGACAAGTTCATGAACTCGCCGCTGCAATGGCCGGAGCTCCAGCGGAAGAACGCAGTGCCGGTGCCCGAGCGGCTGAAAGTGGGCCAATGGCTGAAGCTGGGCAGCCGGGCTGCGGTGCTGCATGTGGCGGGCAGCGTGTCGATGCAGCGTGCACCCGGGCCGGAGCAGGCGCTGACGGCGGGCACCACCCTCGAGCCAGGGGATCTGCTGAGCACCGGGCGCGACGGCTTCGTGACCGTGGGCTTCGCGGATGGCAGCCGAGTGGTGATGCCCTCGAACAGCTCGGCGCAGCTGATGGAGGCGGATGGGCAGCAGACGCGGCTGACGTTGCGCAGCGGGAGCATCGAGTCCTATGTAGAGAAGCAACGGGAGCGTGAATTCGAGATCCGCACGCGCAGCTTCTCCCTCGGCGTGAAGGGGACGCATTTTCGTGCCCGTGCCGAAGGTGGTGCCGAGGCGCTGGAAGTGCTGGAGGGCCTCGTACGGGCGACGGAGCTCGATGGGGGCCGGCGCAGCGTGGACGTCGGTGAGTTCGAAGGCATTCCGCTGGGCGCCGGAGATGGCGCGCTGGAAGTGCGAGGCCTGCTGCCACCCCCAGTACTGCGCGCGCCGCACGATAGAAGCACGGTGGAGGCGCAGGCGGTGGCCGGTGCGGCCGCGTACCGGCTGCAATTGGCGAACGACTCGGGCTTCCTGCAGCTGGCGGCGGAGTTGCGCGCGCAGCGCCCGTATTTCGCGCTGCAGACACTGCCGGAACCGTTGGGGACGGGCTTCTATCACACGCGAATCTCCGCCATCGACGCGCAGGGGGTCGAGGGCCGGTCGAGTGAGGGCGTGACCTTCGTGGCGCCGCCGCAGGCGCCGACGACCAGCGAGGCGCGGGCGGCCGGCGGTGGCCTGTGGGATATACGCTGGACAACGCGTCAAGGGCAAGGCCATACTGTGTTTGAGCTCGCGAAAACGCCGGACTTTGCGTCGCCGCTGGTGGTGACGTCAGGGGCCTATGCAAGCGGCGTGTCGGTCGGTCCTCTCGAAGGCCCTGGACGCTACTACTGGCGAAGCCGCGAGCAAGCAGAGGGAGAGTCGGTGTTGTCATCCGAATGGGGGGGCAGCTTCGAAGTACCTCCCCCTTGAGCCGGGGAGTCCTCGCGGGTGGACTCATGCAGCGATTGCACCGTCGATATCTGGCCGAATGGATGTTGATGTTGCTGCTGCTGCCGTCTGCCATCGTCTGGCTGGATGGACGCCCCGGACTGGTGGAGGCCAACGCGGCCATCTATGACCGGATGCTGTTCGACAGCGCGCAGCGGCCGTCGGGCGACATCCTGATCGTTGGCATCGACAAGCGAACACTGGAGATGCTGGGTCCCTGGCCGGTTCCACGGTCGATCCATGCGCTGTTGCTCGAGCAGCTGGCCAGGCGTGCGCCGAAAGCGGTGCTGCTGGATCTCTTCCTCAGCACGCCATCTTCCGACCCCACGCAGGATCAGGCGCTGGCCGCGGCAATGGCAAAGGTGCCGGTGTACCTTCCGCTGGACTACGTGACGGGGTCGGGCAGGACGTCCTCGTTCAGGCCGCCGATTCCTGTGCTGGCCAAGGCGGCGCACGGTGTGGGCCATGCCAATGCGACGCCGGATGCCGACGGGTTGGTGCGAGGCCTCTGGCGCTGGGAGGGCCCGGCGCAGGAGGCATGGCCTTACCTGGGCCTGGTCATCGCCGGCAAGCCGGGGGCGCCGGTAGCCGCCTCCCAGCTGGGAGAGGAGGCGAGCGAGGGCTGGGTGCGGCTCGGACGCTTCGGGATCGACTTCGCGGGCGCGGCGGGCAGCTATCCCACGGTGTCGTACCTGGACATGCTGCGCGGCGATTTCAACGACGAACTGGTGCGCGGCAAGCTGGTGCTGGTGGGGGCGCTGGCCGATGCGGCACTGGGCGACACGGTTCCGGTAGCGGGCATTGGCGCACAAACCAATCTGCCGGGGGTGGAAGTGCATGCCAATGCGATCGACTCCCTGCTGCATGACCAGGCCATCGAGGTGCCAGTGGACTGGCGGCGGGTGTTGTGGATCTCGGTCCCGATCTGGATCGCGCTGCTGCTGTTCCTGCTGAACGCGAGCCATTCGGCGGCATGGACATTGTCGGTGGCGGCACTGTGCATCGGATTGAACTATCTCGCACTGGTGCAGGGGCGCATCGCGCTGCCGCTCGCTTCGCCGCTGTGCGGTGTAGCGGCGGCCTACGTCCTGTGGAGCTGGCGCCGCATGAGCGAGCTGCTGTTGTTCTTCCGCGAGCGCGCGGAGCGGCTCAATGCGGTGCCGGCGGGCGCCTTCGAACCGCCGCTTCCCTTGCAACCGGTCGCGCTGGACTCGGTGGAACGCCGGACCAACACGCTGGATCTGGCGATCGAACGGCTGACACGGCTCCAGGCGCTGTTGACCCAGGGCATGTGGTCCTTGCCGGTACCGGTGCTGATCTGCCGTCCCGACGGCGTGGTCAGCCAGAGCAATGCAGCGGCCCAGCAGCTCCTGGCGCCTCAGCCTTCGCTGTCCTCGGCGGGCGCGATGCAGCGGCCGGACGATGGTGCCGACCGGCTCCAGGGCGCGGACTTGCCCCAGCTGATCGCCGGCCTGCGGAAGGCGGAGATAGAGGACCCGCGCATGGTGCAGGGGCGGGTGCAAACAATCTGGGACGAGGCGATGGTCCGTGAATACACCACCGAACAGGGCAGCATCTTCACGCTGCGCGCAGCCTTGCTGGACGAATCCAACACGCAGAGCGCGTCCTCGCGTGCCTGGGTGGTGGTGCTCAACGACATCACCGCGGAGCGTCAGGCGCAGCGCGAGCGCGAGCAATGGTTCAGCTTTCTCTCGCATGACGTGCGCAGCCCGCAGGTGTCGATTCTCAGCCTGCTCGCGCTCCACGTCGACGGCGCCTCCGATGGCGACGTGCAGCACATGATCGACGGTATCGGCCGCGAGGCACGCCGCACCATCCAGTTGGCGGAAAGCTTCATGGACATGCTGGAAGCGGAGTCGAAGGTGTATCGCTTCGCGCCAACCCTTGCGGGCTCGGTGGTGCTCGATGCCATTGACGCGATCTGGTCCGCGGCCCACGCACGCGGCCTGACCGTCGAACCGCGGCTGGGCGCAGCGGAGGGTGCGCTCTGGGCGGACGCGTCATTGCTGACGCGCGGGTTGGTGAACCTGCTGAACAACGCGATCCGCTACAGCCAGCCCGGGGACACCATCTATGTCTGCGTGGAGACGGATTCCCAGTCCGCCTTGGCCCATGGTGAGGTCGTGATCTCGGTACAGGACGAGGGCAGCGGGATGGATGCAAGCCAGATCGAGGAGTTGATGACCCACGAAGGGGGACGCAAGTCGACGCCTGGCGCGGATGCAGAAGCAGGCCATGGCTGGGGCCTGGGCCTGATGATCGTGCGCAAGGTAATCGCGCGCCACGGCGGCTGGCTCGACGTGGTGAGCGCACCGGGCGCGGGGACGACCTTCCTGATCGGCCTGCCCCTCAGCCCGGAAGACACGCAGTTCGAACCGCCTGGCGGGGAAACGGCGGCAGTGGAAGGCACGAGCGCCGCGGCGCCGCGACTCAGCCGCTGAGGGCCGAGGAAGCCTCGCACTGCTCGATGCCATCCGGTATCACGACAGGCTTTGCGGTCTTCCTGCCATGGTGGCGGCTGAGCTTGAAGCCTCCATAGCGGATGCTGCTGAGCTGCCATTCGCAGCCCTCGAAGGTGGCCAATCCGAGATGGGTGCGAAGGCGTGCCACGGAGGCATCCAGCCAGCGGCCGCCGGCATCGGGGATGAGGCCCGAGGCCATGGTGCGCAGCCAGTCGCGCGACAGCACGCGGTTGGTGTTGTGGAAGAACTCGAGCGCGAGTTCGAAGTCCACCGGCCGCAGGTGGACCTCGATGTCGTCGAACACAACCGACTCCCTCGCCGGCACGAAACGGTAGGCCCCCCATGTCAGGCCCGTGATGGCGGGGGCCATCGAATGCTGCGTCAGGAACGACTTCAGCCCGTTGTGCACGTCCGCAAAGCAAGTCGGCGCGGCGAGCACCAGATCGCCCTCGGCGCAGCGCAGGGCGCCGGGGGCCTTCAATGGATTCTCCCGCGTGAGAAAGAGCATCGGCGCGCCGGCCGCCACCACGCTCCTGGCGGCACGCACCCAGGCCTGCACCTCGGCCGGGTAGTGCGGAAGGCCAAGGCACACGGCCGCACAACGCAGCAGGCCTTCGCGCAGCGGAAGCAGTTCCTCCAGATCGTTGAAGACCAGCGGTGCATAGCCAAGCGCGCGGACGGCGCGACGCATGTGCTCGCGGGTACGAAGTACAGGGTCGATCACGACCACACGTCGAATCAGGCTTTCTCCGGCTGGCATGTCATGGAGCTCCGATGGTTGGCATGGGCGCCGGGGAAGGCCGTGACACGGGACTCCTCGATCGCCTTGCACAGTGGTAAGACTTAATGCTTGCTATGGTGCCGAGCGGCACAAGGCGTACGACGGACCCGCGACAATTGATCAGGATTAATCCGAGTCAACGGCGAGATCCTGACCTGGTTCACAGTCTCGCGGCGAGAAGCACCACGCACCTTCGCAAAGGCGCGCAGCGTGGGCCGCATAGGCGCTACCGGCAGGCCCTTCGACGATCCGCGCGGCAGAAATCGTGATGATTCATAACCTGATGAATTGTCACGCCGCGAGAACCGCACTCACGACGCACATTCCACCCGGCGCAGTAGGCCGGCCGACGAGATCAGCTCATACCCTGCGCCCTCCGAGCGAGGCACCCGCCTGGCGCGGGAAACTCAGGCCTCGGTGAGCGACTGGGCTGCCACCACCGCCTCGGTGCGGTTGCGCACGTTGAGCGCGCGGAAGATGGCCGCGAGATGAATCTTCACCGTGCCCTCGCTGATGCCGAGCGCACGCCCGATCAGCTTGTTGGGCTTGCCTTGTGACAGCAGTTGCAGCACCTCCACCTGGCGCTCGGTCAGCACGGTGCGCAGGTGCTCGAGCGTCTGGGCGGTGGCCGCGGAGGAGGCACGCTGCGCCGCCTCACCGGCCCCTGCAGGCACGCCGGCCGTCACGCCCGGCGGCACGGCGGATAGCAACATGGGCGGCACGTAGACGCCGCCGGCCAGCACCAGGCGCACGGCCGACAGCATCACCTCGGGCGAGTAGGCCTTGGGAATGAAGCCCAGCACGCCGCGCTCCAGCGCCGCACGCATGATGGCCGGGTCCTCGTAGCCGGAGAGCACGATCACGGGCACGGCCGGATGGCGACGGCGGATCTCCTCCACGTGGGCCTGGCCCTCGGCGCCGGGCATGTTGAGGTCGATCACGGCCAGGTCGATGTCATCGGACGCGCCGGCCAGCAGCTCGTCGACGCTCATCGCCAGGACGAACTCGATGCCTGGCTCGATCTCCGACAGCTTGGCCTTGACCGCCTCGATGACGAGCCGGTGGTCGTCGGCGATCAGAATTTTCATGGCGGGCCCCAAAGAATTAGTCGTAGTGAAGCGTGACGCTCAAAGTACCACCAAAGATAACTTCGATCGCCACGCGCAGCAAGGCTCGCCGGCCGCCCGAACGACATAGTCCCCAAGCGGTATGGCGAGGCCCCAGGTGCGTTGAAAGAATGAATCCAACCTTCAACGCACAACCCACGGGGACATCGGCATGTGCAAACGCTGCAGGCCCAAAGCTCCCGTCGTCGAAGAATAGCGCGAGCGCTTCATGGCTCGGCTGTTCGACTGCTTCAGTGCGTTGTTTTCGTTCGGCCTCGAACTGGAAGCGGCCATCGCCGCCGGCCGCGCCGTGCCGGCGCCCGATGCGGTGCAGAACCGCGCGCGTCAACTGCTCGAGCAGGCGCGCACCGCGGCACGGGATGCCGGCAGCACGGACGCGCACATCGAATCGGCCGCCTTCGCCATGGTCGCGTGGCTCGACGAGCTGATCGCGCGCCATCCAGGCTGGAGCGGCAGCGGCGCGGCGCCGCTGCAGGCGCAGCTCTTCAACTCCAACAACGCGCACAGCGAGTTCTTCCACCACCTGTCGGCCCTGCAGCCGGACGAAGGCGAGGTGCGCGAGATCTACTGGCACGCGCTGGCACACGGCTTCAAGGGCCAGTACTACTTCGAAAACGGCGACGGCGGCGAGCTCGGCAAGCTGAAGGACCTGCATGGGCGCCAGCTGCCCGTGGTGCCGCTGGCGCTCCAGACCCTGGCCGAGGAGCGCATCACGCCCCAGCCCTATGGCACGCCCGACCCCCCGGCCCCGCGCGTGCCGGAACGCCGCGAGCGCGCGCTGATGCGTGCCGCCGGCGCCTTGGCGCTGCTGATCCCCCTCGCTTACCTGCTCTGGACCATGCTGGGCGGCCCGCGCGAGCCGTCCCCCACGCTGGCGCAGCGGGTCGAGCAGCAGTTGCAGGCCTTCGCCTGCGCGGACCTGGCCGCCTCGCCGGAGCGCAACGGCACGCTGCGCATCAGCGGCTTCGTCCCGGTGCCAGAGGACATCGCCCGCGTGGAACGCGAGGTGCGCGCCGTGCCGGGCGCAGAGGCGGCCAGCTTCGATCTGCGCCTGCGCATCTGGCCGCATTGCGAAGTGGTGGCCATCCTCAAGCCCTACCAGGCACGCAACCAGGCGCTGCGGCAGCCGCTCAAGGTGCGGGTGCCGAGCGCGCACGAGCACCGGCTGCGCGAGGGTGATCCGGTGCTGGTGCGCGTCACCCATGCCGATCAGGAGGGCCATCTCCGGGTCGACTACTACACGGCCGACGGTGCCGTCATGCACCTTGACGCGAGCCGAGGCCTGTCGCGCCTGCGGCCGGGCGAGGCCGTCGAGCTGGGCCACGACATCCCCTCGAGCTGGCTGGTGAGTCCGCCCTTCGGCACGGTGCTGATCACAGCCCTGTCTTCGACCGTTCCGCTGCAGGACACCGCCGGCGCGCCGCCCTTCGAGCTCGCCTCGGCCTACCTGCAGCGCCTGCGCGAGGGGCTGGCGCTCAACGAGGCCGCGGGGCGGCCGATCGCCGACTTCATGTTCCTCGAAACCGTCGCCCGATGAGCCGCATCCGACGGCGGCCGCCATGAACACGCCGCACCCGCTGCCCACCCAATACGGCTTGCTGCTTGCGCTGTGCATGGCAAGCCTGCTGGCGCTGTGGTGGTTCATGCTGGGTGCGCGGCACTCGGCGCGGCGGCGCATGCTGCGGCGGCGCATCGAAGCGCTGGAGCTGCCAGCGGACGCGGCGCTTCAGGGCGCTGTCGCCGCCACCCAGGCCGCGGCCCTGCAGATGCGCGAAACGCTGCTGCGCAGCTCGGCCCTGCGCGGCCTGAACCAGCCGCTCTACGACCTGCCCTGGCTGCTGTTCATCGGCGGCGAGGACGCCGGGCTGCCCGCCTTGCTGGCGGCCGCCCGGCGCGATGCAGCGCCCGCACCGGCACCGGCACCGGACGCGGGCGCAGAACCCGCATTCTGGCGCTGGCACCTGCTGCCGGCGATGGTGGCGATCGAGGCCGGCCCCGCCGCCATGCGCGAGCCGGCCACGCCGCAATCGCGCGGCCTCTGGCTGCACGCCCTCCTGGCCCTGGCCGACCAGCGCGAGCGCCTGCCGCTCAACGGCATCGTGGTCTGCATGAGCGCGGCGGCCCTGCTGGGCGACGGCCAGCGCCTGGCCGCCGATGCCCAGCGCCTGCGGCAGCGCATCGACGAAGCCGCCGAACTGCTGCGGCTGCACCTGCCCATCTACCTGCTGGTCACAGGCCTGGAACGGCTGCCGGGCTATGCGGTGCTGCGCGCTGCCCTCCCTGCCCCGGTGCGCGCCCAGGCCCTGGGCCATCGCCTGCCGGACGGCATCGCGGCAGCAGGCCGGTCCGACATGCTATTCGAGCCGCTGATCCAGCGGCTGCACGCCCTGCGCATGGGCCTGCTGCGCGGCGAGCCCGAGCCGGCGCGTCGCCAGGCGATCCATGTCTTCATCGAGCAGTTGCGCACGCTGCAGCCCGGTCTTCGCATCACCGCGCAGCATCTCTTCGGGCCTTCGGGGGGCCATGCGCACGCGCGCTGGCGCGGCCTCTACCTGGTGGCGGCACCGGCGCTGGAGGATGAGGCCGCGTTCATCCAGGACCTGTTCCGGCGCTTCCTGCCGGCCGACCAGCCCCTCGCACGATGAGGCGCGTGGTTATTTGGTTTCGATTCGGATCTGCCGAGCGCCGAAACTCGTGGTCAGCACCAGGGGCTTCCCCGGCTCCACCGGCTTCACCTCGCGCCAGCGCGCGCGCTCGAGGTCGCGGTAGGCGGCCATCACGCCGATCGCCTTGATGTCGGCGGCCAGCACCATCTCCAGCTTCTTGCTGTCGCCGGGCCGCAACAGCACTTCCTCGCGCTGCGCCATCTCCGCGCCCAGCGTGGCCTGGTCCTTCTCGAAGAGCGAGAAGAAGTCGGCCGACTCGAAGGCGCTGCTGGTCTTGAGCGCATAGACGCGCACGGTGAGCGGGGAGGCCCGGCCGCGGGCGTCGGGGTTGGCATCGGCGCCGGCCACCAGCGTCATGGCCACCGGCGTGGTGACGGGCGGCGGAGGAGGCGGCGGCGGCTTCGCGCAACCGGCGGCCAGCAGGCCGGCGGCCAGCAGCCCTAGGCCCGACAGCAAGCGACGGCGCCCCGCGTTGCGAAGGCGTCCATAGGGCGAACGGCGTGTACCGGGCTTGCTCATGCTATTCCCTTCGTTGCATTGACCCGTCTGAGGGCATCTTTGATTATCACCAGCGTCTGCCGACAGATGAATCGGCCGGAGGGCAGAGGTCATGCACCCGCGCCGGCAGACCCCTATCCATTCGAACAGCCACATGCTGACACCCGAACTCGTCGATGCACTGCAAGCGCCCGTCAGCGAGGCCTCGCCGTGCGGCGATGACCTGGAGTACGACCCTGCCTTCACCGCGCTGGAGACGGCCGCGCAGGGCAAGGCCGAGCAGCAGTTCGGCGACACCGTCATTCCCGCCGTCGAGCCCGAGTGGCGCGAGGTCAGCGAGCAGGCCCAGGCCCTGCTCACCCGCAGCAAGGACGTACGCGCCGCCGTGCTGCTGCTGCGCGCCGGCACGAGGATGCAGGGCCTGAACGGCTTCCTTTTCGGCCTGCGCCTGCTGTCAGGCCTGCTCGACCAGTACTGGGACGGCATACATCCAAAGCTGGATGCCGACGACGACAACGACCCGACCATGCGCCTGAACGCGCTCGCGCCGCTGGCCGACGAAGGCATGGTGCTGCGCGACCTGCACGACGCGCCGCTGGGCGTGGCACGCGGCATCGGGCCGATCCGGGTGCGCGACATCGCCATCGCCTACAACGCGATGGCGCCGCTGGGCGGCGAGGCGACGTTGTCCTTGTCCCAGATCCAGGGCGGCCTCGAGGCGATCCATGCCGAGAACCCCGAACTGCTCCGGGCCGCCATGGAGGTGCCGGACCGGGTCGCCGCCCTGCAGCGGCTGCTCGACGAGCGCAGCGGGCGCATCAATGGCGTCGACCTGTCGCGCCTGCGCAGCGTCGGCCAGATCGTCCAAAAGGCCTGCGCGGCGGTCGTCGGTGCCCCCGATCCCGCCGGGGACCTGGCCGGGGAATCGGAAGGCGCCGACGGCGCAGCCCCCGGCGGCGCACCTGCGCGCGCGGCCGCTCCCGGCGAGCTGCGCAGCCGGCAGGACGTGCTGCAGACGCTGGACCGCGTGATCCGCTACCTGGAGCAATCCGAGCCCGGCAACCCGGCGCCTCTCCTGATCGCGCGCGCCAAGAAGCTGATCGGCGTGAGCTTCCTCGAGATCATGGCCGACCTCGCACCGAACGCGCTCGACACCATCGAGACCGTGACCGGCAGGCAGGCGTCCAGCGAGTGAGGCCTCTGCCGATCCCGCCGCACGCCCGCATCCATCGACATTCCACCCCGCAAGGAGTTCTTTCATGTCCAAGAGCAGCCAGAAGTTCATTGCCCGCAATCGGGCGCCACGGGTCCAGATCGAATACGACGTGGAGCTGTACGGCGCGGAGAAGAAGGTGCAGCTGCCTTTCGTGATGGGCGTGCTGGCCGACCTCTCGGGCAAGCCGGCCGATCCGCTGGCGCCGGTGGCCGACCGCAAGTTCCTGGAGTTCGACGTCGACAACTTCGATTCGCGCATGAAGGCCATGAAGCCCCGCGCCGCTTTCTCGGTGCCCAACACGCTCACCGGCGAGGGCGAACTCAAGGTCGACATCACCTTCGAGAACATGGACGACTTCTCGCCCGCCGCCGTGGCCCGCAAGGTCGACGCGCTCAACAAGCTGCTGGAGGCGCGCAACCAGCTCTCGAACCTGGTGACCTACATGGACGGCAAGGGCGGCGCCGAGGAACTGCTGGCCAAGGTGCTCGACAACCCCGAGCTGCTGAAGACCCTCGCCGCCAGCGCCAAGCCGGCCGAGGAAGGCAACGCGCCGGCCGCCTGAAGCCTGCCCCATCCGAACACGAGGAGATAGCACCATGGCCACCGAAGCACTCGACCAGCAGAGCGCACTGAAGGACGTCGCCTACGAAGGAAGCGACTTCGCATCGCTCCTGCAGAAGGAGTTCAAACCCCGCAGCGACGAAGCCAAGAGCGCCGTCGAAGCGGCGGTTCTCACGCTGGCGCAGCAGGCGCTGGCCAACACCCAGGTCATCGGCAAGGACGTGACCCAGTCGATCCAGGCGATGATCGCCGCGATCGACCGCAAGCTCACCGAGCAGGTCAACAAGATCCTGCACAACGCCGAGTTCCAGCAGCTGGAGAGCGCCTGGCGCGGCCTGCACTACATGGTGAACAACACCGAGACGGACGAGAACCTCAAGATCCGCGTGATGGACGTCTCCAAGAAGGAGCTGCACAAGACGCTGAAGAAGTTCAAGGGCGCGGCCTGGGACCAGAGCCCGATGTTCAAGAAGGTCTACGAGCAGGAATACGGCCAGTTCGGCGGCGAGCCCTTCGGCGCCATCGTGGGCGACTACCACTTCGACCAGAGCCCACCCGACGTGGAGCTGCTCGGGGAGATGGCCAAGATCGCCGCCTCGGCACACGCCCCCTTCATCACCGGCGCCAGCTCGAACCTGATGCAGATGGAGTCGTGGCAGGAGCTCGCCAACCCGCGCGACCTGACCAAGATCTTCTCCACGCCCGAATACGCCGGCTGGCGCAGCCTGCGCGAGTCCGACGACTCGAAGTACATCGGCCTGTGCATGCCGCGCTTCCTGGCCCGCACGCCCTACGGCGCCAAGACCAACCCGGTGGAGGAATTCGACTTCGAGGAAGACGTCTCCGGCGCCGACCACAGCAAGTACGCATGGGCCAATGCCGCGTATGCGATGGCCACCAACATCAATCGCTCCTACAAGCTGTACGGCTGGGGCTCGCGCATCCGCGGCATCGAATCGGGCGGCGCGGTCGAAAACCTGCCGCTGCACACCTTCCCGAGCGACGACGGCGGCGTCGACCAGAAGTGCCCGACGGAGATCGCGATCAGCGACCGGCGCGAGGCCGAGCTGTCCAAGGCGGGCTTGCTCTCGCTCATCCACCGCAAGAACTCCGACTTCGCCGCCTTCATCGGGGCGCAGTCGCTGCACAAGCCGGCCGAGTACGACGATCCGGACGCCACCGCCAACGCCAACCTGGCGGCCCGCCTGCCCTACCTGTTCGCCTGCAACCGCTTCGCGCATTACCTCAAGTGCATCGTGCGCGACAAGATCGGCAGCTTCAAGGAAAAGGACGACATGGAGCGCTGGCTGAACAAGTGGATCACCAACTACGTCGACGGCGACCCCTCCACCTCGTCGGAAGAGACCAAGGCGCGCAAGCCGCTGGCCGCGGCCGAAGTGGTGGTCGAGGAGGTGGAAGGCAACCCGGGCTACTACAGCTCCAAGTTCTTCCTGCGCCCCCACTACCAGCTGGAAGGGCTCACCGTGTCCCTGCGACTGGTCTCGAAACTGCCTTCCGGCAAGAAATAAGTCACGCCGAGGCTGTTGAAAAACAGAGACCCGTCATCGTTCTCCAGGCAGCTTCCCCGCAGGTTGGCGGGCAAGCACCGGATCCTTCACCCACCCCCAACTGAAAGGTGTTCATCATGGCAGTAGACATGTTCATCAAGATCGGTGCCGTCGACGGCGAGTCGGTCGATTCCAAGCACAAGAAAGACATCGACGTCCTGGCCTGGAGCTGGGGCGCGTCGCAGAGCGGCACCACGCACATCGGCCAAGGCGGCGGCGCCGGCAAGGTGAACGTCCAGGACCTGTCCTTCACCAAGTACGTGGACTCGGCCTCGCACGCGCTGCTGCTGGCCTGCTGCAAGGGCACCCACTACGACAAGGCCACGCTGGTGGTCCGCAAGGCCGGCGACGATCCGCTGGAGTACATCAAGATCACGATGGAAGACCTGATCGTGACCAGCATCAGCACCGGCGGCAGCGGCGGCGAGGACCGCCTGACCGAGAACGTCACGCTCAACTTCGCCAAGGTGAAGTTCGAGTACGACCCGCAGACGAAAAAGGGCGGCGGCGAAGGGGTGAAGACCGCCGCGTGGAACATCGCGGAAAACGTCGCGTATGGGTAACCCACCCCCGTTGCCTGCTTACTTCGTGTAGCCGCCTCCCCCCCTCAAGGGGGCGACACCAGCGGCCTTCGCTGCGCTTGGCAAAGCAGGTTTCGGAGCGCCGACGACTTTGGAGGTCGTCGGCGCTTTTTTCTTCAGGGCATCGGCCGCGTCGTTTCGTCTTCCTCGCGCGCCCACAGCGCCAGCGCCGTGTAGTTGTCGTGACCCGGCTTGGCGCGGGCCTTGACCTGCGCGTCGAGCTGCTCGACCCACTGGCTGGGGCTCTGCGACGCCTGCAGCGTCTCCCGCAGGACCTCGTCGCCCAGCGGCTCCCAGATGCCGTCGCTGCACAGCAGCAACACGTCGCCCACCGCCAGCGGCATGGGCGCCGAGACCGTGATCTCCGGAGGCTCCTGCTCGGAACCCAGGGCCGACAGGAGCATGTTGCGCTGCGGATGGACCCGCGCCCCCTCCTCGTCCAGCATGCCGCCGGCCACCATCTGCTGGACCAGGCTGTGGTCGACGGTGCGCGTCACCAGTGCGCCGCCGCGGAACAGGTAGGCACGGCTGTCGCCGCTGTGGACCCATGCGATCCGGTGCGCGTGCAGATCGATCGCCGCCAGCACCGCCGTCGAGCGCATGGCCGCCAGCTTGCCGCCCTCGGCCTGGCGCGCCACGATCGCGCGATTGGCGCGCTCCATCAACCCGCGCAGCAGCCCGGCGTCGAGCCCGGGCTGGGCCGCGAATCCCTCCAGCAGGCTGCTGCGGACGATGGCCGCGGCCACGTCGCCGCCGCCGTGCCCGCCAGCGCCGTCGGCCACCAGGCAGGCGACGAAATGGCCGTCGTTCCATTGCCCGAAGACATCTTCGTTGTAACTGCGGCCGCCCTGCCTGGACAAGGTGACGATCTCTATTTCCACGTTCCTCTCCCCCGTTGTTGCAGGCCGGTCAGTTTCCGGACTTCAGCCGCTGCATCTGCTCTTCGTAGGCCTGCAGGAAGGCCTTGCCGAACAGCGCATGGAAGTCGTCCTCCGCTTCGCTGGCGATGCCGGCGTACAGCGCAGTGAACTGATCCCACAGCTTGGCCTTGCGGTTGGCCGCGAACAGGCTGTCGAGCGCCGACCTGGCCGCGATCTTCTTTTCAAGTTCCGCAGGCGCGAAGCGCTCGATCACGTGCGCCAGCGCCGCGCGCATGCCGACCATGACGCCGAACTCGTGTGCGCGCAGGTCGTCGAAGGCGTCGCGCATGGCCGCCTCGGCCGGCATGAAGCCGCGCATGCCGGGGCCGAGCAGATGCGCGAGCGCCACCTCCGCCGTCGGCGAGAACTTGAGCGGGTTGTTGGCCTGGGCCGCGATCATCGTGACCTCGGCACGCACCTCGCGCTTGAGCGTCTGGCGCGCCAGCAGCAATTGGAGCGTGCCCTCCGTGGACGATCGCAGCAGCACGCCGATGCGCTCCATGAGCTCCGGCGTGAGCTGCGACGGCGCCTGGTGCGTACTGCCGAGGCCGCGCAGAAAGGCGGCGAGCAGCGCGTCGGGTGCCGGGCCAGGGGCAGGTGCGGAGACCGGCGCAGACACGGACACGGAGACCGACACGGGCGCGGCCCCGGGCGCGGACACCGACGCCGCCAGCGCAGCCCGCTGCGGCTCCGTCGAAGCGCGCAACGGCTCGCCCGTCATGTCGTCGAACTTCGGCGCAGCCGGCGGCGGCACCGCCTCGCGCGGCGGTGCATAGGCGAACTGGCCGATCTGCAGGTGGTCGCCGCGCGGCGCCGCTGCCGGCGCCTGCACGCTCTGGAAAGCCGCCAGCGGATCGGATGCCGAGGCGGTGTTGGGCTGGTGCAGCGGATCGGCCAGCGGCGACATCGCGAGCGGATCGCCGCCGCCGCCCGCACCGGTGCCGAAGAGCTCGTCGATACCGCGCGCCCGGGACGACGGCGGCGCGAGGCCGAGGTCCGAGAAGTCATCCAGCGGCAAGCCTTGCGCCGGCGCCGGGCCCCTCGCTGCGCGCGCAGGCGCAGGCGCGGGGCCCAGCAGATCCGCGAAAGGATCGTCGGCCGATGCTGAAACGCCGCCGCCGGCACCGAGCGGATCGGCGAAGGGCCCGGCCGAGGCCGACGATGGCGCAGGCGCGGCCGGCGACGAAGCCGGCCCGGGCGGCCCGAGCCCGGCCAGCAGGTCGGCGAAGGGATCGTCGTCGGTCGGCAGCGCCGCGGCTGGACGGACCGGTGCCGGCGCCTGCGCAGCCGCCACCGGCTGCGACGACGCCATCTCCACCGCAAGCTCGAACCCGCCGATCACCAGCCGGTCGCCTTGCGACAGCGCGGCCTCCTGTCCCGCGCCCAGCGGGCGCCCGTTGCACAGCATCGGATTGCTGCCGCGATCGATGATGAAAAAGCGGCCATCGCGGCACAGCACCTGCGCATGCACGCGCGACACGGTGCGCTCGGGGTCGTCGAGCACCAGCGCATTGGTGGCCGCACGCCCGATGGTCCCACCATCGGCGCCGAACTGCGCGGCCAGCGTGCGCGGCGCCGGCGCGCCCTGGAGCGAAACGACGGCGATGCGGATCACGAAATACCTCCCTGCATGCCGGGCCGTGCTTGAGAACGGCCCCCGATCGATCGTCTAATGGCTGCCATGCTTCGATCTCCCATGCTGAACGGCAAGGTCCACATCATGATCCTGGCTTCGCTCGCTGCCTATCTGTCCGCCTGCACCGGCCGCACGCCCGAGCAGCCCGGCGACACACCCAGCCCGAAGCTGGTGGAACTGATCAACGGCGCGATCGCGCGCGAGATCGCCGCGATGGATCCAGCGCTGCGGCCTGGCCTGCTGCCGCAGGCGGGCGAGCAGGCGCGCCGATGGCTGCAGGAGATCTCCCAGGTCGTGGCGCGCTGCCGCTACGGCCCGGGCAACAACGCCAAGTCGAACCTTCTCGAATACGACATCGTGCTGGCCTCCGGGGAGCAGATCACGGGCGTCTACAGCGGCCAGCGCTGCTACTACCCCGTGGCCAAGCCGTTGGTGATGCGCGTGCAGTTCCAGGGCGGGCAGGTGCGCGAGGTGACGACCGACGGACGCGAGCGCGAGCGCCCGGTGGACGCGTCGCTGGGCGAGATCCAGCAGTTCGCCGAACGCGTGCTGCGCGCCGACTGGAAGCGCAACCCCGCGCGCTACTTCCGCCCGGCCAAGAGCAGCGACGACGTCGCGCGCGAATGGGACATGCGCAAGCCCTGACATCAAGCTCATGGCGCCAGCAGCACCAGCAGCGTCTGGCTCGGCACCGTGCGCACGCCCGGGCAGTTGGTGCTGTTCTGCAGCGAGCTGCTGGTCAGCCGCGTCGCCGGCATGCCCTGCAGCAGCACGGTGAAGGCGCCGGTCAGGTGGCGGCTCGGCCCCATCACCGTGCCCGAGGCCACGCCCAGCAGCACGCCGGCGTTGTCGCCGTTGGTCATCGGGATGGTGGTGCCCAGGTTGTGCGCCGGCCCGCCCATCACGAGGATGTTGGGACAGTTGGGAATGGCCATCGGCCCCATGGCGATGTTGGGATAGGGCACTGGAATGGGGGAAGGCGCGGCCGGCGTCATGCAGACGTCGGGAAAGCCCATGTCGGTGCCCATGATCTGGCAGTTGGCGAACATGCTCGCCCCCTATCCGAAGTGGATCTGCGCGCCGCGCGCCTTGATCAGCTCGCGCCCGTTGACCAGGGCATGCTCGCCCTCCAGCCGCATCAGCTGCTGCGCCTGCACTTCCACGTGCGTGGCGCTCACCTTGTCCATGCCGTCGGTGTGGCGCAGGTAGTTCTTGCTGAAGTGCTGCACCCGGTCGACCACGCTCGACAGCAGCGAGCCCACCAGCTTGATGCGCGAGGCCACCAGGCTCAGTTGCCGGCCCACCACGTCGGCACTGTCGGTGGCCAGCGTGGTGCGGCGCGCGCTGGCGTCCAGCAGCTCGGTGCGCAGCTCGATGCACGCCGCATGCAGCGCGAGCGTGCCGCCCGCCACCTCCAGCCGCGTATCGCCATCGCAGCGCAGCACCTGCGGCACGCCCTCCTCGCGCTGGAGCACCGCGAGCACCCAGGTTTCCTGCGGTGCCACGCGCAGGCAGGCGACGCTGTCGCCCGCGGCCGGTGCCAGCAGGCAGCTCGCGGCACGCGTGGCCGGCAGGCGCAGGCTTCCGCTTTGCACGACCAGCGCGCCGCCTTCGGCCTCGGTCACCGTGCCGACGCACCACTGCCCGGCCAGGGGCTGGGCCACAGCCGCATCGGCGCCCTGTGGACGGCGGCGCTTGCGGGCGGGAACGGCGGAGGAAAGGGGTTCGCTCATGGTCAACCTCGTCGAAGAATTCATGCGGCCAGGGGCTGCCAGCGTTCGGCAGCCTGCAGTTCGGGATCGGTCTCGAGCGCGCTGGCGCGATCGCTCATCTGCGCCTCGTCGGTGCGGCTGCCGTGCAGCACGGTGCGCGTCATGCGGGCACCGCGCAGATCGGCGCCGCCCAGGTCGGCATGCCGGAAATCGGCGTAGCTCAGATCGGCCTTCTGCAGCTGGGCGCCGCCGAGCACCGCACCAGCGAAATGCGCCTGGTGCAGCTGGCAGCCGTTGAAGCGCGCGCGTGGCAGGCGTGCGCCGGTGAACAGGGCCTGGCGCAGGTCGGCGCCGCTGAAGTCCACGCCGCCACCGGACGCCTCGCAGAAAAGCGAAGCCGGCGCGGCGGCCTGCACGAAGCGCGCCCCCTCGAGCTGCGCGCCCTGGAAGTTGCACTGGCGCAGGCCCACGCCGCTGAAGTCCGTACCGGACAGGTCGGCAAAGGAGAACTGGCTGCCTTCCAGCTGCAGGCCGTCGAAGGACTTGTTCTTCAGCGAGGTGCGGAAGAAGCTGTTGCGCAGCATGCGCGCGCCGGACCAGGTCAGTTGCGTCAGGTCGCATTCGCTGGTGGTGGTGTACTGCCAGCTGGTGTCGTCCAGGCACACGTCGAGCAGCGTGGACTGGCTGAGCAGCGCCGAATCCAGGCAGACGCCGCGCAGCACCGCGTGGTCGAGCTTGCACTTGGACAGGGTGGCCATGGCCAGCATCGCGTCGGCCAGCTGCGCATGGACGAGATCGCATTCGGCGAACACCGCGCCGTGCAGGTCGCAGCGGCGCAGGTCGGCATGGTCGAGCAGGCAGCGGTTGAACACGGCGCGGCGCATCTGCGCGCCGGTGGCCAGCATGCCGCGCAGGTCGCACTGGTCGAACACCGCCTCGCGCAGGTCGGCACCGCGCAGGTCGGCCTCGGACAGGTTCACGCGGGTGAACACGCCGCCGCCCAGGCCGAGCCGCGCATAGGCGCCCTTGCTCAGATCATGTCCCTCGACGGTCTCGCCCATGGAGACGGCCAGCGTCAGCAGCAGCGGCGTCATGGCATCGCCTCCTGCTGCTCGCGGGTGAGGCGCGGCCAGGTGCGCGCCCGGGTGAGCAGCGCGCCGTCGAAACGCGTGCCGCCATCCAGCCGCACGCGCGCCAGGTCGGCACCGAAGAGGTTGGCGCGCCGCAGATCGCAGCCGCGCAGGTCGGCGTGCTGCAGGATCGCGTCGCGCAGGTCCACGCCCGAGAGGTTGGCTCCCTGGCAGTCCGTACGGCGAAGCAGCGCGCCCTGGGCCACGGCCAGCCGCAGGTCGGCGCCCCGCAGGCGGGCCCCGGACAGGTTGGCGCCGGCCAGCTGCGCACGCACCAGCCGCGCGCCGCCCAGTTCGCTGCCGCCGAAGTTGAACTGCCGCAGGTCGGCCTCGCCGAGGTCCGCTTTCGCCAGGCTGCAGCCCTTGACCGCCACCGCGCCGGCCGCCTTCGCCCCGCCCAGCATCGCGCCATCGAGCCGGCACGTCACGAAGGTCGTGCCTTCCAGCATCGCGGCACGCATGTCCAGCCCAGCCATCTCGCATTCGATGAAGTTGCAGGACAAGAGCCGCGCGCCCGGCCATCGCATGCCTTGCAGGTCGAGCTTGTAGAAGGTCTGGCCTTCCAGGTCGGCTTCGCTCCAGTCGGCCTCGCCCCAGGTGCTTTCGAGCAGATTGGCCTTGATGAAGCGGGCGCGCCGGGCCTGCGTGCCGGCGAAGCCGCAGCGCATCAGCACCGCCTCGGTGAAGTCGGCATCGTCGAACACCGCGCCGGCCAGCCGCGCCCGGCCGAGGTTGGCCTTGCGGAAATCCGTGCCGATGGCCGTGGTGCCATCCAGCTTCGCGTGCGCGAGCACGGCGCGCTCGAACTTGGCGCCGGACAGGTTGGCGCCGCGGAAGTCCACGCTTTCCAGCCAGGCGTCGCGAAAGTCCACCCCGCGCAGGTCCAGCCCGGAGAAATCGGCGCCGGTGAAGTCGGCGCCGAAGAAGCAACGGATGCCGGCCGCGACGCCCCGCGCGACCTCGTCGCGCAACGCGGCCGCCTCGGCCGCCGGCAAGGGATGGGCCGGTGGCTGCACGTGCGCGGTCTGCAGGTAGCCGGCGCGGTGCGTCTCCTCGAGCACGCAGAGCTTGCGCAGCAGCGGCGGCAGCTCGAGCGGCGGCTTCAGGTCCTTCGACGCGGCCTGGATCTGCGCGAGCTGCGCCTGCGCACTGAAGACCGGCGGCCCGCGATGGCTCAGCTCATACAGCGGGACGCGCTTGGCCGCCGCCATCGCCAGGCCCTTCTCGAGCGCGCTGAGCGCATCGTCCACCGCAGCCCATTGCTGCTGCTGCGCCTCCTTGAGCTTGGCCTCCAGGTAGGCAGGCAAGGCGTCGCCCGTGGGCGGCTGCTCCAGCGGCTTCATGCGGATGCCCAGGGCATCCGGGTCCTTGCCCATGGCGCGCACCTTCTCGCGCGCCATTTCCACGTCGAGCTCGGCGCGCCGGTACTGTGCCTTGCCCTGCAGGCCTTCCATGGCGAAGGGGGCCTTGGCCTCTTCCACGGCCGGGTCCGCGGTCGCGATGCCTTCGGGCAGCAGATCGCTGTCGACCAGCGAATAGATGGCACCCAGCGAGGGATGCGCCCGGCGCGCGGCCGCCTCCAGGTAATACGCATCGTCGCGCACCTGCCCCAGGCGCTCGACGGCCCCCAGCAGGCTCGCCACGTCGGACGCATCGTCGGTGCCGATTTCGGCCAGCCCCTGGAAGATCGCAATGCAGCGCTCGGCATGCGGGAAGAACCACAGCGTGGTCAGGCGCAGCGGCACCTCGCGGACCTTGGGTTCGCCCTCGGGCATGGCATAGCCGACGAACACGCGCGCGCGCAGCCCGGGCAGGCGACCTTCGATCCGCGGCCGCGTCGGATGCATGTGCTGGAAGGAGAAGGACTCGTCGCCCACCAGCGGCGTCTCCATCCACTGGTCGGCCGGGGCCAGGTTGAAGTAGCGCCAGTCGGTGTCGGGCGCGAAGCCGGGCGCGTGCTGCTCCATGTAGCTCGCGTCGTAGGTGCCGCGGTAGGCCACGCGCTGGGGATGCATCGGGTCGAGCGCACCGAAACCGGCCGGCGCAATGGCCTGATCGGGATGACGCAATCGGTCGCCCGGCAGTTCGAGGTTGGGCAGCGGCACCACGCCATCCCGTGCCTGGCGGCCGCGGCCGGCCGGGTTCGACGGGACATCGGGGCCGCCGTAGGCGCGCGACCAGTCCAGCGGCATCGAGGCGAAGGGGGCGGGCGCACCGGGCTGGTCGCCATGCCAGATGCGGTCGCCGAAGACCAGCACGGTCTTCTCGCGCCCGCCCACGCGGGCCCGCACGGCACAGGCGTTCTGGCCGGCAGGCTGGTCGGCCGGCGGATGCGCATGGCCGTGCACCAGGAACTCGGGTGTGAGCTTGGACACGCCCTCGTCGATCAGCGGCTGCGCCATCTCCTTCGCCAGGAAGGTCCACATGGACTGCTCCGCCCACAGCGTGCCGCGCTCGCCCTGGTCGAAGGGCAGGTGCAGGCAGGCGCTGATGCACAGGCCGAAGCGCTTGCGGAATTCAATGGGGCGCATCGACAGCCCGAGCGCCTGTGGCTTGAGAACTTGCATGCGATCCGACTGGTTTCAGCTCCCGCCGCCGCCACCTGCGCCGCCACCACCACCCGTGCCGCCGCCGCCCCCGCTGCCGCCACTGCCACCGCCGGTGCTCGGCGGACTGGGGCTGGGGATGGCGGAGCCATCCGCGTTGGTCGTGGCGCCGTCGCTGGCCAGTTGCCCGGCGCCGATGGCATCTCCGCCGGTGAACACTTCCAGGAACACCTGCAAGCCCGTGCCCACCACCGGCACCGCACCCAGGATCCCATGGTTGCGCCGCATGTTGGTCATCACCGCCAGCGACCTCAGGCGCGACGCGAGGCCGTTCATGCCTTCCGCCTGCGCCTCGTCGGCGGCATCGTTCAAGGCCTGCGCGGCATCGGCGTACTGCTTGAGCGTGGCACCGATGTCCGAGAAGGCGCTCCCCGCGCCGGCTACCGCGCCCAGCGCGCCTGCCACCGCGGCGCCCGTGGCCGGCCCACCGCCGCCGCCCGGCGAGATCGTCTTGAGCGGCGTGAGGTTGACGTCGGCCGTGGAGATCGACTTGATCTCCGGCGCCACGCAGTTGACCAGCTTCACCCCCAGCGTGTTCTCGATGAACACGCCGCCGTTGTTGCTCATGGCCAGCGCCAGCGCGTTCTCGATGCTCATCCCCATGAAGGTCGAGCGGTTGATGCCCAGGTTGGCCTCGCTGTTGGTACCGATGTAGCCGCTGGTGTTGGGCCCCAGGATCGTGGTGTTGGAGCCGATGGCCGTCTGGTCGATGTTGCCGACCGACATCATCTCGATGCCGGTGTTGCTCATCAGCTTGATCTTGTTGGCCATCAGGTTCAGCGGGCCGGTCGGCACCGTGATGTTCTTGGAGCTGGAACCCGTGACCATCCAGTCGATGTGCGGCGTCTCGAACTTCATCGAGCCCGCCTTGAAGGACATCAGCCCCGTCACGCTCACCGTCTGGTTGCCCACCACGGTGTGCGTCTCTCCTGCCTTGTACGTGGTCTTGCGGGCGCCCACCACGTCGACCGTGCTGGTGCCGCCCACGGTGAGCTGGTGGTTGGCGTCGACGAAGCTCGTCTGGTTGCCCACCACCTGGTTGTTCTGGTTGCCCTTCACCGTGTTCTTCTGGTCCACGACGACCATGTTGGTGTCGTTGCGCGTCACCGTGTGCTTGCGGTCGCGGTCCACCAGGCTGGTCTGGTCGCGCTTGACGGTGACGGTCTGGTCCCGGTCGATGCTGGTGGAATCGTCGCGTTCCACGCTCCGGCTCATGTCCAGCTCGGCGTGGATCGAGATTTTCTCCTCGCCCTTCTTGTCCTCGAACATGATCTCGTTGCACGTGCCGGGGTTGCCGCCCGGCGTCGAGCGCGTCTTGAAGCCACTCTGCGTCGGCGACTTGTAGGGGATGGGCTGGTCGTCGTTGTAGAGCCGGCCGACGATGATGGGCCGGTCCGGGTCGCCGTTGAGGAAATCGACCAGCACCTCCTGGCCGATGCGCGGAATGAAATAGCCGCCCCAGCCCTTGCCGGCCCAGGGCTGCGAGACGCGCACCCAGCAGGTCGACTTCTCGTTTCGCTTCTCGCTGCGGTCCCAGTGGAAGTGCACCTTCACGCGGCCGTGCTCGTCCACGTGCAGTTCCTCGCCCTGCGGGCCGACCACGATCGCCGACTGCGGCCCCGGCATGGCCACGCGCGGCGTGAGCCGCGGCGGCTTGAAGGGCAGCTCCACCGGGAACACGGTGAGGACGAAGGCGCAGATGCCGGGCTCGCCGGTGCGCATGTGCGGCGTCTCGTCCAGCAGCTCGCGCAGCACGTCCAGCGTGCCGGCGTTGACCGCGTCCTCGGCCAGCGCCTCCTCCAGCAGCTGGCTGGCCTGGCGCGGCCGCTCCCGGAAGTCCACCGACTCGTAGCCCGGGTGCGTCACCACGAAGGTGCAGGTACCGATCACGTAATCGCCGTCGCGCTGGCCGTCGGGGTCGCCCTCGTAGGTGAAGCTGCGGCCGGCGGCGACGTCGGGCCAGGTGGTCAGCGCCCATTGGCGCTCGCGCCGCGCCACCAGTTCCTCGCCCCGGATCTTGGCGATGTTCTCGGCGTCGTCAGGGTTGAAATAGTCGCCCGGGAACTCGAAGACCTCCAGGTTGCCGAGCTCGTGGGTGTCGGAGGCATCCACGTCGGCGCCGAGCTTCTTCTGGATGGCCTTGAAGTCGCTGTCGCGGGCCGCATGCTTGCCGCTGTCGAAGCGCCTCGCGCCGATCCAGCGCGTGATCTCGTTGAACCGCCCCTCGCCGGCCGCGTCGTCGACCCAGCGCAGCGTGGCGCCCGCCGGCAGCTTCTCGTGCGCCACGTCGCTGCTGTCGGCCAGGTGCATGGTGCCCGGCGCGTCATGCGCGTCGAACCAGTAGTAGATGCCCTCCTCCTCCAGCAGCCGCGAGAGGAAGGCGTAGTCGCTCTCCTCGTACTGCACGCAGTAGCGGTGCGGGTTGTGCGTGCCGATCACGTTGCCGGACTTGTGCTTCTTGAAGCGCTTGACCGGGCTGTCCTCGCACACCGCGTCGAACACGTCGAGCACCTTCTTGTCCTGCTGGATCCAGGAGTTCCGGCGCTTGGTGAGCAGCCAGAACCACGAGCGCAGGTGGATGCGGTACTCGAACAGGCGCCCCACCTGCGCGGTGCGCATGAAGCGCACGGCATGCCCCTGGCAATGGCGCTCGTGCTTGCCCCCGTCTGCGTCCTCGAACTCGATGACGACGTCGAAGGCGCGGCCGAGGATGTCCTTGGCGTCGATCTGCTGGTTCTTCGAGAGCACCGCCAACTCGTAGGCCGAGGGACGCGACAGGCCTTCGTGCCCCACCACGCTCCAGAACATCAACTCGCCGTTGACGGGCGAATCGCTCTTGATGGTGAAGTGGATGTCAGCTGCCATGGCTCATGCTTTCTTCTTTCACGCCGGTTGCGAGGGAGACGAATGGGATGCCTCCTTTTTGCAAGACACCACCCATCCTTCCACCGGTCTGCCACTTTCCATGCGCAATTCGGCCCGTCGCATGCCCGCCACCGCCAGGCCGCAGGCCGCGAGCACGTCGCGCAGGTAGGCTTCGCCGTGGCTGTAGCGGCCGTGCGGCTGGAGCCGGAAGTTCCCCTCGCCGCCCTGCAGCACCTCCACGGTGAAGAACAGCCAGCCCTCCGGCCGCAGGGCCCGCGAGGCCAGTTCACAGACGCACTGCAAGTCGCCGAAGTAGCACAGGGTGTCGGCCGAGACGATCAGGTCGTAGCGGGCGGGCCCCGCCTCCCGCAGGAAGGCCGTGAGCTCGGCCTTGGCGAGCGCGTCGTACACCTGCCGGCGGGCGGCCTGGGCCAGCATGCCCTGCGAGAGATCCACCCCCTCCAGGCGCCGCGCGTAGGGCGCCAGCAAGGGGCCGCACAGGCCGGTGCCGCAGCCGGCATCCAGCACGTCGAACGAAGGCTGCGGCCTGCCGAGCGCTTCGGCCACCGCCGTCTCGATCAGCTGCGGCGCGCGGTACTGCAGGTGTGCCAGCTTGGACTCGAAGCTCTCGGCGAAGCCGTCGAACACCTTTTCCACGTAGGCATCCGCGGCGCGCTCGGGCACGGCATCGCCCGAGCAGGCAGCCAGGTGGTGCCGCGCCTCGGGGCTGTCGGGCTCCTCCGCAAGCCAGTCGCGGTACACCTGCGCGGCTTCCTCCACGCGGCCGGCCATGCAATAGGTCATGCCGAGCGCATGGCGCGCCTTGATGAGGTCGGGCCTGAGCAGCAGCGCCTCGCAGAGCGCCACGATCGCCTCGTCGGTGCGCCCCACCGCATGGAGCAGCCGGCCCAGGTTGGTCAGCGCGTCGGCGAATCTCGGGTTGATGGCGATGGCGCGCCGGTAGGCTGCCTCGGCCTCCACGGGCCGGTCCTGCGCGCGCCGCAACACGCCGAGGTTGTTGTGCACTTCCACCAGGTCCGGCGCCAGCCGCACCGCCTGCTCGTAGGCCTCGGCCGCCTCCTCGGCCCGGCCGGCCTCCAGCAGCACATTGCCCAGGTTGTTCCAGAGGCCGGGCTCGTCGGGCGCGATCGCCAGCGCCTGCCGCAGCAACTGCACCGCCTCGTCGCTTTCACCCTGCTGGTGGCGGGCCACGCCGAGCGCGCCGAGGGCGGCCACATGCTCCGGCCGGGCCTGCAGCACCGCCCGGTAGATGCGCTCCGCCTCCGCCGGCCGGCCGTCGCGATGCACGGCCTGGGCGATCTCGAACGCCTGCTCGATGGTGAAGTGGCGCTCCCGCGGGGCGGCCTGCGTGCCCACCGGCTCGGGCGTTGTCTTGGTGCCCATAAGTCCGCGTCGTCTCCGACTCAAAAAATCTGGGTGTTGGTCAGGTTCCTGACGGCGGCGGCGCCGGCGCCCGGGAAGAACTCGCTGAAGCCCAGGTTCACGCAGGTCGCGTGGTCCTGCTCCGTGAGAACGGTGCCCGGATCGGTGAGATCCACGAAGCCGTGGGCATCCCGCACGACGTTCTGCGAAGCGCGTATCTCGCCGCGCTCGACCCGAGTCACCTTGTCGCTGCGAAGGAAGCGCTTCTTGGTGATGATCGTGATCTTCCTGGCGGTCACGCTGGCGTGCTTGACCAGTGTGAACTCCCAGTTGCCGGCCCCGTCGCGCAACCCGAAGACGGCGCCCCACGGCGCCACGGTGAGCTTGGTGAGGTTGGGATTCGCCTCCAGCCGTTGCTCCAGCTGCTTGGCCATCGTCGTGGTCTTGAAGGTGTTGTACCTCAGGCGATCGGTGTCATCGGCGGCCCCCGGATTGAGCTCGCTGACGTAGTCGGACTTGCCCACCGAGCCCACGAACTTCACCGTGGCGCCCCGCCCCAGGAGCCGGCGCCACGCCGCCTCGGTGGTTTCGTTGGGCTGCAGCGGCATCGTCAAGTCGCCCGGGTTGACACCACCGTGGTACAGGCTGGGGGTCGCGGCCGCGCCGATCGCGAACACCGAGCAGCCATTGATGCCGGCCGTGAAGAACAAGCTGGGATTGGCCAGCGGGGCGATACCGCCGCCGGCAAAATTGATCACCGGGGTGGTCGCGATGTCCGAAATCTTGAGCTTCAGGATCTTGCCGCTGAACCAGGGCAGGAACCAGCAGGGCACCCAGCCCTGCCGCGACGCCACGGTCGGCAACTGGGCCGGCGTTTTGGTGACGAAGGTCAGTGCGCCGACGAAGTCGCGCTCCACCGGGCCGAGCTTGATGAAGCGGATCATGTCGTCCACCTGGGCGAGCTTCAGCTTGGCGCCGAACACGCCGGTCGTGAGCTGCGCATTCGTAAACATCGACACATCGCCATGCGGCGGCGAGATCGGCGTCGTGCGCAGCACCGCCTGCTTCATCTGGTAGTTGCCGTTCAAAAGAATGTTCGTGACGCGAGCGATGGTTTCCTGGCTGGCTAAAGGCATGGCGTGGCTTCCTCTCCTCGGGTGGTGATCACTGCGGTGCCTTCACATCGAAGGCGTAGCTGAAGTTGCCGTCGGCAACGCCCACCTTCACGCCCTCGATCGCCTTGCCTTCCATCATCCGGTTGAGGAACTCGCGGCTGATGTCGGGCAGCATGGTGTTGGTGAGGATCGCGTCGATCATCCGCCCGCCCGATTCGCTCTCGGTGCAGCGGCTCACGACCAGCTTCACCACGTCGTCGCCGTACTCGAAGGGGATCTGGTAGCGCGCCTCCACCCGCTTCTTGATGCGCTTGAGCTGCAGCTCGACGATCTTGCCCAGCATCTCGTCGGACAGCGGGTAGTAGGGGATGGTCACCAGCCGGCCCAGCAGCGCGGGCGGGAAGATCTTCAGCAGCGGATCGCGCAGCGCCTTGGCCATGCCCTCGGGGTCCGGCATCAGCTCCGGGTCCTTGCACAGGCCGGCGATCAGGTCGGTGCCGGCATTGGTGGTGAGCAGGATCAGCGTGTTCTTGAAGTCGATGCTGCGCCCCTCGCCGTCTTCCATGAAGCCCTTGTCGAAGACCTGGAAGAAGAGCTCGTGCACGTCGGGGTGCGCCTTCTCCACCTCGTCCAGCAGCACCACGCTGTAGGGCCGGCGGCGCACGGCCTCGGTGAGCACCCCTCCCTCGCCGTAGCCCACGTAGCCGGGCGGCGCGCCCTTGAGCGAACTGACGGTGTGCGCCTCCTGGTACTCGCTCATGTTGATGACGATCATGTTCTGCTCGCCGCCGTACAGCGCCTCGGCCAGCGCGATCGCGGTCTCGGTCTTGCCCACGCCCGAGGTACCGGCCAGCATGAAGACGCCGATCGGCTTGATGGGGTTGTCCAGCCCCGCGCGCGAGGTCTGGATGCGCTTGGCGATCATCTCCATCGCATGGTCCTGGCCGATCACGCGCTGCGACAGCAGCTTCGGCAGGTTCAGCACCGTCTCGATCTCGTTGCGCTGCATGCGGCCGACGGGAATGCCGGTCCAGTCGGCCACGACGGAGGACACGGCATGCTGGTCCACCGAGGGCAGGATGAGCGGCGATTCGCCCTGCAGCGTCGCGATCAGGCCCTGCAGCTCGTGCAGCTCGGCCAGCAGCGCGGTGCGGTCGGACGCTGCCGCTTCCGGTGCCGCGCCGTCCACCGGCTTGTTGCCCTCGCGCAGCTTGCCGCGCAATTCGAGCAGCCGGTCGACCAGGCCTTTCTCTTCCTTCCAGCGCGCATTCAGCGTCTCGAGCTGCGCCTTCGCGTCCGTGAGCAGCGACTGCACCTGCGACGCGCGCTTGCTCACGTCGATGCCGATCGCCCCCTCGCGGCCGATGATCTCCTGCTCCACCGTCAGCGCCTCGATGCGGCGCTGGCAATCTTCCACCTCGGGCGGCATCGCATGCTGCGACACGGCCACGCGCGCGCAGGCCGTGTCGAGCAGGCTCACCGCCTTGTCGGGCAGCTGCCGCGCCGGGATGTAGCGGTGCGAAAGCTTGACGGCCGCCTCGATGGCTTCGTCCAGCAGCTGCACGCGGTGGTGCTTCTCCAGCACGCTGGCCACGCCGCGCAGCATCAGGATGGCCTTGGTCTCGTCCGGCTCCGGCACCTGCACCACCTGGAAGCGCCGCGTCAGCGCCGGGTCCTTCTCGATGTACTTCTTGTATTCGGCCCAGGTGGTGGCGCCGATGGTGCGCAGGTTGCCGCGCGCCAGCGCGGGCTTCAGCAGGTTGGCCGCATCGCCGGTGCCGGCCGCGCCGCCCGCGCCCACCAGGGTGTGGATCTCGTCGATGAACAGGATGATGGGCGTAGGCGAGGCCTGCACCTCGTCGATCACCTGCCGCAGGCGCTGCTCGAACTCGCCCTTCATGCTGGCGCCGGCCTGCAGGAGGCCGATGTCCAGCGTGAGCAGCTTCACTTCCTTGAGCTGCGGCGGCACGTCGCCGCGCGCCAGGCGCTGCGCGAAGCCCTCGACGACCGCGGTCTTGCCGACGCCGGCCTCGCCGGTCAGGAGCGGGTTGTTCTGGCGGCGCCGCATCAGGATGTCGACGATCTGGCGGATTTCCTCGTCCCGCCCGGTCACCGGATCCATCTCCCCTTTCTTCGCCTTCTCCGTGAGGTCGACAGCAAACTTCTTGAGCGCATCGCCCTTGCCCATCGCGGCGGGGGCCATCGCGCCGGTGTCTTCGCCGGGCGCGCCGCTGCCCATGCCGGTGCCGTCCTGCGCGCGCATCTTCGATTCGGGCGAGGGGTCGCAGATCTTCGCGAAGTTGTCGGCCAGGTCCTCGACCTTGACCTTCTCGAACTGCTTCGACAGGCCCATCAGCGGGTTGCGCAGGCTGGGTGTCTTGAGCATGCCCACCAGCAGGTAGCCGGTGCGCACCTGCGCCTCGCCGAACTGCAGCGTGGCGTAGGTCCAGGCGCGCTCGATGGCGTTCTCGATGTGCGGCGAGAAGTCGCTGATCGCGGTGGCGCCGCGCGGCAGGCGATCGAGCGCGGCCGTCATGTCCCTGGCGATCACCGAGATGTCCAGCCCGTAGTGCTGGATCACGCGGTGCAGGTCGGAGTCCTGCGACTGCAGCAGCTGGGCGAACCAGTGCTCCAGCTCCACGTAGGGATTGCCGCGCATCTTGCAGAAAACCGTGGCGCCTTCGATCGCCTTGTAGGCCAGCGCGTTGAGCTTGCCGAACAGGGCGGTGCGACTGATTTCACTCATGGCTGTTTCTCCATCGTCGGGATGAGTCGGAATGAATGGCTAAGTCGAGGCGTGGACAAGCGCCGCTTCGCCGTCGATGCGAACGTCGGCCGCGTCGCGCGTGCGCGGCCGCGCACCGAGCCAGGACACCCAGCCGAGGCGCGGCGCATTGCCGGTGCCAGCGCCCAGGCGCGTGGGCGGGACTTCGTCCTGCTTCAGGATCAGCTCGGCGTCCCAGTACAGCTCGCCGCCCAGCAGCTGCTGCATCCAGCGCTGCAGCGCGGGCCGGGCGGTGCCGGTGGGCAGGAACATGCGGTAGCGCTCCAGCGAGAGCGGCCCCAGGTGCAGCCGCACCCGGTGCTGCCGGTCCCAGGCGCGCTGTCCCATCATGGCGCCGAGGCCCAGCGTGCGCGAGGCCAGGCCCTCCCCGCGGCCGAGGCGGGTGAGTTCCTGCGCGGGCAGCGTCATCCAGTGGCCGACCCAGCGCTCGAGCCGCACGGGCACGTCGAAGTAGCCGGCGAGCACGGCTTCCACGCCCTCCGCGCTGTGCACCTGCCGCACCAGCCGGCCGGAGAAATGCAGGCGCGCGTCGTCGTGGATCTCGTCGCGGCCCTGCCGCGCCGCCGTGCCGATGCCGGCCAGCGCGCCGACCTGGCGGCGGAAACTGTCCTCCTGCGGCCGGTCCATGCCCACCGCCGGCCGTGCCTGCGCCCAGGCGCGGTAGAAGAAGAGCGAGAAGCGGTGCGCGAAGGTGTCGAGGAAGGCGAGCCAGGTCGGATCGCCGTGGTTGATGGTGCGCTCGCGGATGAAGTCGCTCAGGTGCACCGGCAGCGGGCCGTTGGGCCCGAGGTAGCCGAAGAAATGCTGGCGCAGGCGCGGCGGCGAATGCGCTGTGGCCTGCTCGAAGCGGCTGAAGCTCGCCGGCGCGAAGGACAGCGACGGCTCCTGCCCGACGCGCAGCGGCTCGGCGCCCGGCAGCAGCGCACGGCCCCAGCGCGGCGCCGGCGCCGCCAGGGCTTCGAGCCGGCGCATCAGCGCGAAGTAGTCGTAGGCCCAGGGCTCGGCACTGCAGGCCTGCACGCGCTGGCCGACCGTCTCGGCCGCCGCCCGCGGCGCAGGAAGGTTCACAGGATCGGGCGTGCCCCGCACAGCGGCCTCCATCGCATGATCTCGCCGCGGCCGGCCGCGGTGAGCACGGTCTCGACGAAATGATTGACCTCGACGTGCCGCGCCAGGTAGCGCGCCATGACGGCGCCGAAGAGGAAGGCGCTGTGCCCGTGAAAGGCGCTGCGCTCCACTTCGAGCGTGACCTCGAGCCCGCGGCCGAAGGCGATCGGCCCAGGCAGCGGCAGGCGCCGCGCCACCGGCTTCGCGCGCACCGACAGCAGGCCGCGCACCTGCCCCTGGCGCGACTCGTCGGCCAGCCCGGCATAGAGCATGAGCATCTCGCGCAAGGCCGCCGCGCCCTGCTGCGGCGAGCTGTCGGCCAGCGACAGGTAGTTGAGCGCCAGGTGGTCGATGACGCGCCAGCCCAGGCCCTGGCTCACCACCGGCGACACCGGCCGGGACGGGCCGCGCACCAAGCGCACGCGCTGCGCCGGAAACGAGTCGATGCAGTCGAAGTCGTTGTCGCGGCCCAGCGGCATCAGGAGCGGGAGGTCGCGGTTGGTGACCAGCGCGGTCACGGCCAGTTGCCGCAGCGCACCCGCGTAGGGCGCCTGCTGCGGATCGACGATCTGCATGTACACCTCGGAGCCGATGTGGCTGCTGCGATGCCCCTCGGTGCGCTGCCGCGCCGAGGGCATGCGCGGCTCGCGGGTGGTCGTGAAGTAGGCCGGGTGCCCGTGACGGCTGCCGTGGAAGGCCGCGTAGAAGGGCAGGAAGGGCTGCTCCAGCGCCCCTTCCCCGGTGCCCGGGTTGCCGTGGCCGATGACCTCGGTGACGGTGTGGACCTCGAAATCCTGGGGCCGCGTGCGGTCGGGCAGCAGGTGGAACTGGCTCACGCCCTCGGTGACGCTCACCCGGTCGAGCCGCTTGCTGAACAGGTTGACGGCGGGCACGCAGTGCAGCTGCACGTTGTCGGCGCTGACCAGCTTCTCGAGCGCCGCATCCCCGCGCGAGAACAGCACGACGAGCTCGACCTCGGAGGTCGCCATGCCCGCGAGCACGCCCTGCAGGCCCGTGATGCGTGCGAACTGGAAACGCTGCGGGAACGCAAAGTACTCCTGCACGAGCCGGTAGCCCGAGAAGCCGGTCGCGGTGACGGGCAGCAGCGCCTCGTCGTCCTCGAAGCCGACGGCCTCGACCGCGCTGGCCGGCAGGTGGCGCACCGAGCCTGCGGAAGCCCCCGCGGCGAGCGGCTGCACCAGCACGCCCAGGGGCTTGCCCAGCATGCACTCGTGCAGTTGCCAGGCCACGTCCTCGGCGCCGCCGAAATGGATCATCAGTTCGTCCATCGCGATCTGGTCGAACTTCAGCCCCGCGGTGGCGCGCAGGGCGATGCGCAGGCCGCCGCGGATCTCGCGCGACTGCGGATGCTGCGCCAGCGGCAGGTCGGGTGCATAGCTGAAATACTGCGCGCGCTGCACTTCCACCGGCCACACGCGCAACGCGCGCGAGGTGCGGAACTCGCAGTGCGTGTTCTGCCCCACGGCCTGCCGCGCGCGCAACCCGCTGCCGCGCCGCAAGGTGGGCCCGTGGGCCAGGTTGGCGTCGTCCGGATCGCAGCCCACCGACACCACCACCATCGAGGGCGTGGGCGCCATGAAATGCGGGTAGACGATGTCGAGCAGGTGGCCGGTGAAGCGCGGGTACTCGGCATCGAGCTTGAGGTTGACGCGCGCCGACAGGAAGGCGGTGGCCTCGATCAGCCGTTCGACATACGGGTCGGCGATCTCCTGGGCCTCGACGCCCAGGCGGTGCGCGATCTTCGGGAAGGCGCGGGCGAACTCTCCGGCGCTTTCGCGGAAATAGCGCAGTTCCTGTTCGTAGAGGGTGAGGAGGCGGGGGTCCATGTCTTACTCCCTCTCCCTCTTGGAGAGGGTGGGGGTGAGGGCACCGGGCCTTCGTCTTGGCGTCGCGCTCGTCAACCAGCAAGGCAAGAACAAAGACATGAGGCCCAAAGTTCTCAACGCCGCGCAAGCGCAGTCTCGTCCTCGATCTCGATGCGCCCTTCCTCCAGATCGATCCGGCTGCGCATCAGGAACTCCAGCGGCACCGGCTGCGCCCAGAGCTGCCCGCGGATCTGGAGGCCGATGCGGTTGTGGGAGTCGAGTGCCGAGCCTTCCATGACGAGTTCCACTTCGAGTGTGCGAGGCAGGATGCGGGGCTCGAACTGCAGTATGGCGTTCTTCAGAGCCTGTTCCATGCTGACACGCTGAACGGACGACGTGAACTGGCCGGACAGCATAGGCAATCCGTAGTTGAGCACCGAGCGCGCCACGTTGGGATAGCGCTTGTCGTCGAAGGCCAGGCCATGCCCGGTGGCGTTGAGCAGCCAGGACAGGTCGCGCAGCATGGCCTGGCGCAGCGCCTGCCGCGTGAGGGTGCGCTTGTCGTCGCTCTCGCGCTTCTCGGTGGGCGCGTCGTCGACGAGCCGGTCCAGCAGCGAGGGCTGCAGGCGCTCCTGGGCGACCTGCTCAGCCACCGGCGCCCTCTTCCTGCGGCGCCTCCGCGGGTGCGGCAGAGAAGAGGATCTCGCGCACGTCCAGCATGGCGTGCTCCTCGCCATCGTCGCCGCCGAGCATTCGCTGGCCCCACCCGGCCCAGACCTCGCGCCGCAGCTCGCGCCATTCAGTCTTGCGCGACAGCTGCAAGGCACCGTCGCTGCAGCGCTCAGAGCCTTCGTAGCGCGTGGGCACCAATGCCAGCGTCTCGCCGCCGTTCTCGAACTGCAGGTGCGCCGGCAGCCAGACGCAATCGCGCAAATCTTCCGGCGGGTCGAACTTCACGTGGGCCAGGCGGGCGAACGGAATCCAGTAGTAGCGGCCGTTGACGAAGGCCTCGAGCACGGGGCCCAGGCGCATGTCGGCATCGGCCAGCCATTCGAAGGGCTTGCCGTCGAGCGTGCCGGGCGTGGCCGGCGCGGCATCGAAGGCGCGGGTGCGCAGGTCCTCGGCCAGCGCCGCGTCGCCGGTGCCCTGACGCAGCAGCGATTCGATCAGGAGCGCGAGCCACTCGTCCGGCTGGCCGAACACCATCGGCGTGCGCTTGCCGGCGAACACCTCGGCGCGCAGCCCCTCGCAGCGGATGGCCTCGCCGTAGACCTGCTTCATCGGAACGGCGAGCGCATCGAGCTCGGCGGCCACGCCGAGCTGGTTGAGCGCCCGCTCCCACTGGCCCATCACGCACAGCAGCTGGGCCATGAAGACGCGCAGCTTGGCATCGGCCGGCTTGGCGCGGACCTCCTCGGTCAGGGCCTTGAGTGCGCCGGCCGGGTCGGCGGCCTGCAGGAGTTCGGCTGATCGCGTCATGGCAGTCCTTTCAGTCGTTGTTCATCACGCAGCTGCGGACGGCGCCGCGCTGACCGGTTGATTTCTGCGGCGCGGAGCGCAGCTCGATCTTTCGATAGTGGAAGAAGATGATTTCGCAGGGCCGCCGCGGTGTGCCACCGGTCAGGATGGAATGGGTGTCGACGCGCGCCCCCTCCAGCAGGATCTCGAGCGTGGGCTGCATGTCCTTCGACGAATCGCCGCCGGCCTTGAAGACCGAGAGCTGGACCTTGATGTCGGCATCCTGGTTTTTCATCAGGCTGGCGATGGAGGCCGTGGCCGCGTCGCAGTTGCGCACGACGATCAGGGGGTGGTTGCGGACCTTGCCCTTGCTCGCGCCCGGCGGCGTCTTGACCTCCGCCAGGTAGGCATAGCCGGCGATGTCCATGCGCTGCTTGCCGTCCTCGTATTCGCGCTTGGACTCGCCCTCCATGACGGTGCCCTTGTTCTCGATCAGCATGGCGAAATCGTTGTCGCTGACGCCCGTCATGTGGTCGAGCAGGCGCAGGGCCTCATCGGGGTCCAGGGTTCCGTCGATCGTCCAGGCCATCTGCATCTCCTCGAATGAATGAAACGACTAGTTGACCGAGGTCCAGCGGACCATGGCCGTGAAGATCGCGCGGCGGCGCTCGGGCGGCGCCGCGCCGCGCACACGCAGGTCGGCCAGTGCCTCGGCAGGGCGGGCGCCGAACAGGCGCGGCGCGCTGTGGGGTGCGGCGGGGACCGCCAGCACCAGCAGGCGGCTGCCCTCGGCGCCGAGCCAGGGCACGTCGAAGCGCTGCGTGGCCGGCGCCTCTTGTGTGCCGCGCTCGAAGCGGTTGGTCTCGCCGGTGTCGCCGGGATACACCGGGCGGATCGCGCCCTGCGCATCCACGCCGACCACGACCATGTCGAGCGATTGCCCGCTGGCATTGCGCACGTGGAGGACCGCGCGCTCGCCGGCGCGCGGCGGCGGCAACCGTGCGGCGGCTTGCTGCACGGCCTCGCTGCGCAGCAGGCGGGTGCCGTCCCAGACCTCGAGCGCGGCGTCGAAGCCCGGCAGCCGGCCGTCCTGGCCGAGGGCCTGCAGGCGGTTCAGCCACTTGAGCTGGGCCAGGGCCTGCAGCCGCTGGCGCAGGTCTTTCGCGTCAGGCACCGTCACGCGCGCGCCTGCTGTGCCGAGTGCCGGCGACTCGATGTCCAGGCGATGGCCGGCCGCGCCCATCGGGGTCCAGCGCAGGTCGGCCTCGCCGCCGTCGACCAGCAGGATCGAGGCCGGGTAGTCCATCGCGATGCCCGGTGGCAAGGGCCCGCTGCCGCGCACGCGCAGGGCGAGCGCGGCCGGCTCGCCGGCCGGCACGACGCTCCACAGCGCGGCGCCCGACAGGCCCTGCAATGAAGCCGGCACCGGCGCGCTGGCGCTGTCGGCGCCCACCTGGGCCAGGCTGGCAGGCGCGCTGCGCACGGTGCCGTCTTCCAGCGTGGCTTGCACGCGCACGGCCTGCTGGGGCAGCAGCCCGTCGAGTTCGCCAGCCTGCACGCGCAGGCTGGCACCGGCGCGCTCGGCGCGCCAGACCGGGCGGGTCGACACCGGTGCCGCGATGTTCGCGAACAGCGGCGCGTCGAGGTTGCCCTCGGCCACGGGCGACGGCAGCTCGCGGTCCGGAAAGCGTGTCTCGAGCTCGGCGATCACGGGCGGATAGAGCGCGAGCACGCCGTCGAAGAGTTCGCGCCAGGTCGCCGGCCGGCGCTGGAGCGCCTCCACCACGGCCCACGTCAGCAGGCCCTGCGGCTGGGCCTCTCGGCTCTTGCGCGGCAAACGCAGCTCGGGCGTGACCTGATGGCTTTCGGACGCGAAGAAGGCCACGTAGCGTGCGCGCGGAACGGCCGGGGCCGCCGGGGCCGCGGGTGCAGCGGCCGGTGCAGCGGCGGTGCCGCGCGCGAGCATGTCGGCGCGGATGCCGCGGAAGCGCACCTCGTCGTCCGCAGGTTCCGCTACTGCCGCGGCAACGGACTGGCCGCGCGTCATCGAGGCTGCGGCACAGGTATCGAACACCGAGCCGACGAACACGCCGCGCGCCAGGAAGGCCTGCACCCATCCGTCGATGTCCACGTCGCGCAGGCCGCCGGGCAGGGGCGCACCGCTGCCCATTGCGCCGGCGACGTCGCGCGCGAGAAAGTTCTCGGCCAGGCCGTCGGGCTCCTGGTAGCGCTTGGCGCCGTCGCGCCAGCGGGTGCCGTGGCCCGAGAAATACAGCAGCACGAAGTCGCCGCCCTGCGATTGCTCCAGCAGCCGGGCCAGCGCCTCCTGGATGCGGCGCGCATCGGGCAGCGCGGCGCCGTCGACGCCATCGGCCACGACCGTGACGTCGGGCGCCGCGAAGCCCTGCTTCAGCAAAGCCTGGCGCATCAACAGCACGTCGTTGCGCGGCGCCTGCAGCCACAACGAGGCGGGCTGGTTCACCAGCTCGGACACGCCCACGAGCAGGGCGCGCTGCGCCGCGCCCGCGCCGCCCGCGCCGGCCGCGAGGGCCAGCAGCAGGGCCGCGCGAAGAAGGCGGCGCAGCCGGATCATGTACGCGGCTCCCCGTTCACGGCGGCTCCACCGATTCGACCAGCGGCGAGGCGGCGAGCAGCGCGCGGCCCTGCACCGCATCGCCGCCGGCCAGGCGCAGGCGCCAGCGGCCCTGCGCATCGGGGCCGCCCATCACCTCGGCGCCCGCCGCGGCGAGCAGGGCCTGCGCATCCGCCATGTCGGTGGCGGGCTTCCAGCGCAGCAGCAACTGCTCGCCCGCGGCGGCCGGCGCGGCGGCGCCGGGGAGCGCGCGGAAGCGCACCTCTTCCTCCTCGCCGCCGGAGCGCAGCAGGGCCGCGTTCTGCACCACCACCACGAGCGCCAGCAAGGCGAGCGCGGGGCGCACGACGCGGTCCGCGCGGAACCAACCCACCAGCCGCGACCACCAGTCGCCGCCGCCGGTCGTCGCTGCCGCCGCCGGGGGCGAGAGGCCGCCGGGCTCGGTCGATGCATGCAGCGGCGCGGCCAGCCGCGCGGCGGCATCGAGGTACAGGCCTTGGTAGTCGGCGCGCGGATCGTCCACGCCCAGCGGCGTGCCGGAGAGCACGGTGAACACGCCGCCGGCGGTGCGCAGCGCGATGCGGCCGGGCTCCGGCGCGATCGGCAGCACCTGCTGCACGGCCCACTCGTCATGCACCGCGCGCACCGCGGCCAGCCGCGTGGCGGAGAGCTCGCCCAGCACGCGCGCGCACAGCTGCGGCCGCTGCTCGAGGTTGAGCACGTTCCAGGTCTGGATCAGGCCGAACATGGGCTCGAAAGGCTCGTCGCCGGGCTCGAGCAGCACGTCGTAGGCGCTGGCCCAGTCGGCCTCGCTGGCGGCCATCCAGCCGCGCCAGAGGTTGCCGTGCAGGCACTTGTCGAGCAGCACGCCGAGCAGCCGGCCCTCGTGCAGCACGCTGACCAGGCGCCCGGGTGCCCAGCGGGCCGGAAAGGCGCGCGCGGCGACGGCCTCGCGGCGGCGCGCCAGCTCGGTGAGCGGCATCAGCAGACTGGCGTCGGAGGGCTGCGCGGCCGCTGCGGCGGCCGCTGCCGGCGGGGCATCGCCGGCGGGCGTCTCGCCGGCGTGCCCGAGGGTGCTTCGGATCAGGCTGAGCGGCGGCCAGAGGTCGAGCGTCATGGGTTCTTGTCCTGAAGGATTTATGTCTTCAGGCGTAAGACGCTTCAGCGCCCAGGATTTTGAAGACCTGCAGGATCGCGCCCATGTTCTCGGCCGTGATCGCGATGCCCAGGGTCTGCGAAATCCACTGGCCCAGCGTGGTGCGCGCGTAGTCGGCCGGCAGCCCTTCGCGCTTGTGCACCAGGCCCAGGCGGCCGGCGCGGTAGTGGTAGGAAGCGATGGCATGGCGCGCGGCGATGCCCGAGAGCCCGCCGGCGGCCTCGCGGCCGAAGCCCTCGCACAGCAGGATGCGCTCGGGCTCGGGCAGGCCGGCGATGAAGCTGCGCGCGGCGGCATGCACTGCGGGGCTGCTGAGGCCGTGTTCGGCCAGGTCATCCTCCGCGTCCTCCACTGCACCGACCTGGGCCTCCAGTTCGTTCTCGGTGACCTGGTCGCCGATGGAGAGCTTGCGGCGGAAGCTGCTCGCGCGGGTGCAGTCGATCAGGTAGCGCCGGAAGTAGGCGCACAGGGCGAAGGCGGTCGAGGGGGCGCTGCGGGTGCGGGCCTCCTCGTCGCCGGCCGTGGGTTCGTCGGCCTCGTCCGGGTCGGCATCGAGCCGCAGCACCTTGGCGTAGATGAACTGCGCCACCAGCTCGGCCCGGCTCTCGCCCAGCGCGCGCAGCTCGGGCGGATGGCAGCCGCCGAGGGCGCCGCCGACGATGCCGTACATGCGGCCCATCTCCTCCGAGGACAGGGTCTGCCGCCGCCGCCAGAGGCGGACGAGCTCGACGCTTTGTTCGGAAGATAGGGTGTCCTGCATGTCAGTCGTCGACGCAGGCGCCCTCCTGCGGCACCAGGCATTGCGGGAGATCGGCACCCACCGCCGCGCCACGGGTGCGGATGGTCGAGGTCGCGGCCGCCGCCACCGCCTGCCCGCGCGGCAGCAGGATCCACAGCTGCCCGCGCTCCTTCATGCGCCGCGCCTGCGCGGCGGCCTGCTGGCCGTTGCCGAAGAAGTAGTCGGCCCGCACCGCGCCGCGGATGGCGCCGCCGGTGTCCTGCGCGATGGTGAGGCGCTGCATGGGTGTGCCGGTGCCCGGCGCGCGGGTGGAGACGAAGACGGGGTAGCCCAGCGGCGTGCTGCGCGGATCGACCGCGATCGAGCGACCGGCCTGCAGCGGCACGCCGAAGGCACCCACCGGCCCGCCGGCACCGCCGCCGGCCTCCTTGAAGAAGACGTAGCTCGGGTCCTTGATGCCGGAGCCGAGCACCGGGCTGGTGGCGCGCCGCCCGGGCACCACCACGGCGCCGCTGGCAGCCGGCAGGGCCAGGGTGAAGCCGCGGGTGCGGATCGCCGTGCTGTCGTCGGGCTCGTCCTCGCCATCGTCGAGCTCGAGCTCCACGCCGAGGCCGCGCGTCTTCACCCGGCTGATCGGCTTGCCGGAGGACGACTGCGCCAGCGTGGGCCGGAAGGGCTGGCCGTTCTGCTCGGCGTAGGCGACGCGGATGACTTCGCCGCTGGGCAGGCGGACGCGGCCCGAACCCTGGATCTGCATCTCGTAGAGCGCGGTGGCGCTGCTGACGAAGGCCAGCACGCGGGCGTTGGGCGCGCCCTTGGTCTCGATCTCCTCGCGCGTGTAGTAGGGCAGGAGGCGCCGCCCCTCGATCCGCAGGCGCACCTTGCGGTCCAGCGTGTCCCGCGTGATTCCCGAGAGGTCCAGCGCATAGAGGCCCGGCGCGCCCATGTCGCGGGTCGACAGGCCCTGCTGCACCACCACGTTGCGGCCCTCGATGCGCGCGGCCACCACGCCGCTGCCGGGCGGGAGCTTGCGCGCATCGGCGAAGAGCATGTCCTCGGGCTGGCCATAGACCGGGTAGATGTAGGGCGGCGCATAGGTGCGGCTGCCGGCGATCTCGGGCTCGAAGTAGCCGGTGACCACGCCGTCGGGCCGGCGGTCGTCGTCGCGGATCTGGTAGGCCGAGAACTCGCGCTCGAAGAAGCCGCGGATGGCCGGATTGCTGTTGGCATCCACCGCCGTGGCGCGCTGGCAGATCTGGCGCCACTCGGCGCCGCGGCCGGTCAGCACCTTGCAGCTGCCGATGAAGGCCGGCCAGCTTTCGGAGAAATCGTCGCGGCCCCAGCCGGGCACGGCGTCGTACCCCACCGCCGTGTAGGTAGCGAGCTGGGTCGAGAAGGTGCGCGCCTGGCCGGCGACGCTGGCGTTGGCGCCCGACGGACGCGCGGGGGCAGGCTCCGGCGCGGCAGCCACCGGCGCCGGCGCCGGTGCAGGCGCCGCCGCGGGCGCGGCCGCTGGCGCCGGCCTGCCGGGTGCGGGCGCCGGGGCCGGCGCCGTGGCGCAGGCCGCCAGCGTGGCCGCCACCGCGGCGGCAGCGCTCCAGCGCGCGGGCACGCGGAGGGAAGAGAACGGGGTGTGGGTCAGGGGATTCATGCTGCGCTCCGGGTCTGAAGGCGTTGGACCACCACGGGCCCGACGTCCTGAAGACGATTACTTCTCCGTGATCTTGAAAAACGCGCTGCCATAGCTGTCCTTGCAGGGCGCGCCTGATGGGCACACGGGCTTGCCGAGCAGCGGCGCCGGGCCGCTGCCGCGCGCGGCCTCGAGGGCAGCCAGCACCGGCAGCGGGAATTGCGGGAACACGCCCTCGCTCTGGATGCCCGAGCCGCTGAAGTCGCGCTCGTGCTCGCTGACCAGCACCGCGAACTGGTTCACGCCGGGAGGGCCGCCCGCATCCATCGGCCAGGAGGCGCGCGGCAGCGCGAGGGCGGCGCCGGCGGCGATCTTGTTGTACTTGTCCAGCAGGTTCGGGAAGAGCAGGAACATCTCGCCGCCGCTGGACAGCAGGTAGACGTAGACGAATCCCTCGCGCTTGCTGCGCACCTCGAAGCCCAGCTTGTCCTTGCCGACCGCGACTTCGGCCTTGCGCGCGCTGGCCGACACGTCGAAGCCGGGCGTGGTGCCCTCGGCCAGCGCCTGCAGCGACTCGGCGGGCGTGCGCGCACGGGGTGGCGGTGGCGGCGGAGGCGGTGGCGGCGCGGGGGTCTGCGCGACATCGGTCGCCGGCGGCGGCGCGGCCGCGACGGTGCCGGTCGACGTGCCCGCATCGCCGCCGCGGCCTTGCAGCCACCACCAGCCACCGGCCGCGGCGAGCACGGCCACGGAGGCCACGGCGGCGATCGCAACGCCCTTGCTTCGCGGCGCAGCCGCGGCGGCAGGCGCGGGCGGCGGCGGCATGACCGTGCGCGCGCCACCCGCATGCGGCGCGACCGGCGCGCGGATCACCGTGGCCCCGCCGTCCAGCCCCAGCGCCTCGCGCAACTCGGCCATGGACTGCGGACGCGACTCGGGCCGCACGCCCAGGCCGGCGTCGATGGCGGCCAGCAGGCCGGGGCTGTAGCGCTGGCGCAGCGTCTCGTTGCCGGCCAGCGGCACATAGGTGTCGTTCAGCAGCCGCGCCACCGAGGGCGGCGGTGCGCGCCCGCACACGGCCACGTGCATCACGGCGGCCAGCGCGTAGACGTCGGTCCACGCGCCCTGCGACATGTCGGGCATCTCCGCGTACTGCTCGATGGGCGCGTAGCCCGGCTTGAGGATGACGGTGATGGCCTGGGTCTTGTCGGTGATCACGCGCCGCGCGGCGCCGAAGTCCAGCACCACCGGCCGGCCCGAGCCCTCGAGCAGGATGATGTTGTCCGGCGCGATGTCGCGGTGGTAGCAATTGGCGGCATGCATGACGGCGAGCGCCTGCGTCACGCCGTCCATGATGCGCAGCAGCCAGCCTTCGTCGGTGCCCCCGCCGGACGCCTGCAGGGCCTGCAGCGCCTGGCGCATCGTGTCGCCGCGGTAGAAGGGCATCACCATGTAGGTGGTGCCGCGCTCCTGCCAGAAGCGGTAGACCTTGAGCAGCGAGGGGTGGTCGAACTGGGCCAGCAGGCGCGCCTCGTTGATGAAGCTGCGCATGCCCAGGTCGAAGGTCTCGCGGTGCTGTTCCGACAGCGGCACGACAGTGCCGTCGCCCTGGCGGGTGGAGAGCGAGCTGGGCAGGTATTCCTTGATGGCGACCACGCGCTCCAGCGTCGGGTCCCAGGCCTCGTAGACCACGCCGAAGCCGCCCTGCCCGACGATGCGCGTGACCTCGAACTCGGCCAGCCGGCTGCCCACCGGCAGCAGGCCCGCCTGCGTGTTGCTGCCGCCGCCGCTGGCACGGGTGGCGGGTGCGGGGGACAGCGTGGGCGTCTGGCCGGGGGCGATGGTGGGGGCGCCGCTGCTGATCACGGTCGCGCCGTCGTCGGCCGGTGGGGAGGGCGCGCGGCCGGGGCGGCCGGTGACGACCTGGGTCGGGTCGTCGTCGCCTGGTGGCGCGGCGCGCGAGGAAGGGTCCTGGTCGCTCATGGGGCCACCTCACCCAGGGCCATCACGCTGGTGAGGGCCCTGCCTTGCGCCCTCTCCCTCTGGGAGAGGGCTGGGGTGAGGGCACCGTTCGCTTGTTCTTGCCTTGCTGTTTGTTTGGCGCAGGAGCCGGGAATTCGCCCCGGCGGGCGAGTCACTTTCTTTGCTTCGCCAAAGAAAGTAACCAAAGAAAGGCGACCCCACTGCGCGTGTCCCTCCGCTTCGCTGCGGGCAACCTGCGGTGCTCGCGCAGAGGGGATCGAACTCCAACGCGCCATGGCGCGTCCTTCTGTGGGGTGCTGGGGGGCCAGTGCAGTGCGTCTGCTTGCACGTTGCCAAAGCGCATGCGCCCAGTTTTCCGCGAAGCGAAGCGAGCTGTCGGTGGCCGAGCGCAGCGATGGCCCGACCCACTTCCCCTCTGTGCGTGCCGAGGAGCGCAGTGCAGCCGGCCTGCATGCCTGCCGAAGGACAGGCATGCTTCGTGATCTGACTTGCCGCGGCTGTTTGAGCAGAGTGAACGAAGTGAACGTCGCGAGTTCCGCGGCAGGCCGGCTGCGCGAGCACCGCAGGTTGCCCGCAGCGAAGCGGAGGGACACGCGCAGTGGGGTCGCCTTTCTTTGGTTACTTTCTTTGGCGAAGCAAAGAAAGTGACTCGCCCGCCGGGGCGAATTCCCGGCTCCTGCACCAAACAACCAGCAAGGCAAGAACAAAGGCCCAGTGCCCCCACCCCCACCCTCCCCCAGAGGGTGAGAGAGAGGGAGCAAGACCGACCGAACGGCGCTCACGGCCCCACCTCCTGCCGCCCGCCCGGCTCGCCGCCGAAGCCGAACAGCGCCTCGAACTGGTCGTCCTGCGGCAGGCCGTGGCTGGTCATGCCGGGCCCGCGCTCGGCGACGGGATCGGTGAACCACAGCGAGTGGCCGACCTCCGGCAGCGCCAGCGGCGGATGCTCGCCTTCGCCCTCGCCGGCCCCGTCCGCATAGCCGTCGAACAGCAGCTGCAGACGCTCGTCGAAGCGCAGCGCATCGAGGTCGTGCTCCAGGCCTTCGAGCGCCGCCTGCGCGGCCAGCGTCCACCAGCGCTGGGTGCGCGCCAGCACCTCGCCTTCGAGCGCGGTGCGCGAGGACACCAGCTCGGCCGCCAGCGTGAAGGGGAAGTAGCGCCCGACGCCGTCGACCGAGGGCATCATCACGCCGAGCCAGCTGCGCCCGCCGATCACGCCCTCGCCCAGCACGAAGCACCACAACGGCGCCCTGAGGTAGCGCTCGGTCCAGTCGAGATGGCGCGCGCGCATCCTCCCCAGGCCGCCCTGCAGCCAGCGGTCCCACAGGTCGCGGAACTCGGTGGGCATGCGGCGCTGGGCGAAGTCGCCCATGCCGGGCAGCTTGCCGAACCAGCCTGGGGCGAGCGTGGAGCCTTCTTCCTGCATCACAAGCCCTCGGGACAGGCGAACTCGCGCAGCTCGCGCAGGCGGATCGGGTGCTGCACGCTGTTGGTGGTGACCTCGAAGCGTGTCTTGCGCGCGCCGACCTGGAAGGTGATGAAGAACTTCTCGGGCGCGTCGCCGGCCTCGAGCTGGCCGTCGTCGAGCACGCGGAACAGGGCCCAGGGACCATCGACCGCCATGCCCGACGGTCCGCTCGCCGCGGGCGGGCTGACCTGCACGCGCACCTGGTTGGTTCCCTTGGGGCCGGGCCACTGGATCGCCATCGGCACCACCGGGCCGTGCGCGTACTTCACGAGCTGGCCATCGACGTCGAGGATGAACTGCGTGATGCCCGCGTCCATCTCCATCGGCTTGAAGTCCAGCCGCATGGCGGGCGTGCGGCCGGCGGCGCGGAAGAAGATCTCCCTGATGCGGGCCGCGCGCTCGAACTGCGCGACCGCCTGGACGGTGATCGCGCCCTGCTCGGCCACGGGCCTGTAGCGCCAGGGGCGCGTGCTGGTGTCGACCAACGTGGCCAGGCGCTTCTGGAAGAAGTCGTCCATCAGCCCGCCGGGGCCGAACATCTGGCCGAAGTCCTCTGGCAGCACGTCGCGCTTGCTGTTCTGCACGAAGGGGTAGCGGCCCGCGATGGCGCGCTGGCAGAACTCGGTCACCGGCCGCAGGTCCTGGCTCAGGCTGCCGCGCTCGGCCACGCGCGCCTGCGCGGCGCCGGTCTGGCTGAGGTTCTCGACCATGGAGCGCACCGGCTCGGGCAGGCGCATGGCATCGGAGCGCAGCTTGGCCGCGACGTCGCCCGGCGGCGGTGCGCTGCGGCTCTTGACCGCGCTGTCCACCGCGGTGAGGTAGACGTAGACCTCGTTGAAGAGCTTGAGCGTGTCGTCGATGGGCGCCGGCCCGCCCGGCGTGGGCGAGGTGACGAGGCGGCGCAGCGGCTCGAAGCGGTCGTCGACGATGCTCTCGATGCGCTTGCCGGCGGGAAGCTGCTTGTCGGGCTCGCTGCCGAACAGGTTCTCCAGGTTCTTGCGCGTGTTGCGCACCGTGTCGGCGGCCCGGGCGACCGCGTCCTTGGCCTGCTCGGGCGGAGTCAGCGTGGTTTCCTTCACCGCCGCGCGCAGGAAGGCGGCCAGCGGCGAGCCGGCGCCCGAGAGGATGCGTGCCATGTCGATGTTCTTGTCCAGCCCGTTGGCGCGCACCAGGCGGACGTCGGCGAGCAGCGCCTCCCAGACCTTGACGTACTCCTCCAGGTAGAGGCGGCGCACGCGGTCGGTCAGCGCGCCGAGGGCGGCGGCGTCGCGCAGGCGGTCGGCCGCGCCGCGCTCCTGGCCGAGCACCCACGGGTCCTCGCTCGCGAGCAGGCCGGCGACCACCACCACCTCGTTCTGGAAGGCCTTGTGGTAGCCGTCGTAGGTGAACATGCCGGGCACGCCCTCGGTCAGCGGGCGGCCGCTGATGCGTTCGAAGACCAGCGGCCCCGACGGCCCGGCCGCGTTGGCGACACTGAAGGGCGGGATGTCCTTGCCCAGGCGCTGGCGCTTGAGGCGGCTGAAGACGCGCGCCTCCAGCGGGTAGCTGGCGAGCACGGCGCGCACGTTGCGCACCAGGGCCTCATCCATCTTGAGCGGCGAGCGCGGCGGGCCCTGGGCGATCAGCACGTCGAGCTGGTCTTCCAGCAGCTTGCGCTGGTCCTCGGGGATGCCGCGGTCCAGGCTCCTCGACCAGTCCAGCGTGATCCAGGCCTTGAGCGCATCGGCGTCGAAGCGCTCGGGCTGGTGCAGCATCAGGTAGGTCTTGAGCGCCTCGTAGCTGAACTCGAGGTTGTCCTTCTGCGCGGTGCGCAGCTGGTCCTCGATGCGCTTGGCCAGCTGCGGCAGGAAGACCTCGCCCAGCGCGCGCCGGTGCGCGAGCATGGCGGCGGCATCGAGCTTGTCGCCCTGGTAGAGGCCCAGCGTCATCGCGAGCGGCTCGTCGCCCTGGCGGTTCTCGGGCGTCTTCCAGATGTTGCGCAGGCTTTCCAGCACCGGCGCGACCTGGACCAGGTTCTGCACGCGCGCGGGCACGGCCGCGAGCTGCTGGCGCGCCGGCTCGATGCGCGCGTCCACCGCTTTCAGGTACTCCAGGTTGCGCCAGCTGCTCCAGCCCCAGCCGGCCAGGAGCGCGAGCGTGACGAGCGTCATCGCCGCCAGGCCGGCCACCCGCCACGCGTGGCGGCGGCGCTCCAGCTTGACGTCGGCGCCGGCCAGGCGCTGCTCGGGGAAGACCACGTCGCGCAGCAGCGAGGTGAGGAAGTAGCTGCGTCCGCTGCTCTTCTGCGGCGGCAGCACCGCGCGCTCCAGGCCGAAGCTGCGCGAGAGGGCGCCCATCACGCGGTCGATCGGGCTGCCTTCCTGCGTGCCGCTGGTGAAGTAGACGCCGCGCACCCAGGGCGGCTGGCTGAAGCGCGAGCCGGTGAAGACCTGGTCGAGCAGGTCGGCCAGCAGCGGCTCGATCGAGCCGAACTGCGCCGGGAATCCGAAGATCGCCGCGCGCCGGGTGCCGTCGGTCTCGCGCTGCATGCGCTGGAGGAGCGCGTCGTTGACGCGGCCATGCAGCAGGCCGAACTCGCGGTGGAAGGCCTGCGTCAGGCCCTTCTCGTCGATCGCCGTGCCCTCCTCGGCCGGCAGGGTGAAGCCGAAGACCTGGGCGCGCTGCTCCTTGCCCAGGTCGGCAAAGTACTCGGAAAAGCCATAGAGCAAATCGCTCTTGGTCACCAGCACGTAGACCGGCAGCCGCGTGGCGAGCCGCGCGTCCAGCTCCAGCAGGCGCGCGCGGATCGAGGCCGCGAGCGTGCTGCGCGCCTCGGCGTTGTGCGCCAGCAGGTCGGCGACGCTGACGGTGAGGAAGACGCCGTTGAGCGGCCGGCGCGGGCGCACCTTCTTCAGCAGGCCGAGGAAGCCGTCCCAGGCGCTCTTGTCCTCGGTCTGGTGGCTGTCCTGCGTGGTGTAGCGGCCGGCGGTGTCGATGAGCACCGCGTCGTCGGTGAACCACCAGTCGCAGTTGCGGGTGCCGCCGATGCCGCGGATCGCGCCGGGGCCGAACTTGTCGGCCAGCGGGAAGGACAGGCCCGAGTTCACCAGCGCGGTGGTCTTGCCCGCGCCCGGCGCGCCGATGAAGACGTACCACGGCAGGTCGTACAGGTAGCTGCCGCCCGAAAGCGAGAGCCAGTCGCGCCAGCCGGGCTTGCGGCCGGCGGCATGCAGGCGCATCTTCTTGAGCGTGGCCACGGCCTCGGTGAAGCGGGCGTTCAGCACCTTCTGCTCGCCGCTGTCCTCGGCCGATGCGGCCTGCGCGGCGGGCGCCTTCATGAGGCCGTCGGTGAGATGCTGGCTGGCCTTGCGCACGCGCCAGCGGCGGTACAGGGCGCGCAGCAGCACCAGCAGCACGATCACGCCGATCAGCACGGCGCGCGAGAGCTCGCTTTCCAGCGGCGCCCATTCGCCGATGCGCACCAGCGGGCCGATCCACCAGATCAGGAGGCCGACGACCAGCAGCGCCAGCACCGTCAACAGCACGGGATGGACCAGCCATCCGAACAGCTTCTTGATCATCGCTTCGCCCCCGCCAGATCAGCCGCCACGCGCTCGGGCGGCGACAGCAGCACGACCTCGACCCGCCGGTTGCGCGCCCGGTTGGCCGGCGAGTCGTTGGGCGCGACGGGCTCGGCATCGGCCTTGCCGTCGGAGCGCATGCGGGCCGGATCGACCAGCGTGGACAGCGCGCCCTTCACCGCGTCGGCCCGCGCGGCCGAGAGATGCCAGTTGGACGGATAGCGCATGGAGCGGATCGGCTGGTTGTCGGAATGCCCGGTGATCAGCACCTCGCCCTGCACCTCCGCCAGCGCCTGTCCGATGCGGTTGAGCACCGGCAGCGACTGCGCCATGGGGTCGGCGCTGCCCGAGGCGAAGAAGCTGTCGCCGCGCAGCCGCACCGTGCTGCGGTCGGCCTCGTCGGTGACGGTGACCAGGCCCTGCTTGATCTCGGCCTCGAGGAATTTGGCCAGCCGCGGCGACTTGGCCATCACCGCCGGCGGCGCGATCTGCACGTTGGGCACGCGCAGGCTGGAGACGGCGGCGTAGGTGGTGTCGGAACGCTGGTTCATCGCCAGCCGCAGGCCGAACCAGGCCAGCGCCAGCAGCAGCGCGAAGCCGGCCGCGAACACCCACAGCGGCAGCGACTCGCGCAACCGCACCGTGCCCGCGCCCTGCCCGCGCCAGTGCGGCGAGAGCTCGGCCTCGACCGGCGGGCGGTCCTTGGCGATCAGCTCGGCCAGGCGCTGGCGCACGCTGTCGAGCTGGGCGCGGCCGTTCTCCACCACGCGGTAGCGGCCCTCGAAGCCCAGGGCCAGCACGCTGTAGATCAGCTCGAGCAGGGGCCGATGGCGCGGCACGTCCTGCGCCAGCTTGGCCAGCAGCTGGAACACCTTTTCGCCACCCCAGGTCTCGTTGTGGAACTGCACCAGCAGGCTCTGCTTGTTCCAGCCGCCCTGCACGCCCCAGGGCGTGTTGGCCACCGCCTCGTCGAGCGCGGTGCACAACACATAACGCGCGGCGAGCACCGACTCGTCGCCGACGCCGGCGCGGCGCGCGTCGGCATCGAAGCGGTGGACCGCCTCGGCGGTGGAGGCGCGCAAGGTCGCCATGTTCGTCGGCTGGGCCAGGTTGCGCAGCTTGCCGATCAACACCAGCAGCGGGCCGGCGGCCGACACCAGCGGGTTGAGCAGATGCAACTCGCCGAGCTCGGCCGGCAGCGGCTCCGCGCCACCCATGAGCGGTGGGGGCGGCGGCGGCGCTGCCATGCCGGCCGGCGTGCGCGGCTTGGGCTTGATGACCGTGCGCTCCGACTCGAAGGCGGAGAAGGGGTCGGGGGTTGTCATGGTGCGACGCCTCTGTCTTTGACTACCTCTCCCTCTGGGAGAGGGAGCAATACCCGGGGCTCGACCTGATCATGATCTGATCGCCCAGAAGGCGAGATCGAGCCCGGGGAAGTCGCCCGCGATGTGCATCGCCATGCCGCCGGATTGCTCCAGCTGGCGCCACAGGTCGCTGTTGCGGGTTTCGAGCTCGAAGTAGTTGGCGCCGGCGTGGAAGGGAATCTGTCGCGGCACCACGGGCAGCGGCACCAGCGCCACGCCCGGCAGCGCCAGGTTGACCAGGTCGCGGATGCGCTCGACCGGGCCGATCTTCACCTGCGTGGGGAAGCGCGCGCGCAGCGCCTCGCCCGGCATCTGCGCGTTCACCGCGAGCACGAAGGTGGCGTTGCGCTGCAGCTCCACGTCGGGGATCAGCGCCACGCGCACGCCGTGCTTGCGGTCGTGCAGGTCGATGCGGATGGCCGACTGCTCCAGCACCATCGAGAGGCTGCGGCGCAGGTCCTCCATCAGCGGCTTGAAGCTCATGGCGAGCTCGTCGTGCACGTAGGGCGCGAAGCGGGCCACGCGGCGCGCGTCGCGAAAGCTCGCCAGGTCGCCGGCCAGCGCCAGCGCGCGCTCGAAGAAATGCTGCGGATGCAGCGTCGCGCTCTTCGCCAGGTGGGCGAACACGGCCTCGTTGCGGTTGACGGTCTGCAGCAGCAGGAAATCGGCGATCTCTGCCACGCCGCCGGTGCCGCCCTGGGTCATGCGCCCGGCCAGCGCCTCGCCGCGCTGGCGCAGCAGGCCCAGCAGCTCGTCGAGCCAGCCGCGCACCGTGGCATGCCCGGCCACGTCGAGCAGCGGCGGGACCTGGACGCGGTCGAGCTGCACCTGGTTGTCGGCGCGGCGCTCCACCACGCGCGCGACCTGCAGCGTCGTCCAGGCATCGGTGGCGTCGCCGGCGCGCATCAGCCGGGCATTGAGCGCGCCGAGCTGCAGCATGGCGGTGCGGTCGCCGGCGGTGTTGGAATCGGGCACCTCGGCCTCCAGCACGCGGTGGCGCACCAGATCTTCGTAAGCCTCGGCATCGGCCTCGCGCGCGCCGGCGCGGCGCAGCGGCAGCGCCAGCAGCACCGCCTCGTCGCGCATGCCGCCGGGGATGTCGATCGGGTCGGGCAGCGGGTCCACGGCCGGCATGTCGAACACCGTGCCGTCGCCGAACACGCCGACCGCGCGCACCAGCGCGAGCTTGCCCAGCGTGAGCGCGGCCGCGTCGATCTCGAGTTCCGCGAAGCCCCAGGCATAGGGCGTGGTGGTCCGTAACAGCAGGTGCCGCGCATGGTCGGCATGGCGTTCGCTTTGCTGCAGGTGCTGGGGCTGCAGCAGCATCCCCTCGCTCCAAACCACTTTAGTTCGCCAAGTCATCCACGCTCCGTCGATGGCGGGCGCCCCGCCGGGATAGGAAACATCTAGTTTCCGGCGCGAGGGGGAGGCGGCAAATCTGGCGAATGGCCTAGGGAGGAGAGGCGGTCTAGTGCTAAGGGGCTATTGGCCGGGCTGGTGGCGCGCCTCCGGCGGCGCCGTGAATCCGTCTCAGGTCTGCCGCGCCGGCGGGTCCCGCCTCCGCGCCGATGGCTGCCGCGCGCCGCGCCAGATGCGGATGCCCAGGTAGATGAGGTACAGCCAGCCCAGCTGCTTCGAAGCTGGGGCCGGGGCTCATGGCGCCGACGGTCATGGCGCCAGCGATGCCGAGCAGGGCGAGGGTGATGTCCATCGGCGTGCACCTTCGGATGGACAGCTGGAGAAGGGGGCGATGTTAGTCCGCAGGGCGTGCGACCGTTTCGCGCGGAATGTCCGAAGCCGGTGCGGGTTGCTTTCCGACATGGGCTCGCGGACCGGCTCGCAGAATGCCTGCATCGCCTCTCTCGGCGACAGGAGAACACCATGCTTCAGACATCACCGATGTATGCGTACATCCCCGTGAAGGACGTGGACCGCGCGCGCCAGTTCTACGAGCAGAAGCTGGGCTTCAAGCCCAAGACGGAGACGGCCGGCGGCGTGATCTACGAATTCGCTGGCGGCACGGCCTGCTTTCTGTATCCGACGCCGAACGCGGGGACCTCGCAGGCCAGCCAGGCCTTCTGGGAGGTTGCTGATATCGAGCGCGAAGTGGCCGAGCTGAAGTCGCGCGGGGTCGTGTTCGAGGACTACGGGATGCCGGGGCAGGATGCGAACGGGATCTTGACCGACGGCGGGGCAAAGGCGGCTTGGTTCAAGGATACGGAGGGGAACATCATGGCGGTGGTGCAGAGTTTGTGAGGCGCTCCGCTCGAGAGAGCCGCTGCCAAGCGACCTTGGCAACCCACGACAAGAAGGCAATGACGTTATGTACTTGCTCGATGACACGGAGACTGCGTCTCCGTTCGGCGACTGAAGGCCGAGCGAAATCAATCTCTCTTCGTTCGGCCAAGCTGAGGGTGGCATCGGCCGGAGAAATGGCTTGCCGTCCACATAAACAATCAATTCATTCAACTTCAGCCTCCCCGACGTGCTCATACCTTATTCAGACCAAATTACTCCTTAGCTTTTAAGTACTTTTGCCAGTGATAGATGGTCTGACATGCAATTACAAGCACCCCAAAGAAAATAAAAAGCCACATCTTTTGAGAAAAATTGATAACAAATCCATCACTCCAAATGCAATGGCGCCACTCTCCACTCAACAAGAAATTAAGAGTGCAATTTGACCGCCAAGAGCAACTGCGACTGGGAATACAAGTGAAGCCCTAAAGGCGTCTTTTTTTTACCTTCGCGTCCGACCAAAGGCTTGATCCCTTCGCCTGCCGCATTGATGGTCGTGACCAACCCCAGACCGCTGAGCCCGCCAGTCCCAGCGCCACCAATCCCGTATCCAAACCCTGTCCCGTAGCCAGCAATGGTGAGTGCTTGCGCGGCGCCTCCCGCGCTGCCGGTGAAGGCATCGAGCCTCTGACTGCCTTGCGGTCCGAGTTCCCCGATCTCAAATGCCCCCTGCGCCGCCACCGTATTCAGCAGCGCATTGGCAAGGCCGTAGCGCAACTCGTCCTCCAGCTGGTCCGCGAACGGGGCTGAACCATTGGTCGCGTTGGCGAGGTTCTCCGGCAGCAGGCCGGACGTGCTCAGCCCCTGCACGACACCGGCCGTCAGCATGGAAGTGACGATGGCCTTGATGCCCTCGCTGCTGCCCGGCTCCTGGCCCAGGTCGCCATCGTTGTGATGCCCGCTTGTATGGCTGCGGTCGTCGCGGGATAGGCTGCTGCGCCGGCAGTCCCCATCACGGACGTACCCGCACCCGCCGCCGCGACGCCCACCACCACTGTCACCACCAGCGCCGTCATCGGCCCCATGCCGCTTTGGTGATAGGACCACCGGTCGTGCTCCTCCTTCAGGCCGTGAGGTCGCGCCCGGCTTCCAGGCTCACGCTGCCCGCGCCGCTGATGGTGGTGCCGCTCTCCTGGCTTTGCTGGCCTTCGCGCGAGTTCTTGCCGCTCCAGCGGATGTCTTCTGCGCGGCCCGTCGTGACGCTGTCAGTACCCCACGACTGCCAGAAGCTTCTGCAGATCAATTGGATAGCCATACCCCCCGTTCGCGGTACTCGACAAGGTGATATCCCCCCGCCAACTTCCGATCAATATGGACGGAACGTCTGTCCCGCGAAACGCAAACCTAAGATCGTGACG
>NZ_LYMK01000045.1 GCF_002157355.1 Variovorax sp. JS1663 | reverse complement strand
GCCCGCAGCTTCGCTGCGGGTCACGCACAGTGGGGTCGCCTTTCTTTGGTTACTTTCTTTGGCGAAGCAAAGAAAGTAACTCGCCCGCCGGGGCGAATTCCCGGCTCCGGCGCCAACCAAACAGCAAGGCAAGAACAAAGGCCCAAAGCCCCCACCCCCACCCTCCCCCAGCGGGGAAGGGAGCAAGCCCGAGCGAATGCCGCTCATACCGCCCCCCTCCTCAGGCTCCTCAGGTCATCGACCGCACCCAGGTAGGCCTCGATCACGCGCCCGTCGGACTGCACCTCCCGCGGCGTCCCCGAGGCCAGCGCCTCGCCCATGTTCATCGCCAGCACGCGGTCCGACACCTTGGACACCAGCGACATGTCGTGCTCCACCATCAGCACCGAGATGCCCAGCTCCTTCTGGATGTCCTGGATCCAGAAGGCCATGTCCGCCGTCTCCTCCACGTTGAGCCCGGACGAGGGCTCGTCCAGAAGCAGCAGCTTCGGCTCCGTGCACAGGGCCCGCGCCAGTTCCACCACCTTGCGCACGCCGTAGGGCAGGCCCGCCACCATCGAATCGCGGTGGTGCTGCAGATCCAGCAGATCGATCACCCGTTCCACCTTCTCGCGCGCCTCGATCTCGGCGCGGCGCGTGCCCGGGGTGAAGAAGATCTCGCGCCAGAAGCCGGTGCGCCGGTGCGTGTGGCGGCCGATCAGCAGGTTGTGCAGCACCGTCGCATGCTCGAAGAGCTCGATGTTCTGGAAGGTGCGCGCGATGCCCAGCGCGGCGATCTCGTGCGGCGCATGACTGGTGAGCGCGATCGGCGCGCCGTCCTCGCCGTGCCAGAGGATCTCGCCGGTGGTCGGCGTGTAGATCCGGCTGATCAGGTTGAATACCGTGGTCTTGCCCGCGCCGTTCGGCCCGATCAGCGTGAACACTTCGCCGCGCCGCACCTCGAAGCTGACCTTGTTGACCGCCAGCACGCCGCCGAAACGCACGCTCAGGTCCTTCGCCGAGAGAAGCACGGGACCGGCCGCCGCCGGGCCGCCCCAAGGTGGCCGGGCCTCCCCCTCGGGGGGTGGCGCAGCAGACGAAGTCGCAAGCCGGGGGGCAGTCATCATCGGAGGCGATCCGACTTGGTGAAGGACTTCTGCCGCTTGAACAATCCCTTGCGGTAGAACGGAAAGAGCTGCAGGTACGTGCGCACCTTCAGCCAGCGCCCGTACAGCCCCAGCGGCTCGAAGAGCACGAAGCCGATCAGCACCAGCCCGTAGACCAGTCCCTGCAGCCCCGGCGCCTGCCCGATCGCCGCCGGCAGCCAGTCCTTGCCCAGCGCGATCAGTTGCGGCATCGCGATCAGGAAGATCGCGCCGAGGAAGGCTCCGTGCACCGAACCCAGTCCGCCGATCACCACCATCAGCAGCAGGTCGATCGACTGCAGGATGTTGAACTGGTCCGGCGAGATGAAGCTCAGCTTGTGCGCATACAACGCCCCGCCCAGCCCCGCCAGCGCGGCCGAGATGGCGAAGGACATGGTCTTGTAGCGCGCCAGGTGGATGCCCATGCTCTGCGCCGAGATCTCCGAGTCGCGGATCGCCACGAAGGCGCGGCCCGTCGGCGAGCGCAGCAGGTTGAGGATCGCGAAGGTGCACAGCACCGCGATCAGCAGGCACACGATGTAGAAGTTCTCGCTCGACCCGATCTCCAGCCCGAAGAGCGTCGGCGCCTTCACGTGAAGGCCCGAGTTGCCGCCGGTCACCCGCTCCCAGCGCGCGAACACTTCCTCGACGATGAAGCCGAAGGCCAGGGTCGCGATACCCAGGTAGATGCCCTTCACCCGCAGCGCCGGCAGCCCCACCACCACGCCCACGGCCGCCGACAGCGCCGCTGCCGCGGCCAGCGCCAGCGGAAATGGCACGCCCGCATTGGCCAGCACCGCCTGCGTGTAGGCGCCGGTGCCGAGGAAGGCCGCGTGGCCGATCGAGAACTGCCCGGTGAAGCCGGCCAGCAGCATCAAGCCCAGCCCGACGATGCCGTAGATCAGCACGAAGGTCAGCTGCGCGAGCCAGTACTCGGGCAGCAGCCAGGGCGCCGCGATCAGCCCGGCGCCCAGCACGCTGTACCAGAACACGTGGCCGCCGTGCCTGGCCAGGGCGATGTCCTGCGCGTAGCTGGTCTTGAAGATGAAGCGCATCAGACCTTCTTCCGCAATTTTTCGCCGAACAGGCCGTTGGGCTTCACCATCAGCATGATCAGCACCACGATGTAGGGTGCCGTGTCCTTGAAGCCGTCTGGCAGGTAGAAGCCGGCCAGGGACTCGACGATGCCGATCACCAGACCGCCGACGATCGCGCCCGGCAGGCTGCCGAAGCCGCCCACCACCGCCGCCGGAAAGGCCTTGAGCCCGATGAAGCCCATGTTGGCGTGCACGAAGGTGATGGGCGCGAGCAGCATGCCGGCAATGGCCGCCACCGCCGCCGCCAGCCCCCACACCAACCCGTTGAGCCGCTTGACCGGGATGCCCATGTAGTAGGCGGCCAGCTGGTTCTGCGAGGAAGCCTGCATCGCGATGCCCAGCTTGCTGTAGCGGAACATGGCGTAGAGCAGGCCGCACAGGACGGCGGTGGCCGCGATGATCGCCGCCTGCTCCACGTTGATCACCAGCGCGCCGAGCTTCCAGGTCTGGTCCTTGTAGGGCACCGCGAGCGTGTGGGTGTCGGTGCCGATGCCGGGGATCATGGTGATGAGCCCGCGCGCCACGTAACCGATGCCGATGGTCAGCATCACGATCGAGAACTGGGGCTGGCCGAGGATGGGCCGGATCACCACCAGCTCGAGCAGCACGCCGAAGGCCGCCATGGCGACGACGGAGAGGATCGCCGCCAGCCAGAAGGGCAGGCCGAACAAGGCCATGCCGGCAAAGGCGCAGAAGGCGCCCAGCATCATCAGTTCGCCCTGGGCGAAGCTGACCGTCTCGGTGGCCTTGTAGATCAGCACGAACCCCAGCGCGATCAGGCCGTAGATGCAGCCTTGCGCAATGCCTGAGAGCAGGAGTTGGATGATCTGAAGCAACGGCGCCTCGGTGGTTGGCGGTTTATATCGGCGGCCCGGGCCTGCCGCGCTGAGGGTTGTCCCGCATGCCCCGGCACTCGGCGCCTTACTGATGGACAGCCAGGCGCCGCGAGCCGGCGAGGATGTCGCTGGGCCGCAGGCCGTAGATCTGGCGGATCGAATGGCTGAAGTGGGTGGAGTCGGGGTAGCCGGTGTCCAGCGCGATGTCGGTCAGGCTGGCACCCTGGCGCACGTGGTAGAGCAGGCGGCGCGCGCGCTTCCAGGCGCGGAAGGCGCGGAAGGTCACGCCGGTCTCCTCCTTGAACAGGTGCAGGAAGCGCGAGAAGGACAGGCCCACCGCCGCGGCGCAGTCCTGCGCCGGGCTGGGCGCGGCGGGGTCGGCGTTGATGCGTGCGATCACGGTGCGGATGCGGGGGTCGAGCACCGGCGGCGCCAGGGCCGCGCCGAAGAACAGGCTGTCGAAATCGGGGAAGCCGGCAGGCCCCTCGCGCCGGGCGATCGCGAGCAGGCATGCATGGCCTTCGCGCACGCTCTGCGCGAAGGCCGGCGCATCGACCGGACCACAGTGGCGCAGGACGGACGGCAGCAGCGCGGGGTTGACCGACTCGGACTCGACCAGCAGGTTCAGCACCAGCGGGTGCTCCGCCGCCACCTGGTGCGGCACCTGCGCCGGCACCACCAGCAGCTCCCCGCTCTGCCAGGAGCCGCCGGCCAGGCGCATGCGCAGCGGCTGGCCGGTGGGCGAGACGTACACGCCGTGGCCGCCCAGGCTGCGCTGTGCGGTGGCACCCAGCAGGCCCGCATAGAAGACGCGGGCCGGGCCCAGCCACATGAGCCGGTCGTCGCTGCGGCGCGGCGCCGCCGTCGATCCTACGATTGCCACGATGTGCCGTCTCCTCCATAGGCGCGGGCCAGGCGCAGGGCCGCGCATCGGGTCATCGTAGCGTCAGGCCCCGGCGCAGCACGGCCGCGGCGCCGGGGACTTTCCCTAGCCGGGCGGCATCCCGTCGAAGGCCTGCAGCGCGGGATCGATGCCGTCCCACGCCAATCCGCGGGCACGGTAGGTGAGCGCCTGGGGGGCGAAGCGGCCCGGCTCGTCCAGGCTGCCCGCAGGGACGGCGATCAGCTCCGGCATCGCGACGAAGCGCAGGTAGACCGGCGTTCCGCAGATCGGGCAGAAGGCGTGGACCTTCACGTTGCCGCTGTCGGCCGCGACCTCCCAGTGCGTCGCCTCGCCGGTGATCGTCATCTCGGCCCGCGCGGGAAAGGTCAGCCAGGCGCCGTGGCCGGCGCCGCTGCGCCGCTGGCAGTCGCGGCACTGGCAGTGGTTCTGGAAGATGGGCGCGTGCTTCGTGGCGTAGCGGATCGCGCCGCACGCGCATCCGCCGGTGTAGGGCTGGGTCATTGCGACGACTCCCGTGGCTGCCGGTTCAGGCCGCCTTCGGCTTGGCGAAGACATCGATGCCCTGCCCCGTTTCCAGCAGGGACTTCAGGCTGGAAAGAACGATCGGCCAGCCCTGCTGGATGCCCTTGGCCATCCCGCTGCCGGCCTCGAGCTCGTCGTGGGTGACGGTCAGCCGCACCATGTCCTCGTACGCCGCGATGTCGAAGCTCACGCGGCTGTAGCTGGCCGGCTCGGCGGCCTGCGAGGCATTGGCCCAGGTGATGACCAGGCGCGTCGGCGGCACGACCTCGACCACCTTGCCGACCAGCTCGACCGTGCGCTGCTCGTTCGCGCGCACGTGCTGCCAGCCCGATCCGGGCTGCCAGTCGGAGACGTTCTCGTGGCCCCAGTAGCGGCGCGCGATCTCCGGCTTCGTGATGGCCTCGAACACCTTTTCCGGCGTCGAGCGGATGTAGGTCACGTAGACGAAGCTCGTCTTCTCTTTCTCTTGGCTCATCGTCAATCTCCTTCGAGTTCCTTCTTCAGGTCGTGCAGCAGGCGCAGCCGCTGACGTTCGAACTTGCGCACCCACCGCTCGTAGACCTCGTGCAGCGGCACCGGGTTGATGAAATGCAGCTTCTCCCGGCCACGCCAGACCGTGCTCACCAGATTCGCCGCCTCGAGGATCCCGATGTGCTGGGTGGCCGATTGCCGCGCCATGTCCAGGTGCTCGCACAGCTCGCCCAGCGTCTGCCCGTTCCGCTCGCAGAGCAGGTCGAGCAGCCTTCGGCGTGTGGGGTCGCCCAGCGCCTTGAAAACCTTGTCAGCGTCGTCCATCCGTGTGTTCGTGCGTGAGGCGATGATATGCAGGCAAATGCCTGCATGTCAAGTGCTCGGATGCACCGCTCTCGATCGCCTGCTTGAAGCCGTCTAGAAGGTGCAGGTCAGCGCGAGATACGGAACGATCGGGTTGACCTTCAGGCTGGACATAGGGACGGAACCTGTCCGTGCCCCTGGAGACGGGCCGACATGGAGTGGTTTCGCCTTGGGCCCGGCCTTAAGTTTCGCCTAAGACAGCGCCGCGACACTGGATCCCGGCAGCCCATTTCGTCTCCTCCTCCTCCCTCCATCCAGGGCTGTCCTTGACCCGCTTCGGCGGGTCTTTTCTTTGGCGCGCCGCGCCCGCGTCCGCGGCGACGCGACAATGGGCCGCTCGCTCCGTTTCATCGAATGACCGCACCCGCCCCACCCCGTCCACGCCCCGCACGCACCGAGCGCGAGGTGCGCATCGACCTCGCCGCCGCCTACCGCATGGCCTGGCAGAACGGCTGGGACGACACGGTCTACACCCATCTCTCGGCCAGCGTGCCGGGCGAGCCGGGGCACTACCTGCTGAATCCCTTCGGCACCACCTTCGAGGAGATCACCGCGTCCAGCCTGGTCAAGGTCAACCTGCGCGGCGAGGTGGTCGACGGCTCGGGCGCACGCGTCAATCCGAGCGGCTTCGCCATCCATGGCGCGGTGCATGCGGCGCGGCCCGAGGTCGAATGCGTGATCCACCTGCACACGCCCTGGGGCGTGGCGCTGTCGATGCTGCCCGGCGGCCTGCAGCCGACCTCGCAGTACGCGATGCGGCTGCACCAGCGGTTCGGCCGCCATGCCTATGAAGGGCTGGCGCTGGGCGCCGACGAGCAGCAGCGGCTGGTGGCGGACCTTGGTGCGCTCGACGGCCTGATCCTCGAGAACCACGGCACCCTGGTCGTGGGCCGCACCGTGGCCGAGGCCTGGATGCTGATGCACCTGCTGGAGCGGGCCGCGCAGGCCCAGCTGCGTGCCATGGCCGCGGCCGGCGGCGCGGTGCACGCGGTCCGCGAGGACCTGGCCGCACGCACCTACCGCGAGTGGGTCGGCGATGGCAGCGAATGGGACGGCGACGTCGAGTGGCCGGCCCTGCTGCGCCGCCTGGACCGCGCAGCGCCCGGCTACCGCGACTGAACCATCCACAACCCTTTCACTTCCCCTGGAGACACCATGCCCACCATCCGCGTCGAAATGTTCGAAGGCCGCACCGTCGAGCAGAAGCGCGCCTTCGCGCAGGCCCTGACCGAAGCCGCCGTGCGCACGATCGGCGCCTCGCCCGAGTCCGTCGACATCCTGTTCTTCGACATCCAGAAGCAGGACTGGGCCACCGGCGGCAGGCTGTGGAGCGACCCGGCGCCGGCGAAGGCCGATTGACCCCGGCGTGCGGTTGCGTGCGGCGGGTGTGCGGGCGATAGTGCCCGTCCCAGCCCGACCCGCAAGGAGACCGCCATGCCGTACAGATTCCTGGCCCTCGCCGCGATTGCGTTCGCGATGCCCATCCATGCCGCGCCTGCATCGGCACCTGCGCCGGCATCGACCCCGCTGGTCCCGCTGGGCGTCTCGGGCACCGGCGAATCCTCGGTCGCCTGGATGCTGGATCCGGTGAAGAACCGCATCCTGGTCTGCCGCGCCGAGTACGGCGCCAGCAGCGGCGGCAGCAGCTGCAACGTGATCCAGCTGCCGCCGCGCTGAAGGTTCACAGCTTGTCAGGGCGCCAGCGCGCGCCGCAGCTCGGCCGCGCAGACCGACACGGCCGTGTTCGCCTCGTCGAGCAGCCGGCCCATGGTGATGAAGCCGTGGATCTGGCGCTCGAAGCAGAGGTACGCGGCGCGGTTGCCGGCCGCGGTGAGCGCGCGCGCATAGTCCAGCCCCTCGTCGCGCAGCGGGTCGTAGCCCGCGGTCAGCACCAGGGCGGGCGGCAGGCGCGAGAGGTCGGGGTGCAGCAGCGGCGAGGCGCGCCAGTCCAGGTCGTGCGCCGGGTCGGTGATGTAGTGGTCGTGGAAGTAGCGGATGGTGTCGCGGGTCAGCACATAGCCCTGGCCATTGCTGGTGTGCGAGGGGTGCACGCGGCGCATGTCGGTGGCCGGGTAGATCAGCAGCTGGAAGGCGATGGGCAGGTCGCCGGCATCGCGCGCGGCGATCGCCACCACCGCCGCGAGATTGCCGCCCGCGCTGTCGCCGCCGACCGCCAGGCGGGCGGCGTCCACGCCCAGCGCCTGCGCCTGGTTGTGCACCCAGCGGGTCGCGGCCAGTGCATCGTTCACGGCCGCGGGAAAGCGATGCTCCGGCCCCATGCGGTAGTCCACGGCCACCACCGCGCAGCCCGATTGATTGCACAGCGCGCGGCACAGCGTGTCGTGGGTGTCGAGGTCGCCGATGGTCCAGCCGCCGCCGTGGTAGTAGACCAGCACCGGCAGCAGCGCGCCGGCCGCGCTGCCCAGCGGACGATAGAAGCGCAGCGGGATCGGACCCTGCGGCCCCGGCGCGCTCAGCTCCCGCACCTCGGCCACCTCGCCCGGCGCGGGCTGGGTGATGGCGCGCCGCTCGCGGTAGAAGCTGCGTGCATCGGTCACCGGCAGCGTGTGGGTCGGCGGCACCTTGCGCTCGATCAGCAGGTCGATGAAGGCCTGGGCCTGGGGATGCAGCATGGCGGTCTCCTGGGGATGTGGGGGATCAGGCGGCGCGCGGCTTGACGCGCGAGGCGGCTTCCTTGGCGTTGCGGCGCGCGGCCTCCACGTCGTCCGCATGCGCCAGCGCCACGCCCATGCGGCGCTTGACGAAGCTCTCGGGCTTGCCGAACAGGCGCAGTTCGGTGCCGGGCACCTGCAGCGCGTGGTCCACGCCGTCGAACACGATGCCCCGGGCATCCGCGCCGCCGTAGATCACCGCGCTCGCGCCCGGGCTCTTGAGCGTGGTGTCCACCGGCAGGCCCAGGATCGCGCGCGCATGCAGCTCGAATTCGTTCTGCCACTGGGTGGCCATGGTCACCATGCCGGTGTCGTGCGGGCGCGGGCTGACCTCGCTGAACCAGACCTCCTCGCCCTTGACGAAGAGCTCGACGCCGAACAGGCCCTGGCCGCCGAGATCGGCCGTCACCGCCTGCGCGATGCGCTGCGCCTTTGCCAGCGCGGCGGGCGACATCGGATGCGGCTGCCAGCTCTCCACGTAGTCGCCGCTGACCTGCACGTGGCCGATGGGCGCGCAGAACTGCGTCTGCACCTGGCCGTCGGCGCCCAGGGCACGCACGGTGAGCAGCGTGATCTCGTAGTCGAAGTCGATGAAGCCCTCGACGATCACCCGGCCATGGCTCACGCGGCCGCCGGCCATCGCGTAGTCCCAGGCCTTCTGCACGTCGTCCGGTCCGTCGATCTTGCTCTGGCCCTTGCCGGAGCTGCTCATCACGGGCTTGACGATGCAGGGGTAGCCAATTGCCTTTCCGTCCACGCCATCGATCGCGGCCTGCAGCTCGGCCAGCGAATCGCAGAACTTGTAGGGGCTGGTCGGCAGGCCCAGTGTCTCCGCGGCCAGGCGGCGGATGCCTTCGCGGTCCATGGTCAGGCGCGCGGCGCGTGCTGTCGGGATCACGCGCACGGTGCCGGCCTCTTCCAGCTGCTGCAGCATCGGCGTGGCGATGGCCTCGATCTCGGGCACCACCAGCTGGGGCTTCTCGGCCTCGATCAGCGCCTTGAGCTGCGCCGGGTCGCTCATGGTGATGGTGCGGGCATGGTGTGCGACCTGCTGCCCGGGCGCGTTCTCGTAGCGGTCGACCGCGATGGTTTCCACGCCCAGGCGCTGCAGCGCGATCAGCACCTCCTTGCCGAGTTCGCCGGAGCCGAGCAGCATCACGCGGGTGGCGGTGGGGGACAGAGGGGTGCCGAGGGTGGTCATGGGAGGTCGTCGCGGTGGGAGGGAGGGAAGCCCGGCATTTTGAATCACCGCGGCTGTCACCGCCGGCAACACCCGCGCCGCGCCTGCTGTTCCACAATCGTGGGTTTTCAGTTCAAGGAGCACTCGAAATGGCAATCCAGACCGTCGGCATCATCGGCGCCGGCACCATGGGCAACGGCATCGCCCAGGCCTGCGCAGTGGCGGGCGTCAACGTGGTCATGGTAGACATCGCGCAGGCCGCGGTCGACAAGGGCCTGGCCACCGTGGCCGGCAGCCTCGACCGGCTGATCAAGAAGGACAAGCTCAGCACCGCGCAGAAGGATGCGGCGCTGGCGCTGATCAAGGGCTCGACGAACTACGACGACCTGAAGGCCGCGCAGCTGGTGATCGAGGCGGCCACCGAGAACCACGAGCTCAAGCTCAAGATCCTCCAGCAGGCCGAGGCGCTGCTGGCGCCGGAGGTGATCATCGCCTCCAACACCTCCTCGATCTCCATCACTCAGCTGGCCGCCGCGACCTCCCGGCCCGACCGCTTCATCGGCATGCACTTCTTCAACCCGGTGCCGATGATGGCCCTGGTCGAGATCATCCGCGGCTATCTGACCAGCGACGCCACGCACGACGCGGTCAAGGCTCTGGCGGAGCGGCTGGGCAAGTCGCCCATCACGGTGAAGAACGCACCGGGCTTTGTGGTCAACCGCATCCTGGTGCCGATGATCAACGAGGCCTTCTTCGTGCTGGCCGAGGGGCTGGCCACGGCCGAGGACATCGATGCCGGCATGAAGCTGGGCTGCAACCAGCCCATCGGTCCGCTGGCGCTGGCGGACATGATCGGGCTGGACGTGTGCCTGGCGGTGATGGAGGTGTACCTGAAGGAGTTCGGGGATTCGAAGTACCGACCGTGCCCGCTGCTCAAGGAGATGGTGGCGGCCGGGCAACTGGGGCGCAAGACCGGGCGCGGGGTTTACACCTACTGAAATTGCCGATCGCGGCGCCAGCCCTGCGCGCCTGGGCTGGCTGCACGCAGGACGGCGGGATGGCCAACCCGGCGTCCCGCGTTCTTCCTGTCCTCCGAAGCCTGCCAGGGGTCCTGCGCCTCCTTGGCTCCCGGCTCGAGCCATTGGCATCTCCAACAATGTGTAGTACTTTTGGTTGATGCGCCGATGCGCGCTTCACTCGACGATTGCGTCGGCGAGACCCAAAGAAAAGATCGCCCTGTCATTTCTGGGCCTGCTCGCTGGAGGGCATCACATGTCTGTGCGGACTGCGGCGGCGCGCATCGGCGCCTTGACGGCACCTCTTCTTTGCGCGGCATTGATTGCCGGATGCGGCGGTGGTGGTGGCGGTAGCGGTGGTGGCGACGTTGCCAGCGGTGCCAGCGGCAGCAATGCACCAGTGGCGCTACCTGCGCCGACAAAGGAAAGCGCGCAAGTCGTTGCGAGTGCGCCATCGGCCCCAGCCGCTGCCCAGGCGGGGCCCGTCGCGTTGACCGGGCCCCGAACGCCCATCTACCGCTTCTACAACTCGAGGACCAACGCGCACTTCTACACCATGTCGGCCGAAGAGCGCGACATGGTCATGGTCCGGTTCCCGCAGTTCAACTACGAGGGTGTGGGGTTCACTGCATATGCCGCCCCTCAACCCGGACTCAACGCTGTCTATCGGTTCTACAACGTGAGGACCGGCACGCACTTCTACACCATCGGCGAGGCCGAGCGGGATACGGTGATCAACACCCTTGCCGCCGTCTACGTGTTCGATGGGCCGGCCTGGTATGCAGCGACCGGCGGCGACGGGTCGGGCATCCCGATGTACCGGTTCTACAACGCGAGCACGGGAACGCACTTCTACACCATCTCGGCGCAAGAGGAGGCTGACGTTCGCGCGAGATTTCCCCAGTTCACACCCGAGGGCATCGGCTATTACGCATGGACGGAGACGGCAACGGTGGCACCTTTGCAACCAGCTGAACCGGTGGACCTCAGCAGGGTCCTGGGTCTGTGGGCCATCGATCCCAGCGGCGTCGGCGGCGATGCAGGGGGCGATGGCGGCGTGGGGGGCTCGGCCGGCGACGGCTCGCCACTGCGCCGTGTCACGGTGATCCTCAAGGACGCCACGCCGCTTCCTGTCGTCCCGCCCAACTATACGGGCGCCCCTCCGCCCGACCCCGAAGTGGCCCGCGGCACCACCGATGCGAACGGGAGGTTCCTGCTCAAGTTCAGGACGGCGACCATCAGGCCACCCCTGCTCCTGCAGGTCATCGATGCGGGCGGCAACGTGCTTGCAAGCACCACGGCGGAACAGGTCCCCACGGGGATGGCGATCCGCCTCAACGTCAACCCGCTGACGGACAAGATCGCCTCCGACGTGCTGGCGCCCAGTGCGGGCAGCACGGACAAGCGCGTGGTCGGCTCGCAACTGGATCTGAGCAGGCTCGCAACGGCCACGAGCAACCTCGTCGAATCTTCCAAGGCCGCGCTCGCTGTGGCGGGCATTTCCGACAGCAGCGCTTTCGACCCGATGCGGTCGATCTATGAGCTGGACGGCAAGGGCGTGGATGCGGTCATCGAATCGATCACCCATTCACGCGAGCCGACCACCGGCGCGACGCAGTTGCGCACCAAGCTGACTGCCGCGCAGACCAATGCGGATGGCAGCGTGACGCCGAGCCTGATCACGGCCAGTACCCCGCTGGCGCCCAGCGCAGTCGCCACGGAGAGCAGCCCGGCGCTGGCCTTCGCGAAGATCACGGCCTGGATGAACGAGATGAACCGGTGTTTCGCATTGAGCTCCGCAGCGCGCGCCGCCGACCCGGAGTGCGCCGACGCCGATGGCAGCCGGCTGGTATCGCCCGGCTTCAGGGAGAACGGCAAGGACCTCGCCGAAGCCTATCGCACGCTGTACAGCGAGGCGGATCGCTCGGCCGTGCAAGGCAGCACCTTGAGCAACCCCGCCATCCTCGTCAACTTCCCGGCAAGCAGCGCACCGCCCGAATCTGCTGCAACGATCGTGGAATTCACGGTGGACCAGCCGCGCACCGGTCCGCTGGCCGGCAACGTGGCCGGGCGCGTTCGCTACACCACCATGATGTCATTCGTGACGACGACAAGCCCCAGGGCCAAAGCGGGAAACTGGATATTGGGCGGCAACCAGAAGCGCTTCGACGCCTCGATCCAGCCTGGCTATCAGTATGCGTTCCAGTGGCACTTGGCCCTCTGGAGTTTCTTGCCGCATACGTATGAATCCCTTCTGGAGATCCGAGTCTCGCCGTTGCGCTTCGATGTCGCGACGCGTTCTTATGTGTCCGCCGATCTCCGGGCGGCGCGGGTCAAGGGCCCGGGACTGCCCAGCGCCGGCCTGGTGCTTTCCCCTACCACGGCACCCGGCGCGGGGCGTTTCTTCACGCCGCACAACAAGACGGGCGAGATCACCGCAGGGAGCATGACAAACGCCAGAACCCGGCCGATCTTCTACCTTGGAATAGAGAAGACCGCCGACAGCCAGCCTACAGCCAACCCCTCCTGGGGCGCTGGCAGTCCAGACCACGCCGATGCGCCGCTGACCGACTATTCGTCGATGCAGGCCTATAGCCGCTACACCATCGAATACTTCCTCACGAGCAATACGACGGGCACGCCCGACTGGGTGGAGACGGCCCGGATCCTGGCGCCCGTGATGCCCCCCAAATACCTGGAACTGCTGCCACACAACAAATTCGCGGCGTCGTCCGCTTTCGATCCGGGCTTGATCGCCCCTCCCCGCTGCTTCTTCCAGTTCCAGTGGTACCCCATCAACGGAACAGCCGCACCTGTGGACTCGGTGTTCGTCACCGATGGCGCAAGGATCATCAACGCCGACGTCGACGCCGTGAGCGCTCAGCCACCCAGCACCGCCGCAGCAGGAACATCCTGTGCAGACCCCAATGCCATCGAGATCGCGGGGTACGCCGGCATGGGCTTTCGGCAGGCCGGCGTCGGTTCGACGAACGCACGCTTCCGCGTCTACAGCACCGCCCGGTTCAACTAGGCATCATGAACAGCCGTGTCGCTGCATCCTGGCTGGCTGCCGGCGCACTGGCAGCGGCCGCAGCCGTCGTCCACGCCAGTCCCGCCCCTGGCGCCGAGCGCGTGGCCCTGGTGATCGGCAACTCCGCCTACCGGGCCGGTGCGCTGGAGAACTCGGTCAACGATGCACGCGACATGGCCGAGCTCTTGAGGCAGGCGGGCTTCCAGGTGGAATTGCGCCTGGAGACCACCAAGGTCCAACTGCTGGAGACGCTGCAGGACTTCGGCGAGACGCTGAAGGACAAGCGGACGAGGGTCGGCGTCTTCTACTACGCGGGCCACGGTGCCCAGCAGGCCTGGCGCAACTTCCTGGTTCCGGTCGACGCGAATGTGCAGTCGGCCGAGGACGTGGCGCAGATGGCGGTCGACGTCTCGGAGCTGACGACCGAGATGGCGCGTACGCGCGACCGCAACTTCCTGATGATCCTCGACGCCTGCCGCGACGATCCCTTCGGCAACGCCTTCCGGCCAGTTGCAAAGGGCCTGAGCCAGTACGACGCACCCGCAGGCAGCCTGCTCGCCTACGCGACGGGTCCGGGCCGTGTGGCCAGCGATGGCGCGGGCCGCAACGGGCTCTACACCACCTACCTGTTGCGCGAGCTGTCGGTGAAGGGCGTACGCGTGGAAGACGCATTCAAGCGCGTGCGCCTGGGCGTGCGGCTGGCATCCCGCGGTCGGCAGATTCCATGGGAGAGCACCTCGCTCGAGGAGGATCTCTATATCTATCCGCCGCAACGCCGCACGGCCTTGTCGAATGCCGAGCAGGAGGCGTTGCTGGACAAGGAGATCGACGCCTGGCGCGTTGCCAAGACCACCAACAGCGTCGATTCACTGGCGGCCTTCCTGCGCGAATTTCCGAGCGGGAATGTGAGCGAGCTGGCGCAGGCCCGGCTCAACGCGCTGCTTCGCGCTCTGGCGCCGCGGCCCCGCCTCGCGCAGTTGCATGTTCCCGAATCGCCGAGCGTGGCGCCACCCGACAAGATGGTGCTGGCTGCAGCGACGATGCCCGTCACGCGGGCGACGGAAGAGGCGCCGGCGCCAGTCCCGCCCGATGCGCAGCAGACATCTGCCGCGATGCCGCCATCTGCAGCACCGCCGGCGGCGGCGCCCGAGACGCCACCGGTTGCCGTCGCCAGCACGAGCCCGCCAGGAATGCCGCCCGCAGCGGCGGCCCCGGAGCAGGCGGAACCTGCCGTCGAGCTTGCAGCCGCGCCACCCGCCGCGCAAGCCGCACCCGTTGTTCTCCAGCAAGTCGCTGCATCCAAAGACGTCGCCGTCGATCTGCCTCAGGACCTCACGGTCCCCGCCACGCCCACCTACCAGGGTTCGTACGAGTACGTGCGTCGCTTCCAGCTTGGCGACGTGTTCAAGTACCAGGTCGTCAACCGCTTCAACGGCTCGGCGGCGCCGCTCGAACTGCGCGTGACCGGCATCGACCTTGCAAAGGACGAGGTCACGTACAACGGCGGTGAATACGTGTCCGACGGCATGGGCAACGTGGTCAAGAACCAGCGCGGCGCCATGGACAGCCCGCGGCAGTTCTATCCGGCCGAGCTGTATGTCGGAAAGAAATGGATCACGATGTTCCGCCAGTCGCGCGAGCGCGGCACCTACAACACCTTCAGGTACCAGCTCAAAGTGGTGGGCAAGGAAACCGTCACGGTACCTGCCGGCCGCTTCGAGGCCTACAAGATCGAAGCGCGTGGCTTCAACCTCGATCGCCGCGCGGCGCTGGAGCGCGACATCTGGCTCGCCCCGGGGATTGACGCAGACATCATTCACGAGACCAAGGTGCGGCTCGCCAACGGGATGATCGAACAATACGACAGGCAAGAGCTGGTTGCGTTGCCGAAGAGATGAGCCAAGCTTCAAAAATCGCCACTCAGGGCAGCACTCGACGAATCACCATGGCCACACTTCCTTCCACGAGCCCGAAGGCCCCGACGCAGCCCTGCGCGACGAATCTGCCGCTGCGCAAGTGCTTCTTGCGATGTGATCGCTATCTGCAGTTGCTCGTGGGTGGCACCTATGGATATGTCCGAGCCGACGGCTCCGGCAAGCCGCGAACGAAGTTCCACGGCGGGGTGGATCTTTTCGCTGAGCAAAACACGCCTTGCTTTGCGGTCGCCCCCGGCGTTGTGGAGTGGATCCTGCCGAAAGACGCAACAGACTGGGGCAATGCCGTGTTGATCCGTCACAAGGGCAACTGGTTCTCGCTCTACGCTCACCTTGCGGAAACCTACGTCAAGAAGGACTCACCGATACAAAAGGCTCACCTGATTGGACTGACCGGCATCAGCGGCAACGGAGATGCAGCCTACCCACATCTCCACTTCGAGATATGGAAGTCGCTCACTGCCGGGAAAAAAGGAACGCGGGAAAAGTACAGAATCGACCCTTTGAACGTTCTGGGGCCGCTTCCGTTCGTGCCGTTTGCGGCTGACGTGATCGATAGAAATCAACGCCGCGCGACGACGGCATAGCCCAGGTGCCCATGAATGCCCAGGGACACGACACGTCGTTCCCGGCGGCATGGAGCAATCACGCTAGGATCCAGGCACGTTCGATCTCCAGCGAGGCTTCTGCATGTCCCTCTCACCACCCGAAGGCATCATCACAACCGAGAAACGCGATCACGTGCTGCTGATCGGCATCAACCGCCCCGCCAAGCGCAACGGCTGGACGCCGAAGATGTTCCGGGAGCTGGCCGAGGCCTACACGCGGCTGGACGACGACCCCGCGCTGCGCGTCGGCGTGCTGCACGCCTTCGGCGACCACTTCACCGCCGGCCTGGACCTGCCCGCAGTCGCCGAATACATGAAGCGCGGCGAGAAGGCCATTCCCGAGGGCCTGGTCGAGCCGCACGACTTCGGCCTGCCCGGCTACCGGCGGCGCACCAAGCCGATGGTGGTGGCGGTCAAGGGCATCTGCTTCACCGTCGGCATCGAGCTGATGCTGGGCGCCGACATCGTGGTGGCCGCCGACAACTGCCGCTTCTCGCAGATGGAAGTGCAGCGCGGCATCATGGCCACCGGCGGCGCGACGCTGCGCATGGCGGAGCGCGCGGGCCTGGGCAACGCGATGCTGCACCTTCTCACGGCCGACGAATTCGGCAGCGCCGAGGCCTTGCGGCTGAACTTCGTGCAGAAGGTGGTGCCGGCCGGCCAGGAGCTGGACGAAGCCCTGGCGATCGCGCAGCGCATCGCGGCGCAGGCGCCGCTGGCGGTGGTGGCCACGCGGCTCAACGTGCTCAAGGCGATCGAGCAGGGGCCGCTGGCGGCCGTCGAGGACTTCGTTCCGGTGCAGCAGCGGCTGGCGAACAGCGAGGATGCGGCGGAAGGGGTGCGGTCCTTCGTCGAGAGACGGCCGGCGCGGTTCAGCGGGCGCTGACTTGCGCCCTCTCTCCCAGCGGGAGAGTGAACAAGGTATTCTTGCAATTAACTTGCGCACAACTTAATTGCACTCTACAATTCAACCCATGCCCCAAGCCACCATCACCCAGGACGAGATGCTGCGGCTCGACAACCAGCTGTGCTTTGCGGTCTACTCGGCCTCCCTGGCCATGACCAAGCTGTACAAGCCGCTGCTCGACAAGCTGAATCTCACCTACCCTCAGTATCTTGTGATGCTGGTGTTGTGGGAGCGTGACGGCCTGATGGTGTCGGAGCTCGGCGAGCGCCTCTCGCTCGACTCGGGCACGCTGACCCCCCTGCTCAAGCGCCTCGAGGCCAATGGCCTGGTGGCCCGCATCCGCGACGCGGCCGACGAGCGCCGCGTGCACATCAGCCTCACCACCGCCGGCCGCCGCCTCAAGGCGCGTGCCGCTTCCGTTCCGGCCTGTTTGATGGCCGCCAGCCAGTGCTCGATCGAGGAGCTGGTGGCGCTCACGCAGCAGGTCCAGCAACTGCGTGACCGCGTGAAGGCGGCCGCCTAGTTTTCATCGAGAGTTCCCCAGCCGCTTCGGCAACGAAGCATCCTTTTTTCCAACCACCAACCTGAAGGAATCATCATGGTCAAGAAGCTCGACAAGGTCCTGTACACCGCCCAGTCCCACACCACCGGCGGCCGCGATGGCGGCGCCGGCAAGTCCAGCGACGGCGCGCTCGAGGTCAAGCTCAACCCGCCCGGCTCCGGCAAGCCCGGCACCAACCCCGAGCAGCTGTTCGCGGTCGGCTACTCGGCCTGCTTCATCGGCGCGATGAAGGCGGTGGCGCCCAAGATCAATGTCAAGGTGCCGGAAGACGTGGCGGTGGATGCCAGCGTCTCGCTGGGCCCGACGGACGAAGGCAAGGCCTACGGCATCGCGGTCAAGCTGGCGATCACCCTGCCGGGCCTGGACGCGGCGCAGAAGGAACTGCTGGTCAACACCGCCCACCAGGTGTGCCCCTACTCCAACGCCACCCGCGGCAACATCGAGGTCGAGCTCTCGATCGCCTGACGCAGTCCCGCTCCGGAGGCCCGGCATCGCGTCGCCCAGGTGACGCCATGCCGGGCTTTTTTCATGCAGCGGACGCGGCTTCGCGCTAAGGTGCCGGCCATGCGCCGCGGGGCCGTTCCCACAGGCGCGCGGAGGGCATCGAATGAGCACCACCACGCAGTTGCTGGTCCGCAAGGACGAACTCGCTTCCACCCAATTGCGCACGGCCGATGACACGGCGCTGGCCGACGGCCAGGTCCGGCTGCGCATCGACCGCTTCGCGCTCACCTCCAACAACATCACCTACGCCGCCTTCGGCGAATCGATGAGCTACTGGCAGTTCTTCCCGACCGGCGAAGAAGGCTGGGGCTCGATCCCGGTGTGGGGCTTCGGCTCGGTGGTGCAGTCGTCGCATCCCGGCGTGGCGGTGGGCGAGCGGCTGTACGGCTACGTGCCGATGGCCTCCAGCGTCGTGCTCTCGCCCGAGCGGCTGTCGCCGGCGCGCTTCACCGACGGCACGCCGCACCGCGCGGCGCTGCCGGCCGTCTACAACCAGTACTTCCGTTGCGCGCGCGACCCGCTCTACAGCGCCGAGACCGAAGACCTGCAGGCGCTGCTGCGCCCGCTCTTCATCACCTCCTGGCTGATCGACGACTTCTTCGACGACAACGATTTCTTCGGCGCGCGGCCCGGCATCGCCCTGCTCTCCAGCGCGTCGAGCAAGACGGCCTACGGCACCGCCTTCCAGATGCACCAGCGCGAGGGCATCGAGGTCGTGGGCCTGACCTCGGCCGCCAACAAGGCCTTCTGCGAAAGCCTGGGCTGCTACCACCGCGTGCTGGCCTATGGCGAGCTGGACCAGGTGGCGGCCGATGCAGCCTGCGTGTACATCGATTTCGCCGGCAACGGCGAGCTGCGGCGCGCGATCCACACGCGCTTCCCGCAGCTGCGCCACGACTGCGTGATCGGCGGCACGCACGTCGAGCAGCTCGCGCCGCCGGGCACGGCGAAGGAGCTGCCGGGCCCGCGCGCGGCCTTCTTCTTCGCGCCGGCCCAGATCAAGAAGCGCACCGATGAATGGGGCGCCGACGGCTTCGGCCGGCGCATGGTGCAGGCGTGGCAGGGCTTCCTCGCGAAGGTGGCGCAGCCCGCGACACCCTGGCTGGTGGCGCAGCACCACGACGGCGCGGCGGCGGTGCAGGCCGCCTATGCACAAGTGCTGGGCGGGCGCGGCGATCCGCGCATCGGGCACATCCTGTCGCTGTCGCGCGGCTGAGCGCTGACCGGGTCACGCCCAGGCCCCACAATGTCGCGGTGACCCCCGCATCCTCTTCCTCCTCTTCCGCGCACCCCTACGAAACGCTCACGCCCGACGTGGTGCTGGACGCGCTCACCAGCCTCGGCCTGTACGGCGACGGCCGCCTGATGGCGCTCAATTCCTTCGAGAACCGGGTCTACCAGGCCCACCTGGAGGACGAGCGCGCGGTGGTGCTCAAGTTCTACCGGCCGGGCCGCTGGAGCGACACGCAGATCGCGGAGGAACACGGCTTGTCCAGCGAACTGGCCGCCGCCGAGGTGCCGGTGGTCGCGCCGCTCGCGCTGGCGGGCGCAACGCTGCACCACCACGCCGGCTTCGCCTTCAGCGTGAGCCCCTACCGCGGCGGCCGCCGCCCGGAGCTCGACGACTTCGAGGTGCTCGAATGGGTGGGCCGCTTCCTCGCGCGCATCCACACGGTGGGTGCCGCGCGGCCCTTCGTGGAGCGGCCGGCGCTGGATCTGGCGAGCTTCGGCCTGGCCTCGCGCGACTGGCTGCTGGCGCACGAGATGATCCCGCTGGACGTGCAGCGCGACTGGGAAAAGGCCTGCAGCGAGGCCTTCGAGATGATCGCGGCCACCGCGCTCGGCGCCGACACCTACACGGAAATGAAGACGCTGCGCCTGCACGGCGACGTGCACCCCGGCAACATCCTGTGGACGCCCACCGACCGGCCCGATGGCGGCCCGCATTTCGTGGACCTCGACGATGCCCGCATGGGCTTCGCGGTGCAGGACCTGTGGATGCTGCTCGGCGGCGACCGCGCCCAGCGCACCGCGCAGCTGAGCGGCCTGCTGGAAGGCTACGAGCAGTTCCGCGAATTCGACCGGCGCGAGCTCGCGCTGATCGAGCCGCTGTGCACCCTGCGCCAGATCCACTACAGCGCCTGGCTGGCGCGGCGCTGGCGCGATCCGATCTTCCCGATCAACTTCCCCTGGTTCGGCTCGAGCGACTACTGGAAGGGGCAGATCCAGATGCTGCAGGATCAGTGCGAGGCGATGGCGGAGGAGCCGCTGTACGCCTGAAGGCTGCCGGCACATCGAGGAGGCGACGACATGATGAAGGCATTGCGGCTGCTGCTGGCCGGCTTTTTCGCGGCCCTCCTCCTGGCGGGCTGCGGCACGGCCGCGGTCCGGACCGGCGCGGCGACCCGGAACAACTGAGCCTCGGCCTCTCGGAATCGATCGCGCTGGGCGACTGGCGTCTCTGGTTCGCCATGCGCGACTGGATCGAGGCGGTCACGCCGGCCGAGGTGCAGCGGATGGCCGCCACCTGGCTGCTGGCCTCCAACCGCACCAGCGGCAGCTACCTGCCGAGCGACACGCTGCCGCCGCGCGCACCGCCGGCGCAGGCTACCGACATGGCGCAGGTCCTTGCCGACTACCGCGGCGGTGGAGGACTTCGCGCTGACACCGGCCAACATCGACGCGCACACCGTGCTGCGGCGCCACCGTCGGTGAGCTGGTGCTCATCGGCCCGCTCGCGCCGGACGAGGTCACCGCCCAACGGCAGCAGGCCATCGGCGACTGGAAGGCACCGGAGCGGCGCCGCGGCTGGGTCTTCGCCTACCCGAGCGACCTCGACCGGCTGGCGCCGCCGGCGCCGATCAGCGTGCCCGACAAGGCCAATGCCAACTACGTCGCCCGCATCCCGTTGGCGATGAATGCCGAGGCGCCGGATTTCCCGGCGCTGTTCGCCGGCGTGCAACTGCTCGGCGGCCGCGCCGGCGCCGCGCCCGAGGTCGGCTTCGCGCGGCGCGCCATCGTGAGCGGCCGCGCCGACGCCCTGGCCCAGCCCGCCAACCTGGCCGGCACCCTGGCCACGAACCTGCGCCACGGGCGCGACATGGCGCACTACGCGCGCTTCACGCAGGCCTACGAGACGCTGGACGCCGATGCCGTCAACGCGGCGCTGAAGAAGTACCTGCGGCCGGAACGGCAGCTTCCCGTGAGAGCCTGGGGGTCTTTCGCTCAGGCCTCTATCGCGTTCAGCAGCCGCTGCACCAGCACGTTCTCCGGCCCTGCGCGCCACACGGCGTAGGCTTCCGACTGCGCGACGGGCCGGTCCAGCGGCCGGAACACGGCGCCCCGCAGCGCCGAGCGGCGCATCGCATCGGGCACCAGCGCCACGCCCATGCCCTGCGACACCAGCGACACCACCGCCAGCCAGTGCCGCACCTCGTGCCGCACTTCGGGGCGAAAACCCGCATCGGCGCAGATCGACAGGATGCGCTCGTGGTAGTCGGGAGAAGCGCTGCGCGAGAACAGCACGAAGGGCTCGGCCCGCAGATCGGCCGGCGCCAGCAAGCGCCGCCGCGCCAGCGCATGGCGGGCCGGCAGGCAGCAGACGAAGGGCTCGGCCAGCAGCAGACGATGTTGCAGTTCGGGCGGCAGGCGACTGCTGTGCACGAAGCCGATGTCGAGCCGGTCGTGCAGCAGCTCGGCGATCTGCTCGCCCGAGTTGAGCTCGGTCAGCGTGACCCGCACCGACGGATGCCGGGCCTGGAAGCTGCGCAGCGCCTGCGGCAAGCCACGGTAGAGCATCGACCCGACGAAGCCGATGCGCAGGCGCCCGGCCGAGCCCGAAGCCACGTCGCGCGCCTGGAGTGCCGCCTCCTCGGCCTGGCGCAGCAAGGCGCGCGCCGACGCCATGAACTGCTGGCCGGCCGGCGTCAGCCGCACCTCCTTGCTGTTGCGCTCGAACAGGCGCGCGCCGACCGACTCTTCCAGCTGCCGGATCGCCACGCTCAGCGGCGGCTGCGAAATCGACAGCCGGCGGGCAGCGCGGCCGAAATGCAGCTCGTCGGCCAGCACCGAGAAGTAGCGCAGATGCCTCAGTTCCATGAATAGTCAGATCGAATCGAACAAGACCTAATCGATATTAGACAGAAATCGTCGTGCCACGAACAATCCTTTCCAGCAAGGAGACAAACTCATGGCCGACACCGCCGCCCACCCCGTGCCCGACCGTCACGGTCAGAACCTCTTCAGCACCGACACCGAGCTGCAGCGCCTGCTCGCGCTGTACCTGCCGCCCGACCTGCTGGCGCACATGCAGCCGCACTTCGAGCGGCTGGGCGGGCTGGCCGGCGGCCTGCTCGACGAACTGGCGGGCACCGCCGACCGCAACCCGCCAACGCTGGCGCATCGCACCCGCACCGGCCTGGACCGGCAGGAGATCGTCAAGCACCCGGCCTACGTGCAGATGGAGCGTCTCGCCCTCTCCGAATTCGGCCTGGCCGCGATCTCGCACCGCGACGAAACCCTGGGCTGGAAGGGCAAGATGCCGCCCTTGGTCAAGTACGTGCTGACCTTCCTCTTCGTGCAGGCCGAGTTCGGCCTGTGCTGCCCGGTCTCGATGACCGATTCGCTCACGCGCACGCTCAAGAAGTTCGGCAGCCCCGAACTGGTGGCGCGCTTCCTGCCGCGCCTGACCACACTCGACTTCGACACGCTGGCCCAGGGCGCCATGTTCATGACCGAGCAGGCCGCCGGCTCCGACATCGCCGCCACCCAGACCCGCGCCACGCAGGATGCCGCCGGCCAGTGGCGCCTGACCGGCGACAAGTGGTTCTGCTCCAACCCGGACGCCGACTTCGCCATGGTTCTGGCCCGCCCCGAAGGCGCGCCGGCGGGCATGAAGGGCGTGTCGCTGTTCCTGTTGCCCCGCACACTGGAGGACGGCAGTGCCAACCACTACCGCATCATCCGCCTGAAGGACAAGCTCGGCACCCGCTCGATGGCCAGCGGCGAGATCCGGCTGGAAGGCGCCGTGGCCTACCTGGTCGGCGAGCCCGGCCGCGGCTTCGTGCAGATGGCCGACATGGTCAACAACTCGCGCCTGTCGAACGGCGTGCGCGCCGCCGGCCTGATGCGCCGTGCCGTCGCCGAAGCCGAGTTCATCGCCAGCGAGCGCCGCGCCTTCGGCAAGCGGCTGGCCGACATGCCGCTGATGCAGCGCCAGCTGCAAAAGCTCCGCCTGCCGGCCGAGCAGGCGCGCAGCATGGTGTTCCAGACCGCGCTTGCGCTGGCGCGCTCGGACGGCGGCGACGCCGCGGCCTACCCGCTGCTGCGCATCCTCACGCCGCTGATCAAGTTCCGCGCCTGCCGCGACGCGCGCAAGGTGACGGGCGATGCGATGGAAGTGCGCGGCGGCTGCGGCTACATCGAGGAATGGGCCGATCCGCGGCTGGTGCGCGACGCGCACCTGGGCTCGATCTGGGAAGGCACCAGCAACATCGTGGCGCTCGACGTGATCCGCGCCGTGACGCGCGAGAACTCGTTGCCCGCGCTCGAGGCGCACTTCGGCGCGCTGCTGGCCGAGGCGGAGATCGCGCCCGCCTTCGCCGCCGCACTGCGCGACGCGCTGGGGCGGGCCTCGGCCCTCGCCCGGCAGGCCGCGCAGGAAGGCGGCGACCTGCTCGCCCGCCAGGCGGCCTCCGCGCTCTACCACTGCTGCAGCGCGATCGCGATGGCCTGGGAAGGCGCCCGCACCGGCTCGGCGCAGCGCGTGCAGTGGGCGCAGGGCGTGCTGCTGCACCGCGTGCTGCCGCGCGACCCGCTCTCGGCCGACGCCGTGCCGGCGGGCTGGAACACAGCATCCTGATCACGAACAACGGAGACACCCTCATGCGACTGCTCGCCACCCTCGCCTTCGCCTGCGCCGCGGCCCTCGTGCCGCTGGCCCACGCCGACAGCTTCCCCGACAAGCCCATCGCCCTGGTCGTGCCCTTCCCGCCCGGCGGTCCCACCGACGCGATGGCCCGCACGCTCGCCGCCGAGATGAAGGAACGCCTCGGGCAGCCCATGATCGTGGAGAACCGCGCGGGCGCCGGCGGCAACATCGGCGCCGAATTCGTGGCGCGTGCGCCGGCCGACGGCCAGACGCTGCTCTTCGGCACCTCCGGCCCGCTGGCCATCAACGCCAGCCTCTACCGCAAGATCGGCTATGACCCGGTGAAGAGCTTCGCACCGGTGATCCAGGTCGGCCACCTGCCCAACATCCTGGTGGTGCATCCCTCGGTGCCGGCCAAGGACGTGAAGGAACTGGTCGCCTATGCCAAGGCGAATCCGAACAAGCTGAGCTACGCCTCCTCGGGCAACGGCGCCTCCTCGCACCTGGCAGGCGTGCTCTTCAACACGACCGCCGGCGTGGACCTGCAGCACATCCCCTACAAGGGCACCGGCCCGGCGCTGAACGACCTGCTGGGCGGCCAGGTCAGCATGAGCTTCACCGACGTGCTCACTGCCCTGCCCTACGTCAAGGCGGGCAGGCTGCGCGCGCTGGGCATGGCCAGCGCCACGCGCTCGCAGGCGCTGCCCGAGGTGCCGACCATCGCCGAGCAGGGCCTGAAGGGCTACGACGTCAGCGTGTTCTTCGGCATCGTGGCGCCGGCCGGCACGCCGGCCGACCGGGTGAAGAAGCTCAACCAGGCCTTCGCCGAAGTGCTGGCCTCGCCCAAGGTGAAGCAGCAGTTCGCGGCCCAGGGCCTGGAGCCCGCGCCTTCCGCCGCGCCGGAGCAACTGGCGAAGTTCATCCAGGCGCAGATGCAGATGTGGGCCACGGTCGTGCGCCAGTCGGGCGCGCAGCTCGATTGAACCCCGGGAGACTGCACATGAACACCACCACCCCGACCGGCGCGCTCTCGGGCGTCCGCGTCCTCGACCTCTCCCGCGTGCTGGGCGGCCCCTACTGCGGCCAGGTGCTGGGCGACCACGGCGCCGACGTGCTGAAGATCGAGCCGCCGCAGGGCGACGACACGCGCGGCTGGGGCCCGCCCTTCCAGGACGGCGTGTCCTCCTATTACCGCGGCCTCAACCGCAACAAGCGGGTGCAGCACCTGGACCTGGGTTCGGAGGAAGGCCGCGCCACGCTGATGGCGCTGCTGCCCGAGGCCGACGTGCTGATCGAGAACTTCAAGACCGGCACCATGGAGCGCTGGGGCATCGGCTACGAGACGCTGTCGCAGCGCTTCCCGCGGCTGGTGTGGTGCCGCGTCTCGGGCTTCGGCGCCGACGGCCCGCTGGGCGCGCTGCCGGGCTACGACGCCGCGGTGCAGGCCATGACCGGGATCATGAGCATCAACGGCGAGGCCGAGGGCGGCCCGCTGCGCGTGGGCCTGCCGGTGGTGGACATGGTGACCGGGCTGAACGCCACCATCGGCGTGCTGCTGGCGCTGCAGGAGCGCGCGAAGAGCGGCCGCGGCCAGTTCATCGAGGCTGCGCTGTACGACAGCGGCCTGGCCCTGCTGCATCCGCATGCGGCCAACTGGTTCCTCGACGGCGCGACGCCGAAGCGCACGGGCAATGCGCATCCCAACATCTACCCCTACGACGCGCTGGCGACCGGCACCGACCCGATCTTCGTCGCGGTGGGCAACGACCGCCAGTTCGCGAGCTTCTGCCAATGCATCGGCCTGCCGGCGCTGGCGGACGATCCACAGTACCGCGACGCCCGCTCCCGTTCGGTGAACCGCGAGGCACTCAAGCAGCAGCTGGAAGCCGCGCTCGCCGCCTTCGACGGCCGCACGCTGGTCGACACCCTGATGGCCGCCGGCGTGCCCGCCGCGCCGGTGCTGCCGGTCGATGCCGCCCTGCAGCATCCGCACACCGCGCACCGCGGCATGGTGGTCGAACTCGGGGGCGGCTACCGCGGCATCGCCTCGCCGATCAAGCTGTCGCGCACGCCAGCGAGCTATCGGCATGCGCCGCTGACGCCGGGGGAGCGCTTCCTCGAAGGCTGAAGGACCTCAGGACTCGATCGGCAGCCCGAGGCTCAGCGGCACGCTCAAGTAGCCGCGAAAGCGCACCCGGCCGCCGCGCCGGACCGGCCCGCCGACGCGGTAGTCGGGAAAGCGCGCGAGGAAGGCGCCGATCGCCACCCGCCCTTCCAGGCGCGCCAGGCTCATGCCCACGCATTGGTGCGCGCCGGAGCCGAAAGCCAGGTGGCGGTTGGGCGAGCGCGTGATGTCCAGCCGGTCGGGGTCCGCGAACACGGCTGGATCGCGGTTGGCCGCCCCGATGCACAGCGTGATCCGCGTGCCGGTGGGCACGTCGATGCCGCCGACCTGGCTGTCCTGCGTGCTGATGCGGTTGCCCAGCTGGTTGGAGCTCTCGAAGCGCAGGAACTCCTCCACCGCGAAGCGGACAAGCGAGGGGTCGTCCAGCAGCCGCCGCTTCTCGTCCGGCCAGTCGAGCAGCGCGACCAGGCCGTTGCCGATCAGGTTGGTGGTGGTCTCGTGCCCGGCGTTGAGGATGAAGATGCAGTTCTGGTAGAGCTCGTTCTCGGTCAGGCGCTCGCCGCCGTCCTCCTCGCCCTGGATCAGCCGGGTGAGCACGTCGTGCGCCGGGTCGCCCGGATGCTGCCTGCGCTCCAGCACCAGCGTGCGCAGGTACGCCACCATCTCGACCACGGCCTGGTTGCCGGCCTCCAGCTGCGCCGGCGTGGGCTGCGGCTCCAGCGCGCCCAGGATGGCCAGCGACCAGCGGCGAAGCGGCTCGCGCTCGCCCCGCGGCACGCCCAGCAGGTTGCCGATGATCTCGACCGGGATGGCGGCGGCGAAGTCCTCGATCAGGTCCACCGTGCCGCCGGCATGCTGGCGCTCCTCCATGCGGTCGAGCAGTCCCTCGACCAGGTGCCGCAGGCCATCCTCCAGCGACTCGATGGCATGCGGCGTGAGCGCGCCGTTGATCAGGCCGCGCACGCGCGTGTGCAGCGGCGGGTCGTTGAACACCAGGCTGGTCGTGTGGTGCTGGTAGAGCGGGCTGCCCACGCCGTACTTGGGCGCGAACTCGGCGTGCTTGTCGGAGCTGAAGCACTGCGTGTTCTTGTAGACGGCCACGCAGTCGGCATGGCGGGTGAGCAGCAGCGAACCGTCGGGCATGCGGCGCACCGGCGAGTCCTCGCGCAGCGCGGCGTACCAGGGATAGGGGTTCTCGTAGAAGGCCGCGCCGGGGTCGCGCAGGTCGAAGCCGGTGATGTCGATCGGGGACGCACCGGCCTGACCCACGGCGCCCTCGCTAGACCAGCAGCGCGTTCACGCGCCGCACGTAGGCGGCCGGGTCGGCCGGCAGGCCGCCCTCGGCCAGCAGGGCCTGGTCGAACAGGATGTTCGCCAGGTCCTCGAAATGCGCCGATCCCTCCAGCTTCTTGACCAGCGGATGCTCCGCGTTCACCTCCAGCACCGGCTTGAGCTCCGGCACCGGCTGCCCGGCCTGCTTGAGCATGCGCGCGAGCTGGGTGCTCATGCCGCCGTCCTGCACCACCAGGCAGGCCGGTGAATCGACGAGGCGCGTGGTGACGCGCACGTCCTCGGCCTTGTCCTTCAGCGCCTCCTTGAGCCGCTCCAGCAGCGGCTTGAAGGACTCGGCCGCTTCCTCGGCCGCCTTCTTCTCGGCCTCGTCCTGCAGCTTGCCCAGGTCCACCGCGCCCTTGGCCACGCTCTGCAGCGGCGTGCCGTCGAACTCGGTGAGGTAGTTGAGCGCCCACTCGTCGACGCGGTCGGTCATCAGCAGCACCTCGATGCCCTTCTTGCGGAAGATCTCGAGCTGCGGGCTGTTCTTCGCGGCAGCCAGGGTGTCGGCGGTGATGTAGTAGATCGCCTCCTGGCCCTCCTTCATGCGCGCCTTGTAGTCGGCGAAGCCCACGTTCACCGTGTCGGTGGTGCTGGAGGCGAAGCGCAGCAGCCTGGCGATGCGCTCGCGGTTGGCGAAGTCCTCGCCCAGGCCTTCCTTGAGCACGGCACCGAACTCGGCGTAGAACTTCGCGTACTTGCCCGATTCATCGCTGAACTCGGCCGCGGCTTCGGCGGCCAGGGTGCTGTCGGCGTTCTTGTCGACCACGTCGGTCACGCCGTCGGCCGGGTTGGGCGCCGGCACCGATTCGCCGGAGCCCACGTCCACCTTGCCTTCCGCGTTGCTGGTGGTGGTCTTCTGCTTCTTCGCCAGGTCCTCCAGCATCGACAGCACGCGCTTGGTGCTGCCCTCGCGGATGGCCTTCACGTCGCGGCTCTCCTGCAGCAGCTCGCGGCTCACGTTCAGCGGCAGGTCGGCCGAGTCGATCACGCCCTTGACGAAGCGCAGGTAGCTCGGCATCAGCGACTCGGCGTCGTCCATGATGAAGACGCGCTTGACGTACAGCTTCACGCCCGCGCTCTTGTCGCGGTTCCACAGGTCCATCGGCGCCTTGGCGGGGATGTAGAGCAGCTGGGTGTACTCGGTGCTGCCCTCCACCCGGTTGTGGCTCCAGGCCAGCGGCGCCTCGAAGTCGTGGCTGACGTTCTTGTAGAACTCGACGTACTGCTCGTCGCTGATGTCCTTCTTGGGCCGGGTCCACAGGGCACTGGCCTTGTTGACCGGCTCCCACTCGCCGGTCTTGACCATCTCGCCGCCCTTGTTGTCCTCACCCTCCTTCCACTCTTCCTTCTCCATCAGGATCGGCAGGGAGATGTGGTCGGAGTACTTGGAGATGATGGACTTCAGCTTCCAGAGGTTCAGGTACTCCTCGGCGTCCTCGCGCAGGTGCAGCGTGACGCTGGTGCCGCGCTGCGGCCGGTTGATGCTGTCGACCTCGAAGTCGCCGGCGCCGGCGCTCACCCAGCGCACGCCCTCCTCGGCCGGCAGGCCGGCGCGGCGCGATTCGACGGTGATGCGGTCGGCCACGATGAAGCCCGAGTAGAAGCCCACGCCGAACTGGCCGATCAGCTGCGCGTCGGCCTTCTGGTCGCCCGACAGCCGGCTCATGAATTCCTTGGTGCCGCTCTTGGCGATGGTGCCCAGGTTGTCGATGGCTTCCTGCTGCGACAGGCCGATGCCGTTGTCGGCGATGGTGATGGTCCTGGCGGCCTTGTCGAAGGACACGCGCACCTCGAGCGTGGGCTGGTCCTCGTAGAGCGCCGGCTGGTCGATGGCCTCGAAGCGCAGCTTGTCGCAGGCGTCGGAGGCGTTCGAGATCAGCTCGCGCAGGAAGATTTCCTTGTTGGAGTAGAGCGAGTGCGTGACCAGGTGAAGCAGTTGCGCGACTTCGGCCTGGAAGGGGAGCTTGGTCTTGGAGATCGTCATGACTCTGAAAGAGAAACGGGAAAAAGGCGCCGCGAAAGGCGAACCGATGACTTTACAAGAGTGCCAAGTGGGGGCCAACGTGAAGAAATCCACCCCCAGCCGCTCCAGCCCACGCGTGGCGGCGATGCGACGCGTCACAAAGTCTTACTTGGTAACTTTTTAACGCCCTATACCCGCCAGCGTTTTCTCCAAGGGGATCTGCATGAAGCGCCCTGCCGGCCCTGCTGCTGTTGTCGCTGCCGCTTCCTTGCCTGGCAGAAACCCGGCTGGGCACGAACAGCGCAACAGCCCGGCTGAACTTCACGGTGATCGTGCCGCCGGTGTTCCGGGTGCTGCAGGTGACGCCGATGGCGGGGGCCACGAATACCGCGTGTGGACCAACCAGCGCTCGGTGGTACTCAACGGCCGCGAGTTCCGCTTCGACCGGGTGGGCGAAGCCACGCTGAGGGTACCGGCCGCACCCTCGGCGCTGTACGTGGTGCACGGCCTGTAGCGCTCGCTCAGTGCGTGCTGCCCGAGGGCGGCATGGGCGCCGTGCTCTGGCCCGGCAGCTCGGTGCCCGACGGGTGCGAGGCCGCGACCGCGCCGGCATACACGTCGGAATCCGACACCTTCGAGGCCATCGCCGGCGCGGCGGTGGACTGGCCTTCGACCTCGGTGCTGGCCGGCCGGGCCGCGGCCATCGCGCCGGCCTGCACCTCGGGACTGTCCGGGGAATTCATCATCAGCGGGTGGTAGTCGGAGCCGTCGGTCTTCTCCTGCGCCTGCGCGCCAAAAGACGCCAGTGCCGCAACGGCGACGATCGTGAGAATTCGGGTGGAAGCACGCATGCCTGTCTCCTGCATGAAAGGGCCCAGCGTGGCCGCGGCGCGACATGCGCCACGGCGGCTGTGCGTGCGGCCAATCTAGGTTGCCGTGCTTAGGCCAGCCTGACCTTGCGGCCCACCCTGTTCATCAGCCCTCAGCGTCGATCCGGGTCGTGCATCACCGGACCGGGCCGGATGTCGGCGGGTCCCGAGAGCGTCTGCGCATGCGCCGACACGACGCCGCTGGCGATGCCGGCGATGAAGCCGGCCGTCAGCCCCGCAGCCAGGCCGGCGGCCGCGGCGCCCAGCATGCGGCGGCGGCCGGCGTCCGCACCGGCGCCCCCGATCGTGCTGCGGTCCCATTGCGCCTGCGACATGGTGTTCTCCTGGCGAATCGATGGTGGGGTCAGTCGGCTTGCGTGAGCGCGGGCGCAGGCGCCCACCAGGCGGCGGTGGCCGTCGTCGCCTGCAGGTCCAGCGGCTCCCCGATGCGCGGCGTGAGCAGCGCCACCTCGCGCGCCGATGCCAGCGCGGCGATGCGGGTGAAGGGGTCGTGCCAGTCGTGCAGCGCCAGGTCGAAGGTGCCGTTGTGCACCGGCATCAGGCGCCGGCCGCGCAGGTCCAGGTGGGCCTGCAGCGTCTCCTCGGGCTGCATGTGGACGCCGGACCACTGGCGGTCGTAGGCGCCGCACTCGATCATCGTCACGTCGAAGGGGCCGTACTTCTCGCCGATGGCCTTGAAGCCGTCGAAGTAGCCGGTGTCGCCGCTGAAGAAGACCCGGAAGTCGCCGGCCCCGATCACCCACGAGGCCCACAGCGTCGGATTGCTGCGCAGCAGGCTGCGCCCCGAGAAATGCTGCGCCGGCGTCGCGACCAGGCGGATGCCTTCGACCGTGGTCGACTGCCACCAGTCCAGCTGCCGCACCTTGGCCGGGTCCACGCCCCATTCGACGAGCAGGTCGCCCACGCCCAGCGGCGCGACGAACCAGCGGACCTTGTCCGCCAGCTGCAGGATCGCCGCCTTGTCGAGGTGGTCGTAGTGGTCGTGCGACAGCACCACGCCCTGGATCGGCGGCAGGTCCTCGATGGCGATCGGCGGCGCATGGAAGCGCTTGGGCCCGGCCCATTGCACCGGCGAGGCACGCTCGGAGAACACCGGGTCGGTCAGCCAGAAGGCACCGTCCAGCTTCAGCAGCACGGTCGAGTGGCCCAGGCGCACCAGGCTGCGGTCGGGCGCGGCCAACAGTTGCTCGCGGCTGATCTGCGCGACCGGCAAGGGCGTGGCGGGCGCCGCCTCGGCCGGCTTGTCGAACAGGAAGCGCCAGATCAGGCGCGGCGCCTCGCGCCAGCCGACCGTCTTCGGCGGCACGGGGTTGTGAAAGGCGCCGTCGCGAAACTGCGGCGAATCGGCATGGCGGTCGGCGGTGCTGCCGCAGGCGCTCAGTCCCAGCGTGGTCATGGTCGTGATGAGGAAGAGGAGAAGCAGCGCGGCCGCGGAGCGCGGCGCGCGCGAGGGGTGTGACGGGTGCACGGAGGGGGCTCCAGGTCCGGCCCGGTGTCACCCGCGCCGAGGCTGCGCGTCGATCAGAGCCGGCTGCCGCCGCTGGCGTTGGAGGTGCGCACATCCATGGGATGCGGCAGGGTGGAGATCACCTTGCTGTTCACGCGCGAGCCGGAGGACACGTTCTGGTCCGGCGCGGCGGCCGCGCGCATGGCCTCTTGTGCGACCGCGTTGCGGTCGGCCACCGCCTTGAAGGGCTCGGCACCGCGCGAGCCGCGCACCACGTTCTGGTCCGGCGCAGCCGCGGTGCGCGCGGCTTCCGCATCCACCGCGGCGCGGCTCAGGGTGGAGGCGTTCTGGTGCACGCCGTCATAGCTTTCGGCGCGAGCGGCCACAGAGGCCAGGCCCGCAAGGGCGCTCAGGGAGGCGACGGCGAGGAACTTCAGGGAGGCTTGCATGGCGATGGGCTCCGGGGATGAGAGGCAGGTCTCGCGCCGGGTGCGACATGCGCCTCGGCTGACCTGGGCTGCACTCTAGGCAGCCAGGCTGAGCCGATCGTTAGAGGAAACTTAGCCAGGCATTAGCCCCGGCCTGGCGCCCATGCTCAGGCGCGTGCGACAGAGAGCAGACCGTCGATGGCGTGGACCACCCCGTTCCGCGCCTCGGGCGTGGGCGTGCCCTCGGTCAGCAGCGTGCGGATCAGGCCCAGGGTGTTGAGCAGTTCCGCTTCCATGTCGGTGAGCAGCGGGATCACCTCGTACTTGGGATACCTGCCCTTGGCACCCATCGGCCGGCCAGGTCCCGACAGGTCGATGTCATAGCCTTCACGGATCGCTTCGGTTTGGGTTTTCATGATTCTGAGTGCGCCCAATTCGACGTTACGAGCGGAGGACGTCAGTTTCAGCTGAGCTGCATCAGCTCCGACAGCCGCCGGCCGACGGCCTGGATGCGCGAAGGCCGTTCCATGGCCCGGCGCTCGGCCAGTTGCTCCAGCGCCATCGCGACCGAATCGGCACCCTTGTCGCCCTCGGCGGAGCGGCGGCGCCACTTTTCCGCCAGCTCGCTCAGCTGTTCGCTGCTGAGGCGCTGCGGCGGCGCGTCGAAAGCGGCAGACGCCGGTGCCTTGCCTGCCGGCGGCAGGGTGGCGCGCAGGAGGCGGAGGAGGCCCTTGGAGGACCACTGGGTTTGGGTGTCGGCTTGAACTTGCATGTAATACATTGTGCCTATGTAAACATAAGGTTACAAGCCTGGTTTTTTAGATTTTCTTCTTACATACGACTTTTGGAGAAGTACTACACAACTACTACACCGGAAGGTAGACCCGCGCGATCAATCCGGTGCCCTCCCCCTCCTCGCTGCGGTTGCGCAAGGCGATGCGCAGGCCGTGCCGCAGGGCCGCGGTGCGGGCGATCGCCAGGCCCAGGCCGCTGCCGCCCGCCGAGGTGCCGGGCACGCGGAAGAAGCGGTCGAAGACCCGGCCCATGAACTCCGGCGGGATACCCGGCCCGTTGTCCACCACGTCCACCACCGGCTGGCCCTGGACCTCGTGCAGCCGCACGTCCACCACCCCGCCCTCGGGCGCATGCCGCAGGGCGTTGTCGATCAGGTTGTCGAACACGCTGCGCAGCTCGGCTGCGGGGGCGCTCACCACCGGGGTGACGCTGCCGTCGAAGCCCACGTCGATGTGGCGCCGGTCGGCGACCACCATCAGTTGGCCCAGGCTCTCGCGCAACAGCGCGGCCACGTCCACCGGCTCGGCGCCCCCCGCCGGGGACGCGCTCTCCTGGCGCGACAGGCGCAGCAGCTGCTCGATCAGGTGCTGGGCCCGGGTGACGCCGGCCTCCAGCTGTGCAAAGCGCTCGGCGGCATCACCGGACGGCACATGGGCGCGCAGGTTCTCCAGTTGCAGCCCGATGGCGGCCACCGGGGTGCGCAGCTCGTGCGCCGCATCCTGCACGAAGCGGCGCTGCGCGGCAAAGGCGTCGCGCAGCCGCGCCAGCAGGCTGTTGAAGGCGCCGACCAGCGGCGCGATCTCGTCGGGCACGCGCGCCAGCGAGAGCTCCGACAGGCTGCGCTCGTCCTGCGCCGCCACCTCGCGCGCCACCGCATGCAGCGAGTAGGAACTCAACCACACCACCAGCCACAGCACCGCCAGCGAAACCGGCAGCAGGAGCGCGATCGGCAGCGCCGCGAACAGCGCACGGTGCGCCACCTCGTGACGCAGGAAGCTGCCGCTCTGCGCGATCTGCACGCGCGGCTGCCCGGCGCGAGTGCCGGCCTCGGCGGTGAAGACGCGCCAGTCCTCGTCGCGGCCGGCGCCGGTGCGTACGTTGCGCAGGCCCGGCTCGGCCTGCAGCGGCACCGCCAGCTTCGGCCAGGAGGTCGCGAGCAGGCGGCCGTCGGGACCGAAGATCTGCACGATGAAGGAGCCCCACTTGTAGACGCCATCGTCGGCCAGCGGCTGCAGCACCGGCGTGCTGTCGTTGGCCGCATAGGAGTTGGCCAGCAGCCGCATCTGGTCGTCCATGAAGGTGTGGACCATGCGGCCGTAGCTCATGTAAGAAGCGCAGGCCGCGGCCCCGGCCGCGATCAGATGCAGCGTGACCAGCCACAGCAGCAGCTTGCCCCGCAGCGAGCAGGGCTTGTACCAGGGGTGGTCGGCCAGCTTCTTCACGGCCCTCATGCCGCCGCCACCCGCCATCCGAGCCCGCGCACGTTGCGGATCGCGTCGGGTCCGAGCTTGCGCCGCATGCCGTGGATCAGCACGTCCACCGCGTTGCTGGTGACCTCCTCGCCCCAGCCGTAGATGCGGTTCTCGAGTTGCTCGCGCGAAAGGATCGCGCCGGGCCGCTCCAGCAGCGCATGCAGCAGCGCGAACTCGCGCGCTGTCAGCGCCTCGCGCTCGCCGTTGCGCAGCACCTCGCGCGTGGTCAGGTCCAGCTGCAGGCCGGCGCCGCCGATCACCGAATGCGCGGCGCCGTCGCGGCGGCGGATCACCGCACGCATGCGCGCCAGCAGTTCGCGGAACTCGAAGGGCTTGAGCAGGTAGTCGTCGGCGCCGAGGTCCAGGCCCTGGATGCGGTCTTCCAGGCCGTCACGCGCGGTGAGCACCAGCACGGGCGTGGTGTCGCCACGCTCGCGTGCCCGGCGCAGCACCTCGGTGCCGTCCTGCCTGGGCAGGCCGAGGTCGAGCAGCACGCAGGTGTAGCCGCCGTCGGCGAAGGCGCTCTGGGCCAGCGCGCCGTCGCGCACCCAGTCGACCGACCAGCCGGCGCCTTCGAGCGCATGCCGCAGGCTGCTCCCGATCATCTCGTCGTCTTCCACCAGCAGCGTGCGCACGGCGCCTCCTTTTCGCGAAAGCAATCAAGGCTACACGCGGATTCTTAGCGTGTCATGAGGGTTGGGCGCCTCGCGCCCCTGCCGTTCGCGCCTCCGCCGATTCCATCGACGGCCGAATTCGCTTGTGGAGCCGGTAGTGCGGAAGTACGCTCGCACGTCCTGTCGCCAAAGGCACCTGAATGCACCAAGAAATCACGGCAGCGCAGATGCTGGACGCGTTCAAGAAAGACGCCCCCGGACATGCTGCGGACACCCGCTGGGCGCACACCCATGGCCTGGGCGTTCTGGGGCATTTCGTCGCCTCCGACGTGGCCAGGGAATTCTGCATCGCCGAGCCTTTCCAGGGCCGCCCGATCCCGGTCACGGCCCGCTTCTCGAATGGCTCTTCCGATCCCGAACGCCATGACGAGCGCCCCGACACCCGGGGATTGGCGGTGAAGTTCCATCTGGCCGACGCCGCCGACTGCGACCTGCTGTCGATGACCCTGAGCGTCTTCGGGTCCACGACCCGCGAGGACTTTCTGGACGTGGCAGCAGCCTTCGTGCCGAAACCGGTGCAGCCGGCGTCGTGGATCCGGCAGCACATCCTCGACCCCTTGATGCTGCGAAGTCCTCCGCCGCCCCTGCCCCCCGGCGTGACGATCAGCGGCGGCCCCGGACTTGCGCAATATGCGGGCTCGCATCCCTTCGTGCGGGCCTTCACCATCGAGGCCGGGCTTTCGCAGGTGCCGGTGAGCTGGGCCCGCACGGCTTACCACGCCGTGCACACCTTCGTTGCGATCGCGCCGGACGGCGAGCGACGGCCGGTGCGCTTCTCATGGCAGCCGGTCGATGGCGTCTTCCCGGTTCCGGCCGACCAGATCGCCGCCAAGGCCACCGATTTCCTGACCACGGAAATGCGGGCCCGCCTGACCCGGTCCGCCGCCCAGTTCACGCTGAAGATGGCGATCGGCGACCCGGGCGACGCGGTGAACGACCCGTCCAGGTCATGGCCCGTCACGCGGCGGACCATCAACATGGGGACGCTCTTCATCGACCGGCTCGCCGAAGAAGACCAGGTCGACGTGGAGCAGCTGAGCTTCAACCCGATGCGGCTGCCGGCCGGGATCGAAGCCTCCGGCGACGAGATCCTCCGGGCCCGCGGCGAGATCTACCAGCTCGGATGCCAGGAGCGCCGGGGCATGGGTTGCCCCCTGCATTCGGGCGGCGGGAGCACGCGATGAGTTCGATCACGAACGGGTTGAAGCAACTCTTCGAGAAGATCCTCATCCGCATCTGGCGCTGGCTCCAGGAAACACCGGTGGCACCCGGCGGCCCCCGCGACAGCCGGCAGCCGACCGACAACGTGATGCGCACGATGAACCTGGTGATGCCCTTGAAGAACAAGACGGCGATCGGCCGCGCCCAGGCCGCGCTCGTGGTCGGCTCCAGCCTCGACGAGATCTACAGCGGGCTCGACAACGTCGGCACGGTGCACATGGCGCGCTTCACGATCGTCGACAACAACCTGCTCATGTTCTCGTTCTACGACGGCGACTTTCACGCGTACATCCGCGACTTCATCATGACGCTGGGGAACGCCTTCGACGGCGTCGTCTCGTTGATCGAGGACCCGCCGCCGCTGCCGTGCTGGCAGCACGTGGACGCCTTCATCGAATGGGTCCACCAGCGCGACGCCTTCCAGCTGCCCGACGACCCGGGAACGATGATCGACGTGGTGGCCCCGGACCTCGACAACCTGCAGGATCTGTCGCGCTACCTGGTGCTTCAGCTGGACAGGAACCCGAACGTTCAACTCGGCGCCTACCGCGCCTACCCGGGATACTCCGTCGCCCAGGTGCGGCAAAAGCTGGGGGTGGGCTGGTGATGGCCGCACCGACGCGCGGCGCCGTCGTGGGCGAATCGGTGGACCTGGCCGACGTGCAGGGCAACATCCTGCGTGGCTACCGCAAGTCGATGGTGCGCCACCTGATCGCCCAGGTGATCGATGCGCGCCAGGCCAGCGCATGGGTCGGTGCCACGGCCGGGCCCGATCGTTCACTGGCACCCGCGATCACGGACGCCGCGCATTGGGGCGCGCGGCCACCGGATGTGTGCTTCAACCTCGGAATCACGTTCACGGGAATGCAGGCACTGGGTGTTCCGCCTTCCGCCATGAGCGCGTTTCCCGAGGCGTACCGCGAAGGCATGGCCGCACGCGCCTCGAAGATCGGCGATTGGGGCGACTCCGCGCCCGAGCACTGGATACCGTGGTTCCAGGCGAGCGACGCCGTCCATCTGATCGTGACGCTGCACGCGGACACCGCCGCGCTGCTCGATCGGTTCGAGAAGGACATGATGGCGGGCCTGGCCGGCCGCGCGTTCAGGATCCGCGGCCGCAACGAGGGCGCCAAATTCAATGGCGACGAGGTGCACTTCGGCTACCGGGACAACATCTCGCAGCCGCGGTTCGCGCAGGTCAGCCCGCCCTACAAGCTCGACGGCCAGCCCCTCGCGCCGCTCGGCACCGTGCTGCTGGGCTACGAGACGGCGCTCGAGCAGTTGCAGTGGACCCTGCCCGATCCACCCGTGCTCGGCTTCAACGGTGCGTTCAATGCGTTCCGGGTGCTCGAGCAGGACGTGCCTGCCTTCGAGAACTTCCTGGACCGCGCGGCCGCGCAGCTGCTGGCCAGTCCCCTGGCCGACAGCCTGCTGGCCATCGGCGGCGCGGGCGACGAGGCTTCTCCATCGGCACGGCTGGCGTCCATGCGCGAAGTCGTCGCCGCCAAGCTGCTGGGCCGGTGGCGCAACGGGACACCGCTGGCGCTGTCGCCGCGCGATCCCACCCCGAGTCCGCGCGTGTCCGACACCGACTTCGACTTTGTCGACGACGACGAGGGGTTGAAATGCCCCCTGGGCGCGCACACCCGGCGCACGAATCCGCGCGGTGCCAGGATCGTGCAACGGATCGCCAACCACACGCGCCGGCTGGTGCGCCGCGGCATGCCCTACGGCCCCCGCTGGGACGCGACCGATCGCGATGCCGACGAGCGGGTCGAGCGCGGGCTGCTGGGCAATTTCATCTGCGCCGACCTGTCGGCCCAGTTCGAGGCCGTCTATTACGACTGGATCAACCTCGGGCTGCAGGACCCTCGCATCACCGGCTCCAACGATCCGCTGCTGGGTGCGAACCAGGAGGACGCGAGCTGGTTCGATGTGGTGACCAGCGCGGGTTCGGTCCGCCTGCGGGGCTTGCCGCGCTTCGTTCGCACGCGCGGCGGTGCCTACACCTTCCTGCCGAGCATCAGTGCACTTCGGTGGATCGGGTCGAAGCACCCGCTCAACCCAGCGCCTCGATGACCTCGCGGGCGTGGACCAGGTCCCGCGTGCCCAAGCCTTCGGTGAACCACTCGTACACGGGGATCAGCAGCGCGCGCCCCTCGGCCGCCCGGCCCTGCTGCCGAAGCATGTCCGCCAGGCTGGCCGCAGTGCGCAGCTCCCAGGACCGGGCCTGCTGAACCCGGGCCCATTCGAGCGACAGGCGGTAGCTCTCTTCGGCGGCTTCGGCGTCGCCGCGCTGCGCGTGGAGGCAGCCCTCCAGGCGACGGATCTCGGCATAGTGGCAGCGCTCACCCCAGCCCGGCCGCAAGATCTGCTCGATCTGCTTTTCAACGACGCGCAGCGCGCCCGGGATGTCACCCATCGCGGCCATGCCCTCGGCAAGCAGGGCCTGGAGATAGGGGTTGCTGCCACCGTAGCCGCCGCCCGCTTCGCGCAGCGACAGGCCGGATTGCAGCAGGCCCACGCCCTCCGCAGCCCTCCCTGCGCGTACCAGCGCCGCGCCGTAGCGCAGCGGCGCGACCACCTGGCAGAGCACGGACAGGCCGTTGTCGCGGCCCAGGCGCTCGCATTCCTGGACGCGCGCACGCTGCGCATCGGGTTCGCCGCGGTACTCGAAGACGTCCGCGCCGGCGGCCAACGCGAAGCCCCGATCGAACACGTGACCACGCCGGCGCGCGTGCTCGTCCTTGGCATCGCACTCTGCGACGGCACGGTCCGGGAATCCGAGCATCCAGCTCACCTGCGCCCGGTAGATGCCCGCGCCGGTCAGGGGATCGTGGTTGATCTCGTCGGCGATATGGCGGTGCCTGACGGGGTCGTAGACGCTGGCCACCGCCTCCGCGTGCGCGCGGCAGGTCAGCAGATCACCCAGCCAGAACGTGGAGACGCTCATCATCAGATGGGCGGTGACCAGGATGTCGGTGTCGCCGCTTTCCTTGCCCATGGCGAGCAACTGCTCGGCCCACTGCACCGACTCCGCGACGCGCCCCATGCTCAGGGTGTTGGCGAACAGGCCCCAGTAGACCGGCAGCGTGTCCCGCCCCGACGCGGCCGAGTCGACCAGCTTCAATGCCGGCAGCAGGCTCTCGCGGGCCTCGGGCGCGGGCCAGCCCTTGGCCGCCATCCAGGCCACGCCGAGCGCGCGCCGGAGGGCGAGCTCGCGCCTGTCGTGCTCGATCGAGCGCGGCAGCGTGGCGATCAGCTTCAGCCCCTGGTTGAGATGCGAGATGGCCTCGACCAGGGCCATGCGCTTGAACGCCAGCTCGCCGGCGCTCTGCCACAGCGGAACGGCCTCGGCGGCCAGGCCCGCGGCGGTCAGGTGGTGGGCCAGCACTTCGGGCTCGGCGACCTTGGTGTTCGTGAAGCGCTCCTCGATCGCCCGGGCGATCTTGGCGTGCAGCTCCTGCCGCCGGCTCTTGAGCAGCGAGTCGTAAGCCACATCCTGGACCAGCGCGTGCTTGAAGGTGTAGGTCGCTTCCGGCGGTGACCCCCTGCGGGACGCCAGCCCCGACTCGGTCAGCCGTGCGAGGGACTCGTCGAGCTGTTCCTGCGTCATCGGCGCCACGGCCGCGATCAGCTCGTAGCTGAACACGCGTCCGATCGCCGCGCCGACCTGGGCGATGAACTTGACCGGATTGAAGCGGTCCAGCCGCGCCATCAGCGAATCCCGCAGCGAGGCCGGGATGGTGATCCCACTCGCCGCGCCCCGGTATTCGTAGTGGTCCGCCTGCTCCGTCAACTCGCCGGATTCCAGAATGGCCTTGGTCAGCTCCTCCACGAACAAGGGCACGCCATCGGTCTTGGCGAGGATCTGTTCGAGCAGCGCGGCGGGCAGCGCCTTGTTGCCCGCCAGCCTCGACACCATCGCCGCACCCTGCGCCCGGGTCAGCTTGGACAGGTTCAATGCGCTCACGTGGCCCTGCTCGGACCAGCGCGGCTTGAACTCCGGGCGATGGGTCAGAACGATCAGCAGCGGGATGCTGCGGACCCGGTCGATGAGCAGGTCCAGCACTTCCAGCGAGGTCGGATCGGCCCAGTGCACGTCCTCGAACAGCATCACGCTCGGCTGCGTGCGGGCCGCGGCTTCGGTGAGGTCGACCAGCGTGCGCAGCGTTTCCTGCTTGCGCTTCTGCGCGGTCATGGCGCTCGTCCCGTACCGTTCGCCGCACGGAATGGACATCATGGAGGCGATGAAGCCGACATCGGCCAGCGGGCGCCCGTAGACGCCGACGATCAGGCCTTCGAGCTTGTCGAGCCTGGACTCGGGCGACTCGTCGGGGGCGAACTTCAACCCCCGCTCGAAGTTGTTGGCGCTGGGCCAGAACGCGCTGTTCACGTAGTAAGGCGAGCACTGGAAGTTCAGCGCCTTCGCGCCCTGGCTTTCGACGCGCTCACGAAAGGCATTGAGGATGCGGCTCTTGCCGATGCCCGGTTCGCCGGACAGCATGACGACCTGGCCCTCGCCGTCCTGGGCCAGCGACCAGCGCTCCAGCAGCAGCCCGATCTCCTGCTCGCGGCCGATCAGCGGCGTCAGCCCTTCCAGGGTCGCGGCCTCGAAGCGGCTGGCCGCTTCACTGACGCCCGCAATCCCATAGACGTGGACAGGCCGGGCGATGCCCTTCAACGCCTGTTCGCCGAGATCCTCGTAGTCGAAACTGCCCCCGGCCAGCCGATGCACCTGCTCGCTCACCAGCACGTGGCCGGGCCGGGCCAGGCCCTGCAGCCGGGCTGCCAGGTTCATCGCCTCCCCGACCGCACCCTTTCCCGCCGAGGACACCACGACGACGCCCGTCGCGATGCCGATGCGCACCGCGAGGCGACCCGCCACGGGGATGTCCAGCCTGGACAGGGTCTCGACGATCTCCAACCCGGCATGGATCGCCCGTTCGGCCTCGCCTTCGTGCGCGAGCGGGTAGCCGAAGAAGGCCACGACGCCATCGCCCAGCAGCTGGAACACGTAGCCCTCGTAGCGTGCGATGCACACCTCGCAGGCATTCTCGTAGGCGCGGACGATCTGCTGCAGCACTTCGGGATCGGTGCGATTGGCGAGTTCGGTGAAGCCGACCATGTCGCAGAAGAGCGCGGTCAACTGGCGGCGCTCGCCATCGTCTGGCGATCCTGCCGACTCGCCCAGGGGCTTCGCCGGCGATCCGGACTCGGCTTCGAACGATGCATGCGCGCCCGGAAGCGAGCGCAAGGCGGCGGACAGCTTGGCACGCAGTCCGACCGGAAGTCCAAGGTCCCTGAGATCGGCCGGCGTCAGCACCAGCAGCGCTTCCCAGTCGATCTGCTCGCGTTCGAGCACCTCCGCGATCTCGGTCAGCTTGTGGGCGTCGAGCCATTCCCGGACCTTGCTCATGCGCTCCTCGATCGGAACATGGAAAGAGCGTTGCCAATCGATCGGAGGTCGATCGACGCGACCGAAGTGTATAGCTCGCCTCACCCGCCGGGGCGCCGGCGCACGACAATCACCACCCCTGACCGTCACGCAAGCGAGGCATCGATGACCCACGATTTCAACGGCAAGGCCGTTCTCGTCACCGGCGCCGGGGGCGGCATCGGCCGCGCCACGGCGCAGGCCTTCGCGGCGGCCGGCGCGCGATTGATGGTGACCGACGTCGACGTGTCCGCGGGCGAGGAGACGGCCGCCCTGGCGCACGCGGAGGGCGGCGAGGCGCGCTTCCTCCGGGTCGACGTCACCCGCGAAACCGACGTGGCGGCCATGGTCGCGGCGACGGTCGCCGCCTATGGCCGGCTCGACTGCGCCTTCAACAACGCAGGCATCGAGATCGAGACCTCGCGCATCACCGAATGCGACGAATCGGTGTTCGACCGCATCATGGCGGTCAACGTCAAGGGCCTGTGGCTGTGCCTGAAGCACGAGCTCAAGCAAATGGAAGCGCAAGGTGGCGGCGCCATCGTCAACACGGCGTCGGTCGCCGGCCTGAAAGGTGCGCCGAGGCTGGCGACCTACTCCGCGTCGAAGCACGCCGTGGTCGGGCTCACGCGATCGACGGCGGCCGAGTTCGCCAGGCAGAACATCCGCATCAATGCGGTCTGCCCGGGCATGATTCGCACGCCGATGTCCGAGCGCTGGGCGAACATGGATCCGGCCATGCCGGCCCGCATGGCGGCCATGCACCCGGTCGGGCGCATCGGCGAACCGCACGAAGTGGCGACGGCGGTGCTGTGGCTGTGCTCGGCAGACGCGTCGTTCGTGACCGGGATCGCGCACGCGGTGGATGGCGGCTTCACCGCCATCTAGGAGGCCAGGAAAGGTCGCCCGGGACGTCGGCTCAGAACCGCTCGTCCGCCCCCAGGTACCGCCACTGCCCCACCGGCAGGCGCCCCAGCATCACCCGCCCGATCCGGATGCGCTTGAGCCCCACCACCTGCAGGCCCACCAGCTCGCACATGCGCCGGATCTGCCGCTTCTTGCCTTCGGTCAGCACGAAGCGCAGCTGCTCCGGGTTCTGCCAGTCCACCCGTGCCGGCTTGAGCGCCTGTCCGTCCAGGCTCAGCCCGTGGCGCAGGCGCTGCAGCTGCTCGCGCGGAAAGGCGGCCTGCGGGTTCTGCGTGACATGGCCGTAGCTCACGCGCACCAGGTATTCCTTCTCCATCCCGGAGTCCTCGCCGATCAGCTGGCGCGCCACGCGGCCATCCTGCGTGAGCACCAGCAGGCCCACCGAATCGATGTCCAGCCGCCCGGCCGGCGCCAGGCCGCGCAGTTGCTGCGGCGCGAAGCGGTGGCGGCTCGGGTCCTCGCGCCAGTGGGTGCGGGCGTTGACCAGCACCACCGCCGGCTCGTGCCCGTCCTCGGCCTGGCCGCTCACGTAGCCGACCGGCTTGTGCAGGAGGATGGTCACCTGCTGCTGCTGCCGCTCCTGCGCGCGGCGCTCGACCTCGATGCGATCGGCCGGCCCGACCTTCAGGCCCATCTCGGCCACACGGCCGTTGACCTTGACCCAGCCCTGCGCGATCCACTCGTCGGCCTCGCGGCGCGAGCACAGGCCCAGCTCGGCCATGCGCTTGTTGAGTCGGATCGGTTCGGGGGCGGCGTCGGGCATGGAAGGCAGCGGCGGAATCGGCGCGTCATTGTCCGCCATCCGGTCGAACCGGGCGCGCGGCACAGGCCGGATGGCAAATGGCCAAGCCGCGCGCCAGCGGCCATACTCAAGCCACGGTTCGCCACCCATTCCCCAGGAGGCATACATGCCACGCTATGTCATCGAACGCACGCTCGAGGGCGCCGGCAAGCTCTCGGAGCGCGACCTCAAGGCCCTGTCGATCAAGTCCCGCAACGTGCTGCACGAGCTCGGGCCCGAGATCAACTGGGTCGAGAGCTTCGTGACCGACAACAAGCTCTACTGCGTCTACGTCGCGCCCAATGCCGAGATGATCCGCGAGCATGCAAAGCGCGGCGGCTTCCCGGCCGACAGCGTGTCGCAGGTGCACGCGATCATCAGCCCGACCACGGCGGAGTAGAAGAAAAAGAACGCTCAGGGCACCAGCCGATACCCGACCGCCGTCTCCGTCAGCAGGTGCCTCGGCTGGGCCGGATCAGCCTCCAGCTTCTGGCGCAGGTGGCCCATGTAGATGCGCAGGTAGTGGCTCTGCTCGGCATGCGCCGGGCCCCACACCTCGCGCAGCAGCTGGCGCTGCGTCAGCACGCGCCCGGCGTTGGCAGCCAGCACCGACAGCAGCCGGTACTCCGTGGGCGTGAGGTGCACCTCCGCGCCGGCGCGGCGCACCAGGCGCGCGCCGCGGTCGATCTCGACCTCGCCGAAGCGGAACACCGGCTCCGGCTCCTCGCTGCCGCTGGCCGCGCGCGGGCGCCGCAGGTTGGCGCGCACCCGCGCCAGCAGCTCGCCGGTGCCGAAGGGCTTGGTCAGGTAGTCGTCGGCGCCGGCATCGAGGGCAGCGATCTTGTCGGCCTCGTCGGTGCGGGCCGAGAGCACGATGATCGGCACGCCCGACCAGCCGCGCACGTCGCGGATCAGCGCGACGCCGTCGCCGTCGGGCAGGCCCAGGTCCAGCACCAGCAGGTCGGGCTGGCGCGTGCCGGCCGCGGCCAGGCCGTCGCGCAGGGTGCCGGCCTCGTGCACCTGCCAGCCCTCGGCCTCCAGCGCGCCGCGCACGAAGCGGCGGATCTGGGGCTCGTCCTCGATGACGACGGCGGTGGGTGCGGGCATGTCTGTCTCAGCTATCGATGGGCTCGGCCGGTTCGGGCGGATCGCGCCGCGGCAGCGTGACCGTGAATTCTGCCCCGCCGCCCGCGGCGTTGGCGGCGCGGATCTCGCCGCCGTGCGCGCTGACCACCGCCTTGCAGATCGCCAGCCCCAGGCCCACGCCGGGCGTGGCCGACTCGGCCTGGCCGCGGGTGAACTTGTCGAACAGGGTCTGCTCCCGCCCCCGCAGCGCGGCCGGCAGGCCGGGCCCGTGGTCGCGCACGGCCAGCTCCAGCGCGCGCTCGGTGGCGCGGGCGCTGACCACCACCGGCGGCGCGCCGTACTTGCCGGCGTTCTCCAGCAGGTTGACCAGCACGCGCTCGATCAGCACCGCGTCGAACTCGACCAGCGGCAGCGCGGCCGGCAGCTCGGTGCGCACCGCCATCTCGCCCAGCGCCGGCCGCGCCGCGCGGATGGCCGCGCCGACCACTTCCTCCACCGACTGCCAGTCGCGCCGGAGGCTCACGCTGCCGCCGGCGATGCCGCTTTCGAGCCGCGCCATGTCCAGCAGGTTGTTGACCAGCGCATGCAACTGGTGGGCCTGGGCAACGATGGCGCGCGCCACTTCGGGCGCGTCGACTGTCCGGCCCGCGCCGGCGGGCGCCTGCAGCGATTCGGCCAGCGCGATCAGCGCCGTCAGCGGCGTGCGCACGTCGTGCGAGATCGCGCCCAGCAGGGCATTGCGCAGGCGCTCCGATTCCATTTCGACCACCGCCTGCTGCGCCACCTCGACGTAGTGCACCCGCTCCAGCGCGATCGCGATCTGCCGCGCCAGGGTGTCGAGCTGCTGCGCCTGCTCGGGGATCAGCAGCCAGCGCGGATGGGCCGGCTCCAGCGCGAGCACGCCGCGCACCCGCATCGGCGCCTTCAGCGGCACGTAGTGCCAGGGCTGCGCCGCCAGCGTGGCGGTGGCCAGGCCGGCCGGCTGGCCCTGGCGGAAGCTCCAGTCGGCCACGCTCGGATCGAAACCCGGCGGCGCCTCGGCGGGCAGCACGAGGCGATCGCCCGCATCGGCCACCAGCACCAGCGCGCGGCCGCCGAAATGGCCCTGCACCGCGGCCGCGCCCAGCTGCACCACCTGCGAGGCCTCCAGCGCCGCCGACAGCTCGCGCGTGAGCTCGAACAGCGACTGCGCGCGCCGCTCGCGGCTGGTGGAGACGCCAGCCGCGAAGCGCAGCCCAGCGGTGAGCTGGCCCACCAGCAGGCCCACGCCCATCATCACGACGAAGGTCACCAGGTACTGCACATCGCTCACGGCGAAGGAGAAGCGCGGCGAGACGAAGAAGAAGTCGAAGGCGGCGACGTTGAGCACCGCCGCCAGCGCCGCCGGGCCGCGGCCGAAGCGCATCGCCACGCCGACCACGCCGAGCAGGAACAGCATCACGATGTTGGCCAGCTCCAGCACACCCACGAGCGGGGTGGCCAGCAGGGTGACGGCGACGCTGCTGGCTGCCGCCCAGGCATAGCCGGGCCAGCGCGCGTGCGGGCGGTCGCTGTCCTCCACGCCGGGATCGCCGCGGCGGCCGGGACGGGCGTGGGCGATGCGGCGCGAACTCTCGGCATGGGCTGCCTCGACGATGTCGACGCCGGGCGCCGCCCGTGCCAGCTCCCGCGCCAGCGCCTGCTGCGGCCACCAGCGGCGCCAGCCGCGCGGCGGCTCCGCGCGGCCCACCACCAGGGTGGCGCAGTTGAGCCGCTGCGCCTGCCCGGCCAGGGCCTCGGCCACGTTCTCGCCGGTGAGCACCGCGGTCTCGGCGCCCAGGCTCTCGGCCAGCTGCAGCATGGCCAGGATGCGGTCGCGCCGCGGCGCGTCGAGGCGCTGCAGGCGCGGGGTCTCCACGTAGGCCGCATGCCAGCGCACGTTGAGCTGCCCGGCCAGCCGCGCCGCGGTGCGCACCGTCTGGCCGGCGCTCTCGTGCGGCCCCACGCAGGCCAGGATCGCGCCCGAAGTGTTCCAGGCCGGCGGCGCCGCCTCGCCGCCGCGGCCCGACTGCTCGATGCGCCAGCCGCGCACGTCGTCCTCCACGTGCTCGGCGGTGCGGCGCAGCGCGATCTCGCGCAGCGCGATCAGGTTGCCCTTGCGGAAGAAGTTCTGCGCCGCGCGCTCGGCCTGCTGCGGCAGGTAGACCTTGCCGGCCGCCAGCCGCGCGCTGAGCTCGTCGGGCGTGACGTCGACCAGCACCACCTCGTCGGCCTCGTCGAGCACGGTGTCGGGCACGGTCTCGTGCACGCGCACGCCGGTGATCGCGCCGACGGTGCCGTTGAGGCTTTCGAGGTGCTGCACGTTGAGCGCCGACCAGACCTCGATGCCGGCGGCCTGCAGCTCCTCCACGTCCTGCCAGCGCTTGGCATGGCGCGAACCGGGCGCGTTGGAATGCGCGAGCTCGTCCACCAGGATCACCGCCGGCTTGCGTGCCAGCGCGGCATCGAGGTCGAATTCGGCGAGTGTGCGGCCGCGGTAGGGCAGCTCGCGCAGCGGCAGGCTCTCCAGGCCGGCGAGCAGCGCGGCGGTCTCGCTGCGGCCATGCGTCTCGACCACGCCGATCACCACGTCGCGGCCGGCAGCGCGCTCGCGCTGCGCCGCGCTCAGCATGGCCCAGGTCTTGCCGACGCCGGCGCTGGCGCCGAAGTAGATGCGCAGCTTGCCGCGCCGCGCGCGCTCGTCCTGGGCGCGCAACTCGGCCAGCAGCGCATCGGGGTCGGGGCGGGCGGCGTCGTTCATGAAGGCAGGCAACGCCGCAGGTTAGCGCATCGGACGCTCTCCACGGCGGCGGCGCGATGCATGCCGGCGCGTGCCGCGCCACACGACGAGCCAGGCGAAGCCGAGCGGCAGGAAGAAGGCCGCGAGCGCGCACAGCGCGTGGAGCACTTCATCGGCCATGGCGCGACACGCAGCGGGCCAGGTGTTCGCGCCAGCCTATCAGCCGGCCGATCTCGCCCGAGGGCACGGTCTCGATCAGCCCGTGCAGCACCGCGGCATAGCTCGACAGCGGCAGCCGCACCATCAGGCGCACGCGCGGCGCGTCGTCCTCCTGCGAACTGCAGCCATGCAGCAGCGGCTCGCAGCGCACCACGCCGGCCAGCGGGCAGCGCGCCACCGCCTCGCGCACGCGCCGCGCATCGGCGCAGGCGACAGTGACGTCGAGCACGTGGAAGGTGTCGGCACGGCCGGCGGCGCGCACCGCCATGCCGCCCAGCCCCGGTTCTCGATAGCCTGCATAGGCCATGGATCGGACTCCTCAGCGGGCGGCGTCCAGCGCCAGGTTGAGCGCGAGCACGTTCACGCGCGGCTCGCCGAGCAGGCCCCACAGCGGGGTCTCGGTGTGGTCCTCGATCAGCTGCGCCACGTGGTCGGGCGTGAGCTTGCGCGCCCGGGCCACGCGCGCGGCCTGGTACTCGGCCGCGGCGGGGCTGATGTGCGGATCCAGGCCGCTGGCCGAGGCGGTGACCAGGTCCACCGGCACCGGCTTGTCATTGCCGGGATCGGCCGCGCGCAGCGCCTCGACGCGGCCCTTGACCGCATCGGCCAGCGCCGGGTTGAGCGGGCCCTGGTTGCTGCCGCCCGACGCGCTCGCGTTGTAGGCCATGGGCGCAGTGGCCGAGGGGCGGCCCCAGAAGTGGCCGGGGTCGCTGAAGTTCTGGCCGATCAGCGAGGAGCCGACCGGCTTGCCGCCGCGCATCACGAGGCTGCCTTCGGCCTGCGCCGGGAACAGCGCCTGCGCGGCGCCGGTCACGGCCATCGGATAGAGCAGCCCGGTCAGCGCGCTCAGCAGCACGAAGAGCACGAGGGCGGGACGGAGGGTCTTGGTCATGGTGATTTCTTCAGACAAGGTGGATCGCGACCAGCAGCCTGTCGATCAGCTTGATGCCGACGAAGGGCACGAGCAGGCCGCCCAGGCCGTAGATCGCGAGGTTGCGGCGCAGCAGCGCGGCCGCGCCCACCGGGCGGTAGCGCACGCCCTTCAGCGCGAGCGGGATCAGGAAGACGATGACCAGCGCGTTGAAGATCACCGCCGACAGGATGGCCGACGAGGGGCTCGCCAGCCGCATCACGTTGAGCGCCGCGAGCTGCGGATAGGTCGAGACGAAGATCGCCGGGATGATGGCGAAGTACTTCGCCACGTCGTTGGCGATGGAGAAGGTGGTGAGCGAGCCGCGCGTCATCAGCAGCGCCTTGCCGGTCTCCACCACTTCCAGCAGCTTGGTCGGGTTGGAGTCCAGGTCGACCATGTTGCCGGCCTCCTTGGCCGCCTGCGTGCCGCTGCCCATGGCCACCGCCACGTCGGCCTGCGCGAGCGCCGGCGCATCGTTGGTGCCGTCGCCGGTCATCGCGACCAGGCGGCCCTCGGACTGGTACTGGCGGATCAGCGCCAGCTTGTCCTCGGGCGTGGCCTCGGCCAGGAAGTCGTCCACGCCGGCCTCGGCCGCGATCGCCGCGGCGGTGAGCTTGTTGTCGCCGGTGATCATCACCGTGCGGATGCCCATGCTGCGCAGCTCGGCGAAGCGCTCGCGGATGTCGGGCTTGACGATGTCCTTGAGCTCGACCACGCCGAGCACCCGGTTCCCCTCGGCCACCGCCAGCGGCGTGCTGCCGCGGCGCGAGACTTCGTCGGCCGCGCGCATCACCTCGGGCGGCATCGCACCGCCATGCGCCTCCACGTGCCGGCGCACCGCGTCGACCGCGCCCTTGCGCAGCTGCACCGGCTCCCCATCCAGGCTGCCCGGCGCGGCCGGCAGGTCCACACCGCTCATGCGGGTCTGGGCGGTGAAAGGCACGAAATGCGCGCCTTCCACGCTCTTGTCGTCGGCACCGCCGCGGCGCGCCAATTCGACGATGCTGCGGCCCTCGGGCGTTTCGTCGGGCAGCGAGGCCAGCAGCGCGATGCGCGCCAGCCGCTGCTGCTGCACGCCGGGCGCGGCCAGGAAGGCACTGGCCTGGCGGTTGCCCAGGGTGATGGTGCCGGTCTTGTCCAGCAGCAGCACGTCCACGTCGCCGGCGGCCTCCACCGCACGGCCCGAGGTGGCGATCACGTTGGCCTGCATCATGCGGCTCATGCCGGCCACGCCCACGGCCGACAGCAGGCCGCCGATGGTGGTGGGGATCAGGCACACCAGCAGCGCGACCAGCGCGGTGAGCGACACCACGGTGCCGGCCTTCATCGCGTCGACGCTGAAGATCGAGTACGGCAGCAGCGTGACGGTGACCATCAGGAACACCAGCGTCAGCGCCACCAGCAGGATGGTCAGGGCGATCTCGTTGGGCGTCTTCTGGCGCTTGGCGGCCTCGACCATGCCGATCATCCGGTCGAGGAAGGACTCGCCCGGGTTGACCGTGATGCGCACCACCAGCCAGTCCGACAGCACGCGCGTGCCGCCGGTGACGGCCGAGAAGTCGCCGCCCGATTCGCGCACCACGGGTGCCGATTCGCCGGTGATGGCGCTCTCGTCGACCGAGGCCACGCCTTCGATCACCTCGCCATCCAGCGGGATGACGTCGTGCGCTTCCACCAGCACCACGTCGCCGCGGCGCAGCTCCGGCGCCTGCTGCGGTAACCAGGCCCCCACGCTTGCCACTGCGTGTGCTGCGCTGCCCCCCGAGGGGGCTCTTTCGCCTTGGGGCGGCCCGGCGGCGAAAGACTTGCCGCCGTGGTACGGCTCCACCAGTTTCTTGGCCCAGGTGTCCTTGCGCAGGCCGCGCAGCGAAGCCGCCTGCGCCTTGCTGCGGCCTTCCGCCAGCGCCTCCGCGAAGTTGGCGAATAGCACGGTGAACCACAACCAGATGGAGATCGACAGCACGAACCCGGGCTGCATGCCGGTGTCGCCCGGAAAGCTCAGCGCATGCACCCACAGCAGCGTGGTGAGGATGCTGCCGATGTAGACGATGAACATCACCGGGTTGCGCCACTGCACCCGCGGGTCCAGCTTGGCGACGGAGGCCCACAGCGCGGGCCGCACCAGCTCGGCATCGAACAGACCCAGGTGCTTCTTCCTGCGCGCCAGGGCCTTGGCATCGGCGGTCAGCGCGGCCTCGGTGGGCTCGCCGATCGCCGCGACGGGGGAGGGATTCTTCTTCATGGCCTCGGGCCTCATTTCCAAAGGATCAGGTGCTCGACGATCGGGCCCAGGGCCAGCGCCGGCACGTAGTTGAGCAGGCCGACCAGCAGCACGGTGCCGATCAGCAGCACCACGAACAGCGGGCCGTGCGTGGGCATGGTGCCGGCCGTGACCGGCAGGCGCTTCTTGGCGGCCAGCGAACCCGCGATGGCGAGCACCGGCACGATCACGCCGAAGCGGCCGATCCACATCGCCACGCCGAGCAGGGCGTTGTAGAAGGGTGTGTTGGCCGACAGGCCGGCGAAGGCGCTGCCGTTGTTGTTGCCGGCCGAGGTGAAGGCATAGAGGATCTCGGAGAAGCCATGTGCGCCCGGGTTGGCGATGCCCGCCTTGCCGGCGTCGGCGATCACCGCGACGGCGGTACCGGCGAGCACCAGGATCGGCGTGATCAGGATGGCGATCGAGGTCAGCTTCATCTCGTGGACCTCGATCTTCTTGCCCAGGTACTCGGGCGTGCGCCCGATCATCAGGCCAGCGATGAAGACCGCGAGCACGGCGAAGATCAGCATGCCGTAGAGGCCCGTGCCGACGCCACCGAACACCACTTCGCCGAGCTGCATCAGCACCAGCGGCACCATGCCGCCCAGCGGGGTGAAGGAGTCGTGCATGCTGATCACCGCGCCGCAGGAAGCCGCGGTGGTGATGGCCGCGAACAGACCCGAGGCGGCGATGCCGAAGCGCACTTCCTTGCCTTCCATGTTGCCGCCGGCCTGCACGGCGCTGGCGGCCTGGTCCACGCCCAGCGGTGGCAGCAGCGGGTTGCCCGCCTGCTCCGCCGGGATCACCGCGACCACAGCGAGCACGAACATCACCGTCATCGCGGCCAGGATCGCGATGCCTTGGCGCTGGTCGCCGACCACGCGGCCGAAGGCGAAGCACAGCGCGGCCGGGATCAGGAAGATGGCCAGCATCTGCACGAAGTTCGAGAGCGCCGTCGGGTTCTCGTAGGAGTGCGCCGAGTTGGCGTTGAAGAAGCCGCCGCCGTTGGTGCCCAGCATCTTGATCGCCTCCTGCGAGGCGACCGGGCCCATGGCCAGGGTCTGGGTGGTGGTGCTCGCGTCTTCCGTCACCGCGTTGCCGGCCGCGTCCTTCAGCGGCTGGCCGGCGGCGTCGAGCTTGGGGTTCTGGTAGGCGGTGGCCTCGATGGTCGTCACCGTCTTGTAGGCGTCGAAGTTCTGGATCACGCCCTGCCCCACCAGCAGCAGCGCGATCACGAAGGACAGCGGCACCAGCAGCCAGGCGGTGATGCGCGTCATGTCGACCCAGAAGTTGCCGACGAAGCCGCGCCCATCCGTGTTGCGCGCCGCGAAGCCGCGCGCGAGCGCGAAGGCGACCGCGATGCCGGTGGCGGCCGAGAGGAAGTTCTGCACCGACAGGCCGAGCATCTGCGTCAGGTAGCTCATCGTCGACTCGCCGGCATAGCCCTGCCAGTTGGTGTTGGAGACGAAGCTCACCGCGGTGTTGAAGGCCGAGTCGGGCGACACCGCGCCCATGCCGGCCGGGTTGAGCGGCAGCAGGTGCTGCAGCCGCTGCAGGCCATAGACGGCCAGCGCGCCGATGGCGTTGAAGGCCAGCAGCGCGAGCGCGTAGCTGCGCCAATGCATGGAGCGCTCCTCCTCCACGCCGGCCAGGCGGTAGAGCGGCGCCTCCGCGCGCTGCATCCAGCGCGGCAGCCGCCCCTCGCACAACGCGGCCAGCCAGCGGCCGAGCGGCCAGGCGAGCAGGAACAACGTCACCAGGAAAAGACCCAGCAAGGTCCAGGCAGAGCTATTCATGGATGCAGCCTCCGCAGTGGAATGCCTTCGCCAGCGAACACCGCGGAGCCGGCTTTGCCGGGCCGCTGGTGTTGCCCCCGGCGAGGGGGTTGGCGGACCACACGAAGTGGGGGAGCCTGGGGGAGAGCTTGGTCATCAGAATTCCTCGGCGCAGATCAGCGCGAAGACGAGGTAGGCGAACAGGATCACGGCCAGGAGGCCTGCGAATCCATAGAGCACACCGAGGCCGATCACTTGGGCTCTCCCTTGGGCGCGTCGAGCTTCACCAGCCCGAGCACGGCCTCGGCCATGACGACCCACAACACCGCGATCGCGGCGATCCATACGAAATCCATCTGTCACTCCTGCATGCAATGCATAGGCAGGCAGTCTCGCGAGACGCACATAAAGATGGGGAACAGAGTCGGGGAGCGGCCGTAAAGAAAGCGTAAAAGCGCCGCGCTGCCACAAGGACCCGGGACCGGACGTCTACCTGCTGCCTGCGCGCCAGGCGGCGTGATAGCCCCGGCCTATGCAGGGCATAGCGGAGCGCTTCTCGACAGCCCGGCGGCAGCCCTCCAATAATCAAAGTTCTTTCTTTGATTAATAGCAGGACTGTCATGAACCCCAGAACAAGAACATGGCTGGCCGCCGGCCTCGCCGCACTGGCCGCGGCAGCCGCCGGCTATGCGCTGATGGCGCGGGCCAAGCCGGCCGACGGCGGTGGTGGCGGCGGCGCGATGCCGCCGGCCAAGGTGGCGGTGGCCACCGCCTCGCAGACCGAGCGGCCGCGCTACCTGGCGGGCATCGGGGCGCTGGAGGCGCACCGCCAGGTCGAGGTGCCGGCGGAGGTGGAGGGGCGGGTCGCGAAGATCCTCTTCAGCCCCGGGGCCGAGGTCCGCGCCGGCCAGCCGCTGGTGCAGCTCAACGACGCGCCCGAGCAGGGCGACCTGGAACGGCTGCAGGCCCAGCGCGCGAATGCCAAGGCCCTGCTGGAACGCACCCGCCGCCTGCTGCCGCAGCAGGCCGCCACGCAGGAACAGCTGGAGCAGGCGCAGGCCGGCTTCGATGCGGCGAGCGGCGAGCTGCGGCGCCTGCAGGCACTGATCGATCAGAAGCGCATCAAGGCGCCCTTCGACGGCAAGCTGGGCCTGCGCAAGGTGCACCTGGGCCAGTTCGTGCGGGCCGGTGACGCCCTCGTCTCGCTGACCGACAGCCGCACGCTCTACGCCAACCTCACGCTGCCCGAGACCGCGCTGCCGATGCTGAAGCAGAACCAGGCCGTGCTGCTCCAGGCCGATGCCTGGCCGGGCCGGGTCTTCGAGGCCCGCCTGAGCGCGATCGAGCCGCAGATCGGCGGCGACACCCGGACCGTGCGCCTGCAGGCCACGGTGGACAACGCCGACGCCGCGCTCGGCGCCGGCATGTACGTGAGCGGCCGGGTGGCGCTGCCGCCGCGGCCCGATGCGATCGTGGTGCCCGAGACGGCGATCAGCTACAGCACGCACGGCGACTCCGTCTTCGTTCTCCGGCCCGGCGAGACGGCCGGCAGCTTCAAGGCCGAACAGGTGTTCGTGAAGGCCGGCGACCGGCAGGACGGCACCGTGGTGATCGAGCACGGCCTGAAGGCCGGCGACCGGGTCGTGACCTCGGGTCAGCTGCGGCTCTACAACGGCGCGCCGGTGCAGCCCAACGACAAGGACACGCTGGCCGCGGCGCAGGAGCGCCGCTCATGAAGTTCACCGACCTGTTCGTGCGCCGGCCGGTGCTGGCGCTGGTGGTGAGCACGCTCATCCTGCTGCTCGGCGCGCGTGCGCTGGGCGACCTGCCGGTGCGGCAATACCCGCTGACGGAGAGCACCACGCTCACCATCACCACGCAGTACCCCGGCGCCTCGCCGGAGCTGATGCAGGGCTTCGTCACGCAACCGATCGCGCAGGCGGTGGCGACCATCGAGAACGTCGACTACCTGTCCTCGTCTTCCACGCTGGGCCGCAGCGTGATCAGTGTGCGCATGAAGCTCAATGCCGATGCGAACCAGGCGCTCACGCAGGCGATGGCGCAGGTCAGCCAGGTGAAGTACCGGCTGCCGGCCGAAGCATTCGATCCGGTGATCCTGAAGTCCTCGGGCGAGGCCACGGCCGTGGCGTACGTCGGCTTTTCCAGCAAGACGATGCCGATGCCGGCGCTCACCGACTACCTCTCGCGCGTGGTGCAGCCGCAGTTCGCCTCCATCACCGGCGTGTCCGGCGTCGAGGTGTCGGGCGGGCAGACGCTGGCGATGCGCGTGTGGCTCGACCCGAACCGCATGGCCGCGCGCGGCATCTCGGCCGGCGAGCTGGCCGACGCGCTGCGCCAGAACAACGTGCAGGCCGCGCCCGGACAGGTGAAGGGCCTGTACGTGGTGTCGAACATCCGCGTGAACACCGACCTGGTGAACGTGGCGGAGTTCCGCGACATGGTGATCAAGCGCGACGGCGACGCCATCGTGCGCCTGGGCGACGTGGCCACGGTGGAGCTGGGCGCGGCCAGCGCCGACAGCAGCGCGACGATGGACGGCGTGCCCGCCATCTACCTCGGCCTGCAGTCGGCACCCAACGGCAACCCGCTGGTGATCGTGAAGCGCATCCGCGAGCTGCTGCCCGGCATCCAGCAGAACCTGCCGCCGGGCGTGGAAGTGCAGTTGCCCTTCGAGCTGGCGCGCTTCATCGAGGCCTCCATCGACGAGGTGCGGCACACGCTGCTCGAAGCCATCGCCATCGTGGTGATCGTGATCTTCCTGTGCCTGGGCTCGGTGCGCGCGGTGCTCATTCCGGTGGTGACGATTCCGCTGTCGATGCTGGGCGCGGCTGCGCTGATGCTGCTGTTCGGCTTCAGCATCAACCTGCTGACGCTGCTGGCGATGGTGCTGGCCATCGGGCTGGTGGTGGACGACGCCATCGTGGTGGTGGAGAACGTGCACCGCCACATCGAGGAAGGCAGGTCGCGCGTGCAGGCCGCGTTGATCGGCGCGCGCGAAGTGGCCGGCCCGGTGATCGCGATGACGCTCACGCTCGCGGCGGTGTACGCGCCCATCGGCCTCATGGGCGGCCTCACGGGCTCGCTCTTCAAGGAGTTCGCCTTCACGCTGGCGGGCGCGGTGGTGGTGTCGGGCGTGATCGCGCTCACGCTGTCGCCGGTGATGAGCTCGTTCCTGCTGCCGCAGGACACCACGGGCAGCCGCATGGCGCGCGCCGCCGAGGCCTTCTTCCATCGGCTCGCCACGGGCTACGGCCGGCTGCTCGACGTGTCGCTGCACCACCGCTGGGCCAGCGGCGCGTTCGCGGCGCTGGTGCTGGTGAGCCTGCCTTTTCTCTACAACGCGGCGCAGCGGGAGCTGGCCCCGGGCGAAGACCAGGCCATGGTGCTGACCGCCATCAAGTCGCCGCAGCACGCCAACATCGACTACGTCGAGAAGTTCGGCAAGAAGTGGGACGAGGTGTTTGCCGCGCTGCCCGAGAACACGGGCCGCTGGCTCATCAACGGCTCGGACGGCGTGTCGAACAGCATCGGCGGCGTGCAGCTGTCCGACTGGAAGGACCGCCAGCGCGATGCCGACCAGATCCAGGCCGACACGCAGGGCCGCATGAACGAGGTGGAAGGCAGCAGCGTCTTCGCGTTCCAGCTGCCCTCGCTGCCGGGCTCGACCGGCGGGCTGCCGGTGCAGATGGTGATCCGCAGCGCGGGCGACCACCGCACCGTGTTCGAGGCCATGGAGGCGCTGAAGAAGTCGGCGCGCGACAGCGGCAGGTTCGCCGTCGTCGACAGCGACCTGGAGTTCAACAACCCCACGGTGGAGATCCGCGTGGACCGCACCAAGGCCAACAGCCTGGGCGTGACGATGAAGTCCATCGGCGACACGCTCGCGGTGCTGGTGGGCGAGAACTACGTCAACCGCTTCGGCATGGACGGCCGCTCGTACGACGTGATTCCGCAGTCGCCGCGCGAGCAGCGGCTGACGGCCGAGGCGCTCTCGCGCTACTTCGTGAAGAGCGCGAGCGGCCAGCCCGTGCCGCTGGCCAACCTGGTGCAGCTCTCGACCAGCGTGGGCCCCAACAAGCTCACGCAGTTCAACCAGCTCAATGCGGCCACCTTCCAGGCCATTCCGATGCCGGGCGTGACCATGGGCGACGCGGTGGCCTTCCTGAGCGAAGAGGCGAAGAAGCTGCCGGCCGGCTTCAGCTACGACTGGCAGTCGGACGCGCGGCAGTTCACGCAGGAGGGCTCGGCGCTGGTGATGGCCTTCGTGTTCGCCATCGTGGTGATCTACCTGGTGCTGGCGGCGCAGTACGAGAGCCTGCGCGATCCGCTGATCATCCTGATCAGCGTGCCGATGTCGATCTGCGGCGCGCTGGTGCCGCTGGCGCTGGGTTTCGGCACCATCAACATCTACACGCAGATCGGGCTGGTGACGCTGATCGGGCTCATCAGCAAGCACGGCATCCTGATGGTGGAGTTCGCCAACGAGATCCAGGTGCACAGGGGCCTCGACCGGCGCACGGCCATCGAGGAGGCGGCACGCATCCGGCTACGGCCCATCCTGATGACCACCGCCGCGATGGTGGTGGGCCTGGTGCCGCTGCTGTTCGCCAGCGGCGCGGGTGCCAACAGCCGCTTCAGCATCGGCCTGGTGATCGTGGTCGGCATGCTGGTGGGCACGCTGTTCACGCTGTTCGTGCTGCCCACGATGTACACGCTGCTGGCGCGCGACCACCGAGCGGCCGGCGCCTCGCAGCGCGCGGCGGAGCTGGCCGAGCTGCTGCCGGTGGGAGAACGCGCATGAGGACCGACACGATGCCGACGCGATTCGCTTTTCTTCTGCCGGCGCTCGCGCTGCTGCTGGCCGGCTGCGCTGTCGGCCCCCGCTACGCCGCGCCCCCTGTAGAGCCGGTCGCGATCGCCGCGCCCGAGCAGTCGCTGTTCTCCAGCGACGCGGTGCAGCGCGACTGGTGGCGCCAGCTCGAGGACCTGCAGCTCGATGCCCTGATCGAGCGCGCACTGGCCCACAACCACGACATCCGCATCGCCCAGGCCCGGTTGGCCGAGGCGCGCGCCGTCACCGACGAGGCCGCGCTCGAGCGCTGGCCGGCCGTCACCTTCGGCGCCGAGCGCACGCGCAGCATCGCCCAGGGCAACGGCCAGCCGCCCGAAGCCCGCACCCTGGCCGAGAGCAGCCGCGCGGGCTTCGACGCCGCCTGGGAGATCGACCTCTTCGGCCGCCTGCGCCGCCTCTCCGAGGCCGCCGACGCACGCGCCCAGGCCAGCGCCGCCGACCTCGCTCAGGTGCGCATCGTCGCGGTGGCCGAGCTGGCGCGCCAGTACTACGAGATGCGCGGCGCCGAGCAGCGCATCGCGATCACGCGCGGCACGCTGGACAGCCTGCGCGCCGGCCTGCGCGTGACGCAGGCGCAGGTGCGCACCGGCCGCGGCCTGGAGGGCGACCTGGCCAGCGCCGAGGCCAACCTCGCCACCACCGAGGCACAGCTGCCCGCGCTGGAGACCGCGCGCCGGCTGGCGGCCTACCGGGTCGCGGTGCTCGCCGGCCTGCGCCCCGCCGAGCTGGAGCCGCTGATCGCGCCCCGGCCGCTGCAGCCGCTGGCCAAGCGCCTGCCGCTCGGCGACCTGCGCACGCTGCTGGCGCGCCGGCCCGACGTGCTGCGCGCCGAGCGCAGCCTCGCGGCCAGCACGGCCGATGTCGGCGCCGCGACCGCGGAGCTCTACCCGCGCGTGGACCTGAACGCCTTCATCGGCTTCGTCGCCCTGCGCGGCGCCGACCTCGGCAGTTCCGCCAGCCGCGCCTTCAGCGTCACGCCAGGCCTGCGCTGGCCCGCGCTGCGCCTGGGCTCGGCCCGCGCGCGCCTGCGCGGCGCCGAGGCGCGCAGCGAGGGCGAACGGGCCGCGTACGAACAGGCCGTGCTGCGCGCCATCGAGGAAGTGGAAGGCGCGCTCGCCAGCCACGGCCAGAACCAGGCGCGGCTGCAGCAGCTGGCGCAGGCCGCCACGCAGAGCCGGCGCGCTGCCGAGCTGGCGGCGGTGCGCTACCGCGAAGGCGCGGCGCCGTACCTGACGGTGCTCGATGCCGACCGCACGCTGCTGCGCGCGCAGGAGGCGGTGGCCGAGGCCGAGACGGCCTCCTACACCAGCCTGGTCGCGCTCTACAAGGCGCTGGGCGGTGGATGGGAAGCGCCATCCGACGCCGCGGCTGCACAGGCACCGGCCGCGAGCGGTCCCGCGAGCTGACAATCGCTTCCTGAGTCCCACCCCCACGAGAACCATGTCCGCGCCCGACGACACCCCGTCCTGGCTGCCGGTGCCGCACCAGCCGGCCGAGCGCATCCTGTCCCTGCTCAAGACCCGGGGCACGCTGGGCATTCCCGACCTGGCGAAGCTGCTCGGCGTCAGCGTCGAGGCGGTGCGCCAGCAGATGGCGCGGCTGCAGGCCGACGGCCTGGTCGAGGCGGAATCCCGCGCCGCCGGCCGCGGCCGGCCGACCCAGATCTGGCACCTGACCCGCGAGGGCCATGCCCGCTTCCCCGACACCCATGCCGAGATGACGGTGCAGATGATCGGTGCCGTCATCAGCGTCTTCGGCCAGGAGGGCATGGACCGCCTGATCGGCGCGCGCGAGGACGCCATGCGCGCCGCCTACCAGGACGCGATGCGCGGCGCGCGCAGCCTCAAGACGCGCCTGGCGCGGCTGGCCGAAGTGCGCAGCCGCGAAGGCTACATGGCCGAGTTCCGGCCCGAGGGCGAGGGCTACCTCTTCATCGAGAACCACTGCCCCATCTGCACCGCCGCACGCGCCTGCACCGGCTTCTGCCGCAGCGAGCTGCAGCTCTTCGGCGAAGTGCTCGGCCCCGACGTCGAGGTCAGCCGCGTCGAGCACGTGCTTGCGGGCGCGCGGCGCTGCGCCTACGCGGTGCGGCCCCGCGCCCGCGCCTGACCGGATTTCCCGTTCCCCCACCACCCACCAAGAAAGGAAACCCCATGGAACACACCCTCCCACCCCTTCCATACCCCCTGGACGCGCTGGCCCCCGAGTACTCCAAGGAAACGCTGGAGTACCACTACGGCAAGCACCACAACGCCTA
>NZ_LYMK01000044.1 GCF_002157355.1 Variovorax sp. JS1663 | reverse complement strand
CGGCCGTCCTGCTCTTCGAGCTGCCAGCGCCAGCGCGTGCCGTCCACCCAGTCCGTCACCTTCAGTCGCATACTCATCCTTCGCCTCCTCCAGACTTGGTGAATACGCCTCTTGACGGCACGCGGCCGTGAACAACAGATCGTCCGTACCGGACAGGCACCCAGTCTGTGTGCGCGTGCAACTTCCAATCGCGTCTGGCGGGTCAGTCTAGCGCGACGAAACTCGTCCGTCTGCTGCAAGCGTTGCTTGAAGGGGCGCCGGTCCAGGAACTGGCCGCTGTCCTCGCCGTGTCGCATACGCATCCATGGCTTGCCATGATTGAGCCTGGCTCAAGCAGGCATTAAGCTCCGCGCCATGGACCGCCTCCCCCCGCTCAACGCCATCCGCGCCTTCGAGGCCGCTGCGCGCCACATGAGCATCACGCTGGCGGCCGACGAGCTGAACGTCACGCCCGGCGCGGTCAGCCGCCAGATCAAGAGCCTGGAAGAGACGCTGGGCCTGCAGCTGCTCAAGCGCGGGCACCGGCAGATCTCGCTCACCCGCCAGGGCAGCGACTACTACCGCGCGGTGACGCGCGCCATCGAGGCGCTGCGCGACGCGACGCGCCGGCTCAAGCGGCGCAGCCAGCGCAAGCAGCTGAAGATCCGCGCCTACACCACCTTCGCGATGCGCTGGCTGATCCCGCGGCTGTCGGGCTTTCACGCGGCGCATCCCGACATCGAGGTGCTGCTGAAAGCCTCGCTCGAGCCGGTGGACTTCCGCCGGGAGGACATCGACGGCGCGATCCGCCTGGGCGACGGCGACTGGCCCGGCACCAAGGCCTGGCGGCTGGTCGACAACATCCTGGCGCCGGTGGCCAGCCCGGCGCTGCTCAAGTCGGGGCCGAAGCTCAAGCGCCCGGCCGATCTGGCGCACCACACGCTGCTGCACTCCATCGCCCGACCGGACGACTGGGCCTACTGGCTGGAGGCGGCCGGTGCCGGCGATGCGATCGATCCGCGCGCCGGCATGACCTACGAGAGCTCGGCCATGGCCTTGGCCGCCGCCGCGGAGGGGCAGGGCATCGCGATGGCGCAGCGCTTCCTGGTGGAGAAGGACCTGGAGGAAGGGCGGCTGGTCATGCCCTTCAAGAAGACGCTGGACATGGGCGACTTCACCTACTACCTTCTCACCCCTGGCCATCGCGACGAGCCACCGCCCATGAAGACCTTCCGGCTCTGGCTGCTGGCCCAATTCGAGGTCTAAGGAGCGTCGATATGCGGCTGTCGAGACGATGGATTCCCCTGCTGGCGGTCCTGCTGGGCGTCGCCCTGCCGGCAGCCTACGCGCAGGACATGGTGCTGCGCGACCTGGAATCGAAGAGCCCCAGGAAGCTGTCGAAGGACGAGGCCACCGCCTTGCTGACCGGCGCCAAGATGAGCCGGACCAGCGGGCGCGGGAACGTGCACCACTGGAGCAACGACGCGGGCGGCAGCTTCGTGGTGTCCTCGGACAACCGCGGCGCCGGCGCGGTCGGCGCCTCGGGCCGGCCCACCACGGCGCCCGGCAAGTGGCACATCTCGGACGACGGGCGCTACTGCGTGTTCATCGAATGGCGCGGCGTGCCGACCGAGGAGTGGTGCCGCTTCATCCTGCAGACCACCGACGGCTACTACGCGGTGCGCTCGGATTCGGTGGGCACCGAGCGGGTCTACAAGCTGGAGATCAAGAAGTAGGGCGCGCGGGCCAGCGGCTCGCTTGCGCTTTGCTCAAGCGATCGCGGCCCGAATCTCGGTTGCAGGATGGTGCGCCGCCGGCATCATCCATGCATGTCCACGCCCGACGTCCTCGCCGCCCTCCATGCCCGCCGCAGCATCCGCGGCTTCCTGCCCGACCCGGTCGAGCACCGACTCGTCGAGGCGGTGCTGGCCGATGCGGCGCGCAGCCCCAGCGCCTCGAACACGCAGCCGTGGAAAGTGCACGTCTGCGCCGGAGAAGCGCGCGACCGGCTCAGCCGTGCCCTGCTGGAGGCGCACGAGGCCGGCGGAGACGGCCATGCGCAGGAATACGCCTATTACCCGAGCCGGTGGCAGGACCCTTACCTCGCGCGCCGCAGGAAGGTGGGCAAGGACCTCTACGGCCTGCTGGGCATCGGCAAGGGCGACACCGAGGCCATGGCCCGGCAGTACGGGCGCAACTACGAGTTCTTCGGCGCGCCGGTGGGGCTGTTCTTCACGCTCGACCGCGGGCTGGACGGGCAGGCCCCCTGGCTCGACCTGGGCATGTACCTGCACGGCGTCATGCTCGCCGCGCTGGGCCATGGCCTGGCGACCTGCGCCCAGCAGGCGTTCGCGCGCTACCACGCGATCGTCCGCGCGCAGCTCGCCATCCCGCCATCGGAGATTCTGGTGTGCGGCATGGCGATGGGCTACCCCGACGCGGGCGCACCGGCCAACCGGCTCGACACGGCGCGCGAGCCGGTGTCGGGTTTCGCGCACTTCCACAGATTCTGAGAAGACCACCGGCGCGCCGCGGCGCTGCGCGCGAGGCTCGCGTTTTTTTCGTCTGGGCCGCATTGACGGCGGGCTTCGATGCGGGCGACCATCGCCCCCGCTGGCCGGCGAGACGAAATCCAACGAAAGACTTCGATGAGGTGTTCACCACAGGTCGTGCGTGCGCTGGTGCTTGTCGCCATGGGCTGGTGCGCCCCTGCGCTGGCGCCGGCGGCGGATGGGCCCGTGGGCGGAGACGCCGAGCCCTGGCCCGTGCCGACGGCGCGCGACCGAGAGCGCTCGCGCCAGGCCTTTCAGCGCATCGCGCTGGTGCTGCGCCATCCGCGCTGCATGAACTGCCACACCGGGGCCGAGTTCCCGCGCCAGGGCGACACGCGGCAGCGCCACCAGCAGCTGGTGGTGCGCGGCGATTTCAACCAGGGCGCGCCGGGCATGCCATGCGTCGGCTGCCACCTGGGGACCAATTCGCCGGACGGCCGGGTGCCCGGCGCGGCCCGCTGGCAGATGGCGCCGCGGAGCATGGGCTGGGAACAGCTGAAGACCGACAGGGCGCTGTGCGAAGCCTTCGTCGACAAGTCGAAGAACGGCAAGCGGGACGCCCGCGCGATCGTGGAGCACATCAACCACGACCCGCTGGTGCAGTGGGCCTGGATGCCCGGCGAGCGCCAGCCACCGGCCATCGGCCGGGAGGAATTCCACGCGCTGGTCCGGCTGTGGGCGCGCACCGGCGCCGAGTGCCCGCGGGACTGAAGGAGCCGATCCATCATGGAGATCGAACTGAGCATCAACGGCGGCGATCACACCGTCGACGTGGACGAGGACACGCCGCTGCTGTGGGTGCTGCGCGACCTGCTGGGGCTGACGGGCACCAAGTTCGGCTGCGGCATGGCGCTGTGCGGCGCCTGCACCGTGCACGTGGAAGGGCAGCCGGTGCGCTCCTGCGTGACGCCGGCCGGTGCGCTGGGGGTGGCGAAGATCACCACCATCGAGGCGATCGGCCGCACGCCCATCGGGCGCCAGCTGCAGCGGGCCTGGACGAGCCTGGAGGTGCCGCAGTGCGGCTATTGCCAGTCGGGGCAGATCATGGCCGCCGCCGCGCTGCTGGCGATCAGGCCCAGGCCCACCGACGCAGAGATCGACCAGGCGATGTCGGGCAACGTCTGCCGTTGCGGCACCTACGCCCGGATCAAGGCCGCCATCCACCAGGCCGCGCGCGAGCTGGCCGGCAACAAGACATGAAGCGTGCCCCCGGCATCATGTCCCGCCGCGGCTTCCTGGCTTCGGCGTCCGCGGCGGCCGGATCGCTGCTGCTGCCTTTCCATCTCCCCGGCGCGCGGGCCGCCGCGCAGGACCAGGACTTCGCGCCCAATGCCTACCTGCGCCTCGCTCCGGACGGAACGGTCACCATCGTCGTCGCGCTGGTGGAGATGGGCCAGGGCACCTTCACCTCGATCCCGATGCTGATCGCCGAGGAACTGGAGATCGACTGGTCGCAGGTGCGCGTGGTGCAGGCGCCGGCCGACGAGGAGCGCTACGCCCATCCGCTCTACGGCCTGCAGACCACCGGCGGCTCGGCCTCGATCCAGGCCGCATGGGGCAGCCTGCGGCAGGTGGGCGCGACCGCGCGGCTGATGCTGCAGACGGCGGCCGCGCAGACCTGGGGCGTGCCCGTGGCCGAGTGCCGCTGCGAGCGCGGCGCGGTCCTGCATGCGGCATCCGGCCGCAGCCTCGGCTACGGCGCGCTCGCCGGCGCCGCGGCGGCGCTGCCCGTGCCGGGGAACGCGCCGCTCAAGGATCCCGCGGCCTTCCGCCTGGTGGGCGGCGCCGTGCCGCGAGTCGACACCGCGGCCAAGGTCGACGGCAGCGCGCAGTTCGGCATCGACGTGCGGTTGCCGGGCATGAAGGTCGCGGCGATCGCGATCTGCCCGGTCATCGGCGGCAGGCTGGGCGCGGTGGACAGTTCGAAGACCCTGGCCGTTGCGGGTGTGCGGCGCGTGCTCGTCACCGAGACGGCGGTGGCCGTGGTGGCGGACCACTATGGCGCCGCACAGAAGGGATTGGCGGCCGTGCGCATCCAGTGGGACGAGGGGCCCTCGGCCACTTTCTCCAGCCAGGTCTGGCGCGGGCAGCTCGCCGACGCTTTGAGGGGCAAGGGCCAGGTCATCCTCGACCAAGGCAGCGTCACCCGGGCGAGCGCGGCCGCGGCGCGGCGCCATCGCGCGGTCTACGAATCGCCGCCGCTCGCGCACACGGCGATGGAGCCGCTCAACTGCACGATCCACCTTCGCCAGGATGCGTGCGAGGTGTGGCTGGGCACGCAGGCGCCCGCGCGCGTCCAGTCGCTGGTGGCTGGCGTGGTCGGCCTGGCGCCCGCCCAGGTGACGGTGCACAACCACCTGATCGGCGGCGGCTTCGGCCGCAAGCTGGACGCCGACTATGCGGAGATCGCGGCGCGGTTCGCGAAGCAGGTGGACTTTCCGCTGAAGGTGATCTACAGCCGGGAGCAGGACATCCAGCACGACGCCTACCGCCCGTACTTCCGCGACGAACTGTCCGCCGCCCTCGATGCGAAGGGGCGGCTGGTGGCCTTCAGCCACCGCGTCGCGGGCTCTTCGGTCATGTCGCGCTATGCGCCGGCCTGGCTCATCCACGGGCAGGATGCGGATGCGGTGCACACGGCCGAGACGCCCTACGAGGTGCCGAACAAGTACGTCGAGTTCGTGCGGCACGAGCCGCCCGCCGGCCTGCTCACCGGCAACTGGCGCGGCGTGGGGCCGACCCACCATGCCTTCCCGAACGAATGCTTCATCGACGAGCTTGCCGCGATGGCCCGCGTCGATCCCGTGGCCTTCCGCTCTCGGATGCTCTCGAAGAACCCGCGGGCGCTGGCGATGCTGCAGCTGGCCGCGTCCAGGGTGGGCTGGGGCACGCCGATGCCCGCGCGGCGCGGCCGGGGCGTCGCGATCGTCGACGCGTGGGGCAGTTGCGCGGCGCTGGTCACGGAGGTGACGGTAGCGCCGGACGGCAGCCTCGGCATCGATCGCATGGTGTGCGCGCTGGACTGCGGGCTGGCGGTGCATCCCGATGGCGTCGAGGCGCAGATCCAGAGCGGCCTCGTCTACGGTCTGAGCGCCGTGCTGTACGGCACCCTGAGCTTCGAACGCGGGCGGGTGGTGCAGAGCAACTTCCACGACTACCAGCCGCTGCGCATGCACGAGATGCCGGTGATCGAGATCCACCGGCTCCAGAGCAGCCAGCCGCCGGGCGGTGTCGGCGAGATCGGCACGGCGCTGGTCTGCCCGTCGGTGATGAACGCGGTCTACGCGGCGACGGGCAGGCGCTTTCGCACCTATCCCGTCCCGAGCGATCAGCTCAAGGCGGCTTGAGGCACCGCCTCGGCGCACCGAATGGCGCCGGCGTCCGACAACGCGGCGATCTGCGCATCGTCGAGGCCCGATTCGCGCAGCACCTGCCACGTGTGCTCGCCGCACGCAGGCGCAGCCCTGTGCGGCAGCGCATTGGCCTCGGCGCTGTCGACCGGAAAGCCCGGCATGCGGATCGCGCCATGCACCGGATGCGCGGCCTGCACCAGCATGCCGTTGACCCCGAGCTGCGGATGCCGTGCCAGGTCTTCGTAGGTCGCGACGCGGGCGCACAGGATGTCGCTCGCGCGCAGCAGCGGCAGCCATTCCTCGGTGGTCCGGGTCTTCAGCACGGCCGTCAAAATCTCGACCATGGCCTGCCGGTTGGCGACCCGCAGGGGCGAGGTGGCAAAGCGCGGATCGGTCGCGAGCTGCGGCAGGCCCAGCAGTGCGCACAGTTTGGTCCAGCGCTCGGGCATGTAGGCGGCGATCATCAGCCAGCCGTCCCTCGTCTCGAAGGCCTGGTTCGGCGCCGAATAGGGCGCCGCGCTGCCCGCGCGCACCGGCAGCTCGCCGTCGGCGAAGTAGCTGGTGAGGGAGGACTGCTGCAGCGCCAGCGCGGCGTTCAGCAGGCTCACGTCGAGCGGGCCGCCGCGCCCGTCCCGCGCGCGCTGCGCGAGCCTGGCGAGCACGGCCATCACCGCCACGTAGCCGGTCATCACGTCGACGATGGGCGCCTGCACCTTGCAGGGCTCGCCGCCTTCGAGCCCGATCAGGCTCATGAGGCCCGAGTCGGCCTGCACGATGCCGTCGACGCCGGCGCGGTCGGCGTAGGGGCCTGCCTGCCCGTAGGCCGAGATCGAACAGTAGATGAGGCCCGGATGGGCGTCGGCGAGCGCTTCCCAGCCCAGCCCCAGCCGCGCCATCACGCCGGGGCGCATGCTCTCGACCAGGATGTCGGCATCGGCGATCAGCCGCCTGGCCACCGCCAGTCCGCCGGGCGACTTCAGGTCGAGCGACACGCCCAGCTTGTTGCGGTTGAAGCCGTGGTAGAGCGCGGCGTCTTCGCCGATCCAGCCGGGCCCGAGACCGCGGCCGAGCTCGCCCTCGGGCGACTCGATCTTGATCACCCGCGCCCCCATGTCGGCCAGCAGCATGGTGCAGGTGGGGCCCGCGCCGATCTGGGTGAAGTCGACGACCGTCAGGCCGTCGAGCGCGTGGCGCAGCGTGGCTGGGGCGCTCACAACGCCACCTTGATACGGTTGTCGTGGATGACCCGTTCCCAGCGCTTGAGCTCCTTGCCGATGTAGTCCTTGAGCTCGGCCGGCGTCGAGCTCTGCGTCTCGAAACCCTGGGCCGCGATCTGCCTGGCCACCGCGGGGTCCTTCAGCGCGCCCACCATCGCCTCGTTGAGCCTGTTCACCACCGCCGCGGGCGTCTTCGCCGGCGCCAGCAGGCTGTACCAGAGGCCGGCGTCGTAGTTCGTCATGCCGGCATCGCCGAAGGTGGGCAGCTCCGGCATGAGCGCGGTGCGTTTCTGGCCCGCCACGCCGAGCGCGCGCAGCTTGCCGGCCTGGATGTGCTGCGCCACGGAGGCATAGGTCGCGAAGGACACCTGCACCTGGCCCGCGATCAGGTCGGTGATCGACGGGCCGGTGCCGCGGTAGGGCACGTGCAGCATCTCCGTCTTGTTGAGCTTGGCGAAGACCTCGCCGGCCAGGTGCTGCGGCGTGCCGTTGCCGGGGCTGCTGTAGCTCAGCTTGCCCGGGTTGGCCTTCGCGTAGGCGATGAACTCGGGCAGGCCCCTGTACGGCTCCTGCATGTTGGCGACCAGCACGATCGGCACCGAGGCCAGCAGGCCCACCGGCTCGAAGTCGCGCTCGATGCGGAAGGGCACCTTCATGTCGAGGAAGGGGTTCATCGTCACCTGGCTGGAGGCGATGACGATGGTGTAGCCGTCGGGCGCGGCGCGCGCGACCATCTCGGTGCCGAGGTTGCCGCCGGCGCCGGGCCGGTTGTCGATGACGATGGTCTGGCCCAGCAGCTGGCTCATGCGCGGCGCGATCGCGCGGGCCAGGATGTCGTTGCCGCCGCCGGGGGCGAAGGGCACGATCAGCGTGATGGGCTTGCCCTTCGGGAACTCGGCTTGCGCCGCGGCCGGGAGGGCCATCGTGGCCATCGAGGCGGCCAGCGCGAGCAGCGCATGGCGGCGGGTGGGGCGGGTGTTCATGCTTGTCTCCTTGGAAGTCGGGATGGCTTCAGCGGCCGGCGTAGGCCGGCGGCCGTTTCTCTGCGAAGGCCTTGCGGCCTTCCAGGCGGTCTTCGGTATCGCGCAGCACGCCCCAGTAGAGCTCGGTGAGCTGCTGGGCATCGGCCTCGCTCAGGTGCTGGGTCTGGCGCGAGAGTTTCTTGATGGCCTGCACGGCCAGCGGCGCGTTGGCCGCCACGGTGCTGGCCAGGGCGAGGGCGCGGTCCATCAGGGCTTGCGGCTCGACCACCTCGGTGACCAGGCCGATGCGATGGGCCTCGGCCGCGGCGATGCGCTCGCCGGTCAGGGCCATCTGCATGGCGTGGGCCGAGGGCACGGCCTTCAGCAGCCGGTGCAGGCCCGACACAGCGGGGATCGAGCCCACCTTCGCTTCCGGCAGGCCGAAGCTGGCGCCGGAGGACGCGATGCGCAGGTCGCATTGCAGCGCGATCTCGAGGCCGGCGCCGAGGCAGTGGCCGTTCACCGCCGCGATGACGGGCTTCCACACGCACAGGTCCGTCAGGTCCATCAGGCGAATGTAGAGGCCCAGGTCGGCGGAGCGCTCGGTGCCCTCGAAGACGGCCTCCGGGTAGCTCGCGGGCGAGGTCTGTGTGCCCTTGAGGTCCGCGCCGGCGCAGAAGGCGCGCTCGCCGGCGCCGGTGAGGACCGCGGCGCGCAGGTCGCTGCGATCACGCAGCTCGACGAGGTGCGCGCGCAGCGCGCGCAGCGCCTCCACGCTCAGCGCGTTGAGCGCGTCGGGCCGGTCGATGGTGAGGATGGCCACCGGGCCCCGGGTCTCGAATCGGACGGTCATGGCACGGCCCTCCTCAGACGCTGGGGGACGAGAGGCTGCGGCCGCCGCACACGTAGAGCGTCTGGCCCGTCACGTAGGACGACAGCGGATCGAGGAAGAACACCACCGCGTTGGCGATGTCCTCCGCGGTGCCGATGCGCTTCACCGGCACCGATGCCTGCAGCCGCGACTGCACCTCGGGCGCGAAGTCGCGGAACAGCGGCGTGTCCACGATGCCGGGGGCGATGGCATTCACCGTCACGCCCTTGGCGGCGAACTCGATCGCCAGCGAGCGCGTGAGGCTCACCACCCCGCCCTTGGCGGCCGAATAGTTGGCCTGGCCGAAGCCGCCCAGCCAGGCGCGCGAGGAGATGTTCACGATGCGCCCGTGGCCGCGCTCGATCATGCCGGGCAGCACCGCGCGGCAGCACAGGAACTGGGAGCGCAGGTTGGTGTCGATGACCAGGTCCCAGTCCTCGTCGCGCATCGTGAGGAAGCGCATGTCGCGCACGGCGCCGGCATTGTTGACGAGGTGGTCGATGCGGCCGGCCTTCGCAATGACCTCGGCCATCGCCTCGTTCACCGCCGACGAGTCGGTGAGGTCGACGGTCACGCCGATGGCACGGAGGTCCTCGCGGGTCAGCGAGGCGAGCGCGTCCTGCAGCGCCGCGCCGTCGCGGTCCAGCAGCGCCACCGTCAGCCCTTCCTGCGCCAGCCGCCGGGCGATGCCCAGGCCGATGCCGCGGGCGGCGCCGGTCACCACGGCCACCTGGCCGGCTTCGAAACGTGCAGCAGCCATGGTCAGACTCCCAGCAGGTGAACGGAGGAGGCCGCGTGGTCCACGCCGGCGATGCCGCCGCCGGTGCACTGGGCCAGGCCGATGCGTGCATCCGCCACCTGGCGCGTGCCGGCACGGCCCTGCAGGTGCCACATCAGCTCGACCATCTGCGCCACGCCGGTGGCGCCCAGCGGGTGGCCCTTGGCGAGCAGGCCGCCGCTCGGGTTGACCGGCACGCGGCCACCCAGCTGCGTCGCGCCGGAGCGCATCAGCGACACCGCCTCGCCGCGCGGCGCCAGGCCCAGGGCCTCGTAGTACAGCAGCTCGGCGATGGTGAAGGCGTCGTGCAGCTCCACCACGTCCACGTCGTGCGGGCCGAGGCCGGCCTGCTCGTAGGCCTGGCGGGCGGCGCGCGCGGTGATCTCGGCGTCGAGGATGTCGTCATCGGCCTCCTCGCGGATGCCCGAGACGACGACCGAGGACAGCACCTTGACCGGCTTCTGCTTCCTGCCGGGCCGCGTGCTCAGCACCACGGCCGCCGCGCCGTCCACCTGCGAGGGGCAGCATTGCAGCAGGGTCAGCGGGTCGGCGATCATGCGCGAGGCCAGCACCTCCTCGACCGTGGTCTCGGTGCGCTGCTGCGCGTACTCGTTGAGCGAGCCGTTGCGGCGGTTCTTCACCGCGACGGCGGCCAGGTCGGCGGGCGACGCGCCGCGCTCGTGCAGGAAGCGCGTGCCGCGCATCGCGTACACGGCCGGCAGCACCATGCCGGCCTTGGCATAGAGCTCGGTCTTGTGGTCGTTGCGCTGCAGCGGAATGGTGCCGCCGCCCAGCGCCGTGAGCTGCTCGATGCCGAAGACCAGCACCGTGTCGTACTGCTGCGCCAGCAGGGCATGGCGCGCCAGGTGCACGCCGGTCGCGCCGCTGGCGCATGCGTTCTCGACGTTGTAGACCGGGATGCCCTTGAAGCCGAGGTCGCGGACGATCAGCTGCCCGAGGATCATGCCGCCGAGCACGTTGGCGCAGTAGATGGCCTGGATCTCGTCCTTCGAGACGCCGGCATCGTCCATCGCCTTCAGGATGGCCTGCTGCGCCAGCTCGGGTGCCAGGACGCCGGGGTGGCGTCCGAAGGGCGTCATCGCGCCGCCGGTGATGTGGATGTGCTGCATGGTGTTGTGCTCCTGGTCCGGTTCAGTCGTCGAGGGCCGCGAAGACGTAGCCGAAGCTGTCGTCGGGGCGGGCCGCATAGCGCTCGCCGATCGTCGGGCGCGGCTTGCCGGTGAGGCGGCCGAAGATGCGCACCGGGCCGGGGAAGTCCACGTAGCCGAGGGCGTAGGGCGCCTGGCCGCTCTTGGCGCCCGGATGGATGACGGTGTAGCTGTAGACCTGCCCGATGTTGTCGATGGCGACGGTGTCGTGCCGCTCGCTCAGCGGCGAAGAAGGGGGCAGGGCGGGAAAGACGAGTTCGCCGCTGTCACGCTCGCGCGAGGCGAGCAGCGCGGGCTCGGGGGTGGGGCTCCACAGGGGATACGAAAGCTCTGGCACGGGGGGTCTCCTGGTCTTCGAACAAGTCCGGCACGAGGCCGGGGGATGTGCGAAGTTTTCGCTTTCGGGACCCGATGCTCAAACGATATTTGCAGGGTTCGTGCTTGAGAAAAGCGCAAGCGAAAACGCCCGCGGCGACGCCGCGGGCGTTGAAAGAGACGGCTCCGATAGGGCGCCACCCCGGGGGGGCTACGTCACTGGCCTGGGATAGGAAGACGTCCTCCGGCGGACTGTTGGGCGTAGGGAGTGCTGTCAGTTCCGGCGTGATCCTTCAGCTGATCACGCGCGCTTCCATCGGAGGTTCGGGCGGGATCGGCTTTTGGGGGCTGCGTTTGCGTTTGCGTCGGCATGGGAGCCGGCGCCTGCATCTGTGCTGGGGTAGCGGCCGTTTCGACGGGGGGGCTCGACTGCAGCGACGTGGGCATCCCGCTGATGCCTCCGCTGTCTCCACCGCCGCCGCAGGCGCTCAAGATCACGGCGAACAGCCCGGCCCATGCGATCGTCTTCATATGCTTCGCTCTCTCCTTCGTTGCTTGATCGGAGGCGATTCTCGAAGGGAAAGCCGCAGTGGAATCTGATCAATTGTCCCTGTGCAGCGAGGTCGAGACGCACGATCGCCGCGCGAACCGTGTCACGGTCAGGCGATCGTCATCAGGCTCGCATTGCCGCCCGCCGCCGCGGTGTTCGTGCTGACGGCGCGCTCGATGAACAAGGCCTCCATCGGGCTGTCCTCGCCATCCAGGCCGAAGGGACGAAGCCCGACGATCGGGCCCTCGCGCTGCGCCAGGCGAACGGACGCGGCCAGCAGGTCCTCCGGGCTGCCCTGGTGCAGCGCGACATCGAAGGCCACGCCGGTGGCTGTCCAGTCGCTGGCCAGGGCAACCAGCTCCTGCACGTCGAGCGGCAGGCTTGCGCGCAAGGCCTGCGTTGCCGGCACGGAAGGCCAGATGGCGCGGCAGCCGGCGGCCAGGGCGCCTGCCGTCTGGTACAGCAGCGAATCCTCGTTCTCCGCCAGGCACAGCGCGGCCTCGCGAGGATGCAGCGAATACACGTTCCGCTCGCCGGTGGGCCCTGCCAGCAGCCTCGCGCCGCGAGGCGCCGCCCTCTGCGCCAGCGCCTGGCACCGTGCCGCGACACGCCGGTCGCGATGGCCGGACAGCCACTCGAGCAGCGACCCGAACGCGGGCGGCGTGCCCGGCGCGTCACCTTCCGCCTGCGAGCCGGGCAGGCCGGCGCCGGCCGCGCGCGCCAGCACGTCCTGCGGGCGTGCCGAGAGCAGCCGGTACATGTACAAGGGGCCACCCGCCTTGGGGCCGGTGCCGGACAGGCCCTCGCCGCCGAAGGGCTGCACGCCGACGACGGCGCCCACCATGTTGCGGTTGACGTAGATGTTGCCCACCCGCGCGTGGGAGACGACCTGCTCGATGGTCTCGTCGATGCGCGTGTGCAGGCCGAGCGTGAGGCCGTAGCCGGTGGCGTTGATCTGCGCGACCAGCGCGTCGAGGTCGCGGCGCGCGTAGCGCACCACGTGCAGCACCGGGCCGAACACCTCTCGCGTCAGCTCCGAGATGCTGCCCAGTTCGATGACGGTGGGGACGACGTAGCTTCCCCGCCCGAGCACCTCATGCGCATGGCGGCCCAGGCGCGTGACGCGCCGGCCCCGCGCCCGCATGGCCTCGATGTGCGCCTCGATGGTGTCGCGCGCGCCGGCGTCGATGACCGGGCCGATGTCCGTGCGCAGCGCTGCGGGATCGCCCACCGTCGATTCGGCCACCGCGCCGCGCAGCATGTGCAGCACGCGGTCGGCGACGTCGTCCTGGACGCACAGGACACGCAGCGCGGAGCAGCGCTGGCCCGCGCTGTCGAAGGCGGACGCGACCACGTCGCCGACCACCTGCTCGGCCAGGGCCGAGGAGTCGACGATCATGGCGTTCTGCCCGCCGGTCTCGGCGATCAGGGGCACAGGCGCGCCGGTCGGCCCGAGCCGGCCGGCCAGGGTGCGCTGCAGCGACCGCGCCACTTCCGTCGACCCGGTGAACATGACGGCCTGCACTCGTTCGTCGGCGACCATCCGCGCGCCGACGGTGGAACCGCGGCCCGGAACGAGCTGCAGCGCCGCTGCGGGCACGCCGGCCTCGTGGAGCAGGCGCACCGCTTCGGCGGCGGTCAGCGAGGTCTGCTCCGCGGGCTTGGCCAGCACCGGGTTGCCGGCAGCGAGGGCCGCGGCAATCTGGCCCACGAAGATCGCCAGCGGAAAGTTCCACGGGCTGATGCAGACCACCGGGCCCAGCGGCCGGTGCGTGGCGGCTTCGAAGTCGGCACGGGCCTGGCCGGCGTAGAAGCGCAGGAAATCGATCGCCTCGCGCACCTCGGCCACGCCGTTCGCGCAGGTCTTGCCGGCCTCGCGGACCAGCAGTCCGAGCAGCTGGGGCATGCGCGCCTGCAGGAGGTCCGCCGCGCGTTCGAGCGCGGCCGCCCGCTGGGCGGCGGGGTGGCCGGCCCAGGCCGGGGCGAATGCCGTCGCGCTGCGCAGGGCCGCGTCGATCTCCTCCTCGCCCGCGGCGCGGACCTGGCCGACCACGTCGCGATGGTCCGCCGGGTTGAGCACCGGCTTCCACGCCGGCGCGGGGACCGTGGGGGCTTCCGCGAGCAGCGGTTCGGCGCGCCATGCGATCCCGGCACTTTCGGCCAGCAGCGCCTCCAGGCTTCGCAGCGTCCGCTCGTTCGACAGGTCCATGCCCTGCGAATTGAGACGGGCCCGGCCGTACAGCGCAGCCGGGTCCGCGATGGCCGGATGGGGCCGGCCGGCCTCGCCTTCCTCCTTCGCGATGCGATCGACGGCGGCCACCGGGTCCTCGACCAGTGATTCGATGGCGATCGTGGGGTCGGCGATGCGATTGACGAAGGAGGTGTTGGCGCCGTTCTCCAGCAGCCGCCGCACGAGGTAGGCCAGCAGCGTTTCGTGCGTGCCCACCGGCGCATAGATGCGGCAGGGCCGGCCGAGCTTGCCGTCTTCCGGCCGGCCGACCACCTGTTCGTAGAGCGGCTCGCCCATGCCGTGCAGGCACTGGAACTCGTACTGCCCGGGCCGGTACGCGGCAGGGTCGGCGAGGGTGTAGATCGCCGCCATGGAGTGGGCGTTGTGCGTCGCGAATTGCGGATAGACCTGGTCCGGCGCCGCCAGCAGCTTGCGGGCGCAGGCCAGGTAGGAGACGTCGGTGTAGACCTTGCGGGTGTAGACGGGGAAGCCGTCCTGCCCGTCGACCTGGGCGCGCTTGATCTCGCTGTCCCAGTAGGCGCCCTTGACCAGCCGCACCATCAGGCGATGGCCGCTGCGCCGCGCCAGGTCGATAACGTGGTCGATGACGAAGGGGCAGCGCTTCTGGTAGGCCTGGACCACGAAGCCGATGCCGTTCCAGCCGGCCATCGCCGGCTCGAAGCACAGCTTCTCGAGCAGGTCCAGGGAGAGCTCGAGGCGATCCGCCTCTTCGGCATCGATGTTCAGGCCGATGTCGAAGCGATGGGCCAGCAGCGCCAGGTGGCGCAGCACCGGGTACAGCTCGTCCATCACGCGGTCGTACTGCGCCCGGGCATAGCGCGGATGCAGCGCGGAGAGCTTGATGGAGATGCCGGGCCCCTCGTACACCCCGCGCCCTGCGGAGGCTTTGCCGATGGCATGGATCGCCTTCTCGTAGGACTGCCGGTAGCGGTCCGCGTCCTCGGCCGTCATCGCCGCTTCGCCCAGCATGTCGTAGGAATAGCGGAAGCCCTGGGCCTCGAACGCGCGGGCATGCTCCAGCGCGGCCGCGATGGTCTCGCCGGTGACGAACTGCTCGCCCATCATGCGCATGGCCATGTCCACGCCCTTGCGGATCATTGGTTCGCCGCCCTTGGCGATCAGCCGCGTCAGCAGCGCCGACAGGGTCGACTCACTGTGGGTCGAGACGATCTTGCCGGTGAGCAGCAGCCCCCAGGTGGCGGCATTGACGAACAGCGAAGGGCTGCGGCCCGCATGTTCCTGCCAATGGCCGCGGGCGATCTTGTCCCGGATGAGCGCGTCGCGGGTGGCGGCGTCGGGAATGCGCAGCAGCGCTTCGGCCAGGCACATGAGGGCGACGCCCTCCTGGGACGACAGCGCGTATTCCTGCAGCAGCCCCTGCACCAGCCCGGCCCGGCCCGCGGCGTTCTTGCGGTCGCGCAGGCGCCGCGCCAGCTGCAGCGCGAGCGTGTTCGCGCGCGCGGCCACGTCGGGAGGCGTGCTGGCCTGGGTCAGGAGCGTCGACACCGCTTCCTGCTCCGGCACGCGATAGGCGGCCGTGATGCGCTCCCGCAAGGCGGAGCGCTGGGGCAGCGGGCCGGCAAAGCCGCGGAAGAGCGGAGCAGGGTCGGAGGGCGATGCGCGCGTATCCATGGATGGGTCCGATGAGCTAGTGATAACACGCATAATGCCGCCACAGATGCAAAATTGTTGTTCGAAGATTTGATGAAATGCAGAACAAATCACTAGAAGAAGCCGCGGGGCTTCCAGGATTGGACCGGCTGGACCTGCGGATTCTTTCGGCCCTGCAGGCCGACGGCCGCATCACCAACCTGAAGCTGGCCGACGAGATCGGCCTGTCGCCGACCGCCGCCCTGGCGCGCGTGCAGCGGCTCACCCGGGAGGGCTACATCCTCGGCTACGAGGCGCGGCTGAATCCCCTGAAGCTGGGCGCCGGCATGCTGGTCTTCGTCGAAGTGCTGCTCGACCGGACGACGCCCAACGTGTTCGATGAATTCAAGGCCGCCGTGCAGGTGCGTCCGGAAATCATGGAGTGCCACATGGTGGCCGGCGGCTTCGACTACCTGCTCAAGACGCGCAGTGCCGACATGAACGACTACCGGCGGTTCGCCGGCACGGTGCTGTGGCAGCTGCCCGGCGTGCGGGAGACGCGCACCTATGCCGTCATGGAGGAGGTCAAGAACTCTGCGCGGCTGGTCCTTCCGGGCGTTTGACGGTGCAGGCGTCGGGCAGAATCCGCGCTCGCTTCCTGGTTCGTTTGATCGGAGATTTCCATGTCAGGACAAGGCTTTCATGTGCACGGCCCGCACGACCATGAGCTCGAGCACGCGGGGCATGGTGAGCATCATCATCCCGTCGAGGCCGCGCATGACGGCGGCGGCAAGAGCATGATCAACCAGATCGCGGTGTGCACCGCGATCATCGCCACGGTCGGTGCCGTGTTCGCGTACATGGGCGGGCTCACGCAGGCCAACGCGGGGCTCTACAAGAACAACGCGGGCATCAAGAAGACCGAGGCTTCCAACCAGTGGAATTACTTCCAGTCCAAGAGCACCAAGCAGTCGCTCGCGGAGTTCGCGCGCGACACCTCGCCGGAGGATCGCCGGCAGGCCTGGCAGGACAAGGTGACGCGCTACGAAAAGGAGAAGGCCGAGATCCAGCTGGTGGCGCAGGGCCTGGAGCAGGAGGCCCGGGACTGGGACCGCAAGTCGGACGAGCAACTGCACCAGCATCACCGCTGGGCGCAGGCCACGACCGCGCTGCAGGTCTCGATCGCACTCGCCGCGATCGCGCTGCTCACGCGCAGGAAGTGGCTGGAATGGGCGATGGTGGGCGTGGCGGCCGGTGGGCTGGTGGTGGGCGGGCTGGCGGTTCTGCACATCTGACGGGCCCGACTGCTCACTTGCGCCGACGACCCTTGCCGTTGCTCTCCGCGGGCGCCGACGTCTGTGAGGGCGCCGCGCCGCCATCCACGCCCAGCCGGCCGCCGCCGCCCAGGCCCTGGCCCTGCACCGTCTGCGCCTTGTAGTTGCGCAGCGAGACGACCATCTGGTTGAAGGCGTCCATGAAGGCCGCGGCGATCACCTTGCCCTGCGCCGTGTTCGTGTAGCCGCCCAGGCCGCCGGCACCGGAGCCGCCGGCCAGCGAGATGAAGCCGCCGAAGTCGGTCTTGGAGGCGCTGCCCTCGGAGGCCGCGACCTGCACGCCGGAGCGGTTGTCGATCAAGGTCAGCAGGGTGCTGGCTTCCTTGGTCTGGAGGCTGGCGCCGAGCTGGCCCAGCACGTTGCTGTAGCGGCCGCGGCCGACCAGACCGCCGAGCGCCGCGCCCGCGCCGCCGGCATCGCTGTTGTTGAACACGATCTCGGGCGACAGGCCGTAGTCGGAAGCCACCATCTGGCCGCGGCCGAAGTTGCTGCCCTGGCGCATCTCGCCGGACTGCATGAGCTCGCGCTCGCGCGTCATCGCGTTCATGCCGGCCGCGCCGCGCTCCACCACCACGAAGCAGTTGGACTGCTGGATCAGCAGGCGCAGCAGGTTGGCGGTGGGCGGCAGGCGGTACTCGTTGCGCAGGATGGTGTACCAGCCGGCCTGCTGGTTCTCGATCAGCGAGACGGTGCCCAGCGGCGAGGGGCAGCGCTCCAGCGCGCTGCTGGTGTTGGCCGAGGCCGCGCCGGCGGCGCTGCCGGTGGCCACCGTCTTGGCGCCCTGGCTGCCCATCTGCATGTCGGTGGTCTGGCAGCCGGCCAGGGCGAGCAGGGCGGTGAGCGCGGCGACGAGGGAAGGTCTTGCAAGAGTCATGGCTGGCGCATCGAAGGATGCGAAGTGAAGGAAACAGGATCGGGGCCGCAGGCGGCCGCACCGGAAGTTACGGGCCGCGACGGCAGTCCGCCAGTGCCGAAAGTCACGTGCGGCGCGTGGCCGTCAGCTCGCGCAGCGTGCGCAGCAGCAGGCCGGCCTCCACCGGCTTGAACAGCACCGGCACGCCCGAGGCGCGCACGCGCTGCAGGCGCTCGGGCGCGGTCTCGCCGGTGATTAGCAGCAGCGGCGCGGCCGGGGCGAAGCGCTGCCGCAGTCGCTGGCCCAGCGCCAGTCCGTCGGCGCCGCCGGCCAGGCGCAGGTCGCAGATCAGCAGGGCGATGGGCCGGTCCGGGCTGAGCATCTCCAGCGCTTCCACCTCGTTGGCCGCGGCGCAGACCTCGAGGCCCCAGGCGCGCAGCAGCTCGCGCATGGCCTGGCGGATCTCCACCTCGTCGTCGACGAGCAGCACCTGGCCGGCCAGCGGCGGCATGGCGGGCATGGCGCGGCGCTGCCAGCCGATCTCCGCCGGCACCGGCACGACCGGCGCGCCGGCGGGCGCCTCGGCGGCCGGCAGCAGCAGGCGGAAGCGCGTGCCGCGGCCCAGCCGCGAATGCAGCTGCACGGGATGGTCGAGCAGGCGCGACAGGCGCTTGACGATCGCCAGGCCGATGCCCAGCCCGCGCGAGCGGTCGCGGCCCGGGTTGCCGACCTGATAGAACTCCTCGAACACGCGCTCCTGCTGGCCCTGGGCGATGCCCATGCCGGTGTCGCGCACCTCGATCCACACCTGGGCGCCGCGTGCACGGGCGGCCACCGTCACGCCGCCGGCGGCGGTGTACTTGAGCGCGTTGTCGATCAGGTTGGCCAGCATGCGGTGCAGCAGCTGCGGGTCGCTGCGTACCCACAGCCTGCTGGCGCGCACGCGCAGCTGCAGTTCCCGCTGCTCGGCCTGCGCCGAGAACATGTGGTTGAGGGGGAGGAACAGCGCGTCGAGCTGCACCGGCTGCACCTCGGGCGTGACCACGCCCGCATCCAGGCGCGAGACGTCGAGCATGCTGTCGAGCGAGGAGCCCAGGGCGTTGACCGCCAGCATCAGCCGCTGCGCGTTCTGTCCCTCGGGGCGGCCCTGCAGCGCGTTCTCCAGCGCGGCGCCGAAGAGGGCGATGGCATGCAGCGGCTGGCGCAGGTCGTGGCTGGCGGTGGCGAGGAAGCGGCTCTTCTCGGTGCTGGCGCGCTCGGTGGCCGCGATCTGCTCGCCCAGGCGCAGGGCCAGGCTTTCCTTCTCGAAGCGCAGCATCAGCGATTCGGTCAGCAGCCGATGCTCCTGCACGCCCACGCGCAGCATCATCAGCAGGTAGACCGAGGCGAAGGCGGCCAGGAACAGGTGGGTGCCGCCGCCTTCCCACAGCAGCGCGGTGATGAGGCCGCCCATCATGGGCAGCGTGTGGCCGAAGAGGGCGGCCTTCACCGGCCGCAGGGACTGCACGGCGCGGGCGCAATTGCCCATCATCACCACCATCAGCACCGCGGTGGCCGGCAGGTTGCCGGCCGGCACGAAGATCCAGGGAGCGAGCCCGTCGGCGAAGCCGAGCATGGCGGCCACGAAGGTGATGCGCCGGGCCCAGAAGGCGCTCTGCCCGAGAGGCGCCTCGGGCGTCCAGCGCGGCATGAAGCACAGGTGCAGGTACAGCAGCACGTGCAGCACCAGGAAGGGCAGCACCAGCGGCTCGTCCAGCTGCAGCAGCATGAAGGCGCCGACCACGCCGATGAAGGCGAAGCGGGCGATGAAGGTCGCGCTGTAGTTGAAGTAGATCGCGGCCACGTGCTCGCGCAGCACGCGCTGGCCGAGTTCGGTGTGCAGGGGGGGATCGTCGCCGGCCTGCGGCGCCTCCTGGCGGTCCTTCTGGCGGTCAGTGCGTTTCAACGCAGGCTGCTGATCAGCTGGGCCCGCGAACGCATGCCGAAGAGCAGCAGCAGGGTCGAGACGTGGTTCTTCACCGTGCCCTCGCTCAGGTTGGCCAGCCGCGCGATCTCCTTGTTGGCCTTGCCTTCCAGCACCCATTGCAGCACCTCGAGCTGGCGCGGCGTGAGTTCCTGCCAGGCGCAGGCATTCCTGTGAGCAGGCCCGGCGTGGTCGCCGGCGGTGGCGCGCGGCGCGGGCGGGAGGCTGACGGCGCCATCGATGTCGAGCAGGCCGCAGGCGCGGATGAAGCTCACCACCTCCTTGAGGTCCGCGGACTTGGGCAGGAAGGCGCTGGCGCCCAGGGCCAGCGCACCTTCCGCCAGCGTGGCGCTGTCGGTGCCGGAGAGCACGACGATGCGCGCGTCGGGAAAGCGGGCGCGGAACCGGGCGAGGCCGCCGAGGTCCTCCGCATCGGGCAGGGCCAGGTCGAGCAGCACCAGTCCGATGCGCTCCCGCGCCTCCTCGTACAGCGCGAGCGCGTCGGCCACGGTGCCGGCCTCGAGCACCTCGATGGTCGACTCGATGGACGGGGCCTGCGCCTGCACCAGCGCCCGCACGCCCAGGCGCACGAGGTCGTGGTCGTCCACCACCAGGATGGCGCGGGAGGGGGGCCACGGCGATGCGCGATCGCGCGTGCCGGCCGAGGGGGCGGGGAGGGACTCCATGGCGTTCACGCGCGCAATGTTAGCGGCGGGGCGGCGGCGCAGAAGTGCCGGAAGTCATGGGCGCGGCGTACCATCGATCGCACCTGATCATGTCCAGTACCGGCACCCCACCCTCGCTTCGCTTCGGCCTCGTCGCCAGCCGCCTGCACCGCAGCGGCGAGCAGTCCGGCCTGGCCGCCTGGCTGCGCGCCTGCGATGCAGGCATCCGCGCGCTCGGGATCGAGCTGCATGCGGTGGGCGGCACCGCCGAGGCGATCGATCGCCTCGGCTTGCTGGCCGGATACGAAAAGCGCGTGCGCTACCCGAGCGGTCGCGAGGGCGGCGTGATGCGGCTGGTCTCCCGCATTGCCGGCGGGCTGGATGCGGCGGATGCGCTCGACGGCGTGATCTACCTGATCGATCCCGTCGATCCCACCTCGCTCTACCCGGAGACGCTCGCACTGAAGCGGCAGTGCGTGGTGCACGGCAAGCCCTTCGTCTCCACGGTCGCGGGTGCGCAGGAATGGATCGCGGTGGAACTGGCCAGCGCCGGCCTGGCCGTGCCGGGCATGGCCGGCGACTGGCGCTCCATCGAGGCGCAGACGGTCGCGCTGATTGCGCATGATGCGCTGAAGGACCGCATGGTCGAATTCGCGTCCCGGCATTTCGAGCTGCTGTCGCGCTTCGCGCTGCGCGTGGGCACCGGCACCACCGGCGGCCGCCTCAACGACATGGCCTGGGCGCGCGGCTGGCCCGCGGACCGGCCCTGGGTGCAGCGCTACCAGAGCGGCCCGCTCGGCGGCGATGCACAGATCGCCGAGCTGGTGCTGGAGGGCCGCTGCCAGAAGGCCATCTTCTTCGAAGACCCGCACGTGGCGCGCCAGCACGAGGCCGACATCCAACTGCTCGAGCGCGCCGTGTGCAGCGTGACGCGCCGCACCACCTGCTTCAACTCGCCGGCCATGGCCGGGCGCTGGGCGGCGGCCTTTTCGGGCTAGGGACACGCATCCTTGATAACCCTTGCGCGCTGGCATATAAGGGCTTCATGGTTTCCTTCGTCGCAAGACGACAAAGGAGGGCGCCATGAAGAGACGCATCTATTGGCTGATGCCCGACGCGGCCAGCGCCCGGCGGGTGATGCATGACCTGGTGCAGGCGCGTGTCGACGCCGCGCACATCCATTTCGCAGGCCCCGAGGGCGCGGACATGCGCGGGCTCCATGCGGCCAACGTCTGGCAGACCTCGGACCTCGTGCATGCCGCCAAGAGCGGCCTGGTGATCGGTGGCGCGGTGGGCGCGGTCGCCGGCCTGGTGGCGGCGCTGGCGTTTCCCATCACCGGCGACGCGCCGCAGTGGGAAGTCGCGGCGGCGCTGGCGGTGCTGGGCGGGCTGGTCGGCACCTGGTCCTCCAGCATGATCGGCATTTCCATTCCCAGTCCGCGGCTCGCGCGCTTCGAGAGCGCGATCTTGGCAGGCCAGATCCTGGTGATGGTCGACCTGCCGCCGGCGCGCGTGGCGGAGATCGAGGCCCTGTTCGAGCGCACCCACCCGGAAGCCCGCTTCGCCGGCGAGGAGCGGATGGTTCCGGCCTTCCCCTGAGTTCTGAATCCGCATGAGCGGCGAATCGACGAAGGAGGCCGCAGATGATCATGGCAGCCGTGCTGGCGCTCATCGTCGTCGCCTCGGTGCTTTTCCATTTCATCAACCCATGGTGGTTCACGCCGCTGGCGTCCAACTGGAAGTCGATGGACGACACCATCACCATCACGCTGGTGATCACGGGCATCTTCTTCGTCGCGATCAACCTGTTCCTGGTCTACACGCTGGTGCGCTATCGGCATCGGGAGGGCCGGCGCGCGGCCCATGAGCCGCACGGCCGCTCCGAAAGCGAATACCGCAGCCAAAAGCGAAGGTACCTCAGTGAGCCGGAGAACAAGCGGCTGGAGCGCTGGCTGATCGGCATCAGCACCGTCGGCATCATGGCGCTGCTGGCCCCGGGCCTGGTGGTCTACGCCAGCTACGTGAAGGCGCCGCCCGATGCGCTGACGATCGAGGTGCTGGGCCAGCAATGGCAGTGGCGCTTCCGCATGCCCGGCGCGGACAACAAGCTGGGCCTGACCGAGACGCGCTTCGTCACGCCCACCAACCCCTTCGGCCTGGATCCGGCCGATCCGGCGGGGCAGGACGACATCCTCGTTTCCGACCAGGAGATCCACATCCCGCTGGGCCGCCCGGTGCACATGATGCTGCGCTCGCACGACGTGCTGCACGACTTCTTCGCGCCCAACTTCCGCGCCCGCATGAACATGGTGCCGGGCCAGATCAGCACCTTCTGGTTCACGCCCACCGTGGCCGGCCGCTTCGAGGCGATGTGCTCGCAGCTGTGCGGCGTGGGCCATCCGAACATGCGGGCCCACGTGGTGGTGGAGGACGCGGCCGGCTACCAGGCCTGGCTCAAGGGCCTGGAGACCTTCGCGATGACGCAGAAGCCGCCCTCCAGCGAAGGCGGCGTGGTCGGCCAGGGTCGCGCACTGGCTGCTGCCAAGGGCTGCGTGGCGTGCCACAGCATCGACGGCAGCCCGCGCGTGGGCCCGAGCTGGAAAGGCCTGTACGGCAAGACCGAGAACATGCGCGACGGCTCCACCGCGCTGGTGGACGACGCCTATCTGGGCGCCTTCATCCGCGATCCGCAGGCCCGCGGCGTCAAGGGCTTCGCGCCGGTGATGCCGAAGATCCCATTGAGCGACGAAGAGGTGGCAGCGCTGGTGGCCTACATCAAGAATCTGGGCCCCGCCCCGCCGGCGGCCGCGACCGAGCAGAAGGCGCAGCGATGAGACCCCGCCCGGCCGCTCCGAAGGGGGCTCGTACCGCAGCCGCAGGCGAAGGTACTCCAATGGGCACGCGCCTCGTGGAATGAAGGAAAGTCCATGTCCAGCATCGTCGTCCCCGTCGCCCACCACGATGAACCGAGAAGCTTCTGGACCCGCTACGTCTGGAGCCAGGACCACAAGGTGATCGCGGTGCAGTACGCCTGCACCGCCATCGCGGTAGGCGTGATCGGCGTGGTGCTGTCCAACCTGATGCGGCTGCAGCTCGGCTTTCCCGGCGTCTTCCAGTTCATCACGCCCGAGCGCTACTACCAGTTCGTCACCATGCACGGGATGATCATGGTGATCTACCTGCTCACGGCGCTCTTCCTGGGCGGCTTCGGCAATTACCTGATCCCGTTGATGGTGGGGGCGCGCGACATGGTGTTCCCCTACATGAACATGCTGAGCTTCTGGGTCTATCTGCTCTCGGTGCTGGTGCTGATGGCGAGCTTCTTCGTCCCGGGCGGGCCCACCGGCGCGGGGTGGACGCTGTACCCGCCGCAGTCCATCCTGCCCGGCACGCCCGGGAGCGACGCCGGCATCGTGCTGATGCTGGTGTCGCTCCTGATCTTCATCGTCGCAACCACCATGGGCGGCCTGAACTACGTCACCACGGTGCTGCAGGCGCGCTGCCGGGGCATGACGCTGCTGCGCATGCCGCTGTCGGTGTGGGGCATCTTCGTGGCCACCATCCTGGCGCTGCTGGGCTTCCCGGCGCTCTTCGTCAGCGGCGTGATGCTGCTGCTGGACCGCGCGGTGGGCACCAGCTTCTTCATGCCGGCGCTGCTGTCGATGGGGCAGGCCACGCAGTACAAGGGTGGCAGCCCGCTGCTGTTCCAGCACCTGTTCTGGTTCTTCGGCCATCCCGAGGTCTACATCGTGGCGCTGCCGGCCTTCGGGCTGGTGTCGGACCTGATCAGCGTTCATGCGCGCAAGAGCATCTTCGGCTACCGCACGATGGTCTGGGCCATCGTGGCGATCGGGGGGCTGAGCCTGGTGGTGTGGGCGCACCACATGTTCGTCGCGGGCATGAACCCGTACTTCGCCTTCTTCTTCGCCACCACCACGCTGATCATCGCGGTGCCCACCGCGATCAAGGTCTACAACTGGCTGCTGACGCTGTGGCGCGGCGACATCCACCTGACGGTGCCGATGCTGTTCTCGCTGGCCTTCATCTCCACCTTCGTGATCGGCGGGCTGACCGGTCTGTGGCTCGGCAACGTGAGCGTGGACATTCCGCTGTCGGGCACCTACTTCGTGGTGGCGCACTTCCACATGGTGATGGGCGTGGCGCCGCTCCTGGTGGTGTTCGGCGGCATCTACCACTGGTACCCGAAGGTCACCGGCCGCATGCTGGACGACCGGCTGGGGCAGCTGCACTTCTGGATCACCTTCATCGGCACCTACGCGATCTACTTCCCCATGCACTACCTGGGCCTGCTGGGCATGCCGCGGCGCTACTACAATTTCGACCACTACCAGTTCATCCCTCCTTCGGCCTTCAGCCTGAACGCCTTCATCACCGTGGTGGCGCTGGCCGTCGGCGTGGCGCAGGTGCTGTTCCTCTTCAATCTGGCGTGGAGCGTGCGCCACGGCAAGCCGGCCGGCGGCAATCCGTGGCGCGCCGCCTCGCTGGAATGGCAGACACCGCAGACGCCGCCGGTGCACGGCAACTGGGGGCCGCAGCTGCCGGTGGTCCACCGGTGGGCCTACGCCTACGCGGTGCCGGGCGTGCGCGAGGACTTCATCGCGCAGAACGCACCGCCCGAGGCCGGCGGGCAGGAGCCCGAGGCGGACGGCAAGGAGGCCAGGGCATGAACGGCGGCGCCGCGCTGGCCGGCCGCTACGGCCGCTGGCCCGAACCGCGCGCGGCCGCGATCGCCGCCGGCATCGGGCTGTGGGTGTTCATGGGCGTGGCGACGGCGCTGTTCTCGCTGTTCCTCGTCGCCTACGTGATGCGCATGAGCGGCAGCGACGCGGTGCAGATCGCGCTGCCCTGGCAGCTGTGGCTCAGCTCGGCGCTGCTGGCCGCGGGCAGCGTGGCCCTGCAGCGCAGCGCCGCGGCGGCGCGCGGCCTGCTGCTGCGCGACACGCGCCGGTGGCTGCTGGCCGGCGGGCTCGGCGCGCTGGGCTTCCTGGCGGTGCAGTGGTGGGCCTGGGCGGTCCTGCTGGCCGCGCAGGTGATGCCGGCCGGCAACCCGGGCGGCAGCTTCTTCTACCTGCTGACGGCGGTGCACGGCCTGCACGTGGCCGGCGGCGTCGCCGCCTGGGCCTGGACCGCGCGCGCCGCCTGGCAGCCCGCGGCCGACCCGGCGAGCCTGGCCTGGCGCATCGCGCTGTGCGCGCGCTACTGGCACTTCCTGCTGGCGGTCTGGGTCGTGCTCTTCGCGGCGCTCGGCTGGCTCACGCCGGAAGTGGCGCGTTTCATCTGCGGAGTCTCCTCATGAACACAGCCGCCGTGCCTCCCATCGCCCCGCCCGTGCTGGCACCGCCCGCCGCGGCCGAGGGCTGGCGCGGACTGGTCGCCGACTGGTCCTCCGACCGCGAGGCCTTCAACGTCTCGTGGGGCAAGGCGATGATGTGGATCTTCCTTCTGAGCGACACCTTCATCTTCAGCTGCTTCCTGATCGGCTACATGACGGTGCGCGTCTCCACCACCGTCCCCTGGCCCAATCCGAGCGAGGTGTTCGCGCTGACCGTCGGCGGCGCGGAGGTGCCGCTCCTGCTGATCGCGATCATGACTTTCGTGCTGATCAGCAGCAGCGGCACGATGGCGATGGCGGTGAACTGCGCGTACCGCCACGACCGCGCCAACGCGGCCGCGCTGATCCTGGTGACCGCCATGTGCGGCGAGGTCTTCGTCGGCATGCAGGCCTTCGAGTGGTCCAAGCTGATCCTGGAGGAGGGCGTGCGGCCCTGGGGCAACCCGATGGGCGCGGCGCAGTTCGGCTCGGCCTTTTTCATGATCACCGGCTTCCACGGGCTGCACGTGTCCTGCGGGGTGGTGTACCTGCTGGTCGTCGCCTTCAAGCTGCTGCGCGGCGACTACGAGGCCAGCGGCAACTACCAGATCGTCGAGATCGCGGGCCTGTACTGGCACTTCGTGGACCTGGTGTGGGTCTTCATCTTCGCGTTGTTCTATCTCTGGTGAGGAGGGCGTCACCATGCATCCCGGCACCGGCCAGCAACATCCGATCAGCCTCTACCTCAAGATCTGGGGGCTGCTGTTCGTGCTCAGCGCAATGTCGTACCTGGTGGACTACCTGCACCTGCAGGGCCTGCTGCGCTGGGGGCTGATCCTCACCTTCATGCTGCTGAAGGCGGGGCTGATCGTGGCGGTCTTCATGCACATGGCCTGGGAGCGGCTGTCGCTGGTCTACGCGATCCTGGTGCCGCCGCTGGCGCTGCTGGTGTTCGTGGGGCTGATGGCGGCGGAGGCCGGGCACACGCTGTTGTCGCGGCTGCTGTTCTTTGGCTGAGGGCCGCAGGCCGCCAGCTCCCTCGAAAGGTGGATTCGCCACGAGGCGCCTGCCTCTAGAGTGGGGGCGTGCGTGATGCGCATGCCAACGAAAGCAAGGAGGTGGCTCATGGCAACGGACCTGTTGCGCGGCGTTGCCGCGGCGGTGCTGGCCCTGTTCACGGCGTGTCCTGCCCTCGCGCAGCCGCCGCGCCCGCACCTGGCGGCGACCAGCGCCGAGGAGCTCAAGCGCATCTATCTCGATTGCGATCGCGTCGCGAGCCGGACCGTGCTCGACTTCGCCGCCGCGGCGCATTGCTCGATGGTGGGAGAGGAGCTCAAGCACCGCGTCTTCGACGGCGACTTCGATCGCCTGATCGCGTGGTGGCGTGCGCAGAAGCCGCGGTCGGCCGACGCGGTCTCCGGTGCGCACACGCAGGAAGACGAGGTCCGGGCGCCGTAGGCCCGGGCCGGGCCGGCACTCCGGCCGAGCAGAGCGTGGACAATGGCTGCCGAACAAGATCCCGTCCATCCATGACCCAGGTCCTCGCCCCCGTGCTCAAGTTCGTCCTGGCCTGCGCGATCGGACTGGCTGGAGTTGCGATGTTCCAGGACCGCCTGCTCTACTTTCCCGCTTCGGCCACCGTGGCCGAGATGGCCTCCGGCGGCCTGGAGCCCTGGCCTTCGGCGCAGGACTTCCGCGCGCTGCTGGCGCAGCCGTCCGGGGCAGCACGCGGCACGGTGCTGGTTTTCCACGGCAATGCGGGGCATGCCGGCCATCGCCGCTACTACGCCGACATGCTCACGCGCGAGGGTTTTCGCGTGCTGCTGGCCGAATACCCCGGCTATGGCCCGCGCGGCGGCGAGATGGGCGAGCGCAGCATGGTCGAGGATGCGGGCGAGAGCATTGCGCAGGCCCATCGCGCGTTCGGAGCGCCGGTGGTGGTGATCGGCGAGTCGCTGGGGGCCGGCGTGGCAGCCGCGGCGGCGGCACAGCAGCGCGACGCGGTGGCCGGCCTGATGCTGATCACGCCCTGGGATCGGCTCGTGAGCGTGGCGTCATACCACTATCCCTGGCTGCCGGTGCGCTGGCTGCTGCGTGACCGCTACGACAGCGCCGGGAACCTGGCCGGCTTCGGCCGCCCGGTGCTGGTGGTGGTGGCGAGCCGCGACAACGTGGTGCCGGCGCGCCTGGGCCTGGCGCTGCACGAGGCGCTGGCCGCGCCCAAGCGCCTGGTGACGGTGGAGGCAGCCGGGCACAACGACTGGCCCGGGCTGGTCGATGCGCGCTGGTGGCAGGCGGCAATGGCGTTCATGCTCGGTCAGTCCTGAAAAGCCAGCGTCCACTGCGTGAGCGCGCCGATCGCGCACCACAGCAGCGGGATCGGCCACGCCAGCCACCACAGCACCTGCCCGAAGCGTGTACCCGCGGCAGGGCGCAGCGCCAGCAGCAAACCAGCCGTGCCGAGCGCGGTCGGATCAGGCGCCATCCCGAACAACTCGGCCTCGGTCCACGGGCGGCCGCGCAGCACCAGGCCGAGCCAGGGTTGAACGAGCACCGCGAAGCCCAGCAGCGCCAGGCCCAGCGTGCGCCGCGCGCGGTGTGCCCGCTCCCATTCGATGCACGCGGCCAGCAGCAGAAACAGGCCCTGGAGCGCGAAGCCCGCGGCGAACCAGGTCGCGGCCCAGTTGATGGCCGCATAGCGCTGCAGGTGGAAGGCCCAGGCCACCCAGCACCAGCAGGCCGCCAGCAGCAGGAAGATCGCGCGCCCGGCCGCGGCCGGCCGTCCCTTCGCCGGCAGCCACACCAGCGCGAGCCCGAGCGCCGCGGCGAAGAGCTGCGCCGGCCAGAGTTCCGCGTTGTAGAGCTCGAACAGCCGGTGATAGGTCTGCGCCGAGAAGAGGAGGAAGTCCGACGGCCGGTAGCTCCACCACGCCGACATTGCTCAGAGCGCCTGCAGGTGCGCCGCCATGCGCTCGCGCATCGCCGCGTCGGGCAGGGGGCCGAGCGCCGCGCCCATGTTCTGCTGCACGTGGGCCACGCTGCGGGTGGCCGGAATGGCGCAGGTCATGGCCGGATGCGAGATGATGAACTTGAGCACGAACTGCGCCCAGCCGTCGCAGCCGAGCTCGGCCGCCCAGGGTGGCAGCGGATGCGCCTTCAGCGCGCGCAGCAGTGCACCCTCCCGGAAGGGCCGGTTGGCGATCACCGCGATGCGCCGCTCGCGCGCCAGCGGCAGGATGCGCGACTCCACCTCGCGGTCCAGCGGGTTGTAGCTGACCTGCACGAAGTCGATCGGCTGACTGGCCATGATCGACTCGATCTCCTTGTGCCTGCGTCCCTCGGAGGTGGTGATGCCCACGTAGCGCAGCTGGCCGGCCGAGCGCATCGCGAACAGCGCCGGCAGATGCTGCTCCCAGGCGAGCAGGTTGTGCACCTGCAGCAGGTCGAAGCGCGGCACCCGCCAGAGCTGGCGCGACTCCTCGATCTGCCGCGCCCCACGCGTGCCGCTGCCGATCCAGACCTTGTCGGCCGCGAACACGCCCGCCGTGCGGTTGATGCGCGCCAGGCCCTCGCCGATGACCGACTGCGAGGAGCCATACATCGGGGAGGAGTCGATCATCCGCCCCCCGGCGTCGAAGAAGGCGCGCATCACCTCGGCGCAGTTGGCGCGCGCGGCCGGGTCATTGCCGACGTTGAAGGTGATCCAGCTGCCCAGCCCGATGGCCGGCACCAGCTCGCCGGTGGCGGGAATGGTGCGGGTGGCCGGCCCGCGTGGCCGCTGCTGCGGCTGGGCGTGGCCCGCCAGGGGCGGAAGGCCCGCCGCGAGCGCCAACAGGAACTCGCGGCGGGTCGGCGTGATGCGCTGACCTGCGGACATGCATGCTTCCCTCGGGAATGAGCCTGCATGGTCTCAAGGACGCGCCGCCGCCGCAAGCCCGTAGAGCCCCAGCGCCATCAGCACCACCGCGGAGAAGCCCAGGTGGATCGCCAGCAGCGTGGCCAGCACCGCCGCGACCACCGAGGCGCAGCCGTTGATGCCCCAGGCCCAGGGCACCAGCCGCGCATCGAGCGCCTCCACCCGGGCCAGCCCCAGCGGAAAGGGCATGCCCATGAAGAAAGCCAGCGGCGCGATCAGCCCGGCCGCGAGCGCGATGCGCGCCGCCTCCGGCAAGCCCATCGCATGGCGCAGCAGCAGCGGCAACAGGAGCAGGCACAGCAGCGCCGAGGCCACGATGGCCGCCACAACCCACCGAAGCGGCGGCCCGCGCGCCGCGGCGCGGCTGCCGATGCCGGCGAACAGCAGGAATGCGAACAGCACCACCGCGACCGCGTAGAGCGGATGGCCCAGGAACAGCACGAACTTCTGGATGAACGCCATCTCGACGAACATGAAGCCGAAGCCGATCGCCAGGAAGTAGAGGAGCACGCGGCCCCGCGCGCCGGGCGGTCCCGGGGCGGCGGCCCGGTGCCGCGTGATCCAGGCCAGCGGCAGCCCGATCAGCAGCAGGCTGGCGAGCACGGCCTGCAGCAGCGTGGCGGCCAGCACCGGGTAGCCCCATTCGATCAGCGGCAGGCCGCCGCGGCCCTTGAGCGCCAGCAGCTCCGGCAGCGAGCGCCACTTGAAGAAGTGGAAGAAGTGCGGCCGGTCGTCGGTGGCCGGGTCGATGTGGAACTTGTAGTCGCGCAGGAAGGCCTCGCGGCCCGGGCCCAGCAGCGCCGTGGCGCCGTCGAAGAGCGTGGGGCCCTCCACCTGGTTGTAGCGGTTCGCTTCCTCGGCCCGCATGCCCGGCAGGTAGCCGAGGTCGAAGGATCGGGCCTGGCAGAAGGCCCGCACCGCCGCGATCTCGCCGGCGTCGAAGACCCCGTTCTTCACCAGCAGGGTGCTGGTCTTCCAACTGCGGATCAGCACCAGCCGCGCGGCCGGGTCGGCCACGCCCGCGCGCTCCAGCGCCGTGATCGCCGCCGCGAACAGCTTGAGCATGTCGCGCGGCGGCAGCGTGGCCCAGCGCGTGATCGCCAGCAGGCCGCCGGGCCGCAGGCGGCGCAGCTGTTCCTGCAGCGACTCGACCGTGTAGAGGTAGTTCTCGGCCAGCGCATGCAATCCGGCCGAGGAGGCACTGAAGCCGTCGAGCAGCGCGACCTGGATCAGGTCGTAGCGCTCGCGGCCGGTGGCCAGGAAGGCGCGGGCCTCGGCCACGTGGGGCTGCGCGATGCCATCGTAGAGGCCGCCGCTGGCCTCGCCGAAGCGTTCGCGCACCAGCCTCACCACCTGCGGGTTGAGCTCCACCGCATCGATGCGCGCGGCGCCGTGGTAGTGGGCCTGCAGCACGTCCGCGCCCGCGCCTGCCCCCAGCACCAGCACCCGCGGGCGCTGCAGCAGGTGGTAGGGCAGGGCCGAGGCGAGTTGGTCCAGGTAGGCCAGGCTCTCGCGCCGCCCGTCGAAGCGGGCCAGCGCGTTCAGCCCTTCGCCGTCGGTGAACACGCCCCATTGCTGCGGCGGCCCGGCCGTGGCGTTGAGGCTCAGGCCCGGCGCATGGCGCAGCGGCACCTGGGGGCTCTCGATCACGCTGACCAGGCCCAGCGGGCTCGAGCGTTCCAGCACCACGTGCGTGCCCGGAACGCGCAGCGCCTGCACCAGCTCCTTGTACGGCGACATCGCGGGCGCCAGCCAGGCGGCGGGCAGCAGCAGTGTCGTGCCGGCGCCCGCGAGCAGCAGCATCGCCATCGGCCAGCGCCGCATGCTGCCACTCTCGGCCCAGGCGCAGGCCGCCGCCAGCCAGCCCAGCGCGGCCACCAGCTTCAGCGCCGACTGCGGCGACAGCACGAACAGCAGGCCCACCACGCCCAGGCTGCCGATGCCCGCACCCAGGATGTCGAAGCTGTAGATGCGCGCCTGCATGCCGCGAAAGCGCGCCAGCGCCAGGCACACGCAGGCGCCCGCGCAGAGAAAGGGCAGCGACAGCAGCAGGTACGTGCCCATCAGCCACACCGGCTGCCACGGGTCCCACAGCAGCTCCAGCGGATTGAAGGGCAGGTGCTGGGAGAGCAGGAAGCACAGCGCCGCGCCGACGCCGAAGGCCGCCGCGAAGGCGCAGAAGAGCGGCGCGAAATGACGCTCGATCGCCCGCGGCGCCAGCGTCAGCAGCGCACCGCTGGCGCCGTAGCCCAGCAGCGCCAGGCTGATGATCATCGCGGCGAAGTGGTGCCACAGGCCGATCGAGAAGAGCCGCATCAGCAGGATCTCGTAGGCCAGCGCGGCGGCTGACACGAGCGCGACCGCGAGCACCGGCGTGCGGTGCATCAGCGGCCGCCGCCGGTCAGCGGCACGAAGACCACCGGCAGGATCTGGCGCGTCGAGACCGTGCCGTCGGCGTTCTTCTCCACCAGCATCAGCTGCTGGACCATGAAGGCCGCGCCCACCGGGATCACCATGCGCCCGCCGGGCTTGAGCTGCCGCACCAGTGGCGGCGGGATGTGGCTGGCGGCGGCGGTGACGAGGATGGCGTCGTAGGGCGCGTGTTCCTCCCAGCCGTGGTAGCCGTCGCCCAGGCGCACGGTCACGTTGGCGTAGCCCAGCGCCTGCAGACGCTCGCGCGCCGCATGGCCCAGCGGCTCGATGATCTCGATGCTGTAGACCGCGCGCACCAGCTGCGCCATCACGGCCGCCTGGTAGCCGGAGCCGGTGCCGATCTCGAGCACCTTGTGCTCGGGCTGCGCCTGCGCCAGCTCGGTCATCAGCGCGACGATGTAGGGCTGGGAGATGGTCTGGCCATGGCCGATCGGCAACGGCCGGTTCTGGTAGGCGTGGGGCTGCTGGTCGGGCGGCACGAAGGCATGACGGGGCACCTGCTCCAGGGCGGCTGCCACGCGCGGCGACAGGCCCGGCCGGCCGCTCGCGCCGCCGGCCTCCCGCATCTGCGAGGCGAGCACCTGCATCAGGCGCTGGCGTTCGTCGGCGCGATCGTCGGAGGCCGCGGCCGGCGCGGCGGTCAGGGCGCCGGCAAGGAGGGCGCCGGCAGCGAGGCGGACGGCGGAGGTGGGCATCGACTTCGATTCGGCGGCGCGGCCAGCGCTGACCAAAGCTGCGGATCTCGCCCATCATGGACGCGCTGGCGCATGCAGTCCAGCCTGGCGCCGATGCCCCTGGCGCCGAGGCGGCCGGCTAGGTGTCGTCCATCAGGTTGCACTGCCCCTGGCTTCTCAGGTTGAGGCGATAGTTCGTCTTGGTGCCCGTGTCGTACATCTTGAAGGTGGCCCAGTGGCCTCCTGCGCTGCGGCAACTCTGCGCACTGGCGTTCTGGGCCTGGAAGCTGAAGCCCCGCTCGGTCACGCACAGCGGCGCCCGCCCCCCTTGCAGCACGTTGTCGAAGCCCGATCGGGTGGCCAGGAAGAAGATCTCGGTGGCCCGCAAGTCGGCATGAAGGATGGACCGGCAGGTGCAGCCGCGAACCTTGTACCAACCCTTCGACGTGGTCTCCGAGGTGCCGGCGAAATCCACCCCGATGGCGACGTCCACCGGGGACGTCGTTCGGTTGCAGAACGAGATGGCCCTGTCGAACGCGTGAACGGCTGTGCTGCCCAGGCTGAGCGAAGTGCACAGGACGAATGATTCCAGGCGGCGTTTCCACATGTTCGTCTCCCTGTTGATGGCGTTCGCCTGCGGCGCGCCTGAACGCTATTGGATTCTCGATCGATGCGGTCGGCGTCCTCCGGAAAGAGGAGGCCGGCGCCGGGAATCAGGGCCGCAGCGCCTGCGTCAAGTCCATCAGCGACGCCAGCCCGCTCGCGAAGCGCGGCCCGAGAAAGGCGCCCAGCTGCGGCATCAGGAGCTGCAGCATCCCGATCCCTGCCAGCAGCGTGAGCGGAAAGCCCACCGCGAAGATGCTGAACTGCGGCGAGGCGCGGTTGAGGATGCCCATGGCGAGGTTGAGCGTGAGCAGCGCGGTGATCAGCGGCAGCGCCAGCATGAAGCCGGTGGCGAAGATCTGCGCACCGCCGTGCACCAGCAGCAGCCATCCCTGCGCCGCCAGCGGCGCGTCGGCGATGGGCAGCGCCTGGAAGCTCTGCGCCAGGGCGGTGACCAGCAGCAGGTGCCCGTCCACCGCGAGGAAGATCAGCATCGCCAGCATGTGCAGCAGCCGTGCCACCACCATGGTGGCGCCTCCGCTCATCGGGTCGAAGAAGGAAGCGAAGGACAGGCCCATCTGCAGGCCCACGTACTCGCCCGCCGCCAGCACGGCGGCGAAGACCATGCGCATCGCGAAGCCCATGGCCGCGCCGATCAGCACCTGCTGCACCACGATCCACACGCCGCCGATCGACACCACCGGCACCTGCGGCATGGGTGGCAGCGTGGGCGCCAGCGCGATGGCCAGCAGGGCCGCGAGCGCGACCTTGACGCGGCGCGACACGGTGGGTTCGCCGAAGATGGGCGCGGTGCCGATCAGCGCCAGCATGCGCACGAAGGGCCAGAGGAAGGCCACCATCCAGGCGTTCAGCTCCGCCGAGGTGACGGAGAGGACGGATGGGGTCACGAAACCAGTTGGGGAATGCTCGAGAACAGCGTGCGGATGTAGTCCAGCATCTGCCCCAGCATCCACGGCCCGGCGATCACCAGCACCGCGAACACGGCCAGCAGCTTGGGGATGAAGGAGAGCGTGGCCTCGTTGATCTGCGTGGCCGCCTGGAAGATGCTGATCACCAGGCCCACCACGAGCGCCACCAGCAGCAGCGGCGCGCCGAGCAGCAGCGAGACGTGGATGGCCTGGCTGCCGATGGACATGACCGATTCGGGTGTCATGGGTCGATTCCTATGTGTAGAAGCTCTGTGCCAGGGCGCCGATCAGCAACTGCCAGCCGTCGGCCATGACGAACAGCATCAGCTTGAAGGGCAGCGCGATGGAAGCCGGCGGCACCATCATCATCCCCATCGACATCAGCACGCTGGCCACCACGAGGTCGATGATCAGGAAAGGGATGAAGATGGTGAAGCCGATCTGGAAGGCGGTCTTCAGCTCGCTGATGACGAAGGAGGGCAGCAGGATGCGCAGCGGCACGTCCTCGGGGCCTTCCATGGCGGGCGCCTTGGCCAGCTTCGCGAAGAGCGCGAGGTCGTTCTCGCGCGTCTGCTTGAGCATGAATGTCTTGAAGGGCGCGACGCCGCGCTCCAGCGCGCGCTCGGCGCTGATCTTGTTTTCGGACAGGGGCTTGTAGGCTTCGTCGTAGGCCTTGTCGAAGACCGGCGACATCACGAAGAAGGTGAGGAAGAGCGACAGGCCGACCAGGATCTGGTTGGGCGGCGAGGACTGCGTGCCCAGCGCGGTGCGCAGCAGGCCCAGCACGATCAGGACGCGCGTGAAGCTGGTCATGGACAGCAGCAGCGCGGGCAGGAAGGTGATCGAGGTCAGCAGCACCAGCGTCTGCACGCTGAGCGACCAGGTCTGGCTGCCGCCGGGGCCGGGCGTGCTGGTCAGGCCGGGCAGGCCCTGGGCCAGGGCGAGCACGGGCAGGCCGAGCGCGAGCGCCGCGAGCCCCGCGCCGCGCAGGTGTCGGAAGAAGGCGTGCCGCATCAGGCGCCCGGCTTCGGCTGGATGCCGAGGGACTCGCGCAGCTTCTGCGCGAACAGCTCGGCGGTCCTGGCGCCGCCGATGCCGTGGGAGGGCGGGGCGGAGGCCTCGGGCACGGTCTGCGCAGGCAGGGTGTGCAACGCGTTGACCTGGCTCGCGGTAACGCCCAGCACCAGCCAGGTCTGGCCGACTTCGACCACCACCACGCGCTCGCGCTGGCCCACCATCGCGCTGCCGAGCACCTTCAGCAGCGGGCTGCTGCCCAGGCGCGGCAGGCCGAAGCGCCGCGCCAGCCAGGCGCACAGGAAGATCAGGCCCAGCACCAGCGCCATGCCCAGGCCGGCCTGCATCAGGCCGCCGGCGCCGACGGCCGGCGCGGCCGGCTCGGGCGCGGGCACGGTCGGCAGGGCGGCGTGCGCGCAGGTGGCCATGACGGCCAAGGCCGTCAGGAATGCGACGGCAGCCGTGGGAACGCGCGACAGTTTCATGAACGGCTGAGCTTCTGCATGCGCTCGGAGGGCGTGACGATGTCGGTCAGGCGGATGCCGTACTTCTCGTTCACCACCACCACTTCGCCCTGCGCGATCAGGTAGCCGTTGATCAGCACGTCCAGCGGCTGGCCGGCCAGGGCGTCGAGCTCCACCACCGAGCCCTGCGACAGCTGCAGCAGGTTCTTGATGGTGATGCGCGTGCGGCCGATCTCGGCCATCAGCTGCACCGGCACGTCGAGGATGCGCTCGATCTCCACGGAGGTGCTCACGCTGGCGGGCGCGCCCTGCAGCGGCTGGAAGACCTGGGCGCCGGCCGGCGAGGCGGCGGCCATGGCGGGCGCCGTCGCCTGCTGGGGCGCTGCGGGCGGGGGCGCGGCGGCCGCGGTCTGCTCGGCCAGGGCAGCGGCCCAGTCGTCCATGTCGCCGCCGGAAGAAGTGTTGTCAGTCATGGTCGCTCTTCGATTCGCTGTCTTGGTGGGAGATCATCTGTTGCACGCGCAGCGCGTAGCGCTCGTTGGAGACGCCGTAGCCGCACTCCATCACCGGCACGCCGTCGACGCGCGCCGTCACGGTCTCGGGCAGTTCGATGGGCAGCACGTCGCCGACCGAGAGGCGCATCAGCTCGCCGATGGTGGTGGGGATGGTGACGAAGTCGGCGCTGAGCTCGACGTCGGCGCTCTGCATCTGCTGCGACATCTGCTTGACCCAGCGCTTGTCGATCTCGATCTCGTCCTGGACCGGGTTCGAGAGCAGGTCGCGGATCGGCTCGATCATCGAGTAGGGGATGCACACGTGCAGGAAGCCGCCCACCGGGCCGAACTCGATCTGCAGCGTGGTGGTGATCACCACCTCGTTGGGCGCCACGATGTTGGCGAGCTTGCCGTGCATCTCGGCGCGGATGTAGTCGAAGGCCAGGGGGAACACCGGCTGCCACGCATCGCCGTAGCACTGCAGGCTGATGTTGAGCAGACGCTTGATGATGCGCTGCTCGGTGCGGGTGAAGTCGCGGCCTTCCACGCGCACGTGGTAGCGGCCGTCGCTGCCGAACAGGTTGTCGACCACCAGGAACACCAGCTTCGGGTCGAACACGACCAGCGCCGTGCCGCGCAGCGGCTTCAGGTGCAGCATGTTGATGTTGGTGGGCACCGGCAGGTGGCGCACGAATTCGCCGTACTGCTGGATCTGGATCGGCTCGACCGAGATGTCCGGGCTGCGGCGCATGAAGTTCAGCAGCGCGCTGCGCAGGTTGCGCGCGAAGCGGTCGTTGATGACCTCCAGCGTGTGCATGCGCCCGCGCACCACGCGGTCGGGCGCGCCGAGGTCGTACACCGGCAGGCCGTCGGCCTGCTTCTCGGGGGCGCGGCGCTGGTCGACCTCGCCGCCGGTGACGCCCGACAGCAGGGCATCGACCTCGTCCTGCGAGAGCACCTGTTCATAGGCCATGTGTCAGCCTGCCCCGCTCACTGCACCACGAAGGTGTTGAAGGACACGCTGGCGATGGCCTGCGGCGCCGCGCTGGGCGACAGCGGCCGGTTCAGCTCGGCGCGGATCTCCTCGGCCAGCTTCGCCTTGTCCTGGGTGGACAGCAGGGTCTCTGGCTGGCGGTTCGACAGCAGCAGCAGCAGGCGGCCGCGCAGCTCGGGCATGAATTCGACCAGCTGCGCCTTGGCCTGCTCGTCGTTGACCTTGAGCGACATGCCGATGTGCAGGAAGCGGCTGCGGCCCTCGGACTGCACGTTGACGGTCAGCGGCTCGAGGGTCACGAAGATGGGCTTGGCCGCAGGCACCGGCTTCGGCGCCTCGGTCGCATGCGACTCCTGGGCGAACAGACTGCTGCGGCTCAGGGCGTAGCCGCCGCCGGCGAGCGCGCCCACGGTGGTGACGCACAGCAGGGCGATCAGCAGCTTCGGGGAACGCGGGGCCGCGGAGGCGGCGGGAGAAACGGTGGAAGTGGCCATGGTTCAGCGTTGGTACGGTTGTTATTTTTCAGCGAGCAGCCGCTGGGCGAAGCCCCGATCAAGCGGGGGAAAGGGCCTCAGATCGCGCGTTGGCTTCGGCTTCCTTTTTTGTCCAACCACGCTTGGCGTAACCCGCGGCGGATGAATTCGCGCGCGCCGGGCGTGGAACACCGCGGAACCGGCTTTGCCGGGCCGCTGGTGTTGCCCCCGGCGAGGGGGTTGGCGGACCACACGAAGTGGGAAAGCCTGGGGGAGAGCGTCATCTCAGGCGAAGGTGTCGACGCCGCTGGTGCGCGAGGCGGCCGCAGCGCGTGCGGGCAGTGGCGCCGCGGGCGCATCGGTGCTGCGGGCCTCGCCCGGATAGGCGTGCGCGGCACCCGGCGAGGGCTGGCGCTGCTCCTGCTGCTGTGCGAAGCCGCCGCTCATGCCGGCCCACGGGCGCGACTCGGCGCCGACCGAGGTCTGGCCCAGGCTGATGCCCTGTTCGGCCAGGGTGCTGCGCAGCTGCGGCAGTGCGGCCTCGACCGCCTTGCGCACCGACTCGTGGGCCGAGACGAACATGGCCTGGACCTGGTTGTCGCCGACGCCGAGCGTGATCTTGAGCGGGCCGAGGCCGGCCGGGTTGAGGCTGAGCTCCGCCACCTGCTGGCCACCCGTGCGCATGCGCAGCATCTGGTGGCCCAGCGCCGGGGCCCATTCGGGCGTGCCGACGGGCGGGGCGAGCGTCTGTGCGGCGGCGGCCGGGGGCGCTGCCGGGGCGCGGTCGAGCGCGGGCTGCATCGGGCTTGCGCCGGTGAGCACAGCAGGGGTGGCCGGGGTCTGCGCGTCGGATGGTTGCGTGGCGGTGGCGGAAGCCGGCGTGGCGGGCTGTGCCGCGTCGAGCGCGGGCGCGGCTTCGGGGCCGGCCTGGGTCTGCACGGTGTCGGTGGGCTTGATCGAGGCGGCGGTGTCGCCGGCCGCCGAGGCGGGCCGCATGGCTTGCGCGGCGGTCGGGGGCGACGGGGTGGATGCTGATGCGGCAGATGCCGCGGGTTGTGGTGTCGCGCCACCCTTCTTCGCGATCGGTTGCGCAAGCGACAGCGCCGCGGCCGCAACCTCTCGTTCGGCGCCTGCATCGGTCTCCGGCATGGCAGGCGCGCTCGCGTCGACAGGTGCCTTGGACTGGGCGGAAGCTGCGTCGGCCATGGGCGGCAGCGCGTCCGCGGATGGGTCTGCAGCCGTGCCTGCAGTCTGCGCTGTGGCCGACTCGGTGGCGGTGAGCGCTGCGCCAGCCGAAGAGGGCAGCGCTGTCGCGGGCGCCGCCTTCATGGCAGCGCCGGCCCTGCCGGCCGCGGCTGCTGCGGCCGCGGAAGGCCCATGGGCCTGGATCTGTGGCGCGAACAGGGCGATGGTCAGCAGCTCGGAGCCGGGCTCCTCTTTCCGGCCCGGTCCGCGGCCGGGCTTCTGCGGCGTGGCGGCCGTCTCGCCCTGGCGGGTCTCGGCGCTGTCCTGCGACCGGCGCGCGCCGGCGCGCGAGCGCTCCAGCACGGCGCCGAAGCTGCGTCCGTCGTCGTCGCCGGCAGGGCGGCCGCGCGGGCCGGCCTGCGCGGCCGGCTGCGGCGTGGCCGCGGTGACGGCGGAGGGAATGAAGGTGGGCATGGGCAGGTCCTCGGGGGAGGGGAAGTCAGAAGTTCGGTTGGGCGGCGCGGTCGATGAAGCGGCGCGCCGCGCGCTCGTCGCTGTCGCGCTGCTCGCGCTTGGCCTGGGCCAGGGTTTCCTGGCGGCGCAGGCGCTCGGCCAGGGTGTCGAAGGAGTTGAGGCGCCGGGCGTGGTGCTGCCAGTCGCCGCGGCCGCGGTCCAGCCGCACGGCCGCCTGCTTGACGATGGCGCGCTGCTGCTCGATGGCGCCGTCCAGCGTGCTCAGGAAGTTGTTGAAGTTGCGCCACTGAGAGGCCGGCAGGCCATCGGCCATCAGCGCCTGCAGCTGCTGGGCGTAGTCCTGCCGGTACTGCAGCAGCAGGTCCAGCTTCTGGTCCGCGCTGACCTGCGCGGTCTGCAGGACGCCCAGCCGCCGGGCGGCCTCTTCCTTGCGGTTGCGGGCCAGTTCCTGCAGGGTGTCGAGGGGAAGCTTCCGGGACATGGGTCACTCCTTCGATCGAAAGTCATTCGAAAAGGCCGGCCATGCGCGCCACGGAGGCCGCATAGTCGGTGCGCTCGTCCATGGACTGCTGCAGGAAGGCCTCCATCTTGGGATAGAGGGCGATGGCCTGGTCCAGCTGCAGGTCGTGGCCGGCGGCATAGGCGCCGACGCTGATCAGGTCGCGGTTGCGCTGGTAGCGCGACAGCATCTGCTTGAAGCGGCGCACGGTGTCGAACTGCGCACCCGGAATCAGCGCGGTCATCGCACGGCTGATCGAGGCCTCGATGTCGATGGCCGGGTAGTGGCCGGCCTCGGCCAGCGAGCGCGACAGCACGACGTGGCCGTCGAGGATGGCGCGCGCCGAATCGGCGATCGGGTCCTGCTGGTCGTCGCCTTCGGAGAGCACGGTGTAGAAGGCGGTGATCGAGCCGCCACGGCCCTGCGCGTCGCGCGCGCCGTTGCCCGCGCGCTCGACCAGCGCCGGCAGCTTGGCGAAGACCGAGGGCGGGTAGCCCTTGGTGGCGGGCGGCTCGCCCACGGCCAGCGCGATCTCGCGCTGCGCCATCGCGTAGCGGGTGAGCGAATCCATGATCAGCAGCACGTCCTTGCCCAGGTCGCGGAAGTACTCGGCCAGGCAGGTGGCATAGGCCGCGCCCTGCAGGCGCAGCAGGGGCGAGTTGTCGGCGGGGGCGGCGACCACGACGGCGCGCGCCAGGCCTTCCTCGCCCAGCGTGTTCTCGATGAAATCCTTCACCTCGCGGCCGCGCTCGCCGATCAGGCCGACCACGATCACCTCGGCGCTGGTGTAGCGGGCCATCATCCCCAGCAGCACGCTCTTGCCGACGCCGGAGCCGGCGAACAGGCCCATGCGCTGGCCGCGGCCGACGGTGAGCATCGCGTTGATGGCGCGCACGCCGGTGTCGAGCACGGCGTCGATGGGCGCGCGCGTGAGGGGGTTGATGGGCGGCGTCGACAGCGGCACCTTGCGGGCGATGTCCAGCGGGCCCAGGCCGTCCAGCGGGCGGCCGACGGCATCGACCACGCGGCCGAGCATGCCTTCGCCCACCGGCAGGCGCTTGCCGTGGGCGTCGCCGGCGCTCCCGGCCGTGCCGGGCCGCGCGAGCACGCGGGCGCCTGGCAGCAGGCCGGACACTTCGCTCTGCGGCATCAGGAACAGGCGGTCGCCGTGAAAGCCCACCACTTCGGCTTCCGCATGGCGCTGCGGGTGGCCGGGCGGCAGCTCGATCAGGCAGTCGCTGCCCACGGGCAGCTGCAGGCCCACGGCCTCGAGCACCAGGCCGACGGCGCGCGTCAGGCGGCCGGACTGCACGATGGTCGGCCCGGTGCGCGCGACGTCGGCGCGCGCCTGGGCCAGCGTGACGAGCCAGGACTGGAGATGCGGGTTGGCGTGGGCGTTCATGGCCATGTCCCGGGTTTTGCTCCCTCTCCCTCTGGGAGAGGGGTGGGGTGAGGGCACCGCGCCGTGGATGCGACCACGACGTTTGATGCGCCGCGTGCCCCCACCCTAACCCTCCCCCAGAGGGGGAGGGAATGGAATTCCGTGCGCTTCATGATGCGTCGACGTCGCGGTTCAGCGCGGCCGTCACATGCTTCCAGCGGGTTTCCAGGCTGGCATCCATCTCGCCGCTGGCGGACTGCACCCGGCAGCCGCCGCGTGCCAGCGTGTCGTCGGGGCGGATGTGCCAGCCAGCGGCCTGCAATTCATTGCCCAGGCTATTCTTGACCAGCGCCACGTCCTCCGGATGCAGCATCAACCTCGGCTCCCCCTGCAGGGCCGGCTCGGCATGCAGCAGGTCCTGCACCAGCGGCAGCACCCACTCCGGCTCGGCGCGCAGCGTGCGGTGCACGACCTGGCGCGCGATATCCAGCGACAGGGTGAGGATGGCGTCAGCCAGCTCGCTCTCGGCATGGCGCAGGGCGGCCGGCAGGCTGGCGGCCAGGGCGCGCAGTTGCTCGGCATGCGCGCTCGCGGCGGCGAGGCCGGCGGCCAGGCCCTCGGCATGGCCTTCGGCACGGCCCAGGGCCAGTCCCTCGCGGTGGCCTTCGGCGCGCCCCTCGGTGCGCGCCGCGAGGCGAAGGCGGGACAGCTCGTTGTCGCGCGCCAGGACCTCGGGGTCGACGCGCGGAACGACCGGTGCGTGGACCGTGTCGGGTGCGGCGGCTTCGCCCTCGAGCGTGCCCATCTCCCAGCGCTGCCAGGCGGAGAGGGTGGGCTTGGGCGGGGCCGCGGTCTTGGCGGCCGGCCGCGTGTTCGCATAGGCCGCGGCGAGCCGCGCGCGCGAGCCGCCGGCCGCGGCGGTGGCGGGCTTAGACGAAGTCATCGGTGCCAGGCGCGGAAATGGTGACCTCGCCTGCATCGGCGAGGCGGCGCACCACCTGCAGGATGGCCTTCTGCTCGGCCTCGACCTGCGAGACCCGCACCGGGCCGCGCAGCTCGATGTCCTCGCGCAGGGTCTCGGCGGCGCGCTGCGACATGTTCTTGAGGAACTTGTCGCGCAGCTCCTGCGTGGAGCCCTTGAGCGCGATGATGAGCGACTCGGATTCCACGTCCTTGAGCAGGCGCTGGATGTAGCGGTCCTCCAGGTCCAGCAGGTTCTCGAAGACGAACATCTCCTCGACGATGCGCTGCGCCAGGCCCTCGTCGTGCTCGCGCACGTGGGCGATGGCCTCTTCCTCCTGCGCGGTCGTCATCAGGTTGACGATCTCGGCCGCGGTGCGCACGCCGCCCAGGCGGCTGCGCTTGAGGCCTTCGCCCGAGAGCATTTCGGTCAGCACGTCGGTCAGCTCGGCCAGGGCCGCGGGCTGCACGCCGCCGAAGGTGGCCACGCGCATGATCACGTCGTGGCGCAGGCGCGCCGGCAGCTTCTCCAGCACTTCCGACGCCTTCTTGCGATCCAGGTGGATCACCAGGGTGGCGAGGATCTGCGGGTGCTCGTCGCGGATCAGCTCCACCACCTCGCCGGCTTCCAGGTCGTTGAGCCGCTCGATGCCGCCGTGCGGCTCGTCGGGCTGCAGGATGTCCTCCAGCAGGTTGCTGGCGCGGTCGTCGCCCAGCGCCTTGCGCAGCACGGCGCGGATGTAGCCGCCCGAGCCCAGGTGCAGGGCCGAGAGCTGCTCCGTCTCGAGGCGGAATTCGTTCAGCACGGAGGCCAGCTCCTCCTTCGAGACCTGGCTCAGCTTGGCCATCGCGGCGCCCAGGGCCTGCACCTCGGTGGTGGGCAGGTGGTGCAGCGTGGCGGCGGCGCGGTCCTCGCCGAGGGACATCAGGAGGATGGCCGCTTTCCGGGTTCCGGCTTCAGTCATTCGTATACCTCCCCCAGGCTTGTCACTTCGTGTACTTCGCGCACCCCCTCCTGAAGGAGGGGGCGAGCGTCTTCGGGCGGCCGTGCGATGCTCATCACGGGTTCATCCAATGCTTGATCAAGGTGGCGACCAGGCGCGGGTCCTGTTCGGCGGTCTGCTGGGCGTAGTCGAGGTCGGCCTGGCGGCGCTCGGACTCGCGCTGGCGGACGGCCAGCGCGGCGGCCTGGGCCTCGTCGGCCGGATCGATCGCGGGATCCGCGGCGGTCGCGGCGGCGGCCGTCGGCGCGGCCGAGGGCGGGGGCGCCAGGTGCTTGCGCAGCAGCGGGCGCAGCACCGCGAACCAGGCGAACAGGGCGAGGAGGGCGAGCAGCAGGTAGAGGCCGGCACTCCTGGCGAGCTCGATGTTGTCGCGGTCCTTCCAGAAGGGCACGTCCGCCTTCTGCTCGTCCTGGCCGTCGCGGGCGAAGGCGCTGTTGACCACGTTGAGCGAGTCGCCGCGCTCCTGGCTGTAGCCCATGGCTTCCTTGGCCAGGTTGCGCACCTGCTCGAGCTCGGCCGGAGTCAGCGCGCGCGGCTTGCCGTCGGGGCCTGCGAGGTGATTGACCACCACCGCCACCGACAGGCGCTTGACGCCGCCGGCGGCTTGCTGCACGTGGCGGATCGAGCGGTCGAGTTCGTAGTTGGTGGTGGTGTCCTTGCGCAGGCTGCTCGGGCCGGCGGGCGCGGTGCTGGCGGTCGAGGCCGTCGTGACGGCTCCCTGCGGCGCGGCGGCGTTCGGGGTTGCATTGGGCGCGTTCGCCGGCCGCGGCGCGGTGATCGGCGCACTCGGCGTGGCCGGCGGCTGGTTCGAGAGCGCGCCGGGCACGCCGCCCGGGGGTGTACCGCCCTGCTGGCTCGATTCGCTGGACTGCTGGCTGCGCACCGCGGCCTTTTGCGGGTCCTGGTTGGGCGCGAATTTCTCTTCCGTGCGTTCGACCACCGAGAAGTCGATGTCGGCCGCGACCTGGGCGCGCACGTTGCTCGTGCCGAGGATGGGCTGCAGGATCGCCTCGATGCGGCGGATGTAGCCCTGCTCGATCTCCTGCGCGTACTTGAGCTGGCTCACGTCCAGCCCGCGCGCGCCGGCGTTGGCGGCCGACAGCAGGTTGCCGCGCTGGTCCACCACCGTCACGCTCTTGGGGTCGAGCTCCGGCACGCTGCTGGAGATCATGTGCACGATGGCACTGACCTGGCCTTCGTCGATGCTGCGGCCGCGGTGCAGCGCGAGCACCACCGAGGCCGAGGGCTTCTTCTGCTCGCGCACGAAGAGCGAGGGCTTGGGCAGGGCCAGGTGCACGCGGGCCGACTCGACGGTGCCGATCGATTCGATCGAGCGGGCCAGCTCGCCCTCCAGGCCGCGCTGGTAGTTCACCTGCTCGGCGAACTGGCTGGTGCCGAATTTCTGGTTGTCCAGCAGCTCGAAGCCCACGCCGCCGCCCTTGGGCAGGCCCTGGGAGGCGAGCTTGAGGCGCACTTCCGGCACCTTGTCGCCGGCGATCAGGATCGCGCTGCCGCCCTCGGCGAACTTGTAAGGCACGTTCATCTGCGTGAGCGAGGCGATGATCGCACCGCCGTCGCGGTCCGAGACGTTGGTGTAGAGCACCTTGTAGTCGGGCGCGCGGCTCCAGAGCATGAAGGCCGCGGCGGCGGCCACCAGGGCGGCGCCGCCGACGATCAGCGGGAGCTTCGGCTGGGCGCGCAGGCGTTCCAGCAGCGCCGGTGCGGCCGGTGCCGGCACGGCGCCCGCGGGCGCGGCCGTCGCGGTCATGCGCGCGCTCCGGCCACGGGGACCAGGGGGAATCGTCGAGAAAGGTGGGTCATGCGCAGAGATGCAGCAGGGGCTTTTTTGTTCGATGTGATTCTCGACAGCCGCCTTGAATTCGATTGGCCGAACAGCCGGGGTTTTTCCCGTCAGTTGGGCGCATCCGTTTCGGCCTTGCGCGGTTACGCTGAAAACACGCGGGAGTGCCACGACCCCTCTATGGCGCGCCCACTGTTTTCAAGAAGGTAAGAAAAGGTTCTCAATGTCCATTGCCGCCATCGAATCCGTCCTGCAGCAGATGCGCGTGACCGCGCTCCAGACCGGCATCGCGCCGCGCGCCGCCGAGGCTGCGGCCCCGCAGGGTGGCTTTGCCGCCGAGCTGAGGCGCTCGCTCGACGGCATCAGCGCCGCGCAGAACAGCGCCAACGCCCAGGCCGAGGCCTTCGAACTGGGCAAGCCGGGCGTGGCGCTCAATGACGTCATGGTCGACCTGCAGAAAGCCGGCGTTGCTTTCCAGACCGGCCTGCAGGTGCGTAACCGACTCGTGGCCGCCTATCAAGAGGTCATGAACCTTCCGGCTTGATGCGCGCTGACGAGGTTGTGGAAAAAGTCACGCCAGCAACTTTTCGGCGCCAGCCCTAAAGGTTTTGCGGGACCCGGCCGATAACTCCAACAACGATGGCTTGAGTCTCACAGTGGGATCGGGTCCAGCGTTGCGGCCGAAGGGCCGGATTCCACAACCTTTGTCAACAGGAGTTTGAAATGCCGCAAGTCATTAACACGAACAGCCTCTCGCTGCTCACGCAGAACAACCTCAACGCCTCGCAGTCGTCGCTCAACAGCGCGATCCAGCGCCTGTCCTCGGGCCTGCGGATCAACGGTGCCAAGGACGACGCTGCCGGCCAGGCCATCGCCAACCGCTTCACGGCCAACATCAAGGGCCTGACGCAAGCCCAGCGCAATGCCAACGACGGCATTTCGCTGGCGCAGACGACGGAAGGCGCGCTGAAGGAAGTCAACAACAACCTGCAGCGCATCCGCGAACTGTCGGTTCAGGCCACCAACGGCAGCAACTCGGCCAGCGACCTGAAGTCGATCCAGGACGAAATCGGTCAGCGCATGAGCGAAATCGACCGCGTGTCGGCCCAGACCGACTTCAACGGCGTGAAGGTTCTCTCGTCCAGCGCCAAGCCGCTGACCGTGCAGGTCGGTGCCAACGACGGCGAAACGATCAAGATCGACCTCAAGCAGATCGACTCGTCGACCCTCGGCCTGTCGGGCTTCTCGGTCAGCAGCAACGCCCTGAGCGTGAGTGGCCCCATCACCCAGACCAACCTGGCTGCCACGCCGGCCGCCGTCAACCTGAGCGCCGCCGCCACCTCGCTGGGCGTGTCCGCCAGCTCGCTGAGCCTGCACAACGTGCAGACCGCCGCCGGTGCCGCCACGACGCAGTTCGTCGTCAAGTCGGGCAACGACTACTACGCCGCTTCGGTCAACGACGCGACCGGTGCCGTGGCCCTGAACGTGGCCGACATCGACTTCACCGACCCGTCCAACGGCGTCACGACCGCCGTGACCCTGGCGAACCAGTTCGTCAAGGTCAGCGCGAACGGCGCCGGCGCTGCCACGCCCTACGTGACGGTGCAAGGCCGCAACTTCACCGTCGGCGCTGGCGCGCTGGCGAACGGCGGTGCGACGCCGACCGACTTCGACAACACCGCCACCGACATCGTGCTGAGCGGCGCTGGCGCCACGGCCGAGTTCACGGGCGCGGCTTCCATCAACCCGATGAAGAAGCTCGACGCGGCGCTGAAGATGGTCGACGACCTGCGCAGCTCGCTGGGTGCGGTGCAGAACCGTTTCGACTCCACGATCGCCAACCTCGGCACCACGGTGACCAACCTGTCTTCCTCGCGCTCGCGCATCGAAGACGCCGACTACGCGACTGAAGTGTCGAACATGACCCGCGCTCAGATCCTGCAGCAAGCCGGTACCTCCGTGCTGGCCCAGGCCAACCAGACCACGCAGAACGTGCTCTCGCTGCTGCGCTGATCGAGGAGTAGAAGAGGAAAGGCATCGCAGGCCTTTCGGGCGAAAGCCCGGCAGCGCCTGCGCTGTCCCCTGCGGCCTGGCCACAAAGCCAGGCCGCAGAGGACAGCGATCAATCCGAAGGTGACAACCATGTCGATCCCCGTCGCCGCGGCGACAGACAACGGCCCCTGGTGGGCGCAGCTGCTTCCGGGCCGTTCCGGCGCGGCGGTGCCCGCAGAAGAGGCGAGCGTGCCCGCCGAGGCGGTGCAGGCGCCGACGCCCGCGCAGCTCGAGCAGGCGGTGCACGAAGTCAACGCCTCGCTGCAGATGCGCTCGGTGGGGCTTCGCTTCGAGGTCGACCAGGACACCGACAAGGTCATCGTCAAGGTGGTCGACCGCGAGAGCGGCGAGCTCATCCGCCAGATCCCCTCCGAGGAAGCGGTGCGCATCGCGAAGGTGCTGGGCAGGGTGCCCGGCCTCCTGATGGACCAGTCGGCCTGAGGACGAAGGCGGCAAGGGCCCGGCCCCGGCCGCATTGGACAAGCAAAGAAGAAGGAACGCATTCATGGCATCGATCAGCAGCCTGGGCATCGGGTCCAACCTCGACCTGAGCACCCTGCTCACCAATCTGCAGACGGCGGAGAGCCAGCCGCTGGTGCAGCTGCAGCAGCGCCAGGTCAGCTACACGAGCAAGCTGTCGGCCTATGGCCAGCTGCAGAGCGCGCTGACCACGCTGCAGACGGCGGCCAAGAAGCTGGGCGACCCGGTCTTCTTCCAGAGCGTGAAGGCCACCGCCGGCACCGCCGAGGTGCTCTCGGCCAGCGCAGGCAGCACGGCCTCGGCGGGCACCTACAGCATCAACGTCACGCAGATGGCGCAGTCGCAGTCGGTCGTGGCGGTCGGCCAGGTGAGCGCCAAGACGGCGATCGGCAGCGGCACCATCACCATCGACTTCGGCACCGTCAGCGGCGGCACCTACGACGCGGTCACCGGCAAGTACACCGGCGCCGCCTTCACGCCGGATGCGACCCGCACGGCCAAGAACATCACCATCGACCCGAGCAACAACACGCTCGAGGGCATCCGCGACGCGGTCAACGCGGCCAAGGCCGGCGTGACGGCCAGCATCGTGAATGACGGCAGCGGCACGCCCAACCGGCTGGTGCTGACCTCGACCGAGACGGGCAAGGCCTCCAGCATGCGCATCGCGGTGGCCGGCGACGCGGCACTGTCGAACCTGCTGACCCACGACCCGGCGGGCACGCAGAACCTGCAGCAGACCATCCAGGCGCAGAACGCCGAGCTCACGGTGAACGGCATCGCGGTCACGAGCGCGAGCAACACGGTGAAGGAATCGATCCAGGGCGTCACGCTGAACCTGCTGAAGACCGGCACCAGCGGCCTGGCCGTGGCGCGCGACACGGCGGCCGTCGAGACCGCGATCAACGATTTCGTCAAGGCCTACAACGCGCTGCAGAGCACCGCCGGCACGCTGACCGCCTACGACGCCAGCAAGAAGACGGGCGCGGCCCTGATGGGCGACTCGACCCTGCGCAACATCCAGGTGAGCCTGCGCCAGGTGCTGACCAGCCCGCAGAGCGGCGCGCTGAAGACGCTGTCGGAGATCGGCATGGGGTTCCAGAAGGACGGCACCCTGGCCGTGGATGCCGACAAGCTCAAGAAGGCGCTGTCCGAGAACCTGGAAGGCGTCGCCGGCCTGTTCTCCAGCCCCACCGCCAGCACCGAGGGCTACGGCAAGCAGCTGAGCGCATTGGTCGACAAGCTCACCGCCACCGGCGGCGCGCTCAAGGTGGCCACCGACGGCATGACGGCGTCGCTCAAGGACCTGGACGAGCAGTATGACGAAATGCAGGCCCGCGTGGATGCCAAGATGGAGATCTACCGCGCCCAGTTCACGCAGCTCGATCTGATGGTCAGCCGGATGAACAGCACCAGCAGCTATCTCACCCAGCAGTTCGCCAGCATGTCGAACAGCAGCAAGTAAGTCACGACGACGGAGCAGCGCACCATGTACACCCCCCATACGCACCGCGGCGCCGGCGCCTACGCCCGGCTCGGCGTGGAGACGCAGGCCATGAGCGCCTCGCCGCACCAGCTCATCTGCATGCTGTTCGACGGGGCGGCCGCCGCCATCGGCATGGCGCGGCACCACATGGGCGCGGGCAACATCGCGGCGAAGGGCCAGGCGATCTCGAAGGCGGTGAGCATCGTGGACAACGGGCTCAAGGCCGGCCTGGATGCCAAGGCCGCCGGCGATACCGGCACCGAACTGGTGGCCAACCTGTCCGCCTTGTACGACTATGTGATCCGGCGCCTGCTGCAGGCCAACCTGCACGACGACGCACGCGCGCTCGACGAAGCCGAGGCGCTGCTGGACAACGTCGCGTCCGCATGGCGCGAGATCGGCGCGGCCGATCGCTGAACCGCACGAAGAAAAGGAAAGGGAGAGACAGATGCTTGCCAAGAGCGAAGTCGTCCATTGCTACGCCCAGCTGGCGTCGACCCTGTCGCTGATGGCGACGCTGGCGCGCGCCAAGGAGTGGGATCGCCTGCCCGAACTGGAGGCGCAGTGCGCCACGGTCGTCGAGCGGCTGCGCGTCGTGTCGCCGCAGGAGTCGCTGGATCCGGCGCAGGTGGACGAGGCGCGCCACCTGATGCAGCGCATCCGCGCCGACCAGCAGGTCGTGTGCGAGCTGGTCAAGCCGCAGCTGGCGCACCTGGTCGCCACCATGGCCGATCTGCAGAAGCGCAACGAACTCGACCGGGCCTACGGCTTGCCGCGCTGAGGCGCAGCCTCCGGCGATGAACAAGCTCGGCACGGCGCCCGACCATGCGCTGCTGGCGGCGAAGCTCGCGCCGCGGCTGGAGCTGGTCGCGCTGCAGCAGGGGCAGGTGGCCACGGACGCAGCGCCCGGGCCGGTGGCGGAAGTGCAGAAAGTCGCGAACGATGTCCGCCTGCCTTCCCACATCTCGCTCGAGCGGCAGTTGCCGGCCGCATTGCCCGGCGCGGCACCGGCGGCCGATCCGTCGGCGCCTGCAGCGGCGCGGCTGTCCCCGGCGGCCCGCCTGATCGGTGCACTGCTGGCGGAACTGCCGGACGCGGGTCCGCTGCGCAGCACCGTCCCGCTGTGGCCCTCGGCGCGCCAGCCCGCGAGCGGCGCGGCGCTCGCGGGCGCCCTGGCGCAGACGGTGGACCGCAGCGGTCTCTTCTACGAATCGCATCTGGCCGAGTTCGCCGCGGGCGCGCGCACGCTGGCCCAGATGGCGCAGGAGCCCCAGGCGCGCTGGGCGCCGCCGCTGCCGGCGCGCGGCGACGCGGCCGCGCCAGCGGCGGCCACGACCGCCGCCGCTGCGCCGGTGCCTGGGGCTGCTGCAACCACGCCCGAGGCCGTGCGGCCGGTCGCGCCGGTGGCCATGCTGTCGCCTGCACCGCTGCCGATGGCCGCCGATGCGTCGGCGCCGGTGATCGCGGCTGGCGCATTGCCTGCCGCACCGCGGCCCGCAGAGCCGGGCCCAGGCATCGCCGCGCCGCATGCGTTCCCGCCAGCGGAGCCTGGAGGCAGCGCGCCCGCGGCCGATGCAGAGCGCGTGCGCGCGGCATACCGCGCGGGCGAGGGCGCTCCCGCGGCATCCGCCGGCACCGAGCGGATCCGCATGGAGATCGAGAGTGCGCGCCAGCATGCGGCGTCGGTTTCGCCATCGGCATCGGTGGTGCCGACGCAGGCCGGCGAGATGATCCATCCGCAGACGGCGACGGTGGTGCATCAGCAGCTCGATCTGCTGGCCACCGCGGTGTTCCGCTGGAGCGGCCACGCCTGGCCGGAGGTCCCCATGCACTGGTCGATCCAGGAGGACGATGCCCGGCCGCAGGATGGCGGCGACGGGCACGAAGCGCAGCCGCGGCGCTGGAGCACCACGGTTTCGCTCGACCTGCCGCGGCTGGGGACGGTGGAGATGCGGCTGTCGCTGGGCGGTGCCGTGGTCCAGGCCCAGCTCGTGGTGAGCCAGGCCACCACCGCCGGGCGCCTGCGCGCGCAGGGCGGGGCGCTGGAACGGCGCTTCGATGCGGCGGGCCTGCGGCTCGAAGGCTTGCGCGTCAGCGAAAGGGAAACGCCATGACCGCGGAGGACCGCCCCAGCGCGGTGGCCTTGTCCTACCTCGACAAGACCCGCGCCCCGATCGTGGTGGCCAAGGGCTATGGGGTGGCGGCCGAATCGATCATGCGCGAGGCGCGCGAGCACGGCCTGTACGTGCACGCCTCGCCCGAGCTGATCCGTCTCCTGATGCAGGTCGACCTGGACCGGCAGATCCCCCCGGAGCTCTACCTTGCGGTGGCCGAGGTCATGGCCTGGATCCATGAGCTGGAAGAGGCCAGCGAATCGATCGCCGGACGCAATTCAGTCAATCAAGACTAGTACTTTTTTCTGGCAGTCTTAATTTGACTTGTTCATGTAACGAAAGATTACTACTTTCTTCTGCCGAATTGAACGATGCCGTACTTATGAAAACGCATGAGTTCTTCTTATACGAACATCTCCCTCTGTAGATATGTGAGATGGCACTACACAGTGTTTGTTATTTATTCCTCATTTCCTGAAACAGAAATCAACAAAAGTTACAAACAATAAGCGTCCTCCTTACACTTGAGCCCAGGTTCGAATGGAGTGAGAAGTGGAAACAGAGAAGCTCAGGAACGCTGCCGCAGGCGGCGATATTTCCAAGGAAATCGGCGACATCAACCTGGCCTACATGCTGCTGGCACAGAAGCTGGTCAAGCAGGACAGGGCGGCCGCTATGTTCAAGCTCGGCGTGAGCAGCGAACTGGCCGACATGCTCGCCGGCATGTCGCTCGCCCAGGTCCTCAAGCTGGCGAGTTCGAATTTTCTGCTGTGCAGCTTTCGCATCGACGACCATCCGTCGATGTCGGCTGTCGTGGGTGAGGAAAAGGACACGACCTTGCAGCAGGCGCACATGTCGATTCTGATGTCGGCACGCCGCCTGCAGATGCTGGAAGCATGAGCCGGAAGAGTGTCCTCGCGGAGGTGCGCGAGGTTCAGTTGGCGATCGAGCTGATCGAGCTGGGGGCCAGGCTGCAGTTCCTGGAGGCGGAGGTGAGCCTGAGCAGGGAGCGCCTGATCCGCCTTTACAAGGAACTCAGGGGCGTATCGCCGCCCAAGGGATTGCTGCCTTTTTCCACGGATTGGTACATGACGTGGCTCGCCAATATCCATTCGTCGATGTTTTACAACATGTATCAATTCATGTTGAAGCACGCGAATGAGAGCAGTTTGCAGGCCCTGATCAAGAGTTATCGGCTCTACACGGAGCAAATCGACGCGCAGGGCGGCGAAATCGTGCTGGATTTCACGCGCGCCTACACCATGGTGCGTTTTTTCGACAGCGACATGCTGCAGCTCAGCACCTGCTGCCGCTGCGGCGGCAGGTTCGTGGCGCATGCGCACGACAGCCGGCATGGCTACGTGTGCGTGCTGTGCCGCCCGCCGTCCCGTGCGGGCAAGGTCCGCGCCATCCGGCGCACGGGCACGGAAGAATCCGCGCCCGCTCTCAAGGAAAAGGCTTCCCCTGCCGATATACCGGTTGCGGCACCTGTTGCAAGGGCGTCGCAGACGGCCCTGTCCCGAGGACAGGCGGTTGACATGACGCCCTGAGGGGCGAAAGGGGAAGCGCGTGCTCGTTCTGGTTGGATATCTGGTGGTCGTCGGGGCCGTCTTCGGCGGCTACGCGCTGATGGGCGGCCACTTCGGGGTCCTGTTCCAGCCGGTCGAGCTGCTGATGATCGGCGGCTCCGCGCTGGGCGCCTTCATCGCCGGCAACAACGGCAAGACCATCAAGGCGACGATCAAGGAGCTGCCCCTGCTGCTGCGCTCCTCCAAGCACAACCGCCAGCTCTACATGGACCTGCTGGCGCTGCTCTACGAGCTGCTGGCCAAGGCGCGCAAGGAAGGGATGATGAAGCTGGAGGCCGACGTCGAGGCCCCGGCCTCGAGCGAGATCTTCCAGCGCTACCCGACCATCCTGGCCGATCCCGGCGTGATGGAGTTTCTCTGCGACTACCTGCGGCTGGTGATCAGCGGCAACACCGACGCCTTCGAGATCGAGGCGCTGATGGACCACGAGATCGAGACCATCCGCCACGAGGCCGAGGTGCCCAGCCACAGCCTGTCGCGTGTCGCCGACGCGCTGCCCGCGCTGGGCATCGTGGCCGCGGTCATGGGCGTGGTGCACGCGCTCGGCTCGGCCGACCTGCCGCCCGCCGAGATGGGCGCCCTGATCGCCCACGCCATGGTCGGCACCTTCCTCGGCGTGCTGCTGGCCTACGGCTTCGTCGCGCCGCTCGCCTCGGTGATCGAGCAGAAGGTGGAGGAGGGCATGAAGACCTACCAGTGCGCCAAGGTGACGCTGCTGGCCAGCCTGAACGGCTACGCGCCGCAGCTGGCCGTGGAGTTCGGGCGCAAGGTGCTGTTCTCCACCGAGCGGCCGAGCTTCACCGAGCTCGACAGCCACGTGCGCGAAGTCAAGGCACGCTAGGGGTTCGACCATGAGTGCGGAAAAGGGCCCCATCGTCGTCAAGCGCATCAGCAAGGGCGGCGGCGGCCACCACGGCGGCGGCTGGAAGATCGCCTACGCCGACTTCATGACGGCCATGATGGCCTTCTTCCTGGTGATGTGGCTGCTCTCGAACGCGAGTCCCAAGCAGCGCGAGGGCATCGCCGAGCATTTCCGGATGCCGCTGAAGGTGGCGATGAACGGCGGGGAGAAGAGCGGCACCAGCGCCAGCGTGATCCCCGGCGGCGGCATGGACCCGACCACCAGCGTGGAAGGCGAGGTGCGCCTGGCCCAGGCCGATGCGGAAGACACGGCCGACGCCGACCGCCTCGAGAGCATGAAGAAACGCCTGGACGACCTGATCGAGAGCAGCCCCGTCTTCAAGCAGTTCCGCTCGCAGATCCTGATCGACATCACGACCGAGGGCCTGCGCCTGCAGATCGTGGACAACGAGAACCGCCCGATGTTCGACCTGGCCAGCGCGCGGCTGCTGCCGCACGTGCGGGTGATCCTGCGCGAGATCGGGCCTGTTCTCAACGACCTGCCCAACAGGATCACGCTGTCGGGCCATACCGACGCCATCGTCTACACCAACGGCGACCGCTCCTACGGCAACTGGGAGCTGTCGGCCGACCGGGCCAACGCCTCGCGGCGCGAACTGGTGATGGGCGGGATGGCCGAGGACAAGGTGCTGCGGGTGGTCGGCCTGGCCGACAGCCAGCACCTGGACAAGGCCGAGCCACGCAACCCGATCAACCGCCGCATCAGCATCGTCGTGCTCAACCACCGCACGCAGCAGCAGATCGAGCGCGAGAACAGCGGCGGCGGCGCCGCGGGAACCACGCGCGCCGGCCGGCTGCCGCGCGTCGCCCCGCCGCCGACCGACAACGTCAAGGTGACGGCCTACAAGGGACCGGCACTGGCAGGGAACTAGCCCGGCCTGAAGAAGCCGGACACGGAGCAACCATGGACCTCAGTCAATTCACACAAGCATTTTTTGTCGAAGCAGTCGAGCTGCTGGCGGAGATGGAGCAACTGCTGCTCGAGCTCGACGTCGCTGCGCCCGACTCGGAGCAGCTCAACGCCATCTTCCGCGCGGCGCACTCGATCAAGGGCGGCGCCGCCACCTTCGGCTTCACCGCCCTGACCGACACCACGCACCTGCTGGAGAGCCTCCTGGACAGCGCCCGCCACGGCCAGCTGAGCCTGAGCGCTCCGATGATCGACGCCTTTTTGGAAACGAAGGACGCCTTGCAAGAACAACTGACGGCCTACCAGGCGGGCCATGAACCCGAGCCTGAACGGGTGGCGCAGATCTGCGCCGTGCTGCAACAACTGGCCATGGAGAACGGTGCCGCGGGCGCAGCGCCCGCTGCCGTGCCTGCACCGGCGCCGGCGCCGGCGCCGGCGCCGGCGCCGGCGCCGGCGCCCGTGGCCGCCGCGCCCGCGCCGGCGGCGGCCACCGGGCCGGCGGGGCAGGGTGCGCTGTGCGTGCGCTTCTCGGGGCTGTCCGACAGCGAATGCGAGCTGCTCGCCGACGAGCTCGCCAACCTGGGGCAGGTGCGCTCGCGCACGCGCAGCGGCGACCAGCTGACCGTGGTGCTCGACACCACCTGCAGCCCCGATGACATCGTGGCCGTGTGCTGCTTCGTCATCGACGAGTCGCAGATCCAGATCACGCGCGAGTCGGTGCAGGCGCAGGCGCCGGCCGCGGCGCCAGTCGCCGAGGCGCCTGGCGCGGTGCCTGCCGCCGCCGCCCCGGCCGAGCAGGCCGCGGCACCGAAGGCGGCTGCCTCCGCCTCCGCCGCAGCGAATGCCAAGGAGTCCAGCTCGATCCGCGTCGACGTGGAGAAGGTCGACCAGCTGATCAACCTGGTCGGCGAGCTGGTGATCACCCAGTCGATGCTGACGCAGGCCGCGACCATGCTCGACCCGGTGGCGTACGAACGCTTCCTCAGCGGCCTGGGCCACCTGGAGCGCAACGCGCGCGACCTGCAGGAATCGGTGATGTCCATCCGCATGATGCCGATGGACTACGTGTTCAGCCGCTTCCCCCGCGTGATCCGCGACGTCAGCGCCAAGCTGGGCAAGCAGGTGCGCCTGGACACCTACGGCAAGGAGACCGAGCTCGACAAGGGCCTGATCGAGCGCATCGTGGACCCGCTCACGCACCTGGTGCGCAACAGCCTGGACCACGGCATCGAGACGCCCGGGCAGCGCCAGGCCAAGGGCAAGGACGCGACCGGCCAGCTGCTGCTGTCCGCGCAGCACCATGGCGGCAACATCGTGATCGAGGTCAGCGACGACGGCGCGGGCCTCAACCGCGAGAAGATCCTCGCCAAGGCGCGCCAGCAGGGCCTGGCGGTGAGCGACACCATGCCCGACGAGGAGGTGTGGCAGCTGATCTTCGCGCCCGGCTTCTCCACCGCCGAGCAGGTCACCGACATCTCGGGCCGCGGCGTCGGCATGGACGTGGTCAAGCGCAACATCCAGGAGATGGGCGGCCACGTGGAGATCAGCTCGCGCGAAGGGCGCGGCACCACCACCCGCATCGTGCTGCCGCTCACGCTGGCCATCCTCAACGGCATGTCCGTCAAGGTGGGCGACGAGGCCTACATCCTGCCGCTGTCCTACGTCATCGAGTCGCTGCAGCCGCTCCCCGAGCACCTGCACTCCATCACCGCCGACGGCCACGTGATCAAGGTGCGCGGCGAGTACCTGCCGCTGATCGAGCTGCACCGCGTGTTCGACGTGGCCAATGCGCAGACCCAGCCGACCCAGGGCATCCTGGTGATCGTGCAGGCCGACGACGCGCGCTTCGCGCTGCTGGTGGACGAGCTGCTCGGCCAGCACCAGGTGGTGGTGAAGAACCTCGAGACCAACTACCGCAAGGTGCCCGGCATCTCGGCCGCCACCATCCTGGGCGACGGCAGCGTGGCCTTCATCATCGACGTGGGCGCCATGCCCAGGATCCAGCGCGCCCAGGCCGCGAGCGCCGCGGCGCTGGCCGGGGCTTCCAGGATGGGCGCGCTGACCGCCTGAAGCCGACCGGAACCCAGCCATGCGCTTCGACTTCTTCCGGCGACAGCCCCAGGACATCGCGCCCGTTGCCGCGCGCGAGCCCGACACCAGCGGCTACGTGACGTACGCGCAGCTCCTCGACCCCGCCCGCCGCGTGATGGGCTACCGCATGGGCTGGCGGCCAGCCGATCCGGCGCAGGGCGCCGATGCCGCGGCGCTGTTCAAGGCGCTCGCCACCTGCGTCGGCAAGCATCTCAACGACGGCCGCGGCGGCTGGGCGCTGGGGCGCACCCTGCTGTTCTTCGACGTGACCTTCGAAACCATCGTGGCCGGCGAGCTGCAGATGCTGCCATCGGAGAACGTGGTCCTGTGCGTCGGCCGGGACGTGATCGAGAGCGAGGACCTGCGCCCGATCCTGCTGTTCATGCGCGAGCAGGGCTTCGGCTTCATGCTGTGTGGCGCCGATGCGCTGCCCCGGGACGAGGAAGCGCGCACGCTCGTCACCCACCTCGACGTCGGTGCCGGCGAGCCGGAGCGGGTGCGGTCCCTGCGCGCCGGCCTGGAGCCCGGCCAACCGCCGGTCCAGTTCATCGCGACCCAGGTCGGCGACTGGCAGGACTTCGACGCCTGCGCGGCCCAGCAGATCGACGTTTTCGTCGAGGGTCAGGCCCTGGTGCCCGCCGAATCGGAGGACGAAGCCGGCAGCCGGACGCTGCAGCCCGAGGCAATGGCGATCGTGCAGCTCATGCAGATGATCCAGCGCAACGACGAGCTGCGCGAGATCGAGGCCGTGCTCAAGCGCGACGCCGCGCTCACCTACCGTCTGCTGCGCTACATCAATTCCCCTGCCATCGGCGCTGGCGTGGAGATCCATTCGCTGCGCCATGCCGTGACCATACTCGGCTACGCGCCGCTCCTGCGCTGGCTGTCGGTGCTGCTGGCCACCAGCAACGCCAAGGCCAGTTCGCCCTTCCTGACCAAGAAAGCCATCCTGCGCGGACGCTTCGTCGAGCTGATGGGCAAGGGCATGCTGCCGGCCGGCGATGCCGACAACCTGTTCGTGGTCGGCATGTTCTCGCTCATCGACCGGCTGCTCGGCGTACCCATGCAGGAAGTGCTGCGCAAGGTGCAGCTCAACGAGGCGGTGCAGCAGGCGATCCTCTCGCGCGAAGGCGCCTACGGGCCTTTCCTGGCACTGGCCGAGAGCTGCGAAGAGGACGGGGCACGCGCCGCCAGCCTGGCGGAGTCGCTCTTCCTAGACGCGGAGCGGGTGAACGCCGCCCACCTGGCGGCGCTCGCCTGGGCGCAAGACCTGGCCCCGGTCGTGGCCGAGTGAGAGGCGGGCGATATGCAGGGCCTTCCTCCACTTGATCGACCCTTTGAACAAGGTGAGCGCTATGTACATTGAAGCTCACACCCGGGCACAGATCGTGAACTCCGAATTTCTTTTCACCGACCACGATTTCTCCAAGATCCGGACCCTGATCCACCGGCGCGCCGGCATCGCCCTGGGCGAGCAGAAGCGGCAGATGGTGTACAGCCGCCTGTCGCGCCGCCTGCGCGAGCTGCGGCTGCCGGAGTTCTCGCGCTACCTCGAGCTGCTGGAGTCCAGCCACGACGGCGAGGAGTGGCAGGCCTTCATCAATTCGCTGACCACCAACCTGACCTCCTTCTTCCGCGAGGCGCATCACTTCCCGGTGCTGGCCGATCACGTGAAGCGCAGCAAGCAGCCGGTCACCATCTGGTGCGCGGCGGCCTCGACCGGCGAGGAGCCCTACTCGATCGCCATCACGCTGGCCGAGGCGCTGGGCGAGCGCGCGAGCAGCGCGCGCGTGATCGCCACCGACATCGACACCGCCGTGCTGGCCAAGGCTTCGGCCGGCGTCTTCACGCAGGAGCAGGTGGCCCGGCTGCCCGCCGAGCGGCTGCGCCGCTTCTTCAACAAGGGCACGGGCTCCAACGCCGGCAAGGTGCGGGTGCGGCCCGAGCTGGCGGCCATGGTGAAGTTCGAGCGCCTGAACCTGCTGGACCCGGTCTGGCCGGTGAAGGAGCCGGTGGATGCGATCTTCTGCCGCAACGTGATGATCTACTTCGACAAGCCCACGCAGAAGAAGATCCTCGACCGCTTCGAGCCGCTGCTCAAGCCGGGGGCGCTGCTCTTTGCCGGGCATTCGGAGAACGCCTCGCTGGTCAGCCCGAGCTTCAGGACCATTGGGCAGACCGTCTACGAACTGGGCGGAAAGGCGCGAACATGAGCGCCGCGGCGCCGGGCTCCGTCGCGAGCCACCACTACTTCGACCGCGACTTCGACCGCATGGCGGTGAAGCTGCTGCCCTCGGAGTACTACGTCACCACCACCGACACGGTGATGAGCACCGTGCTGGGCTCCTGCGTGGCGGCCTGCCTGATCGATCGCGAAGCCCGCGTCGCCGGCATGAACCACTTCATGCTGCCGGAGGACGCCGAGCCGGGCACGCGCGGTCAGGCCGAGTCCATGCGCTACGGCACCTATGCGATGGAGGTGCTGATCCGCGAACTGCTGCGCGCCGGCGCCCGGCGCGACCGGCTGCAGGCCAAGGTCTTCGGCGGCGCCGCGGTGCTGGCCAACATGACCACGCTCAACATCGGCGACCGCAATGCCGACTTCGTGCTGCGCTACCTGGAGAACGAGCGCATCGCCATCGCCGCGCAGGACCTGCGTGGCCAGCACGCGCGCCGCGTGTGCCTGCTGCCGCACAGCGGCAAGGCGGTGGTGCGCAAGCTGCGCACCCAGGTCGACGTGCTGTCGGTGCAGCGCGAGGAGGGCGAGCTGCTGCGCAGGCTTGCCTCCACCAACACCAACACCAACAACAAAGGGAGTTGCGTCTCGTGACCAAGAAGATCAAGGTGCTGTGCGTCGACGATTCGGCGCTGATCCGCAGCGTGATGACCGAGCTCATCAACAGCCAGCCCGACATGACGGTGGTGGGCACCGCCGCCGATCCGCTGGTGGCGCGCGAACTCATCAAGCAGACCAACCCGGACGTGCTGACGCTCGACGTGGAGATGCCGCGCATGGACGGCCTCGAGTTCCTCGAAAAGCTCATGCGCCTTCGGCCGATGCCGGTGGTGATGGTGTCCTCGCTGACCGAGCGCGGCTCCGAGATCGCGCTGCGTGCGCTGGAGCTGGGCGCCATCGACTTCGTCACCAAGCCGAAGCTGGGCGTGCGGGATGGGCTGATCCAGTACACCGAGCTGATCGCCGGCAAGATCCGAACGGCCTCGCAGGCGCGGCTGTTGCCCGGCCGCGCCGCCGCCGCGCAGCGGGCCGCGGTCGAGGCGGCGCACGAGCCCTTGCTGCGCAGCCCGCTGCTGTCCACCGAGAAGCTGATCATCATCGGCGCCTCCACCGGCGGCACCGAGGCCATCCGCGAGGTGCTGGTGCCGCTGCCGCCCGACGCGCCGGCGGTGCTGATCGCGCAGCACATGCCGCCCGGCTTCACGCGCTCCTTCGCGCAGCGGCTGGACGGCCTGTGCCGCATCCACGTGAAGGAGGCCGAGCACGGCGAGCGCGTGCTGCCGGGCTATGCCTACATCGCGCCTGGCGGCTGGCACATGGCCCTGGCGCGCAGCGGAGCCAACTACGTGGCCCAGCTCAACCAGGAGCCGCCGGTGAACCGCCACCGGCCCTCGATCGACGTGCTCTTCGATTCGGTGGCCCGGCATGCGGGCAAGAACGCGATCGGGATGATCCTCACCGGCATGGGGCGCGACGGCGCCGAGGGCCTGCTGCGCATGAAGCAGGCCGGCGCCCACACCCTGTCGCAGGACGAGGCGAGCTGCGTCGTCTACGGCATGCCGCGCGAGGCCGTGCTGCTGGGCGCGGTGGACGAGGTGTCGCCCCTGAACGAGATGACCCGCCGCGTGCTGGCGCACCTTCGCACCTTCGGCGAGCGCGCCAACCGGGTCTGACCCCATTCAAACTGAACTGCTGAAGCTGGAGAAACCGTGATTGACAAGAGCATCAAGATCCTGGTCGTGGACGACTTCCCGACCATGCGCCGCATCGTGCGCAACCTGCTGAAGGAGCTGGACTTCCTCAACGTCGACGAGGCGGAGGATGGCGCGGCCGGCATCGAGAAACTGCGCGGCGGCAACTTCGGCTTCGTGGTCTCGGACTGGAACATGCCGAACATGGACGGCCTGACCATGCTCAAGACCATCCGCGCCGACCCCGAGCTGGCCAAGCTGCCGGTGCTGATGGTCACGGCCGAGGCGAAGAAGGAAAACATCATCGCCGCGGCCCAGGCCGGCGCCAACGGCTATGTGGTCAAGCCCTTCACCGCGGCCACGCTCGAAGAGAAGCTGAACAAGATCTTCGAGAAGCTCCAGAAAGAGGCGGCATGACATGAGTGCCAACACAACCGGCAACACGCACGATGAACTGCTGGGCCGCATCGGCCAGCTGACGCGCCAGCTGCGCGAGGGCCTGCGCGAGCTGGGCCTGGACAAGCAGGTCGAGCGCGCGGCGCAGGCCATCCCGGATGCGCGCGACCGCCTCAGCTACGTGGCGACCATGACCGAGCGCGCGGCGCACCGGGCGCTCAACGCGATCGACGTCGCGCAGCCGATGCAGGAGGCGCTGTCGAACGGGGCCAAGGACCTGAGTGGGCGGTGGGACCAGTGGTTCGCCAATCCGATCGAACTGGACCAGGCGCGCGAGCTGGTGATGGACACGCGCGGTTACCTTCAGCAGGTGCCCGAGCGTGCCGGCGCCATCAATTCGCAGCTGATGGAAATCATGATGGCGCAGGATTTCCAGGACCTCACGGGCCAGGTCATCAAGAAGATGATGGATGTGGTCAACGAGGTGGAGACGCAGCTGCTGCAGGTGCTGATCGACAACGCGCCAGCGGAAAAGCGCTCGGAGATCGCGCTCGGGCAGGCGAACAGCCTGATGAACGGGCCGCAGATCAAGGCGGACAATCCGGAGGCGGTGGCGGATCAGGCGCAGGTGGATGATTTGTTGGAGAGTTTGGGGTTCTAGGTTTTTGGCTTTTGCCTTGCTGTTTGTTTAGGGCCGGAGCCGGGAATTCGCCCCGGCGGGCGAGTCACTTTCTTTGCTTCGCCAAAGAAAGTAACCAAAGAAAGGCGACCCCACTGTGCGTGTCCC
>NZ_LYMK01000043.1 GCF_002157355.1 Variovorax sp. JS1663 | reverse complement strand
CCGATCGGGCAGGGCTGCAGGTTGGCGTCGAGGATCCAGACGCCGGTGTTGGCCATCGGCCTGCCGATGGAGACGCCACGCGCCGCCACGATCGGGCGCTCCATGCGCCAGACGGTGGACCAGACGGTGGTCTCGGTCGGGCCGTAGAGGTTCCACAGCTCGGTGGTGCGGTTCATCAGCTCCAGCGAGAGGTCGGCCGGCACCGGCTCGGCGCCGATCCAGGCGCGGAAGCCGCGCGGGCCGGACCACTGCGCATCGAGCAGCAGCCGCCACATGCCGGGCGTGGCCTGCAGGATGGTGATGGCCTCGGATTCGAGCGTCGCGCGCAGCCGGTTGCCGTCCATCGCGACCTCGCGCTGCACGATCACGATCTCGGCGCCGGCGGCCAGCGGCAGCATGACCTCGGGCACCGCCATGTCGAAGGACAGCGTGGTGACGGCCGCGAGCCGGTCCTCGGGGCCGATGCCCGGCTCGCGCTGCATGGTCTGCATCAGGTTGGCGGCCGCGCGGTGCGGCACGCACACGCCCTTGGGCTTGCCGGTGGAGCCGGAGGTGTAGATGACGTAGGCCGTGTCTTCGCCCTGCGCGTCCTGCGCGCCGGGCGGCAGGGCGGTGGCGGGCTGTTCGAGCCAGGCCTGGTCGCGGTCCAGCAGCAGCACGCGCTCGGCCGCGTCCGCGCGCCAGGCCTTGGGCGCGGCGGCGATGGTGGAGGAGGTCAGCAGCAGGCCGAGCTTCGCATCCTCGGCGTAGTAGTCTAGGCGGGCCTGCGGGAAGGCCGGGTCCAGCGGCACGTAGGCGGCGCCGCTCTTGAGCACGGCCAGCAGGGCCACGAACATGTCGAAGCCGCGGTCCAGGCACAGGCCCACGCGTTCGCCGCGGCCCATGCCGCGGGCGCGCAGCGCATGGGCCAGGCGGTTGGCGCGCGCGTCGAGCTCGCGGTAGCTCAGGCGTTGCGTGCCGTCGCGCAACGCAGGGCGTTCCGGCTGCGTGGCCACGTGCGCCACGAAGCCGGCGTGCATCAGCGGCGCGCCTTCGATCGGCGTCGGCGCCGGCTGCAGGGCGGCGAGCGCATGCGCTTCCGCGTCCGACAGCAGCGCCAGCCGGCCCACCGCCTGCGCGGGCTCGCGCACCACGGCGCGCAGCAGCGTCTCGTACATGCCCAGCCAGCGGCGAATGGTCGTGTCGTCGTAGAGGTCGGCGTTGTACTGCGCCTCCATCTGCATCCCGCCGCGCACCGGCGTGATGTTGAGGAAGAGCTCGAAGTTCTCGTAGCGCCGGCCGATGGTGCTCTGCTCGACCTGGATGTCGGGGAAGTTGCCGTCGTTGGGCGCGGCGTCGCGGTCGACGTTGAACAGCACGTTCACCAGCGGCAGGCGGCTGGGGTCGCGCGGCACCGGCAGCTTCTTGAGCAGGGCGCCGTAGGTCAGCGTCTGGTGCTCGAAGGCATCGAGCAGGGTGCTGGCCGACTCGCGCGCCAGCTTGTCGAAGGGCGCCTGGGCATCGACCGCGACCCGGATCGGCAGCAGGTTGACGCAGTGGCCCACCAGGGTGTGCATCTCGCTCGGCATCTGGCCGGCGGCGGCGATGCCGATCACCAGGTCTTCCTGCGCCGTCAGGCGGTGCAGCATGGCCGCGAAGGCGCTGAACATGGTGGCGAAGAGGCTGGTGCCGGCGCTGGCGCCGAATTTGCGCAGGCCGTCGATCAGGCCCTGGTCCAGCACCTGGTCGATGCGGTAGGAGTTGAAGGTGCGCACCGGCGGGCGCGGGCGGTCCAGCGGCAGCTCCAGCACCGGCAGGCTGCCGCCGGCGTAGCGCGCGAGCCAGTAACCGATGTGGGCGTCCATCTCGGGGCTGTTGGCCTCCTGGACCTCCCAGGCGGCGTAGTCGGAGTACTGGGCGGCCGGTTCCAGCGCCGGGCCGGCGCCGATCTGCTCGGCATAGAGCGCACCCAGGTCCTGGCTGATCACGCCCCAGGACCAGCCGTCGCAGATCGCATGGTGGGCGCTCAGCACCAGCACATGGTCGATGGACGAGAGCCGGTAGAGCGCGGCGCGGAACAGCGGGCCTTGCTCGAGGTTGAAGCGCTCGAGCACCACCGCCACGCCGTCGTCCTCCAGGCGGCGCTTCTGGGCGGCCGGATCGAGCATGCCCAGGTCATGCTCCGCCAGCGCGACCGGGGCCGGCTCGCCGATCAGGAGCTCAATGCCGTCGGATGAAAAAGTCGAACGCAGCGATTCATGGCGCGCGACGAGGCGGTCCAGCGCCGAAGCGAGCGCGTTTGTGTTCAGCGTACCTTGGAGCCGCAACCGCGCTGCTTCGTTGTAAGCCAGCGAAGCCTCGGGACTCAACTGATCACCAAGCCAGACTTCGCGCTGCGCTTCCGTGGTCAAGACAACTCGCTCGATCGGCCCGGAGGCAAAAGGATCGAACACGTCCGTGGCGTTCTCTGCCACGGCTGGAGCAATTGCTTCGGTCATGCTTGGTACTTTGTGAATCGGCCCTGTGCCCGGGGATCGGGCACGAACCAGGCGATTTGCCCGTCTTTATCGCGCCCCAGGCGTGCGTTAGGCGCTGGGGGGTGGGAAGAGTCGAAGGCCAGCTTGTTCACAGCGCGGCGCGGCAGCAGCTCGGCTTCCTGCATCTCGGCGATCGATTCCTTGAAGGCCGACTTGATGGTCGCGATGTCCTGCTGCGTGTGCGCGGTGGTCATGAAGCAGGGGAAGTTGTCCAGGATGTGGACGCCGCGGCTGCGCATCATCGCGAACAGCAGGTCCTGCAGCGGATGGTCCTCGAGCCAGCTCACGCGCCACAGCGAGGAGAAGTAGCGGATCTCGACCGGCGCGCCGACCTCGCGGCAGAAGGCCGAGAGCTCGTCGGCCATGGCCGCGGTGTGCAGGTTGAGCTGGGACTGCAGCTTGTTGTTGTCCTGTTTCAATTGTTCTAGCGAAGCCTTGGCTGCAGCCAGCGCCAGCGGATGGCGCACGAAGGTGCCGGCGAAGTAGGTCACACCCACGGTGGGCATGGAGTCGTCGCCGTACTGCCAGGGGCCGCCGTCCAGCGCGTCCATGTAGGTGCGCTTGCCGGCGATCACGCCGACAGGCAGACCACCGCCGATCACCTTGCCGTAGCAGGCCAGGTCGGCGCGGATGCCGAACACGGCCTGCGCCCCGCCCAGGTGCGAGCGGAAGCCCGTGATGACCTCGTCGAAGATCAGGCAGGTCTCGGACTTCTCGGTGATCGCGCGCACCTCGCGCAGGAATTCCTTCGGCTGGAAGTCGGGCCGGCGGCTCTGCACCGGCTCGACCAGCACCGCGGCCAGGTCGTCCGCGTTGGCGCGGATGAATTCCAGCGCCTCGGGCGTGCCGTAGTCCAGCACGCGCACGTCGCCGAACATGCCTTGCATAACGCCCGGTGCCGCCGACATGCCCTTGGCGTTGCGGCCGGCGCGCACCAGCACCTCGTCGAAGGTGCCGTGGTAGGAGCCGGTGAACAGCACCACGGTGCTGCGGCCGGTGACGGTGCGCGCGATGCGCAGCGCCGCCATCACGGCCTCGGAGCCGGTGTTGCACAGGCCTGCGCGGTCAAACTTCGTCAGTTCGCATACGAGCTTGGTCACCTCGGCAGCCAGCGGATGCTGGGGGCCGATCTCGAAACCGGCGTCGAGCTGCTTGCGGATTGCATCGAGTACGAAGTCTGGCTGCCAGCCGTAGAGGTTCATGCCGAAGCCGTTGAGCGTGTCGACGTACTCGTTGCCGTCGATGTCCCACAGGCGCGAACCCTTGGAGCGCTCGATCACGATCTGGTAGGTGATCTCCTTGGTCGCGGGACGGAAGCCGTTGACCACGCGCGGGTCGGCCATGTGCGGGCGGTTGCGCTCGGTGAAGGCCTTGCTCTTCTGCGTGTGCTCGACATAACGCCGCGTGAAGGCCGCGAGCCGCGCCTTCTGGCGCTCGGTGGGCTCCTTGCTCTGGGTGTGGATGCGCGCGATCGCGCCGAAGGCCTTCTTGACGTCGTACTTGGGCGCGGCGGGGGCGAGCTCCTCGGCCGCGGCTTCGGAGTTGTTGGACGTCGTGGCCGCGGCGGTAGTCATGGGCGCAGGTTGCTCCACCGCCAGTGCCGGCAGCGAGGTGTTGGCCGGAAGCGTCTGCCCGCCCAGCAGCAATGCGAGTTGCTGCTGCATCAACTGCGTCTGTTGCATCTGCTGGGCGATGATCTGCTGCAGGAGGATGCCGTTGCCGTTCGCCAAACCGGCCGGCGGGGGGACGGTCGCTGTTTGCGTAGCAAGCGCAACCCCGGCCGTCACAGGCGGCATAGCCACGGCGGGTGCGACTGTGGGAACGGCAGCTGCCGCAGGCGCGAAGGTCGCAACAGGATCTGGCGGAAGCGTCTCGTCGAGGAATTCCGCCAGCGCGTCGAAGCTACGGTAGCTCTCCATCAACTGGCGGAAGGTCAGGTTGGCCTTGAAATGCTTCTTGACCTGGATGGCAGCCTGCGTGAGCGTGAGCGAGTCGAGTCCGATCTCGACGAAAGGCGATCCACTCTGGACGCCGCTCATGTCCATGCCCGAGAGGTTCTCGAACAGCTCGCGCAGGCGCATGACGAGGGACGCGCGGCGCGGGGGTGCAGCAGTAGCGATTGTCATCGGCAACTCCGGAATCGAAAGAGGGATGGTCAGGGCGGCACAGGCAGGGGAAAGAGCGGGCACCTCGGAGGCGGCAATGTCGACCCAGAAGCGCTTGCGCTCGAACGGATAAGTCGGCAGCAGCACACGATGCTTGCTTGCGCGCTCGTCAAGCGCGACGAGATTGACCTCGGCGCCCATCGTCCACAGGCGGCCAGCGGCGAGCCGCCAGGCGCTGCACTCGCCTTCGGGGCGGTCGCCGAGCAATTCGATGGCCACTGCGGGGAGCACCTTGGTGGCATGCTGGCGCACCAGGGTGGCCAGCGTGTTGCGCGGCCCGATTTCGACGAAGAGCGGATGCGCGAGCTGCGCCAGCACTTCGCGCACGGCGGGCGAGAAGCGCACCGTCTCGCGCAGGTGGCGGGCCCAGTAGCGCGGATCGGTCGCTTCCTCGGCCGTCAGCAGGCGGCCGGTGAGGGTGGAGTAGATCGGCAGGCGGGGCGCCGAGAGCGTGAGTTGGCCGACCAGCGCCTCGAAGGGCGCGACGGCCGGCTCCATCATCGCGGAGTGGAAGGCATGCGAGGTCTGCAGCGCCTTGGCGACGAAGCCCTTGGCTTCCAGCGCGGCGCGCAGCTGCTCGATGGCTTCGGCCGGCCCGGCGGCCACCGAGACCGCGGGGCCGTTGTCGGCGGCCAGCGAGATGCCTTCGGGCAAGAGCGGCAGCAACTCGGCGGCGGCCAGGCGGACCGAGAGCATGATGCCCGCCGGCTGCGCCTGCATCAGCGCGCCGCGGCGTGCGACCAGGCGGGCCGCATCCTCCAGGCGCATCACGCCGGCCAGCACGGCGGCGGCGAACTCGCCCACGCTGTGGCCGATCATCGCCACGGGCGTCACGCCCAGCGACATCAACTGGCGCGCCAGCGCGTATTCGAGCGCGAAGGTAGCGGGCTGCGTGACCGAGGTCGGCGCCAGCGCGGCAGCATCGTCCGAGAACATGCGCTCGCGCAGGTCGAAGCCGAGCATGCCCTCGAAGGCCAGCAGGCACTCGTCGAAGGCGGCACGAAACGCCGTATCGGTCAGATACAGCGCCCGCCCCATTCCTGCGTACTGCGCGCCCTGGCCCGGGAACATCAGGACCGGCTGCGGCACCCACGCCGCCGTTGTCCCGCTGGCCGTTCCCAATGCGTCGGCCGCGCGCAATGCGGCTGCCGCCTGAACGGGGGAGCGTGCGACGACGCAGGCCCGATGCGCGAAGGCCTTGCGGCCGACGCGAAGCGTATGGGCCACATCGGGCAGGCAGATGCCGGGATGGGCCTCGAGGTGATCGGCCAGCCGCGTGCGGGCTGCCGCCAATGCCGTTGGCGTGCGGGCCGAGAGCACCAGCACCTGAGGTGTGGCTGACACGTCCGAATCCGCGCGCAAAGGAGCTTCTTCAACGATCACGTGGGCATTGGTGCCACCAACGCCGAATGAGCTGACACCGGCGCGCCGCGGCGCTTCCCCGCGCGGCCATGGATGAAGGCAGTCGTTGACCCGGAAGGGCGTGGCGTCGAACCGGATGGCCGGATTGGGCGCTTGGAAGTGGATCGACGCCGGGATGCGTTCGCGATGCAGCGAAAGCGCCGTCTTGATCAGGCCGGCAGCGCCCGCTGCGGTGACGAGGTGGCCCACGTTGCTCTTGACCGAACCGATGCGGCAGAAGCCGATATCCGACGTGTGGCGCGCGTAGGCCCGTGTCAGGCCCTCGATCTCGACCGGATCGCCCATCGGCGTGGCCGTGCCGTGCGTCTCGACGTAGGAGATGCTGCGTGCATCGACCCCAGCCGACGCCAGCGCTGCCGAAATGACGGCCGCCTGGCCGTCGATATTCGGGGCCGTGAAGCTGGCCTTGGCGCCTCCATCGTTGTTGACTGCCGCGCCGCGCAGCACGGCGTAGATCGGGTCGCCGTCGGAAAGCGCATCGCCCAGTCGCTTGAGCATCACCACGGCGGCACCGTCGCCGAATACCGTGCCCTTGGCCTTGACGTCGAAGCTGCGCGTATGGCCGTCGGGTGACAGCATGGCGCCCTCCTCGTAGAGGTATCCGCTGCGTGGTGGGCAGGTAACCGCGATGCCGCCAGCGAGCGCCATGTCGCATTGCCCCGAACGCAGCGCGTGGAACGCCTGCACCACAGCGACGAGCGAGGTCGAGCATGCGGTGTGAATCGCGATCGCGGGCCCGGTCAGGTTCAGGCGATGCGCCACCCGCGTCGCAATGTAGTCCTTCTCGTTGGCGAGCATCACCTGGAACGCACCCATCTCTTCGATCAGCTCAGGCCGCTTCTGGACGTGCTGCAGGAAGTAGGTGGCGTTGTACATGCCGGCATAGACGCCGACCGACCCCGGGCACTGGTCAGGGGTGTAGCCCGCACGCTCCATGCACTCCCAGCAGATCTCCAAGAACAGGCGCTGCTGCGGGTCCATCAGCTGTGCTTCCTTCGGGTTGATGCCGAAGAAGGCGGCATCGAACCACTCGACGTCGTCGATCACCCCGCGCGCTCGAACATAGTTGGGGTCGGCCCGGAGAGCAGCGTTGACACCTGCGTCGAGTGTCGCGTCATCGAAGAATGTGATCGAATCGCGCCCTGCGCAGAGGTTGTCCCAGAAGTGCTCGACATCAGCCGCGCCTGGAAAGCGTCCCGCCATGGCAATCAACGCGATCGGCTCGTCCGTGCCGGCGGAAGGCCTGGATCGAGGCTGCTGTGGGGCTGCGAACTGTCGGGCGGGCGCTTCGCCTTCGAGTTTTAGCGCCAACGCGCGCGGCGTTGGTTGCTGGAAGAACAGGTTGGCCGACAACGGCTGTGCGCTGGACTGCTGCAGGTCGGTCAACACCTTCAGGACCAGCAGCGAGTCGCCGCCCAGATCGAAAAAGTTGTCGGAGCGGCCCACCTTGTCGATCCCGAGCGCCTTTGCGAAGGCGGCGCACACGCGCCGTTCCGCCGGGCTGCGGCCCTCTTCATAGGGCTCGGACAAATCGGGGCGCTCTGCCAGCGGCGCAGGCAGGGAGCGGCGGTCCAGCTTGCCGTTGGGAAGCAACGGAAGTACATCGAGCACGACGTACGCGCTGGGCACCATATAGGGCGGCAGCAGCGTGCCGAGGTGCGCGCGCAGCGCTTCCACGCCTGGCGATCGCTCTGTCGTGAAATAGGCGACCAGCCGCACGTTGCCGGGCTGGTCCTCGCGCGGGATAACCACGGTCTGGCGCACGCCGGGATGCTGCAAGAGGGCGTTCTCGATCTCGCCGAGTTCGATGCGATAACCACGGATCTTGACCTGATGGTCATTGCGACCCAGGCATTCGAGCACGCCGTCGGCACGCCAGCGCCCCAGATCGCCGGTTCTGTAGAGCACCGCGTTGTCCTGGGCGCCGAACGGATTTGCTACGAAGCGCTCCGATGTGAGCTCGGGGCGATTCAGGTAGCCCAGCGTCACGCCCGCGCCACCGATGAAGAGTTCGCCGACCACGCCGACAGGAAGCGGCTGAAGCGCCGCATTCAGCACGTGGAACTGGGTGTTCGCAACTGGGCGGCCGATCGGCACGACCGTATCGACCTGCTCAAGCCGGTGAAAGCTCGACCAAACCGTCGTCTCGGTCGGGCCGTAGCCGTTCCAAAGCTGCTGCACCATCGGGAGCAGCTTTCGGCCGAGGTCTGGGGGAAGCGGCTCGCCGGTACAGATCGCCAGCATGTCCGCGCGGCCAGACCAACCCGCCCCGAGCAGCAAACGCCAGGTCGAAGGGGTTGCGTCGACAAAGGTGACCTCTTCACGCTCGATGAGAGAACGCAGCAGCATGCCGTCCGTGGTCTGGTCTTTGTCCGCCATGACGATGCGCGAGCCGATGGTCAGCGGCAGCAGAACCTCGGACACTGCGATGTCGAACGATAGCGTCGTCACCGCGAGAGTCACATGGTCAGCGCTGAGGCCCGGGACAGTACGGAGGCTGGTCAACAGATTGCACACGCTGCGATGCGGCACACGCACCCCCTTGGGGCGCCCCGTCGAGCCGGAGGTGTAGATCACATACGCAACCGCCTCCGGATCGGCTTGTGGCGGTGGGACTATGCCTGTGGACGTGACGTTATCGGCACGCACGAGGGAGACCGCTTTTCCCGACCAGCAATCGACGGTCGAGCCATCTACGACCATCACCCGCAGGCCTGCGTCTTCGGCCATGAAATCCAGGCGATCCGGAGGGAACGAAGGATCCAGCGGCACGTAGCCGGCGCCTGCCTGCAGGATGCCGTAGAGCGCCACCACCATGTGCTCATTCCGGTCACAGGAAAGTCCAACGAGGTCGCCAGCCTGGACACCGCGTGCCCGCAGCGCCTCAGTGAGTCCGTTTGCGCGTTGAGCCAGGTCTTTGAAGCTCAGTCTCACGCCACCTGCGGTGATGGCGATGGCATCTGGCGTTGCAGCGACTTGGCGGCCAATCAGTACCTCGATGCGCAGCCCCTCTTCCAGTGCTACTGCGGTCGCGTTGAACGATGCAAGCAGTGATCGATCGGCGTCGGTGAGCGCAAAGGCATCCGCCAGACCAATCTCCGTGTTTGCGGCCCATCGGGCCAAGGCAGCGCGATAGATGAGAAGCCAGCGTTCGATGGTGGAACGATCGAAGAGTTCGCTGTTGTAGCGCGAGTTCAGATTCAACCCCTGAGGGGTATCGCCTGCTTGCAGCACCAGATCGGCCTGCAGGTTGGGAGGCGGCATCGCTTCGGCGGCAAAGCCAAAGAAGGTTGTCGGGCGTACTGCGCCTGATTGTTCCGTCGGTGGCAAAGCTTCGGTCAGTCCCTCGGCGTGCCAACTGCCTTCGCGTAAAGCTGCATCGCTCCGCTCCAGGAGTTGGCGCAAAGTCATGCCGGGAGCAACTGGCAAGTGCATCGGGAGCAGCTTTCCCGGTGCTTTTGCAGGGAGGGCGCCGACGAGCACACTCTCCTGTTGGGTCAGCCAATGCACCATGGCCGCGAACACACAAAAAAGAACGGACTCGATCGAGGCTGCTGCTGCTTCGGCGAGCCGGGCGGCTGATGCGACTGCTTCGCCGCCCAGGTTGAGGCTCACCGCAGCAGGCGCAGAGCGTGATTGCGGCGTTCGTCGACGGTCGGACGGAAGCTCTGTCGCCGAGAACACACTTGGCGGAAGCCCCTCATTCCCGTACCCGTGGCCCGAGGTGGCCCCGGACGCGGGTGCTGACTCGATAGCGGAATGTGCACGACGTTCCATTGGGCCCCCTCGATCGATCGTCTGTTACAGGTTGCGACAAGCCGTACCGAATCATTCGGCGCAGCCGCTCCGCTTACTAACAAAGTATCAATTCGCACCCCATCTTGCGTGAACGAACGCGCGCTGCAAACCACCAAGAAGTACGGCTACTCCCTCTTGTGCATCCACCTATCGACATATGCCGATGCACTTGTTGCGTTTGTTCGATTCGCCGAAAAGGCCGAAGGCACGACTGTGCGCGAACTCTTACATGTGAATACTTAGGGATTACATGTACGCGCCGATTCATGATCCTGAAACGTGGAAAGATCAGCACTTTTCTGGCACCGGGTCGTCTCGTCCCCGTAGTCAACTGCGGCCGGCGATCTTTCGTGCCAGAAGCCAAAGCACCGGCGGCGTCAGCATGCGGGCAACGGCCTTGGCACGGTCGACGCGGTGCGTTTTCATGAACACCGAGGCCGACTCGTCGCCGTGCTGCTTGCCGGCCAGCGGGCTGCTGTAGTAGTAGGCGGCGACCGAGCGGCGCGGGCGGTCGTCCGGCGCCTGCAGCGGCTTGGTGTGGCCGTGGTAGCTGATCGGCCCGTGCGGCAGCAGGATGGTGCGGCCGAACTCGGGCTGCACGGTGGTCACGCAGCGGTCGTGCTTCTTGTCCCAGAGCTCCAGGCCGGAGCCCCAATCCGGGTCCCATCCCTTGTTGAGGTAGGTGATGAAGACCATCTCGTTCTTCAGCCCCAGATGACGGTGGCGATTGAAATCGCGGTGCACAGCAAAGGTCGCGCCGGTGCGGCTTTCGTGCAGCCCGCCGCCGAACAGCTTGGGGTCGGGCAGCAGGTAGGGCACGCCGGTCAGGGAGGACAGCCAGTCGATGAACCAGCCGGAATGGATGATGTCGAAATACAGCTGCGTCGCAGGCCCCAGTGTCGGGCCCAGCACCGAGCGGCGGGTCGATTCGTAGCGGCTCTTGACCTCGGTCCAGTTGTCGGGTTGGGTGTCGAACTCCTCGACGACCAGTTCCAGCAGCGCCGGATTGAAGATGTTCTCCAGCACCAGGTGGGGGAAGGGCGCGGCAGACATCAGCTGATCGTGCAGGCGCTCGCGCTGCTTCGGCGAGAAAAAAGAACGGTCGACCAGTTCCGTCCTCGGCAGGAGCACGGAACGAACACTTAGGAAGTCAGCGGAGGGCTCCGACAGTTCATCTGGCGACAGGAGCGCCAACGGCTGATGAACCGAAAAGTCGTGCGAGCACAAACCAGTTGGCAATGCAGCCATGGCGGTACCTCCTCGCGCATGCAGTCTTGACCGCATGTTGAATCCTATTGTATTAACTGTAAACCTAAGTTTCGACCGCGTGTGAGAATTTTCATGCCCAGACTTTTTGCGCTGCGGTGCCAGGCGGCAACTCCGGACGTCCATCGGGTTCTTCGAGGCAACTCGCCCCGCCCCCTCACTGAGGTGTCAGGCATCAGATAGACAGATTGCCGATCCAAGATGCGCGGGAGGTAGGCGGTCACTGCCGCCTTGCAGGAAAGGAAGCCAGTGAGCAACCGGCGATGCGATGACCTGCTTCCTCGAGGCTCACATCATCTGAGCCATTCATCCTGCGAACACGAAGGCGCCTCCCGCCCAAGGTATCGCTCATGAAAAAGCTCATCAGCGTGGCTCTGCTCGGGCTATGTTGTCTCATGGCGCCGGCAATCGCAGTGGCGCAGGGCGGCGACGCCGCTGCGTTGCGCGCCAAATTCAATGAAGTCCGACGGCAGTTCGAGCACAACCTTCTCGACGGCCGCATGGTGCTCGAATCGGCGGAGATGCCTGACCAACTACGGGGAGATGCCCACGCGGTGATTGCTCATCCGTTCCTCGAGGTAAGCAACGCTTTGCGTGTGCCTGCGGTGTGGTGCGAGATCTTGATGCTGCACCTCAACACCAAGCATTGCCTCGTGCAAGAGACTTCGGCGAGGACGTCGTTGGTTGTCGCGATCGGCCGCACCTACGACCAGCCACTCTCCGACGCGCAGCGCATCGACCTTGCCTGGCGCACGGTCTCCATCGCACCCGACTATCTGGCCGTACGTCTGAGCGCGACCCACGGTCCGCTCGCGACCCGCGACTATCGCATCGAGCTCAAGGCCACACCGATCGACGATGGCAAAACCTTCATTCACCTCGGCTATGCCTATTCCGACGGGATAGTCGCACGGCTTGCGATGCAGATCTACCTTGCAACGACCGGGAGCGGCAAGATTGGGTTCACGGTGACTGGCACGAACTCAGCCGGTGAGCGGGAATACGTAGGAGGGGTGCGAGGTGTCGTGGAACGCAACACAATGCGCTACTACCTCGCGATCGAGGCGTACTTGGACGCGCCTGAGGATCAGCAGCTGAGCGAACGTCTGTCCAAGTGGTTCGACGGGACCGCGCGTTACGCGCGGCAACTCCATGAGATGGATCGAAGCGCCTACATCGCGATGAAACAGGAAGAGTTTCAACGCATGAGGGTGGCTCGCTAAGGGCGTAGAAAAGCGCGCCGAAACCAAGCGTGCGGGGCCCACTCGCTCAGCCTTCTACTGCTTCTTCGCAGTGCTGGCCTTCTTTTCCTTCTTCATCATGTCAGAGCACATCTTCATCATCGCGTCATCCATCTTCATCTCGCCCTTCTTGGACATGGCCATATGCTCCTTGCATTCTTGCGTGGTCATTTGACTCTGCGCGCGATCCTTGGTCCTGGCCTCAGGCTTTTTTGTATCCTGGGCGAAAGCCATGCCCGTCGCGAGGGCGATGGTCGCGCAAAGGAGCCCTGAAACGACAGTCTTCATCTTGAATCTCCTGGGTTGGGAAGAGCTCTGTGTAGAGCAATTAATCGCCAAGCGGCATCAGCCACGGGGCGCGTGGTGCGTAGGACGGTTGCGCCCTCGGCAAGGTGCCTTGGGGAAAGATGAATTCCCTTGCGGAACAGGCGGTTCAATGAACTGGTTGAAATTCCCATCGTGGAAGGGTTGAGATTGGCAAAAAAAAAGAGGAAGTCCTATGAATCAGCATTCAAACCGCGGCGCCAACCATTCGGTAGAGCACGGCCCGCAAGATCACCACCACAATCATCATCGGCACCACCCAGCGGCTGATGCGCATGGTGGCGCCGCGCCTGCGACAGGCAGTGCGCAGGATGTCGAGTACACCTGCCCCATGCACCCGGAGGTTCGCCAGATGGGGCCTGGAAGCTGTCCCATCTGCGGCATGGCGTTGGAGCCGGTCATGGCGACCGAGACGCGATCGGCGAAAGCCCCGAATTGCGGGATATGAGCCGACGCTTCTGGATTGGCCTGGTGCTCAGCGTGCCCGTGGTCCTGCTCGAGATGGGCGGGCACCTGATCGACCTGCATCGTTTCCTGACCCAGAAAACGTCCAACTGGGCGCAGATGCTCTTCGGCACGCCGGTCGTCATCTGGGCTGGCTGGCCCTTCTTCGTTCGAGGCTGGGCCTCGGTGAAGAACCGCAGTCTCAACATGTTCAGCCCCATTGCATTGGGCACGGCGTCGCATGGCTCTACAGCGTAGTCGGCACGCTGGCGCCCGGATGGTTCCCGCCGGAGCTGCGCGGCATGGATGGGGCGGTGCCGATCTACTTCGAAGCCGCGGCGGTCATCACGGTGCTGGTGCTCCTGGGACAGGTCCTCGAACTGCGCGCGCGCGAGAAAACATCCGGAGCGATACGCGCGTTGCTCGATCTGGCGCCCAAAACGGCCTTGCGAGTGAAGGACGACGGCTCCGACGAGACGGTCGACCTCGACGCTGTCGAGGTTGGCGAACGACTGCGGGTTCGCCCGGGCGAGAAGGTGCCGGTAGACGGCGAGGTCGTGGAAGGGAAGGCGACGGTCGACGAGTCGATGGTCACGGGCGAACCGACTCCAGTCGTCAAGGCGCCCGGCTCCAAGGTCACAGCCGGCACACTGAACCAGACGGGTGGCTTCGTCATGCGGGCCGAAAAGGTGGGCGCTGACACCCTGCTGGCCCAGGTTGTCCAGATGGTCGCTTCCGCCCAGCGCAGCCGTGCCCCGATTCAGCGGATGGCCGACCAGGTGGCGGGCTGGTTCGTCCCGGTCGTGATCGGGATCGCATTTCTCGCCTTTGTCGCGTGGCTGGTCTGGGGCCCCAGCCCTGCGTTCGCGTATGCGATCGTCTCGGCCGTGGCGGTGCTCATCATCGCCTGCCCCTGCGCCTTGGGCTTGGCCACGCCGATGTCCATCATGGTGGGCGTCGGCAAAGGCGCGCAGCACGGCGTGCTGATCCGGGATGCGGAGGCGCTGGAGCGCATGGAGAAGATCGATACGCTGGTGGTAGACAAGACGGGCACGTTGACGCAGGGGCGGCCCAAGGTGGTGCGCGTCGAACCGGCGCCCGGCTTCGATGTCTCCGCGGTGCTTCAGAAGCTTGCCAGCGTGGAGCGGGCGAGCGAACACCCTCTGGCCGCCGCCATCGTAGCCGACGCCGAGGAGCGCCAACTGACCTTGTCGCCGGTTCTGGACTTTGACTCGCCCGCCGGCAAGGGCGTGGTCGGCCTGGTTGATGGAGCGCGGGTGATCTGCGGCAGTGCGAAGTTTCTTGCTGAGAACGATATTGACGTGAGCAGCATGGTCGCGGTGGCGGATGCTGTACGCGCGCAGGCGGCAACGGTCATCTTTGTGGGCATCGAGGGCCGCCTGGCGGGGCTTCGTTGGCATTGCCGATCCCATCAAGCCGAGCAACCCGCAAGCCATCGCGGCGCTGCGCCGCGAGGCCATCCGCGTGGTCATGCTTACGGGGGATGGCAAGACCACCGCGCAGGTCATAGGTCGCGAGCTCGGCATCGACGAAGTCATTGCAGACGTTCTGCCGCAAGACAAGGCAGCGGTGGTGCAACGGCTGAAGGCCGAGGGCCAGGTGGTCGCCATGGCCGGCTATGGTGTCAATGACGCTCCGGCGCTGGCTGCAGCGGACGTTGGGATCGCCATGGGAACCGGCACCGACGTGGCCATGGAAAGTTCAGGGGTGACGCTGCTGCATGGCGATCTCATGGGGATCGCGCGTGCGCGCCGGGTCTCGCAGGCCACGATGAAGAACATCCGGACCAATCTGTTTTTCGCCTTCTTCTACAACGTCGTCGGGATTCCGATCGCAGCTGGCGTGCTGTACCCGTTCTTCGGCATCCTCCTGTCGCCAGTGGTGGCGGCAGCGGCGATGGCGCTGTCGTCGGTGAGCGTGATTGCCGATTCGCTGCGGCTGCGAGCGAGCAAAGTGGCCGACTAGCTGCCGTGGGAGGATCGATGCGACGATGAAGGCGCTTCCTGACAGTGCAACCAGGATGGAGCAGCCTTCGGCCGGCCGGGCGTCGTTGCTGCAGTCGGCGATGAGCTGGTCCAGCGCCTGGGACATCTCCTTCATGGCTTTGATGCGCGCTTCCAGTTCGGGCTTTTTCTCAACCACCTTGCTGCGCACGTCCGTGCAGCACGACGGTCCGAAGACTGCGCGCTGTTTTTTTGCAACCCATCTCAGCAGGAGATTCAAATGAAGAAGATCACTCTCGCCGCCATCGCTCTGGCCTTGACATTGCACGCCGCCGGCGTGTTCGCCCAAGAGACGATGAAGAAGGACAGCATGAACTGCATGGACATGAAGGGCATGGTCATGAAAGGTATGAACATGGACTGCCCGGACATGTTTAAGAAGCCGGCCGCCGGCAAGCAGAGCACTCACATGGCCAAGGGTGTCGTCAAGAAAATCGATGCGAAGTCCGGAATGGTCACCATCGCGCACGAGCCCGTCCAAAGCATGAACTGGCCAGCTATGAGGATGGACTTCAAGGTGAAGGACAAGATGCTGTTGAAGAAGCTCGACAACGGCAAGCATGTCGAGTTTGAGTTTGCCGAGGAAGGCAAGACCTACGTCATCAAATCTCTCAAGTAGGCCAGCGGGCATTTCCGCAGGTGCCCCGGGATCACGGCACAGCGCCCGGTTTAGTGATGTCAGGAATTCTTCTGGTGGCCAGTCCAGCATGATTGTCCGGCCTCGCGCCGAGCCAGTTACCCCGCGTCCTCGAGCTCTCGATCGGCGAGCTGGCGCCCGTGCGCATTAAGAGGGCCGCGAGAGCAGAAAGGCCGTACCGGCCATGACCGCCGGATAGCTGCCGTATCAGATCGACTGCTGAAAAAGCAGGTGGCTCCGGGTTTCATAACGTTTCGTCTTCTTTTGCAGGCAGGGTCGAGCGGGTGCAGCCATTGGCCGTTCAACTGGATGGTCATGGATCCGGTGGTCACCGATTTCGGCCTATAGTCGGTTCGATCGCGGGTCGGTGTACGCCCCCCGCTACACCCTGATCTGTTCCGCATGCGAGCTCGTTCTTTTTTGCTGGTCTTCTATCGCTTGGTCTTGGCCGCGGCCCTGCTCGCCAGCCTTCCCACGCTTGCCCAAGGCACACCTCAGAACCGGGTCGCCACCGAACGCACGCGCGCCGAATTGCTCGCCCATGCGCCAGAGGGCGTCGAACCGGGCAAGCCGGTATGGGTCGGGCTACAACTCGCGCACCAGCCGGAGTGGCATTCCTACTGGAAGAATTCCGGGGATTCCGGTTTGCCTACGCGGCTTGAATGGAGCTTGCCGCCCGGCGTGATCGCCGGCGAGGTCGCCTGGCCGATTCCGCGCAAGTATCCTATCGGCACCCTCATCAACTACGGGTACGCCGACACTGTGCTGCTGCCCGTGGCCTTGACGATCTCGCCGGATTTCCAGCCGCCGCCTTTCAAGGAGGTGCTCGAGGTCAAGCTGAAGGCCCAATGGCTGGTATGTCGCAAGGAGTGCATCCCCGAGGAGGGCGAGTTTGCGCTGTCGATTCCGGTCAGGAGCACCACTGCGCTTCACGCCGCAGCGTTCGAGGCGAGCTTCGCTGCCCAGCCACAAGCGCTCGCGAACGATGCGCGGATTCACGTCGATGGCAATACCTTGAAGGTCTACGTTTCCGGGCTGCCGGCAGCGGCCAAGGGAAAGCAGCTTGAATTCTTCCCGGAGATTGCGGAAGTGATCCACACTTCCGGTGACTGGACGCAAGCCTGGGAAGGAGCCACGTGGACGGCGCAGGTGCCGCTCTCACCTCATCGCGCGCAGAGCCCCGCTGTCATGCCGCTTGTGCTGACGCTCGGCGACAAGGGCTGGCGTGTGGAGGCGTCGGTCAGCGGAACGTGGCCGGCAATGGCGGCCCCGGCGGCCATCTCGCCGGCATTGCAGGAGGCGCTTCGCAGCAACGCCGCGGCGCAGCAATCGCCGCGAGTGGGGTTTGCCGCTGCCCTGCTTGCGGCACTGCTCGGTGGGCTGATCTTGAACCTGATGCCCTGCGTGTTTCCCGTTCTCGCCATCAAGGTGATCGGCTTCACCAAGCACGCACGCGATCAACGCGCCCGCCGACTGGACGGCGTCGCGTACTCGGCGGGCGTGGTGTTGTCCTTTGCCGCACTCGGTGGGCTTGTGGCAGGGCTGCGCGCCGCAGGTGAGCAGGTGGGCTGGGGGTTCCAGTTGCAAGCGCCCGGGTTCATCGCTGTACTCGCAGCCCTGTTCACGCTGATCGCATTGAACTTCGCCGGCGTGTTCGAGTTCGGCCGTTTGCTGCCGTCGCGCCTCGCCTCTTTGGAGGCCAGCCATCCGGTCATCAACGCCTTCCTCTCTGGGGTGCTGGCGGTAGCGATTGCTTCGCCGTGCACGGCGCCATTCATGGGCGCGGCCCTGGGCGTTGCGGCCAGCTTGCCTTTGGCGCAAGCGCTCGCCATCTTCATGGTTCTGGGCCTCGGAATGGCGCTGCCCTATCTGGCCACGAGTTGGATCCCGACGGTCGCACGCCTGATGCCAAGGCCGGGGGGGTGGATGCTGACCTTCCGCAAGTTCATGGCTTTCCCGATGTTCGCGGCAGTGGTCTGGCTGTTGTGGGTTCTGGGCCGACAGAGCGGTATCGATGCCATGGCCGCACTATTGGCAGTACTACTCGCCATGAGCATGGCGGTGTGGACCTTCTCCCTGCAAGGTGGGGCACGCGCTACCTTGAGCGGCATGTCGCTGGCATTGCTTGCGGGGCTACTCTGGGCGAGCGCTGGGCGGATCACCGCTACCGGACCTGTGGCGGCCCGGACACCCGCCACCACGTCCTTGAGCGCGGACGAGTCTTGGGAGCCGTGGCAGCCGGGGCGGGTGCAGAAGATCCTGGCGACCGGCCGGCCGGTGTTCGTTGACTTCACCGCCGCCTGGTGTGTCACCTGTCAATACAACAAGGCCACAACGCTCTCAGATCCCGATGTCATTGCGGCCCTTGCAGCCAGAAACGTGGCCTTGCTCAGGGCCGATTGGACGCTGCGGGACCCCGCCATCACGGCTGCTCTGGTCGAGCTTGGGCGCTCGGGCGTACCGGTCTACGTGCTTTATAGCAAGGGGGCCCCTCCCCGAGTACTGTCCGAAATCCTGAGTCCATCTGAAGTGCACGCAGCGCTCGCGGCACTGTAGTGCGAGCAGCACGCTCAGCCAACCTGCACCACGCTCATCATCCCGCCGTCAGTCCTGGTGCTCCAGGATGTGGCAGTGGATGGCGCCGCCCTGGGTCTTATGAGGCGGCACCGGCTGACCTTCCAATGCGGCGATCACAGGCCGGTGTCGTTGGATCCTGAGTGCGAAGGTCCGAGCCTTCGCGGTTCACCCCGAAGGCGCAGCGCTCCAGTGCGTACGGAAAACCGCTCTTGCAAGGAGTCATTCAGTCATTCACCGTTGCCGATGCGCCGATGCGCCGATGCGCCGATGCGCCGATGCGCCGATGCGCCGATGCGCCGATGCGCCGATGCGCCGATGCGGCCCACGTGCGCCCTGTCTCGCGCTCTTCCGAGCGTCTCGCTGACCTGACCGCAATCTGTGACGCGCCAGTCTTCCGTTGTACGTCCACGCCTCCACACCGTTGCCGCCGTCATGGGGGGAGTGGCCGCCGAGCGTGCGTAGCTTCGGCGTGTCCCTCATTGCGGCTTACACCTTCCAGTGCTTGGCCACCCATCCCGCAGGGCGGATGAAGCGCCAGCGCCGATTGCGCCTGCCCGGGAGCGCGTCCGGCGGATCGTTACCAGCTTGGTCCAGCCGCGCTCGGGAATACCCGCGGGCAGGTCGAGTGAAGGGATGGACAGGCGTCCACCGCATGGTGAATGCCGCGGGCATCGTCCGTCATCAGGCAGACGAAGCGGAAATGGCCGCTCAAATGGCGGCGCACCATGGCATAGAGGGATTGACGTACTCGGGTCCGTACTTCGTGCGTAAGCGTGCGCTCGAGGCCCTCTTGACGGGCCGTCAGCTGCTCATAGCTTGATCAGGGCAAGACGGTCATTGACCTCGATGCTGTCGAGCGCTGCCGGGTCCCATGTATCGGCACCGATCCACTCCGCCAGGTGCGCGTGTTCGGGGTGGTCCGGATCGGCCATGGCGCGTACGAAGTCCTCGTACCCGGAGACGCCCCCGCAATCTTCGGGCGGCGTTGCGCCAGCCCCGCCGACGCAGAACGGAAGCTCCAGCAGGGGATCCCCGGCGAGAGTCTTGTCCACCGTGATGCGGTGGTCCCAGTAGTCGCCGAAGTCGTAGACATAGCTCAGCGTCGAGGACCGCAGCACCGTGGTCAGGCGCACGTTGTCGCTGCTGACGGCCTCGGCGTCGTCGTACATCGGGTCGGGGCTGCCGAAGCGCTCGCCGTCACCGGCGATGAACTCGTGCAGATGTCCTCCGCTCCACCCGAAGGCGGCCCGGATCACCGAATGCAGCTTGCGCAGCGTGATGGTCTGCGGCACTAGCACCCGGCGCCAGATCTTGGGCTTGGTACCGCGCAATTCGATACGCAGTTGCAGGATGGTAGTGGCGGTGCGTTTGCGAGTTGTCTTGGTCGCCATGGTCATGCGGCTTGTAGTTGTTGCTCTGCGCATCGGCCGATGTTCCACGGCAGCAGTTCTTCGATGCGGTTGATGGGGTGCTCGGCGATGCGCTCGAACACGTCGCGCAAATACTTCTCGGGATCGAGTCCGTTGAGTTTTGCCGACTCCACCAGGCCATAGATCCCTGCGGCACGCTCACCTCCGCCGTCGGAGCCGAAGAACAAGAAGTTCTTCCTTCCAAGGCCGACGCCGCGCAGCGCGCGTTCGGCCGCATTGTTGTCGATCTCGATGTGCCCGTCGTCGCAGTAGCGCGTCAGCGCCTGCCAGTGCGTGAGCGTGTAGCCAATGGCTCGCGCCAGTTCAGACTTGGCCGACACACGCCTGACCATGTCTCTGAGCCAGTCGTGCAGATCCTTCAGCAACGGCGCTGCACGCGCTTGCCGCTGTCGTTGTCGTTCCTCGGGAAGTTGGCCTCGGATGTCGCTCTCGACCTCATACAACTCGGCAATGCGATGCAGCGCCTGTTCGGCCACGGATCCCGGGGCAAACTTGTTGTCCTCGTGCACTTCCCAGTAGTACCTCCTCGCGTGCGCCCAACAGGCCGCGTGCTGCACACGGCCGCTGTTGTAGACGCCCTCATAGCCCGAGTAGGCGTCAGCTTGCAGGATGCCGCGGTAGCGCTTCAGGTGTTCGCGCGGGTGCTTGCCCTGGCGGTCTGGCGAGTAGCGGAACCACACCGCCGGTGGGTCGTGGCTGCCGCAGGGGCGGTCATCGCGCACGTACACCCACAGCCGCCCCGTCTTGGTCCGCCCGCGGCCGGGATCGAGCACTGGCACGGGCGTGTCGTCGGCGTGGACCTTGCCAGCGGCCAGCACGTAGCGACCTGCCGCCGCCACCAGCGGGTCCAGCAGTTGATGGCCGCCATCGACCCAGCCTGTCATCGTCGAGCGATCGATCTCCACGCCGTCGCGCGCGTAGATGCGGCTCTGGCGGTACAGCGGCGCATGGTCGCAATATTTGCCGACGAAGACGTGCGCCAGCAGCGCCGGCCCGGGCAGCCCCCGCTGGATCGGACGACTGGGCGCAGCGGCCTGGAAGATGCCCTGGCAGCCCATGCACGCCAGCTTGGGCCGCACATGACGGATGACCTTGAAGCGCCCAGGCACGTACTCCAACTGCTCCGAGACGTCTTCGCCGAGCTGGCGCAGCTTGCCGCCACATTCGCTGCATGCGCACGGCGCGTCGCCACCATGTCCCTTGGGGTAGTGCACCTGAGTCTCACGCGGCAGGTGTGCAGGCAACTCGCGCGGTTTGCGCCCGGCCTTGCGCCGCTGCTTGTTCTTCGGCGGCTCGGCCGTCGGTGCCGGCTGCGGTGGCGCCGCGGGGACGAGCGTGAGCTGTGCGCCAAGTTGTTCGCTGGAGGTGCCGTATTGCTCGCGGGCTCGGCGCGCGAGCTGCAGCTTGAGCTTGTCGACAGTGAGCTTCAGCAATGCCACCTCGACGTCTCGCTCGGCGACGATGCGCAGCAGCTCATCGACGGTCAGCGGGATGGTGGCGGAATTGGGCACGAGCACCACTGTGCCCGCCACCTCGTGCGCAGCGCTATCAGGGGTGCACCCGAGGGATTCTTATCCAGTACTCACGCCGCGATCTGCGGCACGCGCAGCGCGTCGGGCTGCCAGGTGCGTTGCGGCATACGCCAATCAATGCCCTCCAGCAGCATCGACAACTGCGCAGGCGTCAGCGACACCGCGCCGCTGTCGGCCTGCGGCCAGACGAAGCGGCCCCTCTCTAATCGCTTCGTGAGCAGGCATAGGCCTTGGCCATCGAACCACAGGCACTTCAAGATGTCCCCGCGGCGGCCACGGAAGACGAACACGTGCCCGCAGAATGGGTTGGCCGCCAGCACCGTCTGCACCATCGCCGCCAGGCCATCGAAGCCGCGGCGCATGTCGGTATGGCCCGCTGCAAGCCATACGCGCGTGTTGGCCGGCATCCCGATCACGACAGCCCTCGCAACGTGCGCAACACGCAGCGCACGTTGGACTCATCAACCTGGCCGTGCAGGCGAACGCGCGCGCCGCCGATGTCAATCTCGATGATGCCCACGGGCTTCGACGGGGTTGCCGGCGTCGCTTCCGGCACGGCCTGCGCCACCTCAGCTGCCACGTTCACCGGCACCAGCACGGCCTGTGCAGCATCATGAACCTTGGCACGCGTGGTACCCCGCACATGTTCGCGCCGCCAGCGGAATAGCACGTTGGCATTGATCCCGCTCTCCAGCGCGATTCCCGACACCGAGGCGTCGGGCCGCAGGCAACGCTCGACGAGTTCGCGCTTGAAGGTGGCCGTGTACTTACGGCGCGTCGACTTCGAGGGTGTGTCTTGCGAAGACATGGTGTGCACCTGTTGCGTGAAGTGCACACCATCCTTCGGCGAGCACGATCACACGATCGTCTTCATACAGTACGTCGCATTCAAGAGGGCCTCGGTCGCACGCTTACCTTCGTGCCACAGTTCATGAGAATGTGCCGCTTGGCGCTGATCACGGCTTGTCGCCGTCCTGCCCACGATGGACTTCGGTGACGGGTGTGCGTTGTTCAGGTGCAGAGGTGGCAGCGCCAGCACTCTCCAATTGATACCACCAGAAGCCGAGAACCGCTGCTACCAAGAGCAAAGCCACGCCGCCCCGCGCGTTCTGAATAGACTCGTCGGCTGAGCCGAGCTTGCTACCGCGGATCATTGACAGCACCGGATTTTCGCCCGCACGCCAGCTTCCGAAAGCCACTGTGGCGATGTGTAAGCCAGCGACCGCAAGTAACACGTTCGCCGCGGTTGTGTGGAATTGTTCCAACCAGTCGGCCGCGGGGGTGCCAGAGCTTGCCCAGCCGGAGGCGCCTGCGACCAGCGACAACATCAACACGCCGATGATCAACAAGGCCCCAACGGGGCTGTGACCTATGTGACGCTTCGCCCATCCATACGGAAGTTGCCGCAGTTGGTTCGCGATCGCGCCGGGTCCTCTCAGGAAGCTCGAAAACCTCGCGTAGCGCGTGCCTGCGAAGCCCCAGATAATGCGAAAGATCGCGAGCCCACCCAAGGTGTATCCCGACGTCGCATGGACTATTCGCCACTCTTCCTGCCCAGCCGTCAAATAAGCGCCCGTGAAGCACGCAACCATGAGCGCATAGCAGACGCGTACTGGAGCATCCCAGACTAGCACTCTCAGAAAAGGCAGAAGCGGTGTATTGGAGGTCGGATTGTTCATCGCAGAAGCTCTGGTTCGTTTTCGGCGATCATCGTGGGCGTGCTCTCGAGGAGACAGTGCCTTGCTCAACGAACGACGAAGACCACACTGGGGTCGTTCGCAGGAGCGTCGTGGTGCTTGAGATCCGGTCAGACGTGAAGGGCGCGCCCTTCCACCGCGAGCGCCGCCTCGCGCAAGGCCTCTGGCAGGGTCGGATGCGCGTGGCAGCATCGCGCGATATCCTCCGAAGATGCCTTGAATTCAATGGCAACCACCGCCTCGTGAATCAGTGATCCGGCCTCCGGACCGATGATGTGGACGCCCAGGATCTCGTCCGTAGCCGCGTGGGCCAGCACCTTCACGAGTCCGGTGGTGTGCGCCTTGGCCTTGGCGCGTGCGCTGGCGCTGAATGGGAACCTTCCGGCCTTGTATGGAACGCCTGCCTTCTTGAGCGCCTCTTCGGTCTGCCCGACCGACGCCACTTCTGGCGCTGTGTAGATCACCGAAGGAATGGCGTTGTAGTTCACGTGCGACTGCTGGCCCGCCAACATCTCCATGAGTGCGATTCCTTCCTCGGACGCCTTGTGCGCCAGCATAGCCCCTCCGATTACGTCCCCGATGGCGTAGATCCCAGGAGTTGCCGTGGCGAACGTCTTCGGGTTCACCGCAATGAATCCTTTGGCGTCGGTTTTGAGATTGGCGGACTCCAATGCTAAGCCCTCGGTGTTCGGCTTGCGACCGACGCTCACCAACACGGCGTCGCACGCGAGCGGCTCGCGCGTGGGCTCTCCTGCATCGACCGGCGCCACGTCGACCAGTACTGCTCCCGCCTGCCGTACGCCGATCACCTTGGTGGAAAGCATGAAATCGAAGCCGGCCTTGTGCAGGATCTTGTGCAACTGCGTGGCCATCTCGGTGTCCACGCCCGGAGTGATGCGATCCAAATACTCCACGACAGTGACCTTGGACCCGAGTCGATGCCAGACCGAACCCAGTTCAAGGCCAATGTAGCCGCCACCGATCACCACAAGGTGTTCCGGGATCTTCGGAAAGCTCAGGGCACCAGTGGACGAGACGACGCGCGCTTCGTCCATCTGAACGCCGGGCACGACACTGGCTTTGGATCCAGTCGCGATCACGATCTGCCGGGCCGTGATGGTCTGCTCTGCGCCCGATTCTTCACGCACGACGACCCGGCCTGGACCGTCCAGGCGACCCTGGCCGAGCAGCCGGGTGATCTTGTGCTTGACGAACAGGAAGTCGATGCCGCGTCCCAGTTCGTCGACCACGTCGTCCTTGTGCGCGAGCAGCTTCGACAGGTCGACCGTTAGGCCGCTGAAGGCAATGCCATGCTTGCCGAAGGCCGTGCGTGCCTCCAAGTAGCGCTCGGAAGATTCCAGCAACGCTTTGGAGGGAATGCAGCCCACGTTCAAGCAGGTGCCGCCGAGCCGCGGGCGGTTCTCCACACAAGCGATGCGCATCCCCAACTGGGCACCTCGGATGGCGGCCTGGTAGCCGCCCGGGCCGCCGCCGATGATCACTACGTCGAAATCACTCATCCTCGTTCTTCTCCTTGGTTCGCCACCGGCGTGGCGGACCACCGATGTTCGCCCGGAACGTCCACGACGGTGACATTGGGCAGCGCATCGCCAAGGGATTACCCCGTGCCGTTGACTCTCCACCGGCTAGAGGTTGTCCAATCGTTGGTCGTGCCATGTCCTGGATCTTGAGAATTTCCGCTGTTGCAGCCGCGTTGGTGGTGTTCGCCGCCCTGGGTTTTATCGCCCGCGAGGCAATCGACGGCAGTGTGCCGGAGCAAGCCGGGGCAGGCAAAGATGATCCGCGAGCTGCCGCCCAGATCGTTGAGCTGAGCGGCCAGAAGTTCCAGCGCTGGGCGAAGCCGCGTGCTCTCCCCGACTTGAGGTTCTCCGACACCGCCGGCAGGCCGGCCAGCTTGGGCGACTTCCGCGGCCGGACGATCCTCCTGAACGTGTGGGCGACCTGGTGCCCGCCATGCCGGGAAGAAATGCCCGCCCTGGACCGCCTGAACGCGCGTGTAGGCGGCGACAAATTCGCCGTGGTGGCGCTGGCGCTTGATTCGCCAGCCAAGGCGGATGCTTTCCTGCGGCAGATCAAGGCCACCACGCTCCAGGCGTATGCGGATACCGAGGGGCAGGCAATGAGCACACTGGGAGTGACCACGGTTCCCACGACGTTGCTGATCGACGCCCAGGGGCGCGAGATCGGTCGGCTCTCTGGCGCCGCGGCCTGGGACGAAAGGCCTGCGGTCGAACTGATCCAGTCTTATCTCAAGGAGTCGTCCTGAACACCGCGCAAGCGATCGGCCTATCTGCGTCTGCGCAGGACCTGCCTCGCCCGGCGTGGACCTGCTGTCTCTGGCATCGCTGTCCAGCCAGCTGCCACTCTGGGGAGCCTCTTCTTCACCGAGGTGATGCAGCTGCAGCCCTGCGTGTTGTGCTGGTATCAGCGAATCGCGAGGCATCAGCGCAGAGCGCACCTCGGCCGATGGCGCCGAGGAGTTGGCCATGCTTGATCTCATTCCACAGGGGGAAGCGCTGCTGCTGCAGGCCGTGCACCAGCGCGATGCGACCGCCGCTACCATGCTCGCTTTCCGGCGGGAATGTTCCCGTCGGCCTGCAGAGCTGCGGCGCGCTGTGAACCCGGTTCCACCGCGCGGGCGGACGGGCGCGCCTGACGGCAACCGATAGCGCGCGCACTCGCTACATCGGATCGCCGGGACCAGCAAGTCGGTGTCGCTGGGCCGTTCGTCGTAAACCTCGTAATGCGTGACGAATCTGCTGCTCGGCCTCCTGGATCTTCATCATCTTGCCGAACTCGGTGGGCTTGGAGGCCTTGCCCTTGCGGATGATCTCCATATGGGGCTCGAACAGGCTGACGAGCTTGCCGGGCGCACGCGTTTTTTCCCTGGAACCGGCGTTACCTCGTTTGGCGCATTACCTGCTGCACCCGCGGGATCGTCGTCTGGAGATAGTCGCCGTGCGCTTCGATGGCCGCCTGCGTGATAGCGCACGTGCCGGCCTTGATGCCGTTTGCACCTCGCGCACGAAGCGCTTGGCCTGGCGGACTGACCGGCTGGTTATGGTCAGCAGCCGCGCGTAGCACTGGCGCAGCCGCTCCTTGCCCTGATCGGTGCGGAAGCTGCGGCTGGCGCGGCCGATGCGCACCAGACGGCGCCGCGTGCTCCTCATGCGATCGCGCAGCTTCGCGCCCGCCGCGGTCAGCCGTTCGATCTTCTTCATGGTGCGCGTGAGTACGCGCACGCCGTCGCCCAGCAGCGAGCCGTCCGTCGGGTAGTGGATGTTGGTCTCCACGGACGGTGGTGTCCACGCGCATGCGCCGGCCCTGGACGATCTTGGGCTCCTGAGCGATGGCCACTACACGCCGATGGGTCCGCTCGACCACGTCCGGCCCCAACGCCACCCCCAGCTTGCCCAAGGTCTTCGCGTCAGGGACCTTGCCCGCTCCGACGCGGGTGAATTGGCGGTACGAGATTGGCCCCTCGCGCTCAAGGACGGCGTAACTCCAGTTGCGCATGTGCTTGAGCAGCAGCAGTCGCAGCACCACCTCTGCGGGCGTGCCCTTGCGCCCGCGCGTGAGGCTGTGCGTCCAGCGGCGCGCCAGCACCTCGTAGACCAGCTGCACGAGCTGCGTGTCGGCAAGCACCTGGTCGACTTGGCGCATCCAGTCTTCCCACGTTGAGATGAACCAATTCCTTGTGCAGCGGCGACTCACTGGCGTCCGCACTCGCGATGAACAGCATGTCGGCGATCAGGCGCGACAACCGCTCCAACTCTTCGGCATTCCCCTCCTGCGCCTCGCGCAATTCATTCTCGCTTCGCGAGCGCGAAAGGCCACCTGCGTGCGACCCAGGAGCGTCGCCACCGGAGTCCTCATCTCGTGTGCGAGATCTGCGGAGAAGTCCTGGAGCCTGCGGTACCCAAGGTCGATGCGTTCCAGCATAGCATTCAGATCGCGCGAGCGCCGCCAGTTCGCTCGGCAAGCCAGCCAAGCTCACGCGCGCATCCAGAGAGTCCGCGCCGATCGTCGAGGCGAGGCGGTGAAACCTCCGCAACGGCCCCAGGCTGGTGCGCGCGATCACCCAAGCACCTGCGGCCACGAGTAGGAGCACGGAAGCTAGTCCAACGGCAGTGGCTCGCAGGAACCCGGCCAAGAGGCGGCTGTCATGTCGCCGGTCCAGCGAGTTGTTGCAACGGATGGGTCGGCGACCGGCAATTTGCGTGATGCCCCGGATCTCGCTGAAGCGCTCCTGCCGCGGACCTCGCCACTCAAGGATGATTGAAGGACCATCGGCCATTTCGGCGAGAGCCAGGACGGACTGCCCGCCCAATGGAGAGAACTCGCCGACCACCGCGTCGGTCTGCACATCGGCCAACGCCAGGTGCAGGTCGTCATGACCGATCAGAAGGTCTTCGAAGCGGTGGCGGTCCTGTGCGACCGCACCTTGGCTGGGGACTTCTGCCAGAGATGCGCGAGCAAGTCGCGTCTGCCGAGGAGTTCGCTGGCCGAGCGCTCGTCCAGCTGCTGCGTCAGGGCCAGATAGCCGAGAGCCGCCACTCCTCCCGCGACGACCAGGCCGAAGAGCGCACTGGCGAGCGCGATTCTCAGCGCAAGGGACATGCGTGAAGGAGAGGTTCCCCGATTCATGCAACTATGGCGCCGGTCGGCGCTCCAGCACGTAGCCGACACCCCGTACAGTGTGGATCAGCTTGTGTCAGGGAAGGGATCGTCGATCTTGGCCCGCAGCCTGCGGATGGCCACCTCCACCACGTTGGTGTCCGAGTCGAAGCGGATGTCCCAGATCAGCGAGGCGATCTGCGTGCGCGACACGACCTCGCGCGGGGCTAGCAGTATCAGCAAGGGGAATTCCTTGGCCGACAGGTCGATGCGCTGCCCGGTGCGTGTGGCGCGGTGCCGCACCTGGACATGAGCAAGAAGCCGACAACCGGAAAGGCTGCCGTCCACGAGGCCAAGGACACGGTGAAAGTCGCCGACCAGCCGGCAGCGTCGTGCTGGTGCACGGACCGATTGCCAGCCTGAACTGGCCGCCCATGACCATGAAGTTCCTCGTCAAGGACAAGGCGTTGTGGGAGAAGCTCGCCGAGGGCAAACAGGTCGAAGTCGAGTTCACCCAGGAGGGCAAGGACTACGTCGTCACCAAGGTGAAGTGATCCGCCGAAGGTTTACACGCATCTCAAGCCGCTACGAACTGCACCGAAACCGAGGTCATCCCATCTTGTGGTTTTCGAGGATGTCTGTTCGCGAAACCTCATCAAGGCGGACGAGGCCTCATGGATTCGCGGGGAATGGTTGACACTCAAGCGGCTAGAGGGTTTCAAATACTCGTACTCTTCCGGAGATATCCAAATGAAATGTCCCACCTGTGTGGAATCAGTGCTGGTCATGACCGCGCGCCAAGGAATTGAGATCGACTACTGCCCGAATTGCCGGGGGGTCTGGCTCGACCGGGGTGAGCTCGACAAGATTGTTGAGCGGTCCATGGGCGAGACCGGCTCTGCAGGGGCGGGGGCGATTCAGCCCGGCTACGGCCAGGTTTCGCGCGGCGACTGTGACGATCGCGGAAAATATGGGAACCACCCGCAGAAGCGTCGTGGGTTCTTGAAGGATCTTTTTGACTGACGGGGTTTAGTTTCCCTGCCGTGCGGCACAGTCGTGGCGCATCCTGACATCAGCGTTGCGATGGCGGCATGAAGCTCATGGGGGAGCGGTTGTGGAAAAGAACGTCGACAATCGCCGAACTTTCCGCAGATGCGGACTGCTCATGAGCTCTCTCAAGAAGCGGAACTGACGACAGCCGTTCTCATGCGGCTGCCTTGGCCGAGCGCTTGGTGCCCGAGAGGACAGCACCTTGCCGCCGCTGATCTTGATGCCCGGACACAACCCCCGCCAGGGGCAAAAGTGCTTGACGCTGCAAAGCGGCTGACATTCGGGCCGATTTCACAGCTTCGTCACCACTGTCACCCCCAGGCCATTGATGCGCGTGAGGTCCGCGCCCGCCCAGGTCCAGTCGCCAGCCGCTGGCGGATGTCGTGCTCCGTTCGGGCCTTGCTGCCGAGCGCGGCTGCTTGCTGATGTCCACCGGGGTGCGGCTGCGCGCGTCCGACAAGGCGTCCAGTCGGCAGTCGCACTCGGCAAGGTGGCGGCCAATCGGCTGTGGGTGTACGTGCGTGATGACCGTCCCTGCGGCAGCCACGACCCACCGGCGGTGTGGTTCCGCTACTCGCCGGACCGCCAGGGCAAGCACCCGCGCGAACACCTCAAGCGCTACCGCGGCATCCTGCAGGCTGACGCCTACTCGGGCTACGAGGGCGTCTACAACAGCGGCCGTGTCCAGCACGCGGCCTGTTGCGCGCACGCGAGGAGGTACTACTGGGAGGTGCACGAGGACAACAAGTTCGCCCCGGGATCCGTGGTCGAGCAGGGGCTGCATCGCATCGCCGCGTTGTATGCGATCGAGAGCGACATCCGCGGCCAACTCCCCGAGGAACGACAACGACAGCGGCAAGCGCGTGCGGCACCGTTGCTGAAGGATCTGCACGACTGGCTCAGAGACATGGTCGGGCGTGTGTCGGCCAAGTCAGAACTGGCGCGAGCCATTGGCTACACGCTCACGCACTGGCAGGCGCTGACGCGCTACTGTGACGACGGGCACATCGAGATCGACACGGATGCTTTCGACAAGAGTCTCAGCAGTCCCCCTCCTGCTAAGCAGGCCTTGTCTTGGCAGGTGGCCGCTCTCGCCACGCAGCGACGAAGTGTCGGTACTCGTGTTCGGCCTTGGCAAGCCAAGCACGCTCCTGATCGCGCACAGTCTTGAGGCTGTAGTCGCGAGCGGGACCTGGCTTGTTTCCGCCGCGCCGCGATGCGCGACCGGCGGTCAGCTCCAGCGCCCGCAGCTTGTATTGGAGCAATGCAGGTCGGGTCCAAGCGTAGTCCTGGCTCTTCGTGAGCATGTGCCAGACGAGAACGGTTAGCTTGCGGGCTGTCGCCACCGCGGCAACCTGCTTGCCTCGCTTCAGGCTGATGCGATGGAAGAATGCACTCAGCGGACCCGGGCTCGGAGCGAGAGACCACGCGGCTTCCACGAGCATGCCGCGCGCATGGCCGCGACCCCGGTGGGTGATGTGCCCATGGAACGCCGGATGATCGCCCGATTGGTGCACCGAAGGATTCAGTCCGAGGTAGCTGACCAACTTCTCGGGGCTTGCAAAGCGCGTGATGTCGCCGATGGCGGCCAGCACACTTGCAGCCACGATCGCATTGATACCGCCGATGGTCATGAGGCGCCGAACGTTCGGATCGTCCAGCGCTCGCTGGGCGAGATCTCGATCGATGACCGCGAGCTCGGCTGCCAGACGGCCGAGCTCGTCGTGATGGCGCAGCGCCATTCGCATCTGGTCGACAGGCAGCGGCAGCGCTTCGAGCCGTGCGCGTCCGCTCTTGCTGAAGATGCGCCCGGTCTCGCGCGGCATCAGGTTGGCGTGCAGGATGGAGTGGATGCGGTTCTTCAAGCGCGTCATCTGCGATACGAGCTGTGTGCGCTCGGCGATCACGCGCCGCTGCAGCTCGACGTCCTCGGGAGGCATCCACACCTCGGGCAGGAACTGCGCGGCGTGCAGGCGCGCGAGCGTTGCGGCATCGATCTTGTCGGTCTTGACCTTGGCCCAGGCGATTGCTCGCACCTGAAGCGGATTGGCAATGACCACGCGATGCACGAATGGCGCCAAGAGGCGAACGATGACGGCAGTGTTGCCGGTAGCCTCGAGGACGATGTCGTCTTCCTTGGTCAACACCCTGTCGGCGAAGGCAAGCACGGCTTCGCGCTCCATGGTGAAACGACCGTGGTCCTTCACGACTCCCTGGTCGAGGATCGCAACCTGCGCGAAGCTTCGATGAACGTCCAGTCCGATGACTCTCATAGGCGACCTCCTGCAGTAGTGCAAGAACACGGCGGAAGCTCGCGGGCAACACGACAACTACGGATTCGCGCTCGCAGCGCAACCGGGCGAATCGAAGGGGCAGCCAGATAACAACCCGAGCTCGCAGCTCATTGTCTAACGCCGGCCTGCCCGCAAAGACATGCTCCCGTCGCCCCTATCCCGGTGCGCGGACGATACTCCGCCGGTTGCATCGACCGCGCGCCGAGCGGCGCGCGGGTCAAGCATGCCGGGTAACAATGCGGCCGAACGCGCGCTGCGCGGCGGCGGCCTTAGATGGAAGAACTTCTTGCTCTTCGGCTCCGACGGCGGAGGCAAGCGTGCAGCGGGGATCTACAGTCTGGTGGAGACTGCCAAGCTCAACGGGCTTGATCCCGAGAAGTATTTGCGCGACGTGTTCGAGCGCATCGCCGAGCACCCCATCAACCGCATCGAAGAACTGCTGCCGTGGAACATCGGCCGATGCGCTGAGCAACAACGACAAGCCGCATGACCATGGCGACCACGACGCCCCGCAAAAGAACTGCTGCCACCACCATCCTGCAACTGCGTATCGAATTGCGCGGTACCAAGCCCAAGATCTGGCGCCGGGTGCTGGTGCCGCAGACCATCACGCTGCGCAAGCTTCACTCGGTGATCCGGGCCGCCTTCGGCTGGGGCGGAGGACATCTGCATGAGTTCATTGCCGGTGACGGCGAGCGCTTCGGCAGCCCCGACCCGATGTACGACGACGCCGAAGCCGTCAGCAGCGACAATGTGCGCCTGACCACGGTGCTGCGGTCCTCGACGCTGAGCTACGTCTACGACTTCGGCGACTACTGGGACCATCGCATCACGGTGGACAAGACGCTCGCCGGGGATCTGCTGCTGGAACTTCCGTTCTGCGTCGGCGGGGCTGGCGCGACGCCGCCCGAGGATTGCGGGGGCGTCTGCGGGTATGAGGACTTCGTGCGCGCCATGGCCGATCCGGACCACCCCGAGCACGCGCACCTGGCGCAGTGGATCGGTGCCGATACCTGGGACCCGGCAGCGTTCGACAGCATCACAGCATCGAGGTCAACGACCGTCTCGCCCTGATCAAGCTATGAGCAGCTGACGGGCAGACGGCCCGTCAAGAGGGCCTTGGTCGCACGCTTACAACTCTCGGGTCTCGGGCGGAAGTCCTGGGCACGGCGCTGCTGCTGGCCGTGGTGATCGGCTCGGGCATCAGGGCCGAGCGCCTGGCCGGCGGCAACGTCGCGTTGGCCTTGCTGGCCAACGCCCTGGCCAAGGTCGGCGGCCTGTACATCCTGATCGAGGTGTTCGGTTCGGTACCGGCGCGCACTTCAATCCCGCGGTCAGCGCCATGATGGCCTGGCGCTGTGAATTACCCGCATCGAGCTTGTTGCCGCATGTGGCGGCCCAACTCATCGGCGCCCTGCTGGGGGCCCGACTGGCGCATGCGATGTTCGACCGCTCGGCCCGGTTGCGCGCAGCGATCCTCGCGTACTGCGCGACCTTTCAGTGTTCGGGGAAACCACCCCAGCCTCGGTCACCCTGGCGCTGCGACGCTGCAACCAAATGGGTCGCTCCGCACGCTCGCCCGCTTCTTATCGACCGACGCTGGCCGTGAACAAGGTACTCAGGGAAGGCCGTTGGCGGACGTTCATGGATCAATCGTCCCGGTCGATCTCATGTGCAACTTTACGACCGCTTTTCTCATGAACGTCAACCTCAAGCCGGTCTCCGACTTTGATGTCCTCAAAGCGGGTCATTCCGTCATCGTACTTAGTATTGGCGTCGACATAGATTGTCTGGCTCTTAATGACGAAGCTCCTCGCATTGCTATCGATCCTGTCGACGACCCCCTCAATGTCATGCGCCTGCGCCACCGAACTCACGAGCGCGCTAATGGCAAGAATCAGGGCTGGTCCAGGGTGTTTCATTGCGATCTCCTCATAAAACGAAACGTTTAAGGCACTTTTCGAATGCCACGCGTGACCTAAGGTCTGCTTGCCTCCGATGCACCGAGGCACTATTGCACCAGATCATTCGACCCGCTGTGGTGCGGACTGCGACAATCCGCGGGCAACTTGCGCGGGACCGTTGGGAGTCACAGGTCGCCACCTCCACTGCTCACTCCACTGGACACACCGGAACCTCCTAAAGCGAGCCGTAGCTGTGCAAACCCGACAAGAACATGTTCACGCCGAGGAACGCGAACGAAGTCACCGCCAAACCGACCAGCGCCCACCATGCCGCGACGGTGCCGCGCAGGCCCTTCAGCAAGCGCATATGCAGCCAGGCCGCGTAGTTGAGCCAGACGATCAGCGCCCAGGTTTCCTTCGGGTCCCAACTCCAGTAGCCACCCCAGGCCTCGGCAGCCCAGAGCGCGCCGAGCACGGTCGCGACAGTGAAAAACGCGAAGCCCACTGCAATGGATTTGTACATCACGTCCTCTAGCACCTCCAACGAGGGTAGCTGGCGCGCGATGCGCTGGCGGCCCATGAGGATGCCAGCCACGACCAATGCCGACACGCCAAAATAGATCGCCCAATACCCCCCAACGCCATCCCCCCTCCGAAACACGACGGGCTCGAAGCACAGTGCGACACCGAGCAGCCACAGCGGAGCGAGCTTGTACCACCTGGCTTCTGCGGCCCGCTGCTTGACCAAGTAGGCGAACGCCACCATTGCGGACAGTGCGAAGGTGCCGTATCCCACGAAGTTGGCGGGCACATGGACCTTCATCCACCAACTTTGCAGGGCAGGCACGAGCGGCTGAATCTCGTGTTGTTCACGCACAAGGGTGTACCAAAGCAGGAAGCCTACCGCGGCGCTGACCACCAGCATGACGAACGCGCCCATCGCTCGTGTCTCGTACTGGTCCTCGAAGTACAGATAGAAAGCAGCGGTCAACCAGCAGAACAACACGAACACCTCGTACAGGTTGCTCACCGGAATATGACCGATATCGGGTCCCATAAGGTAGCTCTCGTACCAGCGAACGAAGCTGCCAATCAGCCCCATGCCGATCGCGGCCCAGGTCAAACCGGTCCCGACGCGCTGCATCCCATCCCTGCCTGACCCCGCGAGCATCCCGATCCAATAAAAAGCAGTACTCATGAAGAACAGGAGACTCATCCAGAGGATGGCCGACTGGCTGGAGAAGAAGTACTTCAACCAGAATGCGGTCTCGGCACGCTCGAGGCTGCCCCCATACGAAACCACGGCCATGACGGAGATGCTGGCCACGGCCAGCATCAAGATGCGAAGGTTCTTCCAGAACCAGCCGATCCAGATGGCCGCGGGAATGCTGCAGATCAGGATCGCCTTCTCGTAAACGTCCATGTAGCCGCTATACCGCAGGAGCGCGTACCCGCCGCCTGCGAGTGCAGCCAGTGCGAAGAACCAGTCGAACCAGGTTCTCCGGACGAAATAGCCTTCATTGAGGGTCAGGGTGAGCGTCTTGGTGTTCATGCTAGCGATCCGCTGAGCGGAACTCGAGTTTCTGTAAAAGGGAAGCCGACGCTCATGGCCCCTTCTTGGCCAGTGCAATCAGGTGTTCGGCCACGAGCAACGTGCGCGGGTTGGAGCCGGCCAGAGAGCCCGAGGTGAGCCACCTGCCGTTCACGCCGAGCGAGGGCGTGCCCTCGATCTTGTAGCCGGCTGCCAGGGCCGTCGCCTGCCTGACCTTGCCGGCGACCCCGAATGAGCCCATGGTCTCCACAAGGCGCTTGCCGTCGGCGCCGTTCTTTGCAGCGAAGGCGGCGATGTCCGCGGCCGTTGCGAGGCGCTGTCGCTCAGCATGGATCGCGTGAAACACCTTTCCATGCAGCTGCTCGACAAGTCCCAGCGCCTCCAGCGTGAAGTAAAGTTGCTGATGGATCACGACGTCCTCGCGAAAGGCAACCGGGATCCGCCGGAACAGGACGTCCGGGGGCAACTTCTTGAGCCACGCCTCGAGTGCAGGCTCGAACGCATTGCAGTGGGAACAGCTGTAGGCGAAGAATTCCAGCACCTCGACTTGCTTCGGGTCCTTGGTTGGCTGGCGTGGAGAAACTTCCACATAGTGCCTGCCTTCGACAAAGGGCTCCTGAGCATGCGCGGCGGTTTGTACGGCGAGGGTCAACGGGATTGCGAGGCTGCAGAAAGCGCGTCTCTTGATCATGGTGAGAAATAGAAAGTGAGAAATTGTGAAGCCAGCTCAGCTTTCGGAGAGCAACTGGTCGATGAGTTGATGAAGTCGGACGAAATCAAGCTGCCCCACGAAGCGCTTGACGATCTCCCCTCGCTTGTTCACGAGGTAGGTCATCGGGGTGAGCTTGACATCTCCCCATGCCTTGGCCACCGCGCCGGTATTGTCGATGGCAACTGGGAAAGGCAGCTTGCGCGTTTGCGCTAAGTTGACCACATCGCTTGGCCGGTCGTAGCTCATGGCCACCGCGATGGTTTCGTAGCCGCGGCCACGGAACTTGTCGTAGGTGCTGGCGAGCTTGGGCATCTGCGCGACGCAGGTGGTGCAACTGGTTGCCCAGAAGTTGATCAATACCACCTTGCCTTGGAGGTCGGCAGCGGTCCTCGAAGAACCGTCCAACAGGATGAAAGTGGTCTGCGGCGCGGCTGAGGATTTCAGGCAACCTGAAAGTGTCAGTGCGACTGCGACTGCGACTGCGATGGCGATTGCCAGAGGATTACGGACGTTTCTCATGCGTACTCCGAGCAGATGGCGCTTCCTGGGGATTCCTGCGAACGATGAAGTTCGATGTTCACGGGGCGATTGCGGAACTTGCCAGCGCCACCATGCTCAGGGCCAGGAGGACCAGGGTGGGAATGGCGGTGGTGACCATGCCGAACGCCCGTGCCGCCGCACCTTGGGGGTACCCACGGTAGAAGGTGATGCGCCCGACCGCGAACAGCGCCGCCGCCACGACGACGAGCGATAAAGCGGGGCCGGTGAACAGCGTGCCGAAGCCGAGGTGCGTGCATATGGCGATGAAGCCCTGTTCGAGCGTGTTCTGCAGAAACGCGTTCTTGATCCTGATGGCATCGCTGGGCACGCCGAAAGCGGCCCCGCGGATGTCAGCCGTGGACTGCCGCCGGGCATGCGAGACGAGGCCAACCGCCAGCATGACCCACAGCAGGATGAACAGGTTGACCCGCAACGTAAAGACCAGCCCATCGAAGGTGGTCGTGGGAAAGCTCACGAGCTTGGGAAGCAGCGTGTAGCCCGTCGCGAAGCCGGCCGCAGACAGCATCAGCGCCCTGACTGCGGCCCTTCGGATGCCTTGGACTTCTTTTCTCAGATCGATGTCGTGCGCCGTGTTCATGTCGAACGTCCAAGCTGCCCCCTTCAACGGGACTCTTTTGCTGCAGCGCGGTCGTCGACGCTCACCAGCGACTGGACAACAAGTGCAATCGCACCGCCCACGATGGCCATGTCGGCAATGTTGAATGCTGGCCAATGCCAGCCGCCGACGTGGAAATCCAGGTAATCGATCACATGCCCGCGCACCGCGCGATCGAATGCATTGCCCAGGGCGCCGCCCAGGATGAGGCTGTAAGAAAGGGCTTCCATTCGCCGCAGTGGCCGTGAAATCTGCCACGCTAGCCATGCAGAGACGCCGAGGGCGATCGCGAGGAAGAACCATCGTTGCCAGCCACCCGCGCCGGCCAGGAAGCTGAACGCCGCGCCGGGGTTGAGTACGTGGACCAGATTGAAGAAGGACGTCACCTCGTGCGACCACCCCAAGGGCGTCGTCATGTCGATGTAGCTCTTGGCTGCTTGGTCGCCTGCAGATGCGACGATTGCGAGTGCATACCACTGCGCTTTTCGTGGGGGATGGTTCATCTACTTCTTTTCGAGTTCATGGGGTTCCGACTCCGGCAAAGGTTCGGCAGGAGCAGGCCGAAGCGCATTTTCGATTTCCTGCTCTGTGGCCCGGACCTGCAACTGCTGCGTGGTCGCCAGCCCGGGGAAGGCGACCAGGAGGCCGACCATCAGCAACTGGATCGCAAGGAACGGAATTGCACCCACATACATCTGCGTCGTGCGGACCGTGGCAGGCGCGACGCTGCGCAGGTTGTACAGCGCGATCCCGAAGGGGGGGTGCATGAACGAAGTCTGCAGGATCACCGCGACCATCACGGTCAACCACACCATGTCGACCCCGAGCTTGCGCGCAACGGGCACGATCAGTGGGACGACAATGAACGCGATCTCGAAGAAATCGAGGAAGAAGCCGAGCAGGAAAATACCCAGCGTCACGGTGAGCAGGAACGGGGCCTGTCCCTCCGGCAGGTGCTTGAAGATGCCTTCGATCCACACTTGGCCGTCGAATCCCCGGAAGACAAGCGTGAAGAACGAGGCGCCGAGCAGCAGGAAGATGACACTGGAGCACAGGACGCCCGTGCTGGTCAGGGCCTGGCTGAGCCGGCCTCCGGCAAGTCTCCTGCGCCATGCTCCAATCACCAGTGCACCGCAGGCCCCGATGGCCCCGCCGCCCGTAGGCGTGGCGATCCCGAAGTAGATCGAAGCGAGAATTGCCAGAATGAGGCCAAGGGGTACGCCTGCGGCGACCGCCGCTTCGAGCCACACCTGCCTGCGGGAAGCATTGACCGCGGAGGCGATCGGCGGTGCGAGCGAAGGCCGCAGTCCTGTCACGACCAGCACGAAGAGCAGATAAAGCCCGACCAGGATCGCGCTTGGCAGCAGCGCGGCATGAAAGACCTCGATCAGCGGCACCTCCAATTGCTCGGCGAGCACGATCAACACCAGGCTGGGGGGCAGCATCTGTGCCAAAGTGCCGGCGGCGGCGATCGATCCTGTCGCCAGCCGCGCGTCATAGCCCGCCTTGAGCATCGCCGGCAGCGAGATTAGGCCCAAGGCGATGATCGACGCCGACACGAAACCCGTGATCGCTGACAGCACGGCGCCGACGATGATCGTCGCGTAGAGCAGTCCGCCCGGCGCGCGCCCGAAGAGGCGGCCCAATGCGACCAGGATGTCTTCGGCCACGCCCGTGCGCTCCAGGATCAAGCCCATGAGCACGACCAGCGGCACCGCCAGGAAGTTGTCGCTGTTGAAGACGCCCTGCAGGCGCAGCGGCATGGCAAGCAGGAAGGACGGGTTGAACTGCCCGAGCGCCACTCCGAGGGCGCCGAATGCCGCCGCCACTGCGGCCAGCGAGAAGGCCACCGGGAACCCGGCCAGCAGCACGACAACCAGTGTCGTGAACATCAGGGGAGCGAGCAGATCCGGGCTCATGCGAATCCCCGACGGTCCGGATGCTCGACTCCCAGGGGCCGCGGCGCGACGCCCGCCAGGAATGCGACGCAGCGCACCGCCTCGGCTGCGCCTTGGGCGGCCAAACTCAGGAAGCCGAGCGGGATCATGCCTTTCATGATCCAGGCCGGGAGTCGGCTGAGGCTTTCGCGGCTCTCGCGGGTTTCGCCGGTCACGAACGAGGTGACGAAGTCCGGCCAGGTCACCCATACCGCGATGACGCACAGCGGCAGCAGCACGAGGGCAATGCCGGCGAGATCCAGCCACGCCATGCCGCGCGGCCCGAGTATTCCCGAGAACACGTCGATGCGCACGTGCTCATCGCGCTTGAACGTGTAAGCGGCCATGAGGAGCACCGCCGCCGCGAAGAAGTGCGGCTGTACGTCCTGCATGGTGGAGGAGGCAATGCCGAAGAATTTGCGGCTGATCGCGTTCCCGGCGATCAGCAGTGCGTTGGCCAGCAAGCCCCAGCGAACGACAAAGGCGAGCCGGCGGTTGGCCCGGTCGATCGCGTCGGCCGCGCGCAGCGCAGCCTGGAAGCCGGCCTTCACCGGGTTGCTCCTGCGAGCGGCAGACCCCGCGCAAGGGGGCGAGCCCGTGGACCCGCGATGGCAACGCAGGCACAGCCCGGTGCAGACCCGGCGATAACGACCGGGAAGCGCGCGCCCGGTCCGATGCGCAGCAAGCCCACCACCCCGGCAAAGAGCCGCAGGCCGATCCGGCCGTACTGGCCCGATACGGGCCAGCGTGCCGTCGCCAGAACGCCGACGTACTCCGAGTGGCCACTGGGCATGGTGTCGCGGCTGTCGGGGGCGGAAGCGGCGCTGTAGATGGCCTGACCGAGCAGCGCGAACAAGGCCTTTACGGTCAACAGAGGGGCCCGGTGGCCAGCGGGGCGGCCTCTACAGGGAAGGGCAGCATGGCTGCGGCAAATGCTGCCGCGCGTGCGTATCAGGGGAGGGGACATGGGTTCTCCGACGACGAATGAGGCGTTCGCTGGCAACCGGACAAGCCGCGCCAGCGCCGATTCAGGTCGACAGAGATTCAGACTCGAAGTCTGCGCGTTTTAAGGTAGACGGGATCGGGCGGAGGCCGCTCGTCGGGGTGCCCCTGCGGAGGCAGATGGCGGCCATCGGAAACATGGACAACTGGCACCACCAGGCCATGCAGGACGGCGGGCAGCGATGGCGCTGCGACCTTGACCGGCTCGAATGACAGCGACTTGTTGGCCGAGTACTGACGGCACAGCATCGGCTGAGCGGAATCCATTCCCTCGCAGGGTTCACCCGCCGTCAACATCTCGGCCATCGCTCCGGCGTCAGACATACCAGCACAAATATAGCTCGCCAACGCCAGCTGGGAGAACAGCAGCGACAGCACAATCAGAAACGCGGTGGTGCAGCGGTGGAGCGAGCGGCGGGGAAGCATTGCGATGCAGTTTAGCGCCCGGAACGACCGGGGTCATCCAGGAATTGTTAGTCAGGCTCAGGGAGGTCAGAGCATGGCTCCAGACGCCTCACCGGCATCGTGAGCAGCCAGACAAGGGCTGCCGACACCATCAGTGCGACGCCGATCAAGATGTATCTCGAGCAGCGTCCAGCACCGGAAAACATGCTGAACGCGGCACCTGAGTTGCGCGCCGCGGGGTAAAGGCGGGGCTGCGGCCGTAACGCCCTGGGGAACTACGGGGACGAGGCTCCCAATTTCGCTGACTTCTTTAACCCGAGCACCAGCCCGACCCGAATCATCCGAACAGCGTCTTCGGTCGCACATATGAGAAGCTTCTGAGCGTCTCGGATCGCCTCGTCGAGGCTGCAAGGCCGCTTTATGATGCTGGCGAAGGCGTCAATGCCGTGGTTGAAGTTGGCCGCGCAGCCCTTTCCAATAGTGCCGGCGAGCGCCACCACGGGTAGGCCGTGCGCCTTCGCGCGTCGAGCGACCTCTGTCGGAATTTTGCCGACGGGCGTCAGCCCGTCCAGCGACCCCTCTGCCGTGATGACGAGGTCTACTTTGGCGAGCAGCTCATCGAAGTTCAGGAAGGGCAGGATGACCTGATACCGGGGACGCAGCCTGCCGCCAAGGAATGCACGAATCCCGGCGCCAAGTCCGCCTGACGCGCCAGCCCCGGGCGCGGTCGAGATATCGCACCCCGTCGCCTCGTGCACGCGATCTGCGTAGACTTCGAGTGCTTGCTCAAGGACCGCGACCTGCTCGGGACTCGCGCCCTTCTGCGGACCGAACAGGCGTGCCACACCCCGGGCCCCGAGAAGAACATTATGCCAATTCACGGCGGCATCGATTGCAACATGACTGAGACGGGAGTCCCGCTGAGACAAGTCGATACGGCTGATCCGGCCAAGCTCAGCGCCGCCGAAGCCGATGGAATTGCCGTCGCGATCGAGAAGGCCTACGCCGAGCGCCTGTGCCATTCCAGCGCCGCCATCATTGGTGCCACTATCGCCGCAGCCGATCAGGATCCGCTGGGCGCCATGGTCGAGCGCTTCGCGGATCAGCTCACCGACACCAAAGCTGGTTGTACGGGTCGGGTCGCGCTGATCGCGGGGCACGAGGGAGAGACCAGCCGCAGCCGCGATCTCAATGACGGCTGTCTTCGGTCCCGAGCCGCCAAGGAAGCCGAAGAAGCTCTCGACGGGCAGGCCGATTGGACCGGTTACGACAACCCGGTGGGTGGTGCCACCGGTCACCCCTACCAGCGCTCTGACGAACCCCTCACCGCCATCCACCAGAGGGGCTTTCAGCACCTGCGCTTCCGGCATGGCTCGGTGGATGCCGGTCGCGATCGCCTCGGCGACAGCCCAAGCATCGAGGCTTTCCTTGAAGCCGGACGGGGCAACAAGGATGTTCAAAGCCATGGCATATCCTTGCTCACGAACGGCGTTCTACGGACCGTCATCAACCTGAACTTCGCCCCCGGAGCGAAGTCCGAAGCGGGGCCAGACGTACAACGGGAAAACAATGACAAGCACCACAATGATCGACTTCAGGATGGCGCTCAGGCTCAGCAATTCCTTTGCATCGCGATCGTCTTGTTCGAGGCCGCCTAGTTCTAGAAGGACAACCCGATCTACAGCTGGCCGCGCTCACCGATTCGGGAGGCCTGAACATCGTGTGTCTGCGCCTGCTGAAGCGCGACCGCAGGCACGACGCCAACTTCAAAGCATCGGCGATATTCAACAACGACGACCCCCTGGTGAACGGGGCGATAGTGCTCGTGACATGGCTGGGGACGAACATCCCTGATCCGGGTGCGCACACGGGCGTTCTGCGGACAAGTTCCCTGCGCTTACGTCTCTCCGGATCTCGCATTGCTGGGACCTTGCCACCCGGCGCATTCCATGCAGTTCCTTTTTCAACTGGACAAGCTCTTCGATGCGCTCGCCCAGTGTCGAGAGATGGTTGTCGAGTTGCTGGCGCATTAATTTGTGTCGCAGGGGCGGCGAAGCTTTGGAGGCGAGCAGATCACGGATGTCATCCAAGCCCATGTCCATGAGGCGGCACAGCCGAATGAACTTCAAGCGATCTACGTGCGCCCCGGAATAGAGACGAAAATTTCCCGAGGTCCGGGCTGACTCGCACAGCAACCCCCTGCGCTCGTAGAAGCGGATGGTCTCCGCCGATGTCGCTGAGGCCTTCGCCAGTTCCCCGATCCTCATGTGTTCGGTAAGTTCGTTCATTTATCGACCATGACAAATTCAGGCTTTCAGCGGATCACTGGCCGGGAGTTTGCCTTTAGGCTACGACGACGCAGCGCCCTGCGATCAACTGCTCGATGGACGGTGGAGGTGCTCTATCGGTGAACATCACATCGAAATCGTTAAGAGCACTGAGCTCAAGACTAGCCGGGCGTGAAAAACTGCCGAACTCTGCTGCCAGCCAAACGGCGCGCGAGTGCGCAACGATCATGCGAGTCAGGCCGACCTCTTCACTGCTGCGCCCGCCCAATGTGCCGTCGGTTATGCCGAAAGTGCCGATGACACAAACATCGACCTTGAACTGACCAATGAAATCGATGGCAGCGTTGCCCACGATCGCGCCGTCCACACCCCGGACTCGACCCGGCGTCACAATCAGCTCGCAGTCCGCGTTGCATGAAAGTGTGGTCGCAACGTGGAGGTTGTTGGTGACCACGCGGAGACCTCTGTGCTGCACTAACGCTTGAGCGATTGCGATGACCATCGGTGCATGACTCAGGAATAGCGAATGCCCGCTCTCCACAGATATGGCGACGGCCCGGGCAATGCGGCGACGCGCATCGCTATTGATGAGCCTGCGTTGATCAATGCTTTTGGTATCCGGACTCGGCAATCGCACGCCACCATGAAAGCGCACAAGATGTCCTTCGGCCTCGAGCACGTGCACGTCGTGTCGAACGGTCTGTTCGGTCACAGCGAAGCTTTCGGCCAGGGCGTGAACGCTCAGAGGCCCATCTTGCCTCAGGGCGTCAAGGATGCGCAACTGTCTTGGGGATAGGCCTGTCATGACGCAGCCTTCACCCACCGCGCCTCGTGAGGCCTGAAGCTGACCAACGTTGCGACCTCGGGCAAAGCCGTTTCATCGCTCCTTGCACGCCGGAGACCACAGGCGGTCCCATTCGGACGTGAAGGTCGACACAATCAGGCTCGCTACTCCTGAGCAGATTGCGATATCGGCAACATTGAAGGCCGGCCAATGCCAGTCTGCCGCATAGAAATCCAGGAAGTCCGTCACGCGGCCATAGACCCAGCGGTCCACCGCATTGCTGACAGCGCCGCCGAGCACAAGGCTATATGCGAGACCCTCCAGACGCTTCATCGGCATCGTGAGCAGCCAGACAAGGGGCGCCGCCACCATCAATGCGACGCCGATCAAGATATATCTCGACCAGCTCCCAGCATCGGAAAACATGCTGAACGCGGCACCTGAGTTGCGCGCCGACACCAGATTGAAGAAGCTTGCCAGCGGAATCGCCGCGCTCTTCGCCAGCTCCAGGCGAACCCAATGGTTGGTGAGGAAATCAGCGAAGACGACGGCGGCCCCGAGCGCCCACCACGGCAAACCGATTCGTATGCGGCTCATCCGGAGCATATTGTCATTTAGTTGCACGGTGCCGGGATAAGGCGAAGAGTCGCAAGGCAAGTGCGTGCGGTGCTGACCGCAGCATGGGAATTCGCCTGGTAAGGCCATTCGCAGCAACAAAGCAGGCGAGACCAACCATCCAGCCGCCCACCACGTCGGCGGGGAAGTGCGCGCCCAGCGCAACGCGCGAGTAGCCGACCCCCAGCAGGCCCAACAGCAACATGCCACGACCAGGCGCAGCCACGATCGGCCACATGGCGGCGACAACCAGCATGGCGTAGACCGAGTGCCCGCTGGGAAAGCCATGCGTAGGCTCCTCGGGGACCAGCACATGTGCGGCTTGACCCAGTACGGTGCCGGGTCGCGGAAGATCCAGTCCCCATTTGAGCGCGCTTGTGATGGCAAATGCCGACAGAAACGCCCACCCAAAGAGAACGGCCCGATCGATGATCCTTGCCCCGTGCTCAACATCGGCGCAGCGTCGCCCCCAGAATAGAAGCGCGGCCACCACCAGGGGCGCCGCCCAGTAGTTTCCAAGCGCGCTGCCAACCCGCACCAGGGGCTCGAGGCTCGCCGGCGTCGCGGCGTTGATGCCTTCGAACAGCAGCTGGTTGAGTCCCAGCCAGTCGTAAGCCAGCAGCTTCAGGTTCATGCCGGCTTCAAAACCTGCGGCGCGGCCGCATGCTCCGGCATTTTCGTGGCCCCCAGCAATCGCAGCCCGTTGAATACCACGAGCAGGCTCGCGCCCATATCGGCAAAGACCGCCATCCACATGGTCGCGTGGCCGCTGAAGGTCAGTGCGATAAAGATCGCCTTGATGCCAAGGGCCAGCACGATGTTCTGGGTCAGAATATTCGCGGTGGTCTTGGACAATCGAATGAACGTTGGGATCTTGCGCAGATCGTCATCCATCAAGGCCACGTCGGCCGTTTCGATGGCGGTGTCGGTTCCGGCTGCACCCATGGCAAAACCGATGTCGGCGCGTGCGAGCGCCGGTGAGTCGTTGATGCCATCGCCAACCATGCCGACTTGACCATCGCGGCCGACCAACTCCTCGATCGTCTTGAGCTTGTCCTCTGGCAACTGGTCTCCCCGCGCTTCGGCGATGCCCACCTGGGCGGCGATCGCCTGCGCCGTGTGCTGGTTATCTCCGGTGAGCATCAGCGTGCGAATGCCCTGTGCCTGCAGGTCGGCAATCGCCTGGCGGCTCGTTTCCTTCACGGTATCGGCGACCGCGAAGACACCCAGAACGTTGGCGTCATCCATCAGCAGCACGGCGGTCTTGCCTTGGCGTTCCAGCGCTTCCAACTGCGACTGCAGCGGAGCCTCGCTCAGGCCGCGCTCCTGGGCCAGCCGATGATTGCCCATATGCAGCGTCCGACCTTCCACCGATCCGCGGACGCCACGGCCCGGCAGCGCGGCGAAGGCCTCGACTTCTTGCAGCACGACGCCATCCCGCAGCGCCCTGCGCGCGATGGCTTGAGACACGGGGTGATCCGAACGCGACGCCAGGCTGGCCGCCCAGCCTGCCACCTTGCGGCCATCGCCAGTGAGGGCCACGAAGTCGGTCTGTTCGGGCTTGCCGTGTGTGAGCGTCCCGGTCTTGTCCAGGGCGAGAACCTTGAGCTTGCGGCCACCCTCCAGGTACACGCCGCCCTTGATCAGGATGCCCCGGCGCGCCGCCGCCGCCAGGCCACTGACGATCGTCACCGGCGTGGAGATCACCAGCGCGCACGGGCAGGCGATCACCAACAGCACCAGGGCCTTGTAGATCCAATCCATCCAGTCCGCGCCCATGGTCAAGGGCGGGATCACGGCGACGAGCAAGGCGAGGGCAAATACGGCGGGCGTGTAGACGCGCGCGAACTGATCGACGAAGCGCTGCGTTGGTGCCCGACTGCCTTGCGCAGACTCGACGGCATGGATGATGCGCGCCAGTGTTGAGTCATTTGCGCCGGCCGTGACCTTGTACTCGAACGAGCCCGTTTCGTTGATCGTCCCGGCGAAAACCTGATCTCCCTCGGCCTTCTCCACGGGCAGGCTTTCGCCGGTGATGGGTGCCTGGTTGATGGCCGAGCGCCCCGAGGCGATCACCCCATCGAGCGCGATGCGTTCGCCTGGCCGCACACGCACAAGTGCCTGCAGCGGCACATCCTTGGCAGGCAACTCGTTCCAGGACCCGTCGGCTTGACGAACCGTCGCTGTCGCGGGAGCGAGGTCCATCAGGCCACGGATGGCATTGCGCGCCCGGTCCAATGACTTGGCCTCGATCACTTCGGCAAGGGCGAACAGGAACATGACCATCGCAGCCTCCGGCCAGTGGCCGATCGCCATGCCCCCCGTGACCGCAATGGACATCAGGGCGTTCATGTTGAGGTTGCGGTTCTTCAGGGCGATCCAGCCCTTCTTGTAGGTGCTCAAACCCCCGGTGAAGATCGATACCAGCGCGAGAGCTACGACCGCCCAGTGATTACCGTTGTGGATCCAGAAGACGACTTCGGCCAGTACTGCGGCGATGCCGGACACCGCCATCGGGACCCAGTTGGTCCCTTGTTCGACCGCCTGGGTATCGAGCGGCTCATCCGTCGTGTGCACCACCGTCTCGAAGCCCAATGATTCGATGGCCTGCACGGCCGCGCCGATAGCCTGCGGCGTGTGCTTGACGGTGAGCGTGCGCTGCATCAGGTTGAACTGAAGATCGCCGACCCCGGGCATTCCCTGCAGCTTGCCCCGAATCAATCCCTCCTCGGTCGGGCAATCCATTTTCGCGATATGCAGAACCGTCGTGGCCCCCTGCGCATCTTGGCGTTCGGCCTTCATGCCGATGGACGTCAGCGCCTTCTCGATGGGCTCGGTCGTGGGCAAGGCGTGGCTGACCGAAAGCACACGCTGCATGAGGTTGAAATCCATGGCGTGGATGCCGCTCACCTTGCCCAACCGATCTCTGATCAGCGCTTCCTCCGTGGGGCAATCCATGTTCTCAATGCGAAAGGTCACTTTTGAGGTGTGCGCATCGAGGTTCGGCGCAGCCTCAGGCGCGGCGGCCGGCGGGGCACCGACCGGAGCGACGGGCGCCTCCGAGGCAGGCGTGTGAGGGCCGTCTTCTTCAATGCTGGCCTTCATGCCGATCGAGGCCAGGATGGATTCCACCTCGGCGCGGACCGGTTCGGCATGTGTCACCGCCAAGGTGCGTTGCTGAAGGTCGAACTGCAGGTCCTGCATGCCCTTGAGCGCCTGCAGGTGCGAGCGAATGAGCTTTTCCTCGTTCGGGCAGTCTATGTTCTCAATCCGGTAGAGGGTGCGGACTGTGTCGTCAGCACGCCGAGCGTGCATACCGACCGATCGCAGGCATGCCTCGAGCATGTCTGTCGAGGCCAGGCTGTGAAAGACGGTCAGTGTTCGCTGGGGCAGGTCGAACTCAAGGCTCTCGAGCCCGGCGATCCCTTCGAGGGTGCGGCGGACGAGGGCTTCCTCGTTGCGGCAATCCATGTTGTCGATATGGAAGACCGTTTTCTGCGGGGACGGACCCTGGCGATGCGCGTTCATACCGACCTCTGCGAGAGCTTGATCGATCGGATCAAGGGAAGCCAGGTTGTGGGTGACCTTCAGGGTCCGCCGCTGAAGATTGAAGGCGAGCCCGTGCACCCCAGCCACCTTCGCGAGTCGATTGCGAATGAGCTTTTCTTCGCTTGGGCAGTCCATGTTGTCGATCCGGTAGACCGCTTCCCGTGCGCTATTGCCCGTAGCTTCGGCGGAGGATTTGGCGCCGCACCCGCACTGGGTGTTCGTGTCCTTGTTCATTTCGATTCCTTGGATTCGCAGCGGGTTTCCCCACACAGGCTCGATTGAACAACCTCTAGTTGGTATAAAGTCAAGTCTTCTGGGAGATTGACATGCTACGTATCGGTGAACTTGCAAAACGTGCCGATTGCCTCGTGCAGACGGTTCGCTTCTACGAAGGGGAGGGCCTTTTGCCCCAGCCCGCGCGCAGCGAAGGCAACTTCCGGCTCTATGACGAGAGTCACCTAGAACGGTTGCAGTTCATCCGCAGGTGCCGGGCCAGGGACATGACCCTGGAAGAAGTACGGCAGCTGCTGGGTTTCCGTGATCGTCCCGAAGTGGGCTGCGGCGAGGTCAACGAGTTGGTGGATGCCCATATCGCGCAGGTGCGCGCCAAGATCCGGGACCTGAAGGAGTTGGAACGGCAGCTCTCGGAACTGCGCCATTCTTGCGCTTCCAGTCGATCAGCAAAGGATTGCGGCATCCTCAACGGGCTGGCGCAGCAGCATTCGGCCTGAAGGCTCGTCCTCAGCCTGACGCGCTGGGAGGACCCCTCGACCCGTCGCGGGCGGATGTGCCGTTCGGTTCTAAAATGAGAATACTTCATATTCGCAATACAACAACATGATCGTTCTCGGCTTCCTCCGCAATCGGGTGCTGGTGCTGGCGTCGCTACTGGCCATGGCATGTTGGCCATCCTGGGGTGCCGACGCGCCGGCGACCGACAAGGCCAGGCAAATCTGGCAACTGCTCGACTATGTCGCTGTGGACTACCAGGGCGCAGTGCGCGACGGGAAGGTCGAGAGCGCATCCGAATACGAGGAGATGAAGGAATTCGTCGCGACCGCCGCGCAGCAGCTGGAGACCCTTCCAAGCACGGAGGCGCTTGCGGAGCTTCGACGCCAGGTAGCCACGTTAGGCCAGCTCGTGGCGCAGAAGTCCGACGCCAACACCGTCTCCGATGCCGCCCATGGGCTGGCTGCGGCACTGGCCAAGGCGTACCCCTTTCCGCTGTCACCTGCGAAGGCCCCGGACCTCGCACGCGGTGCGGCCCTGTTCAAGTCCACCTGCGCAGCATGCCATGGCGAGCGGGGCGCCGGCGATGGGCCGCTGGCCTCGCGCCTTGATCCGCATCCCACCGATTTCTCGGACCGGGAGCGCGCCCGCAACCGATCACCGCTCGCGCTCTACCAGGTCATGACGCAGGGTGTTCAGGGCACCGCCATGGCCAGCTTCAAGGACAGCCTGTCGGATGACGAGCGGTGGGCGCTGGCGTTCTTCGTGGGCGGTTTATCGTATTCCGACGCCGATCGCACGGCGGGGGCGGCACGCTGGAAGGAGGACCGACGCACCAGGGAGTCATTGAGCGGGCTCGACGCAGTGGCCCAGCTTTCCGAAAGCGGGCTTGCCAGCAAGGTTGACCCCAAGTCCGCAGCGTCCGTGATCGCCTTCTTGCGGTCGCGCCCGGACGAGGCCGCCGCTTCGCAGCAGGGCATCGCTGCGACGAAGGAGCGACTCGCGCAGAGTCGGGCTGCGTTTATGCAGGGCGATCGCGAGCGAGCAAGCAAGCTGGCGCTGTCGGCGTACCTGGACGGCTTCGAGCCGCTCGAGCCAGCACTGCGTGCCCGAAACGCGGCGCTGCTCACCCGGGTCGAATCAGCCATGGGTGCCTACCGGGCGGCCATTGGCACCGGAGATCGCGCCAAGGTGGAAAGCGCTGAGCAGGCGCTCCAGTCGCTGTTGGAGCTCGCGCGGTCGGACCTGGAGCCCGGAGAGAACGACTCTCTCACCATGTTCCTCGCTGCGCTGACCATCCTGCTGCGCGAGGGCCTCGAGGCGCTGCTGGTGGTCGTTGCGATGATCGCATTCCTGCGCAAGGCCGAGCGCCCGGAAGTTCTGCAGTACGTGCACGCCGGATGGATGCTGGCCCTCGCCGCCGGCGGCTTGACGTGGTTTGCGGCGACCTACCTCGTGAGTGTCAGCGGCGCAAGCCGCGAACTCACCGAGGGCTTCTCTTCACTGTTCGCGGCGGTCGTGCTGTTGGGCGTGGGCATGTGGATGCATCGCAAGAGCGTTGCCGGGCGGTGGCAGGCCTACCTCAAGGAAAAGCTGACGAACGCGCTCAACCAGCGGACCGCGGCCTGGTTTCTCTTCTCGCTGGCGTTCATCGCCGTTTATCGCGAAGTCTTCGAGACCGTGTTGTTCTTCGCCGCGCTATGGACGGAAGGCAATGGCTTGCCGCTGCTGGCCGGTCTGGCGGCAGGGTCAGCATCGCTCGCGGTTATCGCGTGGGTGCTGCTGCGTACCAGCGCGCGCCTGCCCATTGGCCAGTTCTTCGCGGCCAGCTCCCTCCTGGTGGCCTTGCTGGCCGTCGTGCTGGCCGGCAAGGGGGTAGCGGAACTTCAAGAGGCGGGCCTTCTGGATGTGACGCCGGCGGCGGTTCCACGCATCGAGCTGCTTGGAATCTATCCGTCCTGGCAGACGCTTTCCGCCCAGTTGGTGGTGGTGCTCATTGCAGTCACGGGCTTCCTCGCCAACCTGCGGCCGAGCAAGATCCCGGGACGGGGGTGACGTCGACGGGCTTGCCTGGCAGCGCATGGCCCTGGGTGACAGCTGCTCGCCAACAATGATGATTGGGCGCACGCGAGGTTGAGCGATGGCGAAGGCGCCGCTCGTTTTCAAAGCGCAGGGAGTCATCTGCACCAGCGCTGCACCGCTTGACCCTCCATCTGGTGGAGGTTGTAGCTTTTCCGGATGGACACCCCTCCATCCTTACTTGGCCTGATTCTCAGCGTTCGCCGGGCTCGCCGAATGGACAGCGTCGCGCTGGGGCGGCTCCAGTCGCGTCGGCTGCAGCAGCTGGTGGCGCATGCGCGTGCCCATTCGCCGTACTACCGCGAACACTATTGGGACGTGCCGCCGGCGGTCGCAGATCCTTCCCAGCTGCCAGTAACCACCAAGAAGGCCTTGATGGATCGGTTCGATGACTGGGTCACGGATCCCCGCCTCACCTTCGATCAAGTGCGGGCCTGCAGCCGGGACGTGCAACGAATAGGCGAGCAACTTCTCGGGACCTACACGGTGGCGACCACGTCCGGCACCACTGGGGTACCGGGCATGTTCGTCTTGGACGAGCGAGCGATGAAGGTGACCAAGGCGATCGCGACCCGCATGCTCGGAGATTGGCTTTCCTGGCGGGACATGCTGATGATCGTCCGGTCAGGCGGCCGCCTTTCCATGGTGATGGCCACAGGCGGTCACTTCGCCTCCGCAGTCGCGGCCGCGCGCATGGAGAAGCATGGCCGCAACCGAAGACTGCAGGTACTCTCGGTGCACACGCCATTGCCAAAGATCGTGCGGGCGCTGAATGACTTCCAGCCAGCAGTCATCGCGCCCTATGCCAGCATGGCAGCTCAGCTGGCCAATGAACAAGGGGCGGGGCGCCTGCGTATCGCACCGGCCCTGCTCGCGCTTTCGGCCGAAGGGCTCCTACAAGCCGAATATGCAAGGATCGCGCGAGTGTTCGGCGCAGAGGTCGGCAACAGCTACGCCTGCACTGAATGCACGTTCCTCAGCCACAGCTGCCCGCACGGGTGGCTGCATGTCAACAGCGACTGGGCGCTGCTGGAGCCAGTGGACGCTCACCTGCGACCGGTCGCCCCGGGCGTGCGCTCGCAAACGGTGTTGCTGAGCAATCTTGCGAACTGGGTGCAGCCGATCCTGCGATATGACCTCGGTGATCGGGTCATCCAGCGGCCCGATCCTTGCGAGTGCGGCAGCCCATTTCCTGCCATCCGTGTTGAGGGGCGTACAGCGGACGTCCTGGAGTTGGGGTCTCCCGGCGGGCGCCGGATATCGATACCCTTCCTCAGCTTCGCTGCGCTTGAGGACCGTGTGAACGGATTGGACGCATTCCAGGTGGTGCAAACCTCCGCCGACGCACTATCTGTGCGAGTCACCTCCGAAACGGGCGAGGACGAGCGGGCGGTACGCAGTGCTGCGACAACTGAGGTGGAGCGCATCTTGGCAAGCCACGAGGTCCGTGCGGTTCGCGTCACAGCGGATGAGCGTGCACCAGAGAGGACACAGGGCGGCAAGCACCGGCCCGTGATTCCCTTGAAGAACTGAGCGCGCCTGCTGCGATATGGGTTGCCGCTGCTGCGATCAGCTTGCCTCCTGCGGGCTGCTCGCGTGCCGGGCGATCTTTGATGCCTCCTGCAAGATTTGGCGGCCGCCGTTTGCGGCGATCCCAGCTACGACCACGCATCGGCCAGGTTGTCCAGCCCGGCGCCCAGCTCGTCGTTGTCGTCGTCGTCGCTCACTTCCGGCATGCGTCGCACCTCTTGAGTTCCGCCATCGCGAGCCCTAAACCAGCAGAAGGTCAAGATGGGGGAGACTTCCGATGGGACCAACAGGGCATGCGCCGCGGAAGCAAGCAGTTGCCTCTGCCTTATTGACTCTGCTGTAACTATAGGGTTTCCAATCGGATCCGTCAGTTTTCACGATCCAATGATGGCCCCCCAAGAACCAACGCTCACTGGAGCACTGGGCGCAGAGCGCCACATCCTGTGTATGAAATGGGGCACGAAGTACGGCCCCGAGTACGTCAACCGCCTCTATGCCATGGTGCGCCGCCATTTGAGCGGCCATTTCCGCTTCGTCTGCCTGACGGACGATGCCCGCGGCATTCACTATGGGGTGGAATGCCTGTCCATCCCTTCGCTCGACCTGCCCGCGGGCATCCCCGAGCGCGGTTGGACCAAGCTGGTCACCTTCAGCGCCGACCTCCACGGGCTGCGCGGCACGGCGCTCTTCCTCGACCTGGACGTGGTGATCGTCGGCAGCCTGGATGTGTTCTTCGAGCGTCCGGGCGAGTTTCTCATCATTCACGATTACAAGCGCCCTTGGCGCGTGACGGGCAATTCGTCGGTCTACCGCTTCGAGCTTGGCGCCCATGCGGACGTGCTCGAGCATTTCCGGACACACATCCCTGAAGTGCGCGCTGCATTCCGAAACGAGCAGGGGTACCTCTCGGACTTCATGCACCGCAAGGGAAAGCTCGCCTATTGGCCGACGGACTGGTGTCCGAGTTTCAAGTACCACTGCATCCCGGCCTGGCCGAGCAATTTCTGGCGCGCGCCTCTCCTGCCGCGGGATGCGCGCATCGTGATCTTTCATGGCGAGTGCAATCCGCCGGACGCGCTCGCGGGGAAGCGCAATCGGCGCTGGCGCCTCATCCGCCCCGCGGGATGGGTGGCCGAGCACTGGAAGGAGTGAGCCGCAATGAGGGATACGCCGGAGCTACGCCGCTGGAAACTCGGCCCACTTAGAGTAGACCGGCATGCTGTTCGCCCCAGAGCCGCCCCATTTTCCCGAGCCTTGCTGCCACAAGGTGGCGCGCGCTGCAGCGCACCCGTTTGGGCCCTTCGGCTTCAGGTTTTAGTCATGGCTAGCGGCGGCCAGCCGTGCTGTTTGAACAGGACGACGAGGCCTCAAGTTCGGCGCGCCGGCAGTCGCGAGCAGTCGTAATCCCGTGTACCTCGCATCGGTGAGAATGGATCCCAGTCTGAAAGGTCGCCCCGTCCCGCTTCAAGGAGAGCCTCGACGTGTGGGGTGACTGAGGCAATTGCGACCGATGTTCAGCGTGCCCTGCCAGTTCGGCGAGATGACCCAGAACTGGCTCGGCCGCTCGCAGTACGGGGCCAATCCTTTAGCGGGCACAGGCACGACCTGCGCATCTGCAGCGGCGCACTGAGCGCCGCCATCATCGCGGCGCTCGCTGCCTGAGGAAGGGCAGCGGCAGGTGCCGCCAAAGCTGAAAGCAGCGTTCAGATTTGCTTCATGGGCGCCGCCTAAAGTCGCGGCCATGCAACCGATCCCACGACTCGGGCTTTCCGCATGAAGGCGCTCGACCTGTTTCTCTTTCACTGGATGGCCGCCGGCTTCGAACCCCGCCCCTGGCTGGTCGTCGTGGCCGGCGCCATCGCGGTCGGCGGCCCCTGGCTCTGTGCGGCCCTGCTGGGCTGGATGGCCTGGCGCCAGCCCCCGCAGCGCAGCCACCTGGCGGCCGTCGTGGGCTTCGCGGCGCTGGCGGCGGTACTGGCCCATTCCATCGCTGCCGCGCTGAACCTGCCGCGCCCCTTCATGCTGGGCCTGAGCCCGGCCTACATCGCGCACGGCGCACGCGGCTCGCTGCCGAGCGCGCATGCGGCGGTCATGTTCACGGCCGCGCTGATGTGCCTGGCGCGACCTGCACTGCGCAGCGCGGGCGCGGCGGTCTTCGCGATGGCCGTGCTCACCGGTTGGGCGCGCGTTCACGTCGGCGTCCACTTCCCGGGCGACATCCTGGCCGGGCTGCTGCTGGCCGCGGCGCTGGCGGGCCTGTTCCTGGGCCTGCAGCATCTGGTGCGGCGCCACATGGCGCCGAAGATGAGGCCCTTGAGGAGCGCGGCATCATGAACAGCCCGCTGAAAGCATCGAGTGCGCCGGTGGGACTCGAAAGCGTCGTGCCGGCCAACGACGGGCCGGTGCGCGCGCAGCGCCTGCACCCGCCGGCCGGTCGCAGCATCTCCTGCGTCATCCCCTGCTTCAACGAAGGCGCCAACCTCAACGCCCTGCTGTCGAACCTGGAAGAGACCCTGTGGGCCACGCACTTCCAATGGGAAATCATCGTGGTCGACGACGGCAGCACCGACAACACCGTCGCCGTGGCCGAGGCCTGGTGCCAGCTCTCGGGCTTTCTCTGCATCAGCCTGTCGCGCAACTTCGGCAAGGAAGCCGCGCTCACTGCCGGCCTGCAGGCGGCCCGTGGCGATGCCATCGTGCTGCTCGACGGCGACCTGCAGCATTCGCCTTCGCTGATCGCTGACATGCTGGAGCGATGGCAGGAGGGGGCCGAGGTGGTCTACACCGTGCGGCAGCAGCGCACGGACGAGCATGCCCTCAAGCGCATGGGGGCACGCCTCTTCTACAAGCTGGTGAACGCCTCGCAGCGCTTCGAGTTGCCCGAGGACGCGGGCGACTTCCGCCTGATGGACCGCCGGGTGGTCGACGCACTGCTGAGCCTGCCGGAACGCACGCGCTTCATGAAGGGGCTGTATGCGTGGGTCGGCTTCAGGGCAGTGGCGCTGCCCTACACCCCGAGCCCGCGGGCCCAGGGCAAGAGCAGCTTCAACACCGCGCGCCTGGTCAGCCTCGCCATCGACGGGCTGACCTCCTTCACCACCTGGCCCCTGCGCATGGTCAGCATCGTGGGGCTGCTGCTGGCGCTGCCGGCCCTGGTCTACGGGATCTTCCTCGTCGCCGAGCACATGCTGGTGGGCAACCCCGTGTCGGGCTGGACCACGATCGTGGTGAGCCTGATGTTCTTCATCGGCATCCAGATGATCTCCACCGGCATCGTCGGGGAATACGTCGCGCGCATCTTCGTGGAGGTGAAGGGCCGCCCGCTCTACGTGGTGAAGAAGGTGCTGGGCCATGGCCTGGACGCGCCGCTGCCATGAAGGCGGCGCGCGAAACGATAGGCCTGGTACGGGCCGGGCTCGTGCTGGCCTGCCTCTTCGCCTGGCTCGCCGTCACCGCCGGGCTGCGCCCCTTGATGTCGCCGGACGAAGGGCGCTACGCCGGCGTCGCCTTCGAGATGCTGCGCTCAGGCGACTGGCTCGTGCCGCGGCTGGACGGGATGCCCTTCTTCCACAAGCCGCCGCTCTTCTACTGGATCAGCGCGGCTGCGATGGGGCTGATGGGCGCCTCCGAATGGCCGGCGCGCCTGCCGTCGATGATCGGCGCCACGCTGGCGGCGGGGGGACTCTTCCTGTTCCTGCGCCGCTGGGCCGATCCGGCTCGCGCGACCCTGGCCACCGTGGTGCTGGCCACCATGCCCTTCTTCTACCTCGGGGCGCAGTTCGCCAACCTCGACATGCTGGTCGCGGGCTGCATCGCGGCCACGCTGCTGCTGGCGGCCGATGCGGCGTTGTCGAAGGCGCAGGGCAGGGCGTGGCGTATCGCGCTGGCCGGCGCCTTCGCTTTCGCCGCACTCGGCGTGCTGGCCAAGGGTCTGATCGGCGTGGTGCTGCCGGGGGCGATCTTCCTGGCCTGGTGCGCGGCCATCCGGCGGCCGCGGCTCGCCGGGCTGATGGCCTGGCCGCCCGGCTGGGTGCTGCTGCTGGCGATCACGGTGCCCTGGTTCGCGGCGGTGCAGGTGCGCCATCCCGGCTTCCTCGACTACTTCGTCCTCACGCAGCATGTGCGCCGCTTCGCGAGCGGAGGCTTCAACGGCGAGCACCCCTTCTGGTTCTACCTGCCGGTGATCGCGGTGTTCACGCTGCCGTGGATCGCATGGGCTGCTGCTGCGCTGCGGCCTTTGCGTGGCCTGCGTGCGCCGCTGTCCGAGGTGGACTGGCTGATGTGGATCTGGTGCGTTGGCATCGTCCTCTTCTTCTCGCTGCCGCGCTCCAAGCTGGTCGGCTATGTGCTGCCGGCCCTGCCGCCGCTCGCGTACCTGATCGCGAAGGCGGCCCTGGCTGCGGCCCGGGCGGGCGGCCGCTGGTCCTCCGCGCCGCGCTGGACGGCGGTCGCTTCGGGCCTGGTCTGCATCGCCGGCCTCGCGTGGCTCGCCATGCAGACGGCCCCGCCCGGCCAGCGGCTGCGGCTGCCGGCCGGCGAGGCGGTGGGGCCGGCGGACCAGGTGCTGATGCTGGGCGCCTACTATTACGAGTTGCCTTTCTACTGGGGCTTGCGGCAGCCGGTGCAGGTGTCGGCCGACTGGACGCCCGCGACCGTGGCCCAGCGCGACGACTGGCGCAAGGAGCTCTACGAGGCCGGCGGATTCGACTCCGAGCGCAGCGCGGCCTTGCTGATCGACGTGCGCCGGCTCCCTGCGGCGCTGTGCGTGCCGCACGCGACCTGGCTCGTCGGCGCTTCCGGCGCGCCCGCGGTCCTTCCCTGGCTGGCGCAGGCGCGCCTGGTGGCGGTCGACTCGGACACCGCCGTGTGGCGCTTTGCCGGCAGCGCCACGCGCGATCCGAACTGCCTGCAGCCGAGCGAGGGTGTTGTGCCATGAGCCCCCGCCCGGCTGTTCCGAAGCGGGCTCGTACCACAGCCGAAGGCGAAGGTACTCGAACGAACCGCAGCGCGGAGCCGGTCCAGTGAACGCCGTCGGCGATCGCTTCCTCTGCATCTGCGCCGACGACTTCGGCATGAGCGAGGGCATCAATGCGGCGGTGCTCGATCTCGTCGCGCGGGCCGCGATCTGCGCCGCTTCCTGCATGGTCCTGCGCGGCGCATGGGCGACCGGTGCCGCGGACCTGCGCGAGATAGACGCAACCGCCGCCGACATCGGACTTCACCTCGACCTGAACCGGGCGCCGTCGGACTCGCCGGCGGAACCTGCGCTTCGCGGCCTGATAGCCGCCAGCTACCTGGGCCTGCTGCGTCCCGACATGATCCGGGCACAGATCCGGGAACAACTCGCGCGATTCGAGGACGCGATGGGCAGGTCCCCAGCCTTCGTGGATGGGCACCGCCACGTGCACCAACTGCCGGTCGTGCGGGAGGCGCTGGTGGAAGAAATGGCTGCCCGCTATGGCATCGCGGCGCCCTGGATCCGCAGCACCGCCCCGGCGGCGGTGCGATCCTTTCCCAGGACGAAGGCCGACGTGGTCTTCGCGCTCGGCGGCCGGCGTCTGCGCGCGCTGGCCGCCGAGCGCGGCATCACGACCAGCCGCGCCCTGCTCGGCGTCTATGGCTTCGACGGCGGCGCCGAGGCCTATCGACATCGGCTGCAGCAATGGATCACCGCCTGCCGCAGTGGCGACGTGTTGCTGTGCCACCCCTCGCTCGGCGATGCGGCCCCGGTCGCGCACGACGCAGCCCGGCGCCACGAGTACGCCGTGTTGCGCACGCTGGCCTTCCCGATGAAGACGGATGCGGGCACGGTCCTGCTGCGCCCTCTGTCCCGCCAACCATCCAGCGATTCCGAGGCTCGTACCTAGCCCCAGTCCCACCGAACCGCGTCCCTTGCCTGGGCATCCCGCAGCCGCGTTTCGCGCTTCGGCTTCGACTGGTCGACTGGTCGGCTTGATCCGTCATTGAACTATTGAATTCTCCCATAGAAGGAAGAGCGGACCATCGCCGCTCAGGCGGCCTCAAGCAACGACGGGGCAACTCGGACACTTATCGAGGGCGCCAGACTTCGGCCAGTCTGCGCGCCCCCCAACAGGAACGTTGCAGTGTTGCAGTGCGCTCGCGCCACTGCTCAACAGCTTAATGGCTTAATGGCTTAATGGCTTAATGGCTTAATGGCTTAATGGTGCATGGCGCCAAGCCGCGCTCATCACGCATCGATCGCTACGAAGGCATCGAGCCGCCAACGAACACCCCGGACGGTTCCGCCTCACGCTACCACCCGAGGAATTTGAACCATGCCGGGTCGTTCCGAGCAAGTGCGCCACGTTGCCGGTGTTGTCGCAGGCTGAGCGCTTCGATGATGTTCCGAAGCGAGTAGCGTTCGACTCCGCCGCGAATGGCCCCGAATCGCTGACGTGCTGCGGTCAACTCAAAGAAGAGGGTATGGAACATGGTGGGCTTCCTAGATGAAGAAGGTCGGCCAGCAGATGCCTCAATGTCGCATTCGGGGGACTCTAGCCTCGACACCGAAGGCTTCAACCGCTTCGTTACCTCCACGATTGCTCCGATTGCTACCGGCTGGAGCGACATTTGCCGGGAGGGGTTCGCACCCGCTGAAAAACAGCGCCTTGCACGGCGCACGAGAAAGATGGGCTAGGAGCTGGGCTACAGTCGACGGCGGCTGCCGGGTCAGCTTTGCCAGGCCGCACCCTGCAGCGCGAGCAGTCCGGAGCGGCCGGGGACGCTGCCGAGCGCGATGCGATGGCGCGGCAGCCCTGCGCCGATGCGGGAGCGGTGCAGTTCGCCCAACGCGACGAGTTGGTGCCCCTGGGCCCGCCAGCCGGCGATCAGCCGCTCGAAAACCTGGCGCAGCTTCATGCCCTCGAGTTCGGCATGCAGCGTGTAGACCTGGTCCTGCGTCGTCTGCCCGGTCAGCGCCAACAGGTGGAGGTGCACGTTGTCCGCCGTGAGCCCGTCGACGCCGATGAGCTGTCCAGCGTCGGCAGCGTGGTCGGGTACTGCGGCGATCCGAGGGCGGCGCCGTCATCCGCCACAGGGAGGAAGGCGTGGCTGCCGCGCGTGTCGGAGGCGAACTCGATGCCCAGCGCCGTTTCGGCCTGCGCCGCCGCTGGGTTGAACGGCCAGCCCGCGGCGCCGTGCAGCCGCGCCGGGGCGCCGAACACCTCGGCATGGCGCTGCAGCGCGCGGCGCATCTCGCGCTCGGCCCAGGCGGCGTCCCGGCCCAGCAGGCGGTCCTGCCAACGCACGTGGTCCCAGCAATGCACGCCCACCTCGAAGCCGGCGTCGCGAACGCTGCGCAGCGTGGCGGCTTCGCGCCGGCCGATGTCCGGTCCCGGCAGCCGTGCAGCAGGGTCCGCAGGCCGTAGTGCTCGAGCACCGAGGTGCGCGAGACCTTGCCGAGGAAGCCCGGGCGCAGCACCCGCAGGACGGCGCGGCCGGTGTGGTCCGGGCCCAGGCTGAAGAGAAAGCTCGCGCCGCAGCGCTTCGCCGTCAGCAGGCGGACCAGGGCGGGCACGCCTTCGCGGGTGCCGCGCCAGGTGTCGACGTCGAGCTTCAGTGCGATCCGCGCCATCCTTCTCAGGCTTCCAGGTCGGCGGCGGCCGCGGCGTGGTCGCGGTAGTAGGCGAACATCTCGCGCAGGGCCGTCGGCATGCCGACGGTGGGCCGCCAGCCCAGGTCTGCCGTGGTGCGGCGGATGTCGGGCACGCGGTACAGCACGTCCTGGTAGCCGCTGCCGTAGTAGTCTGCGGACGCCACGTCGACCAACTCCACCGCGGCCGCGGCATCGCGGTACTCGGGCAAGGTGCTCGCCAGGTCCAGCATCATCCGGGCGAGCGCGCGTATCGACAGGTTGTTGTCGGGATTGCCGATGTTGTGGATTTTGCCGTCGGCGATGCCGCCCTCGTTCGCGATGCTCTTCACCAGCGCCGAGATGCCTTCTCGACATAGGAGAAGGCGCGTTGCTGGCGCCCGCCGTCCGGCCCTGCGACAGGTCTGGGGCCGCTCCACCGCGGTGCCGTCGAGCAGGTGCGGGCAGGCTGCGCGCCAGCACGATCTCGGCAGCGACCGTGACCTTGCCGAACATCTCGTGCGCCGTGTCGTCGCGCAGGATCGGCACGGCGCACTGGTCAACGATCGCGCCGTTGTCGGGCTTCTCGTTCATCCGGCGCAGGGTCGCGCCGGTCTCGCGCTCGCCATGGATCACGGCCCAGTTCACGGGGGCACGCCCCCGGTAGCGCGGCAGCAGCGAGCCGTGTATGTCGAAGGCGCCGCGCGGCGGCAGCGTGAGCCAGTCCCGCTTCAGCATCTGGCGGTAGTAGAACGAGCGAAGTAGCGCTCGGCCAAGCGGCGCCGCCGCGCGGTGAAATCGTCGATCCGTCGCAGCTGCCCGAGCCCGATGGCAGCGGCCACGTCGGTCAGGTTGGCCTTGCTGCCCCAGTCCTCGACGTCCATGGTGCCGTCGGGCAGACGGCTCACGCCCTGCGGCCGCAGCTTCTCGACGCGGCGGGCCTCTACCTCGTTGCTGAGCACCAGGCAGCCGCCCTCGGCGGTGCAGAGGTTCTTATTGGCATGGAAGCTGAACGACACCAGGTCGCCGAAGCTGCCGAACTTGCGGCCGGCCCAGCTCGGGCGACCATCAGCCATTGGTGTGGGTGCCAGAAAGATGCCATGTTTGACTACCCGAGCGAGCCTTTCACGGCTGGCCACACTAAAAACCCGACCATGGCTGTCGCTATGCGCGTCGAAGAATAGCGAGGTGGTCGAGTGCGCGCGGAGCCAGACACTGTCGCCGGCACTCGTGGCATAGTACCAAAAGCAGCTGCCGGACAAGCAGGATGTTTGGCGGCTAAGCTGCTTGAGTTCTATTGTGTTCAACGTGCCAGAGCCCGCTGCGGCGCGCAGACCCCCGGCCGGCGCACCAAGACAATTGACGGCAACCGCTGAATGTTTCGTCACGGGGCTTCTTGCGCTCTGGGCCTGCGATCGCGGAACAGGGCGCTGCCAATGAATAGTTCCCAGGATTCAGCTTTGCGACCCAAAAGGTGGTAGCTGAAGATCGGGGCTCGATACCGAAGGAGTTACTCATGACTATCGTGTTGGACAAGGATTTCTTGATGTGGGTGTTTTTTGCTCTGATCTGCTTCGAGTCGTGGCGGGACCATACGGGGTTCTCTGCGCTCGTCGGCTGCATCGTCGCAGCGCTCACGCATGACCCGGGGACGGCGATCGCTGCTTTCTTCATCACAACCGCCGCGTACGGGGTCGTCTGGCTGATCCGCGTAGCCCGGGAGCCGAAGCAACCGGCCGCGCTGGAAGAATGGCAGCAGGATCGCGGGGCTTGAGGCCCTCAAGGTCCAGGGTTAGGCAAGATGGCAGGCCAGTGCTGCAATGGTCTGAGCATCGCGGCCCTCGGTGACGACGAGCACTTGGCGAGCGATTGCGTCGGCCGCCAAGGTCACCAAGTAGTGCCCCCGGGCCCGGGCAGGCGAGGTCTCGTCGATGGCCAGCGCGGTGACTTCGCTGAAGTCGGCCAGCCCCAACGCGAACTCGACGTAGCGATTGCAAAACTTCCTTGACCTAATAGGCGGACTCGCCCACGTTGCGGGCAACGGCGGCAAAGGGCATCAGGGCATCTGCTGGGCTAGCATCAGGAAAAAGGCTTCTGAACGCCAGCGTGAAGCTTGGCAGGCGCCCAGCGAAGTTGGGCTCGACCAGGCGAACCGAGCCGCTGGGCAGCTTGACGCGCAGCGTGCGCACGTGAAAGTGGCACTCGTGCTGAGGTCCATTTAGTTTCAGTGCGTGTATGGACCGTGCGCCTTTGCAAGCTCTTTACGGTGACGTCAAACGGTCTGCATGCATGTATACGGCTTGCCGGTGGGCGCGTCGAAACATGCCCGCAGACCGACGGATCCCGAGATCCGTACGCCCTATCCTCAGTACATTGACGGGTTGAGTCAGAAGGCACAGCCGGCACGAGAAGCAGGCTTGTGGTAAGTGTCCGGGATACACCGGGATACTGCAATAAACCACGCCCTTCCTTCGAGCGCGACGAAGTGTGAGGCTACGTACCATGTACAAGAACGTGGGCACGTAATGTCAGAGTTGATTTCGGATTTGGCCAAGCGCCTGGTTGTCGGGCACAAGCGTGATGGTCGAAGCATCTACGACGAGCAGGCCAAGCGCGAGTTGGTCTTGGCGTGTCGTGAGCCCGGGGTATCGATAGCGAAGCTGGCTCGCGATTGCGGCGTCAACGCGAACCAGGTGAACAGCTGGGTGCGCTTGTATGAGCGACAGCTGGTCAAGTGTGGCGCGACGATCTGGGTGAGAGGCGCACGACAATCTGGATGAGAACGATGTCGCGGCGAAGTGATGATGCCGGCATTGATTGCCGGGCGCAATGACTACGTTGAAGTTTGATTGACGCTGGGCGTCACAGTGCCAACGTTCTTGGTTGTCGCGTAGCTTGCCGGTCGCCCGGGGCCGCTTTGCTTGCGCTGGATGGCAGTTCGCCTTCGATAGCTTTCCACGTTCATTTCGAAGATGGTGGAGTGGTGCACGAGCCGATCCACGGCAGCGAGGGTCATCGCCGGGTCCGGGAAGACCTTGCCCCATTCGCCGAACGGTTGATTGGCCGTGATGATCATGGAGCGTCGCTCGTAGCGCGCGCTGATCAACTCGAACAGCACGGACGTTTCCGCCTGATCCTTGGTGACGTAGGCGAGGTCGTCAAGGATGAGCAGGTGGAAGTTGTCCAGGCGGTTGATGGCCGCTTCGTAAGCGCTCAATAAACCCCGTCCTTGCGGCGGCCGCCATGGACCATGAAGCTACGTTCCCATGTACAGCAACATGGGAACGTGATGTCAG
>NZ_LYMK01000042.1 GCF_002157355.1 Variovorax sp. JS1663 | reverse complement strand
GCCTGTTTCAACTTCAAGCTGGGCAAGTGCCGCCGCAATCAGTGTCCGAATTGCCCGCTCGTGCACGATCACCAGCTTGTTCTTGTACATCCATCCCCGCACCTTGTCGAGCAGTCCGACGCGGTTGTCCGCCAGTGGCGCATCGGCTAGCGTTGCCTTGTAGCCCAGTCCGGCCACGGCGGCAGTCAGCGCGTCCGGCGATGTGCCCGGCACGATGGCGAGTTGCGCTGTGCCCTTCGGATAGGACACCAGCGCCGACTGCACGCCTGGCACTTTTTCCAGCGCTTCCTTGACGTGCGCCGCGCACGAGTCGCAAGTCATGCCGGTGATTTTTAGATGGGTCATGCAACAGATCCTTTATCGTTTGTGGCGCCAGACAATGACGTCCGTTGTGCTGCGGTGCCGTTTTCAGTGACTCACTGCTTGACGCTGGACGGATAGCCCGCGTCTGCGGTTGCCTTGGTCAGCTTCTGCACGCTGGTCTTGGCATCGTCGAAGGTGACGACCGCTTGGCGTGTCTCGAAAGTCACGTCAACTTTGCTGACGCCTTCGACCTTGGAAATCGCCTTCTTGACAGTGATCGGGCAGGCGGAGCAGGTCATGCCCGGTACGGACAGCGTGACGGTCTGGGTGGCGGCCCAGACGGGGGCAACAACGGCGGCGAGGGCGAGGGAGGCAAACAGTTTCTTCATGGTGAACTCCGATCAGTAGAAAAATGGCATGACGTAGGGAAATCCGAGCGCGACCAGAACCAGCGCGGCCACGATCCAGAAAATGAGCTTGTAAGTAGCTCGCACTTGGGGAATCGCGCAGACCTCACCCGGTTTGCAGGCCGCTGCCTGCCGGTAGATGCGCCGCCAGGCGAAGAACAACGCCACCAGCGCCACGCCGATAAAGATGGGGCGATAGGGTTCCAACACCGCCAAGTTGCCGATCCAAGCGCCGCTGAACCCCAAGGCGATCAGAACCAACGGCCCGAGGCAGCAAGCCGAGGCGAGGATGGCACCCATTGCGAGGAAGCCAGCAGTCTGGCCGAGCACAAGCTCAAGGACGTGCGCGAGAAAATGGCTGACCTGGCGCGCATGGAGGCCGTGCTGTCTGAGTTGGTGTGCGCCTGCCATGCGCGAAGGGGGAACGTTTCCTGCCCGCTGATCGCGTCACTACAGGGTGGAGCAAGCTTGGCAGGTTCGGCTATGCCTTAGCGTGCTTTATTTTCCGTTTTCTGAGACGACCCCTGCCTCGCCGGAAGTGGCGATGCTCGAGAAAAAAAGCCGCCTCGATCTCGGGCGGCTCCAGGGGAGGGCAGGGGGGCGATCACCGCTTGCAATGCACCAGGTCGTCGTTCACCCACGCACTTTCGACCAGGCCGTTTTCGCGCAGCTCGTCGCACGCTTCGCCTACCTGCTCGCGCCACTTCTTCGGCCGGGTGGAATCCGAGCCGCACATCAGCCGGAACGTCTCCAGCTTGAGCGGGTACGGCTCCTTGTGGGTGGCGAAGTAGTCGAACATGCGCCGCGCGGTGGGCGACAGCTTGCGGTACTTCTCCCACACGAATTTCGTGTAGTGGTCGCCGGCGAACAGCACCACGATTTCGGCGTCGATCTCGACCTGGCAGCGCGACGTGCGCTTGCCGCGATCCAGGACGCGGAAGCGCCGGATCAGCGACACCGATTCGAGCCGGCCGATGCGTTGGGATGAGAACTGCATGGCCGACGCCTGGAGCCGCGTCAGGCATTCCTCGGCCCTTGTGTAGTACCGACCGTTGATTGACCAGTCCAAGTCCTGGCAAAGCTCGTAGAACGTGAAGGAAACCGGCTCTCCGAGCGCGGTGCGCTTCGCGTACTCCAGCACCTGGGCGAATACCAGCTCGTCGTCGTCGGCGCGCAGCTCGATCCCGGTGTAGGTGATCTCCACGTCTTTGTTGACGTGGTAGATCGACTGGCCTTGCAGCGCGGCGCGCGGCACCTTCTTGTTGCGGACGGTGAAGATCGCCGACCGCCCGAAGTCGTTGGGCAGTGCCCGCATGTGATCCGGCCAGGGAGCCAGGTCGAACAGCGAGAGCTGCATGTCCTTGATCTGCTGCTTCGTGTGCTTGAGCAAGGCCGTCTGCTTGGCCTCGCTGACCTTCTCGGCCAGCTCACCGCCGGCCGTTCGCTTCTTGGTCGCCATCGCACTACTCCGTTTGTCCTGGGCCAGCGCGCCGATCTGCTCGGCCATCTTGTTCACGGCGGTGCGCGGTTCGGGCGGCAGGCCCATCGTGCGCGCAAGCTCGGCCGATTCCTGCGCCATGCGCTCGGATCGCTCGACGGCGGCACTTGCCGGCGTCGGTAGCTTCGGCGGCAAAGCCGCCTCGTTGTCGCCGGCCGTGGCCGGCAGCTCGAAGAGGGAACCGGCGGGGCGGAAGGCCCCGCCGGCGCTGCCCGAGTCCCTGCGAGCGGCGGCGGTACGGGCGGCAAGGTCGGTGGCGTCGGCTTCGCTAAGCCCGCCCTCGATGAGCTTGCGCCTGTATTCCTGCTCGTTGAACTCGTTCTGCATCTAATCTCCCTCCTAGCATACTGCCCGGCCGTGGCCGGGCCTGGCCTTACTGGCCGCCGCCTGGCGCTTTGGTGTCCAGGTATTCGATTTCCTCGGCGATGAAATCGAAGCCGTATTCGGTCTTGCCGTCCTTCTCGTACTTCGTCGGCTCGATGCGGCCCTGGACGAACACCTTGGAGCCTTTGCCCAGGTACTTGCCCGCGTTCTCGGCCAGGCCGCCGAACGACTTGATGCGGAAGAAGTCCGTCTGCTCCTGCTTCGCACCGGCTGCGTTGCGCCACACGCGATTGACAGCCAGGTCGAAAACGGCGCGGGCGCTGTTTTCGCTATGGCGAACGTCGGTATCGCGGGTAAGATTACCGATAAACTGGAACAGGTTGTGGCTCATTCGTCATGCTCCTTTCGCTAATGGAGTCGTCAGTTTAGCTAAACCTGCGTCCGTGGTCAAGAACTTTAGCGGCTAAAATTTTCTGCCGCCCGCACCGAGAAGGCATACGGGCCTTGTACAACTACATCTTCTTCACGAACGTGCTCCGGCTGCTCGATGAGCGGCACATGACGAAAAAGGAGCTATCGGACAGGTCGGGGGTTTCGATCTCCTTCCTGTCCGATCTCACTACTGGCAAAGCCAACCCCTCCCTAAAGGTGATGGAGGACATTGCGCAGGCCCTTGAAACTCCCCTGCCGCTCCTGCTTGAATCGACCGACCTGGACAAAGAAGCCCTTGACACCCTGGCCGGCGGCAAGGCACCCCGAAGCCTGCCGCCAGGCTTCGAGCGCGTGGCGGCCGTGCTGCCAGAACACCAGGCGTTCATCGTCAAGAAGTGGGGCGAAGCGACAAGGAAGAAACTTAGAGGGAGTTGACGCCAGGATGTGAGAAGGGAAGGGAAGCGGCGCGGAACTGAGCCACAAGAGCCAGCCAAGTTTTAGCCGCTAAAGCCCGCCGGGGTGGCTCAACCCCCGGACAACCCATAACGCAAACGCCACGGGTTCGGCGCGAGGGCGCACGGAGCATGCGCCGCGTTGTCGCCTCTTTCGCCCCTGCAATCCGCGATGCAACGTCGCGGCCGAAGTCACCCTTGTGCGCTTCGGTGTTGCGGTCGAAATTAGTTCGGTATATCGTATGAACCTGTGTAGAATGCGCGAAACGCAACGGCATACAGGGCATACGGAATGACCGACCAGAAACCAGAACACAACAGCATCAAGGAACGGGCGAAGAAGAAGCTCGAACGCGACATGGGGCCGGAGCTGCTGGCCGCCCTCAACGATCCCAAGACCGTTGAAATCATGCTCAACGCGGACGGCAAGCTCTGGCTCGAACGCCTGGGCGAGCCGATGAAGTGCATCGGCACGCTGCGCGTCGCGCAGGCGCAAGCCATCATCGAAACCATCGCGGGCTACCACGGCAAGGAAGTCACGCGCTCCAAGCCGATCCTGGAAGGCGAGCTGCCCCTTGATGGCAGTCGCTTCGCCGGCCAGCTCCCGCCGGTTGTGCCCGCACCCACCTTCGCCATTCGGAAGAAGGCCGTCGCCATCTTCACGCTCGATCAGTACGTCGAACGCGGAATCATGACCGCGCCGCAGCGCGAGGCATTGATTGCAGCGGTGCGCGCGCACCGGAACATCCTTGTGATCGGCGGCACCGGCTCGGGCAAGACCACGCTGGTGAACGCGATCATCAACGAGATGGTGATTCAAGACCCGACCGAGCGGGTTTTCATCATCGAGGACACCGGCGAAATCCAGTGCGCCGCCGAGAACTACGTCCAGTACCACACCAGCATCGACGTGAACATGACGGCGCTGCTGAAAACCACCCTCCGCATGCGCCCCGACCGAATCCTGGTCGGCGAGGTGCGCGGCCCCGAAGCCCTTGATCTGTTGATGGCCTGGAACACCGGGCACGAAGGAGGTGCTGCAACCCTGCACGCAAACAACGCCAAAGCTGGATTGGATCGGCTCGCCATGCTCATCAGCATGCACCCCGATTCCCCGAAACCCATTGAACCGCTTATCGGCGAGGCGGTTCACGTGGTTGTTCATATCGCCCGCGTCGAAGGCTCGCGGCGCATCCAGGAAATCTTGGAGGTTTCCGGGTTCGCCAACGGCCAGTACATCACCAAAACCCTCTGACTAGGAGTTACGACCAATGCAAGCAACCTTCCCGGCATTCCGCCTCAACCGCAACGCCCTGTTCTACATGGGCCTCTTCGCCCTCCTGGCGTTCTTCCTGCTGGCCCCCCAGCACGCATTCGCCTCCGAGGGCACCGGCGGCTCTCTGCCGTATGAGAGCTGGCTGACCAACCTCCGCAACTCCGTCACCGGCCCGGTGGCCTTCGCGCTGTCGATCATCGGCATCGTGGTCGCCGGCGGCATCCTGATCTTCGGCGGCGAACTCAACGGCTTCTTCCGCACGTTGATCTTCATCGTCCTGGTCATGGCCCTGCTGGTCGGCGCGCAGAACATGATGAGCACGTTCTTCGGCCGTGGCGCGGAAATCGCCGCCCTGACCGATGGCGCGCTGCACCAGGTCAAGGTCGCCGCGCTGGACGTGGCCGGCTTCCCCGGCGAAGCCGTCATGCGCTGGGCCGAGCGCGGCCACATCGCGGGGTAAGTCATGGCTCTGCGCGCGATCCCCATCCGTAGGGCCGGCAACCGAGAAAACCTGTTCATGGGCGGGGATCGTGAGCTGGTGATGTTCTCGGGCCTGCTGGCCGGCGCGCTGATTTTCAGCGCCCAAGAAGTGAGGGCAACGGTGTTCGGCATCGCCTTGTGGTTCGGCGCGCTCTTCGCGCTGCGCCTCATGGCGAAGGCCGATCCGAAGCTGCGACACGTGTACCTGCGGCACCGCCGGTACAAGCCGTACTACCCGGCTCGCAGCACGCCCTTCCGTGACAACACGCCGAGTCAAGGGAAGCAATACAAATGATCGAAGCAATCGCAATTGCCATTGCTGTGCTCGGTGCGGTTCTGTTGCTCATCCTCTTTGCCCGCATCCGGGCTGTCGATGCCGAGCTGAAGCTCAAGAAGCATCGCGCCAAGGATGCCGGCCTGGCCGATCTGCTCAATTACGCCGCCGTGGTCGATGACGGCGTGATCGTGGGCAAGAACGGCTCCTTTATGGCCGCCTGGCTGTACAAGGGTGATGACAACGCCAGCAGCACCGAGGAACAGCGGGAAATGGTGTCGTTCCGCATCAACCAGGCCCTGGCGGGCCTGGGGAACGGCTGGATGGTGCATGTCGATGCTGTGCGTCGGCCTGCGCCGAACTACTCGGAGCGGGGCGTGTCATCGTTCCCCGACTCCGTTTCCTTCGCCATTGACGAGGAACGCCGGCGCTTGTTCGAGGGCCTGGGCGCGATGTTCGAGGGCTACTTTGTCCTGACCGTCACGTGGTTCCCGCCAGTGCTGGCCCAGCGCAAGTTTGTCGAACTCATGTTCGATGACGATGCGGTGGCTCCCGACCATACGGCGCGCACTACGGGCCTGATTGCGCAGTTCAAGCGCGAGATCACCAGCCTGGAATCGCGCCTGTCCTCGGCGGTCAAGATGACGCGCCTGCGCGGCCAAAAAGTCGTGTCGGAAGAGGGCAGGGAAGTCACGCACGATGACTTCCTGAGCTGGTTGCAGTTCTGCGTGACGGGCCTCCATCACCCGGTCATGCTGCCCAGCAATCCGATGTACCTCGATGCGGTAATCGGCGGGCAAGAGCTGTGGGGCGGCGTCGTGCCCAAGATCGGGCGCAAGTTCATCCAGGTGGTCGCCATCGAAGGCTTCCCCTTGGAGTCAACGCCTGGGGTGCTCTCGGCCCTGGCCGAGCTGCCCAGCGAATACCGCTGGTCGAGCCGCTTCATCTTCATGGATCAGCACGAGTCCTTGAAGCACCTGGACAAGTTCCGCAAGAAGTGGAAGCAGAAGATTCGCGGCTTCTTCGATCAGGTGTTCAACACGAATACCGGCTCGATCAACCAGGACGCGGCCGCGATGGTCGGCGACGCCGAGGCGGCCATCGCCGAGGTCAACAGCGGCTTGGTGGCGGCCGGCTACTACACCAGCGTAGTCGTGCTGATGGACGAGGATCGGGAGCGCCTGGCGGCCTCCGCGCTCCTGGTCGAGAAGGCCGTCAACCGCCTGGCCTTCGCGGCCCGTATCGAGACGATCAACACGCTCGATGCGTACCTGGGCAGCTTGCCCGGCCACGGCGTCGAGAACGTGCGCCGGCCGCTCATCAACACGATGAACCTGGCCGACCTGCTGCCGACAAGCTCGATCTGGACGGGCAGCGCCACGGCTCCGTGCCCGATGTACCCGCCGCTGTCGCCGGCGCTCATGCACTGCGTGACGGTGGGCGCTACGCCGTTCCGCCTGAACCTGCACGTGCGCGACCTGGGCCACACCTTCATGTTCGGCCCGACCGGCGCAGGCAAATCGACGCACCTGGGCATCATCGCCGCGCAGCTCCGTCGCTACGCCGGCATGTCGATCTACGCCTTCGACAAGGGCATGTCGATGTACCCACTCGCGGCCGGCATCCGCGCGGCCACGAAGGGCAAGAGCGGCCTGCATTTCACGGTGGCCGCCGACGATGACCGCCTGGCGTTCTGCCCGCTCCAGTTCCTCGAAACGAAGGGGGATAGGGCCTGGGCGATGGAGTGGATCGACACCATCCTGGCGTTGAACGGCGTCAACACCACGCCGGCGCAGCGCAACGAGATCGGCAACGCGATCATGAGCATGCACGCCAGCGGCGCGCGCACGCTCTCCGAGTTCTCGGTGACGATTCAGGACGAGGCGATCCGCGAGGCCATCAAGCAGTACACGGTGGACGGCTCGATGGGCCACCTGCTCGACGCCGAAGAGGACGGCCTGTCGCTGTCCGACTTCACGGTGTTCGAGATCGAAGAGCTGATGAACCTGGGCGAGAAGTTCGCGCTGCCGGTGCTGCTCTACCTGTTCCGCCGCATCGAGCGCGCACTGAAAGGCCAGCCCTCCGTCATCATCCTGGACGAAGCCTGGTTGATGCTGGGCCACCCCGCGTTCCGCGCCAAGATCAGGGAATGGCTCAAGGTGCTGCGCAAGGCCAACTGCCTTGTGCTGATGGCGACGCAAAGCCTCTCCGACGCGGCCAACTCGGGCATCTTGGACGTGATCGTGGAATCGACCGCGACCAAGATTTTCCTGCCTAACGTCTACGCCAGGGATGAGGACACATCGGCGCTCTATCGCCGTATGGGCCTCAACGCGCGTCAGATCGAAATCCTGGCGACTGCCATTCCGAAGCGTCAGTACTACTACGTCTCGGAGAACGGCCGCCGTCTCTATGACCTTGCCCTGGGGCCGATGGCCCTGGCCTTCGTCGGTGCGTCCGACAAGGAATCGGTCGCCACCATCAAGAGCCTCGAAGCCAAGTTCGGCCACGAATGGGTGCATGAGTGGCTGGCCGGCCGTGGGCTGAATCTCAACGACTACCTGGAGGCCGCATGAGCATCGCCGACACCCTCAAGGGCTTGATCTTCAAGAAGCCCGCCAACTCCGCCGAGCCGCGCGATCCGCGCCGCTCGAAGGAACCGCTCGCCGGCGGCCGCCGTGCGGGCGAGGCCGAGAACCCCTACCTGGCCGCGCGCCGCACCTGGAACGATCACGTGGGCAGCGTCGTCTCGCAGCGCCAAACCTGGCAGGTGATAGGCATCCTGTCGCTGTTGATCGCGCTGGCCGGCGTGGGTGGCGTGATCCACATCGGCAGCCAGTCGAAGTTCATCCCCTACGTGGTCGAGGTGGACAAGCTGGGCCAGACGGTGGCCGCCGGCCCGGTGCAGGCCGCAGGGAAGGCCGATCCGCGTGTCATCCACGCCGCCGTTGCGGACTGGATGAGCTGCGCGCGCATGGTGTCGCCTGACGTGGCCTTGCAGCGCAAGTGCGTGTTCAAGGCGTACTCGATGCTCGCCCCCAACGATCCGGCGACGCCAAAGATGAACGAGTGGTTGAACGGCACGCCCGATTCCAGCCCGTTCAAGCGCGCCGAGAAGGAAATGGTCAGCGTCGAGATCAAGACCGTCATCCCGCAAACGCCCGACACCTGGCAAGTCGAGTGGGTGGAAACCACGCGCGACCGCCAAGGCACGCTGAAAGGTCAGCCCGTCACCTGGCGCGCGCTCGTGACTACCTACATCGCCGAGGTCACGCCCAACACCACCGATGAGCAACTGCGGAACAACCCGTTGAGCATCTACGTGCGTGATTACTCCTGGTCCCGCATCCAATGAATTCGAGGTCATCCACCATGAAGAAAACCCTCTCCGCTTTGATCGTGGGCGCTGCTGTGGCGGTGCCCTCCCTGGCTCTGGCCGCCCCTGGCGACGACATTGCCGACAAGTATTTCAACAAGACCAACCCGACGCTGACCGCTCAAGAGCGCGCGGCGCTCGCCATCGCCAAACGGTGGGAAGCGGGGTCGGCGACCGGCATCAAGCCGGTGGCCGGCTCGGGCGGTGCCATCAAGTTCGTGTACGGCGCGCAGCAGCCGAGCATCGTTTGCGCGGTGCTCCAGGTGTGCGACGTGGCCTTGCAGCCCGGCGAACAAGTGAACTCGATCAACCTGGGCGACACGGCCAGGTGGACGGTGGAACCGGCCATCACCGGCAGCGGCGCGACCGAGGTTCAGCACCTCATCATCAAGCCGATGGACGTGGGCCTCGAAACCAGCCTGGTTGTGACCACGAACCGCCGCAGCTACCACTTCCGCCTGCGCTCGCATCGCACCGAGTACATGCCGCAAGTCTCGTTCACGTACCCCGAGGAAGCGCAAGCCAAGTGGGACGCGATCCAGCGCCGCGAGAAGCAGGAACGCACCGACAACACCCTGCCGGCGACGGGCGAGTACCTGGGCGATCTCTCGTTCGACTATGAGCTGTCCGGGTCGGCGAGCTGGAAGCCTGTGCGCGTCTACAACGATGGCCGCAAGACCATCATCGAAATGCCCGGCACGATGCAGCAGACCGAAGCGCCGACGCTCCTGGTCGTGCGCAAAGAGGGCGGCTTGTTCACCGACGACGAAACGGTGCTGGTCAATTACCGCGTGCAGGGCAATCGCTACATCGTGGACACGGTGTTTGACCGCGCGATCCTGATTGCCGGTGTTGGCAGTAGCCAAGACCGCGTGACCATCAGCCGGAGGAAGTGACCATGCGCAAGATCGTCTCTCTCGCGCTGCTCGCCCTCGCCCTGGGCCTCGGCGGCTGCGCAACCACCAGCCAGTACGGCAACTTCGTCCAGTCGGCCGCGCTCGATCAGCAGAAGCTCGCCACCGACGCGGTGCAGCAGCTCGCCACGCTGTACGCGCCGGCGCGCACGCGCCTGGAGCTGCAACAGCCGACGCCCGATCCGTTCGGCCAGGCGCTCGTCAAGTCGCTGCGCGACAAGGGCTATGCCCTCCTGGAGTACGCCCCGGCCGGCGCTTCCACGCAGGCCCCGGCCTCGGCGGCATCGCAGGCGAGCGCACCGGCCACCACGGCCGCGTCGGGCGGCCTGCCGTTGCGCTACGTGCTCGACCAGGCTGGCGACTCGAACCTGTACCGCCTGACCTTGATGGTCGGCAATCAATCCATCACCCGCCCTTACCTGGCGCAAAACGGCACGTTCGCGCCGGCCGGGTACTGGGTGCGCAAGGAGTGACGCCATGACAGAAAACGCCGATCAGATGGCACCTGACGCTTCGCCTGGCGAAGTGTCCAAGAAGGCGGGCGTCCGTCGCGTCAACAACATGCCCATGTACATCCTCGGCGGCGTCCTGCTGTCGTTCGTGCTGGTCATGGCCCTGGTCGCGGCGGATCGCGCGGCCAAGCAGAACGCGCCGGCGGACGGCCCCAAGGAGAAGGCCGGCAACACGTCGATGTTCGCCAAGGAGATCGCAGGCGACAAGACCGGCGGCTTGATCGAGCCGGCAAGCCCGCTCAAGGTGCCCGACATGCCGACCGGCCCGGCGTCGGCTCCGCTGGAGATCGCGCGGCCGTCCAACCCGGACGCGCCGCCGGCCCCGCCGGCCAACCCCGGCAACCCGGGCCAGCCGGTGAACGACGACGAGGCCCAGCGCATCCGCATGGCGAAGATGCAGATGTTCGGCGAAGCCGTGAAGGCCAAGACCACCGTGCGCGTGGATGCCCCGCGTAGCAACGGCTCCGCGCCGGGTGGCCCGAGCACCTACACCGGCACGCCGCAGACGCGCGATGAAATGCTGACCCGCATCGCAGCGGTGCAGCAGCAAATCGACGCGCAGCGCAGCAACGATCCGACCGCCGCCTATCAAGCACGCCTGGCGCAGATTCGCGGCATGGGCGTCGGTGGTGGCGGCGCGGCTCCGGCCGCCGGCGGCATGGGCGCGGGCGGTGCGCCGCAGCTCCTGCAAACCTCGACCAGCGGCGGCGGGCGCAACAGCATGGCGCAGTTCGGCCAAGGTGGGCAGGGCGACCGCTGGAAGCTGGATTCGCAGCCGGAAGCGCCGCGCACACCGTTCGAGCTGCGCGCGGGCTTCGTCGTGCCGGCCACGCTCATTTCGGGCATCAACTCCGATCTGCCGGGCCAAATCATGGCCCAGGTCGCGCAGGACGTGTACGACACACCGACCGGCAAGCACCTGTTGATCCCGCAGGGATCGCGCCTCGTCGGCTCGTATTCGAGCGACGTGGCCTACGGCCAAGCGCGCGTGCTGGTTGCGTGGCAACGCATCGTGTTCCCCGATGGCAAGGCGATGGACATTGGCGCGATGCCAGGCGCGGACAGCGCGGGATACGCGGGCTTCCACGACCAGGTGAACAACCACTATGTGCGCCTGTTCGGCTCGGCCTTCCTCATGTCCGGCGTGACAGCAGGCATCACCTACAGCCAACGCCAGAACCAGGCCACAAACACCTATGGCGCACCGAGCGCCAGCAGTGCCCTAAGCGAAGCCCTCGGCCAGCAGCTCGGCCAGGTTACGGCGCAACTCATCGCCAAGAACCTGAGCATTTCGCCGACGCTGGAAATTCGGCCGGGGTATCGCTTCAACGTCGTGGTCACGAAGGACATGACGTTTTCCAAGCCGTACCGTTCCTTCGATTACTAACGCCATAGGAGAAAAGCACCATGAAGCCGAAGTTTTTAGCCGCTAAATTGGCCCTCGTCATTGCTGTTTCGAGCACGCTGGCGGTCACACCTGTGCAGGCTGGCATCCCCGTCATCGACGGCACCAACCTGTCGCAGAACATCATGACGGCCATCGAATCGGTGGCCCAGACGCTCAAGCAAATTGAGCAGTACAGCACCCAGCTCCAGCAGTATCAAAACCAACTCCAGAACACGATGGCCCCGGCCGCGTATATCTGGGATCAGGCGCAATCGACCATCAACGGGTTGATGAACGCGGTCAACACGCTGGATTACTACAAGACCCAACTCGGCAGCCTGGACAGCTACATCGGCAAGTTCCAGGACTTGAACTACTACAAGAACTCGCCGTGCTTTACGGCGGCAGGGTGCTCCGACGCGGAACGCGCAGCACTTCGGAATGTGGCCCAGCTCGCGAGCGAGTCGCAGAAGAAGGCCAACGATGCCTTGTTCAAGGGCCTCGATAGGCAGCAAACGAATCTCACGGCCGATGCAGCGACGTTGCAGCGTCTTCAATCGGCAGCGCAGGGCGCGCAGGGCCAAATGCAGGCCATCGGCTACGCCAACCAGCTCGCCAGCCAGCAGGCCAACCAGCTCTTGCAGATTCGTGGCCTGCTGATCGCGCAGCAGAACGCGATGGCAACCAAGATGCAGGCCGACGCCGACAAGGAAGCCCAGCAGGCGGCAGCGGCCGCACAACTGCGCCAGGGCAGCTACCGGGCCAGCCCGGCGCGCACCTGGTAAGGGGGATTCATGAAAGCAATCAAGGCTCTGTCCTTGGCCTCGGCCGCCCTCGTGGCGGCCTTGGTCGCCGGCTGCGACAACAAGCCGGCCACGGCCCCCATGCCGGAAGTGAACGACGAGAACTGCAAGCCCGAGAACATCGCCAAGATCGAGGACAAGGGCGTCCAGCAGGCTTTTTCGTCGCTGTGCTTGCGTCGTGGTGGGGATTTCAAGCCCAGCCCGAAACGCGAATGGTGAGGTGCTGACGATGAGAATGCCAGCCAATCTAAAAACCCTCGCCCTGCCGCTGTTCGTCTGGCTGGCGTTCTTCGCGGTCGATGCCCACGCGGCCATCGACAACGCCGGCGTGTTCGATAGCGTGCTGGATCGCTACCAGGCCGCCGCGAGCGGCTGGGCCGGTGTCATCACCACGGCCGCAACCTGGCTCTTCTGGACGCTGGTTGTGATCTCGATGGTCTGGACGTTCGGCATGATGGCCTTGCGCAAGGCCGACATTGGCGAGTTCTTCGCGGAGTTCGTCCGCTTCACGATCTTTACCGGCTTCTTCTGGTGGGCGCTAACCAACGGCCCTAACTTCGCCTCGTCCATCTATGCGTCGTTGCGGCAGCTCGCCGGCAACGCGACGGGCCTGGGCAATGCTCTGTCGCCCTCGGGCATCGTGGACGTGGGCTTTGCGATCTTCGACAAGGTGATGGATCAGTCCTCGGTGTGGTCGCCGGTGGACAGCATGGCCGGCATCCTCATGGCCGTGGCGATCCTGGTCATCCTGGCCCTGGTCGGTGTGAATATGCTTCTGCTGCTCGCGTCGGGCTGGGTGCTCGCCTACGGCGGCGTGTTCTTCCTCGGCTTCGGTGGTTCGCGCTGGACTTCCGACATGGCGATCAACTACTACAAGGTCGTCCTGGGCGTGGCCGCGCAGCTCTTCGCAATGGTGCTCCTGGTGGGCATCGGCAAGACCTTCCTCGATGACTACTACTCGCGCATGAGCGCCGGCATCAGCCTCAAGGAAATGGGCGTGATGCTGATCGTCGTCATCATCCTCTTGGCGTTGGTCAACAAGATTCCGCCGCTCATCGCCGGGATCATCACCGGCGCGAGCGTGGGCGGTGCCGGCATCGGCCAGTTCGGTGCAGGTGCTGCGTTGGGTGCCGCAGGCATGGCAGCAGCAGCGGCCGCGACCGGCGGCGCCGCTCTGGCCGCCGGCGCAGCCTCGGCCGCCGGTGGTGCCTCTGCCGTCATGGCCGCCTTCTCGAAGGCCAATGAGAACGTGTCGGCAGGCACGGACGTTATGTCGGCCTTCTCGGGCGGCGGCAGCTCGGGCGGCGGTGCGGGCGGCGGCGGCGACGCCGGCACCGGCAGCACGCCCTTCGCTCAGGCTGCGGGCTTTAGCGGCAGCTCCGGCGGTGGCTCTTCGTCGGGTGGCGGCAGCCCCTCGACCGGCAGCAGCTCGGGCAGCTCGAAGGGCGGCGATAAGGGCGGCGGCAAAGCCGACGCCGGCGGCCAGGGCAGCAGCTCGACGGCCAGCACCGGCAGCAGTGCCGACAAGGCCGCCAAGAACGAACCCAAGCCCGCCGGCGGGGCAGGGCAAGGGCAGCAGGCCGCACCGGGCAGCACCGGCCCCGGCTTGCTCGCATCGGCCGCATCGGCCCTCGGCACGGCCGGCCGCATCGCCGCCGACGCCGGCGCGAACTTGGCGAAGGGAACCGCCGATGTTGCCAAGGCCAAAGCCGCGAGCCTGCGCGAAGCCGCAGCCGAGCGGATCGCCGACACCACTGGCGGAAAGATCGCCGCCGCGATCAAGGCGCAAGGAAGCGGCACGGCCGAGAACATCGACGTGCCCGACCAGCAGCCCGCGCCGAGCTTCGGCGACAACAGCCTGGCAGGCGGCCCTGCCGATGCCGATCCCGAGTCCGAAGTAGCTGCGTTCGCCAACCGCGAGCAAGGCCGCGACGGCACAACTGCGTAACCAAGGAGAGTCCAACCATGAAGAAGAAACTGTTTGCCCTGGCCGCCCTCGTGGCAGCCCTCGGATCGACCGCCGGCACGGCCAGCGCGCAAGACGTGCTGACCGGCGACACGCGCCTGGCCTGCGAGGCGATCCTGTGCCTGTCGTCGGGCACGCGCCCGAGCGAATGCACGCCGTCGCTGTCGCGGTACTTCAACATCACGAAGCGCAAGCTGTCGGACACGATCCGCGCCCGCCTGAACTTCCTCCAGCTTTGCCCGGTGGCGAGCCAGACGCCGGAAATGCAGTCGCTCGTGTCGGCGATCTCGCGCGGCGCTGGCCGGTGCGACGCGCAGTCGCTGAACTCGACGTTGGTGATGTGGACGGGCGGCTACGACGATGGGCGCACGTACATCAGCAACCAGTTGCCTGACTACTGCGGGGCCTACACCGGCCACGCCTACACCGACTTCGCCAGCAGCGGCACGCTGCCGCGCTATGTCGGGACGCCAGAGCGGGGCGGGTATTGGGTCGAAGCGCGCGACTATGACCGCGCCTTGGCCGAGTACAACGAACGCATCCGGCGCGAGGACGAAGAGCGCCGCCGTCAGTCCTGGCTGAACTGAGGGAGGGGAGGGCATGCCGTTCTTCGCCGATCTGCCGCCGCAGCTCCAGGAGCGCGTCGTCTGCTCGATCTCGGCCGCCGTCAAGTACGAGGTGCCGGTCAACATCGTGTTGGCCGTCGCCGAGAAAGAGGGCGGCAAGCCGGGCCAGTGGGTGCGCAACTCGAATGGCACGCATGACGTTGGCCCGATGCAGTTCAACACCGCGTACCTGGGCGACCTGGCCCGATACGGCATCACGGCGAACGATGTGGCGGCTGCCGGCTGCTACTCGTTCGACCTGGCCGCCTGGCGGCTGCGGATGCACATCCGCAACGACAAGGGCGACCTCTGGACGAAGGCGGCGAACTACCACTCGCGCACGCCGCAGTACAACGCGGTGTACCGGGCCGACTTGATGCGCAAGGCGTCGAAGTGGGCCGATTGGCTCGAAGCTCGGTTCGTCACGCTTGACGTGACGAAGGCCGGGGCCACGCCCTCGACGCCCAGCCAGCCCGCGACGGTGGCCCAGCGGGCGACGCCGGCGGCCAGGCCGGCACCAGCACCCCAGCAGGCCGCCCCAGCGGCCGCAGCAGCTCGCAGCGTGTCGGTGGCCGGCTACGTGCCCCGCACGGTGTCTTTCAACACTTCACGCGAGGGGTCGGCCGAGTAGGCCGGCTCTTCCGATTTAGCGGCTAAACATGGACAAATTCCACGCCTTCATGATGCGGTACACGCTGGGCGTCGGCCGGTTGCTTCAAGCCTATTGCAAGTGGGCGGAAGGGCAGGCCAAGAACCAGCTCGATTTGCTTCTGCTGGGCCTCGGCCCGATCTTCGCCTTGGGCCTTCTGCTGTGGGCGCTGCCGGCGTGGATCGGCAAGCCCATCGCCTTCGTGCTCTCACTGCCAGCGCTCTACATCATCTTCCTGGTGCTGCGCGCCTACGCGATTCGCGGGGGCCGGCGCTGATGAAGGCCCTGCGGATTCCTGATGGAACCGTCGAAGCGTTGAAGTGGCTCGCACTGGTTCTCATGACCGGCGATCACGTCAACAAGTACCTGTTCAACGCGACGCTGCCGGTGCTGTTCGAGGCCGGCCGCGTGGCGCTCCCCCTTTTCGTGTTCGTCCTGGCCTACAACCTGGCCCGGCCGGGCACGCTCGAACGCGGCGTGTACGGCCGCACCATGTCGCGCCTGGCGATGTTCGGCGCGCTGGCCTCCGTGCCCTTCGTGGCCCTCGGCGGCCTGTACGCCGGTTGGTGGCCGCTCAACGTGATGTTCACGCTGCTGGTCGTCACGGCCACGGCTTACCTGGTCGAACGTGGCGGCAAGCTGCACCTGGCGGCCGCCGGCGTGGTGTTCCTGGTCGGCGGCAGCTCGGTCGAATATTGGTGGCCGGCCGTGGCTTTCGGCCTGGCGGTGTGGTCGTACACGCGCCGGCCGAGCTGGGCCGCCGCGGCGGTCGCGGTGCTGGCCTGCGCGGCCCTGTGGTTCGTCAATCGCAACCTGTGGGCCTTGGCAGCCCTGCCGGTGCTCTTCCTGGCCTCGCGGGTGGATGTGCGCGTGCCGCGCCTGCGCTGGGCCTTCTACGCCTATTACCCGCTGCACCTGGCCTCGCTCTGGTTGATCCGCATCCCCATGAGCAAGGCCGGCTACCTGTTCTTCTGATTGGAGTCCTGCCCCATGCGAAAACCCGTTCTTCTGGCCCTCTCTCTGGCGTTCCTGGTCAGCGCGCAAAGCGCACTGGCCGCCGGCGACGCCGGCAACTTCGGCACGCCGATCAAGTCCGGCGTATCGGTGTCCTTCCCCGACAGCAGCGCGACATTCCAGCCGACGCCAGAGGCCCTGGAGCTGCTGGCCGACGCTAGGAATGCGGCGATCATCTACATCAGCGGGCGCACCAGCACACTACGGCCCAGCGCGGCCGATGAGGCCCTTGCACTACGCCGTGCGCTCTCGGCCAGGTCGTACTTGGTGGCGCGCGGCGTCTCGCCGCTCAAGATCATGGTGAACTTCGCATCGGCCGCCGATTTCGTGGCAGACAACTCGACGGCCGAGGGCCGGCGCGAGAACCAGCGCGTGGACATTGAGGTGGTCTACATCCCCACCTACTGAGCGATCCGGCATCGCCATTCCTGGCGGTGCTGCAGGTCGCTCCAGCAGCTTCGCATCGTCGGCTCTGACGATGCAGGCCCGGCCGGCTTCCCTTGACAGCATCGCCATTTCTGACGATGCTGGCCAAGTCCCGATTTACTCCAGGAAGAAGGCCATGAGATACCCCGGCGGCAAGGGCGGTGCCGGCGTCTACCAGACGATCATCAACAACATCCCGCCTCACGACACGTACATCGAAACGCACCTGGGCGGCGGCAACATCCTGGAGCGCAAGCGGCCCGCTGCCCGCAGCGTCGGCATCGACGTTGATCCCGAGGTGATCGAGGTCTGGCAGCAGCTCGACGTGCCCGGCCTGGAGCTGCACCACGGCGACGCCGTGGCCTGGCTGGAGTCCCACCAGTTCACCGGCTCCGAGTTCGTCTACGCCGATCCGCCCTACGTGATGGACAGCCGGCGCGGCGGCAAGCTATACCGCCACGAATACGACGACGCCGACCACGTGCGGCTGCTCGACGTGCTGGCCGGCTTGCCGTGCGCGGTGATGGTGTCGGGCTACAGCTCAACGATCTATGACAGCTCTCCCTTGGCGTCATGGAGAACCATCGACTTCAACGCGATGACGCGCGGCGGCATCGCTATCGAACGGCTGTGGATGAACTACCCCGAGCCGGCCGAGCTGCACGATCTGCGCTACCTCGGCAGCAACTTCCGCGAGCGCGAGCGCATCAAGCGGAAGAAAGCCCGCTGGCAAGCGAAGCTCGCCAAGCTCGATCCGCTGGAGCGGGCGGCGATCATGGAATGCCTGCGCGAGCTGGAGGCGGCCGAGTAGGTCACGCCTGCGCCTGGTTGTGCAGCGCCCATACGCGCTTGACCTGGCTTTCACTGCACCCGGCCAGCCTGGCCGTCTCTGGAATGCTGTGGCCTGCGCTGCGCAGCGCCACGATGCGTTCATGCACCTTTGTGTTGGCCTTGCGGCCGGTGTAGCGGCCGGCGTCCTTCGCCAGCTCGACGCCCTGCCGCTGCCGCTCGCGGCGATCCTCGTAGTCGTCGCGGGCCATCTGCAACGCCAGCTTCAAAAGCATGTCCTGGATCGACTCCAGCACCACCTTTGCCACGCCCTTCGCCTCGGCGGCCAGGTCGGATAGATCGACCACGCCAGGGACAGCCAGGCGCGCGCCCTGGGCGCGGATCGAGGCCACGAGGCGTTCGGCCTCGGGCAGCGGCAGGCGGCTGATGCGGTCGATCTTCTCCGCAACGACGACTTCACCGGGTTGCAGGTCGCCGATCATGCGCAGCAGCTCGGCGCGATCGGCGCGAGCGCCCGAAGCCTTCTCGCGGTAGATGCCGGCGACGTAGAAGCCGGCGGCCCTGGTGCTCTCCACGATGGCGGCCTGCCTGGTCAAGTCCTGCTCGTCGGTGCTGACGCGCAAGTAGATGCGCGCGACCTTGAAAGCGACGCCGGCGGCCTGGTGCTCGGTCGGCGTCCGCATGATGCGGTCGGCACCTTCGACCAGGCCATCGCCGCCGACGCGCAGCGGTGGCGTCTTGGCGAGCGCCTGGCGCGCTGCGCGTGACTGGCGCGGCATGGCCGCAATCTGTGTTTCCTGGGCGGTGCGCGGCGTGATGATCGCGCTGCGCTTCGCCTTGGTCTTGCCTGGGAAGTAGCCGTTGCGGCTGGTCATGGGTTCCTCCGGTCATTTTGGGTATACGCAAAGTGTCCGGTCATGCTACCCCCGGCCAAAAAGGCCGTCATGCGATTTATCTTGTCGTTTTCAGAAGACGGCTGCACTGAACGTCAGAAGCCGACTGCACTATAGCAGCGGAGGGGTTGGATCCATCAGGCAACGACGGGCTGCTGCCGGCCATCAGCGGACGCAGGGAGGACTTTCCGCAACCGGCCGTTCGATGCGGCACCGATGGCCTTCGCGCAGGGGTAGTGAATCCGCCAGGATTGACTTGCGCTGCCCTACCTCTCACTAGTGAGGGGCGGCAGCGCATCAAGCGGTGAGCGCACTCCGGCACCGCCAACTTTCAGCACATGCGTGTAAATCATCGTCGTAGAGACGTCGGAATGGCCGAGCAGATCCTGCACGGTTCGAATGTCGTAACCGCTGCGGAGCAAGGCCGTCGCGAACGAGTGGCGGAGGGTGTGCGGTGTGGCGGGCTTCGTGATGCCTGCTTGTTCTACGGCACGTTTGAAGGCGCGCTGAAAGGTCTGGTCATACATGTGATGGCGACGCACGACACCGCTCCGTGGATCGGTCGAATGCGTGTGCTGCGCAAAAACCCAGAACCACGGCCAGGAATGCCCGGCGCGCGGATACTTCCGCTCAAGGGCGTCGGGAAGCGCAACGCCGCTGCGGCCCTCGGCCTGGTCCTTCAGCCACCATGCCCGTGCACGCGACAGCTGCTCGCGCAGGCTGGGTGCCAAGCTCTCGGGTAACATCAAGGCCCGATCCTTGGAGCCCTTGCCCTCCCGCACGATGATCGTGCCGTGATCGAAATCCAGATCCTTGACCCGCAGTTGCAAACCCTCACTGATCCGCATGCCCGTTCCATACAGAAGCTGGGCGAACAAACGATGCTCGCCTTCCAGAAAACCGAGGATGCGAACCACTTCATCCGGGGTCAGCACCACCGGCAAGCGCCGCGACGGCCGAGGTCTTCCGATCTCCTGAAGCCAGGGCAGATCCGTGCACAGCACCTTGCCGTAGAAGAACAGCAAGGCCGCCAATGCCTGACGATGCGTGGAGACCGAAACCTTGCGCTCGTTCGCCAGCCAGGACAGAAATGCCTCGACTTCGCTGCTGCCCAAGGTTGCCGGGTGACGCACACCGTGGAAACGGATGAAGGCACGAACCCAGTGGACATAAGCCTGTTCGGTTCGTAAGCTGTAATGCAAGTAGCGTATGCGCTCACGCAACTGGTCCAGAACCTTGACCGAACGCAGCGGTGGTAACGGCGCAGTGGCGGTTTTCATGGCTTGTTATGACTGTTTTTTTGTACAGTCTATGCCTCGGGCATCCAAGCAGCAAGCGCGTTACGCCGTGGGTCGATGTTTGATGTTATGGAGCAGCAACGATGTTACGCAGCAGGGCAGTCGCCCTAAAACAAAGTTAGACTTTTGGGCGGCGCGAATCTTGCTGCCCAAAGGCTTGCATTTACGGAGGGCGGTCTCAAATCCGAAGCGCAACACTGCTGCTTGATTGAAACGGTTTGAGAGTCAGTGAATGGTAGCGCTTTGGCGCTGCGCGATCGCCTGCATGAACTGCTGGAAGGCCTGGTACGGCGACTTCCATCCGAGCGTCTCGCGCGGCCTGTAGTTCATCAGGTCAGCAATCGAGTCCAGGGCATCCTGATCATGCACGCTCAGGTCCGTTCCCTTGGGCAGGAACTGGCGCAGCAGCCCATTCGTGTTCTCGCAACTGCCCCGCTGCCAAGGGCTGTGCGGATCGCAGCACGGAACAGGGCGGCGTCGCCGCCAAAATAGGCAAGTACCGCGTCGCTCTTGGCGCTGCTGGGGTCGGCAGGCTGCGCCGACACATCTGCTGACGGCGGCGCTGCATCCTGTCCCGCAAATTCCTCCAGTACGCAGGCCTGCAACTGGGCAACCGACTCCGGCTTGCGCAGAATGCGCCATATGCCACGGCCTTCAAGCCGCGCCCCGGGGACACGCCAGGACTGCAGCATGCGGGTGAACCCAACGGCTGCGGGCACTGAAGCCGAAGCCCCTTGCGAGCACCGGGCATGCACCGGCGGCTTTGTCGCCCCGCGAGCGCGCCATGCCCTGAGCAAAGCACCGCCGGCTTCGGCGCAAGACCCCCCAACCCACCTTCAGCCATGCAGGGAGCTCTGCAGGGGGGGGGGCTATCCGCCTGATGGACACCTTTCCAAAAATTTGACACAGATCAAATCATCCATAAAATGGACACAAGTCTCATCAGACGAACAATCTATTCCAACCCACCGACCCCCACGGAGACGACTGTGAACAAGGAAATGTCTGAAACGCTCACCCGCGTAGGCCCCGGTACGCGCATGGGCAACCTGATGCGCCGCTACTGGGTGCCTGCTCTGGCGTGCGCCGAAATACCCGAGCCCGATGGCCCGCAGGTGCGCGTGCAACTGCTGGGCGAAAAGCTGCTCGCCTTTCGCAACACCGACGGCCAGGCCTGCCTGATCGGCGAGTTCTGCTCGCACCGGGGCGTGTCGCTCTACTTCGGGCGCAACGAAGAGAACGGCATCCGCTGCGCCTACCACGGCGTCAAGTTCGACGGCAAGGGCCAGTGCGTGGACGTGCCCTCCTCGCCCCAGGCCTGCTCGCGCATGCACATCAAGGGCTACCCCTGTGTGGAGCGTGGCGGCATCGTCTGGGCCTACATGGGCCCGGCCGACCAGCAGCCCGCGCCGCCCGAGCTGGAGTGGTGCACCCTGCCGCCCGAGCATGTATTCGTCTCCAAGCGCCTGCAGTACAGCAACTGGCTGCAGGCCATGGAAGGCGGCATCGACACGGCCCACGTCTCGTACGTGCACCGCTTCGAGGTGGACACCGACCCCATGCACCAGGGCGTGAAGGCGCTCGACTACATCAAGGCCGACGGCAACGTGAAGTTCGAGATCGAGCAGACCCCCTTCGGGCTGAGCCTGTTCGGGCGGCGCAACGGCGAGGCCGATTCGTACTACTGGCGCATCACGCAGTACCTGTTCCCGTGGTTCACGCTGATCGCGCCGTTCGGCGAGCACGCGCTGGGCGGCCATGTGTGGGTGCCCATCGACGACCACAGCTGCTGGGCCTGGAGCATCAACTGGCAGCCTGCCCACCCGCTCACCGCCGAGGAGCGCACGGCGATGGAGGAAGGCAAGGGCATCCACGTCGAGTACGAGGCGCCGGGCAGCTTCGTCCCCAAGGCCAACCGCGACAACGACTACGGCATGGACCGCGTGGCCCAGCGCGAGGACCGCTCCTACAGCGGCATCTTCGGATTCTCGGCGCAGGACTACTCGCTGCAGGAGAGCATGGGTTCCATCCAGGACCACGAGGCCGAGAAGCTGCTGCCCACCGACAAGGCCATCGTCATGGCCCGGCGCATGCTGCACGAGGCGGCCCTCGGCCTGGAGCAGGGCCAGACGCCACCGGCGCTCGATGCCAGCGCGCAGCACGTGCGCCCTGCCGGCGTGCTGCTGCCCAAGGACCAGGACCCCGTGGCCTGGGCGCGCGAGGAACTGGCCGACGCCACGAAGAAGCCGGTCTTCAGCCTCTGACCCAAGCGCCCCAGCGGGGCGCCCGCACGATCGACTACTACGGAGACAACGATGAAATTCCCCACGAAACTGGCCTTCACCTTGGCCGCATGGGCCTGCGCGGCCACCGCCGCCTGGGCACAGACAGCCGCAGCCACCGACTGGCGCCCGACCAAGCCGGTGCGCATCGTCGTGCCCATCACCGGCAGCACCAACGACGTGCTGGCGCGCATGATTGCGCCCAAGCTGCAGGAGGCGATGGGCCAGCCCTTCTTCGTCGAGAACAAGCCGGGCGCGGGCGGCAACATCGGCGCCGCCGAAGTGAGCCGTGCGGCCCCGGACGGCCACACCCTGCTGATCGGCTACAACGGGCCGCTGGCCATCAACGCCACGCTGTTCGACAAGATGCCCTATGACCCGCAGAAGGACCTGGCGCCCATCACACTGGCCGTGAAGTCGCCGCAGTACCTGGTGGTGAACCCGGACACCGGCATCACCGACGTGCGGGACTTCATCGCCAAGGCCAAGGCCGACCCGAAGAAGTTCGCCTACGGCTCGGTGGCCATGGGCAGCGCCTCGCACCTGACCATGGAGATGATGAAGTCGGCCGCTGGCTTCCAGATGACGCACGTGCCCTACCGCGGCGCAGGCCCGGCCATCACGGACCTTATCGCGGGCAATATCCAGGCCGGCTTCTTCGTGCCGGGCAATGTGCAGGGTTTCGTCAAGGAGGGGCGCCTGAAGCTGCTGGCTTCCACCGGTCCCAAGCGCTTTCCGAGCACGCCGGACGTCCCCACCCTGGCCGAGTCGGGCCTGAAGGATTTCGAGGCCACGTCGTGGATCGGCCTGCTCGCCCCGGCCAACACGCCGCCGGCCATCGTCAACAGCTACCACCAGGCGATGGTGCGCATACTGAACTCGCCCGACATCACCAAGCGCCTGCAGGAGATGGAGTTCGAGGTCGTCGCCAGCACGCCCAAACAGTTCAGCGACTGGATCGCCACCGAGATCACGCGCTGGGGCAAGGTCATCAAAGCCACTGGCGCGAAGGCAGATTAAGACGATGCGCAACGAACTCCGACTCGCAGGGCGCACCGCCCTGATCACCGGTGCGGGCGCGGGCATCGGCGCCGCAGCCGCCCATCTCTTTTGCCGCGAAGGCGCCGCCGTGCTGCTGGTGGACGCCAACGGCGAGGCGCTCGAACGCACACGAACGGCCATCGAAGAGGCCCTGCCCGGCGCACGCCTGGCCTGCGCCACGGCCGACGTGGCCGACGAGGCCGCCGCCCTGGCCGCCGTGCAGCAGTGCGCCACTCTGTGGGGGGGCCTCGACATCCTGGTGAACAACGCGGCCATGCGCAACTACAGCGCGGCAGCGGACGCCACGGCCGCCGAATGGCATGCCATGGTGGGCGTGAACCTGGTGGGCATGTCCAACTACTGCCGCGCGGCCCTGCCGGCGCTGCGCACGGCGGGCACAGGCAGCATCGTCAACGTGTCATCGTGCTACGCCGTCACCGGGCGCAAGGGCATGGCGCTGTACGACGCGACCAAGGCCGCCCAGCTGGCATACACGCGCAGCCTGGCCTTCGAGGAAGCCGCGCACGGCGTGCGCGCCAACGCGGTGTGCCCCGGCTCCACGCTGACCGACTTCCACGTCGGCCGCGCGCAGGGGGCGGGCAAGAGCGTCGAGCAGCTCAAGGTGGAGCGCAAGGACACCTCGCTGATCGGCCGCTGGGCATCGCCCGAAGAGATCGCCTGGCCCATCCTCTGGCTCGCATCCGGCGAAGCCTCGTTCATCACCGGCACCACGCTGATGGTGGACGGTGGCCTGCACATCATGTGAGAGAGCCATGTCCTCCAGCTCCCTTCAGGCATTCGTTCAGCAGCTGCGGTACGAGGCGGCGGGCACCGTCAGCGTGGAGCTGCGCCCGCTGGCGCCGGCCACGGCCTTCGCGCAGGCGGTCGAAGCCGGTGCCCACATCGACCTGCACCTGGCCGATGGCCTCACGCGCAGCTACTCGCTGACCAACCCCGGCGAAAGCCACCGCTACGTGGTGGCCGTGGCGCTGGACAAGGCCAGCCGCGGGGGCTCGCGCTTCGTGCACGAATCTCTGCGCGTGGGCCGACAGATCGCCATCGGCGGGCCGCGCAACCACTTCGCGCTCGACGAAGCCGCGCCCTACAGCGTGCTCGTGGCCGGCGGGATCGGCATCACGCCCATCTACGCCATGCTGCAGCGGCTGGCAGCGCTCGGGCGCCCGGCCCACCTCATCTACTGCGCGGGCAGCCGCCAGAGCGCGGCCTTCGTGGCCGAGATCGAGTCGCTCGCCGCCGCCTCCCAAGGCCGGCTCACGGTGGACTGGCATTTCAAGGACGAGCGCGGCACGCGCGCCGACCTGCCCCACCTGCTGGCCGGCCACCCCGCTGGCACGCACTTCTACTGCTGCGGCCCCCTGCCCCTGCTGGATGCCTATGAGCAGGCCTGCGAACAGCTGGGCCTGGCCCATGTGCACCTGGAGCGCTTTGCCGCCGCGCCGCTGGCCGCGCCCCAGACGCCCCAGGACGGCTATGCCGTGGAGCTGCGCAAGTCCGGCAAGACCGTGCACGTGGCGCCCGGCATCGCGCTGCTGGACGCACTGATCGACGCTGGCATGAACCCCGAGTACAGCTGCCGCGAGGGGGTGTGCGGCGCCTGCGAGGTCAAGGTCATCTCGGGCGATGTGGACCACCGCGACCTGATCCTGAGCAAACAGGAGCAGGCGGCCAATCGGTCGATGATGGTCTGCGTCTCGGGCTGCAAGTCGGGAAGCCTCGTGCTCGACTGCTGAACACCGCCACCCATGCAAACGCCGGCCGTTGCGCAATGCAACGGCCGGCGTTCCTTGTTGGCAAGCGTCAATCAGCAGTTCTGGCTGCTCGGCAATCACCTTGTCCATCAGCGGCTGCATGGCGAACCAACCCGCGCGGTGCGAGCCGACCTGGCGCGCCGTGGCGGCGGCCGTGGCCGCGTCGATCTCCACGGGCGAACCCACCGCGCAGGCCAGCAGGTACTGCTCGAAGGCGCGCTCCATGCGCAAAAACCAGAAGACCGCCTCGTCCACCGAATGGCCCACGGTGAAGTGCGCGTGGTTGCGGCAGATCACGGCCTTGCCCTGGCCCAGGCTCTGGGCGATGAGGTCGCCTTCGGACAGCTCGCTGGCAATGCCGCCATAGGCCTGCATGACGGCATGGTCGCCGTAGAACGCGCAGGCCTCCTGCGTGATGGGCGGCAGCGGCCGACCCAGCGAGGCAAAGGCCGTACCGTAGCGCGAATGCGAGTGCGCTGCCGCCACCACATCGGGCCGCGCGCGGTGGATGCGCGAGTGGATGGAGAACGCCGCCGCATTCACCGGGTGCTGGCCCTGCACGATGCGCCCGTCGTGGTCGATGAGCACCAGGTCGGACACCGTGATGCGGCTGAAGTGCATGCCCAGCGGGTTGACCCAGAAGTGGTCCGTGAGAATGGGGTCGCGCGCGCTGATGTGGCCCGCGATACCGGCGTCGAAGCCATGCATCGCGAAGATGCGAAAGCCTGCAGCCAGGCGCTGCTTCAAGTGCAGGCGCTCGTCCTCCGGGCTGGCGAACACCGGTGGCGTGGGCCAGTTCAGGCCCGTGCTGGTGACCTGCAGCAGCACCTCGGGGGTGGATTGTTGGGTGGTGGCGGGCATCGCGTCGCCTTTCAATCGGCCTTCACGCCGCTGCGCCGGGCGGCCTCTTTCCAGCGCACGATCTCGCTGTCGATCTGATCGGAGAACTGGGCCGGGCTGCTGGAAGCAACGGGCGTCACCCCCAGGGACTCCAGCCGCTGCCTGGCCTCCGGCGTGGCCGCGATGCGCTCCACCTCCGCATGCAGGCGCTTGACGATCTCGGGCGGCGTGTTGGCCGGCGCGAACAGGCCACTCCAGAGCGTGATGGTGGCGTCGATGCCCAGTTCCTTCATCGTCGGCACGTCGGGGTACTGCTTCATGCGCTCGGCGGAGGTCACCGCCAGGGGCTTGGCCTTGCCGCTGTTGATGCCCGTGGCCGCCGGGCCTGCGTCGATGATGGTCATGGACACCGTCTTGGACATCACCGCCGTCACCGACTCCATGCTGCCCTTGTAGCCGATGTGCGAGAACTTCGCGCCCGTGGCCTCGTTGAACAGCTCGGTGATCAGCTGGAACGATGCCGCACTGGCCCCGTAGTTGGAGCGCTCGGGGTGGCGGATGGAGGCCTCCACCAGCTCCTTGACGTTGCGCGCCGGGTCGTCCTTGTTGGCGATCAGCACCAGCGGGAAGGTGCCGGTAAGCGAGATGGGCGCGAAGTCCGTGGGCTTGTAGGGCAGCTTCGAATACAGCGCGTGGTTGAACACCATGGGGCCGCTGGCGCCCATGAGCAGGGTGTAGCCATCGGGCTTGGCGCGCGCCACGGCCTGGGCACCGATGATGGAGGCGACCCCGGCGCGGTTCTCCACGATGACCGTCTGCTTGAGCACAGGCTGCAGCTTTTCGGCCAGGAAGCGCGCGATCACGTCGTTGGCGCCCCCGGGCGCATAGCCCACGATGATGGTGATGGGCTTGTCGGGCCACTGCGCCGCGGTGGCGCCCATGGAGGCGCCCATGGAAGTGGCCAGGCAGGTGAGTGCCAGGAGGGTCTTGGTGGCTCGGCCGAGCCCGGTGGTTGCGTGTGTCATGTGTCTCCTTTTTATGTATTCGGGGGAATGTCCGGTGGCGTCCCACCTATCGTGGCATGCGGCCTGCCATCAGGCCACTTCCACGTCGATGACGCTGGGGCCCTGGCGCTGCAGGGCCTGTGCAAGCGCTGGCTCGACCTGCTCCCAGCGGTCCACCTTCTCGCCAAAGCAGCCCTGCGACGTGGCCAGGCCGCTGAAATCGATGCCGGGGATGTCGATGCCGACCAGTTTTTCACTCGGCGCGAAGCCGAGCACGCCGGCAAAGCGCTTGAGCGCCGCATAGCGGCGGTTGTTGAGCACCACGAAGACCACGTTGGCGCCCTGCTGGGCAGCCGTCCACAGGCTCTGGATGCTGTACATGCTGGAGCCGTCGCCAATCACACAGATGACACGCCGGTCGCGCCGCGCCATGGCGATGCCCACGGCCGCCGGCATGCCGTAGCCCAGCCCGCCGCTGGCCATGGTGTAGAAGGTGCCGGGCTCGGTGATGGGCAGGTACTGGTGCATCACCACGCGGGCCGTCGGCGCCTCCTCGACGATGATGTCGCGCGCATCACGCAGCCGCGACAGGGTCTGCAGCACGTAGGCCACGCTGATGGGGCTGGTGCCCTCGGCCAGCGCGGGCCGGGGGCGGCGCGGCACGTCGGCCGCGAGCCGCTCGCCCAGGCCCTGCAGCAGCGCCTGCAGCCCCAGGCGCACGCTGCCCTGCACCGCAATGCCCTGGGGCACGGAGGCGGCGGCCTCGGCGTCGTCGGTCAGCACCGCCAGCATGGCGTCCTCGGGCAGGTGCGAGCCTTCGGTATCGCGCTCCACATGGTAGGTGAACGCAGGCCCGCCGACCACCAGCACCAGGTCATGGCCGTGCAGTTGCTCACGAATGGCCGCCGCCGAGGCGGGCAGGAAGCCCTGGAAGTGGGGATGTGTCTCGGGGAAGGAGGCGCGCGAGGACATGGGCGCCGCGAAGACGGCAGCCTGGCAAGCCTCTGCCAGCTGCACTGCTTCGGGCCAGGCCGACTCCCGATCAATGGCCGCGCCCACCACCAGGGCGACGCGCCGGCTTCTGCCGATCAGCGTGCGCAGCCGCTGGATCTGCGCCGGGTCGGGCGCCACTGCCTGGCTTACCTGCGCCGCCATCAGCGGCTGGCAGCCCCTGTCCCAGTCGTCGGAGGGCACCGACACCAGCACGGGGCCGCGTGGCTGCTGCATGGCGATGTGGTAGGCCTTGCGGATGGCTGCGGGCACGTCCTCCGCGCGCGCGGGTTCGATGCTCCACTTCACATAGGGCTGGGGCAGCTCGGCCGCGCGGCGCGAGTTCAGATACGGGTCGAAGGGCTGGATCGAGCGCGACTGCTGGCCCGCGATGATGACCAGCGGCGTCTGGTTCTTGAAGGCAGTGTAGATGTTGCCCATGGCGTTGCCCACGCCGGCAGCCGAGTGCAGGTTCACGAACGCGGCGTTGCCGCTGGCCTGCGCGTATCCGTCGGCCATGCCGACCACCGAGGCCTCCTGCAGGCCCAGCACGTACTCGAAATCGTCGGGAAAGTTGCGCACCATCGGCAGCTCGGTGGAGCCGGGGTTGCCGAAGATCTTCGTGCAGCCCACCTCGCGCATCAGGTGGTAGAAGGTGTCGCGCACGCTGGGCAGGGCCAGTCCCTGCAGGGCCTGGGTTGTAATTGGGGATGAATTCATCGGGTCGCTTTCTGCTGCGGGGTCACGCAATGTGGCTCTGGTAGACATGCTTGGTCACCAGGAAGTCGTTCATGCCCTCCACGCCATGCAGCCGGCCGTAGCCGCTGTCGCGCTCGCCGCCGGTCTCGATCTCGGCAAAGAGCTTGTTGTGCGCGTTGATCCAGACGCTGCCCGAGCGCAGCCGGCTGGCGACGCGCCGGGCCTTGCCCGCGTCGCCCGTCCAGACGCTGGCCGCCAGGCCATAGCGCGTGGCGTTGGCGCGCATGACGGCATCGTCCTCGTCCTTGAAGCGCTCGATCACCATCACCGGGCCGAACAATTCGTTCTGCACCAGCGGGCTGGCGAGGTCGTCAACGGCGATCAGGCTGGGGGCGATGAAAGCGCCTCGGGCCAGCGCACCGCCCGGCACCTCGCCGTGCACCAGCACCTTGCCCGAGGCGCCTGGCGCGCCCTCCACCAGCGCGCGGATGCGCTCGCGGTTGGCCACGTCGATCAACGGCCCCATGCCGGATGCGGGGTCCATGCCTGGGCCGGGCTGCACGCGGCTCATGGCCTCGGAGAGTTCGGCCGCAAAGCGGTCGTAGACCGATTCGTGCACCAGCACCCGGGCCAGCGCCGTGCACTGCTGACCTGACAGGATCAGCCCGCCCGCCAGCATGCCGCGCACGGTGGCGGCGATGTCGCAGTCGCCAAAGACCAAGCCAGCGGCCTTGCCACCCAGCTCCAGCGACAGGCGCGTGAGATTCCCCGCCGTGGCCCGTGCGATGGCCTTGCCCACGGCGGTGGAGCCGGTGAAGCTGATCACACCCACGTCGGGCGACTCGCACAGCGCGCGCGCCACCTCGGCGCCGGACTCGGTGACGGTGTTGACCACGCCGGCCGGCACGCGCGGGTCGCACAGCACCGTCTCCAGCACCAGGTTGCTCACCAGCGCGGTCTGGTGCGCTGGCTTGACGACCACGGTGCAGCCGGCCGCCAGCGCGGGGCCCAGCGAGCGCACGAGCAAGGTCACCGGTGCGTTCCAGGGCACGATGATCACCGCCACGCCGGCCGCCTCGCGGTGCAGCGTGCTGAAGCAGCCCGGCTCGATCTCGACCACCCGCCCGAACAGGTTGCGCGCGAGGCCGGCGTAGTAGCGCAGCTCGGAAATGGCAGCGCCCACCTCGCCCAGGGCCTCGCGCAGCAGCTTGCCGTTCTGGGCCACCAGCAGGTGGGCCACCTGCTCGCGGCGCTCCTCCAGCCGGGTGGCGGCGGCCAGCAGCACCTCCGAGCGCAGCCGGGCATCGTGCTTCCAGGACGTGGCATGGAATGCGCGGTCGGCGGCGGCGATGGCGGCCTGCGCGTCTGCGGCCGTGCCCTCCACGAACTCCCCGGCCGGCTCGCCCGTGGCGGGGTTCAGCGTGGTGCCGATGGCTCCGCGTGCGGGCACCCAGGCCCCGTCGATGTAATGCTGCGCCACCTTCGTCATGAGTCGTGTCTCCTGGTTGTCGTTCAGTTGCGCAGTATTGGTGGCAAGCCATCAACAATCCAATGAATAAAATGACTTAGCTATACAAAACAGGACATACCTCATGGACTGGACACAACGCATCCGTCTGCGCCACCTGCAGCTGCTGGTCAGCCTGGCCGAGACACAGAACGTGAGCCGCTCGGCCGAGCTGTTGCACATGACGCAGCCCGCGCTCTCCAAATGGCTCAAGGACCTGGAGGCCGACATCGGCGTGGTGCTGTTCGAGCGGCATGCGCGGGGCCTTCGGCCCACGCACTACTGCGAGGCACTGATCGAGCACGCCCGGCGCATCGGCGTGGACCTGGACCGGGCGCGCGACGAAATGGCGCTGCTGCTGGCCGGCAGCACCGGCTACGTGGCCATCGGCGGATCGGGGGCGACGATTGCCAGCACCGTGCCGGCCGCCGTGCTGGCCCTGCTGCAGGCCATGCCGCGCGCCCGCGTGGACATCTTCGAAGGCACGATGGACCGGCTGATGGAAATGCTGGGCCGGCGCGAACTCGACATCGCCGTGGGCCGCTACCAGCCCCAGTACCTGACGGCGCAGGTCGAGTCGGAAGCGCTCTATGACGAGCCCCTGCACTTCGTGGCGCGCAAGGGCCACCCGCTGCACCGCCTCAAGTCCATGGGCTGGGACGACCTGTACCGCTACCGCTGGGTGGTGTTCAGCCCCGACACCCCCGTACGCACCCTTCTCAACGAAGAGCTGCGCCTGGCCAACCGCAGCCTGCCGGCCGATGCGCTGCAGTCGAACTCGGTGTTCGCCAGCTTCTCGATGCTGACCGCCAGCGACATGGTGACCATCGCCTCAGAGCGCTCCATCGCACAGTACGAGCGCATGGGGGCGCTGAAAAGGCTGCCCATCCGCTTCAGCGCCGCCCCGCCGGTGATGATGTACTGGCGCCGCGACACCTCGCGCAGCGCCGCCATGGACATGGCCCTGCAGTGCCTGCGTGAACTCGAAGCTTCTTGAGGAAAATCGCCCCGGAATCGAGTCCGTCAGATGGACAATTCACGCTACAGTAGCACCATGAAAATACCCACTGCGTCGGCAGCCGATGCCGCTGCCGACACCGACAAATCCGAGGGCGGCGTGCGCGCCGTGCAGCGCGCGCTGGACATTCTGCTGGCCTTCAAGCCCGGCGACGATGGCCTGCTGGTGGCCGAGCTGCTCAAGCGCGTGGACCTGAGCCGCCCCACCCTGTACCGCCTGCTCGACACGCTGGACGCCAAGGGCTTTCTCAGCTCGCAGGGCGAGCCCCAGCGCTTTCGCCTGGGCCCTGCCGTGGCGCAACTGGCGCATGCCTGGTCGGCCGGCACCAGCTACGAGACCGTGGCCCAGCCCATGATGCGCAGGCTGTGGGAGACCACGCGCGAGACCGTGTCGCTGCACGTGCAAGAGGGCGTGGACCGCGTCTGCGTGGCCGAGCTGCCCAGTACCCAGCCGCTGAGCTTTCGCCGCGGCGTGGGCTACCGCGAAAAACTGGTGCGCGGCGCCAGCGGCCGCTCCATCCTGGCCTGGCTGAATGTCGACGCACGCGACCTGCCGGCGTATGGCGCGATCAGCGCGGCAGATGCGAAGCGGGTCACCGGCCAGCTCCAGCAGGTGCGCAGCGACGGCCATGCCACCAGCCGCGACGAACTGATCCAGGGCGCGGTCGCCATCGCCGCCCCTTTCTTCGAGAGCAGCGGCCGCGTGGTGGGCTCGCTCGGCCTGTTCGGCCCGAGCGCCAGACTCAGCGAAGAGGTGGTGAAGAGCTATGCCGCGCTGGTGCAGGAGGAAGCGCGGGCGCTCTCGGCGGCACTGGGGTTTGCAGCAACTACGCCATGACTCGGCAAACCCAGGGGGCACGGATTTTCACTAGAACATGTCATTTCTTGAGGAGCATCTAATGCCAACGTGCCTACCATAGACTACGTGATGATTTTTATAGAGGGCGGTCTCAAATCCGAAGCGCAACACTGCTGCTTGATTGAAACGGTTTGAGAGTCAGTGAATGGTAGCGCCTTGGCGCTGCGCAATGGCCTGCATGAACTGCTGAAACGCCTGGTACGGAGACTTCCATCCGAGCGTCTCGCGCGGCCTGTTGTTCATCAGGTCAGCAATCGAATCCAGCGCATCCTGATCGTGCACGCTCAGGTCCGTCCCCTTAGGCAGAAACTGGCGCAGCAAGCCATTGGTGTTCTCGCAGCTACCTCGCTGCCAGGGACTGTGCGGATCACAGAAGTACACCCGCACCCCCGTGGCCTTCGCCAGTTCCCGATGGCGGGCCATCTCCTTGCCCTGGTCGTAGGTGAGCGTCTGGCGCATGGGTTGGGCTACCTGGTTGAGCTTGGCCGTGAAGGCCGCCAGGGCACTCTGGGCCGTTGCATCAGGCATCTTGCACAGCAGCACCAGGCGCGTGCTGCGCTCCACCAGCACACCCACGGCAGACTGGTTGTTGGCGCCCTTGATCAAGTCCCCCTCCCAATGGCCCGGCATCAGCCGGTCATCGACCTCGGGAGGGCGCACATGGATGCTGACCATCTCGGGAATCTGACCTCTGCGATCCTGACCTGCTGAACGAGGCCGGCGGCCACTGCGCCCCTGGCGCAGTAAGGCAATCAACTGCTTCTTGAGTTCTCCACGGGGATAGGCATAGATGGCGTTGTAGATTGTCTCGTGAGACACATGCTGGCTGGAGTCCTCGGGGTGCATGCCCTGCAGTGTGCGGGCAATCTGCTGGGGCGACCAACGCCACAGCAAAAGATCGCAGACCACGCGCCACAGCGAGCCATGCGGGTGCAGCTTGGGCAAAGGCCGAGAGGCAATGCGGCGGGCCTCACAGGCCGCCTGGGCGGGCTTGAAGGCATAGCCATCAGAGGTCGAACCATTGCGGGAAAGCTCACGGCAAATGGTGCTGGGGCTGCGCCCGAGCAGGTGAGCAATGGATCGTTGGCTATAGCCCTGCTGCAAAAGAGAAGCCACAGTCAGTCGATCTTCTGGCTGCAAGTGCGTGTATCGTGAAGTCATCTGTGCAAATTACCTGGGGTTCAGGTGTTGCACTTCAAGTTTGAGACCGCCGAGCAAAAAATGAGCACTCACCGCGTGTATAAGTCCCATGAATTCATGCAGCCAGCCGAGAAAGAACCAATACGGTCTGTTGTTGTTGAATCTTCGCATTCAGTTATCGTGGCTTGGCATGTGGAGCCCGGCCAAACTATTGCGCCACATATTCACCCCGACGGACAAGATACATGGACCATCCTTTCAGGGGAAGGTCAATATCAAATTGACGAGCAAGGCAACACCGTTGCAATTGTTCCGGGGGATATCGTAGTTGCAAACAAAGGGCAGGTGCACGGTGTTCTTTGCACCAGCGTTGGCCCACTTCGGTTCATTTCAGTGGTTGCGCCTTTGGATGCTGGTTATGAACCGCTATCAGCAAAAACATAGGGGATATCAAGTGCAACAAGCTGCCTCCGCTCCCCAGCCTAACTGTTTGGTCAAGCTGACGCCAACAGGCTCCGCCTGTTGGTACCCTCCGCTTCGCTCCGGCGCAGCTTACCGCGGGCGTTGAACGACAGCTTTCCCAAAAGCTCTACGGCTGCTCTGGGTCGACACCGGTAATCGGATCGTTGCCGCACTGAACAGCGCCCCGTTCCAGGTCGCCTCCATTTATGCGGCTGAACCGAGGGAGAGCAGCTTTACGCCGTCTGGCCGCAGTTCGCCCTTGGGCGACACGTGCCGGTAGAGCGTCTGCCGGGTAATCCCGAGTTCTTCGCAGAGATCGCCCACCTTGGTTTCCGGTTGCCCCATGCTGGCCATCGCCAGGCGTAGCTTGGCGGCGGTCATCTTGAAGGGGCGCCCCCCTTTCCTGCCGCGAGCGCGCGCCGAGATAAGTCCAGCGACTGTTCGCTCGGAAATCAACTCACGCTCGAACTCGGCCAGCGCGGCAAAAATACCGAACACAAGCTTGCCGGCGGCAGTCGTCGTGTCGACCGCCGCACCGTGACCGGTCAGGACCTTCAGGCCCACGCTACGCGCAGTTAGGTCGTGCACGGTGTTGATCAGGTGGCGCAGATCACGGCCAAGCCGATCGAGCTTCCACACGATCAGCGTGTCCCCTTCACGAAGCGCCTTCAGGCAAGCAGCCAACCCTGGGCGATCATCGCGCCTGCCCGAGGCCAGATCCTCGTAAAGGTGCGCAAGGCTCACACCAGCGGCGATGAGCGCATCGCGTTGCAAATTGGTGGACTGGGATCCGTCCGCCTTCGATACCCGCATGTAGCCGATCAGCACCTTTTCACCCGTCACGTATACGTTCGATTATGTGACAGTGTGAGCCGGAAAGCTCTATCCGTCAAAATTTGTCACTTAACCCGTCATTTTGTTTAAGACATGCAAAGGGTGCATCAGGCAGGTAATGTGACAGAAATTCCGGCGGGATGCCTTCCTTCACGAAGGTGGCGCGCAACCGTTCCAAGGAAGCGGGATCGCGCCGACCATAGGAAGCCAACGCGAACAGCGAGCGTGCCGTCTCGGGGTTGTGTCGCGCTTCAATGATGGCCTCGTCGATGGCCTGGACTGCACGCTGCCAGTGATTGATGGGCTCGGGCTTCGGCGCTTTCGTCGGCAGGCCACTGGTGAACCCGGTTTGGGGCTCGGACCAGAATAGCTTTGCCTGCTCGCCTGGCGGGCTGATGTCCCTCACCTCAATCAAGCTGATTGCCGTTGCCGCCGCCTCCAGCATCTGTAACCGTACTATCGGATTCAGGGTTTCATACGGTCGCCACAGACTTTGCCCAGCACGCAGCGGATGCCCGCAGCCTTCCCAGACTTGGCGGGGATACCCCGCGCAGGTTCCGCACGCGTAAAGCGGGGTGTTCAGCTCATCGAGCAGCGTGCGAAGAAGTCGAAACCACAATCCGGCGTGGATGCGTCGGCGCGGCAGCTCCACGTGACCGGTTGTCAGTGCCTGCCAGGTACGCTGGTCCATCGCCGCAATCGCGTCGCTGGCGGTGCGCGGTTCGGCGTCGGCGTTCTCCCAGCCGAGAAACCGCCCTGGCACGCCCCAATAGGATTCCAGCCAGCAGCCATGCAGCGGGCAGCTCAGCATCAGGGGCAGCTTCCACGCGAGCAGTACGGCTTGGTTCTCCGGATCGCTCAGGCAGAGCGGACAGGCGCGGTTTATCGGCTGGCTGGGCAGCCAGGCACGCCAGCTCGTGATGGATCGCGTCTTACGGCGGAGTCTTGGCAGCAACACCGAGAGCTGAAACGCATAGGTTTCCAAGGCGTCTGGAATCTGGTCATCAAGGCTGTCCAGTAGCCAAGGCACCCATCCGGCGAAACTCATACAGCGCAGCCGGTCCAGCTCGATGCCGCTCCGCTGGGAAAGCAACGCCAGCAGCGAGAGTGGTGGCGCGGTGTCCAGGTCATCGACCTGGCCGTGACCAAGATCGTGCTCCAGCAGGTCGGGCTCCTCCATGTGATAGCAAAGGGCCACGCGGTTGAGCCATGAGGACAGCGCCTCGCCTTCTTTCGGGGCGGGATGCAGCGGCCAGCGCGGCGCAGGCTTCACATCAGTTCCCGCTCGAATTGCCGCCGCCGCTCGCTGGGTCCGGTGTAAACGGCCATGCTGAGTGTGCGATGGTTGATCGCTTCCTCGCCGCTCTCCACGGCGACGATGGCCGCCGCCATCAGCAAGTGCGCCAGTTCCCCTATGGTGCCCTCGCTGCGTGTGAGCAGGTAGCGAGCCATGTCCAGCGTGGCAATTGGGGAAGGCCGGCGCAGCGGGAGCGAAGCGGCGAAGCTGGCCAGCAGTGAGCAGCAATCGTCGTTGGCCTCCCATACCGGCAGCATCATCGGCTCGAAGCGATTTTCCAACTGGTCATCGGAGCGGATGGCTAGGTAGGCGTCGCGCGTGCCTACCCCAACCAACGGGATGCGCAGTTCGTTGCCGAGGAAGCGCAGCAGGTTGAGGAATTCCCGGCGGTTGACGCTGTTGCCGGCCAGCACGTTGTGCAGCTCGTCGATCACCAGCATGCGCACGCCGACCTTGCGCAGCAGTGCCAGAGCCAGTTGCTCCATTTCCGGCAACCGTGGGCGTGGGCGCAGCGGCGCGCCCATCGCGGCGAGCAGCGCGACGTAGAAGCGGATCACGGACGGCTCGGACGGCATCTGCACGACCAACACCGGGATGTGCTCCTGGTCGGCGTCGGAGCTGGCCGGGTGGGTGCGGCGGAACTTCTCGACGATCATCGACTTGCCATTGTTGGTCGGGCCAACCAGCAGCAGGTTGGGCATGCGTTGCTTGTTTGGCCACGCATAAAGGGCTTCCAGCCGGTTCAGCGCCTCGACTGCGCGCGGATAGCCGATCCAGCGGTCGGCGCGAAGGCGCTGGATGCGCTCGTCCGCCGGAAGACGGGCCAAGCCCTGGGCCGCCGGCAGCAGGTGGGACAGGTCGATGATGGGATATTCGTCCACGGCTACCACTCCTCAATCTGGTCGAACGGTTTGGCGGGTGGCAAGTTGTCTGCCTGCGGGTCGGCAATATCCGTATCCGGCGGAACGGGCTTGTCCGGCCGAGCTGATGTCTTGAGGTGCTGGCGGCGATCCGCGTCACGCCGCGCCTTGCGTGTGGCCTTCTGCGCGCTGGTCACAATCTCACGCATCTGGCCGATCATGCGGAACAGCGCCGACTCATCCACCTGTTCGCGCCCTTGCTGCCGCAGTTTCGCCAGCGCCTGCCGTTGTTCCCAGAGGGTGACAGCCGGATGCGACAAGGTACGGTAGGGAATTTCCAGGTAATGCTGTCCCTCCGGTTCCAGGACCCAGATACGGCTGATGTCGCGCGGATCGCGCCGGATCAGAAAGGACGGCCAGCGTTCACGCCGCGCAATCCACGGCTTGAGCGCATCGGCGTAGTAGTGGATGTGGTCGATGACAAAGCCGGTGCGGGTCAGCGTGCGCCGGAGGATCGGCAGAAAATCGACCAGGAACGAAGTAGCGCGTGTGACGACGGCCGGTACGCCGACACGCGCCACGGCCTCGGCCCAGCGCGCGGCCGGCGGTTGGAGCAGGCCGTTGTGCACCGAACCGTGGTAGGTGCCGACCGCCAATGTGAGCCAGCGCTCTAGCTCGCGCAGCGTCAGGGCGGCCTTGTTTTCGGAATCGTAGTCGCCGCGCTGGTCAGGGTTGGAGAAGGTCGTTCCCGGCAGTTCGTCGTGAATCATCTGCATCGCCGTGCCGATGATCCGTTCCACGATGCCGCCATAGTGCGGCTGTCCCAGCGGGCGATAGTCCAGCCGGATGCCATGCTGCTCGCAACCCCGGCGCAGGGCCTCGCTCTTGAACTCGGCCGCGTTGTCTAGGTAGAGCAGCAAGGGCTTGCCGCTCATCTGCCAATCCATTTCCACGTTCAGTCCTTCCAGCCAAGGGCGCTTGTCGCAGGCGACATGCACGAGGCACAGGCCAACCGAAACGGCAGACGGCGCTTCCAGCGTGACGACCATGCCGAGCACGCAGCGGGTGAACACGTCGATGGCGAGGGTCAGGTACGGGCGGCCAATAGGTTGCCGGTCGCGGTCATCGACCACGATCAGGTCGATGACCGTATGGTCTATCTGCACCTGCTCCAGCGGCGCGGTCACGGCAGGAGGCTCGCCGCCCACACCTTGTAGGTCACGAGCGGCATCCTGGCCTTCCCGCCGGCGGATGACCTTGCGCGGGTCAAGGCTAGCGATCCGTAAGGCCACGGTATTGCGCGCCGGCACTCGCAGTTTTTGAGCCTTGCACACCTGAGTGACTTCGCGGTGAAAGGCCGCTAGGCTGCGCTTCTGCTTGGTCAGGAACCGCTTTTGCAGTAGCTCGTGGATGACGCGCTCGACCGGTTCCGGCAAGCGCCCCTTACCTTTACCTCCACCGGACCGGCCGGGCACCAGATCCGTCACGAGGCCGCTGCCTTGCCGGGCACGCCGGATCAGAACGTATACCTGGCGCCGAGACAAGCCCAGCGCCTGAGCCGCCATATCGGCCGCTTCGTGCCCGACCGTCTCCGACTGCGCCAACGGACTGATGATCTCCGCACGACGGCGCGCACGCTCCCAAGCCTCATCAGGCAGAGTGGCCACGCCTTGTTCTGGAATCCGTGGGGTGTCCGTCGCCATGCTCACCTCGCTTTGGTGCACACGAGTATTGAGCATAGTCGAGATTGGTGCAGATCACTTCTGATATTGAACTGTCAGGAGCTGGCTGCACAACAGCCATTACGCCCAATCAACTGGTGCAGTCGTCTTCTGAAAATGACATATCTTGGCCGGGTCGTTATTGGCGGGTCTAAATGGCCGCTCCGTGGATCTCATCGCCAGAAATGGCGATGCGAGATCCAGGGCAGGGCGGCCGCCATCGTCAGACCTGGCGATGGTCGACGCCGGCGCGCATCGTCGGATGTGGCGATGCGAGCTCGAGGTCGGTGGCCACCGCCGGCGACCTGGTGCCATCGTCGGCAATGGCGATGCTGCAGCTCGACGTGCGCGGCCTGGTCGTCTCGGCATCGTCGGATGCGGCGATGCTCGAGCGAGGCGAAAAAAAACCGCCTCGGGGTGTCCGAGGCGGCAAGTCTGCATGCGGTTCAGGGAGGAAGAAACCGCGCCGGCGATCAGGGAGGAAAACCGCGCGGCCTGATGTGCAGCTCGGCCACTTTAGCCGGATTTTTCGACTTATCCGATGCGAGCGGCCCGCCGTGGGCGCTGCTCGATCTGCTGTTGCTTTTTCTCGACGTGCTTCTGCTCCTGGTGCTGCTGCTCGTCGCGCTGCACCTGGCTGATGGCCGCGCCGATCTGCCGCTTCACGCCCTCGATGCCCAGCTCGCTCTTGTGCGCCAAGTCGTTGAAGTCGGTGTGCTGCTTCATCGTGGACAGCGCCGCGATCTGCGCGCCGCTCAACATCGACGCCTTGAGCTTGGCCGCCTCGTCGCCGGCCAGCTCGACCTTGCCGGCGGCGGCGTCGGCAAGGCGCTGCTCGGCGCGCAGGTGGGTCTTGAAGCTGTCGGGCGTGATGGCGGGCAAGTCGCGCGGGTAGGTGTTCTCGGCCGGCGCGAAGATCGGGAAGATCGCCTTGCCGCCCACGGCCTGGGCGGCCGCCTCGGCCTTCTCCCGGCCGGGGTTGTTGCCGTGGGTCATGACCAGGTGCCGGTCGTCGTCGCCGGCGATGATGATCGGCTTGTCCGGGAACTTGGCGTGCAGCGCCTTCGCCACGGCCTCAAGGTTGCCGCTGTCGAAGGCGGCGACCGTGGCGTGGCCCACGGCCTCGGCCACCTGGGCCGCCGTGGCGTAGCCCTCCGAGATCACCAGCGCCGGCGCGGCCGCCAGGGCGTCCATGCCGCCGACCGGGTGGAAGCATCCTTCCTTCTTCGAGTCCTTGGCGAACCGCTTAGTGCCGTCCTCCTGGATGTATTGCATCGTCCATTGCTTGCCCTCTGCGTCGAAGGCCGGGATGTAGGTCTTCTGGCCTTCGCGGTCGGTCATCACGCCGGCCTGCGCCTGGATGCCTTTGGCTTGCAGGTAGGGCGTCGGCTGCTCGATGGGCACGAGGTCGGCCATCTGCCGACCGACGCGCTGCGCGGTGGCCTCCTGGGCCTTGTCCTGCTCGACGGCTCGCTGTGCCAGCTTCTCGGCCGCCTCGGCCTGGAGCTTGGCCTTCTCCTGGTCGCTCAAGGCGTAGCCCTTGCTCTTCCAGGTAATGTCCGTGCCGGTCTTGTTGTTGATGATCCGCCCGGCCGGGTGCCCGTCCAGGTGGCCCACGTAGAAGCCATCGAGCGCGCCCTTCTTGCCGCCCTCGACCGGCACGCGGTGCCGCTTGCCATCCATGATCGGGTGATCGCCCTGGGCGTTGCTGCCGGTGAACAGGCCGGCGCTGCGCATGGCCTCGGCGAACTCTTCCCTTGGCGTCATCGCTGGCCCTTGCTGGGCCTGCACGTTCTCGGGCTTCCAGCGTTCGAGCTTCGCCGCGTCGGCGCGCGGGCCGACATACCAGGACTTCGCGGCCTTGTCCCAAAGCGCGCCGGCGGCCTTGGCCGCGTTGCGCTGCTCGTAGGGCACGGCCAGGTACTGGCGGGCCTGCTGGGCCTGCTGCGCGGGCTTCTGCGCCTCGCCCTGGGCTTCGGGTGCCGGCTGGGCCGAACGCGGCTCTACGGCCGCTGTAGCGGCTCCCTGCGCCCATTTGGCGAAGGGAGCGGCATCGGTGCCCGGCGGCACGTACCAGGACTGTTGCTGCCGATCCCAACGCGCCCCGAGGCTCTTGGCCTCGTCCTTCTCCTTGTACGGCACGTTGATGTACTGCCGTTCGGGCTTCTCGGCCTGCGGCTGCGCCTGCTGCCGCTCGCGTTCCTGGCGCTCCAGCTCGGCCGCGCGGCGCTGCGCGTCGCTGTCGTTGAGCATGGCCGACGCCTCGGCGGTCTTGCGTGCCTCTTTAGCGGCTGAAATGTCCTCTTCGGTCGCGTTGGGGTCGCGCCGTACACGCTCTTCCTGCACGCGGGCCAGCTTGGCGGCGCGCTCGTGCTGGTTGTCGGTGCCCAGCGCATCGACCAGGTGCAGGCGCTCGGTCAGAGCCTCGGCCTGGCCCTCGGTGCGGGTGCCGGCGACGAAGGCAAAGGCGTCCTCGCCGAACTGCGCATCGGCCTTGCGCGCGTAGACCTGGAACGCCTGCGGCTCGATGCCGGCCTGGGCGGCATCGACGGTCTGGCCGTCCTGCTCGGCCACGCCGACGATGCGCAGCTCTCCGCTCCAGTCGGGCGGCAGCTCAACGCCAAGGTGTTGACGGGTCGCGTCGGCGAACGCCTGGCCGTCGATCTCGCCGGCGGCGAGCTGCCGGCGCGCGGCGGCGGCCTGCTCGATGCCCTGCACCGCGTCGGCAGGATGGGCGGCCAGCAGGGCGGCCGCCTGGTCGTTGGTCGGTGGGGTCATGTTCGCCTCCTGGTCTGCGACGGCCGCTTGCTGCTGGGTCAGCGCCGGCAGGGCCATCAACTGGTCGGGCGCGTAGTTGTTCAGCTCGTCCAGGCTGCGAACCTGGTGGGGTTCACCGTCCTGGTCGTGGAACGCAAAGATGCGCTGGCCGTCGCTCCACCTGGCTTCGGCGTCGATGCTCGACACGATCTGTTCGCCGTGCTGCTGGAGCTGCTGCGCGAGGTGGAGCTGTTCGGCCATGTTGGCGAACTCTTGCGCCAAGCCCTTGCGCTCCAGGTAGGCGTTGTCGGTGTCGGTGTGGCTCGGGTCGATGCCGAACACCGGCGACAGCCGGTCATGCGCGACCGCGTAGAACTGCTCGGGATCGGTGCCGGTGATGCTGCCCACGGTTTCGAGGCCACGGCTGCGCAAGGCGTCTTCCAGGGTGTCGCCCTGGAATGCCTGGTAGTGGCTGAAAGACACGTCCGGGTTGTCCAGGACTTCGGCAATGTCCACGGCCAGGGCCTGGGCCACGGCTTCGTCCTGGGCCTGGCTCTGCTGCTGGTCTTGCTCCTGAACCTGCTTCTGCTCGAAGGCCAGCACGTAGTCGTGAATCTTCTCGGCATCGGCGGCCGCGCGGAACACCTCCAGCGGCTCGTCTTGCAGCGCCTTGATCCACGAACCCACATAGGCGGCGTGCTGGCCCGGATCGTGGCCGATGCCCAGCTCGTCGCCGACGATCATGGAAGCGATTTCGGCGCGCAGCTCTTCCTTGGCGTACCCCTCGCTCCCGAACGGGTGCGCCAGGTCGCGGTCAAGGCGCGAAGCGTGGCCCGTCCAGTGGCCCAGCTCGTGCAGCGCGGTCGCGTAGTAGCGGTCGGAGCTGGGGAACTGGCCGCGCTCCGGCAGGGTGATGCTGTCGGTCGAAGGGCGGTAGAACGCCCGATCACCGGCGGCGTGGGTGATCGTCGCGCCCGAGGCTTTCAGGATGTGCTCGGCGCGCTCGACGGCGTTCCAAGTCTGTTCCTTCTTCGGCTGGAGCGGCGGCAGGCCGTCGATCTGCTCGCCGTTGAACACGGTCGCAAAGAACACGCGCGGCCGCTCCAGCATGACGGTTTCCTTGACCGGCTGGCCCTTCGCATCGAGGACGGGCCGGCCGCTGTCGTCCAGCTTGTCTTGCTCTTCGCTGAACTTCCAGTATTGAACCGGCGTGCCTTTCTCGCCCTTGCGAACCTGCGCGCCCACGGCGGCGGCCTGCTTGTAGGTCATCCAGCGCGCATCGCTGCGGCCCTGGGCCATCAGGTGGATGGCGTTGATCCCTTTGTACCGCTTGCCGGTGGTCGGGTTCATCGGCAGGTAGGCGTTGGGTTCGCCCGGCTCCCACGGCTTTTGCCACGGTGCGGTGCCGGCCTTGAGCTGCTCGATCAGCTTTTCGGCCACGACTTCGTGAAACGGCTTCTTCGGCTCCATGTTCTCGTCCCTTCGGAATAGCTCGTTGAACTGAGGGAAGTTCTGCTGTGTCCGGGAACGGTCGCGCAGGCCCTGGGCGACCATGCACACGATGTTGTGCAGGTCGTCGGCCTGCATGGGCCGCACGCGGGCGATGCAGGTTTCCGTGAATGACTGTTGGCCGCGCTGCTGCACCTGGTCGGCGACCTGGTGCTGGCTCGGCTCGATGCCCTCGCAGTGCAGGGCAAACACTTCCTCGGCGCGCACGTCCAGGGACTGGCCGGCATAGCGCCGGTTCACGTCATCCCATAGCGGCTTGAGGGTGGGTTCGTTGCGGGCGGCCGCCAGGCCGTCCAGCAAGGCGCGCTTCTCGCCCGGCGCGAAGGTGTTGGCCCCGTAGTGGCCTAGCACCTCGTGCCGCAGCGTCATCAGTAGGTCGCCGGCGCTCTCGACGTTCTGCAAGGGCACGTCCACGCGGCCACGGTAGGCGCGGCCGGCGTGCAGCGTCTCCTTGGGCACGTAGCCGCCCTTCATGTCGGCCGGCACCTCGGCCGCTCGCGGCCCGTACAGCTCGGCCGCGTCCTCGCGGAACTTGTAGGCCAGCTCCAGCGCGCCGGGGTAGTCGCGGACGAAAGCCCGCGTCACCCCTTGCGCCTCGGCTTTCGTGATCGGCATGGGTCAGCCCTCCGACGCCTTGCGCGCGGCGGCCTGGGCAACCGTCTCGCCGGGCCGCAGGTCGTACAGCTCGCGGGCGTTCGTGGTGGTGATGAACGGCGGGATGTCGGCGCTCGGGCCTTCGTCGTCCAGGAATGCCGGCTCCAGCGCGCCATCGACTTCCACCAGGTCGTCGCCGCTCGCGGCGGCGTCCTGCTCGGACAGCGCGTCCTCCACGAACGCGCCCACGCGCTCGGCTTCGTCGGGGTCGAACTCGACCTGGAAGCCGGGCGTCAGCGCGTCGGCCATCTTCTCGCGCACGGCCTCGCGGCCGGCGGCGTCGTCGTCAACCGGCGGCAGGACGGCCAGCGGCTCGTCGTGGGCGGCGGTGTTGGTGGTGGTTTGCTCGTTCATGGTCGATCTCCTTCGCTGTGGTCATTCGGATGCCGGGCCGTTGCGGCCCTTGCTGTAGTCGGGCCGACCCTTGAGGTCGGGGTAGGTCTGCTTGCATGTGGGGAAGTTGCTGCAACCCCACCAGAATTGCCCCTTCTTCTTGCTCGGCCGGCGCGACAAGCCGCTGCCGCAGGCCATGCACTTGTGAAGGGATGACACCGGCGCGGCTTCCTTGCCGCCGGCGATGGTCACGGCTCCGCTGTTGGCCTTCGCCACCTGGTCGCGGATGAACGTCTCTTGCTTCGTGATGAAGGCGCCCAGGGCGGCCGTGCCCTGCTCGACGCCTTTCAGCATCCGCTCGTAGAGCGCGGTCAGCACCGGGCTTTTCACAACCTCGGGCAGCGCGTCGATGACGCTGCGGCCGAGGGTCGTGCTGATGATCTGCTTGCCTTTGACGGCCAGGAACTCGCGCCGCTTCAACTCGGAAATGATCGACGCACGGGTGGCCGACGTGCCGATGCCGTCGCCCTCGCGCAGCATCTTCTTGTGCTCGGCATCGCTGACGAACTTGAGGATGTTCTCCATCGCGCGGATCAGCGTGCCCTCGGTAAAGCGCGCTGGCGGCTTCGTCTTGGCGTCCTTGCGGGTGGCGTCCGTGCAGGTCACGGCGTCGCCCTGGGCCATCGACGGCAGGGCCTGCGTGCCGCTGTCGTCGTCCTCGTCCTTCTCGCCTTCCTCGTCGGCCTGGCTGTACACGTCACGCCAGCCGTTGCGCGTGACTACCTTGCCGCTCGCGGCGAAGTTCTCGCCCGCGATCTCGACGCCCACGGTGGTCTGCATGTACTCGTGCAGCGGGTAGAACTGCGCCAGGTAGGCGCGCACGATCAGGTCGTAGATGTTGCGCTCGCGCTCGCTGAGGGCGGCCTTGCTGCCCTTCTGCATGGTCGGCACGATGCCGTGGTGCGCGGTGATCTTCGAGTCGTCCCACGTCTTGGACTTGATACGCGGATCGGCACCATCGACCAGGCCGGCCAGTTCGGGGTTGACGTGCTTGATCGCCTCCAGCACGCGCGGCGCGTCGGCGTGCTGCGACTCCGGCAGGTAGGCGCAGTCGGTGCGCGGGTACGAGGTCAGCTTGTGCGTCTCGTAGAGCGCCTGGCAGGTGTTCAGCACGTCCTCGGCGCTGTAGCCGAACTTGGCCGAGGCCAGTGCCGTAATGTCGGACAGGGCGAAGGCCAGCGGCTGGTTCTGCTTCTTGGCCTCCTGTTTGTACGCGGCGATGGTGCCCGGCTGGCCCTTGACGGCGGCCACCAGGGCGTCGGCGACGGCGGTATCGACAAGGCGGCCTTCGCTGTCCAGACCGGCTTGATCCTCCTTCGCCTTCCATGCGGCGGCGAAGCTGCCGCCGGCGTGCTGCACCACCGCCCGGATGGTGTGGTACGGCACGGCCTTGAATGCCTCGATCTCGCGGTCGCGGGCGACCACGAGGGCCAGCGTCGGCGTCTGCACGCGGCCCACGGTCAGCAGGGCGCGCGAGCCGCCGCGCTGCGCGCGCAGCGTGTACGCGCGGCTGAGGTTCATGCCGATCAGCCAGTCGGCGCGCTGCCGCCCGCGTGCAGCGTCGGCCCAGCCTGCATAGGTGGTGTTCTCCTTCAACGCGGCCAGGCCGCGCTTGACGGAAACGGAGTCCTGCGCGCTCACCCAAAAGCGGCGCACCGGCTTGCTGTTGCGGAAGTGCTCCAGCACTTCGTCAACCAGCAACTGGCCTTCGCGGTCGGGGTCGCCGGCGTTGACGATCTCCTTGGCCTCCTTGAGCAGCTTGCCGATCACGGCGAGCTGCTTCTTCGCGTCGTCCTTGGGCTTGAGAATCCAGCTCTCGGGGATGATGGGCAGCTCATCGACGCGCCAGACCTTCTTGCCGGACTGGCCGCGCGGCACGTCATCGGGCGTGTACTCGTCGGGGTCGGCCTGTTCGAGCATGTGCCCGAAGCACCAGGTCACTTTGTCGGTGCCGCACTCGATGAAGCCGTCGCCCTTGCCGGTCGCGCCCAGCTCGCCGGCGATGGCCTTGGCGACGGACGGCTTTTCTGCGATGAAAAGGCGCATGGTGTGTCTCCCTACCAGGTGATGACCGGACGGATCACGGTCTTGATTTGCGAACGATTGATCGGGCCGAAGTAGCGGCCGTCGAAGGATGTGGCGCTCACGTCCGACATAAGCAGCACCTCGGAATTGCCGAGCGTGTAGCTGTTGGACTGATAGCGCGGCAGCGGCCGACCGGCCTTGTCGGCCTTGATCGGCGCGCTGAGGGGCAGCAGCTCGCCGTTGACGCGCACGCCGTCATCGGCGACGGCGACGGCATCGTCTTTAGCGGCTAAAACGCGCTTCATCATGTAGCCGTAGCCGCCCTGGCAGAAGCCGGCCCCGATGTAGCCCCTCTCCTTGGCGTCATCGAACACGCCGAGCTGCGGCGGGCAGAAGAGGACGTAGGCCCCCTTCTCCACCGGCGCGCTGCTCGTCCAGTACAGGCCGACCGGAATGCTCTTGGTGGTGTTCACGCGGGCACCGGCGGCATAGCCGCCGGCGGCCAGCAGCAGGGCGGCCACGCCCGCGATGACGACGCCTGCCGCGATGCGTTTCAGGATGCGGCTCATATCGTGATGCCCTCCCCTTCCGTCTCGGCCTGTGCGACGGCGCGCAGGCGGTCGCTGACCTTGGGCGCAGGGATCGCGGCGCGTGCCGAGAACACTGGGTCTTTGAAGTACAGGGGTTGCTTGCCGTAGATCGCCGGGTAGCCCGCGACGTAGATCACCATGTCGCCGGCTTCTTCGATCTCGCCCTGGGCGTTCTTCTTTGGCCCCGGCATGCGCAGGCATTCGTCGGGCGTCAGCAAGGGCCGCTGCACTTCCTGGTAAGTGCGCGACACCTGGCCCAGCATCGCCGCCGTGCGGCGGCCGCTGGTCGTGATCTGCTCCTTCACCACGGTGGTCTGCCCGGTGAGGCGGGACAGGTGTTCGGCCGTCTCGACGCGGTTGGGCGGGTAGGCGTTCTGCACGTGGCAGTTCGACGTGATGCTTTCGTCGTGGCCGTAGCCCGTCTCGCGGCTCTTGAGCTGGTTAATGTCCTGGCAGATGAGGTAGCACTTGATGCCGTAGCCGGCCACGAAGGCCAGCGACTCTTGCATGATCTCCAGCTTCCCGAGGCTCGGGAACTCGTCCAGCATCATCAAGAGCCGGTGCTTGTAGTGCGCCACCGGCCGGCCGCCCTCGAAGTCCATCTTGTCGGCCAGCAGGCGCACGATCATGTTCACCATGACGCGCACCAGCGGCCGCAGGCGGGCCTTATCGTTGGGCTGGGTGACAATGTAGAGGCTTACCGGGTCGTCCTCGTGCATCAACTGCTTGATGCGGAAGTCCGACCGGCTGACGTTGCGGGCCACCACGGGGTCGCGGTACAGGGCCAGGTACGACTTGGCCGTGGACAGCACCGATCCGGCTTCTTCCTCGGGCCGATCCATCATGTCGCGGGCCGCCGAGCCGATGGCGTGATGGTTCTGGCCGTCTACGTGCCCGTAGGTCGCCATTTCCATCCAAAGCTCGCCAATGTCCCGGTTCGGGTCGGCCAGCATCGCATCGACGGACGGCAGCGTGGCGGTGCCGCCATCGTCCTTGGCCTTGTACAGCGCGTGCAGGATCACGCCGACCAGGAGCGCGAAGGCGGTCTTCTGCCAGTGCGAGTCCAGGCCCTTGCCGTCCGGGTCAACGATCAGCGTGGCAAGGTTCTGCACGTCACCCACCTCGTATTCGGTGCCGAGGCGGATTTCGTCCAGCGGATTCCAGCAGACGCCGCCCGAGGTGCTGGCCGGCTCGAAGCGCAGCACCTTGTTCTTGGCGTGCTTCTGCCGCCAGCCGGCGGTCAAGGCCCACAACTCGCCCTTCAAGTCGGTGATGACGCTGCTCGCGCCCCACGACAGCAGCGTGGGCACCACCAGGCCGACGCCCTTGCCCGAGCGCGTGGGCGCGTAGGTCAGCACGTGCTCGGGGCCGCTGTGCCGCAGGTAGAAGAAATTGCCGTCCTTGTCCTGCCAGCCGCCCACGTACACGCCGGTAGCCGTGGGTGCGGCCTTGCCGGTGACGATCTCCAGGACGTTGCGCTCGCGTGGCAGCAGGCCGGCCGCCTGAATGTCCTTCTTCTCGGCCCAGCGGGCCGAGCCGTGCAGGTACTCGTTCGCCTTCGAGCTGTTGGACGTGACGACCTTCGCCACGGCCACGCCCAGCAGGCCCACGGTCGAAACCAGCATCCCCATGCTGCCGGCCTTCATGATCTCGTCCGGGTACTGGCTGTACCACTTGTACGTCCAGTGCAGGATCGACCAGGGCGCGTACACGTGGCCCACGTTGGGGCCGAGGGTCGCGTGATAGGCGAACGTGTGGGCGAAGAACTGCGTCGCGGCCTGGAGGCCGCCGACCATCGAGGCCGCGCCCAGCACCGGCAGCAGCTTGCTCGGCTTCGGTTTGGCGGTTCGGACTTGCGGCCCTACCGCGTTGTTCATCTTGATCTTCATCTACTCCTTCCTTTCGACGTTTTGATGGAGCCTTTCGCGGTGATCGAGACGGCATCGCCGACCGCGATGCGCGTCAAGCGCCGGGCCGTGGCCTGGTCGATGGGCATAACCATGACCTCATCACCTCGTTTCAAGAGGGCCAGCGCCTGGCCCTCGATAGTCCTGGTGCCCTGGAACGTGAGCGCACCATCACCGGCAGTATATCGGGAATGCTTCGGTATATCGAAACCTTTTAGGCGCTTTGCCTCGCGTTCGGCGATGTACTTGTCGGCGGCGGCGACGCCCGGCGGCGTCTGGCCTACTCCTGTTCCTGGCCGAGAAATTCCCCGTCGCAGTGCGTGATCTGGTTGGGTTCCTTGCTGCTCCACGTGACGAGGAACATCACGCGGCAATAGCACTTCACTTCCGCCGGCGATGCGAACCACACCGAGTTCGGACAGTGCTCGCAAACGGTGCTGGCTTTGGGGCGGCGGTTTTCTTCCAAGGCGTCCAACGTCGGGCTTCCGGTGGACGGTGGCGGCGTGAAGGCCGGCGTCGGCGCGGTCGCCTCGGCCGGCGGCTGGCCGGCCGTCGCCTGCTCGGGCGACGGCTGCGGCTCCGGTAGCGTGCTGGTCGGCAGCGGGCCGCTGTCCAGGGCCGCCAGCGCCGCGTCCAGTTCGTCCTCGATGCTCTGGTCTTTCGGTTCGCTCATGGGTGTTCTCCTTGTTCAAAAGCGCCTGCCGCCGGCTCTCAAGAGCCGGATCGGTGAAGGTGATGGGTAGCTGGGAATCGACGGCGGCGCGGATCATCTGCGCCTTGAACTCCACCGTGCCGTTGACGGTGATGCGGTTGCCGTAGCGTTGCATCGCCAGGCGCAGGGCTTCTTGCAGCCCTTCGCGCGTGGCCTCGCGGGAGACTTGCAGGCGGTCACCGTCATCGCGCACGGCGCTCATGCCGGCGCGGAAGATGATCGTCCCCTTCTTCGTGATGTTGTCCACCGCCGGCGCGTGGCCGGGCTTCGCCTGGCCCTCGCCCCGGATGGTGTTGCCCTTGAGGCCCTGGGCCGCCTCGCGGGCGCGCAGGGCGGCCAGGGCGTCGGCGCCGCCGTGCTGCGCCTCCTTCTTGAGCCAGTCGGCCCACGTGCGCCGGCTGTGCTCGGCGTAGAGGGCCGTGCGCTCCTGTTGGAACTGCTTGTTGATCGCCTGGAGTTCGCTGCGCAGGGCCTTGCTCGCCTGGGCGTACAGCAGCTTCTTGTTCGCGCGGCCCTCGCCGACCACCTTAATCGTGGCGCGGCGCAGGCGGTTCGACCTCTTGGCCGCCTCGATCAGCCGATCCTTGCGATGCCGGGCGCGCTCCAGGGCCTGGGCGCGCGCCGTGGTCAAGCTCTGCTGCTCGGCCTTGTACTTCGCGTACAGCTCCACGGTGTTGACGCGAAGGCGGATGGGGTCTTTGCGGTACTGCCGCTTCGCGGTGGTTTGCGCCTGCCGTTCGGGCGAAGCCTCGAACGGGCCAAGCCGCGCCTCCAGGCTCGGCTTGGAAAGGTCGCGGGCTACTGTGCTCGCCTTCACCATCGTTCCGTCGCCGGCCTCGAACACGAGGCCATTGGCGCGGACGCGCAGCTCCATTCCGTTGTCCCGCATGACCTGGTGCAGTTCCTGCCAGGACTGCGCGCCCTTGATCTCGTCCAGGCACTCGCGCTTGATCCAGCCGACCAGGCTTTCAACGCCGGCATGCCGCTCCATGTCGGCGGCCCGGCCCTCCGCGCCGCGCTTGCGCGGCTCGTGGTTGTCGCGCTCCAGGCCGTAGTCGCGCTCCAGGGCCGTGCAGAGTTCCGCCAGCGCCCGGTGCGGGTAGTACGGCTCGTGCATCGTGTGCCGCGTCGGGTGAATCTTGTTGATGGCGATGTGGATGTGCAGGTTGTCGGTGTCGTTGTGGACGGCACTGATTCGCTGATGCTCGCCATAACCCAGCCCGACGCAGATGCGTTCCTCAATCGCGCGCAAGGTGTCGGCGCTGGGCTGCTCGCCGGCCCGGAAGCTGACGATCAGGTGGTAGGTCTTGTCGCCCTTCGCGCGGGTGTTCGTGTGCTGGGTCGCCAGCACCTCCGTGATGGCGTCCTGGATGGAACCGGCTTCGCAGTTCGTCGCCTGCACGTGGCCCAGCCGGTGGTCTTTGCTTTGGGCGTCGGTGATGTAGTTCGCCAGGCCCGCGAAGTCGCTCTTGCCAAGCGAGCGCATCGGCACGTGCTTGGCGATCATGGCCGCCCCTCCGGCTTTTTAGCCGCTAAAGAAGTCAAGGCTCGGCCCTCGGCTGAACCACGGCCTTCATGATCCGGCTCATTTCGTCCTGGGTGGCCTCGATCCGGCCCAGCAGGGCCAGGATGGTCGCCTCGCCGAACTGGAGCGTTCGCACGTCATCGGTCAGCCAGAGCTTGAGCAGGCCGCCAAGGCGGCCAAGGTCGCCGTTGACGCGCACCAGCTCGCGCACGTGCTGGTAGTCCATGACGCCCTTGATCTGGTAGCCCTGGCCCACGTCGCGCAGATAGCGCGCCACGCTGACGCCCGCCCTCTTGGCGTTCGCCTCGATCTCGTCTTTCTCTTCGGGGAACACCGGCACCCGCAGGTGCTGCCGCCGCCGGCGGCCGTGTTCCTTTTCGTCGTTCTCCATGCCTCGCCTCGTCTCTCATGCCGGCGGTAGCCGGCTGCCTCGCAGAGCAGGATGACCCGTTGAGCGCCCCCGGCGCGAATAAGGGACAGTGAAGATAGATAACCGGCTCGCCGGTTAGCTAACTTCACACATCCTGCCCGCCTTACGGCGTTAATAACACCAAGGAAAGTCTACACCAGCCATTACGATTTATCCGCAACTATCGCGCTATCAGGCCGCAAAAGCAGCAACGGATATAGCGAAAACCGCCACAATGGCCCATAATGCCGCTATCGAAGCGTGCCAATGCACGCCGATAGCGGACTTTTTGCGTTTCCGTAGCGCCGCTTAGTAGCGTTACATTTGCGATGAGAGGATTAGATGGACGAACACGATGCCAAAGACCTACCCCGAAGAGCTGGCTGAATGGGTGAAGGGACGGGAAGCCAAGAAGCCGCGCCAGGACAAGCACGTGGTCGCGTTCCTGGCCGTCAAGAGCGACGTTCAAGCGGCGCTCGATGCGGGCTATGCGATGAAAACGATCTGGGAGCACATGAAGGAAACCGGCCGGCTGCGCTGTCGGTACGAAACCTTCACCCAGCACGTGAAGCGGTACATCAAGGCCGCGCCGGTAGCTTCCCCGCCGCCTCCCGCCACTCCCCCGGACAGCCAGCCCAAGGGCGCGAAGCCCGAGCCGAAGGCCGCCCCGCCGGCCTCGGAATCCAAGAGTGAGCCGCCCAAGATCGGCGGCTTCACGTTTGATGCGACTCCAAAGAAAGAGGATTTACTGTAATGGCGAAAATTCACATGGTTCTGCAAGGCAAGGGCGGCGTCGGCAAGTCGATGATCGCGGCCACCATCGCGCAGTACAAAGCCGGCAAGGGACAGAAGCCGCTTTGCATCGACACCGATCCGGTGAACGCGACGTTCGAGGGCTACAAAGCCCTCAACGTGCGCCGGCTCAACATCATGGACGGCGACGAGATCAACACCCGGAATTTCGACGCCCTGGTCGAGATGATCGCGTCGGCCGAGGGCGACGTCATCATCGACAACGGGGCCAGCTCGTTCGTGCCGCTGTCGCACTACCTCATCAGCAACCAGGTGCCGGCGCTGCTCCAGGACATGGGCCACGAACTCGTGGTGCATACGGTCGTCACCGGCGGCCAGGCCCTGGTGGACACGGTGAGCGGCTTCGCCCAGCTCGCCAGCCAGTTCCCGGCCGAATGCCTGTTCGTGGTCTGGCTGAACCCGTATTGGGGGCCAATCGAGCACGAGGGCAAGGGGTTCGAGCAGTTGAAGGCGTACACGACCAACAAGGGCCGTGTGTCCGCCATCATCCAGATTCCGGCGCTGAAAGAGGAAACCTACGGCCGCGACTTCGCCGAAATGCTCCAGGATCGGCGCACCTTCGATGAGGCCCTGGCCGATTCGGCGCTCACGATCATGACGCGGCAGCGGCTCAAGATCGTGAAAACCCAGCTCTTCGCCCAGCTCGAAAACGCGGCGGTGCTCTGATGGCGGCCGACGACAAGATCGAGGAGCTGATACGGGAGATCGCGGCCAAGCACGGCATCGCCGTGGGCCGCGACGATCCGATCTTGATCCTCCAGACCATCAACATGAAGCTGATGCAGGACAGCGCATCGGCCCAGCAGGAAATCTTGGACGCCTTCAAGTCGGAACTGGAGTCCATCGCCCACCGATGGGGTGATGACGCCAAGGGAAAGGCGGAAAGGACGCTCAACGCGGCGTTGGCGGCCAGCAAGGACGCCATGACGCGGGGAATGCAGGAGGGCGCGAAGGCGGCCGCCGAGGCCGTGCGGCGTGAGGTTGAGGCGGTGACGGCGCAGCTCGTCGCGCCGATCCGCGAGGCGCGGCGCGTCGCCATGATGAACATGGTCGCGGCCGGCATGGCGGTCGTGGCCGCCGGCCTGGCCCTGTGGGCCTCGCTGTAGATGGCGATGCGGGATCTCATCGTCAGAACTGGCGATGGTCGACCGCGCCGGCGGCATCGCCAGGTTCGGCGATGCTGGCCAGCTCCCGGCATCGTCGCTTGTGACGATGCTGCAGGATGATTCCACCAGGCCCTCGGCGGGCCTCCCTCGCCAGAAATGGCGATGCTCGAGAAAAAAGCCCGGCGACCGCCGGGCTTCGTTTTTATGCGGGCCTGGCTGACAGGCCCAAGGACTGCGATCTCCCTGGCCGCTCCTGGGCCTGGGATTGCTTGCGCTCCTGCTCCTGCTTGCGCATCAGCAGCTCATGCCGGCGGGCGGCCTCGCGCATGGCATCCCAATCGGAAGCCAGCTCGGGGTTCTCGGCGCGCATCTTGCGCGTCGCCAGCTCTTCGATCTTCGGCGAGTGCAGGCCCATGCCTTCCTTGATCTCGCGGACGGCCTCCAGGCGCGCGTGAAGCGTCTGCAAGCGGGCCTGCTGCTGCGCCTGCTGGTTCTGCCAGGCTCGCTTAGAGCCGGGCAAGGAAAGCCGGCCAGGCGCGGACGCCTGGGTCTGCTGCAAACGGGCCTGCTGCCGGTCGATCAGGTTTTCTAGCCTGTCCTCGATGTGCTCCACCTGGTCGTGCTTGGCCTGCACGTAGAGCGCCAGGGTTTCGGGGTAGGACTGCTCGACCGGGGCCGCCTCTAGGGTGGCCTGCTGCTCGATCTCGGCCGCCTGGGCGGCCTCCAGCAAGTCGGCTCCGGTGTCCTCGCGCGAAGCGCCGAAGGCGGCACCGCCGAGGGTGGCCGGCGCGCTGACGCGGGCCGGCTTGGTGGCGCGGCTCTCGGTGCCGCTGCCGGGGATGGTGAGTCGTTTCAAGGGCGTGCCTCCTTTTTAGCCGCTAAAGCTACATGGAGCGCCCCCGCGTCAGTTTCGGGGCCTCTGCGGCGACTGCCGCCTTGCCCTGGGCGTTGTAGCTGATGCTCTTTGCGCTCCCAATTTCAGGTACTTTATCGAAATCTGACCGAGCGTGCATGACAAAGTTCTTGCCGATCTGCTGGTACACGTTGGTGGCGTCGGCATGAACGATCACGCCGGCGTGGGTCTGCTTCTTGTCGGCCGCTTGGGCCGTGTACAGGTTGTAGATGCCGGGCTTCAACGCGCCCGCCTTGTCTACTTTCTGATTCGTCCAAGCGCCGTCCTTTTCGGCCTGAACGATGCGTTGACCGTTCATGACCAAGAGGCGTTCTTTCATCGGGCACTCCTATGGTTGCCGTAGTTCTCAAAAGGGTGATGGTGGCCCCATGCAAGCCGCGCTCCAACAAAAAAGCCGACCTCGGCAAAGCGAGGCCGGCTCTTCCCAGCGGCCGGGTTGTGCGTTTTGTCAGGGTTCCAGGGTAATTTTAAGGAAAACCAACCGATTTATCAGGTCTTTTTGCGTCCGCCGCTGGTCGGATCGGCCGCCCGGCCTTGCGCCATGACGGTTTCCAGGGCCTCCAGCCGGCCGCGAAGCCCGGCCGCTTCCTCGCGGGCCTGGGCAGCGTCGCGCTTCGCCTGGTCGCGCTCGCCCTGGGCGGCGGTCAGCCGCTCGGCCTGGCGGTGTGCCTCGGCCGCCATCGCCTTGCGCTGCTCCTGGTGGGCCTGCTCGGCCGCCTCGGCCTTGGCCTGCACCTTCACCAGCTCCGCGCGCACCTGGTCGCGCTCGGCGGCGGCCGCCTCGGTGGCCTTCCGCTGCTCGGCCTGAGCGGCGCGCGCCTGGTCGGTCGCCTGGTTCGCCCGCTCCAGGTCGGCACGCAGCTCGCCGGCGCGGCGCTCGATCTCGGCGGTACGGCTGTTCGCGGCCGCGAGGTCGGCCCGCAGGGCCTCCACCTGGTCGGCGCTGGCCGTGGCCCTCTCCTGGGCCTTGTCGCGCTCTGCGCGCGCCTGGCGGGCTTCCTGATGGGCGTGATCCAGCTCCGTGCGCAGCTCGCCGGCCCTGGCCTCGGCCGTGGCCGCGCGCTCGCTGGTCGCCGCGAGCTTGCCGCGCAGCTCGTCGGCCTCGCCCTTGGCGGCCGCCTCGACGGCCTCCAGGGCCGCGATGCGGGCCTTGGCCTCGTCCAGCTCGCCGGTGAGCTGGTCGGCCAGCTCTGCGGCTTCCTGGCGCGCTGCTTCCGTCTCCTGGCGCACGGCCTCCAGCGCCTCGCGCTCGGCGGCCAGGCGGTTGTTCGCCATTTCCAGCGCCACGGCCCACAAGTCGCCGCCCAGCTCGGCCAGCTTGTCAGTGATCGCCTGCGGTGCCGGCTCGCGGATCGGGGCGGCCTGGCTGGCCTTGCGTGCGCGCCACTCGTTCATCGCCTCGCTGATGGTGGTGAAGCTGCCGCTGCCGAGCTGCTTGCGCACGTTCGCCAGCGTGGGGTTCTGGCCGGCCGCGTCCAGTTCGTCGGCCACCGCAAATATCTGCTCCTTCGAGATCGCCATGTCGGGCCTCCTTTGGCCGGTTGTATGTTGTAGCGTGAAGCATACTACAACATACAACACTACGCAAGCGGTTTAGCTGAACTTTTTTTAGCGGCTAAAACGCGGGCAAAAAAAGCCCCGCTCGATGGCGGGGCGATGGGTGGGGGTCGGTGGTCGGCGATGCCCGGCGCTGGGCGTGTCAGCCCTCCAGCAGCGCGACAAGCTGCACGGTGCCAAGGTCGGCCTCGAACTCCTGGCCGTCATCCTCGTATTTGAGCCAGGCCCAGCCCTCGGCCGGGGGCCGGCGGTTGAGGATCAGCCGTGCCGGCCGGTCGTCGTGCTTGACCTGGATGATGGCCTTCTTGAGCTTGTCGGGGTCGGCCTCCTTCGGCTCCTTCTTCCCCTTGGCGTCATCATCCTGCGGCCCCTGCTCGCCGTCGCCGGCCTCGGCGTCGGTCTTGCCGGTCAGCGCATCGACGGTGTTGGGATCACGGTCGCCGTCCTCGTGACTGCGCTTGTCCTCCAGGAACTCGCGCAGCAGCTTCACCGAGCCGCGCGTCAGCTCCTGGCTGTCGTCGGCCAGCCAGGCGGCCACCTCGTCGGGGTTCTTCTTGTAGGCCGTCACCAGCTCGTTGATGACAGTCACGTCCTTGCCCCGGCCGCTATTGAACGCCTCGGCAATGGGTTCGGGCAAGTCCAGCAGCGTGACGTGCTGCGTGACGAAGGCCGGCGACTTGCCGATCTCCTTGGCGATCTCGCCCTTCTTCTTGCCCTTCGCCAGCTCGCGGCCGATGAAGTCGGCGATCTCACGCGCCGTCAGCTCGTTGCGTTGCAGGTTCTCGATAACCTGGTCGGCCTCGTTGTAATCGTTGTCGATGAAGGCCGGGATCGTGGTCTTGTGCGCCCACTTCGAGCCGCGATAGCGCCGCGCGCCGTGGTTGATGAGGTAGCGCCCCGGTGCGTCCGGGTTCTCGCGCACGCTGATGGGCGACTTCACGCCGCGCGCTTTGATCGTCTCGCCGATCTCCGCGATGCTCTCCGGCGAGAAGCCGGGGTTGTCGGCCGTGCGCGGCTGGTGCGGGTCTTCGTCGATCAGGTCAAGCGGCAGCTCCTGCGGGCCTGCGCCGCCGGCGTTGGCCGCCGGCTGCTCGTTCAGCAGGCCGGCCAGGTCGCCCAGCCCGTCCAGGCCCAGCCCGGACGATTGCGGCTTGTCCTGCTCCTTCTTCTTGGCGTTGGTCTTGGCGCTCATTGCGCGATCTCCATCTTCGTGAACACGTAATCCGCCAGCGCACGCACCTCCTGGGTGGCCTTCCGCGCGGCGGTCTTCTTGATCTTCCACACCGGCATCTGCTCGCCCAGCGCCTCGGCGATGCTGTCACGCGCGCCGATGCTGAACGGCAAGATGAGCTGCGGGTATGCCTGCTGCAACGTCGCCAGGTTGTTGACGTGGCGCGGCTTCCGCGCGTCCACCTTGTTCGGCACCATGCCGAGGAAGCGCAGCTTGGGGTTCTGCTTGCGCAGGTTGCTGATGACCGCGACCATCTTCTTCATGCCCTGCAAGCTGTACGCCTCCATTTCGATGGGCGACAGCATGTAGTCGGCCGTCAGCACGGCCGCCGTCATGGCGACGCCAAGGGAGGGGGCCGTGTCGATCAGGCACACGTCGAAGAACTCGCCCAGCGCGGCCACACTGGCCCGCAGCGCGGCGGCCGCCTGGGAAAGCTCCATCTTGTCCAGGTTCGCCAGGTTGGCGTCTGCCGCGATCAGCGCCAGGCCGTCATCCTCCCGGTCAGCGAACCAGGCGCGCAGCTCGTCGCCGCCGGCGGTGAACATGCGACTGGCGGGATAGCCCGAGTCGTGGCCGGCCAGCGTCCAGCTCGCATTGCCCTGGGTGTCCAGGTCGATCACTGCAACCCGAAGGCCGCGCTCCTGGAAGTCGAACGCCAGGTGGCAGGTTGCGAACGTCTTGCCTTGACCGCCTTTCTGAATTGCCGTGACCAGTGTTTTCATGAGTTGGGTTCCTGTTTCCTCTTTCCCTTGGCGTCGGCTTCCCAACGCTTGACGATGAACGCTTGATGCTCCGGCAGTACCGCCGTCACCCGCTCGAAGCCCTGCGGGAGCACTTCCCCCGCCACTGCCCACACGCGGCTGACCGCTTGCGATACCGCCCCCTTGGTCAGCCCCAGCGAGGCCACAAACTCGGCCTGGGGCCTTCCATCAACCAGCACGCCGCGCGCTATGTCGATGGTCTGTTGCCCGATCTCCAGGCCCTTGATCGCCGCCTGGAATTGGGCTTCGGTTAGCCGTTTCTTCATGGAGAACACCCATATAAACTCCACACCCGGTTGTTGAACAAAAGGCGGTGCCAGCCGCCGACCATGTGCAGAAGTTTAGCTAAACTCGCCGCCCGCGTCAAGCGTTTTAGCGGCTAAAAATGGGCGCGTGATCTTCTTTCTTGGCGTTCAACCTGGCCGCGTCAGCGGCACTCATGAAGAACGTCATCAGCGGGCCGACCGTGCGGCTCGAACCGTTGGCAAAGCACACGTCGAACTGACCGCCGGCGGTGTGCGGATCGACGCCTTCCACCAGTCGCCAGGGGTCAAGGCCCCATTCCTCGGATTGCGCGCTGTACCAATAGGCCGGCGCATCGCCGTTCAAGTCGCTGGCCGCGTACTCGCGCACCAGGACGGCCACCCGGCCGGTGTTCGGCTCCACGAATCCCGGCGGGTAGGGTAGGGTCTGTTTTTTCATGTCAAAGCCCCTTCGGCTTGTAGATCGAAACGAAGTAGGTGATCGCGGTCAGCACCGCGAAGTACGCCAGGAACGACCAACCGGCATACACGCCAGGCGTGTTCCAGTGGTAGAGCATCCGCACGAACTGGAAGAAGGTGGCAATCGACAGCACCCACTTGAGGATCGGCCAGACCAGCACGGTCGCCACCCATACGAACTTGACCAGGCCGGCCAGCAGGCCAGCACCGGGGGCCTTGTTGGGGGCAGCAGACGCGGCGGCAGGCTCCACCGGCGCGGGCGCGGCGGGCTGCTCGATCTCCTTGGGGAACTTGATGATGTTGGACATAGCTTGACCCTCCACGCGCTTACGTGTTGAATGCTGGGTGCTCCCACTCGGAAGCATGGTTACGGTGTGCCAGCACCAGGCCAAGCGCCCCGGATCACTCCGGGGCGTTCCTCCACCTGGGGCCGCCCTTGATCTTGCCTCGGCTCACGCAATACTCCTTCTTGGCGTCCTCGATAGGCCCGGCCGTTGCCGACCGGGCCATGTGCTCTTACCAGCCGGCCCGGCGCTTGGCCTGCTCGACGGCTTCCATCGACCAATGGCCCTTGGCCTGCCCCTCCAGGGAGCATCCGGCGAAGTACGCCTTGCCGCGCAGTTCCTCGGCTTTGCACACCAGCTCGGCCGCCTCGGCCATCATGGCCGCGATCTCGTCACGGCGGGCCGGGAAGTCGGTCGCTGCCGCGCCCTCCAGCTCGTCAATCCAGGGCATAATCTTGTTGTCGCTCATCGGACTTTCTCCGGTAGTTGACCTGGGCAATGTGCCCGGCCTTCAAGTGCTATATTAGGGCAAAATGCCCTAACCTGTCAAGCACTTTAGCTAAACTTTTTTCGCTTTACCGGAATCCGAAGGCTAAACTTTAGCCGCTAAAACCTTTCCCTTGGCGTCAATCCTCTTTCCAGATCACGCCCAGCCCGGCCTGGTCGCACAGGATCGCCCATGCCGCATAGGGAATCGGGGTGTCCTCGCCGATCCAGCGGCGGATCGTGCGGTCGCCCTTCGCGCCCAGCCCCAGCGCCTTCGCGGCCTTGCTGCCGCTGAACCCGGCCAGGCGCAGCACCTCTCGGACTTCCTCGCCGGTCGGTTGCGCCCAGCGTTCGGCCGGCTTCAAGCACTCCAGCCGGATATTGGCGTCGTTCGTCATTCGTTCGTTCTCCTGGTCAAGTGATAAGCCGCAACTGGTCGAAGCCGTAGATCGACTGGATGCAGCTCGGGTCTGAATCGACCACGCGCCGGCCTGCGCGATTGGTCTTGTACGTTACCGGCCTGTCGTCGTGCGCCCACACCTGGCGGGTGTCGGGATGCACCTTCACGATGATGATGCGCTTGCCGATGTAGCGGTCGAAAACCGGGTGATGGACGCTCACGATCTCGCACCGCTGGCCGGGCTTGAACTCCACCAGGTCGGCCGGGCCTCCATCGCCATTCCTGGCGATGCTGCAGGTTGCCGCGCTCGCTCGCGGCATCGTTGTTTCCGGCGATACAGGCCCGCCCTCGCCCGGCTCGGCATCGTCGGCTTTGACGATGCTGCAGGTCATCGTCGTTTCTGGCGATGCGGGATCTCGCTCCGGGCCTGCGCCGGTGATTTTTCCCTTGGCGTCCAACCCGGCGGCCCTGGCCGCCTTGATCCTGGTCGCGGCCTCGGCCGCCCAGCGCCTGGCGATGAAGGCCCGATGCGAGGGCAGCACCACATCGACCAGGACGAACCCCGGCGGCACCAGGACGGTCGCCGGTGCGCGCCGCGCCGGCGGCTCCAAGCCGGCCAGCCAAGCGGGCAGGGGAGCATCGGCCAGGCGGTCGCGGTAGCTGGCCTCGACCATCACCGGGCGCTTCTTCTCGGCTCGCTGCGCAGCCAGGATGCCGCGCGCAACCTCGTCCACCGTCATGCAGCCCTGCGCCGTGTCGAAGTGCGAGCGGTAGCCCGTTTCGGAGATAAACGGCCTGTCCAGGTCGATGACGTGGAACTGGAAGTGGGCACCCAGCGGCCCGCCGTAGCCGGCCTCGTACTCCACCAGGGCGCGCATGTCGCCATCCGCGACCAGGAACTGGCCGCGCTGGCCCCACAAGGGCACGTCGCCAGGCACCGCCGCGCAATGGCGCTCGATGACCTGGCCGGGCGCGTCGTGGTCGGCCATGCTGCCCACGTGCGTTCCGCCGTTCATCTTCCAGATGACGGCCTCGTATCGGTCGCTGGCCGCCTCGGCGGCCGCACCGTCACCGCGCATGATCGCCGCGTCGATCTCCACCACGGCCGCCACGGCGGCGGCCAGCAGCTCGTCGCGGTCGGTGGGCAGCTCGGCCAGCAGCTCGGCCGCCGGCGCGTTCCAGTCCTGGCCCGGCTGGGCCGGCGTCTTGCGTTTCTTCGCCATCGGCCGGCCCCTCAAGTGTCAGCACGCCGCCACGCGATCACGTCGCGGGCTTCGTAGCCGTGGCGCTTTCAGTCGTCGCAGAATCCCGAGCTGAACCCCTTGTGGTTCGTGCCGATCCATGCGGCCGGCTTGCCGCATTCGTGGCCGTAGGTGCCCGGCTCGGCGTTGTGGCACTTGCCGTCCGTCGCGTAGCTGTTCGTCGGTGCCTGGGGAGCGTTGTTCCTGGTCATGGTCGCCTCCTGGAAGCCCCGGCCGAAGCCGGGGCCGCCCCTCATCAGTCAATAGCCCGGTAGATCGCGGCCGCCTCGGCGTGGCTGGCTGCGAAGCCGCGCAGGAAGTGATAGCGGTCGATCAGGGCATCGCCGGCGTCCGTGTCGGCGGCCTCGGCCGCGAGCTGACCCAGCGCGAACAGGGTTGCGACAATGCCGGCGGCGTCGGCCGACAACTCGCCTCGGAAGCCGTTGCCGTCCACCTCGATCTCCAGGCGGTCGGCCAGGTCGGGGGCCATGTAAAAACCGCCGTCCGACAAGGTGTAGTAGTGCCAATACGCGCCGCTGTAGCGTTCGCAGAGCCGGCGAAGCCAGGCATACACCAGGGCCTCGCCGCGCATCATCAGACGCGGGCCGAAGTAGGCGGGCAGGAAGTCGAGGCGCTGGGCCTCGGCGACCAGGGAAGCGGTAACGGGTTGCTCTTGGGTGTTCATCGGACTTTCTCCGGTAGTTGACCTGGGCGAAATGCCCGGCCTTCAAGTGCTATATTAGGGCAAAATGTCCTAATCGTCAAGCACTTTAGCTAAACGTTTTAGCCGCTAAACCTTGCCCTTTCCCTTGGCGTGCATTACAATGTAATTCACGAACCCAACCGGAGAACCAATCATGGCTGCAAACCAGCTCGTACAAACGCGCATCGACGGCGCGATCAAGGAAGAAGCGGCGGCCGTCCTGGCCGCGATGGGCCTTACCGTGTCCGACGCGGTGCGGCTGCTGCTCACGAAGGTGGCCCAGGACAAGGCGCTGCCCTTCGAGCCGCTGATTCCGAACGCCACCACCATCGAGGCGATGAAGGAAGCCCGCAAGGGCAAGCTGCCGCGCTTCGCCACCGTCAACGATCTGATGGCCGATCTGCATGCGGCAGATTGAGCGCACCGGCCAGTTCAAGCGCGACTACAAGCGCGAGGCGAAAGGGCAGCACCGGGCCACGCTCGACGCCGACCTGGTGCCCGTCCTGGTCGCGCTCGCCGACGACCAGCCGCTGGAACCTCGGCACCGCGACCACGCGCTGACCGGGGACTGGAAGGATCACCGGGATTGCCACGTCAAGCCCGACCTGGTGCTGATCTACCAGAAGCCCGACGCCGACACGCTGCGCCTGGTGCGCCTCGGCTCTCACTCCGAACTCGGCTTGTGATCGGCGCGGGCCTGGCCCCGCGTCTCACGTTTCATTGACACTTGAGGGGCGCTTTCCGCGCCACCGGCCGAGCTGGCCGACCCCCTTCCTTGGCGTAAAACCTGCGGCGGTGGAGCTGCTGCGATGCTTGAGGATCGCGCGGCCGGTCGAACCGCGGCGACCTGGTTGGGGAGTGTGAGGGGGCTTTGCCCCCTCGCAAGCTCTCGAACTTACTGCCTTCCGCCAGGCGCTTGCGCCTGGCTCTCCTAAGCCGTAGCGCCGAAGGCGCTCCATTGTGGGGTGAGGCCGCAAGGCGGCCGAGGGGCGTAGCCCCTGGGGGGATGGGAGGCCGCTTGCGGCCGGGTGGGATCGAGAAGGGGGGTTTCCCCCCTTCGGCGGCCGGTCATGCTGCGCGGTAGCTTGGGCCGTGTTGCCGTTTTTTTCGCCAGCCTCTGGTTAAAACTACCTGGTTATATAAAAAGGTTATAAAGACGGTTAAAAACCTGGTTAGCATGACCGAAAAACGCGCGTAAACCGTTGTCACGCCAAGGAAAAGCGCGAAGAGGCCGCCCCTCAAGTGTCAATGGATAAGCCCCCCATGTGTCAATACGCTGCCCCTCAAGTGTCAAGAACCGCGCCCCTCAAGTGTCAGTAGGGCCGCCCCTCAAGTGTCAATACCGGGGCAGGGTTCCTAACAGGGTTATCCACAACTTCGGTGGATAACTCCATGCCGATCAGGCACTTAGGCCGCCTCGGCGGCCGCCTGGACGGCTCGACCAGGCCGAAATCGGCCGCTGCCCCCCAAGTGTCAACATCGCGCCGGCCCCGCTGCCCCTCAAGTGTCAACGTCAGGGCTGCGCCGGCCGGCCTCGGCCGACTTGTCCCGAAACTGTCCACAACGGCCGCGCCGGTAGGGCAGGGCAGGGAAGGCCCCGGAAACGGGCCAGGAAGGCCCGTCAGGGCCGCAAAGCCCAGCGGCGAGGGCCACCGGCCCGGTGAGGGGTCTCCTCGTTTTCAGTGCAATAAGTGACGGTACGAAAAGCTAGCACTGGCGCGGAGGTGGTGTTGGTAGATCGTTGATTTCA
>NZ_LYMK01000041.1 GCF_002157355.1 Variovorax sp. JS1663 | reverse complement strand
ATCCGCTTCCTGTTCCCGCTGACCATCGAGGACGCCGTGCTCGAAGAGGGCCTCGACATCCTGGCCCAGGCGATGCAAGCTTGATTTTTCCGCTGTCACACAACCATAGCCCCGGCATCAGGGAAGGGCCGGCACGAGGAGGTCCATCAAGAAGACCAGAAGGTATCCAAAAAGAGCGGCCGTGTGTCGTTGAGCCGGTATCGGCGCATGTGGGAGAAGCGGGCGGACGGCTGGATCGGCCGGCGCGCTTCAGCGCGGCCCGGCCAGCGAGGCGCGCATGCCCGCGAAGCGCCGCCGGTACTGCGCCGGGCTCAGGCTGACCGCGCGGCGAAACAGGCGGCTGAAGAAGGCCGCGTCGTCATAGCCCACCTCCCCCGCGATCGCCTCGATCGGCGCTCCCGTGGTCTCGAGCAAGTGCTTGGCCTCCTCAATGCGCAGCGTCTGCACGTATTCGAGGGGCGTCATGCCGGTGGCGAGCTTGAACCGGCGCTGGAAGGAGCGTTCCGGGAGGCCGCTGTGCTCCGTCATCGCGGCCACCGGCGCCGCGTGGTCGTAGTGGTCGGCGATCCAGGTCTGGCAGCGGCCGATGGCCGCGTCTTCCACCTGGCGCGTGCAGGACACCCGCGCGAAGGGCTGCTGCCCCGCGTGGTGCCAGTCGATCAGGTTGAGCTTGGCCACCTGCATCGCGGCCTCAATGCCCACGCAGCGCGCGATCAGGTACAGCGCCAGGTCCATCCAGGAGCTGCCGCCGCCGGCCATCACCAGCCGCTGGCCCTCGCCGCTGGTGACCAGCGCGCGCTGCGGGCGCACGCGCGCGAGCGGGTAGCGGCGCTGCATCACCTCGCAGAAGGCCCAGTGCGTGGTCGCGTCCTCGCCGTCGAGCAGGCCGGCCTCGCCCAGCAGCATCGCGCCGGAGCAGGCGGTGGCGACCAGGGCGCCGTCGGCATGGCAGCGCCTGATCCAGGCGGCCTCGTTCACGAACAGGCCGTCCAGCGGGGCGAAGGGCGCGATCATCAGCTCGGGCACGCAGACCACCGCCGGAGCGCTCACGGTGTCGAAGCCCCACTGCGCCTCGATCTCCACGCCGTTGGCGGCACACACGCGACCGGCCTGCCGCGCCACCAGCACCGGCCGCAACAGTTCCGGCCCCGGCCGGCCCTCGACCACCATCGGCCAGTCGCGTCCCGCGCATTTGAAGAGGTCGAACATGCCGTAGACCACCGAGGCCGAAGTCTCGGGGCTCACGAGGATGGCGATCAGCGGCCGGCCATCCATCTCAGTCGCAGTCGGCCGGGGAGCGCCGCGGAACCGGCCTGGCCGGGCCGCTGGCGTTGCCCCCGGAAGGGGGATGCCGGGTCGGCGGACCACACGAAGTGGGGGGGCTGGGGGAGAGCGTCATATGGCGGAATCGTCAGGCTTGTTGCGGGAATGGCTGCGGGACTTCGGGAAGCGCGAACTTACGCTTGTCGGGCCGTTCATTCAAGGAGTCCACCATGATCCAGCACGACGCGCGTGGCGACGCGCTCAGCACCGACCAGCCAGCTTCCGTGGCCGCCTACGAGCAGGCGATGGTGCTCTTCAATAGCCTGCAGCTGGATCCGGTGGCGGTGCTGGAGCCGGCGCTGGCGCAGGACCCGGACTTCATCGCCGGCCACCTGATGATGGCCGGCCTGTTCCTCAGCGGTATCGACGGCCAACTGCTGCCGGCGGCGCGCGCGAGCCTGGACAGCGCGGCCGCGAGCCGGCGCCGGCCGGTAGCGCGCGAGCAGTCGCTGCTGGCGGCCTTGCGTCCCTGGGCCGAGGGCGACATGGGGCAGGCCAATCAGCTGCTCGACCGCCACCTGGTGGATCACCCGCGCGACCTCTTCGCGCTGCAGCTCACCCACATGGCGGATCTGGTCCTGGGGCGTTCGGCCATGCTGCGCGACCGCATCGCCCGGGCGCTCTGCCACTGGCAGCCGGGCGATGCCGGCTACAGCTACCTGTTGGGCATGCATGCCTTCGGCCTGGAGGAGTGCAACGAGTACGCACGCGCCGAGGCGCTGGGCCGTCGCGCCGTGGCGCTCGACCCGCACGACACCTGGGCAGTGCACGCGGTGGCGCATGTCTACGAGATGCAGGGCCGCGTGGCGGAAGGCATCCACTGGCTGACCGAAGAGACCGAACACTGGCAGCAGAACAACGCGCTGGCTGTGCACAACCACTGGCACCTGGCGCTGATGCACCTGTCGAACCACGACGAGGAGGCGGCACTCACGCTGTACGACCGGGCGATCGCGCCAGGGCCGGCCGCGATGGCACTGGACCTGGTCGATGCCAGCGCGCTGCTTTGGCGTCTGGACCTGCGGGGCGTGGACGTGGCGGGCCGCTGGGAGGCGCTGGCCGCGCGCTGGGACGCGCAGGCCGCGTGGGGCTGGTCGGTCTTCAACGATACCCATGCGATGCTGGCCTTCGTCGGCGCGGGCGATACGGCGAGGACGGCGCGCGGGCGGGCGGGCATGGGCGCCGTGCCGGCAGTGGCGCCGCTGCCCTGGTGGAGCGAGGCCGGCGCGCTCTGCGAGGCGGTGACGGCCTTCGGTGCGGGCGCCTACGCCCGCTGCGCCGAACTGCTGCTGCCGCTGCTGCCGGTGACGCATGGCTTCGGCGGCAGCCAGGCGCAGCGCAGCCTGATCTTCCTGACCGCGATGGAGGCCGCGCGCCGCGCGGGCGACACGGCGCTCTTCGACGCGCTTGCCAGCGAAGCCGTCGCACGCAAGCCTGCCTTGGCGGGCAGCCTAGCCGGCCGCCGCGATCAGGTGCTCGAGGCCGCCTGAACCCCGGCCTCGCTGGTGCGCGCGGGCCACAGCACCGAGGCGATGGCCACCGTCATCAGACACGACGGCGGCCCAGTCCTGCCAGTAGACCGTCTCGCCCAGCCAGAGCGCGCCGCTGAACACGCCCAGCACCGGGATCAGCATCACGCTGAGGGTCGAGGCCACCGGCGGCAGGACGCGCGCGAGGGAGAACCAGACGGCGTGCGCGAAGCCGAAGATCAGCACCGCGTTGTAGGCGATCGCAAGCCACGCCACGCTGTCCTGCGCATGCCATTGCGGCCGCTCGAACAGCAAGGACAGCAGGCTCATCACCACCGCGGTCAGCGCCGTCACACAGAACGAGAGCGTGAGCGTGGGGAGCTCGATGCGCGCGTGCCGCAGCAGCTGCGTGCTCAGTGCCCAGGTGGCGGCGGCCACCAGCGCCACATAGCCCGGACGGCCCGCGAGATGGATGAACTCTTGCCACAGCAGCAGCGCCACGCCCAGGGTGCAGGCGCCCACGCCGAGCCCGCGCCGTCAGCGGAAGGGGTTCGCCGTCGCGAACCACAGACCGATGCCGGTGGCGATGATGAAGGCGCCGTCGGTCACGCCCGCGATCAGGAAGAACTGCGTCTGCAGCTGGTCCTTGAGCTCGGGCTGCCGCGCCGTGCCTTCCAGCAGCTTCGACCCGACGATGCCGATGCCGATGCAGGAGCCCACGGCGGCGATGCCGATCAGGAGCGCGACGGCGAGGGGAAGGATGTCGAAGCTGGAGGTCATGATGCTCTTTCTTGGCCTTTCGAAGTTCGGCCTGGTTGCCGCCGGGACCACTGCGGTTCCGGCTTGGCATCACTGTCCCAGAGCGGGTGTGCGGCGTCGATGACCTGGCAGGTCATGGCGATGCCGCAGTCCGGCCCATCTACAGCAGCCGCTGGAGGTAGTGCCCCGTGTGGCTCGCCTCGTTCGCGGCCAGCGTCTCTGGTGTCCCCACGCCCACCACCGTTCCCCCGCCGGCGCCGCCCTCGGGCCCCATGTCGATCAGCCAGTCGGCGGTCTTGATGACGTCGAGGTTGTGCTCGATCACGACGATGGTGTTGCCCGCGTCGCGCAGCTGGTGCAGGACCTTGAGCAAGAGCTCGATGTCGGCGAAGTGCAAGCCGGTGGTCGGCTCGTCGAGGATGTAGAGCGTGCGCCCGGTATCGCGCTTGCTGAGCTCCAGCGCGAGCTTGACGCGCTGCGCCTCGCCGCCGGAGAGCGTGGTCGCGGACTGGCCCAGCTTGATGTAGGACAGGCCCACGTCCAGCAACGTGCGCAGCTTGCGCTCGATCGGTGGCACTGCCTTCAGGAACTCGTAGGCGACCTCCACCGTCATGTCCAGGATCTGCGCGATGTTGCGACCCTTGTACTGCACCTCCAGCGTTTCCCGGTTGTAGCGCTGACCCTGGCAGACCTCGCAGGGCACGTAGACGTCGGGGAGAAAGTGCATCTCGACCTTGACCACGCCGTCGCCTTGGCAGGCCTCGCAGCGTCCGCCGGCCACGTTGAAGCTGAAGCGGCCCGGGCCGTAGCCGCGCTCGCGCGCGGTGTTGGTCTCTGCCATCAGCTCGCGGATCGGGGTGAAGAGGCCGGTGTAGGTGGCCGGGTTGCTGCGCGGCGTGCGGCCGATGGGCGACTGGTCGACGTTGATGACCTTGTCGAAGTACTCGATGCCTTCCACCGCTTCGTGCGCGGCCGGCTCCTCGTGGGCACGGTAGAGGGTGCGCGCCACGGCGGCGTAGAGCGTGTCGTTGACCAGGGTGGACTTGCCGGAGCCCGAGACGCCGGTCACGCAGGTGAGGAGGCCGACCGGGAAGGCGACGCTCACGTTGCGGAGGTTGTTGCCGGTGGCGCCGACCACGCGGATTTCCTGCAGGTCGGTCTGCGTGGCCAGGTGCGCGGCCTCGCGCGCGGCACGCCGCTCGGCGGCGGGGCTCATGGGGAAGCGCGAGGCCTTCTTCGGCTCGGCCGGCTTGTCCTTGGCCATGACCGGCAGCCAAGGGGTTCGGCGCGCCGGCACCGCGATCTTCCTGGCGCCGGAGAGGTACTGCCCGGTCAGCGAATCGGGATGGCCGGCGACCTGCTCGTAGCTGCCCTGCGCCATCACCCGCCCGCCGTGGACGCCGGCGCCCGGCCCCATGTCGATCACGTGGTCGGCGGCATGGATCATGTCCTCGTCGTGCTCGACCACGATCACGCTGTTGCCGATGTCGCGCAGGTGCTTGAGGGTGCCGATCAGGCGGTCGTTGTCGCGCTGGTGCAGGCCGATGCTGGGCTCGTCCAGCACGTACATCACGCCGGTGAGGCCGGAGCCGATCTGCGAGGCCAGGCGGATGCGCTGGGCCTCGCCGCCCGACAGGGTCTCGGCACTGCGGTCGAGGCTCAGGTAGTTGAGGCCCACGTCGTTGAGGAACTTGAGCCGCAGGCCAATCTCGCGCACCACCTTGTCGGCGATCTCGGCCTTCGCACCCTGCAGGTGCAATCCCTGGAAGTACGCCATGCTTTCGCGCAGCGTCGCGCGGCTGATCTCGTAGATCGCCATGCGGCGCGCACTGCCGTCCGTCTCGTCGGTGAGGAACACGTGGCGAGCCTCGCGGCGCAGGCGCGTGCCGCCGCAGTCGGGGCAGGGCTGCAAATTACGGAAGCGCGAGAGGTCCTCGCGCACCATGGCCGAATCAGTCTCGCGGTAGCGCCGCGCCATGTTCGGGATCACACCCTCGAAGGGGTGCTTGCGCACCAGCTTCTTGCCGGCCTGCTGGCCGCTTTCCATGGTGTAGCTGAACTTGATCTCTTCCTCGGCCGAGCCGAAGAGCACGGCCTGCTGGACCGAGGCAGGCAGGTCCTCGAAGGGCGTGTCGACGTTGAACTTGTAATGCTTGGCCACGCTCTCCAGCATGCTGAAGTAGTAGCCGTTGCGGCGGTCCCAACCCTTGATGGCGCCGCTGGCCAGGCTCAGCGAGGGGAAGGCGACCACGCGCTGGGGGTCGAAGAACTCGCGATGGCCCAGGCCGTCGCAACTGGGGCAGGCGCCGACCGGCGAGTTGAAGGAGAAGAGGCGCGGTTCGAGCTCGGCCAGGGAGTAGTGGCAGATCGGGCAGGCGAACTTGGCATTGAACAGGTGTTCCTTCGTCGCCCCGCCCTCGTGCATCTCCAGCGCGATCGCCCGGCCCTCGGCCAGGCGCAGCGCGTTCTCGAAGCTCTCGGCCAGGCGCTGCTGCATGTCGGGGCGCGCGCGCAGCCGGTCGATCACCACGTCGATGTCGTGCTTCTCGGTCTTCTTGAGCTTGGGCAGGGCGTTGTATTCGTAGGTCTGGCCGTCGACGCGGAAGCGCACGTAGCCCTGGGCCTGCATCTCGGCGAAGAGTTCGAGGAACTCGCCCTTCTTCTCGCGTGCGACCGGGGCCAGGATCATCAGGCGCGGCTGATGCTGTTCGCCCCCACGCTCGGCACTCTCGTGTCCTCGCTGTCCCCCGAGGGGGCCCTCGCTGCTCGGGGCGGCCCGGCGCTGCTCGGGGATGGCGAGGACCGCGTCCACCATCTGCGAGACGGTCTGTGCCGACAGCGGCAGATCGTGGTCGGGGCAGTAGGGCGTGCCGGCGCGTGCGTACAGCAGGCGCAGGTAGTCATGGATCTCGGTCACCGTGCCCACGGTGGAGCGGGGATTGTGGCTGGTCGCCTTCTGTTCGATGCTGATCGCGGGCGAGAGACCCTCGATCATGTCGACGTCGGGCTTGTCCATCAGCTGCAAAAACTGGCGCGCATAGGCCGACAGGCTCTCGACGTAGCGGCGCTGCCCCTCGGCGTAGAGCGTGTCGAAGGCCAGGCTGGACTTGCCGGAGCCCGACAGGCCGGTGATCACTACCAGCTTGTTACGGGGAATGTCAAGGTCGACGTTCTTGAGGTTGTGCGTGCGTGCGCCGCGGATGCTGATGCGCTGCTGGGCGAGCGCCGCGCCTAGGTAGGCGCCTTCGTCGTGATCGAGGTAGGCGCCGCCGGTGCTATCCATGGAGGGGGAGTTCACGGGACGGTCGTTTCTGGACAACCGGACATGATAAATCGGCGGGGATTTCGGGGGGCTGCGGCCGGTTTCGGTCCGACATCCCCGGCGGCGTCCCCGCGGCTGGGCGCGGGGCTGCATGACACCCGCTTGCATGCGGCACAATGTCCCGTTTTCCGTCTTCCACCCATTCATCCTCAGGGGCATCCATGGCATCGGTCAACAAAGTCATCCTCGTCGGCAACCTCGGGCGCGATCCCGAAACCCGCACTTTTCCGAGCGGGGACCAGGTCTGCAACGTGACCCTGGCCACCACGGACCGCTGGAAGGACAAGCAAAGCGGCGAGATGCGCGAAGCCACCGAGTGGCATCGCCTGGTGTTCAACGGACGCCTCGCCGAGATCGCCGCGCAGTACTTGCGCAAGGGCTCGCAGATCTACGTCGAGGGCCAGATCCGCACGCGCAAGTACACCGACAAGGACGGGGTCGAGAAGTACGCCACCGACATCCGCGTCGACCAGATGCAGATGCTGGGCAGTCGCCAGGGTCAGGGTGCGCCGTCGGGCGATGACGACGGCGGCTATGGCGGTGGCGGCGGTGGCGGTGGTTACTCGCGTCCGCCTGCCGCGGCGCCGCGCGCCCCTGCGCCGGCACCGCGCCAGGCGCCGGCCAAGTCTTCGTCCGGCTTCGACGACATGGACGACGACATTCCTTTCTGACGCGATTCTTCTGACCGCCTCGAAAAAGCGCAGGGTCTGACGACCCTGCGCTTTTTTTGCGCCTGATGCAAACGCTGGGATGAGGGCGCGGTGCGAGACGGTGCGTGCGAACCGTGACCTGTGACGCAAAGAGCACCTGGTGAGGACGCGGTATCTGATGAATTGTCGCGTCAATCGTTGCCGGTGAGAGCTTCCTCGCACCATACGCGCCCACGACTTCCAGACCCTGACGATGAGCCCTCGCCGATCGCTTCTCCAACATGCTGCACTGGCATGCATGGTGGCGGTCCTGGGCGGCTGCACGTTCGCTCCAGGCGGAAATTTCGGCGGCAAGGTCGAGTCTGCCAGCGTGTCGGCAGATTCGCCGCCACCGGGCGCGCTGCAGAGCATCACGCCCGAACTGATTCGCCGCCAGCGTGCCGCCAACGCGGGCGAATTGGGTCCGGAGGTCAAGCGTTTGTTCGGTGTGCCGCAGCCCTATCGGATCGGCAGCGGAGACATCCTGAACGTCGTGGTATGGGATCACCCCGACCTGGTTCTCGCACCTGCCGGTGCACTCACCACCGATGCCGTGACTGGGTCGCCCGTGAGCAATGGCTACAACGTCAGCGCCGATGGCCTGATTCAGTTTCCCTACGTGGGGCCTTTCAAGGTTGCGGGCCTCACCGAGGCGGAGGTGCGTGATCGCCTGGTCAGCCGTCTTGCCAAGTATTTCAGCGAACCGAAGGTGACGGTGCGCATTCAGTCGTATCGGGCCGGCCGAGTCTACGTGGATGGCGAGGTCCGTACGCCAGGCCTGCAGGCGGTCAACGACATCCCGATGACCCTGCCGGAGGCGATCAACCGTGCGGGTGGGTTCACGGCGCAGGCCGACCGCTCCGCTGTTTTTGTTTCGCGCGAGGGCGTGACAACCCTCATCAATCTCCAGCGGCTCGCAGAGAAGGGTGTCAATCCCGCGCAGATACTCCTGGCCCCTGGCGATCTGGTGCGTGTGCTCAGCAGCGAGGATGCCAAGGTCTATGTGATGGGGGAGGTCACGCGGCCTGTGTCTCCACCCCTTCGCAACGGGCGCCTGACGCTCAATCAGGCGTTGGGTGAGGCGGGCGGCGTCAGCAGCGCCAGCGGTAATCCCCAGCAGATCTACGTGGTGCGCGCCGGTGCGGGCGATTCGCCGGAGATCTTCCATCTCGACGCCGCTTCCCCTGTGGCCTACGCGCTGGCGGAAGGCTTCGAACTCAAAGCGCGCGACGTCGTGTATGTCGATCCGGCGTCTCTGGTTCGCTGGAACCGGGTCATCAGCCTGATCCTGCCGAGCGCGCAGGTAGTCAACGTGGCCAACAACCTCAAATGACGCAGCGCATCCTCGTCCTGTGTACGGGCAACGTCTGTCGCAGTCCCTTGGCTGCTGCGATGCTGGCGCGCGAGTTTCCGGGTGGAATGCTCGAGTCCGCGGGGTTGGCTGCGTTGCTGGGGCGGCCTGCCGACCCCATGGCGACCGAACTCGTCGAAGCGCTGAACCTGGACCTCTCGGCCCACCGCGCTCGGCAGGTCACGGGCGCCATGTGCCGGGCAGCCGATCTCATTCTTGTGATGGAGCAGAAGCACAAGGCGGAGCTTTCACGGAGATATCCACTTATGCGGGGCAAGGTGTTCCGGCTGGGTGAGGCGGGGGCGTTCGATGTCGCCGATCCCTATCGCGGATCCCGGCATGCCTACGAGGCTGCACTCGTGGAGATCGCGTCGGGCGTCAATGCATGGAGCAGGCAAATTCGCCAACTGAGCTGAAGCGCTTGCCCGGCCTTCTCCTTTTCATCTCGAAATGAACTCTTCCTTGTCCGCTTCTTCCGGCGCGTCGCCCCTCGCAGGCGACAGGGGCGGCGTCGGCCTGCTTGAACTGCTCGATGTCATCCTCGACAACCGCTGGATCATTGCTGCCGTCGCGGCATTCGGCATTGTGGTCGGGGTCGGCTACGCGTTGCTCGCCACACCCGTCTATCGAGCCGACACCATGGTGCAAGTGGAAGAAAGCAAGGGCGGGGCGGGAACGTTGCTCGGCGAGGCTTCCGCTTTGTTCGACATCCGATCTCCGGCTTCGGCCGAAATCCAGATTCTTCGCTCGCGCCTGGTGCTTGTGCAGGCGATACAGAACCTGGGGCTCGATATCGACCTGCAGCCCAAGTACTTGCCAGTCGTCGGTCGGGCGATGGCTCGTCTTGCGAGTGAGCCTTCCGATCCTGGCTTCCTGATGTTGCCGGGCTACATCAACGGCAACGAGACGCTGAACGTCGATCGCTTCGAGGTGCCGCCGGACCTGGAAGGCGAGCGCTTCCGAGTGAGGCTGACCCCCGGAGGATACGAGTTGCTGTTGCCAGGGGGTGAGCGTCTCGGTGTGCAGGAAATCGGTCGCCCGCTGGATTTTTCCGTGAATGGCGCACCAGGCGTTCTCCACGTCAAGGCTGCCATCGGCAAGCCTGGTGCCGAGTTCTACATCACGCGCAACGTACAGCTCGAAGTCGTGGAGCAACTGCAAAAAGACCTCGTGATCACGGAGGAGGGGAAGCAATCCGGCGTGATCCGTGCCAGTCTTCAAGGTGGCGATCCCCGCGCGATCGCTCGTGTGCTCAACGAGATCGGGTCGCTCTACGTGCGGCAAAACGTCGAGCGCAAAGCAGCCGAGGCCGAGAAGTCGCTCGGTTTTCTGAGCGCCTTCCTGCCTGAGCTGCGCAAGCAGCTCGAGGCTTCCGAAACGAGGTTCAACCAGTTCCGCAACCGCAACAGCACCTTCGACCTGGATGCGGAAGGCAAGCTGATCCTGGAGCAAGGCGTCAAGCTGCAGACCAGCCTCATCGAGCTGCAACAGAAGCGCAAGGAGTTGCTCGCGCTCTATACCCCCGAGCATCACCTTGTTCGCGCACTCGACGCGCGCATCGTTGCCTTGAACGGCGAGCTGAGCGCATTGAACGGTCGGGTGAAGACGCTTCCCGATGTCGAGCAGGAGATGTTGCGTTTGACGCGCGATGTCAAAGTCAACAGCGAGTTGTACGTCAAGCTTCTGGATAGCGCGCAGCAGCTGCGGCTGGTGAAAGAGGGCAAGGTCGGCAACGTGCGCATTGTGGATGTGGCGGCCGTGCCGAGAAAGCCTGCGAGGCCGATGCGCGTGCTGTCGGTGCTTCTCGCCACGATGCTGGGTCTGCTGGCGGGCATTGCGCTGGCTTTTGCTCGAACTGCCCTGCGTTCAGGCCTCGGAGATCCCGCCGACATCGAGGAGCGCATCGGGTTGCACGTGTTCGCCACCGTGCCGCATTCCGATGCACAGATGAAGCTCGCGCGCAAATCTGCTGGCAAGGGGCGCGGCGTCCTTGCAATCGACGTACCGGACGACGGGGCCGTGGAGAGCCTGCGCAGCTTCAGGACGGCCCTTCAGTTCGCGATGTTGGACGCTGTCACCAAAGTGGTCGTGATCAGCGGGCCGACGCCGGGTGTCGGCAAATCGTTCATCAGCGCCAACGTCGCCGCGGTGCTGGGGGCTGCCAACAAGAAAGTGCTTCTGGTCGACGGCGATCTTCGCAGGGGCCGCCTGAACCAGTATCTCGGCCTGGATCGCGGCAAAGGTTTGAGCGATGTGATCCACGGGAAGGTGGCGCTGGAGGATGCGCTGCATCGAGACGTTGTCCCGAATGTGGATTTTCTCTCGACGGGTCAGTTGCCGCCGAATCCGGCGGAGCTACTGATGAGGCCTTCGACATCGGCCTTGTTGTGGCAGGCCGCTGGTGGCCGTTATGACGTTGTCATTGTCGATACCCCGCCCGTACTGGTGGCCGCCGACACCGCCATTCTCGCGCCTCTGGCTGGCGCTGTGTTCCTCGTCGCGCGAGCGGACGTCAGCACGCAGGGCGACCTGAAGGAATCGGCCAAGCGCCTCCAGGCCGCCGGTGTGGAGGTCAAGGGTGTCGTCTTCAACGATCTCGATGTGACCAAGCGACGGTATGGCGCAGCGAAATACCGGGGCTATCGCTATGCCGACTATCGGTGTTGACTTGTTGTGATCTTCGCCTGTGCGAGTGACGCAGCCTACTGGAGGGTATGAACAAATGAAGAGCCATCTACGAGATGGGGTGATGATGGATGCTGCTGGCGGCGAATGTTTGGCCGCCAATGGTGGCGCTGCGGATTGGATGCATGCGCCGATCGCGGATGATGATGCAATCGCGATCGTCGGCCTCGGCTATGTGGGCCTTCCTCTTGCCGTGGAGCTCGGCAAGCGGCGCGCGGTGGTGGGATTCGACATCGATACGTCGCGCGTTGCGGACCTGCAGTCCGGCAAGGATGCGACGCTGGAGGTCGGCACCGAAGAGCTGCAGAAGGCCGAACGGCTTCGCTTCAGCAGCTGCGTCAAGGACATCGCAGAGTGTCGCGTCTTCATCGTCACCGTGCCGACGCCCGTGGACCTGGCGAACCGGCCCGACATGAGTACCCTGATCGCCGCGACGGAGATGGTGGGGCGCATCATCCGGCGCGGGGCGATCGTCATCTACGAGTCGACGGTCTATCCGGGCGCGACCGAAGAGATCTGCGTGCCGGTCCTCGAACGGGTCTCCGGCAAGAAATTCAATGTGGACTTCTTCTGCGGTTACAGCCCGGAGCGGATCAATCCCGGGGACAAGGAGCGTCGCCTGTCGACCATCAAGAAGATCACCAGTGGCAGCACGCCGGAGGTGGCGGATCTTGTCGACCGGCTCTACAGCGAGATAGTCGTCGCGGGCACGCACAGGGCGAGCAGCATAAAGGTCGCGGAAGCGGCCAAGGTCATCGAAAACACCCAGCGTGACCTGAATATCGCGCTGATGAACGAGCTCAGCCTTATTTTCCGCAGGCTCGGCATCGACACGCTCGAGGTGCTGGAAGCCGCGGGCACCAAGTGGAACTTCCTGCCTTTCCGTCCGGGGCTGGTCGGCGGGCACTGCATCGGCGTCGATCCGTATTACCTGACACACAAGGCCGAAGAGGTCGGCTATCACCCGCAGGTCATCCTGGCCGGCCGCCGCATCAACGACCACATGGCCACCCATGTGGCGGATGAAGCGATCAAGCTCATGCTGCAGAAGGGGCTGCCGGTATTGAACAGCAGGATCCTGGTGCTGGGGTTGAGTTTCAAGGAGAACTGCCCCGATCTGCGTAATTCGAAAGTGATCGATATCGTTCGTACATTGCAGCGCTACAAGACGCAGGTCGATGTGTTCGATCCGTGGATCGATGCGGCCGAAGCTGAGCACGAGTACGGCCTGCGCTGCCTGCGCGAGATGCCTGGCGCGGGCCAGTACGCTGCCATCGTGCTGGCCGTGAGCCACCGTCAGTTCGTGGCACTGGGTGCCGAAGGCATCAGGGCCCTGGGGCAACCCGGCGCTGTCGTTTTCGACGTGAAGGGCGTCCTTCCTCCAGGCGTTGCCGACGGGCGACTCTGAGGCGGCGCGAGGATCATGACGAACGACGCTGTCGCGCTCACTGCGTACGACATTCTTCAAGGGCGCCTGGTGAGGGAGCCGCGGACCTGGCTTGTCAGCGGCGTGGCCGGCTTCATCGGCAGCAACTTGCTGGAGACCCTGTTGAAGCTCGGCCAGCGCGTGGTGGGTTTGGACAACTTCGCGACCGGCCACAGGCGCAACCTGGAGGATGTGCGAGCAGCCGTCCGTCCGCAGCAGTGGGCCGGTTTCAGCCTTCTCGAAGGCGACATCCGTGACTTGGCAGTCTGCCGGGCCGCGTGCGAGGGCGTGGACCATGTTCTGCATCAGGCCGCGCTGGGCAGCGTCCCTCGCAGCCTGGCTGATCCGGTCGTCAGCAACGACGTCAATGTCGCCGGCTTTCTCAACATGCTGGAGGCCGCGCGGCAGGCCGAGGTCAAGAGCTTCGTCTACGCTGCAAGCAGCAGCACCTATGGCGACCATCCGGCGCTGCCGAAGGTGGAGGACGTCATCGGCAGACCCTTGAGTCCTTACGCGATCACGAAGTACGTGAACGAGCTGTACGCCGAAGTCTTCGACCGGTGCTATGGATTCAAGGCCGTGGGCCTGCGCTACTTCAATGTCTTCGGCAAACGCCAGGATCCCGAAGGGGCCTACGCCGCCGTGATCCCCCGATGGACCGCGGCGATGGCGCGCGGCGAGCCGGTTTACATCAATGGCGACGGGGAAAGCAGCCGGGACTTCTGCTACGTGGCGAATGCCGTGCAAGCCAATCTGCTGGCGGCGACGACCGATGATCCGGAAGCACGAAGCCAGGTCTACAACGTGGCGGTGAGCGGCCGCACCACGCTCAATGCATTGTTCGATCTGCTGCGCGGCAGCTTGGCCGCGCATGGCGTCGTGGCCGGCGCACCGATCTACCGGAACTTCCGTGCGGGCGACGTGCGCCACAGCCAGGCCGATATTTCTAAAGCCCGGAAGCTGCTCGGCTACAGGCCGACGCACGATATCGTCCAGGGCATACCCGCCGCGGTAGCGTGGTACATGAACCACTTGAAGAAACCGAGTTAGCCCGGTGTTCAAGGATTCCTTCGTCTACTTGGTTGTCCGCTTCGTCAACGGCGTGTTGTCGCTGGGGGCGATCTATGCATTGACGCGCACCCTCACGGCAGAGGAGTACGGGCTCTATGCATTGGGAGCCGCGGCGATAGGAATCGCCGCATCCGTCTTCTTTCAATGGATCGCGGTTTCCGTTTCGCGCTTCTACGCCGCTCACCGGGACGACCCCGAGGCGTTGCTGGGTGAGGCGTATCGGCTCCTGCTGTGCGTTGCCTCCGCGCTGATGCTCGTGTTGACAGTGCTTTTGGTGTGGACTCCGTCGGCCAGGCTCGCTCCTCTGCTCACGCTGGGCGTCGGCATCGGGGCGGTCGGGATGGGGCTTTTCAGCCTGGCGTTGCAGGTCGCCAATGCCCGCGGCCAGGTTCGCCGCTATGGGCTCCTGACGGGACTCCGCGGAGCCCTCGCACTGGTTTTTTCAGTGCTCATGGTGCAACTGGGACTGGCCGGCACCGGGGCCGTACTCGGTGTTGCGCTGGCGGCGATCGTCACCGTTCTGTGCCTGGGGGGGCGCCTCCAGTGTGGAACACGACACGGCGACGCTTCACTGCGCCGCCAGATGGTCGTCTACGGTTTGCCGCTCACCTTGACCTATCTGACGATCATGGTGCTGGATATGTCGGGCCGCTTCATGATCGGCTGGTGGTTCGGTGCAGCCTCGGTGGCGGCTTATGCGGCGTCCTACGATCTCACGCAGCAGACAGTGGGCGCCTTGCTGAATGTGCTCTTTCTCTCAAGCTACTCGCGCATCACGATGGCATGGGAAAGTGGCGGTACCTTGGCCGCCCGTGCAGCCATGTTGCCGTTGTCTCGCGCCATGGTGACGGGGATGCCCTTGATCGTGGGGGGCTTCATTGGGCTTGCTCCGGAGATATCGCGGCTCGTTCTGGGCGCGGCCATACAGAAGGAAGCCGCAGGACTGATCCCGTGGATTGCCCTGGCTATCGGATTCGGATGCTTCAGAAGCTACTTCCTGGACATCGCCTTTCAACTCGCCAAGACGACCCGTGTCCAGTTGGGGGTCACGACCGTGATGGCAGGCAGCAATTTTTCGTTGAACCTCGTCCTGATACCGATGTTCGGTGCGCGTGGCGCGGCCATGTCGACTACGGCGGCGTACCTGCTGGGCACGACGGTGAGCTGGTTCCTCGGCAGGCGACTGGGCGTGTACCCGACTTCATCGGGCGATCTGCTCGGCATGGTGCTGGCGCTCGGTGCGATGGCCCTCGGCTGCGCCCTCCCGCCGGTGGCCAGCGGCCATGCGCTGCTGGATCTGCTCCTTCGCGCAGTGATGGGAGGGGTCGCTTTTTCCGCGGTCGTGATCGCCATTGACCTTGCGGGCGCTCGCTCCCTTCTGATGCAGCGGGTCCGCGTCCTGCGCAGAAGCGCGCTCTGATCGGCGGCGGCCTGTGCTGGCAAGTCTTTTCATCGGGGGGCTCCTGGTATTGGCGGCTACTGCCTGTCTTGGTCTGCGCGGGGACGTTCTTCATCCAGCCATCGTGTTTCCGGCAGTCTGGGGCGCGGCCATTATCTTGCTCGGGCTGGCTGCCCCATTCGGATATTTCCAGTTGTCGGCTGCCGCCTTCCTGGTTTTTGTCGTGGGTGCCTTCTGTTTTGCGATCGGAGCTCTGGTCGCTGGATCAATGCGCGTATCACCGAAAGAGATTGGCGCCGATGCTTTGAACTACAAAAAGATCGCTTGGGCCTGTGTCGCTCTTCACGCAGTGATGCTGCCCCTTTCCTGGAGAGAAATCGAGGAGATGGTGAGTGGATCCAAGGACATATGGGCCGCCGCCTACTATCTGAGATCGAGTGCCGTGAGCGGTGAAGAATCAGTCGGACCTGTCGTGGGCAATTATTTGCTTGTCGGCCTGCTGTTTGTGCCGATGCTGATGACGGGATGGATGCGGAAGAAGATCTGGTTCTGGGTACTGTTGTCTCTATCGGCTCCTTGGGTTCTTCTGATTATTTTTGTCAATGGCAGAAGCAACCTGGTTTTCCTGATTCTGGCGCTGGCCTATATCTACTTTTCCTTGGGCGGAAGGATGTCATTCCGGGCTGGAACAGTGTTTGCCTTGGCATTTGTGGCCGTTCTGGTCGTGGGAAATCTGCTGGTCGGAAAGATAGATGCCGGTATCGATGATGCTTGGCTGGAAGTTTTTGCGCAGTCGGCAAAGGGGTTTTTCGATTATCTGCTGCAAGGCCCAATTCTTTTTTCCAGATACTTCGAGGATCCATCAAGAATCAACCCAACTTGGGATGCATTGATTTTTCCTTGTCATGTACTCGAGAAATTCAATCTGTGCGTCAGGCCTCCATTGCATCAGGATTTCATGGCTTTTTCGGTGCGGGGTGATCTTGGAAATGTTTATTCCATTTTCTTCTCGATTTACCCGAAATACGGATGGTTTGGGATTGTCTTGATCATGTTTTTGTATGGCTGCTGGGCAGGGTTTCATCATGCCCGTAGAGATAACGGGATTCTTCATCTGTTGATGGGAGGGTTTTTGTTTTCGGCTGCCCTGCTCTCTGTTTTTTCCGACATGTTCGGCGCCAATGCTTATTTTTTTCTGAAATTGCTTTTCATCGTCACAGGAGCGAATCTTGTCTTCCGGAAGACTTAGCGTTCTGGCTCTGACGCCGGGCGCGGGGGTTCCCAGCGCCAGATTTCGCTGGCAGCAATATGTCGGCGAGTTGAGGCGTTCCGGCCTGGATGCGTCCGAGATTCCGAGCCGGGCGGGTGCTTTTGCGCCGGGCGCGCGGGGCTTGCGGCCGTTATGGTTGGCCGGGTCGCTTGCCGAGAATTTCGCTCGCGTCCTGCGTTCGAATCGCCACGACCTGCGCTTCCTCCAGCGCCCGCTGATAGCGACCCTCCGCACGTGGGAACCTCTCCTGCGGCGACCTTTCGTCTTCGACGTGGACGACGCGATCTTCCTCGGCCCCCGGGGCGGCAGTGCGGATCGCATCGCGCGTTCCGCCGCGATGACCCTCTGCGGCAATGCCTTCCTCGCGGAACATTTTTCCCGGCATGGCCGCGTGGAAGTCCTTCCTACTGCCGTCGACACGGCGCGTTTCACGCTGCGAGCGGCGCCCCTCCCCTCGCGACCAGTGATCGGGTGGTCCGGTACCTCGTCGAATTTCAGGTATCTCCATGACATCGAGCCCGCGCTGCTGAAGTTGTTGAAGAGCGTGCCCGACGCGGTGTTTAAGGTGGTGTCAGACAGGCAGCCCGAATTCAGGCTTCTGCCCCCCGGTCAGGTCCTTTACGAGCGCTGGACGCCCGAGCGGGAAGTGGCGGTGCTGCATGAATTCACGGTGGGGCTCATGCCGCTGGAGGACAGTCTCTGGGCGCGTGGCAAGTGCAGCTTCAAGATGCTGACTTACATGGCTGTCGGCCTTCCGGTGGTGGTGTCGCCGGTCGGCATGAATGCCGAGGTCCTGGCGCAGGGGCCCTGCGGCCTGCCGGCCAGTACGACCGACGAATGGGTGGATGCCATGTCCTTCCTGCTGCTCGACGATGCCATGGCGGTCCGCATGGGTCGCCTCGGCCGTCGGATCGTCGAGACGCACTATGCGCAGAACACGGTGGCGCCCCGGTTGGCCCGGCTATTGAGGAGCGTGGCGTGAGAGGCGAATGCACGACACGCATCGTCCACGTCATCGTGGGCCTGGATATCGGGGGGGCGGAGCTCATGCTCAAGCGGCTGATCCAGGCATACGCCCAGGACGCCCGCTATCGCCACAGTGTCATCGTGCTGACCACGCCGGGACCGGTGGGTGCCGAGCTCAGGGCGCAGGGCGTCGAGGTCGAAGCGCTCGGGTTGCGGGGCGCGCTCGATGTGCTCCCGAAGATGTTCACGTTGACACGGATGATCCGGAAGGCACGTCCCGACATCGTGCAGACCTGGATGTATCACGCCGACCTGCTTGGCGGCCTGGCGGCACGCCTCGCCGGCAGGCAGAGCATCATCTGGGGCATTCGAACGACCGAGGTCGCTGCTGGTGGCGCGCGTGCCACGGCGATGGTGCGCTGGCTGTGTGCCCGGCTGTCGAGACGGGTGCCGTGCGTCACTGTCTGTGCGGCCGAGGCGTCGCGCCGCCGGCACGTGGCGTTGGGATACGACAGACGTCGGATGGTGGTCGTGCCCAACGGCTTCGATCTGGCGCGCCTGCAGGCAACATCTGCACAGGCAGCGGCGGTACGTGCCAGGGCCGGCCTGGAGCGGGACGCCCTGGTCGTCGGTACCGTGGGACGCTTTCACGAAAGCAAGGATCCACGCAACTTCGTTCGCGCTGCCGGACTGCTTGCGCGCGCACATCCGGAGGCCCGCTTTCTGATGGTGGGTCGCGGTTGCGACGACGACAACAGGACGTTGAGGCGCTGGATCGACGAGACGGGCCACGGCGATCGCTTCCGGCTGCTCGGCCAGCGGGAAGACGTGCCGGCCTGCCTGGCCGCTCTGGATGTCTTCTGCCTGCCGTCGCGCACCGAGGGCTTTCCGAACGTCGTTGGCGAAGCGATGGCCATGCGCAGGGCCTGCGTGGTGACGGATGCCGGCGACGCCGCCCACCTGCTGGGCGAATGCGGCGTCGTGGTTCCGAGGGAAGACGCGGCAGCGCTCGCGGCCGGCATGGCGCGCTTGCTTCGCATGTCGGCCGCCGAGCGGGACGCGCTGGGCGCACGCGCGCATGCCCGCATCGCCGCAGAGTTCACGATGGCGCGCACGCGCGATCGCTTCGAGGCGATATACCTCGACGTACTGAAGAGCCGGCATTGAGGCCGGGAGGAAAGAGCAAGCCATGTGCGGTTTCGTCGGATTTCTTTCGGCCCGGGCAGCCCACTGGGGCGAGCCCGTGCTGCGCGACATGGCCAATGCCATCGCCAGGCGCGGGCCAGACGACGCGGGTTACTGGCTGGATGCGCAGGCCGGTGCAGCCCTGGGTCACCGCCGCCTTGCCATCGTGGACCTGTCGGATGCCGGCCATCAGCCCATGGCCTCCGGCGGCGGACGCTATGTGCTGGCATTCAATGGCGAGATCTACAACCACCTGGAACTGCGCCGCGAACTGCAGGCCCATGGTGCGACAGGCTGGCGCGGCCGTTCGGATACCGAGACCCTCCTGGCAGGCTTCGATGCCTGGGGCATCGAGAAGATGCTCGGGAAGTGTGTTGGCATGTTCGCTTTCGCGGCCTGGGACAGACAAGAGCGCGTGCTGACGCTTGGGCGGGATCGCCTCGGAGAGAAGCCGCTGTACTACGGCTGGCAGGGCGTGGGTGAAGACGCCGCCTTTCTCTTCGGTTCCGAGCTCAAGGCCCTACAGGCGCATCCAGCCTTTGACGCGCCGGTCTGCCGCCATGCGTTGGCGCTCTTCATGCGGCACAGCTGCGTTCCTGCGCCCTATAGCATCCGTCAGGGCATCGCCAAGTTGCCGCCCGGCCATCTGCTCACGATAGGCCTGCATGACCGCACGCCCCGCGTCAGCGACTACTGGAGCGGCAAGACGGTGGTCGAGCAGGGGCTGGCGCAGACTTTCGCCGGCACGCCGGCGCAGGCGGTGGATGCCCTGGACGCGCTGTTGAGGCAGGCCATCGCCGGCCAATTGATGGCCGACGTGCCCCTCGGCGCGCTGTTGTCGGGCGGCGTGGACAGCAGCACTGTGGTTGCCCTGATGCAGGCGCTCGCGAAGGAGCGGGGCGCACCGCCGGTCAGGACCTTCACCATCGGCTTCGAGGAAGCGGGTTACGACGAAGCCGTGCATGCCCGGGCCGTGGCGAGGCATTTGGGAACGGCGCACACCGAGCTGTACATGTCCCACCACCACGCGCTGGCGGTCATCCCCGCGCTGCCCCGCATCTATTGCGAGCCGTTCGCCGACAGTTCGCAGATCCCGACTTACCTCGTCAGCCAGTTGGCGCGGGGCCATGTCACTGTGTCGTTGAGCGGCGATGGGGGAGACGAGCTGTTCGGCGGCTATCAGCGCTACTGGCTCGCGCACCGGCTGTGGCGCCGCATCGCGCAGATGCCGCGAAGCATGCGGCGGCTGGCCGCTGCGAGCCTGGTCGCGCTGTCTCCGTCGGCATGGAATCGCTTGCTGAAGCCGGCGCAGCGCTTGCTGCCGGCCCGCCAGCAGGCGAGGAACTGGGGCGATACCCTTCACAAGGGCGCCGGCATCCTGGCGGCGGCCGGAGAGATGGAACTCTACCGCCTGCTGGTGAGTGCATGGCCGGATCCGGCCGCGGTTGTGATTGACGGCATCGAGCCGCTGACCATCCTGACCGATGCGGCCCGGCAGCCCACCGGCGGCTCGTTCGTCCACCGGCTGATGGCGCTGGATATGCAGAGCTATCTGCCGGACGACATCCTGTGCAAGGTGGATCGCGCGGCCATGGACTGCAGCCTGGAGACCCGTGTCCCCATGCTCGACCACCGCGTGGTGGAGTTCGCCTGGAGCCTGCCATTGGGCTACAAGAAGCGCGCAGGCGTGAGCAAGTGGATTCTTCGGGAGGTTTTGCACAGGTACGTGCCACGCGAGTTGATCGAGCGGCCGAAGATGGGATTCGGCATTCCCCTGGGCGAATGGCTGCGCGGGCCGCTGCGAGGCTGGGCCGAGGAACTGCTGGCCGAGCCGCGGCTTTTGCGGCAGGGTTACTTCCATCCCGCGCCGATCCGTCGCAAGTGGGCGGAGCATACGAGCGGACAGCGCAACTGGGCGCGTCAGCTGTGGACAGTCCTGATGTTCCAGAGCTGGATAGAGGGGCAGGGGGCTCTTTCATGAAGCGCCTTCTGTTCGTCGTGTCGGAGGACTGGTACTTCGTTTCCCATCGGCTCCACCTGGCGCTGCGTGCCCTTGATGCCGGCTACCGTGTCGCCGTCTTGTGCCGGCTCTCGGTTCACCGGCGGCGGCTCGAGGAGGCAGGCATCGAGGTGTTCGAGTGGTCGCTCGAGCGGCGCTCGGGTGCTCTGCTGCGCGAGTGGCGCGCGGTGCGCGAACTTCGGGATGCACTTCGCAGCTTCAAGCCTTCCATCGTGCATGCAGTGGCGCTGAAGCCCGTGCTCTACAGCGCTCTCGCGTCGATCGCGCAGCAACCCTGCGGCAAAGTCTATGCCCTCGGAGGCCTGGGCTTCGTGTTCGCGTCGACGCGGCTATTGGCGCGCGTACTGCGACCGCTCGTGATGCAGGCACTTCGCCTCTCGTTCAGCGGGCCGTCGACGCGCTTGATCGTCCAGAACCCCGACGACCGGGCGCTGCTGCTGAATGCCCGATCCATCGAGGCCGGAAAGGTGCGCCTCATCCGTGGCGCCGGCGTCGACACCGGCGCGTTTGCGCCGACACCCGAGCACGGCGGCGAGGCGTTGGTCATGCTGCCTGCCCGTCTTTTGTGGGACAAGGGTGTGGGCGAGTTCGTCGAAGCCGCGCGGATCCTGCGCCGGCGCGGCACGCGCGCGCGCTTCGCCCTGGTCGGGGACCGTGACGAGCACAACCCCGCCTGCGTGGCGCTGGAGCAGTTGGCCTCATGGCGCGCGGAAGGTGTGGTGGAGTGCTGGGGGCGTCGCGACGACATGCCCGCGGCATTGGCCCAGGCCGACGTGGTCTGCCTGCCTTCCCGCCGCGAGGGATTGCCCAAGGCGCTGCTCGAAGCAGCCAGTTGCGCCAAGCCGATCGTGGCTTTCGATGTGCCGGGTTGCCGCGAAGTGGTCGTCCATGGCGGAAACGGCCTGCTCGCGCCCGCGGGCGATGTCCCTGCGCTGGCCGATGCACTCGAGACGCTGCTCATGGACGTACCTTTGCGCCGGCGAATGGGCACGCAAGGACGCCTCCTGGTGGAACAGCAGTTCTCGCAGGAGCTCGTCGCGGACCAGACGATGCAGGTGTGGCGCGAGGTGACCGCATGAAGGTTCTGATCACCGGCGCGACGGGCTTCGTCGGCGGCGCGCTTGTGCAACGCCTGGCGTCGCTCAGCGCCTGGCAGAGCCTGGAGGTCAACGTTGCGACCCGCCTGCCCGGCGGCGTCTGGCCGAGCGGCGTGCTGCATTGCACAGTCGGTGAGCTTTCCGGCAGCACCGCTTGGCAGGACGCCGTGCAAGGCACCGAGGTGGTCGTGCACTGTGCGGCACACGCGCATGTCCTGGGTGTTCGCGCTGCGAACGCACTCGCCGCATTCCGCGCGGTGAACGTCGAAGGCACGCTGCAACTCGCCCGTAGCGCGGCTGCCGCCGGTGTTCGGCGCTTTGTCTTCCTCAGCTCGATCAAGGTCAATGGGGAGTCGACCCCGCCGGGCGAGTGCTTCCGGCCGGATGACACGCCGCGCCCTCAGGATGCCTACGGCCTGAGCAAGCTCGAGGCGGAGACGGGCTTGCGCCGGATCGCGGAAAGCTCGGGCATGGAACTGGTGATCATTCGCCCCCCGCTGGTCCACGGGCCCGGCGCCAAAGGCAACTTCGCGACCATGGAGCGCTGGCTTCAGCGTGGATGGCCTTTGCCGCTGGGTGCCGTCGACAACCAGCGCAGCCTTGTCGGGCTGGACAACCTGATCGATCTCATCGTGACATGCATGACGCACACCGCGGCGCCGGGGCAGATCTTTCTCGTTTCCGACGGCGAAGATATCTCGACGACGCAACTGCTGCGTCGGCTCGGGCAGGCGCTGGGCCGTCCCGCGCGCATGTTCCCCGTGCCCTGTGCATGGCTGAGGCTGGGGGCGACGGCCGTGGGCAAGGCGGGCGTGGCCCGGCGCCTGTGCGACTCCCTGCAAGTGGATCCCCGTCGCACCTGCGAACTGCTGGGGTGGCGGCCTCCGTGGAGCCTGGATGAGGGCCTGGCAAGAGCAGTGAAAGGGCATGCGCATGAAACGGCTGCTTGATCTCGTGCTGGCGTCGATGGCCGTGGTCGCGCTGGCCATACCGGTGCTGCTCCTGGCCCTGTTGGTCCGGCTCACGTCCGCCGGCCCGATTCTTTACTGGTCCGACCGTGTCGGCTGCCACAACCGCATCTTCAAGATGCCCAAGTTCCGCAGCATGCGGGTCGGCACGCCGGCGGTCGCCACCCACCTGCTGGCCGATGCGACGTCGCATCTCACCCCTATCGGGGGCTTCCTGCGCAAGAGCAGCCTGGACGAACTGCCGCAGCTGTGGAGCATCTTGAGAGGCGAGATGAGCTTCGTCGGTCCTCGCCCGGCCTTGTTCAATCAGCAGGATCTCATCGAGCTCAGAACCCGACACGGCGTTCATGAACTGGTACCGGGCCTCACCGGGTGGGCGCAGGTGAACGGCCGGGACGAACTCTCGATCACCGACAAGGTGAAACTGGACATCGAATACCTGCGCCATCGGTCGGTCTGGTTCGATCTCCGGATCCTGTGGCTGACCGGCGCCAGGGTTCTGGCGCGGGAAGGAGTGGTGCACTGATGAAAATCTGGCTGACAAGGCACCGGCTCAAGGCATGGCGTGGTGCTTTCTGGAGCGTGGCGCTGGCGATGCTGGTCCTTTCGATCCTCCCACCGTCGCCACAGTTGCCTACCACCGGCTGGGACAAGAGCAATCACGTGCTGGGTTTCGCCGTGCTGATGATGCTGGGGCGCTGGGCGTACCCGAAGCGCGCGGTCTCGTTGCTGCTGCTCGGTTTGCTGGGCTACGGCGCAGCCATCGAATGCCTGCAATCGCTCACCCCCGATCGCTTTGCCGAATGGGCGGATCTGCTGGCGGACGGTATTGGGCTGCTGTGTGGATGGCTGCTTGGCAGCGCGATCGACTTCGTTCCAGCATGGCGCCGTGCGCCGAGGTCGGCCGATGAATGAGCATTCCATTCTTCTGAACAAGGCTGCCGCCCCGCTGCTGGCCCTGCCTCGTGCTGCCAAACGTGCATTGGCTTTGGGGCTTGACGCTGTCCTGTGTGCGCTCACCGTCTGGCTTGCCCTGTCGCTGCGACTGGAAGACTGGGTGCTGCCCTCGGCCCGTGACGGCTGGGCGGTCGGCGGGTCGCTCGCGCTCGCCCTGCCCCTGTTCGTCAAATTGGGCCTGTACCGTGCCATCTTTCGCTACAGCGGCTGGCCGGCTCTGGTGACGGTCATGAAGGCGATAGCGATCTATGCCGGGCTGTACGGCCTGGTGTTCTCGTTGATCGGTGTTCCCGGCCTCCCGCGCTCGGTGGGCCTGATCCAGCCCCTGCTGCTGTTGCTGTGCGTAGGCGCATCGCGCGTCATCGCGCGCTGGTGGCTGGGCGGTCTCTATCAAGCCGCATTGGCGCGCAGGTTGCAGCCGCGGGTCCTGATCTATGGCGCAGGCGACGCCGGCCGCAAGCTCGCGCAGGCGATGTCCAGCAGCTCGGAATTGCGCATGGTGGGCTTCCTTGACGACGACAAACGCCTGCATGGGGGCCTGATCCATGGCCTGCCGGTCCTCGACCCCGCGATGCTGAAGGTGCAGGTGGCCTCGCTGCAGATCAGCGACATCTTCCTGGCCATTCCCTCGGCATCTCACCGGCGTCGCCAGGAGATCCTGGAGCAGGTTCGGCAGGCCCGGGTCTCGGTGCGCACCCTGCCAGGCCTGATGGCGCTGGCCCAGGGGAGGGTTCAGGTCAGCGATCTGCGCGAGCTGGATATCGAGGATCTGCTGGGCCGCGAATCCGTGCCGCCGGATGTCGTCCTGCTGGCGAGGAAGATCCATCGCAAGGTGGTGCTGGTGACCGGCGCAGGCGGCTCCATCGGCAGCGAGCTGTGCAGGCAGATCGTCAACGGAGATCCCTCCGTGCTGCTGCTGGTGGATCGCTCCGAATATGCGCTCTACACCATCCATCGCGAACTGGTGCAGGCGCTGGAAGGCCGGGGTCCGGCGGCGCCGCGGATCGTGCCACTGCTGGCTTCTGTCGTGGATGCGCGCCGCATGCGCGAGATCATGGCTGCCTGGCATCCGCACACCGTCTACCACGCCGCCGCCTACAAGCATGTGCCGCTGGTGGAGCACAACCCGGCCGAGGGCGTTCGCAACAACGTGTTCGGCACCCTGGTCACCGCCGGTACAGCGGCTGCCCACGGCGTCCACGATTTCGTGCTGGTCAGCACCGACAAGGCCGTGCGGCCCACCAACATCATGGGCAGCAGCAAGCGCCTGGCAGAAATGGGCCTGCAGGCACTGGCCGAGCAGGGCGCACACAGGCACGGCGGCACGCGTTTCTCGATGGTACGTTTCGGCAACGTGCTGGACTCCTCAGGTTCAGTGGTCCCGTTGTTCCGCCAGCAGATCAGGAACGGGGGGCCGATCACGCTGACGCACCGCGACATCACCCGCTACTTCATGACCATCCCCGAGGCCGCGCAGCTGGTGATCCAGGCCGGGGCGATGGCGAGCGGCGGCGAGGTGTTCGTGCTGGACATGGGCGAGCCGCTGCGCATTGCCGACTTGGCTCGGCGCATGGTCGAGCTCTCGGGCATGACGGTGCGGGATGCCGACAACCCCGGGGGCGACATCGAGATCCGGGTGGTCGGTCTGAGGCCCGGCGAGAAGCTTTACGAAGAGCTGCTCATCGGCGACAACCCGTTGCCGACGTCACACCCCCGCATCATGAAGGCGCGTGACGAGTTCCTGCCCTGGGCCGAACTGGCGCCCCAGCTGGAGCGGCTGCAGGCCGCACTCGACGTCAATGACGCGCCACTGATCCGGCAGCAACTACAGCAGTTGGTGCTCGGCTATCGGCCTGGCGGCGAAGTGGTCGACTGGGTTCACCTCGAGCAGCGCGGCGAACTCGCGCTGGCAGCTCTCTGACATGGGCGCGGCGGCAGACAGGAAATCCCGATGCCGCCGGTGACGCCATGTTGGCGGTGATCAGGCCAGCATCCTGTCCACGATCAGATGCCAATGCACCGGCTCAACCGGCGTGATCGACAGCCGGTTGGCCCGGCGCAGCACGATCATGTCGGCCAGCTCTGGCGTGGCCCGCATCTCGGGCAGGCCCAGCAGACGCGTCTTGCGCAGCGCCTGCACGTCCACCAGCACCCAGCGCGGGTGCTCCGGCTTCGAGACGGGGTCGTAATAGGGCGATTGCGGATCGAACTGCGTCGGGTCGGGCTTCGCACCCGAGGCCACCCGCGCGATGCCGACGATCCCTGGCTGCGGACAGCTTGAGTGGTAGAACAGCACACCGTCGCCCACCTGCATCTGCTTGGCCATGAAGTTGCGTGCCTGCCAGCCGCGCACCCCGGTCCAGGGCACGGTCGCGTCGGATGCGGCCAGCGCATCGTCGATCGAGCAATCGTCGGGTTCGGACTTCATCAACCAGAACTGTTCGGACATGATGGCCTCGGGGAGTCTCGATAGGGCGGCGTTTTATCAGAACCCGCAAATGGGCCTGCGCGAGCGGGATTGACGGGTTCGCGCCATGATCCGCCGATCATGCCGCCCTTCTCCATCCTCGACCTTTCCCCCATCACCGACGGCAGCGATGCTGCGCAGTCCTTCCGCAACTCCCTCAGCCTCGCCCAGCATGGTGAGCGCCTCGGCTACCAGCGCTACTGGCTCGCGGAGCACCACGGCATGCCGGGCATCGCGAGCGCGGCGACGGCGGTGCTGCTGGCGTACGTGGGGGCGGGGACCTCGACCATCCGCATCGGCGCCGGCGGGGTGATGCTGCCCAATCACTCGCCGCTGGTGATCGCCGAGCAGTTCGGCACGCTGGAGTCGCTCTACCCGGGCCGCATCGACCTGGGCCTGGGCCGCGCACCGGGTTCCGACCAGCGCACCGCGCGGGCCCTGCGGCGCGACCTGCAGTCGGATGCCGACCAGTTCCCGCAGGACGTGGTCGAACTGATGGACTTCATGTCCAAGGAGCCGCAGCAGCCGGTGCGTGCTGTGCCGGGCATGGGGCTGGAGGTGCCGATCTGGATTCTCGGCTCCAGCACCTTCGGCGCCCAGCTGGCGGCGCACCTGGGCCTGCCCTATGCCTTCGCTTCCCACTTCGCGCCGCAGCAGCTGATGCAGGCGATCCGCATCTACCGCGACACCTTCAAGCCCTCGAAGCAATTGGCCAAGCCCTACGTGATGCTCGGCTTCAACGTGTTCGCGGCCGAGACCGACGAGGAGGCCGTGTTCCGCTCGAGCTCGTGGCAGCAGGCCTTCGTCAACCTGCGCAGCGGCAGGCCGGGGCGGCTGCCGCCGCCGGTGGAGAACTATCGCGCCCGCATCGGGCCGGCGGAGAACGCGCTGCTCGATTCGGTGCTGTCCTGCGCCGCGGTGGGGTCACGCGAGACGGTGCGAGCCGGCGTGCAGGCCTTCGTCGAGCGCACCGGGGCCGACGAGCTGATGATCACCTCGCAGGTCTTCGACCACCAGGCCCGGCTGAAGTCCTACGAGATCCTGGCCGGACTGCGGGACTGAAGGCGCGCCCTCAGTTCAAAGGGGCGGCTCGCTTCGATGATGCGGCGGACTTGCGAGGCGCTGCTGCCGGACGCGCGGCCTTGGCCGCAACCTTCTTGGCGACCACCTTGGGCGCGGCGCGCTTTCTGGCCGCGCGCTTGGGCGCCGCAGCAGCAGGCGCGGTGGCCGGTGATGCAGTCGCTGGTGCGGCGGCGGTAGCCGCGGGCACCGTGTCCTTCGCCTTGTCGCCCACGATCAGCCCGTACAGCTTGCGGTGCTCCGCCACCACGTAGTCGCCCAGATCCGCGACGTCAGGCACGGCCCGCCGGCAGGCCGTGAGGCCGAATTCGAGCGCGCCGTTGTAGCTCTGCACCGTCATGTTGAGCGCGAGCCCGTGGCCCGGGATCGAGACCGGGAAGTAGGCCGCCACCTTGGCCCCCGCGAAGTAGAGCGCGAAGGAGGGCCCCGGCACGTTGGAGATGGCCACGTTGGCAGCCGGCGGCAGCTTGTCGGCCAGGCCCGAGCGGCCGTAGAGCGAGGCCAGCCCCGACATCAGCGACGGCACCCCGAGCGAGGGAAAATCCGTCGGGATCGCCGCCTTGACGTTGCCGCTGAGCTTCTTGCCCTCGCTCGACGATTCGTGGATGGCCGCGAGCCGCTCCAGCGGATCGGTGATGTCGGTCGCCAGGCTCACCAGCATCACCGACACCTGGTTGTTGAAGTCGGTGTTGCCTTGCTCGCGCAGCGACACCGGCACGCCCGCGACGAGCGGCTTGTCGGGCTTGCAGCCGTAGTCGGCGAGGTAGCGCTTGAGTGCCCCGGCGCAGATGGCCAGGACGATGTCGTTGAGGCTGGTGTCGGTGGCCTTGGACATCTGCTTCACCTCGGCCAGCGACACCGTGCGCGCCGCGAAGGAGCGCTGGTTGGTGATCGAGACGTTCAGCGGTGTCCTCGGTGCGGTCCGCAGGCTCTTGGGCAGTTTGAAGCCGCCGCCCCGGCCCGCCGCCTCGGACCACGAGCCCAGCACGCTGCCGATGGCCTTGGCCGTGGCCGGGATCGACTGGATCAGCTTCACGTACTGCTGCACCGTGTTGCTGAGGGCGGCCGTGGCCAGCTCAGCCATGCCCAGCTGCGAGGACTCGGCCCGGCGCGTCGCGCGCGGCGGTTTCACCGGAGCCGGTGTCTCCGAGATGTCGAACAGCGCCTTGGCCACCGCCACGCCGGCCTGGCCGTCGATGGCGGCATGGTGCATCTTGCTGTAGAGCGCCACCTGGCCGGTCTGCAGGCCCTCGATGATGTGGATCTCCCACAGCGGGCGGCTGCGGTCCAGCAGCGAGGAGTGCAGGCGCCCGACCAGGCGCTCCAGCTGCGCCATGGTGCCGGGCCGGGGCATGATCACGTGGTGGATGTGGTGGTCCAGGTCCAGGTCGTCGTCGTCCAACCAGACCGGGTTGGCGAGGTCAAAGGGCATCATGGCCAGCTTGCGAACGAAGACCGAGGCCAGGTGCAGGCGGCCACTCAGGTACTTCTTGGCGTCCTCGGCGAAATCGCCCTCGTAGCCGGGCGGCAGATCGATCAGCTGCAGGCTGCCCACGTGCATCGGCTGCTCGGGCGTCTCGAGGTGCAGGAACGAGGCGTCCATGCCGCTGAGGTGATCCATAGGTGCTCCTTCCGGGTCGGGCGTTGCAGTGTGAACCTCGGCGCCCCTTCTTTCAAACTTCTTTGGCGGCCGCTCTTCGGTGATTACCCGGACGCGGGCACCGGCTTGGCCGGCCTGGGACAATCGCCGCCCATGGACAAGCAGCGCATCGTGGTGGGCCTGAGCGGCGGGGTGGACTCCGCGGTCACGGCGCACCTGCTCAAGCAGCAGGGCCACGAGGTGGTCGGCATCTTCATGAAGAACTGGGAGGACGACGACGACAGCGAGTACTGCTCGTCGAACATCGACTTCGTCGATGCCGCCAGCGTGGCCGATGTGCTGGGCATCGAGATCGAGCACGTCAACTTCGCGGCCGACTACAAGGACCGGGTGTTCGCAGAGTTCCTGCGCGAGTACCAGGCCGGCCGCACGCCCAATCCCGACGTGCTGTGCAACGCCGAGATCAAGTTCAAGGCCTTCCTCGACCATGCGATGCGCCTGGGCGCCGAGAAGATCGCCACCGGTCACTACGCACGCGTGCGCTTCGATCCGGCGACCGGCCGCCATGAGCTGCTCAAGGGACTGGATCCGGCCAAGGACCAGAGCTATTTCCTGCATCGCCTGAACCAGCAGCAGCTGGCGAAGACGATGTTCCCGGTCGGCGAGCTGCACAAGACCGAGGTGCGCCGCATCGCCGACGAGATCGGCCTGCCCAATGCGAAGAAGAAGGACTCCACCGGCATCTGCTTCATCGGCGAGCGGCCCTTCCGCGAGTTCCTCAACCGCTACATCTCGAAGGAGCCTGGGCCCATCCGCGACGATCGGGGACGACGCATCGGCGAGCATCAGGGTCTGAGCTTCTATACGCTGGGGCAGCGCCAGGGGCTGGGCATCGGCGGGGTCAAGCCGAAGGGCGCGCCGCGCGGGGGCGGCGAGCATGCGCCCTGGTTCGTCGCACGCAAGGAGCTCGAAAGCAACACGCTGTGGGTGGTGCAAGGCCATGACCACCCGTGGCTGCTGTCGCCGGCCCTGGATGCGGACGACGCCAGCTGGGTGGCCGGCGAGGCGCCGGCCGCGGGCGCCTACGCCGCGAAGTCGCGCTACCGCCAGGTCGATGCGGGCTGCACTCTTGCCGAGGGCGCTAACGGCGCCTTCCGGCTGGCCTTCGCCGAGCCCCAGTGGGCCGTCACGCCGGGACAGTCGGCGGTGCTCTACGACGGCGAGGTGTGCCTGGGCGGTGGCGTGATTGCCCGGGCAGGCTGACGTCCTCTCAGGCCTCGTCCTCGCCGGCCACCGAGGCATCGATGTGAATCAGATCCAGCGGATGGCGATGCCCGGCGAGATAGTCGTCCACGCACTGCATCAACAATGGGCTGCGGTGCCGCGACCGGCTGGCGCGCAACTCATCCGCCGTCATCCAGAGGGTGCGCACGATGCCATGGTCCAGTGCCCGGCCCGGCTCTCGCACGCCCAGGGCGCCTGTGAAGGCAAATCGCATGTAGGTGACGTCCTCGCCCCGAGCACCACGCTGGCGCGCCATGTAGATGCCCACCAGTGCGGTCGGCGTGAAGTGGTGGGCGGTTTCCTCCAGCGTTTCGCGCGCGCAGCCTGCAGCCGGCGACTCGCCGGGATCGAGGTGGCCGGCGGGCGAATTCAGCCGCAGGCCGTCGCTGGTCTCTTCCTCGACCACCAGGAAGCGGCCGTTTTGCTCGATCACTGCCGCAACGGTGACGTTGGGCTTCCAGCGATGCGCCATGGGCTCAGCGCAGCACGTAGCCCGAGAAGCGCCAGACCCGGTCCTCGCCCAGCTGGAAGGTCACCAGCTCGCGCACCGTGGCGTTGGCCTTGTTGGCGAAGCGCGTCTCGTACTCGATGCTCACGTACTGGCCGGCCAGGTCCGGGTCGCCGTCACCCACCACCTGGCGGTTGATCGCGACCCATGTGCGCTGCTGTGCGGCGCCCAGCGGAGCGCGGGCCTTGGCGACCTGGTTCACGAAATCGACGCGGGCGACGCGCTTGCGGGCCGCGGCGGTGGCGCCGTCCCAGAGCTCGCCTGTCTTGTTCTGGTCGATCATCTGGATCGCCTGGAGTCCGCCGCGCACCAGGTCGCTCGGCTCGGCGTCCTGCGCAAAAGAGAGTGGCAGCCAGCCGGTCAGCAGGATGGCGGCGAACAGGAAGCGGATGACGCGATTCATGGTGAAAGGACTCCTTGGGTTGACAGCATTGCTCATTCTGCGGCGTCGGCTGTGGGATAGGGCGAATCGTTCCAGTCGTTGCCGAGGAATTCGAGCCGGTAGCCCATGCCGTAGACCGAGGCGAGCACCATGCCGTTGTCCGGGCGCAGCTCCATGCGCGCTCGCAGCCGAGACACGTGCGTGTCGAGCGAGCGGGAATGGCGCTCGAGATCCTGGCCCCAGACTGTGCGGATCAGGTGCTCGCGCGAGAGCAGCCGGCCGATATTGCGGAACAGATAGAGCGCAAGTTCGTACTCGCGATGCTTGAGCCGCACCGGCACGCCGCGCAGGCTCAGCGTGCGCGCAAGGGGGTCGAAGTGGTAGGGGCCGCAGACCAGTTCCTTGTCGAAGCGGGTCGGGTAGGCGCGACGCAGCAGGGCCTGCACGCGCGCCTGGAGCTCCGCGCGACCCAGGGGCCTGAGCATGAAGTCGTCGGCACCCGACAGCAGGGACGCGATCAGGTCGGCCTTGTCACGCTGGGCGGCGACCAGGAGCAGCGGCATCCGGTTGCCGAAGCGGTCGCGCAACCATTTCACCAACTCGGGCCCCTGGAGATCCGGCGGACGCCAGTCGAGCAAAAGCAGGTCGTAGCTCGTGACGCGCAGTCCGCGCAGCAGTGACTGACCATTGGCGAATGCGTGGCACTCGTGACCGATCGTCGTCAACATGCGCTGGATCCACCTGGTCTCGCGCGGCTCGTTGTCGAGCGTCGCTATTCGCATGGCATCCCCCTGAAAATTCTTGATCTGTCGCGCCGGCCTTCCGCGTGCCGGTCGCTGTCGAGGGGGCAACTGTACAGGAAGCGTTGGGCCTGCGCGATCATTCCGCGCCTCGAAACGCATGGGGGCAGCGCCAGCCCCTGCGGCTGTCATCTTCATGTAAGCTCGGCCCGAATTCCAACGCTGCCCCGAGGAGAATCCCATGCTGATAGGCGTGCCGGCCGAGACTGTGCCCGGCGAAACCCGAGTGGCCGTGACATCGGAGACGGCCAAGAAACTCACGGCACAGGGACATACCGTGCGCGTGCAGTCAGGCGCCGGCGTCACTGCCGCCATCACCGATGCCGCCTACCAGGCTGCTGGAGCCGAGATCACCGACGCGGCCGGTGCCTTCGCCTGCGAACTCGTCCTCAAGGTGCGCGCCCCTTCCCAGGCCGAGCTCCCTCTCCTGAAGCCCGGCACCGTCGTCGTGGGCATGCTCAACCCCTTTGACGCCGAGGGCCTGCAGCGCCTGGCAGCAGCCGGCCTCACCAGCTTCGCCTTGGAAGCCGCCCCCCGCACCACCCGTGCCCAGAGCATGGACGTCTTGTCCTCCCAGGCCAACATCGCCGGCTACAAGGCCGTCATGATCGCCGCGGACAAGTACCAGCGCTTCTTCCCCATGCTCATGACCGCCGCCGGCACCGTCAAGGCTGCCCGAGTCGTCATCCTCGGCGTGGGCGTGGCCGGCCTGCAGGCCATCGCCACCGCCAAGCGCCTGGGCGCCGTCATCGAGGCCAGCGACGTGCGCCCCTCCGTCAAGGAGCAGGTCGAGTCCCTGGGCGCCAAATTCATCGACGTCCCCTACGAAACCCAGGAAGAGAAGGAAGCCGCCGAAGGCGTCGGCGGCTACGCCAGGCCCATGCCCCAGAGCTGGCTCGACCGCCAGAAGGCCGAAGTCGCCAAGCGCGTCGCCCAGGCCGACGTCGTCATCACCACCGCCCTCATCCCCGGCCGCCCCGCCCCTGTCCTCGTCACCGAGGACATGGTCAAGGCCATGAAGCCCGGTAGCGTCATCGTCGACCTCGCCGCCCCCCAGGGCGGCAACTGCCCGCTGACGGAGCCCGGCCAGACCGTCATCAAGCACGGCGTCACCCTCGTGGGCGAGACCAACCTTCCCGCCCTGGTGGCCGCCGACGCCTCCTCCCTCTACGCCCGCAACGTCCTGGACTTCCTCAAGCTCGTCCTGCCCAAGGAAGGCGGCTTCAAGATCGACCTGGAAGACGACATCGTCGCCGCCTGCCGCATGACGCAGGACGGCCAGGTCACCCGCAAGTAAAGCCGAACGAGGAGAAACAGCACCATGGATCCCGTCTCCCACACCGTCATCAACCTCATCATCTTCGTGCTGGCCATCTACGTGGGCTACCACGTCGTGTGGACCGTCACCCCCGCCCTGCACACCCCCCTGATGGCCGTCACCAACGCCATCTCCGCCATCGTCATCGTCGGGGCCATGCTGGCCGCGGCGCTGACCACCGGCTGGTTCGGCAAGAGCATGGGCGTCTTGGCCGTGGCCCTGGCCGCGGTCAACGTCTTCGGCGGCTTCCTGGTCACCCGGCGCATGCTGGAGATGTTCAAGAAGAAGGACAAGAAGCCTGCGAAGGCGGGGGAGTGACGCGATGTCGATGAATGTCGTCACCCTGCTGTACCTGATCGCCAGCATCTGCTTCATCCAGTCCCTCAAGGGCCTGAGCCATCCCACCACCTCCATCCGGGGCAACATCTTCGGCATGGTCGGCATGGCCATCGCCATCCTGACCACCGCCGCGCTGATCGTGCAGCTCTCCGGCGGCAAGGCCGCCGGCATGGCCTGGGTGCTGCTCGGCCTGGTGGTCGGCGGCGGCTACGGCGCCTACCGCGCCAAGACCGTCGAGATGACCCAGATGCCCGAACTGGTGGCCTTCTTTCACAGCATGATCGGCCTGGCCGCCGTCTTCATCGCCGTCGCCGCGGTGGTCGAGCCCTGGGCCTTCGGCATCACCCCGCCTCCGGTGGCCGGCGTCATCGGCGCCGCCACCCCCGAGGGCACGATGCTCATCGACGGCATCGCGCGCTACGCCATCCCGGCGGGCAACCGGCTGGAGCTGTTCCTGGGCGCGGCCATCGGCGCCATCACCTTCAGCGGCTCCGTCATCGCCTTCGGCAAGCTCTCGGGCAAGTACAAGTTCCGCCTGTTCCAGGGCGCGCCCGTGCAGTTCAAGGGCCAGCACATGCTCAACCTGGTGCTGGGGCTGCTCACCATCGCCCTGGGCCTGGTGTTCGTCTTCACCGAGAGCTGGACCGCCTTCTTCCTGATGCTGGTCTTGTCCTTCGTGATGGGCGTCCTGATCATCATCCCGATCGGCGGGGCGGACATGCCGGTGGTGGTGTCCATGCTCAACAGCTACTCGGGCTGGGCAGCCGCGGGCATCGGCTTCAGCCTGAACAACGCCATGCTGATCGTGGCTGGCAGCCTGGTGGGCTCCTCGGGTGCGATCCTGAGCTACATCATGTGCAAGGCGATGAACCGCTCGTTCTTCAACGTGATCCTGGGCGGCTTCGGGGGCGAGGCGGCTGCGGCCACGGGCGGCGCCAAGGAGCAGCGGCCGGTCAAGAGCGGCAGCGCGGACGATGCGGCCTACATGCTGAGCAATGCCGAGACGGTGATCATCGTGCCGGGCTACGGCCTGGCGGTGGCGCGGGCGCAGCACGCGGTCAACGAGCTGGCGCAGAAGCTCACCGAGCATGGCGTGACGGTGAAGTACGCCATCCACCCGGTGGCCGGGCGCATGCCGGGGCACATGAACGTGCTGCTGGCGGAGGCGGAGGTGCCCTACGACCAGGTGTTCGAGATGGAGGACATCAACGGCGAGTTCGCGCAGGCCGACGTGGCGATCATCCTGGGGGCCAACGACGTGGTGAACCCGGCGGCGCTGCAGAAGGGCACGCCGATCTACGGGATGCCGATCCTGGAGGCGTACAAGGCCAAGACGGTGATCGTGAACAAGCGAAGCATGGCCGCCGGTTATGCCGGGCTGGACAACGAGCTGTTCTACATGGACAAGACGATGATGGTCTTCGGCGATGCCAAGAAGGTGGTCGAGGACATGGGGAAGGCCATCGAGTAGACAAGCGGGGCGCCAAGGCGCCCGCCGCCCGGCGCTTTCGAAGCCCGGGCGGCGCTCTTGCGAGCAGAACCCAAGAATTCGTTTGAGGAGACACATCCATGACAGACCGTCCCTGGCTCAGCAGTTACCCGCAGGGGGTGCCGGCCGACATCGACGCCTCAGGCTACACCTCGCTGGTGGGCATCATGGAGGAGAGCTTCAAGCGCTTCGCCGGGCGCACCGCCTACAGCTTCATGGGCAAGGACCTGAGCTACGCCGACGTCGACAAGGCGAGCCACGCCTTCGCCGGTTACCTGCAGGGTCTGGGCCTCGGCAAGGGCGAGCGCGTGGCCGTCATGATGCCCAACTGCCTGCAGTACCCGATCGCGGTCTGCGGCATCCTGCGCGCCGGCCTGATCCTGGTGAACGTGAACCCGCTGTACACGCCGCGCGAGTTGGAGCACCAGCTCAAGGACTCCGGCGCCAAGGCGATCGTGATCATGGAGAACTTCGGCAACACGCTGCAGCAGTGCATCGGCGCCACGCCGGTCAAGCATGTGGTGCTGAGCGGCATGGGCGACCGCCTGGGCCTCCTCAAGGGCGCGCTGGTGAACTACGTGGTGCGCAATGTCAAGAAGATGGTGCCCGAGTACAGCCTGCCGGGCGCGGTGCGCTTCAACGATGCGCTGGACAAGGGGGCAGGGCGCACCCTGCAGCCGGTGGCCGTGGGGCCGGACGACGTGGCGGTGCTGCAGTACACGGGCGGCACCACCGGCGTCTCCAAGGGCGCGGTGCTTCTGCACCGCAACGTGATCGCCAACGTGCTGCAGTCCGAGGCCTGGAACGACCCGGTGATGCAGAAGGTGCCGGCAGGCGAGCAGCCCACCAGCGTGTGCGCGCTGCCGCTCTATCACATCTTCGCCTTCACGGTGAACATGATGCTGAGCATGCGCACGGGCGGCAAGCTGATCCTGATTCCCAATCCGCGCGACATCCCGGCCGTGCTCAAGGAACTGTCGAAGCACACGTTCCACAGTTTTCCGGCGGTCAACACCCTGTTCAATGGTCTGGCGAACCATCCGGACTTCAACACCGTCAACTGGAAGAACCTCAAGATCTCGGTTGGCGGAGGCATGGCGGTGCAGGGCGCCGTGGCCAAGCTGTGGCTCGAGAAGACCGGCTGCCCGATCTGCGAAGGTTATGGCCTGTCGGAGACTTCGCCATCGACGACCTGCAACCCCACCAACAGTACCGCGTACACCGGCACCATCGGCGTGCCGCTGCCGAGCACCTGGCTCAAGCTGCTGGACGACGACGGTCATGAGGTGCCGCTGGGCCAGCCCGGCGAGATCGCGATCAAGGGCCCACAGGTGATGGCCGGCTACTGGCAGCGCCCCGACGAAACGGCCAAGGTCATGACCGCCGACGGCTACTTCAAGTCCGGCGACGTGGGCGTTGTGGACGAGCGCGGCTACTTCAAGATCGTCGACCGCAAGAAGGACATGATCCTGGTCTCGGGTTTCAACGTGTACCCCAACGAGGTCGAGGACGTGGTGGCTCAGGTCCCCGGCGTGCTCGAATGCGCAGCCGTGGGCATCGCCGACGACAAGACCGGCGAGGCCGTCAAGCTGGTGATCGTCAAGAAGAATCCCGATCTCACCGAGGCCCAGGTGCGCGAGTTCTGCCGTGCCAATCTCACGGGCTACAAGCAGCCCAAGGTGATCGAGTTCCGCACCGACCTGCCGAAGACGCCGGTGGGCAAGATCCTGCGCCGCGAGCTGCGGGATAAGAAGTAGGGCGTTCCGGCATGGCGGCACCGGTCGCGATCGTGGCGGCCATGCAGGAGGAGCTGGGCGCACTGCTCGCCGCCATGCCCGACGAGCGGCGCGTGCGCGTCGCTGGCCGCGAGTTCTGGGTTGGCCACCTGCAGGGCCAGTCCGTGGTGGCGGTGCTGTCGCGCATCGGCAAGGTCGCTGCGGCCACCACGGCCACCGTGCTGCTCGAGCGCTTCGGCGTACGCGCCATCGTCTTCACCGGTGTCGCAGGCGGCTTGGCGCCCCAGGTGCGGGTGGGGGATGTCGTGGTGGCGAGCCGACTGCTGCAGCATGACCTGGATGCGTCGCCGATCTTTCCGCGCTACGAGGTGCCGCTGACCGGCCATGCGCGCTTCGCGACCGACACCGCAATCAGCGACGCGCTGGCCACTGTGGCCGAGAGGCTCTTGCGCGATCCGGTGGCGTTACTGGGCCAGAAGGTGGTGGACGATTTCGGGCTGCAGGCACCGCGCCTGCATCGCGGCCTGGTGGTCAGCGGCGACCGCTTCATCGCCCGGGCGGCCGACAGCGAAGCGCTGCGCCACGACCTGCCCGATGCGCTGGCCTGCGAGATGGAAGGGGCGGCCGTGGCCCAGGTCTGTCACGATTTCCGCGTGCCCTTCGCTGCGATGCGGACGATCTCGGACCGCGCCGACGACCAGCCCCATACCGATTTCCTGCGCTTCGTCGCCACGGTGGCCAGCCGCTACAGCCTCGCATTGATCGAGGCCTGGCTGGCCGGGTTGTCCGAGTGCCGCGCTACTTGAGCCAGCCGCGCCGGCGGAAGTACCACATCGGCACCAGCGCACTGGCGATCATCAGCACGATCGCGTACGCATAGCCGTACCCCCATTCCAGCTCCGGCATGAGCTTGAAATTCATGCCGTACACGCTCGCGATCAGCGTCGGCGGCAGCAGCGCCACGCTGGCCACCGAGAAGATCTTGATGGTCTTGTTCTGGTTGATGTTGATGAAGCCGACGGTGGCGTCCATCAGGAAGTTGATCTTGTCGAACAGGAAAGCCGTGTGGTTGTCCAGCGACTCGATGTCGCGCAGGATCTGCCGCGCCTCCTCGAACTGCTCGGCGTTGAGCATGCGGCTGCGCATCATGAAGCTGACCGCGCGGCGCGTGTCCATCACGTTGCGGCGGATGCGGCCGTTCAGGTCTTCCTGCCGTGCGATTGCAGCCAGCACCTCGCCGGCCAGCTCGTCGCTCACGTTGCCTTCCAGCACCTTCTTGCCAGCGACCTCGAGTTCGTCGTAGATGTTCTCCAGCGAGTCGGCCGAGTACTCGGCATCGGCGTCGAAGAGCTTCAGCAGCACCTCCTTCGCGTCCTCGATGAGCCCGGGCGCGCGCCGGGCGCGCATGCGCACCAGGCGGAACACCGGCACGTCCTCGTCGTGGATCGAGAACAGCACGCCGCGGCTGCGCAGTTCGGTGTTGTGCTGGTTGAGGATGAAGGCCACGCGCACCGAGCGCGGGTTCTCGTCGTCATCGATCAGGAAGTCGCTGCGCACGTGCAGCTCGCCGTTGTCTTCCTCGTAAAAGCGCGCCGACTCCTCGATGTCCTCGTCCATTGCGTCCTCGGGGATGGACAGGCCGTAGTACTGCTTGATCCAGCGCTTTTCTTCCAGCGTGGGCGCTTCGAGGTCGACCCAGATCGGCTGGAACTTCGACAGTTCTTCCAGCGCCTCGATCTCTTCCTGGACGAGGCGGCCGTTGGCAAGCGTGAAGATGTTGAGCATGGCTCGCTCCCGTGGGGCTTTTGGCGATTGGCGAGGGTTCGGGGCGCTTTCAAATCCCTGGCCAACAACGCGTCACCGGGGAGTTGAAAGCTGCCGAGGCGGAACGGTTTCCATCTGGAGTCTCCGGTTGCAGCGAGGCGCGATTATGTCACCGGGCCCTTTCATTTATCTGGCAAACATGGATGGGCATCCAGTGGCGTCGCAGGTCCTGGAGCACAGGGCGCGGCCTTTTGGACTACTGAATCGATAGCTGCCAGGGCTTGACCCTACGGGGGCGCTGGGGTTTGCGCTCGGAGGGATTGCAATTCGATGACAGCATGGGCATAGTGAACCGACAGTCCTCTCTCATCCTTCTCTTTCTTCTCCCCTCACCCCCTTCGATTTCGCCGGCCAGGCTTCACCTCCATGAAGCAGGGTCTTTTCCCCAACCGTCAATTCCAGGAGGTCATTCATGAATTTGACGATCAGCGGTCATCACCTCGACGTCACCCCCGCGCTTCGCAGCTACGTCACGAGCAAGCTGGACCGAATCACTCGACATTTCGACCAGGTGGTCGATGTCAAGGTGATCCTTACGGTGGAGAAGCAGAAGGAAAAGGAAGGCCAGCGCGCCGAATGCAATATTCACGTCAAGGGCAGTGACATGTTCGCCGAGTCGAGCCACGCTGATCTCTATGCCGCCGTCGACGCGCTCGTCGACAAGCTCGACCGCCAGGTCAAGCGGCACAAGGAACTGGTCAAGGACCATGTCCACGCGGCACCCAAGCGCGTGATGTAGTGCCACTTCGGGCAAACACTCTTGCGGGCCGCCTTCGGGCGGCCCTTTGCTTTTTGCGGCGCGGGTGCATAATCGCCCCCGCCCCGCTCCACCATGAATCGACTCGCGTCCATCCTGCCGCCCGCTCAAGTCCTCGTGAGCGTCGATGCCACGAGCAAGAAACGAGCTTTCGAAGAAGCCGGCTTGCTGTTTGAAAATCTGCACGGCCTGGGTCGCGCGCTGATCACGGACAGCCTGTTCGCCCGCGAGCGCCTCGGCTCCACCGGGCTGGGTCATGGGGTCGCCATTCCGCACGGGCGGATCAAGGGCCTCAAGTCCCCGATGGCCGCCGTGTTCCAGCTGGAAAACCCGATCGGCTTCGATGCGCCGGACGAGCAGCCGGTGGTGCTTCTGATCTTCCTTCTGGTGCCCGAGGCGGCAACCCAGAAACATCTGGAAATACTCTCCGAGATTGCCGAGTTGCTCAGCGATGCCGGCCTGCGCGAGCAGATCAAGTCCAGCAAGGACGCCGCGCAGCTGCACGCGCTGATCGCAGGATGGCAATCGGCCCAGGTCGCTTGACGCAGCGCCTCATTCGCCCGGGACCGTCTGGCGCATGAAGCCGACCGTCATCAGCGCCGACGCGATGTTCGAGGAGTTCCGCGGCTCGCTCCGATGGGAGTGGCTGGCGGGCCTGGGCGCCTCGGAGCGGCAGTTCGATCCCGGCGTCATCAGCCGGGCCCAGTCCGCCGCCGATCTGGTCGGCTACCTCAACTACATCCATCCCTACCGCGTACAGATCCTTGGCGCGCGCGAAGTGGCGTACCTGACGCGCGGCTCGCCCGAGGACTGCGTGCGGCGCATCGCCCGCATCGTGACCCTGGAGCCGCCCATGCTGGTGCTGGCCGACGGCCAGGCCGCGCCCGACCAGTTGCTGTCGATCTGCGAGCGCGCGCAGTTGCCCCTGTTCGCGACGCGGGAATCCTCCGCCTTCGTGATCGACCTGCTGCGCGCCTACCTGTCCAAGCACTTCGCCGAGCGCACCTCGATGCACGGCGTATTCATGGACATCCTGGGCATGGGCGTCATGATCACCGGCGAGTCGGGGCTCGGGAAGAGCGAGCTGGGGCTGGAACTCATCTCCCGCGGCAACGGCCTGGTGGCCGACGACGCGGTCGACCTCTACCGCATCAACCAGGCCACGCTGGAAGGGCGCTGCCCCGACCTGCTGCAGAACCTGCTGGAGGTGCGCGGCATCGGCCTGCTGGACATCCGCGCGATCTTCGGTGAGACGGCCGTGCGTCGGAAGATGCGGCTCAAGCTCATCGTGCACCTGGTGCGGCGCGACAGCTTCGAGCGCGACTACGAGCGCATGCCTTCAGCGCCGCTGACCCAGGACGTGCTGGGCATCCCGGTGCGCAAGGTGATCATCCAGGTGGTGGCCGGCCGCAACATCGCGGTGCTGGTGGAGGCCGCCGTGCGCAACTCGATCCTGCAGTTGCGCGGCATCGACACCTACGCCGATTTCGTGGCCCGCCACCACAAGGCGATGGAAGGCGCCAGGGACGACGACTAGCGTTTGCTCGCGCAGTCGGCACACAGACCATAGAGGGACATGGCGTGGTCCTGCAGGATCCAGCCCTTGTCCTTCGACACCATCTGCTGGCGCTGCTCGATCTCCGGGTCGTAGAACTCCTCGACCTTGCCGCAGCCGGTGCACACCAAGTGGTCGTGGTGCTTGCCCTCGTTGAGCTCGTAGACCGCCTTGCCGCTCTCGAAGTGGCTGCGCTCGAGGATGCCGGCCTGCTCGAACTGCGTCAGCACGCGGTAGACGGTCGCCAGGCCGATGTCCGAATGCTCGTTGAGAAGCACCCGGAACACGTCTTCCGCCGTCATGTGGCGCTGGCCGCCGTTCTGGAAGATCTCGAGGATCTTGAGGCGCGGCAGCGTGGCCTTGAGGCCGGTGTTCTTGAGTTCGTCGATGTTGCCCATGATGCTTCCTGCGTCCGTCCCTGAAAGGGCCGACAAAGGGCCAGCCGCTACAATGGCTCGATCATATCGCTTGCCCTCCTGGCCCTTTTCCATGCCTGAGATTTCCCAACGCCGCCTCTGGCTGCTCGTCGGCGCCGTCGCCGCGATGCTGAGCCTGGGGGCCTGCAGCAGCTTCACCGAGCGTTCGCGCAGCGCGCTGTACGCCATCACCCCCTACAAGGTGGAAGTGGTGCAGGGCAATTTCGTCTCGAAGGAACAGGTCGAGCTGCTCAAGCCCGGCATGTCGCGCCAGCAGGTGCGCGAAATCCTCGGCACCTCGCTGCTCAACGACGTGTTCCACGCCAACCGCTGGGACTATGTATTCACCATCCGGCGCCAGGGCGTCGAGGCGCAGCAGCGCCGCCTGACCCTGTTCTTCAACGGCGAGGTGCTCGACCGCTTCGAAGGCGACCCGATGCCCAGCGAGCAGGAGTTCGTCGCTGCGGTCGACGCCCGTGGGCGCGCCGGCAAGGTGCCCGTGCTGGAGGCCACCGAGGACCAGCTCAAGAAGTTCGACCCGGCCAAGGACAAGGAAAAGTCCGCCGAGAGCGATACCGCTTCCGCATCCCTGCCGCCGCTGCCCCCCAGCTATCCGCCGCTCGAATCCGGCCGTTAGCGTGCTGTTCGAGCCGGCCGGCGCGGCCGGCCTCCCCCGAAAGCTCCCCCGCGTGACCGACTCTTCCTCCTCCACTCCTCCGCTCCACCGCGTCGCGGTGGCCGGCGCTTCCGGCCGCATGGGCCACATGCTGATCGAGGCCGTGCGCGAGGCGCAGGACTGCCGCCTGGCCGGTGCCCTCGACATCGCGGGCAGCCCGGCCCTCGGCAGCGACGCCGCCGCTTTCCTTGGCTTCGCCAGCGGCGTGCCCATCGTGGCCGACCTGCGCGAAGGCCTGAAGAATGCGCAGGTGCTGATCGACTTCACCCGCCCCGAGGGGACGCTGGCGCACCTGGCGGTATGCCGCGAGCTCGGCGTGCAGGCTGTGATCGGCACCACCGGCTTCAGCGAGGCGCAGAAGGCGGAGATCGCCGCCGCGGCGAAGGACATCGCGATCGTCATGGCGCCCAACATGAGCGTGGGCGTGAACGTCACCTTCAAGCTGCTGGAGATGGCGGCCAAGGCGCTGTCCACGGGCTATGACATCGAGGTCATCGAGGCGCACCACCGCCACAAGGTCGACGCGCCCTCGGGCACCGCGCTCAAGATGGGCGAGGTGATCGCCGAGGCGCTGGGCCGCGACCTGAAGGATTGCGCCGTCTACGCGCGCGAGGGCGTCACCGGCGAGCGTGACCCGTCGACCATCGGCTTCGCGACCATCCGCGGCGGCGACATCGTCGGCGACCACACGGTGCTCTTCGCCGGGACCGGCGAGCGCATCGAGATCACGCACAAGTCCGCCAGCCGCGCCACCTACGCCCAGGGCAGCCTGCGCGCCGTGCGTTTCCTGGCCGGGCGCCAGGCCGGGCTGTTCGACATGTTCGACGTGCTCGGGCTGAAATGACGCTCTCCCCCAGGCTTCGCGCACTTCGTGTCGCTACGCCAACCCCCTCACCGGGGGCAACACCAGCGGCCCGGCAAAGCCGGTTCCGCGGTGTTTCCCGAACGGGCATCGCTTCGCTTGCCGCGATGCTCCAGAGGGAGCGCAGCGTCATGGGGCCACCGGAATGACAGTCCTGGAGTTGCTCACCCATGGCGATGGCGTCAGCCGCTCGGTGGCAGCGCTGCTCCTGCTGATGTCGGTGTCGAGTTGGGTGATCATCCTCTGGAAGGCCTGGCTGCTGCGCGGCGGCACGCGTGACGTGGCGCGCAGCATCGCCGCGTTCTGGCAGTCGGCCTCGCTCGGCGACGCCGAGCAGAAGCTGCGCAGCTTCGACCGCGCGGCCCTGGTCTGGCCGGCGGTGAGCGCAGTGCGCCAGTTGGCCGTCGATCCCGATCCCGCCACGCTGGGCGGCGCCGTCGACCGGGCGCAGCGCCTGACGCGCGTGCTGCGCGACGCCCTCCATGCCGCGCTGCGGCGCCTGCAGTCCGGCCAGATCCTGCTTGCCACCGTGGGCGCGACAGCTCCCTTCGTCGGCCTGCTGGGCACGGTGTGGGGCATCTACGGCGCCCTGACCGGCATCGCCGGCGAGACCGGCGGCTTCACCATCGACAAGGTGGCCGGCCCGGTGGGTGAGGCGCTGATCATGACCGCCTTCGGCCTGGCGGTGGCGATCCCCGCCGTGCTGGCCTACAACGTGTTCGGCCGGGTGGTCGGTCGCATCGAGGCCGAGCTGGAAGGCTTCGCGCACGACCTGCTCGGTGCCCTGGGCGAAACGCCGGCACGCGAGGCGCAGCTGCCGCCCGCGCGGCCCGTGCCTGCCTGAGAGGCCCCTGCGCATGGCCTTCGGTCGCACCTCGCTCGGCAGCACCGCCACCGGCGGGCGCGCGATCGGCGGCGGAGGCCAACGCCCGCTGTCCGACATCAACGTCACGCCGCTGGTCGACGTGATGCTGGTGCTCTTGGTGATCTTCATCATCACCGCCCCCTTGATGGCCAGCTCGATCAAGCTCGACCTGCCGCGCACGGCGGCCGGCCAGCCCACCGACACGCCGAAGTTCGTGAGCCTGTCGGTGAATGCGGCGGGCGAGGTCTTCCTCAACGACCAGCCCGTCACCGCCGAGGTGTTGGTCGAGCGGCTGCGCAAGGCGGCCGCCGACAGCCCCGACACCGAGATCCAGCTGCGCGCCGACCAGGCCGTGCCCTACGGCCGAGTGGTCGAGCTCATGGGCGTCGCGAACCAGGCCGGCCTCCATCGCATCGGCTTCGTGACGGAAGCGCCCCCGAAGAAGCCCTGAGTCCTCTCTGCGGAGGAGGCAAGGCGTGTCTTCCCGGCCCGCGCCGAGCGGCACGGCGTTCCCAGCCGCGATAATCCGCTTTTCCCCGGTTCCCGGCCACCCGCTGCCGGGCCTTTGTTGCCCTGCCCAATGAACCCCAGCTACAAACCCAGTGACGTCGAGTCCGCCGCCCAGGCGGCCTGGACTGCGGCCGACGCCTACCGCGTGACCGAGGACGCGAAAAAGAAGAAGTACTACGCCTGCTCGATGCTGCCCTACCCCAGCGGCAAGCTGCACATGGGCCACGTGCGCAACTACACCATCAACGACATGCTCACGCGCTACCTGCGCATGAGCGGCTACAACGTCCTGATGCCGATGGGCTGGGATGCCTTCGGCCTGCCGGCCGAGAACGCGGCGCTCAAGAATGGCGTGCCGCCGGCCAAGTGGACCTACGAGAACATCGGTTACATGAAGAGCCAGCTCCAGGCCATGGGCCTGGCGATCGACTGGAGCCGCGAGATCGCGACCTGCGACCCCGGCTACTACAAGTGGAACCAGTGGCTGTTCCTCAAGATGCTCGAGAAGGGCATTGCCTACCGCAAGACCCAGGTGGTCAACTGGGACCCGGTCGACCAGACCGTGCTGGCCAACGAGCAGGTGATCGACGGCAAGGGCTGGCGCACCGGCGCCACCGTCGAGCGGCGCGAGATCCCGGGCTATTACCTGAAGATCAGCGATTACGCCGAGGAATTGCTGGATCACACCCAGCACAAGCTGCCGGGCTGGCCCGAGCGGGTCAAGCTGATGCAGGAGAACTGGATCGGCAAGAGCGAGGGCGTGCGCTTCGCCTTCACCCACGACATCCGGGATGCGCAGGGCGAGCTGATCCAGGGCGGCCGCATGTACGTCTTCACGACGCGTGCCGACACCATCATGGGCGTGACCTTCTGCGCCGTAGCGCCGGAGCATCCGCTGGCCGCGCACGCCGCCCGGAAGGACGCCAAGGTCGCCGCATTCATCGAGGAATGCAAGAGCGGCGGCACGACCGAGGCCGAGCTCGCGACGCAGGAGAAGAGGGGCGTGCCCACCGGCCTGTTCGTCCAGCACCCCATCACCGAGGAGCCGGTCCCGGTGTGGGTCGGCAACTACGTGTTGATGGGCTACGGTGACGGTGCCGTGATGGGCGTGCCCGCCCACGACGAGCGCGACTTCGCCTTCGCCAACAAGTACGGCATCGAGATCATCCAGGTGGTGCTGGTCGACGACGAGCCCCATTTCGACTACCACCGCTGGCAGGACTGGTACGCCGACAAGCAGCGCGGCGTCACCATCAACTCCGACAACTTCAGTGGCATGTCGTATGCGGAGGCGGTCAAGGCGGTGGCCCACGCGCTTGGCCAGAAGGGCCTGGGCGAGATGCAGACTACCTGGCGCCTGCGCGACTGGGGCATCAGCCGCCAGCGCTACTGGGGCACGCCGATCCCCATCATCCATTGCGAGGAGCACGGCGCGGTGCCGGTCCCCGAGAAGGACCTGCCGGTGGTGCTGCCCACCGACTGCGTGCCCGACGGCTCGGGCAACCCGCTGCACAAGCACGAAGGCTTCCATGCCGGTGTGGTCTGCCCCGTCTGCGGCAAGCCGGCGCGGCGCGAGACCGACACCATGGACACCTTCGTGGACAGCGCCTGGTATTTCATGCGCTACTGCGACCCGACGAACGACGAGGCGATGGTGGCCGAGGGCGCCCGCTACTGGATGCCGATGGACCAGTACATCGGCGGCATCGAGCATGCGATCCTGCACCTGCTGTACGCGCGCTTCTGGACCAAGGTGATGCGCGACATGGGCCTGGTGAAGGCGGACGAGCCCTTCAGCAAGCTGCTGACCCAGGGCATGGTGCTCAACCACATCTTCTATCGGCGTACCGAGAAGGGCGGCAAGGAGTACTTCCCACCCTCCGAGGTCACACAGGTGCTTGACGCGCAGGGCCGCATCAGCGGCGGCACGCTGGCCGACGGTACGGCGGTCGAGTACGGCGGCGTCGGCAAGATGGGCAAGAGCGAGCGCAACGGCGTCGACCCACAGGACCTGATCGAGAAGTACGGCGCCGACACCGCACGCCTCTACACCATGTTCACCGCGCCGCCCGAGGCCACGTTGGAGTGGAACGACGCCGCGGTGGAAGGCAGCTTCCGCTTCCTGCGTCGAGTCTGGAACTATGGCGTCGCGCTCGGCACCGCGGAGGCCGCCGTGCCTGAGGGCGACCAGATCGACCTCGATACGGTGGACCCGCGTTCGGCCTTCGGCAAGGAGGCCAAGGCCCTGCGCCGCGAGGTGCACACCGTGCTGCGCCAGGTCGACTACGACTACCAGCGCATGCAGTACAACACCGTCGTCTCCGGCGCGATGAAGCTGCTGAACGCGCTGGAGGGCTTCAAGTCCGACGGCAGCCCCGGCGACCGTGCGGCCGCGCGCGAGGGCTTCGGCATCCTGCTGCGCTGCCTCTACCCGGCCACGCCGCACATCACCCATGCGCTGTGGCACGCGCTGGGCTACGACCGTCTGCAGGGCCCGCTGCTCGATGCGCCCTGGCCGGAGGTCGATGCCGTCGCGCTGGAACAGGACGAGATCGAGTTGATGCTGCAGGTCAACGGCAAGCTGCGCGGCTCCCTGCGCGTGCCGGCCAACGCCACCAAGCCGGAGATCGAGAAGATCGCGCTGGCGAGCGAGGACTTCGTCAAGTTCGCCGGTGGTGCGCCCGCCAAGCGCGTGATCGTGGTGCCGGGCCGGCTGGTCAACGTGGTGGTATGAGAGGCGGCATGAACAGCTCTTTTTCTTCGCGCCGTGCACTGCTGGCCGGCGCTGCCGCCACGTTGGCGCTCGCGGGCTGCGGCTTCCAGCTGCGCCGCGCGCCGGATTTCGCCTTCAAGTCACTGTTCGTACCGGGCAAGACGGCTTTCGTGAACGCGCTGCGCCGTCAGTTGCGTGCCGCCGGCAACGTCGAGCTGGTGCCGGAGGAGGAGAAGGAGCGCGCCGATGCGATCCTGGAGGTGCTTTCGGAAAACCGCGGTACCGCCGTCCTCTCTACCAACTCGGCCGGCCAGGTGCGCGAGTTGCAGCTGCGCCTGACCATGCGCATCCGCCTGCGTACGCCCGGCGGCAAGGAGTTGCTGGGCCCGACCCAGATCGAGCAATTCCGCGACATCACCTACAACGAGACCGCCGCCCTGGCCAAGGAAGGCGAGACCGAGCTGCTGTACCGCGACATGCAGAACGACATCGCTCAGCAGACCCTGCGCCGGCTGGCGGCCGTCAAGAGCCTCTGATCCGATGCAGCTTGCGGCGGCCCAGCTCGATGCGCACCTGCAGAAGGGGCTGAAGCCGCTGTACGTCATCCACGGCGACGAGCCCCTGCTGGCGCAGGAGGCGGCGGATGCCATCCGGGCCGCCGCGCGGACGCAGGGCTGCACCGAGCGCAGCTCCTATACCGTTGCAGGCGCCCATTTCGACTGGAGCGCGGTGCTCGCAGCCGGTGGATCGCTGAGCCTGTTCGCCGAGCGGCAGATCGTCGAGATCCGCATTCCCTCGGGCAAGCCGGGCAAGGACGGCAGTGCCGCGCTGCAGCAGATCGCCGAAAGCGCTGCCGGCAACGACAGCACCCTGACCCTTGTGCTGCTGCCCCGGCTGGACAAGGCCACGCGCACCGGCGCCTGGTTCGCGGCGCTGGAGGCGCATGGCGTCAGCCTGGCGGTCGAGACCATCGAGCGCGCCGCGCTGCCGCAGTGGATCGCGCAGCGCCTGGCGCGGCAGGACCAGCGCGTGAAGGCTGGCGAGGAAGGCCAGCGCACGCTGCAGTTCTTCGCCGACCGGGTGGAGGGCAACCTGCTGGCTGCCCACCAGGAGATCCAGAAGCTGGCCCTGCTGTACCCGGCCGGCGAACTGGGCTGGGCGCAGGTCGAGGCCGCGGTCAACAACGTGGCGCGCTACGACGTCTTCAAGCTCTCCGAGGCGGTGCTGGGCGGCAATCCCCAGCGCGTGGCCCGCATGCTTGACGGCCTGCAGGCCGAAGGCGAGGCCGAGGTGCTGGTGCACTACACGCTGGCGGAAGACATCCGCGCCCTCAAGCGGGTGAAGGACGCCATGACGGCCGGCCGTCCTTTGCCCATGGCCCTGCGCGAGAACCGCATCTGGGGGCCGCGCGAGCGCGCTTTCGAGCGCGTGCTGCCGCGGTTGGACGACCGTGCGCTGGTTCGCCTGCTGCGTGCCGCCCACGTGGTGGATGGCATCGTCAAGGGCCTGAAGCAGCCCGACTGGCCGGCCAGCGGCTGGCAGGCGCTGCAGCGGCTGGCGCTGATGCTGTGCCGCGCGTGCGCCGCGCCGGCGCGCGGATGAGAGCCTGAGAGGCTTTCGTTGCATTTTCAGGAACTCGGCGTTTCGCGCCGGCGCCATGCCGCCCGGACCCTGCGTGGGACAATCCGGAGGATGAACGCCTTCAACGTCAACGAATACATGCAGACCCTGGGCATGCAGGCCAAGACGGCCGCTGCCCGGATGGCGAAGGCCTCCGCTGCGACCAAGAGCCAGGCGCTGCGCGTCCTGGCCCGGCGCCTGCGCGAGAGCGCCGAGGCGTTGGGCCCGGCCAATGCCCGCGACGTGGAGCGCGCCCGGGCCGCCGGCCTCTCGGCCCCCCTGGTCGATCGCCTCAAGCTCAGCCCCGAGGCCCTCGAGACCGTCGCGCTGGGCTGCGAGCAGCTGGCCGCCATGCCGGACGTGATCGGCGAGGTCATCGGCATGCGCCAGCAGCCCAGCGGCATCCGCGTGGGCCAGATGCGGGTGCCGATCGGCGTCTTCGGCATGATCTACGAGAGCCGCCCCAACGTGACCATCGAGGCCGCCAGTCTGGCGATCAAGAGCGGCAACGCGGCGATCCTGCGCGGCGGCTCGGAGGCGATCGAGTCCAACAAGGCGCTGGCCGCGCTGGTTGGCGAGGCACTGGCCGAGGCCGCCCTGCCGGTGGAGGCGGTGCAACTGGTACAGACCACCGACCGCGAGGCCGTCGGCCGGCTGATCGCCATGCCCGAGTTCGTCGACGTGGTCATCCCCCGCGGCGGCAAGGGCCTGATCGAGCGCATCAGCCGCGAGGCCAAGGTGCCGGTCATCAAGCACCTGGACGGCAACTGCCACGTCTACGTCGACGACACCGCCGAGCTCGACATGGCGGTGCGTATCGTGGACAACGCCAAGACCCAGAAATACAGCCCCTGCAACGCGGCCGAAGGGCTGCTGGTGGCCGCCTCGATGGCCGATAGCTTTCTGCCCGAGATCGGTGCCATCTTCGCGGCCAAGGGCGTGGAGATGCGCTGCGACCCAGCCGCCGCCCGCATCCTGCGCGCCGAAGGTGCGCTGCCGCCGGGGGCCAAGGTGGTCGACGCGGTCGAGTCGGACTGGTCGGAGGAATACCTTGCAGCCGTCATCAGCATCAAGGTCGTGGCGGACGTGGACGAGGCCATCGCCCACATCAACCACTACTCCAGCCATCACACCGATGCCATTGTCACCCGGGATCACATGCATGCCCAGCGCTTCCTGCGCGAGGTCGATTCGGCCAGCGTCATGGTGAATGCCAGCACCCGCTTCGCCGACGGCTTCGAGTTCGGGCTGGGCGCCGAGATCGGCATCAGCACCGACAAGTTCCACGCTCGCGGGCCGGTGGGCATCGAGGGGCTGACCTCGCTGAAGTACGTGGTGCTGGGGCAGGGCGAAGTGCGCACCTGAGGTGGCGGGGCGGCCGGGGCGCTTGTCATCCGGGCCGGCGCCCTCAAATCCTACAATTCCACTCCACCTTTCGCCGCAGAACACGCACTACAAGGCCGCCGCATGGTCCCCCATCTCGTCACTGCCCTGACCGGCCCGATCAACGAACTCGAGCAGCGCATCCTCGATTCCATGCCGGCCATCGAGCGCTGGTTCCGGCTGGAATGGATGGAGCACACCCCGCCCTTCTACAGCTCGGCCGACATCCGCAACGCCGGCTTCAAGCTGGCGCCGGTGGACACCAACCTCTACCCGCGCGGCTGGAACAACCTGACCGAGGACATGCTGCCGCTGGCAGTGCAGGCCGCGCAGGCCGCGATCGAGAAGATCTGCCCGGAGGCGCGCAACCTGCTCGTCATTCCCGAGAACCATTCGAAGAACACCTTCTACCTGGCCAACGTGGCCCGGCTGGTGCGCATCTTCCACATGGCGGGGCTCAACGTGCGCGTGGGCTCCATCGACCCCGCCATCAAGTCACCCAAGAAGATCGAGCTGCCGCACGGCGAGAGCGTGTGCCTGGAGCCTGTGGTGCGCAGCCGCCGGCGCCTGGGGCTCAAGCATTTCGATCCCTGCACCATCCTGCTCAACAACGACCTCTCGGCCGGCACGCCCGGCATCCTGGAGGACCTGCACGAGCAGTACCTGCTGCCGCCGCTGCATGCTGGCTGGTCGGTGCGCCGCAAGAGCAACCACCTGCACAGCTACGAGGAAGTGTCCAAGCGCTTCGGCAAGCTGCTGGGCATCGACCCCTGGCTGATCAACCCGATGCACGCGCGCGCCGGCGGCGTCGACCTCGCCGAGGGCAAGGGCCTGGACGTGCTGACCAGCCACGTCGATGCGCTGCTCACCAAGGTCCGGCGCAAGTACAAGGAATACGGCATCAACGAAAAGCCCTTCGTGGTGGTCAAGGCCGACAACGGTGCCGACCCGATGGGCGTGATGACCGTGCGCGACGTCAAGGACCTGGAGGCCTTCGGTCGTCGCAGCCGCGGCAAGGCGCCCGCCTCGCCGGGGCAGGAAACGCCCCAGGGGCCGACCGACCTGATCGTGCAGGAGGGCGTGCTGACCAACGAGCGGGTCAACAACGGCGTGGCCGAGCCGGTGGTCTACATGATGGACCGCTACGTGGTCGGCGGCTTCTACCGCGTGCATGCCGAGCGCAGCCCGGACGAGAACCTCAACATGCCGGGCGCCAGCTTCGTGCCGCTGGCTTTCTCGGAGAGTGCGCACTTACCGCAACCCGGCGCCAAGCCCGGTGCGAGCGCACCCAATCGCTTCTACATGTACGGGGTGATTGGCCGGCTGGCCATGGTCGCGGCCAGCTACGAAATGGAAGCGACCAATCCGGACGCCGAAACGTACGAATAATTTCTTAGCGGACTTGGCCTTGCGGCCGGTCCCGCTGGCGGCAAAATAGCGGCCCCACAGCAACGCAAACCCGAGGGCGGAGGGCGACGCGGAGGCCAGACAAGGCCGCCCCGCCGCCCCGGCGTGCATTCGACGCCGGACACCCTCGTGCACCCACTTTCGTGTCCCCGACCAAATCCTCCTCCGCCGCGCTGATCGTCGCGGCCATCGGCGTCGTCTACGGCGACATCGGCACCAGCGTGCTGTATGCAGTGAAGGAGGTCTTCGGCCACGGCCACGTGCCGTTCACCACCGAGAACGTCTACGGCATCTTGTCGATGTTCTTCTGGACGCTGACGGTGATCGTCTCGCTGAAGTACGTGGTGCTGGTGCTGCGCGCCGACAACGAGGGCGAAGGCGGCCTGGTCGCAATGCTGGCGCTGGCCTCGCAGGCGGTGGTCGACAAGCCGCGGCTGCGCCAGGTGCTGCTGGCGGTGGGCATCTTCGGCACCTCGCTCTTCTACGGCGACGGCGTCATCACGCCGGCGATCTCGGTGCTCTCGGCGGTCGAGGGCCTGGAGGTGGTGTCGCCGCACTTCAAGCACTACGTGATACCGATCACCCTGGTGGTGCTGTTCTGCCTGTTCGCCGTCCAGAAGCATGGCACCGCGGGCATCGGCCGCTTCTTCGGCCCGATCACGCTGGCCTGGTTCATCGCCATCGCTTTGCTGGGCGTTGCGCAGATCCTCACCCATCCGGAGATCCTCAAGGCCATCAGCCCGCTTTATGCGCTGCGCTTCATGTGGGACAACCCGGGCACCAGCTTCATCATCCTGGGCGCCACCGTGCTGTGCGTGACCGGCGCCGAGGCGCTCTATGCCGACCTCGGCCACTTCGGCAAGGGCCCGATCCGCATCGCCTGGTTCTCGGTCGTGATGCCCGCGCTCGTGCTCAACTACTTCGGCCAGGGCGCGCTGCTGCTGGAGAACCCGGCGGCAGTGAAGAACCCGTTCTTCATGATGGCGCCCGAGTGGGCCCTGATCCCGCTGGTGCTGCTGGCCACCGCCGCCACCGTGATAGCCTCGCAGGCGCTGATCACCGGCGCCTTCAGCGTCACCCGCCAGGTGATCCAACTCGGCTACCTGCCGCGCCTGAACATCGAGCACACCAGCGTGCGCGCCGCGGGCCAGATCTACATCCCCTTCGTCAACTGGGGCCTGTTCGTGGCGATCGTGCTGGCGGTGGTCATGTTCCGTTCGTCGAGCAACCTCGCGGCGGCGTACGGCATCGCCGTCACCACCGACATGCTGATCACCACGGTGCTGACCTTCTTCGTGATCCGCTATGCCTGGAACTACCCGCTGTGGCTCTGCGTCGCGGCCACCGGCTGGTTCTTCGTGGTGGACTTCCTGTTCTTTGCCTCCAACCTGCTCAAGCTCTTCGAGGGCGGCTGGTTCCCGCTGCTCATCGGCGGCTCCATCTTCATGCTGATGCTGACCTGGAAGGAAGGCCGGCGCCTGATGGGCCAGATGCAGCTGGCCGAGGCCATCGACCTGCGCGGTTTTCTCGATTCCGTCTTCGTCAACCCGCCGGCGCGGGTGGACGGCACCGCCGTCTTCATGACGGCCGAGCCGGGCGTCGTGCCCAACGCGCTCCTGCACAACCTCAAGCACAACAAGGTGATGCACGAGCAGAACCTGTTCGTCACCGTGCGCAACCACGAGGTGCCGTGGATCCCGATGGACAAGCGCATCGAGATGGAGGCGCTCGGCCACCACTGCTGGCAGGTGATCGTGCACTACGGCTTCAAGAACGACGTGGACCTGCCGCGCGCGCTCGAGCATGCGCGCCTGCGCGGCTGCCAGCTCGAGCCCATGACCACCAGCTACTTCCTGTCGCGCGACGTGGTCATTCCCACCCTGGGCAGCGGCATGGCGCCGTGGCGCGAGAAACTCTTCGCGCAGATGCACCACAGCGCGAGCGGGGCGGCCGGCTTCCTCGGCCTGCCGAACAACGCGGTGGTGGAATTGGGTTCGAAGATAGAAATTTAGCTCTCCCCCAGGCTCCCCCACTTCGTGCGGTCCGCCAACCCCCTCACCGGGGGCGACACCAGCGGCCCGGCAAAGCCGGTTCCGCGGTATCTCCCGAACGGGCCTGGCTTCGCCGGCCATGACTCGGCGCTCGGCGGCACAATTCTCGAATGAGATTCTTCAAGGACCTGGGCTTCTCGTCTTTTACCGCCGGCTTCGTCGCCGTGCTGGTGGGCTTCACCAGTTCCGTGGCCATCGTGTTCCAGGCGGCGCAGGCCTTCGGCGCCACGCCCGAGATCATCAGCTCCTGGATGTGGGCGCTGGGCCTCGGCATGGGCCTGGCCACGGCGCTGCCCTCGCTGTGGTGGCGCAAGCCGGTGATGATCGCCTGGAGCACGCCCGGCGCGGCTGTGCTGGCGGTGGCCGGGTCGGGCTACGGCATGGGCGAGGCCGTGGGCGCCTTCATCGTCTGCGCCCTGCTCATCACGCTGGCCGGCGCCACCGGATGGTTCGAGCGCGTGATGAACCGCATCCCGATGGCGCTGGCCTCGGCCTTGCTGGCCGGCGTGCTGGCGCGCTTCGGCCTGGAGGCCTTCCTCGCGGCGCGCACCGCGCTGCCTCTGGTGCTGCTGATGCTGCTGTGCTACCTCGTCACGCGGCGCCTGCTGCCGCGCTACGCGGTGCCGCTGACGCTGCTGGCCGCCATCGCCTTCGCGGCGGCGCGCGGCGAACTGGCATGGAACGCGGTGCACCTCAGCGTGGCGGCGCCGGTCTTCACCTTGCCGGTCTTCAGCTGGCAGGCGGTGGTCAGCCTGGCGCTACCGCTCTTCGTCGTCACCATGGCCTCGCAGAACCTGCCGGGCGTGGCGGCGATCCGCGCGGCCGGCTACGACCTGCCCATCTCGAAGCTGATCACCCTCAGCGGCCTGGCCACGCTGGCGTTCGCGCCCTTCGGCGCCTTCGCACTCAACCTGAGCGCGATCACCGCCGCCATCTGCATGGGCCGCGAGGCGCACGAGGATCCGGCGCGGCGCTATACCGCGGCAGTGAGCTGCGGAGCGATCTACGTGGTGATCGGCCTGTTTGGCGCCGCGGTCACGGGGCTGCTCACCGCCTTCCCGAAGGAACTGGTCGCTGCCATCGCCGGCCTGGCGCTGCTGGGCACCATCGGCAGTGGCCTGGCCGCGGCGGTGCGGGAGGAATCGCACCGCGAGGCGGCGCTGATCACCTTCCTGGTCACGCTCTCGGGCCTCACCATCGCCGGCATCGGCTCCGCCTTCTGGGGCGTGGCGGCCGGCGCCGTCGGGCTCGCGATCCAGCAACTGGGCCGCAAACCCTTCGCCGGCAAGGACATCGCACCTGCCTGCAAGATCAGGCAAGACGCCCGGGCCGCGGCAGACGCAGCCCGCTCCTCATCGACCACCGGAAAGACATCCTGATGCACATCCTTTTCGTTGCGGACCCTCTCGAGCAGTTCAAGATCTACAAGGACACCACCTTCTCGATGATGCGCGAGGCCCAGCGCCGCGGGCACAAGCTCTCGGCCTGCGTGCCGCAGGACCTCACCTGGCAGCGCGGGCGCCCCGTCATCGCGAAAGTGCGCGAAATCACGCTCACCGGCGAGCAGGCCTGGTTCCGCGAGGAGGCCGTGATCGAGCGGCCCCTGCATGCCTTCGACGCGGTGCTGATGCGCAAGGACCCGCCCTTCGACGCCGAATACATCTACGCCACGCACCTGCTGGAGCAGGCCGAGCGCGAGGGCGCGCGCGTGATCAACCGCCCGCGCGCGCTGCGCGACCATCCAGAGAAGCTGGCGATCATGGAGTTCGCCGAATACACCACGCCCACGCTGGTCACGCGCGATCCGGCCGCGGTGCGCGCCTTCCATGCCGAGCACCAGGACATCATCCTCAAGCCGCTGGACGGCATGGGTGGCATGGGGATCTTCCGCGTGCGGGCCGACGGGCTCAACCTGGGTTCCATCGTCGAGACGCTCAACAATCATGGGGAGCAGACCCTCATGGTGCAGCGCTTCGTGCCCGAGATCACGCAGGGCGACAAGCGCATCCTGGTGATCGCCGGGCAGGCCGTGCCCTTCAGCCTGGCGCGCATTCCCCAGGGCACCGAGGTGCGCGGCAACCTGGCCGCCGGCGGCAAAGGCGTGGCCCAGCCGCTGACCGACCAGGACCGGCGCATCGCCGAGGCCATCGGCCCGGTGCTCAGCGAGCGCGGGCTGCTGCTGATCGGGCTGGACGTGATCGGCAATGCGCTGACCGAGATCAACGTGACCAGCCCGACCTGCTTCCAGGAGATCACCGAGCAGACCGGCTTCGACGTGCCGGCCATGTTCATCGACGCGCTCGAGGCGGAACTGCGCTAGCCTCACTCAGGCTCTCAGCCCAACGCCAGCGCTTTGGGGGAACCCGGGGAGCGCTCAGCTTTGTCGCTGGCCGTCGACGAACACCGCCAACTCGCCGGGCATGAAAGCGGTCCAGGTCTCGTTGGTGGTCAGGGGCGCGGTGACCACCACCGCCACGCGATCGTCGGGCGTGGTGTGCTGCGCGAAGTCGATGGACAAGTCCTCATCCGACAGCTCCGCCGTCAGGAAGGGATGGCGCCGCTCGATGTACCAGAGGTGCGTGGAGGCATGGGACCACAGCGCCTGCCCGTTCGAGAGCATGAAGTTGAAGCTGCCGTGGCGCGCGAAGCGCGGCGCCAGCTCGCGCAGCGTGAGCGTCAGCTCCTCGACCGTCGGCACGCCGGCATGCGACTTGGCCAGCTCCTGCATGATCCAGCAGAAGGCATGCTCGCTGTCGGTGCTGCCCACCGGGTGGAAGTTGCCGTGCAGGCGCGGGCGGAAGTCCTTCAGGTCACCGTTGTGGGCGAACACCCAGTAGCGGCCCCACAGCTCGCGCACGAAGGGGTGGCAGTTCTGCAGGTTCACCGCGCCCTGCGTGGCCTTGCGGATGTGGGCGATGACGTGGCGGCTCTTGATCGGGTAGCGCCGGATCAGATCGGCCACCGGCGATTCGCAGGCCGGCTGGTGGTCGACGAAATGCCGCAGCCCCCGGTCCTCGAAGAAGGCGATGCCCCAGCCGTCGGCATGGTGGTCGGTGCGGCCGCCGCGCTGCGCGAAGCCCGTGAAACTGAAGGTCACGTCCGTGGGCGTGTTGCAGTTCATTCCGAGCAGTTGGCACATGCCGGCTATTAGAACGCAGCGGCGCCCACTCAGGCGCCAGGCTTTTCTTTCAGTTGCCAGGCGGCGCACATCGCCAGCGCGCATAGCGCCGCCAGCAGCGCGAACACCTCGTCGAAGGCCGCCAGCCGCGCGGCGCTGGTGGCCGGGTTCGCCAGCGAATCGCCGTGCGCGGCCAGCCGCCATTCGAGCACGATCGCGCACAGGCTCACGCCGGCTGCGCCGCCCAGCATGCGCAGGAAGTTGATCGCGCTCGCGCCCTGGGGGATCAGCGGTTTCTCCAGCGGCCGCATCGCGCCCAGGTTGAGCGAGGGCAGGATGAAGCCCAGCCCGATGCGGCCGATCACGGCGAAGACGGCCAGCAGCCAGATCGCGCTGTCCAGCCGCAGCACCAGCATCAGCGCGAAGGAGAGGGCCAGCAGCGCCAGCCCGATGCTCACCAGCAGCCAGGTCGGCTGCCGGTCCGCCAGCCGACCCACCAGCGCGATGGCGAAGGCCAGCACGATGCCGGCCGGCAGCAGGATGGTGCCGACGTGCGAGGCCGACAGCTGCAGCCCCACCTGCATGTAGACCGGCAGCAGGTAGGTCGAGCCGAACAGCGCCGTGCCGTAGATGAAGGCGACCACGCTGCCCATGGCGAACTGGCGGTGATGGAACAGCGCCAGGTTCATCAGCGGCGCGCCGCCCGCGGCCGCCACCCGCCGCTGCCAAGCCACGAAGGCGCCGAAGGCCAGGCCGGCGCCGGCCAGCAGCGCCGCGGCCTGCAGCGGTGCATCGCCGCGCAGTTCCACCAGGCCATTCAGCAGGCACAACGTGCCCACGGTGCCCAGCGCCACGCCGCCCCAGTCCAGCGCCGCGCCGCGCGCCGCGGTCGCGCCGCCCGGCGCGGTGACCGGCACGAAGCGATACGCCAGCCAGATCGACGCCAGGCAGAAGGGCACGACCATGAAGAAGATCGAGCGCCAGCCGAACAGATCCACCAGCACACCGCCGATGCTGGGCCCGATGGCCGGCGCCAGCACCACGCCCATGCCGAAGATGCCGCTCGCGCGGCCCTGCTCATGGGGCTCGAAGGCGCGCAGGATGATGATGGCGGGGATCGGCTGCACCACCCCGGCCGCCAGCCCCTCCGCCACGCGTGCGGCCAGCACCAGCGGGAAGTGGTTCGCGACCCCGCCCGTGATGCCGCCGGCCAGCAGCAGCACCATGGTGCCGACGTAGGTGCGGCGGTAGCCGTAGCGCGCCAGCAGCCAGGGCGTGGTGAGCATCGAGACCGTCATCGCCACCATGAAGCCGGAGCTGACCCACTGGGCCCGTTCCTGCCCCAGCGTGAAGTGGTGGCTCAGACCCGGGATCGCCACGTTGACGATGGTCGAGGACATGATCGACGCCATCACGCCCACCATCACGGAGAACAGCAGCAGCCAGCGGTAGCGGGTGCCGTAGCGGGCGGTGAGGGTCTGGGTGGAGGGAACGGCGTCGGTCATCGGGCGCAGCCGGGCGGGCTGTCCTACAAGGATATCGGGGTTTGCGCGCCGGGCCGGCCGGCCAGGCGACCGCAAAATGGCCCGCCTTCCCTTTCGCGCCCCCGAGAAGAACACATGGAACCCGCCACCGCCGACCCCACGCCCGCCGACGACGGTGGGGCATCCTCGCTCGCCGCCGAACTGAAGGCCCCCACCGTCACCCGCGCCTACCAGTGCCAGTGCGGCCGGCCCGTGTTCCTGCACAACAGCCGTTGCCTGGCCTGCCAGACCCCGCTCGGCTACGTGATCGAGCAACTCGGGGTGGTGCCTCTCGCACCGGCCACCCACGAGGGCGCCGAGCCCGACACCTTCGCCGTCTTCGGCGATGCTGGCGGTCGGGCCTACCGCTGCTGCGCAAACCTGATGACGCCGGCGGCCTGCAACTGGATGGTCCCCGCGCCGCGCGCGGGCGACGATCCGTCCTTCAACACCGACGGCCTGGTGCCCGGCATGTGTCTGGCCTGCAGCGTGACGCGCACCATCCCCGACCTGTCCATCGAGGTCAACGGCGAGCTGTGGCGCAAGCTGGAGCTGGCCAAGCGGCGCCTGATCTCGCAATTGCTGGCGCTGAAGCTGCCGGTGGCCACGCGCCTGTCCGACCCGGAGCACGGCCTTGCCTTCGACTTCCTCGGCAACCTGCCGGGCGGCCCGCACGTGATGACCGGCCACCAGATGGGCGTGATCACCCTCAACGCCGAGGAGGCCGAGGACGCGGTGCGCGAGCGCATCCGCGCCGAGATGCGCGAGCCCTACCGCACCCTGGTCGGCCACTTCCGCCACGAGATCGGCCACTACTACTGGGACCTGCTGGTGCACCCCGCGCCCTGGCTCGAAGGCTTTCGCGAGCTATTCGGCGACGAGCGCGCCGACTACGCGGCCGCGCTGCAGAACCACTACAACAACGGTCCGCCCGCGGACTGGGCCAATCACCACGTCACCAGCTATGCCAGCGCGCATCCGTGGGAGGACTGGGCCGAGACCTGGGCCCACTACCTGCACATGGCGGACACGGCCGACACGGCGAAGAGCTTCGGCGTGGATGCGCAGAACGTGGAGCTCACCAGCGACCTGTTCGAGCTGTCCGACCTCTGGCAGCCGGAGCATCCCGAGGCGAGCGAGTTCCTCGACTTCCTCAACGGCTGGGTGCGATTGACCAACGTGCTCAACGAGCTCTCGCGCAGCATGGGCCAGCCCGATTTCTATCCCTTCGTGCTGCCGCGCGAGGCGGTGCGCAAGCTGCAGTTCATCCACGAGGTGATCGCGCAGCAGCGCAAGGGCGGCGCCGCGCCGCCGGCGGTCATGCCTGGGACTGATGAAGAGCCGCCACCGGCGCCGGAGCCGGAGGTGGCACCACAGGAGCCGCCATCTCCGTCGCCGCCTGCGTAGCACAGCGGGCGCAGATGCAGGCGAGGCCGCGCGCCTCGGCCGGCACACGTGCCAATACTGACGGAGGCATCGGGGTCTGCATGCACCAGCAGGGACCCTGAGGCTGGCCCGTCTCGCGTTCGAGTTCGATGGAGCAGCGGTTGGCTTCGCTGCACAGGGGGCAGCGCGTGGCGTCGGGCAGCGGCGTCGCAGGCTTCACTTCGTGATCTCGAAGGGTGGCAGCTTCTTGGCCACCGGATGGTTCTGCAGCGTCACGTAGACCGGCAGCCCGTCGCGGTAGCTGGGGTAGTCCTCGCCCTGGATCAGCGGCAGCAGGTAGGCGCGGCCCTTGTCGCTGATGCCGTAGCCATCGGCCGAGATGTAGTCGCGCGGCATGAACTTCTCGGCATTGGCCACCTGGTCCAGCGGCGCGCTGCCGATGCGGTAGGCATAGGGCGAGTCGGAGGTGCGCTCGATGGTCGGCATCACCGAATTCTTGCCTTCCAGCGCCAGCTCCACCGCGTGCTGGCCCAGCTCATAGGCCTGGCGCGCGTCGGTGGCCGAGGCGATGTGGCGCGCCGAGCGCTGCAGGTAGTCGGCCACGGCCCAGTGGAACTTGTAGCCCAGCGCCTCCTTCACCATCTGCGCCACCACCGGCGCCGCGCCGCCGAGCTGCGCGTGCCCGAACGCGTCCTTCGTGCCCTGCTCCGCGAGGAAGCTGCCGTCGGGATGGTGTGCGCCTTCGGACACCACCACCGTGCAATAGCCGTGGTGCTTGACCAGCGCATCCACGCGCGCGAGGAAGGCCGGCTGGTCGAAGGGAATCTCGGGGAACAGGATCACCACCGGAATGCCGTGGTCCGCCGCCAGCCCGCCCGCCGCGGCGATCCATCCTGCATGGCGGCCCATCACCTCCAGCACGAAGACCTTGGTCGATGTCGCGGCCATCGAGCGCACGTCCAGCGAAGCCTCGAGTGTCGACACCGCGACGTACTTCGCGACCGAGCCGAAGCCCGGGCAGCAGTCCGTCAGCGGCAGGTCGTTGTCGATGGTCTTGGGCACGTGGATCGCCTGCAGCGCATAGCCCATCGACTGCGAGAGCTGGCTCACCTTGAAGCAGGTGTCGGCCGAATCGCCGCCGCCGTTGTAGAAGAAGTAGCCGATGCCGTGCGCCTTGAAGACCTCGATCAGCCGCTCGTACTCGCGGCGGTTCTTCTCCAGCGACTTGAGCTTGTAGCGGCAGGAGCCAAAGGCGCCCGCGGGCGTGGTGCGCAGCGCCGCGATGGCCTCGGCCGATTCGAGGCCGGTGTCGATCAGGTCCTCGGCCAGCGCGCCGAGGATGCCGTTGCGCCCGGCATAGACGGTGCCGATGCGGTCGGCATGCCGGCGTGCCGTCTCGATGACGCCCGCGGCGGAGGCGTTGATCACGGAGGTGACGCCGCCGGACTGGGCATAGAAGGCGTTGACAGGCATTGGATTAACTCCTGGAGATGAGCCCGCGGCGCTTGTGTAGAGCACAAGTGCTAGCGGATTTGATCAAAGGCAATTTTGCTCGCTTTGACGGTGTTCTCTCGGATATTCTCCGGCGGCCCAAAAAGCAGGGAGCAAGTTGCTGCCTTTCAAAAAACGAGATCAGGGAGAGTTGATGAGTTGGAGCTTCGCGCCAATGAGCGCCGTGTTGGCTGAGGCATGGGCGCCAGCCCGTTGCTTCGCCATCCGCGTGTTCTGTGTACTCGCGGTCGGTTCGACGGCTTTGGATGTTGCCGGCTGCGCGGGCATCGAACGACCGACGGCCGGTGCATCTGGGGAGGCGGCGGCGGATGGGTCGGAACCACGGGAACGCGGTCCGAAAATGCCGCCGAGCCACGTGCTTCGAGAATTCGTTATGTGCCACGAGACGCGCATCAATGGCGTCGTTGTCCCTTCGCGCAATCCGATCCATGTGGCCAACGGCGGTGTCAGCTGGGAGGGTAGCTGCATCGAGGTGACTGCGGAGGGCAAGCTGATCACCGTTCCCGGCCAGTGCATGTGGCTGCGTTCAGCAGAAGGGCCTTGCGGGGGCGCGAAGTGAACCGCTGGCTCGGCAGATGGTTAATGCTCTTTCTTGCCATGCAGAGCGTGGAGCCGGCGATGGCGTCGCCTGCTGAACCGCTGGCTTGCTCGGTCCCCAAGACGCAATTCGCTTCGGGCAAGCGGACCCGCTATCTGATCTCAGCCGTTCTTCGAAAAGGCGTTCAAGGCCTGCAGATCAGGCTCGTTCACACCCTGGAGTCGGCGGGCAACGCTGACGAGGCAACGGGCATCTTTCTTCGCCGCGTCCAGCAAGAGTACGCCGGCTATTCGGTAATGAGCACGTTGACATCCGAAGTCGAAGACGTCGCGCCTGCCTGTCCTGCGCGCGGCGCATTGCACGCATCGGGTTCATTCAACAGGTACGACCCACGGCCTGAGGCGTGGACTTTGATGCGGCGCCTGCCGTCTCAGGGACGCTTTCTAAATCAGAAAAATGAGTCCGAGAAAAATGATGAGTCATAGTTTTGCACGAATCTGTGTGAGCTCGGGTGACATATGGGCGCGTTGCGCCTGCTACTTCACTGAGCATGCATTCCGTCGCTTGGCATTCGATTTGACTGCTTTTGCTTTTTCTGCTTTTCTTGTGGCCGCTTGCATCAGTCTTGTGAAGCTGACCCGAGCTACGATCCCCATAAAGAAAACTGCTTCAATCTTATTGGTGATCATGGCGCTGTCCGGGTGCGCTTCAAACATCCAGCGTAAGCCGCTCTATTCACAAGGCCAAATGCAATACGGCTCGCGAGTGGCTTTGCTCGACCGGTTGAAGAATGAGAAAAAGTACGACGAACTCATGCTCGTACTTTTCCCCGATCTCCGGAATGGTGGCGTGGTTCCTCTAATGAACAAAGAAGAAAGCGAAGCTGACTTCTTTTGGTTGCGCCAGGAAACAGCTCTTTCGCCTCCAGCTGCAGTGGATTTTCCGCTGTATCTTTCGTGGAAATTGGCTTTTTCCGATGTTAACGCTAGCAGGCTGATGAATGCTCGCGGAAGAATTCTATTAATGCTTGATTCCAGCCTGTGTATCAAAAATTCGCGAGTTAGTTTTCCTTGGATGGCGTTGGTCGAAGGCGGTCTGTTCAATAATATGAAACTGCGTGAAGGGCGGATGTGGTTTGATGCAGTGAATGCAGCACTGAATTGGCATGGAACGGCTGTTGATCCGTTTTTGGCGCTCAAAACACGCTTTCCTCATCGGAAATCGCTGCGCGATATTTTGAAATGATAGAGAAGATTCGACAATCCAGCTCAGAGAAGTTGAAGCAATATGTGCCTTGATTTGGTTTTAATGTTATCTGCAAACAAATCTGAGTGAGATTAAGCAAGTGAAATATCTCTGCATATCGCTGTTGGTTTTTGTTTTTTCAAATCAAGCGGGTGCGGCATCGCCAAATGATTTGGAGCTGAAACCCGAGTTGCGCGCGCTATTTGTTGAGGCGCCGGGTGAAATCTCGCTGAACGGCTTCGCGGCATTGAAGTCGCTCGACTCGAACGCCGACAACCTCTTCGACAGCGCCGACGCGGCCTGGAACGACCTGCGCGTGTGGGTCGATGCCAACCACGACGGCAGGACCGACGCGGGCGAGCTCAAGACCTTCGCGGACCTGAACATCAC
>NZ_LYMK01000040.1 GCF_002157355.1 Variovorax sp. JS1663 | reverse complement strand
TTCCAGGTCAAGGTGCGCGGCTACCGCATCGAGCTGGGCGAGATCGAGGCGCGCTGCAACGAGATCGAGGGCGTGGCGCGCAGCCTGGTCGTCACGCGCGAGGACCAGCCGGGCGACGTGCGCCTGGTCGCCTACCTCACGCCCTCGCCGGGCGCCACGATCGACCTGGCCGCGCTCGACCGCCACCTGCGCGCCCGCCTGCCCCAGTACATGGTGCCGCAGCATGTGGTGACGCTGGACGCCTTCCCGCTGCTGCCCAACGGCAAGGTGGACCGCAAGGCCTTGCCCAAGCCCAGCGCCACGCACAAGGACGACGGCGAACGCCTGGCCCCGCGCAACGAGCGCGAGGCGCTGGTGCTCAAGACCATGGAGCAGGTGCTCAACCTGCCGGGCCTGGGCATCCGCGACGACTTCTTCTCGCTGGGCGGCCATTCGCTGCTGGCGGCGCGGCTGACCACGCTGCTCTCCCGCGAGCTCGACCTCACGGTGCCGCTGCGCCTGCTGTTCGAGGCACCGACCGCCGAGCGCCTGGCCGCCGCCATCGAGGCCCTGGACGGCAGCGGCGTGCCGCGCAGCGCGCCGATCGCCCACGTGCCGGACCGCACCAGCGCGCCGCTGACGCCGATGCAGGATCGCATCCGCTTCGTCGAGGAGCTGCATCCGGGCCGGCCGACCTACAACGCCCCATCCGCGCACCGCCTCGGCGGGCCGCTGGACGTGGCCAAGTTCAAGGCCGCGCTGGCCATCATGATCGAGCGCCAGCCGTCGCTGCGCACCGCCGTCGGCCCGCATCCGCAGAGCGGCGAGCCGGTCGCCCTGATCGCGCCGCGGGTGGCCTACGAGCTGCCGGTGATCGACCTGGGCCACCTGCCAGAGGACCAGCGCGAGACCGAGCTGGTCGAGCGCATGCACGAGCTGGCCGACAAGCCGATCGACATCCACAAGGCACCGATGTTCCACGCGGCGCTGTTCCGCATCGCCGACGACGACCATGCCTTCGTGTTCGTGCCGCACCACCTGGTGTGGGACGGCTGGTCCTTCGACGTGCTGCAGAGCGAGCTCTCCACCATCTACGGCGCGCTGGCGCGCGGCCAGGACCATGGCCTCCCAGCACTGGCGGTGACCCACGGCGACTACGCCGACTGGTACGCCAAGTGGCTGACCGAGCCCGAGTTCGACGCGCAGCTGCGCTACTGGAAGGACCGCTTCGCCAACTCGCCCACGCCCAAGGCGCCGCGCCCCGACATGCCGCGCAAGGCCGGCATGAGCGGCCAGGGCGGCGCGCACTGGATCACGGTCGAGCGGCAGCTCGCCGAGCGCCTGCGCGAGATCGGCCAGCGCAACGACGTCACGCTGAACATGCTGACGCTGGGCATCTACATCCTGATGATGAGCAGCATCGTCGACAGCCGCGCCATCGTGATCGCCACCCCGGTGCGCGGCCGCGAGGCGCCCGAGCTGGAGCCGGTGATGGGCTTCTTCAACAACGTGCTGCCGCTGTCCTTCCAGGTCGACCCCGGCCTGCGCTTCGGCGAGTTCATGCGCTACGTCCGCCAGGAGCTGATCGCGGTGATGAGCCACCAGCAGATCCCCTTCGAGCGGCTGGTGGAGGAGCCCGAGTTCAAGGAGCGCGCCCAGGGCGTGGGCCTGTACCAGGCACTGTTCTCCTTCCAGGACGCACGCGAGCGGCCGCGCGACATCGGCGGACTCACGCACCGGCAGATGCACCTGCCGCAGCGCGGCGCGACCGACGACCTCGGCATCTGGCTGATGGACAAGCCGCACGGCCTGGAAGGCGCGGTGGTCTACAACGCCGACATCTACAAGCGCGAGACCGGCGCCGCCTTCAAGGAGCGCTACATGGAGCTCCTGCAGAAGGTGGCGCAGCGGCCCGACGCGACGCTGGCCGAGCTCTCCTCGCCCGAGGGCTCGGACAGCGCGGTCTACCTGCAGCGCCTGGCTGCCGCCGACGCGCCCACGCCCACCGCGGCGGAAACCGTGGCCGCGCGGCCGGCGCAGCCGCAGGTGCTGCTGCTGCCCGAGCAGGCCAAGCTCGCGCAGATCTGGGCCAGCGCCCTTGCCATCGACGTCAACGACATCCGCGCCAACGACAACTTCTTCGACCTTGGCGGCGACTCGCTGCTGGCGATGCGCGTGGTGCAGCAGGCCGAGCAGGTGATGGGCTTCCGCGTGGAGCCGCGGCGCTACGTGTTCGAGAGCCTGGGGCAGCTGGCCTCGTCCGCCGCCGGCACGGCGATCGACACCGCCGCGGCGGCGGCAGCCTCCGTCGACAACGGCGCCAAGCGCGGCGGCCTGCTGGGCCGCGTGCTGGGCTGGGGCCGCAAATGAAACTCTCCCCCAGGCTTCCCTCGCCACGCGAGGTCCGCCAACCCCCTCACCGGGGGCGCACCCAGCGGCCCGGCAAAGCCGGCTCCGCGGGTGCTCCCGAACGGGCCAGCTTCGCGGCCTGCGTAAGTCGTGCGTCGCCATAGAACACTGCCATGACGATCCAGCAGCTCCCTCCCTCTGCCCACTGCCGGCTCTGGCTGGTGGACCTGGACGCCACGCCGGCGCCGCAGGCCGTGGCTTCCCTGTCGGAATCGGAATGGGAGCGCGCCCGGCGCTTCGTCTTCAAGCGCGACCGCAACCGCTTCATCGCCGCCCACGCGGCGCTGCGCGAGACGCTGGCCTCGCAGTGCGGCATTCCGGCCTCGATGCTGGAGTTCCAGCTCGGGCCCTTCGGCAAGCCGGTGCTGGTCGAGGGCGGGCTGCATTTCAACCTGAGCCACAGCCAGTCGCTGGCGCTGATCGCGGTCTGCGACCAGGCCGAGGTCGGCGTGGACCTGGAGCTGCTGCGCCCGATGCCCGATGCCGAGGCGCTGGCCGAGACCTACTTCAGCGCCTGCGAGCGCCGCGCGCTGGCCGCGCTGCCGCCCGAGGCGCGCGAGCGTGCCTTCCTCTGCTGCTGGACCCGCAAGGAGGCCTGCCTCAAGGCCACCGGCATGGGCCTGTCGGTGGACACCCGCAGCTTCGAGGTGGGCGTGTTGCCCGAGGCGCGCGAGGTGCACATCGGCACCGGGGACGACCTCGTGCGCCTGGCGCTATCCTCCTTCCATGACGTCCAGGGCGCGCAGTGCGCCGTGGCCCGCCTGCTGGCCCGCGAGGCCGCGACAGCGGCGCCGCAGCGCCCCCTGGTCGAGCAAGAGATCTGCGTATGACACCGATGCTCTTCGGCCCGGCCTCCAGGCAGCTGTTCGGGCTTTACCACGCGCCGGAGCGGGACAGCCAGCTCGCGGTGCTGATCTGCATGCCGCTGGGCCAGGAGGCCGTGCGCGGGCACCGGCTGTTCCGCGTGCTGTCGGACCGGCTCGCGCGCGCCGGCGTCGCCGTGCTGCGCTTCGACTACCACGGCAGCGGCGATTCGCCCGGCGAGGACACCGACGGCGATCTCGAAGGCTGGCGGCGCGACGTCTGCACCGCCCACGAGGAGCTGCGCCGCCGCGCCGGAAACCGCCGCATCCTCTGGCTCGGCGCACGCCTGGGCGCGAGCCTGGCCGTGATGGCCGCCAAGAGCGGACGCTGCGACCCGACGCGACTCATCCTGTGGGACCCGATCGTGGACGGCACGCGCTACCTGGAGACGCTGCGCGCCGGCCACGTGGACGCGCTGGAGCGCTCCTTCTGCGTGCCCGACCCGGACTGGCGGCGGCGCCTGGCGCGCGATCCGGACGCCTTCACCGAAGAGATCTTCGGCTTCGGCGTGTCGCCGCTGATGCGCCAGCAGCTGCGCGCGCTGTCGCCCGATACACTGCAGCTGACCGCGCTGCACGAGACGGTGGTCCTCGCCGACGCGGAGGACCAGGCAGCCCATCATTGGGCGGGCAAGGAGACGGCCCGCCACATGCCGCTGCGGATCTCGGCATTTCAGCACCCGCTGATCTGGACCTCCGATCCGCATCCCAACAATGCCATGGTCCCCACCGAGGCGTTGCAACGTCTGCTGGCAGAAGTTCATGAATGACTACAAAGAGACACCCGTCCAGTTCGGGCCCGACGGCTCGCTGATCGGCATCATCACCACGCCGGCCGACGGCCCGCTGGCGCCCGTGGCCTGCCTCATGCTGAACATGGGCGCCAACCACCGCATCGGGCCGCGTCGCATCAACGTCAAGCTGGCGCGGCAGATGGCGGCACGCGGCATCAGCAGCGTGCGGCTCGACCTGGCCGGACTGGGCGACAGCGGCCCGGCCAGCGGCTCCGAGCATTTCCTGACGCAGGCGGTGCTGGACCTGCAGGCGGCGATGAACCTGATCCAGACCATGCTGGGCGTGCGCCGCTTCATCGTGATCGGGCTGTGCTCCGGCGCCACCAACGGCCTGTCGCTGGCGGTGGCCGATTCGCGCGTGGTGGGCCTCCTGATGTTCGACGGCTACGCCTTCCCCGGCCGCCGCGCGCAGCTGGAGCGGCAGTTCCGACGTGCATTGGCCGTGCCCACCAATCCCGCGGTGATCGGCAAGACCGTGCGCTGGCTGCAGCGCAAGTTCTCCGCCAAGGCAGCGGCAGCGGCCGCGCCGCACATCTTCGAGCCGGATCCGCCGGAGGTCACGGCCGCGGTGTTCCGCCGGTCGATGACGCAGGTGGCGGAGCGCAACGTCGCGGTGCTGCTCTTCTACACGGGCACCATGCATGTGGTCGACCGCGGGCGCGACCAGCTCGGGCCCTTCGCCCACGAGGACTTCACCCAGCGCTTCGAGTACCGCTTCATCGGCGACATCGACCACAGCCTGACCTCGATGGCATCGCAGCAGACCTTCATGGACGTGGTGTGCGACTGGGCGCTGCGGGTGGTGCAGGGCGCGACCAGCGTGGCCGCCTCCCCCACCTCGGCGACCCGCGGCGGCCAGCCCATCGGCAGCCGCACGGCGACGGGGGCCTTGCAGCACGATCCGGTGCTTTAGCGGGCCGGACGATCCGGAGGCCCCTAGCGCACGAAGCGCCGCCGGTACTCCCCCAGCGTCACCCCCAGCCGACGCGCGAAGGCGCGCCGGAACCCATCCACGTTCGCATAGCCGACCGCATCGGCCAGCCGCTTGACCGGCAGGTCCGATTCCTCCGCCAGCCGGCGGGCCGCGTCGATGCGGGCGTTCTCGACGAACTCGGCCGGCGTGGTGCCGGTCTCGCTGCGGAACACGCGCGCGAAGTTGCGCTCGCTCATGCCGGCCCGGGCGGCGAGCGTGGGCACCGAGAGGTCGTCCCTGAGGTGCGCGAGCACGTGGTCCTGCAGGGCGCGCATGGCGGAGCGCTCGGCGGTCTGCGCCGCCAGGTGGGCGCTGAACTGGCTCTGCCCGCCCGGGCGCTTGAGGAACATCACCAGCTCGCGCGCCACGCGCAGGGCCAGCTCGCGGCCGTGGTCCTCCTCCACCATCGCCAGGGCCAGGTCCATGCCGGCGGTTACGCCGGCCGAGGTAAAGAGCTTGCCGTCCTTCAGATAGATCGCATCGGGCTCCACGCGTGCCCGCGGACAGGCCGCGGCCAGGCGCGCGGTCGAGTTCCAGTGGGTCACCACGCGCTTGCCGTCCAGTAGGCCCGCGGCGGCGAGCACGAAGGCACCGGTGCAGACCGACCCATAGCGGCGCACCGTCCGGGCCTGGCGCCGCAGCCACGCGTGGAGTTCGGCGCCGCCGGCCATCTCGTCGATGCTGGGGCTGCCGGCCACCAGCAGCGTGTCGATCGTCCCGCGCTGGTTGCGGACCGTGGCGTCGACCGCCAGGCGCAGGCCACTGCTGCTCTTGAGCAGGCCTTCCTCGATGCCGATCACCTGCACCTGGTAGGCGCGCGGCCGGCCCAACTGGCGCCCGGCCTCCGCAAAGACGTCGCCCATGCAAGCCTCTCCCCTGACCCTTCCTGCCGACGCCACCCGCCAAGCGCCCGCGCAAGGCTCCATCCGCAACCTGCCGGTCAACCTGTTCGCCTCGGTCATGGGACTGTCGGGGCTGGCACTGGCGTGGCGCCTCGCGCACGGCAGCCTGGGCGCGCCGGCCTTCGTCGGCGAGGCGATCGGCACCCTGGCGCTGGGGGTGTTCGTGCTGCTCGCGCTGGGCTACCTGGTCAAGGCTGCCAAGCATCCCGAGGCCGTGCGTGCGGAGTTCAGCCACCCGGTCGCGGGCAACTTCTTCGGCACCATCGCGATCTCGGTCCTGCTGCTCTCGGCCGTCATCGCACCCTACGGCGCGGCCGCCGCGAAGGTGGTATGGACATTGGGGGCGCTGCTGACCCTCGGGCTGGGTCTTGTCGTCGTCTCGCGGCTGCTGCGCGGCGGGACGGACAGCGCGCACATGGTCCCCGCCTGGATCATTCCGGGCGTGGCGACGCTCGACATCCCTGTCACCGGCGCACAGATGCCCATGGCCTGGGCCGGCGAGATCAACCTGCTCGCAGCGGGGGTGGGCACGGTGCTCGCGCTGGTGCTGGTGCTGCTCACGCTCATCGTCAAGCGGCCGGCGCACCACGCGCCGCTGGCGCCGCTCATGACGCCCTCGCTGATGATCCTGGTCGCGCCCTTCGCGGTGGGCTTCCTGGCCTACACCAACCTCGTCGGCGAGGTCGACCGCTTCGCCGCCCTGCTCTTCTACTTCGCGCTCTTCATGTTCGTGGTGGTGGCACCCAGGGTGTTCCGGCCCGGCGTGCCCTTCTCGCCCGGATGGTGGGCCATCAGCTTCCCGATGGCGGCACTGGCCAACGCAGCGCTGAAGTATGCGCAGGCCCAGTCGACCTGGCCGCTGTGGGCGATCGCCGAGCTGCTGCTGGCGGGCCTGAGCGTGGCGCTGGCGGTGCTGACGGTGCGCACGCTGCGCATCACCCTGGACGGCCGGCTCCTGGCAGGTTGAGCCCCGAGGATCGGTGCTACTGCACGAACATCAGCAGCAGCCGCTGCGCATCGTGCTCCGCGTCGCCCAGCGCATCGTCGGCGGTGGCGCGCAGCTCGCAGCACACGTGCACCACACGGTCCTGCGAGGCCTCCCGGATCTTCACCACGCCGGACCACCAGCCGCCGTGCCGCTGGCAGTCGATCAGCATGGTCTGGCCATGGGCCTGCGCGAAGACCTCCAGGCGCCGGAGCCGCCTCTCGGGGCGGCGCCAGCGGCGCAGGGAAGAATGGAGCAGTGCGGTGAACATGGTGGAGTAATTGGTTTTATTGAAGCGCTGAGCGGCCGCGCATGGAAGTGGCGAAAGTCACATTTCGCGGTGGGGCTCCAACGATCGCGCCAAACCGTGCAAAAAGAGACGTTCCTTCAGTGGCCCGCCTGCGACATGTCGATCGTGCGCGTGGGCCGCTTCGCCAGCCAGATGAAGAAGGCCGAGGCACAGAAGACCAGCGCCACCATCAGCATCACCTGGTTGGTCGCCAGCATCACGGCCTGCCCCTGGACCAGGTTGTCGAGCATCTGGCGCGCCGCGTCCGGCGACAAGCCCGACTGGGCCAGCGCGCGGGCCGTCTCGCCACCGCGGTCGACGATGCCGGCGAGCTCCTCGTGGCGGTAGGCGGTCTCGTCCTCCCAGACGGTGGTGACCACCGAGGTCGCGACCGCGCCCGACAGCGTGCGCAGGAAGTTCTGCAGGCCGGCGGCCGAGGCGGTCTCGTGCTCCTCCACGCTGCCCAGCGCCAGCGCCGTCAACGGCACGAAGAAGAAGGGCAGGCCGAAGCCCATCACGATCAGCGGCACGGCGATCTGCCAGTAGGTCATGTCGGTGGTGGCGACCGCGCGCAGCACGGTCACGCCGGCCAGCCACAGCAGGCCGCAGAAGACCAGCCGCCGTGGGTCGACCTTGGCGATCAGCATGCCGGCGATGGGCGCCGCAGCCACGGCGAGCACGCCGCTCCAGGCGGTGGCAAGGCCGGCCCAGGTCGCGGTGTAGCCCATGTAGCTCTGCAGCCAGAGCGGCGTGAGCACGTTGACGCCGAACACCGCGCCGAAGCCCAGGCCCAGCGTCAGCACCGCGGCGGCGAAGCCGCGGTGGCGGAACACGCGCAGGTCGACGATCGGGTGGCGCTCGGTCAGCTCCCAGATCAGGAAGGCGCAGAAGCCGACGGCCGCAACCACCGCCAGCGCGCGGATCAGCGCCGAGGAGAACCAGTCGTGCTCCTTGCCCAGGTCCAGCATCAGCTGCAGCGCGGTGACGAAGACGATCAGGATCGCCAGGCCCACCTTGTCGATGGGGGCGCGCACGCGCGCCTCCTCGTAGCGCCGCAGCATGCGCCAGGCGACCGGCGCGCACAGGATCGCCAGCGGCACGTTGATGAAGAAGATCACCGGCCAGGCATAGCGGTCGCACAGCCAGCCGCCTAGGATGGGGCCGAGGATGGGCGCCACCAGCGTGGTCATGGCCCACAGCGCGGTGGCGGCCGCGGCCTTCTCCCTGGGGAAGATGCGCAGCAGCAGCGTCTGCGACAGCGGCATCAGCGAGCCGCCCGACAGCCCCTGCAGGATGCGCCCGGTCACCAGCATGCCCAGCGAGGTGGACAGCCCGCACACGGCGGAGAACAGCCCGAACAGCGCCATCGCGCTGACGAAGACCCGCACTGCGCCGAAACGCCCGGCCAGCCAGCCCGTCAGCGGCACGACGATGGCCTCGGCCACCGCGTAGGAGGTGATGACCCAGGTGCCCTGGCTGCTGCTGATGCCCAGGCTGCCGGCGATGCTGGGCACCGAGACATTGGCGATGGTCATGTCGAGCACCGCGATGAAGTTGGCCGCGGCCAGCACGACGGCCGCGAGCCAGAGCATGCCGCCCTGCAGCGGCTGGGGGTGGTGAGCGGACATGGCCAGTCCCTCAGTGGCCGGTGCCGCGCGTGTCGATGGTGGCCGTCATCGACAACCCCACCTGCAGCGGCCGCGCCGCGAGCTCGTCCGGGTCCAGCCACACGCGCACCGGCACCCGCTGCACGACCTTGATCCAGTTGCCGGTGGCGTTCTGCGCCGGGATGGTGGCGAAGCTGGAGCCGGTGCCGCCGGCCAGGCCGGCGACCACGCCGTGGTAGGTGACGGCGCTGCCGTACAGGTCGGACTTCAGCTCCACCGCCTGGCCGATGCGCACGCGGTCGAGCTGCACTTCCTTGAAGTTCGCGTCCACGTGCACCTGCGCCACCGGCACCACCGACAGCAGGGCGGCGCCCGCCTGCACCTGCTGGCCCACCTGCACCGTGCGGCGCGCGACCACGCCGTCGATGGGCGCGCGGATCACGGTGCGCTCGAGGTTGACGCGGGCCTGGTCGCGGCGCGCACGCGCGAGGGCGACCTCGGGGTTGCTGTCCTCGGTCGCGTCGGCGATCAGCACCGCGTTGGCCTCGCGCGAGCCGATGGCGGCCTGGTGCGTGGCCCGCGTCTGCGCGGCCTGGGCCTGCGCGGCGGCGAGGTTGGCGCGCGCGGTCTCGAAGGCGTTGCGGGCCCTGGTCAGCTCGTCGCCCGAGACGGAGCCGGAGCCGGCCAGCGCGGCGCGGCGCTTCAGGTCGATCTCGGCGCGCTCGAAGTCGGCCTGGGCGGCGGCCACCTGGGCGGCGGCGCGCTTCTCCTCGGAGGCGCGCGCGGCGATCTGCGCGGCCAGGCTGTCGTCGTTGGCCACGTAGCCGCGAACGCGGCGCACGGCGCGGCCGAGCTCGGCCTCGGCCTGGGCCAGCGCGAGCACCGCATCGGTGTCGTCGAGCTGCACGATCACCTCGTCCTTCCGCACCGGCTGGGTGTCGGACACCCGCACCTCGCGGACGATGCCGCCCACGGCCGGCGTGACCTGCGCGGTCTCGGCCGCCGTGTAGGCGTTGTCGGTGGAGACGAAGTGCGAGGCGTAGAAGCGCTCGTAGGCCCAGAAGGCGCTGCCGGCGGCGAGCACGGTCGCGCCGAGGGCGACGAAGAGGCGCCGGCGGCGCACCCGGTTGCGCTGGTCGGTCTGGATCTCGGCCTCGACTTCCGTCTTGGCGACGGCTTCGAGGAACTCGGTTTCGTTCTTGGACATGGTCGGACTCCTTGGAATGTTCAGGGTTGGGGCGCTGCGTAGCCGCCGCCGAGCGCGCGCACCAGCGCGACGTCGAGCGCGAACGAGCGCGACTGCAGGTCGCTCTGGGTGCGCAGGTTGGCCAGCAGGCTGTCTTCGGCGTTCAGCACGTCGAGGTAGGTCGCGAGGCCGCCCTCGTAGCGCTCCTGCTGGATGCGCCAGGCCTCGCGCGCCGCGTCCACCGCCTCGCCGGTCTTGTCCAGTTGCGCGCCGATGGCGCGCTGGCTCACCGCCGCGTCGGCCACCTCCTGCAGCGCCTGGACCAGGATGCGCTCGTAGTCGGCCACGGCCTGGGCATGGCCCGCGTCGGCGCTGCGCAGCTGCGCCCGGAGCCGGCCGCCGTCGAAGATCGGCAGCGAGACGGCCGGGCCGATGCTGCCGATGCCCGAGCCGCTCTTCGTGAGCATGTCCAGGCCCAGCGACTGCACGCCGATGAAGGCGACCAGGTTGACGTTGGGATAGAAGGCGGCCTCGGCCTGGTCGATGCGCCTGGCCGCCGCCTCGGCGCGCAGGCGCGCGGCGGCGAGATCGGGCCGGCGGCCCAGCAGCTCGGCCGACAGCTGCGCCGGCAGGCCGAAGGGCTGGGCGAGCCGGACCGCCGGGCGCGCGATCGCGAGGCCGCGGTCGGGACCGGCGCCCATCAGCGCGGCGATGCGGTTCCTCTGCAGCGCGAGTTGCTCGCCGATGGCCAGCAGTTCGGCCTCGGCGGCCGCGCGGCGCGCATCGACCTGGCGCACGCTGCCGCGGATCTCCAGCCCATGCGTGAAGCGGTCGCCGAACAGGGTGGCGGTCCGGCTGCGCACGCCGAGCGCAGCCTGCGCGGTCTCCAGCGCGGCGTGCTGGCGGGCCAGCTCGGCATAGGCCGAGGCGATGGCGGTCGCGAGCACCAGGCGGGCCTGCGCGACGTCGGCCAGCGCGGCGTCCGCCTCCGAGGTGGCCGCGGCCAGCGCGGCGCGCTGGCGGCCCCAGAGGTCCAGGTCCCACGAGAGGTCCAGCGTGGCTCGGCCGTAGCCGTGCCAGCCGGAGGGCGTGGCCGAGGCCGGGCTCAGGTAGTTCTCGCTCTGCTTCTGCGCGCTGACCGAGGCGTTGGCCGTGAGCTGCGGTGCGCGCGCGGCGGCGGTGCTGTCGGCCAGCGCCTGGGCCTGGCGCAGGCGGGCCTGGGCCACGGCGACGGAGGGCGCGCCCTGCAGGGCCTCGGCGATCAGCGCGTCGAGCTGGGGGTCGCCGTAGGCCGTCCACCAGGCGTCCTGCGGCCAGGGCCTGGTGTCGGCGGTGAAGGCCTGGCTGCTCGCGTAGTCCCCGCCCGCCTTGATGGCCGGCGCCGGCTCGCGCGAAGGCAGGCCGGCGCAGGCCGCGAGCGAGAGGACGCAGGCGAGCGCCAGCAGGGGCCGGACGGCGCGCGGCGCGGGGGTTTGCGGGGGGCGGGTGAACATGGGGATCTCCGTGGTGCGGGTGGTTCGGTTGCTCAGTCGCTCAGTTGTCCTCGCGCAGGCTTCCCGCGGCGCCGCCGCCGGCCGCGTCGCGCGCCAGGCCGGCCAGCAGTTCCTCGACGCTGGCGAAGCGGAAGCTGTGGCCGGAGGCGATGTTCTCGAGCCGGCCACAGAGCTGGCCGCGCCCGGGTGCGGCATCGCGGTGCAGCTTGAGCACGTAGCTCAGGCTGCTCGGGTAGTGCGGGTGCTGATCGAGGGTCATCGTTGAAGCCGTGCTGGACTGGCCTCAACGGTAGGCGCGCCGCGCCCCGGCGTCGTTCGGGAACGGTCGGCGTTCGGTCGGGTTTGGGTCCGGATTCAGTCCGAACGCGCGGACGATTCAGGCGGCCAGCAGGGCGCGGGCCCGGGCGGCGAGCGGGGTGTCGTGGCCTTCCGGCAGGGTCGCGAACAGGCGCGCCAGCGCGTCGCGGTCATCGGCGGTGGCGTCGGGCTGCCCGCACAGCGCGACCTGCGCCACCATCGCCAGCCACAGCGATTGCTGGGCCAGCGCCTCGCGCGTTGCCGAGCGCATCGCGGCCAGGCCGGTTTCGCGCTCACCGTGCGCGAGCGCCAACCGCCCCTCGAGCAGCAGCAGCTCGGGCCGGTACGTGGTCTCGCCGATGCGCCCCGCCAGGGCGAATGCTTCGTCCAGTCGTGCCCGCGCGTCGGCCAGTCGGCCGGCCTGCAGCAGCGCCGCCGCGGCATGGCCGAGGATGGTCGTGCTGCCGCCGCCCGCACGACCTCGCTCCGCCTGCATCTGGAACGCCTCCACCATCAGGGCGTGGCCGAGTTCGGGCTGACCGGTCTGCGCCAGCGCCCAGCCGCGCATCCAGCGGCCCGGCGCGGCGCCCTCGGGGAAGGCGTTGTCCTCGGCGGCCTTGAGCAGCGCATCGGCGATCTCCAGCACGCGCGCGGGCCGCTCCAGGTACATCTCCACGCTGCCGTCGAAAGCCATCGCGAGCATCTTGGCGAAGGGCTGCCCCACCGCGGCGGCCCGCGCCTCGGCCGCGCGCGCCTCGGCCCGCGCCTGGTCGACGCGGCCCACGAGCAGCAGGGCCACCGAGAGGCGCGCATGCATTGCCACGCCGAGGTCGACGACGAAGGGCACGTAGGACACGCGCTCGGCGAAACCGGCGAACACCTCCAGGCCCCGATGCAGGCGCTCCAGGCCGGCGGCCAGTTCGCCCTGCAGGCACAGGGTGGCGCCCAGCAGGTTGCAGGCCGCTGCTTCCAGCACCGGGTCCTGCCGCTGCGCCGCCAGCGCTTCCACGCGCGCGGCCTGGGCCCGGGCACCCACGTAGTCGCCGCGGGCGTAGAGCACCCAGCCCAGGCCCATTTCGAGCGCGCGCGAAATGTGGCTCGGCACGGCTCCGCACAGGGCCTGGATGCGCTCGTAGACCGCGACCGCAGTCGGCGCGGTGATGCCCATGAGCTGCGTCGCCGCCACGCCGCGCGGGCCCAGCACCGCCATCTCGAGCGCGTCGCGCTCCTGTGCATCCGCGCAATGGGGCAGCAACGTGAGCGCGTGTGCCGTCAGGCTCATGGCCTCGGTCGGCGCGAAGTGCTGCAGCGCGTTCTCGGCCGCCTCCACGTAGTGCCGCAGGGCGGCGGCCACGTCGTGGCTGCGCTCGAAGTGCGTCGCCAGCTCCGCGGCGGCGACGGCCTGGCCCGCGGCGCGACTGCGCGCCATCGACAGCGCGATGCGCCCGTGCATCTGCGCCCGCGCCATCGCCCCGACGCGCTGGTAGAACACGTGCCGGTAGAGCGCGTGGCGAAAGGCATGGCGCGCCTCCACCACGCCATCGGCCCGGCGGCCCACGGCCGGGCGGCCGAGCCACTGCTGCCGCTGCACCAGCGCCTCGCAGCATTCGCCGACCCAGGCGGGGTCAAGCGCCAGTGCATCGGCCAGCGTCTCGGGCCGGAACTCGACCCCGCACACGCTGGCGGCCTCCAGGAGCCGGCACTGCTCCGGCGGCAGGCGTTCGATGCGCTTCTCGATCACGCCGGCCAGGTTCTCCGGCACGGGCAGGGCCGCGGCCGACGGCGTGGCGCCCAGCGCGTCCTGCGACACCAGGTCGTCGACCACGTTGACGACGAACAGCGGCAGCCCGTCGGTGTGGACATGGAGCTGCTTCACCAGCGCCTCGGGCAGGCCGGCGCCGGGCAGGCGGCGCTCGATGTAGTCGGCCACCTCGCGCTCGGAGAAGGGGTCGAGCATGATCTCGTGGCACAGGCGGTGCAGGCGCAGCTCGTGGCGCAAGCCCTTGAGAGGATGGTCCTCGGCGATCACCTCGGCCAGACGGAAGCTGGCCAGCCACATCAGCCGCGCCGGGCCGCGCCGCCGCGCGATGTGGTCGAGCAGGCGCAGGCTGGCGTCGTCGCTCCAGTGCAGGTCCTCGGTCACCAGCAGCAGCGGCCGGGACTCGGTGTGGCGATCGAGCAGTTCGCCCAGCTCGCGCAGCATGCGGTGCTGGCTGCTGCCCGCCAGCTCGCGGCGCAGCGCCTCGCGCTCGGCGTCGGTGCACAGCCAGGGCATCTGCAGCAGCCAGGTCGGCGCGACGCTGCGCATCAGCGTGACCAGGGCCGGGTCGCCGCGGCAGACGCTGCCGAGGGCTTCCAGCACGGGCAGGTAGGGCTCGCCGGCACCGAACTGCTCGACGCACTGGCCGCGCGCGCACACTGCGCCGCCGCCCAGCCCGGCGACGAAGCCGTTGATCAGCGTGGTCTTGCCGACGCCGGCCTCGCCGGCGATCCAGAACACCTGGCGCTGGCCAGCCTGCGCACGCTCCCAGGCTGCGCGCAGTTCACGAAGCGCCGCGGCGCGACCGATCAGGGGCGCGGCGTCCTCGGCGATCGCCGGACCCGCGGCCGCCTGGGCTGCCGGCGCCAGCGCGGCGACGAAGCGATAGCCGCGCCGCGCGACCGTCTCGATGCAACGCGGCTGGCGCGCGTCGTCGCCCAGCTGCACGCGCAGCTCGCTGATGGTGGTCTTGAGCACCGATTCGCTGACGTGCTGGTGGCCCCAGACCTCGTCGAGCAGGCGGTCCTTGGTGAGCAGCCGGGGCGCGTCGCGCACCAGTGCGCACAGCACGCCGAAGGCCTTGGGCGCGAGCGCGACCGGCTGGCCCTCGCGCGAGAGCCGTGCCTCGGCCTCGGCCAGCTCGAAGCGGTCGAAGCGCACCCACAGCGGATCCATGTCGCTCGCACCTCCTCCTCATCGTGCGCGCCGGAACGCCGGCGCCGCACGTTCAGGCCGCGCCCTGCTTCCTGGCCACCCGCGCCCTGAATTTCGCGCCGTCGATCAGGGCGCGCTCGTGCACGCCCTCGCAGATCAGGTCCACCTCGTCGCGGCAGCGCACGTGGAACACCAGGCGCCGTCCCTCGACCTCGGCCAGCGTCACCTCGGCCGTGACGCGCATGCCCACCGGCGTCGCGGAGTTGTGGCTCAGGTCGACGTGCACGCCCACGGTCTGGGTGCCGGCGGGCAGCAGGGGTTTCAGGGCCTCGATACAGGTCCACTCGACGAAGCCCACCAGGAAGGCGGTGGCGAAGACCTCCGGCATGTCGGCGAAGCCGGTGAAGGCGCGCGAGACGGCGGGCACCGTGAGGTGCTCGTCCACCACGATGGACTGCGTGTGGCGCAGGCCGGGTTTCAGCATCTCGAGCTGCATCGGGGCGATGGTAGGCATCGTCGCGGCTTCTGTCCAACGGCAGATCGCGGGCCCCGTCGTGGAGCGCCCGGGCGGTCGAACGCTGCCTACCAGCGCAGCGCCGCCGTGTGCACCGGCGCATCCCACAACGCCATCAGCTCGTCGTCCAGCAAGGTCACGGTGAGCGAGGCGCCGGCCATTTCGAGCGAGGTGGTGTAGTTGCCGACCAGCGAGCGCACCGGCGCCAGGCCCTCGGACTTCAGGCGCCGGCCGGCCGCGTGGTGCAGCAGGTAGAGCTCAATCAGCGGCGTGCCGCCGAAGCCGTTGACGTGCAGCAGCAACTGCCGGCCGCGCTGCGGCTTCAGGTCGCCCAGGATCGCATCCAGCAGCGTGCGCACGATCTCGTCGGCCGGCATGTGGGCCGCGCGCCGGCGGCCCGGCTCGCCGTGGATGCCGACGCCGATCTCGATCTCGTCGGGCCCGATGTCGAAGGTGGGCCGCCCGGCCGCCGGCACCGTGCAGCTGGTGAAGGCCACGCCCATCGAGGCGGTCGCCGCGTTCACCCGGTCGCCCAGCGCCTTGCACTCGGCCAGCGCCGCGCCCTGCTCGGCCAGCGCGCCGACCATCTTCTCGACCACCAGCGTGCCGGCCACGCCGCGGCGGCCGGTGGTGTGGGTGGAGTTCTCGACCGCCACGTCGTCGTTGACCAGCACGGTGGCGTTTCCGCTTTCCAGCATCTCGGCCGCCATCTGGAAGTTCATGCCGTCGCCGGCGTAGTTCTTGACGATGAAGAGCACGCCCCGGCCGGTGTCGACCGCGGCGGCGGCGGCCAGCATCTGGTCGGGCGTGGGACTGGTGAAGACCTGGCCCGGGCAGGCCGCATCGAGCATGCCGCGGCCGACGAAGCCGGCATGCAGCGGCTCGTGGCCCGAGCCGCCGCCGGAGATCAGGGCCACCTTGTTCGCCGCAGCCTCGCGCCGGGCGACGAAGGTGGGCTCGAACTCGACGCGCAGCAGCTGCGGGTGCGCCTCCACCAGGCCGCTGAGCGATTCGCGCAGCATCGAATCCACCTCGTTGACGAACTTCTTCATGCCGGCTCCTTGAGGGTGTCGCAGACCGCGGCGATGGCGACCTCGCAGGTCTTCGAGCCGGGGTCGATGTGGCCGATGGCGCGCTCGCCGAGGAAGGAGGCGCGGCCCTTGGTGGCGGTCATGTCGCGCGTGGCGAGCATGTTGCGGTGCGCCTCGGCCGTGAGCTGCCCGCACACCGCTTGCAGCGGCGCGCCCTGCTCGGCCAGGCGCTGCAGCAGCCGCGACACCGGGATCAGCACGTCGAGCATGGTCTTCTCGCCCAGGTCGGCCTTGCCGCGGCTCTTGATGGCCTCGACGCCGGCGGCGAAGGCGGCGGCGAACTGGATGCGATCGGGCTCGGCCAGGCCGGCCAGGCTCTTGCCCATCGCGATGAAGAAGCTCGAGATCAGGGGCCCCGAGGCGCCGCCGATGGTGGACAGCAGCTTCATGCCGATCTTGCCGAAGGCCTCGGCCGGGAGCAGCGGCGCGATCTCGCCGCGCAGGCCCATCAGCACCTCGCAGCCGCGCCGCACGTTGATGAAGTGATCGCCGTCGCCGATGGCGCGGTCCAGCGACTCGATCTGGCTCTCGTTGGCGAGGATCGCCGCCTGCACGGCCTCCACCGCCTCGATGATGTGGTGCGTCTTCATAGGACTCCCGGATGTGCGGCGGCCGCCAGGCGGCGGCCGGCTGCGTCGAAGAAAAGGCAGTGCTCGGCCGGAAAGCCGAAGCGCGCGGGCGATCCCGGCGCGAGCGGCTGGTCGAGCATCACGCGCGCGTGCACCTCGATGCCCTGCCGCTCGGCCACCAGCTGGTGCTTCACCAGCGAGCACTCGATGACGCGGAAGCCCGCGGCCTCGCCCTCCGGCGACAGGCGCACGTCCTCGGGCCGGATCGCGACGTGCGCGGTGCCGGCGGGCGCGCGCCCATCGAACCACTGCGCCGGCAGCACGTTGATGGCCGGCGAGCCGAGGCGCTGCGCCACCGGCAGGGTGCACGGATCGCCGTAGACCTCGAGCGGCGTGCCCAGCTGCTGCAGCACGCCGCGCTCGAGGATGCCGATGCGGTCGGCCATGGTGGTGGCTTCCACATGGTCGTGGGTCACGTAGATCACGGTGGCGCCGGTGCTGCGCTGGAGCCGGCGCAGCTCGACGCGCAGCTCCTCGCGCAGCTGGGCGTCGAGCGAGGACAGCGGCTCGTCCATCAGGAACACGCGCGGCCGGCGCACCAGCGCGCGGCCGATCGCCACGCGCTGCATCTCGCCGCCCGAGAGCTCGGTGGCGCGGCGGGCCAGCTTGGCCTCGATGTGCAGCAGGGCCGCCACCTCCTCCACGCGGCGCCTGACCTCGGCCGGTTCGCTGCGCCGCAGGGGCGATCGCAGGGGGAAGGCCAGGTTGTCGAACACGCTCAGGTGCGGGTAGAGCGAATACTGCTGGAACACGAAAGCGCAGTCGCGACTCGCCGGCAGGCTGTCGGTGACGTCGCGGCCGTCCATGCGGACGCGCCCCGCATCCGGCCGCTCCAGGCCGGCGACGAGGCGCAGCGTGGTGGTCTTGCCCGCGCCGCTCGGGCCCAGCAGCACCAGGAACTCGCCGTCGGCGACCTGGAGGCTCAGGTCGGTCACGGCCCGGACCTCGCCGAAGGCGCGGCTGACGCCGCTGAGCTCAATGCTGGCCATGGCGCAGGCCCTCCCGGTGTTCGCGCGTCGCGGCGCTGGCGAGCAACTGCTCGGTGGCGGCGTCGAACAGCACCACGCGCGCGGTGTCGAAGCCGACGGCGACGCGCTCCCCCGGCGCCGGGCGCTGCGACTTGTCGACCACCGCCTTCAACGTGCCGCCCGCGGTGGCGAGCTCGGCGATCCAGTGCGAGCCGAAGTACTCGACATGGCGCACCTCGGCCGCCAACCCCTGCTCCGCAGCGCCCATGCGCACATGCTCCGGCCGCACGCCAAGGACAGCGGCGGCCGCGCCCGCGTCGGTACGCGGCACCCCCACGCGCACGCCGGCCAGCGACACCGCCTCGTCGCCCGCGCGCAGCGCGCCCGCGACGGGCAGGAAGTTCATCGGCGGCCGGCCGATGAAGCGCGCCACGAACATGCAGCTCGGCACGTTGTAGATGCCGCCCGGCGTGTCCGACTGCAGGATCTCGCCGCGGTCCATCACCACGATGTGATCGGCCAGCGCCATCGCCTCGTTCTGGTCGTGGGTGACGAAGACGGTGGTGGTGGCGAGGCGCGCGTGCAGCTTGCGCAGCTCCACGCACATCAGCTCGCGGAACTCGGCGTCGAGCGTGCCCAGCGGCTCGTCCATCAGGAAGGCCTGGGGCTGGCGCACGATGGCGCGGCCCAGCGCGACGCGCTGCCGGTCGCCGCCCGAGAGCCCGCCCACGCGCGCACCCAGCAGGTGCTCGATGCGCAGGATGGCGGCTGCGTCGGCGACGCGGCGGTCGATCTCGGCACGCGGCAGGCCTTCGTTGCGCAGGGGGAACTCCAGGTTGCCGCGCACGCCCAGGTGCGGGTAGAGCGCGAAGAGCTGGAACACCATCGCGATGTCGCGCTCGCGCGGGCGCAGGTAGGTCACGTCCTGGCCGGCCAGGGTGATGGAGCCGGAGGTCGGGAACTCGAGCCCCGCGAGCATGCGCAGCGTGGTGGTCTTGCCGCACCCCGAAGGGCCGAGCAGGACGACGAACTTGCCGTCGTCCAGCGTCAGCGTCGAGTCGCGCACCGCGACGAAATCGCTGAAGCGCTTGTGCAGGTTCCGGATGCGGATCTCGGCCATGTCAGTGCAGCTTTCCGGCGACCGTGTAGCCGGCGACGCCGGCCAGCAGCACGGCGAAGGACCAGCTGTAGATGTCCAGCGACCAGGGCTGCATCAGCATCGCGAGGCCCAGCCCGATCAGGGCCATGCTGGCCGGCTCCCAGCGCGAACGGGCGAACCAGCGTCGGGTCGGCACATTCATTGGCTTCATTTGCGTATGGCTCCGAAGGTGATGCCGCGCAGCAGGTGCTTTCGCAGCAGCACGGTGAACACCAGCACCGGCAGCAGGAACAGCGTGGTGCCCGCGGCCATGGCCGGCCAGTCGAGGCCGCCCTCGCCGATGATGGTCGGGATGAAGGGCGGCGAGGTCTGCGCCGTGCCGCTGGTGAGCAGCAGCGCGAAGGCGTACTCGTTCCACGCGAAGATCAGGCAGAAGATGGCCGTGGTCGCGATGCCGGTGGCCGCCTGCGGCAGCACCACCTTCACGAAGGCCTGGAAGCGGGTGTAGCCGTCGACCATCGCGGCCTCCTCGTACTCGCGCGGGATCTCGTCCATGAAGCCCTTGAGCAGCCATACCGCGAGCGAGAGGTTGACCACCGTGTAGAGCAGGATCAGGCCCAGGTGCGTGTCCGACAGGCCGACCGCGCGGTACATCAGGTACACCGGGATCGCCACCGCGATGGGCGGCATCATGCGCGTCGACAGGATGAAGAACAGCAGGTCGTCCTTGCCCGGCACCCGGAAGCGCGAGAAGGCGTAGGCCGCGAGCGTGCCCAGCACCACCGACAGCAAGGTCGAGCCGAAGCCGATCAGCACCGAGTTGAGGTAGCGGTCGGCAAAGCGCGAGGGGCCGGCCAGGATCATCTGCTGCTCGCGCACCAGGCCCTCGTACCAGGTGGCCGGCGGCGGCAGTGCGGCCAGCTCCTGCGCGCCGACGCGCGAGCGGGTGGTGAACAGGTTGACGTAGCCGATCAGCGAGGGCTGGGTGACCACCTGGGGCGGGTAGGCGATCGCATCCTGCGGCGTGCGGAAGCTGGTCATCAGGATCCACACCAGCGGGATCAGCGAGATCAGCGCGTAGCCGATCACGACGATGCCGGCGAAGGCCTTGGCGCGCGGCGTCGGGTCCAAAGGACTGTGCACCGTGTTCTTCATCGCTGCTTCACCCGGTCGAGGAAGCGCACCGTCACGAGCGAGAGCCCGTAGATGGCCACGAAGAGGATGATGGCCAGCGCCGAGCTGTAGCCGGTGCGCCATTTCTCGAAGGCCTCGCGCTTGAGCTTGATGGAGGCCAGCTCGGTCACCGAGCCCGGCCCGCCGTTGGTGAGCTGGTCCACCAGGTCGAACATCTTGAAGTTCTCGATCAGGCGGAACAGCACCGCGAGGATGATGAAGGGCATCACCATCGGCAGCGTGATGCGCCAGAACTTGGTCCACTCGCTGGCGCGGTCGATCTCGGCGGCCTCGTAGAGGTAGGGCGGGATCGAGCGCAGGCCGGCCAGCAGCAGCAGCATCACGTAGGGCGTCCACATCCAGGTGTCGACCAGCACGATGGCCCAGGGCGAGAGCTGCGTGTCGCCCAGCATGGTGAAGCTGCCAGGGCCGCCGAAGAAGTTGACGATGTAGTTGAAGATGCCGTATTGCGGCTCGAAGAAGTACTTCCAGAAGGTGCCGACCACTGCCGGCGCCAGCATCATCGGCAGCAGGATGGCGGTGCTCCAGAAGCTGTGGCTCCTGAAGCGCCGGTTCAGCATCAGCGCCAGGCCGAAGCCCAGCAGCAGCTGCAGCGTGATCGAGCAGGTCAGGAAGTGCGCGGTGGCGCGCATGTTCTCCCAGATCGCCTCGTCGTTGAGCACCCGCGAGTAGTTGCCGAGGCCGACCCACAGCACATCGGCGCCGGGCCGGTTGGCGCGGTAGTTGGTGAAGGACAGCCAGATCGTCCACACCAGCGGGAAGATGTTGAAGGCCAGCAGCAGCAGGATGGTCGGGCCGACGAAGAGCCAGGCCAGGGCCCGGTCGGAAAGGCCCTGGGCCAGGCGGCCGGGGACGGCGGGTGCCTCGGCAGGCTCGGCGCGAACCGCCGTGGCCACAGGGATTGCGCTCATGCCGGGCTCCACCGTGTCGCGCTTCAAGGCTTGATCTTCCCGTCTTCCTTGAAGACCTCGGTCCAGTCCTTGAGCAGGCCGTCCATCGCCTCCTGCGGCGTGCCCTTGCCGGCCACCACGTAGTCATGCGTGCGCTTCTGCATGGCGAGCAGCAGCTGGGCGTAGCTGGGCTCCTGCCAGAAGTCCTTGACGATCTTCATCGAATCGAGGAACACCGGCGCGTACGACGTGCTCTTCTCGAAGCCCGGCTTGGACAGCACCGCGTTGTGGCAGGAGAAGCCGCCCGCGTCCCACCACTTCTGCTGCACGGCGGGCTGCGCGAACCACTTGATGTATTCGAGCGCCAGATCCTTCTTGTCGGAGTACTTCACGACCGAGATGCCCTGCCCGCCGAGCTGCGCGGCCGCGATCTTCGCCTTGGGCATCGTGAAGAAGCCGGTCTTCTCGCCGCCCACGTTCGGGTCCTTCGCGATGCCGGGGAAGAAGGCGATGAAGTTCATCTGCATCGCGACCTGGCCCGACTTGTAGGAGTCCAGGTCCTCCGTCATGTAGGCATTGGAATGCCCGGGCGGGGTGCAGCAGTCGAACAGCTCCTTGTAGAACTTGAGCCCGGCCACGGCCTCGGGCCCGTTGATGAAGCCTTTCATGTCGTACGGCTTCTTCGGGTTGTCGTACTGCATGCCGTGCGCGTACAGCACGTTGGTCACGCCCATGGTGATGCCCTCGGAGCCGCGCTCGGTGTAGAGGGCCGCGCCGTAGACCTTCTTGCCGTCGATCGTGCGGTTCTGGAAGAACTGGCCGATCTGCTTGAACTCGTCCCAGGTCGCGGGCGGGGCGAGCTCGCGGTTGTACTTGGTCTTGAACTCGGCCTGCAGCTCGGGCCGCGCGAACCAGTCCTTGCGATAGGTGAAGGCCACCGCGTCGCCCATCGCGGGCAGCGCCCAGTAGTTCTTCGTGCCCTTGGGCCAGGTCGAATAGCCCTCGACGGTGGCGGGCATGAAGTCGCTCATCTTGATGCCGTTCTTGTCGAAGAACTCGTTGAGCTTGATGTAGTGGCCCTCGGTGGCGGCCGAGCCGATCCACTGGCTGTCGCCGATCAGCAGGTCGCACAGCTTGCCCTTGGAGTTGAGCTCGTTGAGCATGCGCTGGGCGAAGTTGGGCCAGGGCACGAACTCGTACTTCATCTGCACGCCGGTCTGGGCGGTGAAGTCCTTCGACAGCTCCACCAGCGCATTGGCCGGGTCCCAGGCCGCCCAGCACAGCGTGAGCTGTTTGGTCTGCGCCTGCGCGGCGCCCGAAGCCAAGCCCAGCGCCGCGAGCAGTGCCGCGGCCAAAGTCGATCGCCTGTTCAAGCTCTTCATGTGCTCATCTCCTGTGTGGGGGTGACATGGCCGGCGGCACGTGCCGCAGAAGGAACTGAATGGAAGAATAAAGATGGCAATAAATAAATCAATCAACGCAAACCCTAAGACCTCATGACATCGCCGAGCGAAGGTAGGCAGGCCCGGGATAGCCCGGTGCGTCGGGCCCGGAAGATGGGCGACACTCCTGATTGATTTATTGAGGCGCTTTCCGCACTTGGCCACTTCCGTCACCATCACCCAGATCGCCGAGGCGGCCGGCGTCAGCACCGCCACCGTCGACCGCGTGCTGAACAGCCGTCCCGGCGTCAACCCGGTCACCGTGCAGCGCGTGCGCGACGCCATGAAGGAGCTGGGCGGCGCCCTGCCGATGCGCGGCCGGCCGCGTTCCACCGAGAGCTACCGCTTCGCCTTCGTGCTGCCTTCGACCCGGCGCGGCTTCTTCGACCTGGTGGACCGCGTGGTCGCGCAGGCGGCCGGCGACTTCCGCCACCAGCACATCACCGAGGTGACGCGCCGTCTGCCGGCCCACGATGCGGGCGCCTTCGCCGAGGCGCTGGCGCAGCTGGCGGACATGGACGGCATCGCCCTGCTCGCCCCCGACACGCCGGCCGTCAAGCTGGCCGTCAACGAGCTGGTGCGCAACGGCGTGCACGTGGTCACCTTGTTCTCCGACGTCGCGGGCTCGATGCGCGAGACCTTCATCGGTGCCGACAACCGCGCCGCCGGCCGCACGGCGGGCCTGCTGCTCGGACGCGAGGCGCCCTCCGGCCAGGGCCGTTGCGCGCTGCTGTCGCCGGCCACGCGCTACGCCGCCGAGATCGACCGCGGCATCGGCTTCGCACAGGTGCTGGAGGAGCGCTTCGCCGGCGCCACGCTGCTGCGCGTGGACGACATGCCGGAATCCGAGGACGAGGCCTACCGCCGCGCACACGAGGCGCTGGACCCGAAGGCCACCGGCGGGCGGCTGACGGCGGTCTACAACGTCGGCCCCGGCAGCCACGGCGTGCACCGCGCGCTGGCCGAGCACGGCTACGACGCCTCGCTGGGCGTGGTCGCGCACGACCTGCTGGACATGCACCGCACGATGCTGATCTCCGGCGCGCTGACCTTCGTGCTGCACCAGGACGTGCACTACGCCGTGACCACCGCCGCCCGCGTGCTGCGGGCGCTGTGCGAAGGGGTGCGCGGCGCGCTGGCGGTCAGCAACCCGCGGGTCGACATCCTCACTGCGGAGAACCTCGCATGACAGCCGCGCACGATCGCCCGACCATGCTCCTTTCACCTTCGCCATGCGAGGACCTGCGATGAAGAAATTCATCAACTACGTCGACGATGCGGTCGTCGAAAGCCTGTCGGGCCTCGCATCGGCGCACGAGGAGCTGCTCGCCGTCGAGTTCGACCCGACCTTCGTCTGCCGGCGCGCGCCCAAGAAGGATGCAGTGGCCGTCGTGTCCGGCGGCGGTTCCGGGCATGAGCCGCTGCACACCGGCTATGTGGGGCGCGGCATGCTCGACGCGGCCTGCCCGGGCCAGGTCTTCACTTCACCCACGCCCGACCAGTGGATGGCCGCCGCGCACCGCGTCAACGCCGGCCGCGGCGTGCTCTTCATCGTCAAGAACTACGCCGGCGACCGCCTCAATTTCCAGATGGCGAGCGACATGCTGGTCGACCTCGACCACCTGATGGTGGTGGTCGACGACGACGTCGCCATCGACCACTCGACGCACGCCAGCGGCCGCCGCGGCGTGGCGGGCACGCTGATCGTCGAGAAGATGGTCGGCGCTGCGGCCGAGGCCGGCGCCGACCTGTTCGAGTGCAAGGCGCTGGGCGACCGCATCAACAGTTGCACCGCCTCGATGGGCGTGGCCTTCAACAGCTGCATCGTGCCGGCCTCCGGTGTGGCCACTTTCGAGATCGGCGAGCACGAGATGGAGATGGGCGTGGGCATCCACGGCGAGCCGGGCCGGCAGCGCCTGCCCTTCGCGCCGGCAGTCGAGATCGTGGACCTGCTGCTCGGTCCCATCCTCAAGGACCTCGCGCTCGCGCGCGGCCGCGAGGTGCTGCTGCATGTCAACGGCCTGGGTGGCACGCCGCTGATGGAGCTCTACCTGCTGCAGCACCACGCGCGCCGCCGGCTGGCCGCCGAGGGGTTGGCGGTGGCGCGCACGCTGGTGGGCAACCACACGACCTCGCTGGAAATGGCCGGCGCCTCGCTGACCGTCACCGCGCTCGACGAAGAGGCCAAGCGGTTGTGGGACGCGCCGGTGCACACGCCTGCGCTGCGCTGGTAGCCGGCGCCTGGCGGCCGCGCCTGTCCACTGGATGATCAGTACGCGGCGGCCCACGCGGCGGCGATGCTGGCCGCGCCCGCCTTGAGCTGGGCCAGGTGCCGCGCCACGATGCGCCCCTGCGCGTCGAAGCGCTTGAGCCAGACGATGTTGATGCTCGCCAGCACCTCGCCGCCGTGCAGCACCGGCACCGCGATGGCCGCGAGCTGGTCGTCGAAGCGCTCGATGGCCTCGTCGTGGCCGCCGAAGCGAGGGTGGCGCGTGGCATAGCCGCGCCGGTGCACGGCCAGGCGGATCGCCTCCATCTCCGCCGCCACCGCCTCCGGCGCGCACTTCGACTCGCGCGCCAGCCGGCGGGCCAGGCGCCCGCGCTCCGGCGCCGGGCAGTAGGCAACGTAGGCGCGGCCCACCGCCGAGCGCAGCATGCCGATCGCCAGGCCGATCTCGTCGCGGTTGACGGCCAGGCCGCTGTTGCGGCGCGTGGTCTCCAGGAGCCGCATGCCGCTGCCGTCGCGCACTGCCAGATCGGAGGGCCACACGATGCGCGCACGCAGCGCCTCCAGCACCGGCATCGCCACCTCGATCAACCGCTGGTGCGCCGGCGAGAGGATGCGCGTGGGCACCAGTTGCAGCGCAGGCCGCCACAGGCCGTCGCCCTCGGCGCGCCAGACGGCGCGCTCCTGCTCCAGCGTGTGCAGCAGGCGCAGCAGGGTGGGCTTGGGCAGCGCGGTCTCGCGCTGCAGCTCGGCCAGCGTCGCCTTGCCGCGGGCCTGCAACGCCCGCATCAGCGTCAGCGCGCGCGAAACGCTGCGCACCGATTCGTCTGCCGCCATGCCTTCCTTTCAAACGTTCCGCCAGGCGGAATGGCACTCGATATTCGTTGAATCGACCTCCCCCGGCAACTAGCCTTTCCCACAGTTGCAAAGGAGACCGACGTGGTCCGAAATGTTCTCTTCATCATGGCCGACCAGCTACGCTGGGACTACCTGGGCTGCGCCGGCCACCCGCACCTGCGCACGCCGAACATCGACGCACTGGCCGCGCGCGGCCTGCGCTTCACGCAGGCCTTCGTGCAGGGGCCGGTGTGCGGCGCCTCGCGCATGTCGACCTACACCGGGCGCTACGTGTCCAGCCATGGCTCAATGTGGAACTTCGTGCCGCTGTCGGTCGGGCAGAAGACCCTGGGCGAGCACCTGCGCCCGCATGGCGTGCGCTGCGCCGTGGTGGGCAAGACGCACGTGGAGGCCGACCTCGAAGGCGCCCGCCGCCTGGGCCTGGACGCCGCACAGGGCGCCGGCCTGCTGGCGATGGAGGGCGGCTTCGAGCCCTTCGAGCGCGACGACGGCATCTGGCCGCCGGGCTTCAAGGTGGAGGGCAACCGCTACTGCGACTACCTGCGCGCACGGGGCCACGGCGGCGACAACCCGTGGCACGACCATGCGAACTCGGCGCTGGGCGACCAGGGAGAGCTGCTCTCCGGCTGGGAGATGCGCTGGGCCGGCCGGCCGGCGCGCGTGCCCGCGCAGGACAGCGAGACACCCTACATGACGCGCCGCGCGATGGACTTCATCGCCGAGCAGGGCGAGCGCCCCTGGGTGCTGCACCTGTCGTACATCAAGCCGCACTGGCCCTACGTCGCGCCCGCGCCCTACCACGCGATGTACAGCGCGGGCGACGTGCTGCCCGCACAGCGCACCGAGGCCGAGCGGCAGAACGCCCATCCCGTGGTGCAGGGCTTCCGCCAGACCGAGCCCAGCCGCAGCTTCAGCCGCGACGAGGTGCGCGCCACCGTGATCCCGACCTACATGGGCCTGATCACCCAGATCGACGACGAACTGGGCCGCCTGTTCGCCTTCCTGCGCGAGCGCGGGCTGGACCGCGAGACGCTGATCGTCTTCACCAGCGACCACGGCGACTACCTCGGCGACCACTGGCTGGGGGAGAAGGAGCTGTTCCACGACACCATCGTCAAGGTGCCGCTGATCGTCGTCGATCCGCGTGCCGAGGCCGATGCGACGCGGGGCACGGCCTGCGACCAACTGGTCGAGGCGATCGACCTGGTGCCGACCTTCCTCGAGGCGCTGGGCCTGCCGGCTGCGCCCGAATGGCTGGAGGGCCGGTCGCTGCAGCCGCTGCTGCACGGCCGCTCCGAGGCGGCGCCGCGCGAGGCCGTGTTCAGCGAGAACAGCTATGCCTTCCGCGACGAGGTGCGCCTGCCCTCGGGGCAGCCGGTGGATGCCTGCCAGATGACCATGGTGCGCACGCGGCGCTGGAAGTACATCGACTACCAGGGGCTGCCGCCGCAGCTCTTCGACCTCGCGCAGGACCCCGGCGAGTTCGAGGACCTCGGCCGCTCGGAGGCCCACGCCGGCGTTCGCGCCGAGATGGCGGCGCGGCTGTTCGCATGGCTGCGTGCACGCAAGCGCTTTCCCACGATCCGCCACGAGGACATCGAACAGTGGAACCGGCGCGAAGTGAAGGCCGGCATCCAGATCGGCCACTGGTAGGGCTGCACGACAGCGATCCGGATTTTCGACAACCAGGAGACAACCCATGAACGGAAAGATCAAGAGCGCCCTTGCCGCGGCGCTCGCCGGCCTCGCGCTCGCCGCGGGCGCGCAGACATGGCCGACCAAGACGGTGCGGCTGATGGTCGCCTTCCCGCCGGGCGCACCGGGCGACATCGTCGCGCGGCTGATCCAGCCGCAGCTGCAGCAGGCGCTCGGCCAGCCGGTGATCGTGGACAACCGCCCGGGCGCCGGCGGCAACATCGGCGCGCAGGAGGTGGCGCGCGCCACCGACGGCCACACCTTCCTGGTCGGGCCGGACACCATGCTCACGGTCAACCCGCACCTCTACCTCAAGCTGAACTTCAAGCCGACGGAGGACCTGGTGCCCGTCACCTACCTTGCGCGCTTCAACCAGTTGCTCGCCTGCCATCCGTCCACGGGCGTGAAGTCGCTGGGCGACTTCGTCGCGCTGGCCAGGAGCAAGCCTTTCAACTACGCCTCCGGCGGCGCCGGCGTGCCGGGCCACCTGGCGATGGAGATGCTGATGGCCGAGACCGGCATCACGCTCAACCACGTGCCCTACCGCGGCCCTGCCCCGGCCACGCAGGACCTGCTGGCCGGCCAGGTGCCCTGCGGCTTCCTCGCCTCGCCCGTGGTGGGGCCGCACGTGCGCGCCGGCAAGCTGGCCGCGCTCGCGGTGTCGGGCACGAAGCGCACGGCCTCGCTGCCGCAGGTGCCGACCGTGGCCGAGGCCGGCGTGGCGGGCTACGACGCCAGCTTCTTCGAGATCGTCGCCGCGCCGCGCGGCACGCCGCCGGCCGCCATCGACCGCCTGCAGTCGGAGATCGCCAAGGCGCTCCAAGATCCGAAGGCGAGGGAAACGCTGGCCGCCGCCGACCTGGAGGTCGTCGCCTCGAGCCCCGCGGAGGCGGCGCGGCAGATGCGGGCCGACGACAGGAAGTGGGGCGCGGTCAACGAGAAGGTGCGGCTGCAGCTGGACTGACCCTGAAAGCAGCAGTTACCCGGGCGCTGGGAGCGTCAGAGGCGGGATCGGCAATCCGATTTGACCGACGATACGGCGGCAGATGCAGGCCAGCAACGTCGGCCAGCGGTCGAGCTTGACCGACCGCCGCCAGCAGCAGTGGCCGACTCGTCAACGCCTCGCGTCTGGCCTGCAGGTTGGCTGCCCGCACGTGCCAACTCCACCAGTTGCAGACAAGTGCCGCGGCGCGCGCGGTGACCTGGCTGCGGTGCATGTCCCGCGTGGTGAAGCCGCCCCAGCCCCATGTTTCTTCAACTCGTCCAAGCTGTTCTCGCAGTCGCAGCGATCACGGTAGAGAGCTGGCCGATCACCGCGATGTCGTAGCTCGCGTTGGCCGCCAGTACGGTGTACTCCCAGACCTGCGCCCGGTCCTGCACCTCATCGTGGGGCAGCGCCAGCACGAGTTGCTCGCGATACCGCCTACGCCGAAAAGCTCGTCGACCGACTGCTGGGATGAACTGCGCGCTCGCCCATCTGGGGTAAACCCTAAAGCAAATTGTTTACGCCATAAACTACATTGTTTACACCATACGCAACCCATCGAACCTAACCGCGATGGGTTCCTTTTCCACCTGATCTCTGGATGGGGTGGCGAACTCAAACAATGCAGAGACAGGTGGTGCACCAGATGCTCGAGACTCAACAACTTGGCGTGTCCTTTGGTGGTGTGCATGCGCTCTCGGGCGTTTCGCTTGCCATCGAGCCAGGCCGCATTTACGGCCTGATCGGCCCCAATGGCGCAGGCAAATCGACGGCCATCAATGCCATCACGGGCACGATCGTGCCTACCGCCGGCCGCATCCTCTGGCACGGGAAAGACGTTTCGCGCTGGCCCCAGTATCGGCGCGCGCGCTCAGGCCTGGCCCGCACCTTCCAGAACCTGGCGCTGTTCCACAAACTGTCGGTTTGGGAGAACGTCGCCTGCGGCGCCCTCCACGCCCACGACGATCCGAACCTGCGCGGTGCAGTCGACGCAGCTCTCGATGCTTTCGGGCTTGCGCAGCTCGCGGATGAGCCGGTCAACGTGCTTTCGCTGGGCACCCGCAAGCGCGTCGAGATGGCACGTGCCACCGTGGCAAATGCAAAGCTGCTTCTACTGGATGAACCCGCTGCGGGCCTGACGGGCGGCGAGATCACCGAGTTCTCCGAGCGCATGCGCGAGTTCAGGGACCGGGGTGGCTCCGTGCTGCTGGTGGAGCACGACATGAGCCTCGTGATGACCTTGTGTGAGCACATCTTCGTTCTCGATTTCGGCAAGTTGATTGCCGGAGGTACGCCTGATGAGGTCCGCGCGAACCCCGCCGTGCAGGCCGCCTACTTTGGAGCTGGCGATGAGCAACTTCACTGAAGCAGACAAGGCCGCGTTGCTCAAGGTGGACCGCGTGACAGCGGGCTACGGAGGGCCGGCGGTGGTGCGCGACGTGTCGATCGCCATCAAGGAAGGTCAGATCACCGCATTGCTCGGTGCCAACGGTGCCGGCAAGACCACGCTGATGCGCGCCATCTGCGGCATGGTCAGGTTCACGGGCTCGGTCGTGTTTGGCCAGGACGCTTTGTCGGGGCGGCGTACAGAACAGATCGCCCGTCTTGGCGTCTCCCATGTGCCCGAAGGCCGCGGCACTTTCATCGACCTGAGCGTCGAAGAGAACTTGCGAGTTGGCTGCTTTGCCAGGCCGAGCAAGGACGGAGCACGGGAGACCATGGAGTGCATCTATGGCTGGCTGCCCAGGCTTGCCGAGAGGCGCAAGCAGCGCGCCGGAAGCCTCTCAGGCGGCGAACAGCAGATGCTGGCCATCGGCCGTGCGTTGATGGCCAAGCCCAAGGTGCTGCTGCTGGACGAGCCGTCGTTTGGCCTCGCGCCGCGCGTAGCGGCAGACATCATGCGCTTGCTGCGCCGGCTTCAATCGGAGACGAGCATGGGCATCCTGCTGGTCGAACAGAACATCGAGATCGCGCTGGGGCTGGCCGATGACGCCTATGTCCTGCGCACGGGCACCGTGGTCGCCAGCGGCCCCGCAGCGCAACTGCGTGGAAGCGACGAGTTGCACAACGCCTACCTGGGAGCGCACTGATGGAGGCTCTTGTCAATCAAATCGTCGCGGGCCTCACCACGGGCTGCGCCTATGCGCTGATTGGCCTGGCGCTGGTCATCGTCTACCGCACCACCAGCCACGTCAATTTTGCGCAAGGAGAGATGGCGACCTTGACGACCTATGTCGCCTGGTCCTTGCTGCAAGCCGGCGTGCCGTACTGGGTGGCCTTTGCGCTCACCATCTGCGCTGCGTTCCTCCTTGCTGCAAGCCTGGAGCGCTGGGTGATCGGGCGCCTCAGCGCGTCGTCGCCGATGGCGACCGTGGCCGCTTTCATCGGCCTGTTCATGATCATCCACAGCCTTACCGGATACATCTGGGGGCACGATGTGCGCGAGTTTCCAAGTCCCTTCCCGGGTGGCGCGCTGGCGGGCGGTCTGGTGTCCGGCCATCAAGTGGGCGTGGCGGCAGTCACGGCCGTGCTGCTCGTGTTGTTGTGGGCCTTCTTCCGCTTCACTTCGGTCGGCCTGGCCGTCCGCGCCGCGGCGCAGAACCCGGGTTCTGCGCGACTGAGCGGCATCTCGACGAAGGCGATGGCGGCGTTCGGTTGGGGTTTGGCTGCAGCCATGGGCACCGTGGCCGGGATGATGGTCGCGCCGCAGCTTTACCTCGACACCAACATGATGAGCGGCGTGCTCATCTACGGATTTGCGGCAGCCTTGATGGGCGGCATCCAGAGCGTTCCCGGCGCCGTCATAGGTGGCCTGGTGCTTGGCGTACTGGAGAACCTACTAGGTGCCTATGTGGTCGGCACGCAGCTCAAGCTCACCGTGGCCATGGTGCTGATCGTCGGCATGCTGGTGTGGCGCCCGGATGGCCTGATGGGCCGGCCCAGTGCAAAGCGAGTCTGATGTCATGAACATTTCCAAACGATCGATTCTTGTCGTGGCGCTGGTAGCCGCATTGCTGCCGCTGTTGGTGCCGGACTTCCTGACCTTCCAGCTGACCCAGACGATCGGCTTGGGCATCGCGCTGGTCGGGCTGAACGTGCTGACGGGCATGGCGGGCCAACCTTCGCTCGGCCATGGTGCCTTCTTCGCCATCGGCGCCTACGGAACCGCGATGCTCGTTGAAGCGGGACTGCCGTGGTGGACGGCACTGCCGCTGGCATGCGTCCTTGGTGCGGTGCTGGCCTTCCTCATCGGCAAGCCCATCTTGCGCCTGGAACACACTTACCTTGCACTCGCCACATTCGCCATCGCGCTGGCCGTGCCGCAACTGGTGCGCAACGCGGCGGTCGAGCGCTGGACTGGCGGGGCGCAAGGCCTGCAACTCGATCGTCCGTCGCCGCCTGCCTGGCTCGACCCTTGGGTCAACCAGGACATGTGGATGTACTGGGTCGCGCTCGTGCTGGCCGTTGCGGTGGTGCTCGCTGTCCGCCGCCTGGCACGCGGCCGCTTGGGGCTGGAACTGCGCGCGCTCAGCGACCACGCGGTGGCTGCGGCCGCCTGCGGCATCGACGTGTCGCGCAGCAAGGCGCTGGCCTTCATGCTGAGCGCGGTGTGCGCCTGTGTCGGCGGCTCGCTCTACGCGCTCAACGTCCAACTCGTCACGCCTGACAGCTTCACTCTGTTTCTGTCGCTGACCATGGTGGCCGGGTTGGTGGTGGGCGGGCTCGGCACGGCGCTGGGCCCTTGGATCGGGGCTGTGTTCGTGCAGTTCGTTCCATCGGTCGCCGATCGGATCTCCACCGCGGCGCCCTGGGCCATCTTCGGCGTGGCGATCCTGCTCGTCGTCTTCATGCAGCCACGCGGCATTGCCGGAATGCTGCGATTTCCCCAACGCAAGAATGCGAGCTTCTGATGCCGCGCGCAAAAACACCGCAAGAGCGCCAGGAGATTCGCGAGCTCATCTGCCAGGTCGGCGAGCGAATGTTCGTCGAGCGTGGCGTCAACGGCGTGAGCATGCGCGACCTGACTGCCGAGCTGGGTCTGAGCCCGATGGCGCCGTACCGCTACTTCAAGGACAAGGCCGAGATCCTGGCCACCGTGCGGGCCGCGGCATTCTCGCGCTTTTCCGACACGATCGAGGCCGCTTTCGCCAGCGGCAAGACGCCTGCCGCGCGCGCCCGCGCCATCGGCACCGCCTACCTGGGCTTTGCCCTGGCAGAGCCCAATGCCTATCGCCTGATCTTCGACCTGACGCAACCCAACGAAGACCAGTACCCGGACCTCGCATTCCAGAGCGCTCGCGCGAAGGAAATCTTGTCGCGCCAGTCCAAGGACCTGATCGATGCCGGCCTCGCGCCCGATGACATCGAGGAAGTGACGCATTCGCTGTGGTCGGCCGCCCACGGCGTGTGCGTGCTCTACATGGCAGGCAAGTTTTCCAGCGCGGACAGCGTGCGTGAGGCCTATCGCAACACCATGCGCTGGCTATTCATGGGGCTTCACGCCGACGCGCAAACGCAGTCCCGTTCCACTTCGAAACCCGTCAAGGAGACCCAATGAAACTGAATCGACGTACGGTCGTGCTGGGCGCGATCGCTTCGGTGGCAGCACCGCTGCCCGCGCTGGCGCAAAAGCGCTACGGACCGGGCGTGAGCGATACCGAGATCAGGATCGGATCGACGATGCCTTTCAGTGGCCCGGTGTCGATCCTGGGCACGCTGGGCAAGACCTCGCTGGCCTACTTCAACAAGCTCAACGAGGAAGGCGGCATCAACGGGCGGCGCATCAAGCTCATCCAGTATGACGACGGCTACAACCCCGGCAAGGCATTGGAGCTCACGCGACGGCTCGTCGAGCAGGACGAGGTCTCGTTCATCTTCGAGACGGTGGGCACGGCCACCAACAATGCCATCTACCGCTACCTCAACGGCAAGAAGATTCCGCAACTGCTCATCTTCAGCGGCGCGAGCAAGTGGAAGGACGTGGCCAGCGCGCCTTTCACGATCTCGGGCATGCCCACCTACGACGCCGAGGGGCGCGTGTATGCGCGTTGGATTCTCGAGAACATGCCCACGGCCAAGATTGCCGTGCTGATGCAGAACGACGACTTCGGCCGGGACTACCTGGCCGGCATCAAGGCCGGCCTGGGTGACAAGGCGAAAGACATGATCGTCGCGCAGAGCACCTACGAGACGACCGATGCGTCGGTCGACTCCCAGGTGGTGAGCCTGAAGGGCAGCGGTGCGAACGTGTTCATCTCGCTGTCCAACGGCAAGTTCACTGTGCAGTCGATGAAGAAGGCGCACGACATCGGCTGGAAGCCGCAGGTCATCCTGCCGCTGGGCAGTTCGTCGCTCGCCGCGATCATGCGGCCGGCCGGCGCGGAGGCCGGCAAGGGCGCCATCACGGGTGTTTACAACAAGCCCGTCTCCGACCCGCAGTTCGACAAGGACCCAGGGGTGGTGGGGCTGCGCGAGTTCCTGAAGAAATGGTTGCCCGAAGCCGATCCGACCGACTCGCTGGTCGGTGGCGGCTACACGGCGGCTCAGGTCCTGGAGAACATCCTGCGGCGCTGCGGCGACGACCTGACGCGCGAGAACATCATGAAGCAGGCCAGCAGCCTTTCCGGCCTCAGCACGCCGCTGCTGATGCCGGGCATCACGCTCAGCACGAGCGAGAAGGACCACGAGCTGTATGGCCACCTGTGGCTGCAGCGCTTTGACGGCAACTCGTGGGTCCCCTTTGGAAAGGCGCTCTCGGTATGACCACTTCAACGCTCAACGTCTTCGTCGCTGGTGGCACCAGCGGCATCAACCTGGCCATTGCCGAGTCGTTCGCCAGTGCGGGTGCAAACGTCGGCGTGCTCTCGCGCGACAGCGACAAGGTCAACGCTGCAGTGCAGCGCTTGGGATCGCTCAATGACAAGCGTGCCGCGGGCTGGCCGGCCGACGTGCGCGAGTTCGAGCATGTCAAGGCTGCCTTGAGCGCGTTTCATGCTCGCTTCGGTGTCATCGATGTGTTGATCTCAGGCGCCGCGGGCAACTTCCGCGCGCCGGCGCTCGGCATGTCGCCCAAGGGCTTTCGCACCGTGATCGACATCGACCTGATCGGAACCTTCCACGTTCTGTACGCGGCGCACGAGTTCCTGCGCAAGCCCGGTGCGTCGATCATCAACATCTCCGCGTCCCAGGCGTTTGTGCCGATGATGATGCAGAGCCACGTGTGTGCGGCCAAGGCCGGCATCGACATGCTGACGCGCACGCTGGCCATGGAGTGGGCGGGCGAAGGCATCCGCATCAACTCGATCGCACCCGGACCGGTGTCCGACACCGAGGGCATGGTCCGACTTGCGCCAACGCCGCAGGCGGCCAAGGAACTCACCGACATCGTTCCGCTGGGCCGTTGGGCGCGCAAGGATGAAATCGCCGCCGTGGCGCGGTTCCTCGCGTCGCCGGCCTCCCTCATGGTGACCGGGCAGGTGATTCCCGTGGATGGCGGTCTCAACCTCGGGCGCTATTCGCCAAAACTCGTGGCCGAGGCCGAGGCCATGGTCGAGGCAAGCAAGGCAAGGGCCTCGTCATGAGCCACCCGACCATTGCCTTCGACGACACGGAGATTCCGGCCAGCGTCGTCCGCGCGCGGGCACTGAGGGCCGCTTCAGGCCTGGCATCGCTTGGCGTGAGGGAGGGCGACGTTGTGGCCGTCATGATGCGGAACGAGCCCGAGACCATGGAGGCCATTCTGGCTGCCGGCCACGTGGGAGCCTATTGGTGTGGTCTGAACTGGCACTTCAAGGAAGAGGAGGCTGCCTGGGTGCTGCGAGATTCGCGGGCCAAGGCGCTCTTCATTCATGGGGACCTGATTCCCCAGGTGGCGGCCGGCCTGCCGCAAGGGCTTCCAGTGGTTGCGGTGAAACCGCGCGCCATGACGCGCAGCATGTACGGCCTTGGTGACGAAGTGGCCCTGCCTGACGGTGCACTCGAGTGGGAAAGCTGGTTGGACCAGCATCCGGAAAACACGTCCACGCCCAAGCGACCGAAGGGACTGATGCCGTACACCTCGGGTGTCAGCGGCCGTCCCAAGGGTGTGGTCCGCATTGCATTGCCTGAAGAACAGGCCGCGAAGCTGGCTGCCGCCACCGCCGAACTCAGCACCCGCGTGCTGGGAGTGACCCCGCAGTCGCGCTGCCTGCTTGCCGCACCGCTGTACCACAGCGCGCCGGGCAATTACGCGGCGGCGTGCGCCCGGGTCGGCGCCTGGCTGCGACTGGAGCCGCGGTTCGATGCCGAGCAGATCTTGCGGCGGGTGAGCGAAGAGCACATCACGCACCTCTACCTGGTGCCGACGATGTACCAGCGGCTGCTGAACCTGCCTCTCGAGAAACGTCGTCAGTACGACCTGAGTTCGGTGCAGTTCGTGGCCTCCACGGGCTCGCCATGTCCGGCGGACGTCAAGCGCGCCATGATCGATTGGTGGGGACCGGTGATCCATGAGGCCTACGCCTCGAGTGAAACGGGCTACCTCACGTTCATCACGGCCGAGGAATGGCTGCGCAAGCCGAACTCGGTGGGTCGTCCGGTTGGCAGCGCCGTCGTCAAGATCTTCGATGACAACGGGCAGGCGCTTGGCAAGGGCGAGATCGGCGTCATCTACGGCCGGCAACCGGCGTCGCCCGATTTCACCTACATCAACAACACCGAGGCACGTGCAAAGATCGAGCGGGACGGGTTGGTCACCGTGGGCGACATGGGCTACGTCGATGAAGACGGCTACCTCTTCATTTCCGGCCGGCAATCGGACATGGTCATCTCCGGTGGCGTGAACATCTATCCGGCCGAGATCGAGGCGGTGTTGTGCCGCATGCCCGGCGTGGCCGATTGCGCCGTGTTCGGCGTGCCAGACAACGAATGGGGCGAAGCCTTGGTGGCCGCAGTGCAACCTGTTGCGGGCCAACCCATCGACGAGAAGTCGGTGCGCGAGTTCGTGCGCGAACGCATGGCGGGCTACAAAGTGCCGAAGTTCGTCAGTGTCGAAGCGAGCCTGCCGCGCGAAGACACCGGCAAGGTCTACAAGCGACGCGTGCGTGATGCCTTCCTGGCGCGTCGCGCCGTGACGGACGCGACTTGAGGCCTTGCGCGAGCGGATCGAGGAGCGACTCATGACGAGCCTTCCAGGAAACGACACGAAGCCGACCGCCAGTGCCGATGGGCGCACGGCATTGCCGCTGTGGGGTGTGCGGATCATCGACCTGAGCACGGTCGTGCTTGGCCCCCTGGCCACGCTCACGCTGGCCGGGCTGGGCGCCGAGGTCATCAAGATCGAAGCGCCGGAAGGTGACAACGTGCGCTCCGCCGGCGTGATGCGCAGCGAAGGCATGGGCCACGTCTTCTTGCACGGCAACCGTGGCAAGCAAAGCGTGGCGCTCGACCTGAAGCAGGACAGCGCGCGCGAAGCGCTGTTCGAATTGCTTGGCACTGCGGATGTCTTCGTCACGAACGTGCGACCAGCGGCGCTCAAGCGTCTGCGCCTGGACGCAGACTCGCTGCGCGAACGGATGCCGAGGCTCATCCACGTGGTTGCCGTCGGCTACGGCTCTGGCGGACCTTACACGGGCAAGCCGGCATACGATGACTTGATCCAGGGCGCGGCCGGGGTTTCGTGGTTGATGCAACAGCATGTCGGGGGCGACCCGCGCTACATGCCGGTTTCTCTTGCCGACCGCGTGACAGGTCTGCACCTGACCTATGCGGTGACGGCTGCCTTGTACGAGCGCGAGCGGAGCGGACGCGGCACGCGGGTGGAGGTGCCAATGTTCGAGTGCGTTGCGCATTTCGTGCTTGCCGATCACCTGGCCGGCGAGACCTTCATGCCAGCGCTCGGAAGGGCCGGCTACGATCGGCTGCTCTCGGAAAACAGGCGCCCCTACAGGACGTCGGACGGCCACCTGTGCGTGCTGATCTACAACGATGCGCACTGGCAGCGATTCCTGGGCGCGATCGGTCAGCACGAGCGCTTCTTGCAGGACGCTCGCTTCTCAAGCCAGGCGGCCCGCTCACGACACATCCACGAAATCTACGGCTTCGTCGGCGAAGTGATGAGCACGCGTTCGACCCGCGAGTGGGTGGAATTGCTGGACAAGCTCGACATTCCCAACCAGGTTCCCGCGACGTTGGAAGAGTTGCTCGAAGATCCTCATCTGCGTGCTACCGGACTGGTGGCCGAAGAGGTTCACCCGAGCGAGGGGCGCCTGCGCACACTGGGCACGCCCGTCACCTGGTCGGACGCACCGGCACCTCGACTGCGCCCCGCGCCGCGGCTTGGGGAGCATGGGGTCGACGTGCTACGCGCCGCCGGGTTTGATGAAGCGCGCATCCAGGAGCTCCTTGATTCAGGAGCGCTGAGTCTGAACGTGTGACATCCACAGCATTCGGCTCCGCGAGCCCCGCCTCTTTTCATTCACCTACCTAGATCCATCCATGAAGACACGAATCACCAAGCTGTTCGGCATCGAGCATCCCATCGTCCAGGGCGGCATGCACTGCGTGGGCCTTGCACCCCTGGCAGCCGCCGTATCCAACGCAGGCGGCCTGGGCATGATCACCGCACTGACCCTGCCCACGGCCGACAAGCTGACCGAGGAGATCCGGCGCTGCCGCGATATGACGGACAAGCCCTTTGGCGTGAATCTCACCTTTCTCCCGAGCGTGCGGCAGCCGGACTACCCGGGCTATGTGCGCGCCATCATCGAAGGCGGCGTGAAGGCCGTGGAGACCGCCGGCAACAACCCCGAGAGGGTGCTGCCTGCTCTACAGGCGGCGGGTGTGAAGGTCATCCACAAATGCACCTCGATTCGGCATGCCCTCAAGGCTGAGAAGATCGGTTGCGACGCGGTGAGCGTCGACGGCTTCGAGTGTGGGGGCCATCCCGGCGAGGACGACGTACCCAACTTCATTCTCCTGCCTCGGGCGGCGCAGTCGCTGAAGATTCCGTTCATTGCATCTGGCGGCATGGCCGATGGCCGCTCCCTGGTGGCGGCACTCGCGTTGGGTGCGGACGGCGTGAACATGGGCACCCGCTTCCTGGCCACCGAAGAGGCGCCGGTGCATCAGAACGTGAAGGACGCCATCTTGCGCGCCTCGGAACTGGATACTCGACTGGTCCTGCGTCCGCTTCGCAACACGGAACGGGTTCTCAACAACGCAGCGGTGGAGCGTCTGCTGGAGAAAGAGCGCACGCTAGGCAAGAAGATCCAGTTCAGCGACATCGCACCGGAAGTCGCGAGCGTCTATCCGAAGGTCATGTACGAAGGCCAGATGGACGCTGGTGCATGGAGCTGCGGCATGGTGGCCGGCCTGATCGATGACATTCCCTCAGCAGGCGAGTTGGTGGAGCGCATCATGAAGGAGGCGAACTCAGTCATTCGAGGCCGATTGGGGGCATTCGCAGTTCAGGAGTGATCTGATTCAAGCTGCTCTCCCCCAATGCCACCGTCACGGCGCGCAACCGCAATCGGACCGACCTGGCCGTATGGATGTACTGGGCGGCAAGGCAGGCGCCAACTCGCGCTTCACGAAGAACTCCGGCACGCCATCGGCCGTCGAGTTGGGCGATACCGACCTGGTGACTTGCGCTCCCGGCGACGTGATCCGCATCCAGGGCTCGGCCGGCGGTGGCCAAGGCAATCCTTTCGAGCGCGAGATCGAGAAGGTGCGTGACGACGTCCGCGCGGGATTCGTGTCGCTCGGAAGGGCGTGCGAGGCCCAAGGCGTCGTGGTCGATGCTACGGGGAGCGTCGACGAGGCCGCGACCCAGGCGCTGCGCGCCAGGCAGCCGCAACCCGAGTCGCACTTCGACTTCGGCCCTGGGCGAGAGCGCTTCGAGAGCGTCTGGACGCTGGCGCGCTATGCGACGCTGACGCGCATCCTCACTGAGATCCCGGCTTATCTGTGGAGCAATGCGCTCACGTCTGCGGAGCAGCACCGTCGGGTCGATCGTGCTGTGCGGCTAGAAGATCTCGCCACTTGTACCAAGCCGCCACCGCCTGCATGCCAGGCACACGAAGTCCGTGAAGCGGGATGGGCTTAAAAGCTCGCCCGAGACATGGGACCTGCGTCGACAGGTTCCCCGCACGCCATTGCTGCCACGAGTTTTCCGAGCCCCCGGAAGCCGGCACGTCGCGGCCCAGCAGCTCTCCCCGGCCGCCGAAGAGCAGGCGGCCGTCGGGCGTGATGCGGAAATAGTTGGTGAGCTTTCGCGTGTCGGTCAGCAGATGGCCTTGCGGCAGAACAGTGGACCGCTGTGCGTCGCTGAACGGTGCCGTCGCGATCACCGAGATCGATGCAGCAATCACGCTGGGCAGGACGATCCCTCAGAACACTTCCGCACTTGTCATGACCGAGCTGTCGTTCCGGCTGGTGGCACCCGCGAGTTGGAAGAGCCGCGTCGAAGGTGCTTCGTGGTCCGACATTGCATTGCTCCCATGGATTCGCACGACAAAGCCGAGTGCGAACCACGAGATGGTGGACAGCATCCTGCGCGAGCATGCGATCAAACCTGTCGAGCTCGTCGAAGCCGACCATGAGCCCCTGATCAAGTCTCTGGTCGCGGCTGGTGTGGGTATCGGCCTGATTCGCGGAGACTTGGCAAGCATCGGTGTCCAGAAGGGCGAGCTCGCATTCGTTTCGGACCTGCGCGAGAAGAGCCGCCTTTCGTTCGTTTACTCGACGAGCAGAGAAGGGGATGCCGCGATCCTCGCTGCCGTTGAAGCCCTGAGGGCAATCTGGCAATGTCCTTGAGTTAGCGCACATCAGACTTCTCTCGGATCACGCAAAGACGTCGCGACGCTGAACGCGGCGCTGCATTGCACCGCACTACGTTCGCGTTGTCTCGTCAGGATGGCAGCTTTGCAGGACCACACTGCGATGCTCTGGATAGGAGGCTTGCTAAACAAGGTCGTTCCAGTCGGGACCGCATCTACCTAAGCCGCCGACTCGCAGCAATGTCTGCCAGAGCCTTTTAACCGCATTTAACTTGCCCCAATGCTCCGACCAGCTTCATGCTAGTAGCGCAATCCGATGCGAGTTAGATGTCCTGCTGCTTGGGTCGGGAAGATGTGGACGCCGCTTTAACGTAGGAATGGCATGGCGGCGTTGGAGTAGCGCAATCAACAAGGGCCAATCATGCATAGATCTACTTCTCCTAATACCATGGGTACGCTCGCCGATCCGACAGCGGGCCGGAGCACTGGAACGAACGCTCGCCTGTCTCAGCTCGCGGCTTCGTTGCTCCTTGTGTGTTCGCTCAGCGCCTTCGGCAATCCCGACAGGCCGGCAGTCGGGCAGGTGGAGATCGTCGCCGAGCTGGCAATCACGCCCGGCAACGTGACCGCATCGAAGACGGGCAGGATGTTCGCGAGCGTCCACGGCATGCGCCGCGGGCCGGTCCAGTTGATCGAGATCACCGGCCGCAGCAGCTACGTGCCCTTTCCGGACGCATCGTGGAACGCGAAGCCCGGCTCCGGGCCCAACGTGATGAACACGCCGCATGGCGTCGTCATCGACGGCAACGATCGGCTCTGGGTCATCGACCACGGCAACTGGATGGACCGCCCGCAGCCGCCCAAGCTGCTGGCCTTCGACATCCATACCCGCCAGCTCGTCTTCCGGCACGACTTCAATCGCTGGACCGCGCCGGAAGGGCAGATCCTCCAGGACCTGGCCGTCGACGGCGAGCGAGGCTTCGTCTACGTGGCAGACTGCGGATTGGATCCGGCCATCGTGGTCGTCGACACGAAGCGCGGAAGCTCGCGCCGCTTCCGCGGCCATCCTTCGCTGGCCGCGGAGAACGTCGACCTGGTGATGGAGGGCAAGCCACTGCTGTTTCCGGGCGAGGGCGGCCGCATGGGGCCGGCGCGCGTAGGCATCAATCCCATCACCCTTTCCGCCGACGGCGAGACGGTCTACTACGGCGCCATGAATGGGACCAGCTGGTACGCGCTGCCCGCGCGGCTGCTGCGCGAGGACGCGCCTGACGAGCGCATCGCATCCGCCATCCGCCGCGTGGGGCCGAAGCCGGTGTCTGACGGCGCGGCCACCGATGCCGAAGGCAACCACTTCATCACCAACCTGCCGGACAACGGCATCGACGTCCTGTCGAAGAACGGCGAGCTCAAGCCGCTGGTGCGCGATGCGCGTTTCCTGTGGCCCGACAACGCGCATTTCGGCCAGGACTCGTGGCTGTATGTCGCGGTCAACCAGCTGCATCGGAACCCCATCTTCACCGGCACCACTGACACCGGCCGCCCGCCGTACCTGATTGCACGCATCTGGACCGGCACCAAGGGCCAGCCCGGTCGCTGAGATGAAACCCGCCAACGATTCGAGGAGCTCCGACATGACGCCCGCATCCAGCGAAGGAAACGGCAAACTCGACGCGATGCGCCGGACCACGCTCAAGGCGGCCGGCGCAGTCGCGCTCGGCGCGATGGCGAACCGGAGCCTCGCTCAGCCCACGGCCCCGCGGCCGGCTGCTACGGGCGATCGCAACAAGGCGCCGCTGGGCGCCCGGCTGCAAGGCGTGCAGCATTTCGGCGTCACCGTGCAGAACATGGACCGCTCCTACGCCTTCTACGTGGAGGTGCTGGGCGGCACCGAAGTCATGCGCGACGGCGACTTCCAGGGAGAGCGCATCCACAACACCTTGCTGACCGACCAGGAGATCCTGGCTCGCGAGCGCAAGGTCAATCCGCGCACGATGGGCATTCCGGATCTGCGCACCGGCGCGCAGCGACTCGACGTGCGCTTCATCCAGTTCGACAACGTCGTGATCGAACTGCTGCAGTACCGCGATGCGCAGCAGCCCATGGGCAGCGGCGACAGCTTCGCCGAGCCGCGCGATCTCATGAGCCCGGCCTTTCCGCGCTCCATGCACATCTGCTTCCACCTGCGCGACGACGTCGACTTCAACCTTTTCATCAGCGACATGGAAGCCGAGAGCGCGCGCCGCGGTATGACGCAGGTCAGGGCGAATCGCGTGGTCACCGTCACGACCGAGGCGGAGCGCCTGGCGGCGCCCCTCAGCACCAACTCTAACGGCATCACGGAGGGCAAGTCCAACGGCTGGCGCCTGATCTATTGCAAGGGTCCCGACGGCGAGCAGCTCGAGTTCGTGCAGGCCCTGGGCCCGGTGAAGAAGGTGTTCGACGATGCCTTCGCAGCGCGACGCAGCAAGAGATCGGCATGATGAACGATGCATCGATGACGCGCCGGCGCGTACTCGCCTCCGGTGCGCTTGCCGGCGTCGCAGGCCTGGCGCGCGCGCAGGCGCCGGCGGCCCGCGTGATGACATTGGGACAGGTGTCGCTGAGCTTCTATGCCGTGACCGGCGCCGTCGTGCAGGAGGTGCTGGAACGACTGGGTCATCCGGTCCATCTGCGCACCGGGCCTCACGACGAGATGTTCCCCTTGCTGGGCCAGGGCAGCATCGACATCATGGCCGCAGCCTGGCTGCCCGAGGGGCATGCCGGGTACTGGTCGCGCTACGGCGCGCAGGCCCTGGAGGTGGCAAAGCTCTACGACGGCGCGCACTTCTTCTGGGCGGTGCCCGACTACGTGCCGGCGAGCGAGGTGCAGACCATCGCCGACTTGGCCAAACCCGATGTGGCGCGCCGGATGACGCGGGAGATCCAGGGCATCGGCACCGCGGCGACCATTACCACTGTCTCGCAGGCGGCCGTGCGCGCCTACAGGCTCGATGCGCTGGGCTACTCGTTGCGTCCAGGCACGCCGGGGGAATGGCTAAGCGCCTATGAGGCGGCGGTCCGCGATGGGCGCTGGTTCGTGTTTCCGACCTGGGCGCCGCAGTACCTGAACCGCGGCGGAAAGTTGCGGCCACTGCGCGATCCGCAGGGCGTGCTAGGGGGCGTGAATCGCGGGGCACTGGTGGCGCCGAGAGCCAGGTGGCAAGAACTTCCGGCGCCGACGCGCGCGGCCCTCTCGAGGATCGATCTGGGACTGGATGCGGTCAACGAGATGGACTGGCGGGTCAACGTCGACAAGCTCACGCCGCGCGATGCCGCCAGGGCGTGGATCGGGGCCAATGAATCCCGGTTCGCCTCATGGTTGCAGGCCTGAGGTCCATCGAGCTAGCAATGCGAGACGCCTGGTCGACTGCCCTGTTGCGCCTGCTGGCCGCGATGATTGCTGCGACCTGTCTCTTCGGCTGCGCCTCGCTGCCGGATGTGCGCGGCCGCCCCGATTCCTATGCGGTCGATGCGTCCGAGCAGACCAGCCTTGGTCGACTCGCCCTGCGGTCCACCCCGGACCCGACGCTCACCGGCGTGCGCCTCCTGCCCACAGGGCCGTTCGCCCTGAGCACGCGCACGGCCCTGATCGAGCGGGCGCAACGTACGCTCGACCTCCAGTACTACCTGCTGCAAGACGACGTCACGGGCCGGCATGTTCTGCACCTCCTCAAGGCCGCCGGGGCACGCGGCGTGCGCGTTCGCCTGCTGCTCGACGACATGTACACCGCCGGCATGGACGAACTGCTGGCAGGCGTGGCGGCCCACGAGAACGTGGAGGTCCGCTTGTTCAATCCCTTCACTGCAGGGCGGGGCAGCGTTCTGACGCGTTTCGCCGCATCGGCATCTGACTTCCATCGTGTCAATCATCGGATGCACAACAAGCTCTTCGTCGCTGATGGCGCGATGGCCATCGTGGGTGGTCGAAACATCGCGGACTCCTACTTCATGAGGGACCCGAACCAGAACTTTGCCGACGTAGACGCCTTGATGGTGGGCGCCGTCGTCGGCGAACTCGCCAAGGCGTTCGACGACTACTGGAACAGCGAACTCTCCATTCCGATCGAACATTTCGCGCGTGGCCCGATGCCGCAGGCGCATCAGCAAAAATTCAAGTTGACCGACGACGAGACCATCGCGACGCTGGCGGTCCGCGGGACCATCGACGTGCTGGGCTACGGTCCGATCGCGGAAGAACTGGACGACGCGCGGCTCGGCTTGATTTGGGGCGTGGCGCATGCGTGGGTCGACTTGACAGACAAGGTGTGGAACTGCCGTCCGATTCCTGAGGGAAGCACCGCGCCTCACCTTCACACCGTCAGGTTGAAGGTCGAGGAGATGATGCGCGGCGCCCGGAGAGATGTCACATTCAGCTCGCCCTACTTCATTCCAGGGAGCAACGGAATGGACCTCTTCCAAGAGGGTGTTCGCAACGGAATCAGCTTCAAGGTGCTGACGAATTCGCTCGCCGCCACCGACGAGCCGCTGGCTCATTCGGGTTACAGGCGGTACAGGCGCCGCATGCTGGAGATGGGCATGCAACTCTACGAGCTCAGTCCGACGCGAGCCAGCCGCGACCGCGGCTTCGGGCTGATGGGCAGCAAGTCGCTCGCAAGGCTTCATGCGAAGACTGCGGTTGTCGATGGGTCCACGGTCTTCATCGGATCCATGAATTTCGATCCGCGATCCGATGCGTTGAACACAGAGATCGGCGTCGTCTTCGAAGGTCCCCAACTCGCCAGGGAAGTACTTCGCCTGATGAACCTGGACAAGCTGCAGAGTTCCTACCTGGTGCGCCTGTCGCCGATCGACAAGGCACTCGAATGGGTCGGCATCGACGAGTACGAGGAAGTCGTCCGCCGGGATGAGCCGGACGTGGACTTCTCGATGCGTCTCTATCTGCAGCTGCTGGCACCCTTGGTAGCCGAGAGCATGCTTTGAAGGCGTGCAGAGACATCCACGCCGCGGCTAGCTCTCGGCGATCTGCCGCTCGCACTCGCTCGTGCCACCTCGGCAACGTCCAGCTCCTTGACGCTGCACTTCAAGAGTGGTGATGACAGTTCATCATCACGTTGGATCCGGCAGTGCCGGAAAGACCTCGGTTGCCCCATCCTGGCCTAGCGGCTCGGGTGGCAGTTCGTCGACCTCGACGAGCGCTTCATGTCATGCGAGGGGAGCATTGCCGCTTCCATCGGGGCCTTTGGCTACGTGGACGTCGCGACCTTCTACGATTTCGAACAGAAAGCCTTTTGCTCGCTTTGGCTTTGAGGCACACGCTCGGCCGCCTCTACGCATTGCTTAGTGTTTTCAGCCTCTCGGGCAAGTGATCGAGGCATGCTCGTCGTGACGCATTGACTCCTATTGACTTCGTTTAACCCCGCTAAAGGCGGTCCGAGGCTAATGTTGTGCGGTCTGCTCCCTGCCAGCGAAACCCGTTGGTCAAGCATTAGCAAGACACGTCACGCCATCAACTCTATGGTGGATCGCAATCCTTGCCCTTGTCGAAGGGGCACTCAAGCATCGCGGAGATCCGAAATGAGACTTCAAGGAAAAGTAGCGCTGGTAACGGGCGCGGCTAGCGGCATCGGCTATGCCATAGCGGAACTCTTTGCCAAAGAGGGCGCGACCGTCATCGCCACCGACATCGCCGAGCCGAAGAAGGTCTATCCCGCTGGCGTCGAGTCGATGAAGCTGGACGTCACCAGTGAAGGCGAATGGGAAAAGACGGTGGCCGGCATCATCAAGAAGCACGGCAAGCTCGATGTATTGATCAACAACGCCGGCATCATCGCCTATGAGCCGCTGCACGAGCTGGGCATGGAGGCCTGGAATCGAATGATCGCCGTCGACCAGACGGGTGTCTTTCTTGGCATGCGCGAGGCGGTGCGGGTCATGCGCAAGCAAAAATCCGGCTCCATTGTGAACATCTCGTCGATCTGGGGCAGCGCCGCCGTCTCCGGTGCGCACTCGTACCACGCCGCGAAAGGCGCCGTACGCAACATGTCTAAGAACGCTGCGATGACCTATGTGGGCGAAGGCATTCGCGTGAACTCGGTGCATCCGGGCTTCATCGTAACGCCGCTGACCGATTCCCAGGACGAGGCCCTCAACAAGGCGGTCATCGACGCGACGCCGATGAAGCGCGGCGGAAAGCCTGCTGAGATTGCATACGGTTGCCTGTATCTTGCCTCCGACGAGTCGAGCTTCACCACCGGCGTCGAACTGATCATCGACGGGGGCTACCTGGCGCAGTAACCGGCAGCGGTGCGAGGGCAGTATGAAGTTCAACCAAGTTGTTCAGCAGCGCATCGACGCCTGGAACGAAGTGTCACTGGCGTTCGGCCCGTTGCTGCTCGGCGAGTCCGACGATTGGGCAACGGCGCGCAGGAACTATGCGAACCATCAAGCCCAGCACCCAACGCCTGCCGGCGTGTCTGTCCAAGAAATCCATATGGCTGAAGTGCCGGCAACCATGGTCACGCCGCAGGAAGTGATCAACGATCGAGCGATGCTCTACATCCACGGCGGCGGCTACGTGGCGGGCAGCCCATCGGGCTACCACGGCATTGCCGGGAACTACGCCAAGCTGCTGAACGCGCGGGTCTACATGCCCGACTACCGCCTGGCGCCGCAGCATCCGTTTCCGGCGGCGATCGAGGACACGTTGGCGGCTTATCGCTGGCTCCTCGATCAGGGCATTGCGCCCGACTCCATCGTCTTCTCCGGCGATTCAGCTGGCGGCGCGATGACTGTGTCGGTCATGGTGGCGGCGAAGCGGGAGGGGCTGCCGCTGCCCGCGGCGGGCGCTGCCTTGTCACCGTGGCCCAACCTCGAGCACTCAGGCGCATCCATGCTTACGCGCGACGGCATCGATCCCACGGTCAACCTGGCCGGCCTGAACCTCATGGCGAAGGCTTTCCTGAACGGTACGCCCAAAAGCGATCCCGATGCCTCGCCCATCTTTGCCGACGTGCGCGGCCTGCCACCGATCCTAGTTCACATCGGTGAGCGGGAAGTGATGCTTAGCGATGCCATGCGGCTCGCCGCGCATCTCGGCGAGAACCGCGTCAGGGTCACGTTGGAAGTCTGGCCCGACATGTTCCACGTGTGGCATCTGTTCGCGGCAGAACTGCCCGAAGGCAGGAAGGCGTTAGAGCGCGCGGCCGCCTTTCTCGATGAATCCTTGAAAGCGCCGTGCTGAACCCAGGCCACCGGACGCCCCCATGGCTGCCACTGAGGTGATCAAGGTCCAGGTGATCTTCGGCAACCCGATGCTGCGGACCGGCCTGATGGCGACGCTGCATCGCACGCAGAGCTGCACTGCTTCGAGGCCAACCAGCAGTCAGGCTCCCGCTTGCACGTTTCCGAACGCAAGCCATCGCCATTGTGACCAGGGGCGGGCTGATACAGCCGCGTCGCTTGCCGGTGTTGGATGGTGGGACGCACCGCTGTTCAGAGACCAGCGCGTACTGCGGACGGTCGCCTGAGGCTCATACGGAGAGATCGCTATGACCAGCGTACCGCTGCGAGCGAAGCCCAGGGCGAGCCGAAGGTCGGGCAGATCGAGATCGTCGCCGAACTCGATATCGCGCCGGGCAATGTCACCGCCTCCCGGACGGGACGCGTGTTCGCGAGCATGCTGGGCGAGCGCCCCCGGCTTGATCGAGATCACCGGTCGCCGGTCGCACATCCCCTTCCCGGACATCAGCTGGAACGAACTGACGGCATCAGGCCGCAAGGTACTCAACACACCGCATGGCGTGGTAATTGACACCAAGGATCGACTGTGGATCATCGATCATGGCAACTGGATCGCGAAGCCTCAGCCACCCAAGCTGGTCGCGTTCGACATCCACAGTCGCAAGCTGACCCATCGTCACGACTTCGAATGCTCCATGGCACCGGACGGGCAAGTCCTTCAGGATCTGGCGATCGATACGGATCGAGGCTTTGTCTACGTTGCCGACTGTGGTGCCGATCGGCCATCGTCATCGTCGACATCCAGCGCAACACGGCGCGCCGCTTCCGGGGTCACCCGTCGCTGGCCGCCGAAGACATCGACGTGGTGGTAGAGGGCAAGCCCTTCCTTTTGGGCGGTGAAGGGGGAAGCAAATCACCGGCACGCATCGGCATCAATCCGATCACCCTATCGGCCAATGGCGAAACCATTTACTTCGGAGCCATGAACGGCATCAACTGGTACTCGGTTCCCGCCCGACTGTTACGGGAGGGCGCTGCAGATGCCCAGATTGCTTCAGCCATTCAGCGTGTCGGCTCCAAGCCCGTTTCAGACGGTGCAAGCACGGACGCGGAAGGTAACCACTTCATCACGAACCTGGCCGACAACGGCATCGACATCCTGACGTCAAAGGGAGAGTTGAAGCCGTTCGTGCGCGATCCCCGATTCCTTTGGCCCGACAACCTGCACTTCGGGCCAGACTCCTGGCTGTACGTGGCCATCACCCAGCTGCATCGCAATCCCGCCTTCACGGGCGAGGCTGATACGCGGCGCGCTCCCTATTTGATTGCGCGGGTTTGGACCGGCACTCGCGGTCAACCAGGCCGTTGAAGGCCCAGCGGCGCGGTGAAGCGCCGGCTTAGCACGCGTCGAACACTGGAATCCTCCTCATTGCGGGCCGCGTCTGCCTGCGAACTGGCGGTCCTTGCTGCGTGGCTTGAGCACGAGAAGTGGTCAGCAAACAGTCGGCAGATGCCGACCGCCACTGCTTCGGCTAGACGCAGTGCCCTGCGGTGCGGACCGCGCGCGACGTGGAGCCCATGCCACGCGATACTTGAATGCCCAACACCACGAGGCCCAGCGCAGACATCGCGGCGCCTGCCAGGCCGGTGTACGCGATGTCCGAAGTTGCCACGATGGCGCCGCCCAGCAACGAGCCCAATGCGATGCCAAAGTTGAAGCCGGCGACGTTCAGGCCGGCGGCCACATTCTGAGCCTCCGGTGAGCACTGCGCAGCCATGCCGATCAAGCGAGCCTGGAGCGCAGGCACCGACGCGAAGCTGAACAGGCCCAGCAGCGCGACCAGAATGCCCATCGCGACGGGCGAGGCAGCGAACAACCAAATACCGAAAGCCACGAGCGCAATGCCTCCGATGATTGTCATCGCCGCGCGGTTTGCGCCCAGGCGGTCGGTGAGCGAACCGCCGATCAGGTTGCCCACGGCGGCGAAGACGCCATAGAGGAGCATGAATGCGCCCACCGTCGATGCGCCGACCTGTGCGGCCTGGGTGAGCAGTGGCGCGATGTAGGTGTAGACCGTGAAGGACCCACCGAATCCCAGTACGGTGATCAGCGCCGAGGACAGCAGCAACGGGCTGGCCAATGCGGCCACCGCTTGTCTGACTGTTCCCGATGTCTCGACTGAACTGGGCTCTTCGCTCGAGCGCATGCCGAACCGGAGGCCCACCATGCCCATCGCACCGAACACCGCGATCGCGGCGAATATGGGGCGCCATGAAACGATGCCGCCCAGGTACGTGCTGATGGGTACGCCCACTGCCATCGCCAGCGTGAAGCCTCCAAAGACGACAGCCACGGCCGCCCCAGCCTTCGCGGGCCCGACCAGCCTGGCCGCCGTGCTTGAGGCCACGGCGAGGAAAAGCCCATGCCCAAGGCCTGCAATGAACCGCGCGATCAGGAGCACGGTGATCGTTGGCGCGAAGGCGGCAATGGCGCTGCCGATCCAGAAGACGGCCATCGTGATGAGCATCGTGTTCTTGCGTGTCCAGTGCGACGTCAGCGCCGACAGAATGGGCGCTGCAATCGTGGCGCCGAGCGCGAAGAGCGTGATGGACTTACCGGCCAGGGCAAGATCCACGCCCATGTCTGCCGCGACAATCGCGCTGAGGCCAATGGGTGCAAATTCTGCAAGCCCGAGTGCAAAAGCGCTCAACGCGAAGATGTAGACGGCGAATGGCATGCAGCCCCCCCAATGTCCTTGCGTAGTACAGCAGTGCGACCAGCGCCAACTCTAGGTGGGAACCGCAGAAATGACGCGTTAAGAGTGGTCAACAAGGGTGAATGGCGGCGCTGCGGGCGGACGGGGATCTGGTTAACCAGCAGCGCACAAAGATGGACGGCCGCCGCATCTCATCGGGAGAGGGTAACGTCCTACCAGAAATGATGCACTCCTGGCACCTAAGAACCTCAACAACAGGCGGCACGCCATCGCAATGAGCTCATCGCGCGAGCTGCTTCTTGAAGTCTTGCGGAACTGCACAGCCCTGCGTTAGCAGACAGGCGCGCCAGTGAGCATTCGGAGACCGCTCGGGCTTCGACGCACCCGGACTTGAAGTGCCAAGCCCGCGCCCTACAGTTCGACTTGAGTCTCGCGGATCCCGCGCGCACTCTTCGGCGCGCCAGAGGGAACAGGCCCCAGGCTGTCGCGAAGGACGATAGGGCAATCGAGTTCGGTGGGATCAGTGACCGTCTCGTTCTCGATCATGCCTACGATGCGACGGGCCGCGAGCCTGCCGATCTCTCTCGTAGGCACCTGCAGCGTGGTCAGGCCTGGTGTGGTCAGCGCCGAAAGCTCGATGTCGTCCATGCCGGTGACCGAGAGGTCTTCGGGTACCCTGATCCCAAGCGCGCGGCACTCGTGCAACACGCCGATGGCCTGAAGATCAGTGTGGCAGATCAACGCCGTAGGACGGCCCTTTCCGCCCGCGAGCTGCCGCAGGGCCGTCCGCCCACCTTCGATGGAAAAGGGGACCTCGACGATCCGGTCGGGACGCAGTTCGAGTCCCGCCTCTTTCATCGCATCGATCGTGCCCTGCACGCGCTGCCGCGCTCGCTGGTTGTGCATTCGCGAGCCACACACAACCGCGATGTCGTGATGGCCGTGTCCAAGCACCCGACGGGTCATCTCGTAAGTGGCCCTGCGGTTGTCGAAGCCGACACTCTGGCCGTATCGCGGCTCATCGGATTGCCAGGTCACGACGAGCGGCAGACGGCGTTGGCGGATCAGATCGAACACTCTGTCAGCGTGAGACGTGGCCGCCAGGACGACACCATCGACCCCCCGCTCCACGATAGCCCGCACGACTTCGTACTCGCGGTCCGGATCGTACTCGTGGATCGCCAGCACGAGCTGGTAGTTGTAGCCCCACAGGGTCTGCTGCAGCGTGTGCAGCGATTCGACGAAGGCCTGGTTGTACATCGTCGGATAGACCGCGCCGATCGTATACGTGCGCCTCGAGGCCAGCGCCCGCGCCGCGCCATTGCTGACATAGCCGAGTTGCTCGACGGCGCGCCTGACCGAAGCAAGGGTCTTGGGCTTCACCTGATCCGGCACGGACAGCGCCCGCGATGCACTGCCGAGCGAGACGCCGGCCAGCTTCGCAACGTGCTCAAGCGTTGGGCGTGAGCCCGACGGTGTATTCATGATGAGTCTCGGTGCAGTGTTGCAAACATCATAGCTCGTTGATGAAGCGCTTCAGTGGAGTTACGGATAGGCATCCAGTCGATTTGAAGCGCTTCATGGAACTGTCCTCACTTGGCGGACGAGGCGGCTTTTCCGGGGGCAGGCACGCTGGGAAATTCACTTAGCAGAAATGTCATTCCGCGGGTTTCTACCTATTCATGCGCGAACATGATCGTCCATACTTGAAGCGCTTCATATCCTCTTCTGACTCATCCCTCCTTTGGATCTCTGCGCGCAAGTTCCCTCCATTTTTGAAGCGCTTCAGATACCAGATGGCAATTACTTCGGAGACTGCTCATGTTTCAACTTTCGGACGATACCTGGTGGAGCCTCTACACCGCCGAACTCAATGCCGACGTCGAGTGGACGAAGGCGGCCAAGTATTTCAGTGGCCAGATCCGTTTCGACCATGACCACGGCCACGCCACGCTCAGCGTGGTCGGCGGTCGAGCGGTCGCGGCTCACGCCAGCGGCTTTCCGCTAGGTGCTGATATCGTGGTTGGCGGCCCTAACGAGGAGTGGCAGCGGGTACTTGAGGGCCGAATCGACTGGTTCGAGGCGCTGTCGCCCGGGCTGGGCCACCTCGCGCTTTCCGGCAACGCGGTGGCCGCCTGGCGCTTTGTGGACATGATGGCGCGGGCCTTCGATGCGATGCCGCGCGTCGGCAGAACCAACGTCCGCACGGTGGCGCCATCGCCGGATGGCAGGCCCTCCGGCAAGGAGATCATTGGCAGGTATCTCAAGGTCGACGGCATCCGCGTTTATTGCGAAGAGGCCGGCGAAGGTACGCCGATCGTCTGCTTCCACGCGGCATCGCAGGACACGCTGATGTACCGCCACGTGCTCGAGGGCCTCTCAGACCAGTACCGTGTAATCGCGGTCGATGCGCCGGGCCATGCGAAATCGCAGCTGCCGGCCGATGGCCCGTTTCGCAACCTCACCCGCCACGCCGAGTTCAACGAGAAACTAATGGATCAGCTCGGCTTGGTGAAGCCGGTGATCATCGGCTGCTCGATGGGCGGCAACATGGTGCTCGAGCTCGGCGCCCGCCGGCCGGGCGCCTACAGCGCGATCGTCGCCGCCGAAGGCGCGGACCACACGCCCACCGTCTCCGAGTTCTTTCTCGACATGCTGCTGATGAACGGCACCGACATCATCGCCGCTTGGTCGCGTTCAATGACCGGAGACCGCACGCCACCGGACCGCGCCCGCGACGTCGTCTGGCAGATCTCGCGCACGACGCCCGAAGTAATGCGCGGCGACCTTACGGGCTATGGCAACTTCGATCAGCGCGAACGTGTCGGCCGCATCGACGCCCCCGTGCTGCTGCTGCGCGGCGATGCAGATTGGCTCGTGAGCCAGAGCCGCGTGGAAGACACCGCGTCGCGCATTCCGGGCAGCGAGATCGCGGTGCTCGCCGGCACCGGACACTACCCGATGATCGAGAACCCGCTGGAGTTCTGCGAGACGGTACGCGCCTTCCTCGAAAAGACCGACGCGCGCCACGCCCGGCATTGATCTTCAATCCCATCAACACACTTACGACGGAGCACTTCTCATGGCACAAGGCAAATTCATGCGGGTCAACGGCACGACACTCTGGGTCGAGGACACCGGGGAGCAGCATCTTCCGATCATCCTCTGCCTGCACTCCTGCTTTCTCGACGGCACGATGTTCGATGAACTGGTTCAGGCCGCCGAAGGCCGGTTCCGTGTCGTTCGTCCGGACTTCCGTGGTCAGGGCCGCAGCGCGATCGAAGACGTCGACATCATCACGATGGATCAATGCGCGGACGACATGGAAGCACTGATCGAGTTGATGGGCCTGAGCTCGATCAACGTGATGGCCCAGTCGATGGGCGGCGACGTTGCGTTCCGCCTGATCGCAAGGCGCCAGGAGCTGTTCCGATCGCTGATCGTCGCGGGCTCTTCCGCCTGTTCCGAGCCGGCGGACCAGGGGGCGCTGTTCGCGCAGTGGGTGGTCGATGCCGGCAACCATGGCTTCACTGGCGAGATCCTGGAAATGACCATGCGCGTGATGTTCGGCGAGACTACACGCGCTGATCCAGCCAAGCAGGCGATGGTGTCGTACTGGCGCGAGCGGATCGCGTCGCTACCGAAGGCGCTGCGGCCGGCGATGAAGGGCGTGATGCACCGTGAGAGCTCGGTGGAATTGCTGCCCTCAATACACATCCCGGTGCTGATCATCAACGGAGAGGAAGACATGCCGCGTCCGCCCGCCTGGTCCGATCAGATGAAGGCCAATCTGCCAAATTCAAAGCTAATCCGTCTCAAGAAGATCGGCCACAGCCCGACGCTCGAAGCACCCGAGCAGGTGCTGCCCGAGATTGTCGGCTTCTTCGTCGAGCCGCGCGTCTAACGCAGACGGACTGAGCGGCCCCGAGCGGGCCGTGCCGCCCTCCTTCATCGCAATCGCAGGCAACTCGTGGCGCGTCACGGCGCCGCGGGCGGCCGTGCCGTTGCCGCCACCCACCTAACTGGAGCTTGCAATGGAATCCATCTCCGCCCACAAGGGCACTGCCGGTTCGATCGGCGCTTACGGCACGAAGCGGTCGGGCGTCGCCCGACAATCCTGGATCGCGCTCGCACTGTTGTGGGTCATCTATGCGCTCGATGCCAATTCGCGCCAGATGTTCTTCATGGTGCTGCCCTCGATCACGCAGGAGTTCGGCACTGACGCAGCCACCATGGGCCTCTATGCCACGATGATCACAATGGCCACGGCGCTGATCGCGATCCCAGCGATGGTGTGGGCCGATCGCGGCGGCCACGGCTGGCGGCGCAAGTATCGCCATTTGCCGATCGTGATCGGCTACACCATCTTCACCTTCTTCACCGGCATCAATGCCTGGACTGGCACCATCGGCCTGCTCGTGCTGATGCAGGTGCTGTCGCACGCGTTCGGCGGCGCCGGGGAGGCCATCGAGGTCACGTCTCTCTCCGAATGGTGGTCGCGCGAGCGCCGCGGTTTCGCTCTCGGCGTGCATCACACTGGCTATCCGTGGGGCACCCTGATCGGGGGCCTCGCCGTTAGCGCACTGCTCGGCGTCTATGGGCCAGATCAGTGGCGCCTCGCGTTCCTGCTGTTTCCTATCCCGATGTTCATCGCGTTCCTCATCTACTGGCGCTACTGCAGTGAGAAAAACTACAAGGCGCTCGAACAGCACGTGGCCGCCGCCGGCGAGACGCCCCCTTCCGCGGACTTCGCCGGGCACGGCAACGGCGCGCCGAAGGGCTCACTATTGGTCGCGCTGAAGAATCCGAACATTCTGGTCATCGCCATCGTTTCGCTGCTGGCGATCGTCGGCTACTTCGGCATCAGCTTCTGGTTGCCGCAGTACCTCGCCTTCGTCGCCAAGTACAACTTCGCCGAAGCGGCGGCCTACAGCGTGCTCTTCACGATCACCGGCGGCCTCGGACAGATCGGCTGGGGCTGGCTCTCCGATCGGATCGGCCGCAAGCTCTGCCTGATGATTCTTTTTGTCTGGCTCGCGGTGGCGCTGCTGCTTTTCAAGTACACCTACGTCAGCCTGGCAGCGCTGGTCGCGATCCAGCTGTTCGCCGGGCTGGCACTGAACGCGCCGTACACGCTGGTCTACGCCATCGCCTTCGATTCGACGAAGCCCGGCACTTCGGGCATCGCCGGCGCAATCATCAACGTCGGCATCTACCTTGGCGGCTTCGGACCCTTCGTGATCGGCGCGCTGATCGGGGCAAAGGGCGGTTTCGGCGTGGTCGAGGGCTACAACGACGCTCTGTACTTCATCTCCGGTCTGATGTTGGTGGCCTTCCTCCTCACGGCCTTCTTTACGCGCGAAACCACGGGCTGGTTCCGCCGTTTCGATCGCGCCATCGTCTCTAAGGCTTCCTGCAACCTCAAATAAGGCTCCTCATGTCCCGATCAACTGCCCGCTCCCATCCGCCTGGCCTCGTCGGCTTCCGCGTGCCGATCCCACGCTTCGCTGCGCCCGAGCTCGTGATTCCGGAGGTCCTTCCCGAGGATGAAAGACAGTGGGTGCCGCAATCTGCGAACGTCTGGTTCCGCCCGCTCATGCTGAATGTCACGCAAGGATACTTCGTCAACATCCTTCGTGTGCGCAAGACTGGCGTGTTGTCGCGCCATCGGCACGACGGCCCCGTTCATGCTCACGTGCTGAAAGGCCGTTGGTACTACCTCGAACACGAATGGACGGCCACCGAAGGCTCTTACGCCCACGAAGTGCCCGGCGAGGTGCACACCCTGTACGTGCCCGACGACGTGAGCGAAATGATGACGCTGTTCCACGTCACCGGTGCCTACACCTATCTCAACGGGGAGGGCATGCCGGTCGGACACGAAGACGTGTTCACCAAGATCGAAGCGGCAGCCCAGCACTACGAGACCGTCGGCCTCGGCGAAGACTACGTGAAGCAGTTCATCCGCTAAGGACCGCCGCTTGCACTGGGAGTGCTAATGCGGCTGGACCCACGGCGACGATTGCGCCCGCTGGCGACGTCACCACGGGCGCCTCAGCGACGCGCCCAGGTCGCAGCGGAGCCATTGGATTCGGCTCGCGAGCTTCCGATTGTTCGGATCCCGACCGACCCTGCTCCGATGGAGCTGATGCAGGTGAGGTCCGCCAAGCCTGCCGGCGACAGGTGGCTCAGGGGGCAGGAGTTTCGGAATCTGACACTGTTCGCGAAAGAATAGATCGCCACCAGGAGACGGCATTGCCGAATGACTTCGTCGACAGAACTCACTGCTCATACATCTTTGGGCCGTTTGAGTTGCTGCCTGGGCGCCAACTCCTTCTGCGGGACGGCGTTCAGGTGCGCATCGGCGGGCGCGCAATTGACATCTTGTTGATGCTTCTGGAGCGCTCTGGTCAGCTCGTGAGCAAGCAAGAACTCATGGAGCGTGTTTGGCATAAAACCGTCGTGGAAGAGGGCAACCTCAAAGTCAACATTGCCAACCTAAGAAGAGTTCTCGGCGACGGTCCTGGCCCCTGCAGGTACATCGCGACAGTGAACGGCCGGGGGTACCGCTTTATCGCGGGAGTTCAAACTGGGGACGAAATGGGTCATTCGGCTCCTTTGGCCGAACCAAGTGGACCTGGGCACAACTTTCCGATCGCGCGAACAAAGATCTTCGGGAGACGGGAAGCGATCAACGCGATTCAACATGACCTCGGCGTCACGCGCCTCGTATCGATCGTCGGTGCCGGGGGCATCGGAAAGACAACTGTCGCGCTGGCCGCCGCGGAGCAAGCGGCTTCCGGATTCAGGGACGGCGCATGGTGGATCGACCTGACCTTGGTGAACAGCCCCGCTCTGATCCCGAACGCGCTGGCAGCAACGATGCGGCTGACGGTTCACACGGCAGACGTGCTTGGCGCGCTGTGTGAAGCATTGCATGGGCGACATGTCTTGCTTGTTCTTGACAACTGCGATCAGATGATCAACGCGACGGCCGAATGCGTTGAGCGGATTCTGGCAACAACTGTATGCCCACGAATTCTTGTGACAAGTAGGGAGCCACTGCGGGTGTCGGGAGAACGCGTCCGTCGCCTTCCCGGCCTAGGCACACCTTTCGAGTCGTCCCATCTCCGTGCGACGGAGGCGCTCACATTTCCAGCCGTCCAGCTGTTCGTCGACAGGGCTGCTGAAACCCTGGATCGGTTCAAGCTGCGGGATGCCGACGTTCCGGCAATTGCGGAGATATGTCGGAGGCTGGATGGTGTTGCGCTGGCCATCGAGCTTGCAGCGACACGCATTGAGGCATTCGGTGTCGCTGGCATACTCAAGCAGCTTGAAGATGGGTCCCGACTTTTAGGAAGTCGGAGAGCGGGACCGAAGCGACACCGCACACTGACTGCAACGCTTGACTGGAGCTATGGGCTGCTATCGGAAGATGAAGCCACGCTCCTGCGCGCAGTCTCGGCATTCCCCGCATGCTTCGATTCCGTTAGTGCTTCGGCCGTCGCGGCAATCGCCGTTCCCGATGCATCGGAAGGGCTTGCGCAACTCGCGTCAAAGTCATTGCTCGCGACGGAGCTGGATGGAGAGGATGTTCTCTACCGCATGCTCGAAACGACGCGCGACTATTGCGCCGGCCTCTTGAGATCGAGCGGCGTCGAAGACGAAGTTCGCAGCCGACATGCTCAACATGTCCTTGAGCTGCTGCGCTGCGCCGCGCGTGAACGGGGGGAGCGCCCCGCTATTGAATGGGGTGCGACCTACAAACAATTCATAGACGACCTGCGCAGTGCGCTTGCCTGGGCCGGACAAGACCAAGACCGCGCAGATTTGCAGATCGAGCTGACTGTGGCCGGTATCGTGCTGTGGGAGCACCTGTCGCTGATGGAGGAGTGTCGGCAACATGTCGTACGGGCCATCGGGCAGCTTGATGCGACGCAATTCGCCGGTGCCGCATTCGAGATGCAGCTTCAGGCCTCGCTCGCCGGCACGACGATGTTTTTGCAAGGCTGCGTGCCTCAGGTCGAGAAGGCTTTGCAACGCGCATTGGAAATTGCCGATCGGATAGGCCACATTGATTTTCGCCTCCGCTGTCTTCGAATGTTGGCCGCCTACCATCTGTTTGGCGGCAAGAACGAGGAAACGATCCAGACCATCGAAACACGCTATAGGTGCCATGGCGGCTGAAGACGCCGCACTTGCGAAACTCTGCCGCATCCCAATTCTTCGAAGCTTCTGCGGCGCGCCAGCATTCGCGCGTGGCGCTACCGCGCCGCGGCCTGCTTCCGGCGCCGACGGCAGCCACTTCCAGGCGCCCTGCCTCGACCACTCCGCGCAGTCGCGACGAGGCCCGCTGGCGTCAACTCGGCCGCGCTCGCTGAAACACGGGTTCGTCCGCGCCGGGCAGCAACGGTTCTTCATGTGCCTCCAGGCTGCCCGCGTGACCTTTGGCCGTCCGGCGGAACGCGCTCGAGATTCGTTTCTCCGCCGCCACGCTGCGCCAGAACGCGATGGCGAGCGCCCTGGCCTGGTCCCACACCCGCAGCGTGTCGGCCGTGGGCGCCAGCTTTCCCGGGTCGAAGTCCTCGCGAGACACCAGCTCGCCCGCCACGGGCGCGTAGATCATGGGCAGGGTGTCGTACGCCGGCGCCAGCGCCCAGTTGCCCGAGGGATCGATGACGAGCGAGATGTTCCCGTAGTGCCGGTCGGTATTGCCGATCAGTTGCCCATATGCCTCCAGCAGCCGGAGCCGGTCGGCATCGCTCGACCGCATCAGGCCGCGGGTGCTCATGCGCTCGGCGGTGGCCGCCCAGTTGTCGATCTGGCCGATGTATTCGCTGTCGAAGGCCAGCAGGGAGACCATGCCGATGCGGCCGCGCGACGTGCGGTCGAAGCGCTCCACTTCGAGCAGGATACGGCCGCCCCCGCTGAAGATCCGGGTCTTCGCCGCGGGCACGCCCGCCGCGCTCAGCGTCGCCAGCGCCAGGTGCTCGCACACCAGCAGATCCGCCCACCGGCGCTCGGGCGCGGAGCCGCCAGCAGGCGAGAACTTGACGATCACCGGTTGGCCGTCCTCGCGGACTGTGCAGAACTTGGGCTGCTCGCCGCCCGCGGACGATCCAGGAAGCGCGCCATGCATTGCGGCCTCGGCCAGCTCGGGATACTTGCTGGGAGGCACTCGATCAGCCGGCAGGGAGTGCATGAAGCGCTCGAAAGACTGCGCACCGATGATCAGGTTGCCCGGCAAGTCCTCGCCGGCCTGGCACAGCGCCTTCAGAACGTCGTCGTCCGTCCAATGCTCAGGGTTGTCGGCCAGGCGCAGATCCCTCCGGGCATGCGCGAACGCACGCCCCAGGAAGCCCTGGGGCCGCATGTCGGCCAGAAACCAAGGGAGACCGTCGTGTAGTTGCGCGAGAGGCGGATCGAACTCCTCGACCCAGCATCGGCCGCGCATGGACGGGATCAGCGAGCCGAACTCCGAGACCTTGCCGGTGCCGTCCACCTTCATGATCGGGATCGTGCCGGTGGTGCCCGCACCCTCCACACGGCGCGGCATGACATAGGCCTGGTTTCGTGCGCGGCCGACCTTGAGCACCTCGCCGGCGGCAAGCAGCGGCGCCAAGGCGCGCGAAATCGAAGCCTGGCTGGCTCCAGTGACCTGCTGCAGCTCGGGGCTTCGGACTGCACCGGCCCCCTGGAGCGTTTGACGAACGCGCTCCGTCAGGTCGCTCATTTGAATAGATTCAGTTCCCTAGTTTTCCCTTTGGGAATCGGCAAGATGAATAGATATCTGAATATTAATCTGAATAAATACTTCGGTCAAGGCTGCCACTCAACGCCTCGGGGCAGGCTCGCCCCGCACCAGCACCCGCTGCGTCGGAAACAGCGACCACCCCCAGCGCTGCTGCGCAAACCCCCACAGCCCCTGCTTGAAGAAGATCGTCACCACGATCGCCAGCACGCCCAGGCCCAGCAGGTACCAGGTCCCGTAGTCGCTCAGGAACTTGTTGAGCGCCCAGAAGATGAGCGCCCCCACCAGCGGCCCCTCGATGCGGCCGATGCCGCCGATCACCACCATGAAGATGGCGAAGGCGGTCCAGTTCACGCTGAAGGCCGCGTCGGGGCTGATACGCAGGTTGCCCACGAAGTAGAGCGCGCCCGCCAGGCCCGCGCCGAAGGCCGCGACCACGTAGACCGCGAGCTTCATGCGCGCGACCGGGATGCCCTGCGATTCGGCCGCCACCTCGTTGTCGCGGATCGCCAGCAGCGCCAGGCCGCGCTTGCTGCGCAGGAACAGATAGACCAGCGCGATGGCCGCGACCACGCAGGCCAGCGCCATCCAGTAGGTCACGCTCTCGCGCGTGGCGCGCTCGATGCCGCGCAGCGCGGTGAGCGTGGTGCCCGAGCCGCCGCCCACCGCCGAGACGTTGGCGAAGCTGAGGCGGAAGACCTCGGCGATCACCCAGGTGCCGATGGCGAAGTAGCCGCCCGAGAGCCGGAACGCGACATAGGACACCGGCACCGCGATCGCCCCCGCGGCCAGCGCACCCAGCGGGATGGCGACAAAGGGATTGAGCCCCGCGAAGTTGCCCAGCATCAGCATCACGTAGCCGCCGAAGCCGAAGAAGGCCTGCTGCCCGATGCTGACCATGCCGCCGTAGCCGGCCAGCAGGTTCCACATCATCGCGAAGATGAAGTAGCAGGCGATCTCGACGAACTCGCGCATCCAGCTCGATTCGCCCCAGAAGGGCAGGCTCGCGGCGAGCAGGACGAGCGCAATGGAGATGCCGAGCGCGGCCCGGCTCGCGGCGGTGCCGCGCACCACCTCGAAGCCGGGATGGGTGGCGGCCGTCGTCAGGACGGGGTTCTTGGTCATCGCATCAACCTCGCGTCTTCGGGAACAGTCCCTGCGGCCGCAGCACCAGCACGACGAGGAACACGATGTGGCCGACCCAGATGCCCCAGCCGGGGTCGAGCCGGAAGCCGATCTGCTGCGTGATGCCCAGGATCATGGCGCCGGCCAGCGTGCCCCAGAAGGAGCCCATGCCGCCGATGATCACGGCCTCGAAGGCGAACAGCAGCAGCAACGGACCGTCGGAGGGCGAGACCGTCGTGCGCATGCCCTGCAGCGCGCCGGCCACGGCGATCAGCACGAAGGCGATGGCGGTCGCGAAGGCATACACCTTCTTCGCGTTGAGCCCCATCAGTTCGGCGATCTCGCGATCGTCCGAGACGGCGCGGAAGGAGCGGCCGAGCGCGGTGCGCGCGAACAGCCACTGCAGCGCGGCGGTGGCGCCGACCGCGACGGCGAGGATCACCAGCGGCAGCACGCCGACCGAGAGCGAATCGCCGAGCGCCAGGCCGCGCGTGTTGAGCCCGTCGGTCTCGATCGATCGCGGATCGGCCGAGAACAGCTCCAGCAGCAGGTTCTGGATCACGATCGAGAGGCCGAAGGTCACGACCAGCGACGGCAGCGGGTCCTTGCCCAGGGTGCCGTTGAGCACATAGCGCTGCATGGCATAGCCGAAGCCGAAGGCCAGCGGCAGCACCGCCAGTGCGACGAGGAAGGGCGCGCCGCCCGCCAGCGCGGTGCCGGCGATGACGGCGAAGGCGCCGAGGATGATGAAGTCGCCCTGCGCGGTGTTGGTCAGGCGCATGACGCCGAACATCAGCGACTGGCCCAGCGCGAAGAGCGTGTAGAGGCCGCCGAGCAGGATGCCTTGGACGAGGATGTCGAGCATGGCGCGTACGTGTCCTTGTCAGAGGCCGAAGTAGGCCTGCGAGATCTGCTCGCGCGACAGCGCATCCGAGCGGCCGGTGAGCGAGACGCGGCCCTCCTGCAGGCAGTAGATGCGCTGCGACACGCGCTGCGCCATGGTGACGTCCTGCTCGACGATCGCCACCGTCATGCCCTCGCCGGTGATGGCGGGCATGGCGGCGTAGATCTCGCGGATGACGATCGGCGCCAGGCCCAGGGACAGCTCGTCGCACAGCAGCAGCTCGGGGTTGCTCATCAGCGCGCGGCCCAGCGCCACCATCTGCTGCTGGCCGCCGGAGAGCGACGTGCCGGGGCTGTGGCGCTTCTCGGCCAGGATGGGGAACAGGCCATAGAGGCGCTGCAGGTTCCAGGGCCCCTTGCGGCCGGTGAGGCCGCCGATCAGCAGGTTCTCCTCCACGCTCAGGCTGGGGAAGAGGCGGCGACCCTCGGGCACCATGGCCAGGCCGCGCTTGACGATCTCGCCGGGCGGAAGGCCGCCGATGGGATCGCCCTTGAAGCGCACCGCCTCGCGCGGCGCGCGCACCAGGCCCGTCAGGCATTTCAGCAGCGTGGACTTGCCCGCGCCGTTGGCGCCGATGATGGCGACCAGTTCGCCCTGCGCGAGCGACACGTCGACGCCGAACAGTGCCTGGGCATCGCCGTAGAAGGCCTGCAGGCCGCGGGATTCGAGCAGGTTCGTCATTGGAAAACCTCCGCGCTCCGCGCTGCGGTATTCGCCTTGGGAGCGGCCCGGCGGCTCATGCTTCCATCCCCATGTACACCCGCCGCACCTCGGCATCGTTCATCACCGCCCGCGGTTCGCCCTCGGCCAGCTTCTGCCCGAAGTTGATGACGAAGAGGCGGTCGGCCAGCGACAGCAGGGCATGCACCACGTGCTCGATCCAGATCATGGTCACGCCGCGCGCCTTGATGCGCTGGAGTTCCTCCACGAGTTCCTGCGCCTCCGGCTCGGTCAGGCCGCCCGCGATCTCGTCGAGCAGCAGGAGCTTCGGCCGCGTGGCCAAGGCGCGCGCCAGTTCGAGCCGCTTGCGGTTGAGCAGCGTGAGCCCGCCGGCCGGCTTGTTGGCATGGGCCATCAGCCCGGTCTCGGCCAGCACCTCGTGCGCGGTCTGCCAGGCCTCGCGCTCGGCCTGGCCGCCGCCGAAGCAGGCGGCCGTGACCAGGTTCTCGAACACGCTCATGTTGCCGAAGGGCTGCGGCACCTGGTAGCTGCGGCCGATGCCGGCATGGCAGCGCTGGTGCGGCTTGAGGCCGGTCACGTCGCGCCCCTGGTACTCCACGCGCCCGGCGTCGACGCGCACGTCGCCCGAGATCAGGTTGAACAGCGTGGTCTTGCCCGCGCCGTTCGGCCCGAGGATGCCCAGGGTCTCGCCCTCGGTCACCGCGAGCGTGATGTCGTCGGTGACCTTGAGCGCCCCGTAGGACTTGCGAACGCCGTGCAGCGCGAGAAGGGTCATGGCACTTGACCGTTCACAGCAGCTTCAAAGTGCCGCTGGTGGGAATGTTCTTCGCGGCCTCGTTGTTGACGAGGGTCAGCTCGTACTTGTACTTCTGGCCCTTGCCCCACTGGCCCAGCACCAGCGGTGTCTTGCTGACGTTCTTGAACGGGCCCTGGCCGCCCCACTTCACCGGGCCGACGACGGTGTCGAGCGAGGTCGCGGCGACGGCGTCGCGCACGTCGGCGGCCTTGACCGACTTGGCGCGCGTGAGCGCATTGGATGCCACCTCGAAGAGCGCGTGCGCGAAGCCGATGGGCTGGGTCCACTGCTTCTTCGCGCCGGCCTCGTAGGCCTCGGCCAGCGACTTGGCGCTCTGCTTCGTCAGGCTGGACGTGAAGGGATGCGAGGGGCTCCACCACACCTCGGTGGAGAGGCCGTCGCCCAGGTCGCCCAGCGCCTCGATCGCGCCGGGGAACAGCAGCGCCTTGCCCAGCGTGATGACCTTGGGTTTGAAGCCCTGCTGCCGCGCCTGGGTGAGGAAGGTCTTGGCATCGGGCGGGATCACCACGCCGGTCACGATCTCGACGTTGTCGCGCTTGAAAGCGGCGATCTGCGCGCTGAAGTCCTGCGTGCCGTTCTGGAAGCGGCCCGGGTCGGTGAGGGTGAAGCCCATCTGCGACAGCGGCTTGGGAAAGCCCAGCTCCTTGTCGCCCCAGGCGTTGCCGTCGCCGTCGTTCGGGAACAGGCCGCCGACCTTCTTGTTGGTGGCGACCGTCTTCCAGCCGTTGGTGAAGTTGGCGATGACGTCCTCCAGGCCCCAGAACAGGTGGTAGGTCCAGGCGAAGCCCTTGGCCGGGTCACCCTTGCGGCCGAAGAACCACGGCTGCCAGGGCACCACGCTGGAGATGCAGGGCACCTCGTTGAGCTCGCAGGCGTCGCTCACCGGGTTGGCCGTCTCGGGCGTGCCGGCGGTGAGCACCAGCGCCACCTTGTCCTTGAGGATCAGGTCGTTGGCGACCTCGCCCGCGCGGTTGGGATTGGACTGGCTGTCCTTCAGGACGATCTGCACCGCGTACTTCCTGCCGCCCACGCTCAGGCCGTCCTTGAAGGCGGTCTTCATCTGGTCGATGACCCACTTGTCGGCCTCGCCGAAGGGCGCGAGCGGGCCGGTCTGCGGCGAGACGTAGCCGATCTTGAGGGTGTCGGCGGCGAACGCCAGCGGCGCGGCGCTGCCGGCAGCAAGAGCCGCTGCGGCCTGGGTGAACTGTCTGCGATTGAGGGCCATGGTTGTCTCCTTCTTCGTTGTCTACCTGCACAAAACGGTTCGATGCCTTCAGGCCGGCGGCGCGCCGATGTACGCGCGCTGCAGCAGCGCGCGGATCGCATCGCGCTCGGCCGGGCCGAAGGGGCGCGGGTTCCAGTAGGGGTTGGCCACTGCGATGTCCGCGGCGCGGTCCAGGTCGGCTTCCTTCATGCCGATGTCCTTCAG
>NZ_LYMK01000039.1 GCF_002157355.1 Variovorax sp. JS1663 | reverse complement strand
TCGTCACTTCGTGTACTTCGCGCACCCCCTCCTGAAGGAGGGGGCGAGCGCCTTCGGGCGGCCGGGCGGCGCTCACAGCGCGCCCCCGCCCTGGGGCGAAAAGGGCGATACAGAGGGCGTCTCGGCTGGCGGCAGCGTCATGGCGCGGGCCGCCTCGGTCTGCCTGGCACGGAAGGTGTCGAGCCGCTCGCGCAGCGCCGGGTCGGCCCCGGCCAGCATCGCGACCGCGAACAGGGCGGCATTGGCCGCGCCGGCATTCCCGATGGCGAAGGTCGCGACCGGCACGCCCTTGGGCATCTGCACGATGCTGTAGAGGGAATCCACCCCCTGCAGGTGGCGGCTGGCGACCGGCACGCCGAGCACCGGCACCGTGGTCTTGGAGGCCAGCATGCCGGGCAGGTGGGCCGCCCCGCCGGCGCCGGCGATGATGGCCGCCAGGCCGCGTCCGGCGGCGCTTTCCGCGTAGGCGAACAGTTCGTCGGGCATCCGGTGGGCGGAGACCACCCGTGCCTCGTGGGCGATGCCGAATTGCTGGAGAATCTCGACCGCGTTGCGCATCGTCTCCCAATCGGAGTTCGAGCCCATCACCACGCCGACCTGAATGGCTTGCTTCATGGTTTCAATTTTACGTTTCACCCTCATCTCCCCGCGATGATCGACATCACCCTCGAAAACTTCCAGACCGAGCTGATCGACGGCTCGATGACCACTCCGGTGCTGCTCGACATCTGGGCCGAGTGGTGCGGACCTTGCAAGCAGCTCGGGCCGGTGCTCGAAAAGCTCGAGGTCGAGTACGGCGGGCGCTTCGTGCTCGCCAAGCTTGACGCCGACAAGGTGCCACAGATCTCGCAGCAGCTGAGCCAGATGTTCGGCGTGCGCAGCATCCCCTTTTGCGTGATGTTCAAGGGCGGCCAGCCGGTGGACGGCTTCGTCGGCGCCATTCCCGCCGACCAGGTGCGCGCCTTCCTCGACAAGCACGTGCCGGGCGCGGACGAGCTCGAGGCGGCCGAGCACGAGGAGGCCGCGCAGGACGCGCTGGCCGAGGGCGACACCGAGGGCGCGCTCGAGAAACTGCAGCACGCGGTCGCCACCGACCCCGCCAACGACGACGCGCGTTTCGACTACGTGAAGCTGCTGCTGCAGCAGGGCCTCGTCGACGAGGCCAAGGTCGCTTTCGCGCCGGTGATCGCCAAGGCGCCGTCGGTGCGCCGCTTCGACGCCCTGCAGCGCTGGATGGACGCGATCGACTTCGCCGAACCGGCCTCGGGCGCGGCGCCGGCGATCGCGGACGCCGAGGCACGCATCGCCGTCAACAAGCGCGACTTCCAGGCCCGCTTCGACCGCGCCCGCCTGCTGATGGCCGCGCAGCGCTGGACCGATGCCATGGACGAGCTGCTCGACATCCTGATGCGCGACAAGGCCTGGAACGAGGAGCTGGCGCGCAAGACCTACATCGCCATCCTGGAGATCATCGAGCCGCCGAAGCCGAAGGTGGCGGACGGCCAGATCCCGCCGGACGACCCGACGGTGGCAACGTATCGCCGACGCTTGAGCAGCGTGGTGCTGAGCTAGAACTTTCGAAGGCCGCGAGGCTCGCATTACGATTGGCGGGTTTCAATGTGTTGCAGAAGGAAAGTCCGGCCATGCGCTTCCTCTCCCTGACCACGGCCTTGGTGGCTTCCGCGCTGATGTCCGGCTGCGGCAGCGGCATCAATCTGGACGAGCCGATCGAAGGGCCGATCTGGCAGCTGGAGCAGCTCGGCAGCGAGCTGATCGAGCCGAGCAGCGACCCCCGGCGCAATGCCCAGATCCAATTCGAGCGCAGCAGCGGAAGGGTCAGCGGCTCGGGCGGCTGCAACCGCGTCACCGGGACCTACGAGCGCAGCGGCAGCACGCTCAGGCTGCGCCAGCTGGGCGCCACCCGCATGGCGTGCCCGAACGAGGCCGCCAACATCAACGAGACCCAGTTCTTCGCCGCGCTGCAGGCCACGGCGAGCTACCGGCTGCAGGGGAACTCGAAGCTGTCGCTGCTGGATGCGAACGGGCGCACCGTCGCGACGCTGAGCAACGGCAGCGCGCGCTGAGGCGTGCCATCCCTGGGCCTCACCACTTGGCTGGCAGCGCCTTGAGCAGCAGCAGGCGCTGCCCGTTCATCGCCACATAGCCGCCGGTCTCCAGGTCCTTCAGCAGCCGGCTCACCATCTCGCGCGAGCAGCCGATCTCGCTGGCGATCGCCTGGTGGGTCGGGCGCTCCATCTGCCAGCCACCCTCGGGTAGCGGCTGTGAACGCGTCTCCAGCAGCGCCTTCAGCCGGCTGTAGACGTCCAGCAGGGCCATGCTGCGCGCACTCTGCGTCGCCAGCCGCGCACGCCGGATCAGCCGCCCGATCAGCGACATCGCAAACTCCGGCTCCTCTGCAATGTGCTTGAGCACCGTCTCCCGCGTCACCACCGCACACACCGACGCCTCCACCGCCTGCACGCTCGCCGAGCGCGGCCCGCCGTCGAGCGACATCTCCCCGACGTACTCCCCCGGCCCATGCAGCCCCAGCGTCACTTCGCGCCCGCGCGCATCCGAGACGAAGGCGCGCAGCCGGCCCGACAGCACGATGTAGACGGAGCCGCCCTCGTCGCCCTCCTCGATCAGCATGGCATGCGCGCGATAGCGTCGCTGTACGCCCAGCCCCGCCAGCCTGCGCAGCGGCGGCGGCAGTTCGTCGAGGGGATCGGCGCGGGATGCGACGGGCGTCGGCGGCATGCGCGGACTATACGGCCCGCACCCCCTTCGGCGCGAGCCGGCGGCGAAGCGGACCCGGCGGACAGGCCGCCGGTGCGCACACACGCCGATTCAGTCCGAACCCACCAGCCGCAGCGCTGAGACGATCTGCGGCATGCGCGAGAGCTCGCGCACGATCTCGCGTACGCTGCCGCGGCCGGTCTTCTGCCGCACGTTCTTGATGTGGGTGCGCACGGTGGAGACGCGGATGCCCTGCAGGCAGGCGATCTCCTGTGCACCGTGCCCGGCGCACAGCTGGGTCAGCACGGCCTGCTCGGCCGGCGTCAGGTGCTTGGCGCGGGCGAACATCTGCATGGTGAGGGTCTCGCAGGTCGAGCGCCGGCTGCACATGATCAGCACCGTGTCGACGGTGGCGCTGCCGTGCAGCACCGCCAGCGGCACGAAGGCCAGGGTGAGCGGTTCGCCCTCGGCGTCGAGCTCGACGATGCTGCGGCAGTCGCGCTCCGCGTCCTTCAGCGCCTGGCGGATCCGCGCCTGCCAGGCAGGGAGCGCGGTCCACAGCATGCCGTCGACCTCGCGCAGCGCCCGCCCGCCCGCGAGCTCGCGCCGCGCAGGCCGGTTGGCATGCAGGAGGCGGCCGGTCAGGTCCACCAGCAGCAGGCCATGGTCGATCTCATCCAGCACGCGCGCCAGAAGGCCGGCCTGGAGGGCCTCGGGCGGCGCGTCGTTGCGCGGAACGGGCGTTACGGTGGCAATCGCGTTCATGGCACTTTCCTCATCCGTCGGTCTTGGTAAGAGGAAAGTTTGAACAAACCCGGCCTGGCCGGGCGGTGACTATTGCCGCCGGATTTGTGACTTATTCACGCCGGCCAGCAGCCGCGCAGTCTCAACTGGTCAGCCGCTGGAGGGCCTCGCGGTACTTGGCGGCGGTCTTCTCGATCACGTCGGTGGGCAGGCGCGGCGCCGGCGGGGTCTTGTCCCAGGGCTTGCCGTTGATCTTGACGGCCTCCAGCCAGTCGCGCACGAACTGCTTGTCGTAGCTCGGCGGGTTGGCGCCGGCGGCCAGCGCGGCCTGGTAGGCTTCGACCGGCCAGTAGCGCGAGCTGTCGGGGGTGAGCACCTCGTCCATCAGCACCAGGGTGCCGGCCTCGTCCAGGCCGAACTCGAACTTGGTGTCGGCGATGATCATGCCCTTGGTCAGCGCGATGGCGGCCGCCGTCTCGTAGATCGCGATGCTGGTGTCGCGGATCTGCTGCGCGAGCGCGGGGCCGACGATCTCGACCACGCGCTCGTAGCTGATGTTCTCGTCGTGCGCGCCCGCCGCCGCCTTGGCCGCCGGCGTGAAGATCGGCCGCGGCAGCTGGCTCGCATTGCCCAGGCCCTCGGGCAGCGGCACGCCGCAGACCGAGCGGCTCTCCTGGTATTCCTTCCAGCCACTGCCGGCCAGGTAGCCGCGCACCACGGCCTCGACCGGAATCGGCTTGAGGCGCTTGACCAGCATCGAGCGGTCCTGCACCTGGGGGATCTCGCCCGGCGCCACCACGCTCTCGGGCGCCTCGCCGGTCAGGTGGTTGGGGCACAGGTGGCCCAGCCGGTCGAACCACCACAGCGCCATCTGCGTGAGGATCACGCCCTTGCCGGGGATCGGCTCGCCCATGATCACGTCGAAGGCGGACAAGCGGTCGCTGGCCACCATCAGGATGCGGTCCTCGCCGACGGCGTAGTTGTCGCGTACCTTGCCGCGCGCGAGCAGGGGGAGGCTCTGGATGGAGGAGGTGTGGACGGTGGTCATGGCGGGGGATGGAACAGCGGAAACGGGGAACGACCGAGATTGTGCGCGCAGAAAAAAGCCACCGCGAAGGTGGCTTGGCCGGGAAGGCGAAGGGATCAGACCACTTCCTGCGCCAATTCGCCCTTGGCGTACTTGGCGGCCACGATCTGCAGGGTCTCGCCCTTGATCTTGGCGGCCTGGCCTTCGCAGCCGAACTCGATGTAGCGCTGCTTGCAGATCTGCTTGGCGGCCTCGCGCGCGGGCTTGAGCCATTCGCGGGCGTCGAACTTGTCCGGGTTCTCGGCCAGGAACTTGCGCACCGCGCCGGTCATCGCCAGGCGGATGTCGGTGTCGATGTTGATCTTGCGCACGCCGAACTTGATGGCTTCCTGGATTTCCTCGACCGGCACGCCGTAGGTTTCCTTCATCTTGCCGCCGTACTGGTTGATGATGGCCAGCAGGTCCTGCGGCACGGAGGAGGAGCCGTGCATCACCAGGTGGGTGTTGGGAATGCGGCGGTGGATTTCCTTGATGCGGCCGATCGCCAGGATGTCGCCGGTAGGCTTGCGGCTGAACTTGTAGGCGCCGTGGCTGGTGCCGATGGCGATGGCCAGCGCGTCCAGCTGGGTCCTCTTGACGAAGTCGGCGGCCTGCTCCGGGTCGGTCAGCAGCTGCTCACGGGTCATGGTGGCGTCGGTGCCGTGGCCGTCTTCCTTGTCGCCCTTCATGGTCTCGAGCGAGCCGAGGCATCCCAGCTCGCCCTCCACCGTCACGCCGACCTTGTGCGCCATGTCCACCACCTTGCGGGTGACGTCGACGTTGTAGTCGTAGCTGGCGATGGTCTTGCCGTCGGCTTCCAGCGAGCCGTCCATCATCACGGAGGAGAAGCCCAGGTTGATTGCGCCCTGGCACACGTCGGGGCTCTGGCCGTGGTCCTGGTGCATGACCAGCGGCACGGTGGGATAGGCCTCGATGGCAGCCAGGATCAGATGCTTGATGAAGGGCTCGCCCGCGTACTTGCGCGCGCCGGCGCTGGCCTGCAGGATCACTGGCGCGCCGGTTTCCTTGGCCGCTTCCATCACGGCCTGCACCTGCTCCAGGTTGTTGACGTTGAATGCCGGGATGCCGTAGCCGTTGGCGGCGGCGTGGTCGAGCAGTTCGCGCATCGAGACGAGTGCCATGGGATTACCTCGCGGGGGGAAGATTAAGAAGGAAAAACTACCGCGATTCTACCGAGCACCCCTGTGGGACAGGTCCGACGACCCTGCGGGGACGGGGCCGCATGCGCCGGATGCTCAGCCGACGCGGCAGATCTTCAGCATATTGGTGCCGCCCGGCGCGCCCATCGGCTCGCCGCAGGTGATGGCATAGATGTCGCCGGTCTGCACGATGCCGCGCTTCTTGAGGTGGGCCTCCGCCCGCTCCAGTGCGGTATCGCGGTCGGTTTCGGCGTCCATGAGCAGCGGGCGCACGTTGCGATACAACGCCATCTTGCGCTGGGTTGCCAGGCGCGAGGTCAGGGCGTACATCGCGATGTGGGCCCGATGGCGGCTCATCCACAGCGGGGTCGAGCCGGATTCGGTCAGCGCGACGATGGCCTTGGCACCGAGGTGGTGCGCGGTGAACAGGGCGCCCATGGCGATCGACTGGTCGATGCGGCTGTAGGTCTGGCCGCTGAAGTCGGCGTCGAGGTGCTTGTCCTCGGCCTGCTCCGCGGCCTCGCAGATGCGGCTCATTTCCTGGACGGTCTCCAGCGGGTAGCGGCCGGAAGCGGTCTCGGCCGAGAGCATCACCGCGTCGGTGCCGTCGAGCACCGCGTTGGCCACGTCGCTGACCTCGGCGCGGGTGGGCACCGGGTTGCTGATCATGGATTCCATCATCTGCGTGGCGGTGATGACCACCTTGTCCATCTCGCGTGCCATGCGGATCATCTTTTTCTGCAGCGCCGGCACGGCGGCATTGCCCACTTCCACCGCGAGGTCGCCGCGCGCGACCATGATGCCGTCGCTGGCGCGCAGGATCTCCTCCAGCTTCGGGATCGCCTCGGCGCGCTCGATCTTGGCGATCAGGCCGGGCTTGTGGCCGAACTCGGCCGCCGCCACGCTGCACAGCTGGCGCGCCATCTCCATGTCGGTCGCGTTCTTGGGGAAGCTCACGGCCACGTAGTCGGCCTGGAAGCTCATGGCGGTCTTGATGTCCTCCATGTCCTTCGCCGTCAGGGCCGGCGCCGTCAGGCCGCCGCCCTGCTTGTTGATGCCCTTGTTGTTGGAGAGCTCGCCGCCCAGGCGCACGGTGGTGTGCACCGCCTCGCCCTTGACGGCGTCGACCGTGAGCACGATGAGCCCGTCGTTGAGCAGGAGGCTGTCACCCGCCTTCACGTCGCGCGGAAGGTCCTTGTAGTCCAGCCCGACGGCGTCGACATCGCCCAGCTCGGTGCGCGCGCCATCGAGGATGAACTTCGCCCCGGGCTCCAGCCACACCTTGCCCTCCGCGAACTTGCCGACGCGGATCTTCGGGCCCTGCAGGTCGGCCATGATCGCCACCTCGCGGCCCGCCTTGCGCGACGCCTCGCGCACCATGGCGGCGCGGTTGATGTGATCCTGTGCCGTGCCGTGGCTGAAATTGAGGCGCACCACGCTGACCTTGTGGTGGATCATCTGCTCGAGCAGCTCGGGCGTGCTCGAGGCCGGGCCGAGCGTGGCGACGATCTTGGTGGCGTGGCGGGGAGGGCGGGTCGTGCTCATGCTGCGTGTCTCCGGTTTGTATTCCGTACTGTATACACTTTTTCCGGCATCAGCCAGCGCTATTTAACGCTCCCTTCATGACACGCCGCCGATCCGGCTTTGCCGGGCCCCGCTGGTGTCGCCCCCTGTGAGGGGGTCGGCGAAGCGACACGCAGTGCGCGCAGCCTGGGCGAGCGCCTATCCAGCTCGCTTTTCCAGGATCTCGAAGGCGGGCAGGGTCTTGCCCTCCAGCACTTCGAGGAAGGCGCCGCCTCCGGTCGAGATGTAGCCCACCTGGTTCTCGATGCCGTACTTGGCGATGGCAGCCAGCGTATCGCCGCCGCCGGCGATCGAGAAGGCACTGCTGTCGGCGATGGCGCGGGCGATGGCTTCCGTGCCCTTGGAAAAGGCGTCGAACTCGAACACGCCCACCGGCCCGTTCCAGACGATGGTGCCGGCCTCGCGCAGCTGCGCGGCCAGTTGCGCGGCGGTCTTGGGGCCGATGTCGAGGATCAGGTCGTCCTCGGCCACGGCCGCTGCGTCCTTGACGGTGGCTGGCGCATCCGCGGCGAAGCTCTTGGCCGTGACCACGTCGACCGGGATCGGCACCGCGGCGCCGCGCGCGCGCATGGCCTCGATCACGGCGCGGGCCTGGTCCTGCAGGTCCGGCTCGGCCAGCGACTTGCCGATGGGCAGGCCGGCGGCCAGCATGAAGGTGTTGGCGATGCCGCCGCCCACGATCAATTGGTCGACCTTGCCGGCCAGGCTTTCCAGGATGGTGAGCTTGGTGCTGACCTTGGAGCCCGCGACGATCGCCACCAGCGGCCGCTTCGGATCGGCCAGCGCCTTGGTGATGGCGTCGATCTCGGCCGCCAGCAGCGGCCCGGCGCAGGCGACCTTGGCGAACTGGGCGATGCCGTAGGTGGTGGCCTCGGCGCGGTGCGCGGTGCCGAAGGCGTCGTTCACGTAGATGTCGGTCAGCGCGGCCAGCTTGCGGGCCAGCGCCTCGTCGTTCTTCTTCTCGCCCTTGTTGAGGCGGCAGTTCTCCAGCAGCACGACCTGGCCGGGCTTCACGTCGACGCCGTCGACCCAGTTCGAGACCAGCGGCACCTCGCGGCCGAGCAGTTCGCCCAGGCGCCTGGCGACGGGGGCCAGGGAGTCCTCGGGCTTGAACTGGCCCTCGGTCGGACGGCCCAGGTGCGAGGTGACCATCACTGCGGCGCCCGCTTCCAGCGCCTGCCGGATGCAGGGCACCGAGGCACGGATGCGGGTGTCCTCGGTGATGTTGCCGGCATCGTCCTGCGGCACGTTGAGGTCGGCACGGATGAACACGCGCTGGCCGGTGGCCTTGCCTTGCGCTGCGAGGTCGGTGAATCGAAGAATGTTCATGGAGTCGGGCGGGGTGGAAGCGATGGGAGTGCCTCGAAAAGAGGCAGGGGTGATTGTAGGTTTGCCCGCGGGCCGCGCTGTATCAGCCCGCAAGCCAGAAGGTGTGAATGAATCCGGCATGGCGGGTTGTTCGCGCCTTCTCAGGGTTGCTGCGCGAAGCGCTGCAGGATCTCGACGAAGCCCGCCGCTGCCGGCGAGAGCGAGCGGCGCGCGGCCGCGTACACGCAGACCTCGCGATGGAAGTCGGGCCGGTCGAGCCGCACCATCTGCAGCCCATGGGCGCGCACCAGCGAGGCCGAGTAGGTCGGGCAGACCGTCAGCCCGAGGCCCGAGGCGACCATGCCGAGCGCGGTGGTCATGTACGACACCTCCTGCGTGGAGGCCCGCTGGAGAAAGCCGCGCGCCTCGGCCTCCAGTTCGGGCAGCACGCGTTGGCGAAAGTCGCGCGTGGGGGCGATGAAGGTGTAGGGGCCGAGTTCGCTCCAGCGCACCTTGCGCCGACGTGCGAAGGGGTGGTCCGGTGGGCAGATCAGCCAGTGGCGGTCCCGGAACAGGGTGCGGCGCTCGATCGCGGCGGGGTCCACCGCGGCATCCTGGCCCACCGCGAGTTCCGCCTCGCCTGACGCCAGGCCCGCCAGCAGGTGCTCGGGCAGCGTGTCGGCCAGGCGCACATCGATGTCGGGGTAGCGCGCGCGGTAGGCGGCGATCACGCGCGGCATCAGCGTGCAGGCCATCAACTGCGGCGCGGCCAGCCGCAGCAGGCCGCGCTTCTTGTCGCGCAGCTCGGTCACGCCGGCCACCGCGCCCGCGAGGTCGGCCAAGAGGCGTTGCACCGAGGGCTGGAAGGCGCGGCCCGCTTCCGAGAGCAGCACGCGCCGCGTATGCCGGTCGAACAGCTGCACGCCCATCTCGCGCTCCAGTTCGCGCACCAGCACGCTGAGCGCCGACTGGGTCAGGTGCAGGCGGGCGGCTGCCGCGGTGAAGCTGCCGGTCTCGGCCACCGCGTCGAAGGCGCGCAGTTGGCGAAGGGTCAGATTCATGTCCTCAGTTCATCAATCAATGAATTTATTTCGATTGAATCATAAGAAGAAGGAAGGCCCAATCGGCCCCATTCCCCACGGAGACAAGCCATGCCCCCTGCCGAGACAGCGCCCCCCGTGCCCGCTTCCGTTCCCGTGAGAGGGCTGCACCACTTCGCCTGGCGCTGCCGCGACAGCGAGGAGACGCGCCGCTTCTACGAGGACCTGCTGGGCCTGCCGCTGGTGCACGTGATCAAGAGCGACCACGTGCCGAGCACCGGCGAGTACTGCCCCTACGTCCACATCTTCTTCCAGATGCGCGACGGCTCGTACATCGCCTTCTTCGACCTCGGCGACGACACCGCCGCGCTGCCCTCGCCCAACACGCCGGCCTGGGTCAACCACATCGCGCTGCGGGTGGACTCGGTGGCCGACCTGGTGGCCGCGAAGGCACGGCTGCAAGCCGCGGGCGTCGAGGTGCTGGGCGTGACCGACCACCACATCATCGAGTCGATCTATTTCTTCGACCCGAACGGCCTGCGCGTGGAGCTGACCACGCCCGCCGTGCCGCCGGCGGAGATGGAAGCGCATGCCCGCAGCGCCCATGCCGAGCTGGATGCGTGGACCGAGCGCAAGGCGCAGCTGCGCGCGAAGGCGGCAGCATGACGGACCTGCAGCTCGCCGTCATCGACGTGAAGCCCGGCGCTTCGATGGAAAGCCAATCGGGCCTGCAGATGCTGCGCCCGCGCATCTATGGCGCCTACCGCGCGCCGTCCGGCCCGAAGAAGATCGCGGCGCTGGTGATGCACCCGACGAGCAACTTCATGGGCCACTACCTGATCGAGCCGCTGGCCGCGCGCGGCATCTGCTGCATGGGGCTGAATTCCCGCTACATGGGCAACGACACGGTGCTGCTGATGGAGCGCGCCATCCAGGACCTGGGGGCGGGCGTGCAGTTCCTGCGCGGCCTGGGCTACGAGAAGGTGGTGCTGATCGGCAACTCGGGCGGCGCGGCGCTCTCGAGCTTCTACCAGGCCCAGGCCGAAGACCTGACGGCGCACAGCTTCCCCGACGGCGACCCCACGCACCTGCACCCCGGCGACCTGCCGCCGGCCGACGGCATCGCGCTGTGCGCGGCGCACCTGGGCCGCTCGCGGCTGATGCGCGACTGGATCGATCCCTCCGTCACCGACGAACACGACCCGCTGTCGGTGGACCCCGAGCTCGACATGTACGACCCGCGCCATCGCATGCCCTACGACGCCGGCTTCCTCGCGCGCTTCAGCGCCGCGCAGAAGGCGCGCCTCGATCGCCTCGAGCACTGGGCCCTGGAGCGGCTGCGCCTGCTGCGCGGCACGCCCGGCGGGCCGCGCGACCAGGCCTTCGTCGTCTACCGCACGCACGCCGACCCGCGCTGCGCGGACCTCTCGATCGACCCCAACGACCGCGCGCCCGGCAGCGTCTGGGGCGATGCACGGCAGGTCAACTACTCGGCCAACGCGATGGGCCGTACCACCTCGCTGACCGCCTTCCTCTCGCAATGGTCCTCACGCTCGCAGGCCGACGGCCCCGCGAACCTGGCGCGCACCACCTGCCCGAAGCTGCTGCTGACCTACACCGCCGACCAGTCCACCTTCCCGAGCACGCGCGACACGTGGCTCGCGGCCGGCGGCGCGCGCATCCGCAACGTGGACATCGTCGGCGGCAACCACTATCTCGCGGGCCAGCCCAAGCTGGTGCCGCAAGCGGCCGACACGATCGCGGAATGGGCGCACACCCTGTGAGCCGCATGATGGAAGAATTCCGTTTCGCGCCCGAATACGAATTGCCGCACTGGCCTTTCGTCGCGCCACCCGAGCTGGGACGCCAGGACATCGTGCGCCATCCCATCGTCATCGTCGGCGCGGGCCCGGCCGGCCTCACGCTGGCCTGCGACCTCGCCAAGCGCGGCGTGCCGGCCGTGCTGCTGGACGAGGACGACACGGTGGGCGTGCGCGGCGCCTCCTCGCGCGGCATCTGCTATGCGCAGAAGAGCCTGGAGATCTTCGAGCGCCTCGGCGTCTACCAGCGTATCGCGGACAAGGGCATCACTTGGTCTTTCGGCCGCACCTTCTCGGGCGCACAGGAGGTCTACAACTTCAACCTGCAGATCGCCAGCGTCTCGGCGCAGCCGCCCTTCGTCAACCTGCAGCAGTTCTACCTGGAGTGGTTCCTGGTGGACCGCGTCCTGGAACTGGGCGTGGTCGACCTGCGCTGGAAGAACCGTGTGAGGCGCATTGAACCCGGTGGGGACGGCGTGCACATCGAGGTCGAGACGCCCGCCGGCGCCTACGCGATCGAGGCAGACTATGTGATCGATGCCAGCGGCGCCAACAGCCCCATCCGCGCGCAACTCGGCCTGGACGCGCATACCTCGCGCAGCACCGACCGCTGGTGCATCAGCGACGTGCGCTTCAAGAAACCGCTGCCGGTGGAGCGCTGGACCTGGGTCGATGCGCCCTTCAACGAGGGACGCGCGGTCTGGCAGCACCTGATGGCCGATGGCGTGTGGCGCATCGACTACCAGATGCCGGAGGACAGCGACACCGCCCACATCAGCAAGCCGGAGGTGGCGGGCGCGCGGCTGCGCGAGCAGCTCGGCCCCGACGTGGAATTCGAGTTCGTCTGGATCGGACCCTACGGCTACCGCGACCATCTGCTCGACCGCTTCCGTCACGGCCGCCTGTTCTTCATCGGCGACTCGGCCCATGTGGTCAGCCCGTTTGGGGCGCGCGGCGGCAACACCGGCATTCAGGACGCCGCCAATCTCGGATGGAAGCTGGCCCTGGTCGCACAGGGCCAGGCCGGCGATGCCTTGCTGGACACCTACGACGCCGAGCGCCGACCAGCCGCAGCGGAGAACCTGAAGGTCACGAGCCGCACCGCACGCTTCCTTGCGCCGCGCTCGCCGGCCGAGCACCTGATGCGACGCGCCGTGGTCGCGCTGGCCTCGCGCTACTCCTTCGCACGCGCGCTGGTCAACACCGGCCGCATGTCGGTGGCCAACGCGTACCCCGCGGGTGACCATCTGCCGGAGGGCGGGTGCAGCGTGCAGAACTTGCCGCTGCGCTGGCAGAACGGGGGCTCCTGCAGCTTGATGCAGTTGCTGGCCGAGGGCACCCATTGCCTGGGCCTGTGGCACGCGCCGACGCGAGATCAGGCGCAGGCGGCCGCCGCGCTCGCCTCGCTGCCCCTGCGCCTGATCGGCATCGGCGGCGACAGCGGCCTGCCCACGCTGGCGCCGGACGAGACGCTGCTGCAGCACCTCGGCCTCGACGATCCCGCCGGCGGCTTCTGCCTCATCCGCCCGGACGCCTACCGCGCCGCCCTGCTGCGCGACCCCACGCCGGCGGCCATCGCCGCCGCCCTCCACGCAGCCCTGGCCCATGACTGACGCACCCATGATCACCGAGCCCCACATCCCCGACCCCGACGACTTCTATGCTGCCTTGCTGGCCGCTCACGAAGGCCTGAGCGACCCGCAGAGCGCGAGCCTCAATGCGCGCCTTGTGCTGCTGCTGGCCAACCAGTGCCGCGACCACGCCGTGCTGCTGGAATGCATCGCCGCCGCGTGCGCCACCGGAGCCGCGGAATGAGCGGCCAGGTCTCTTTCGCCTCCGCCGCGGACACGCGCGAGCAGAAGCCGCAGCTGCGCGAACTGGCGCCAGACGTCTACGGCTACATCAGCGACTTCGATCCCAACTGCGGCTTCGTCGTCGGCGACGAGTACGTGGTGCTGATCGACACCCGGCCCACACCGCGCATGGCGCGCGACTTCCTGGCCGACATCCGCCGTGTCACCGACAAGCCAATCAGGTTCATCGTGCTCACGCACTACCACGCCGTGCGCGTCATGGGCGCGAGCGCCTTCGATCAGGTGCAGGCCATCATCGCCAGCCGCGGCACGATGGACTGGGTGCGCGAGCGCGGGCAGGCCGACTTCGACTCGGAGGTGGGCCGCTTCCCCCGCCTGTTCGCCGGCGTCGAGGAGATCCCCGGCCTCACCGTGCCGGACATGAGCTTCGAGCGCGAGATGAGCCTGTGGTTGGGCTCGCGCGAACTGCGGCTGATGTGCCTGGGCCGTGGCCATTCGGGCGGCGACACCGTGGCATGGCTGCCGGACTGCGGCGTGCTGTTCTCGGGCGACGTGGTGGAAAACCGCTGCGGCGTCTATGCCGGCGATGCCTACATCCAGGACTGGGCCGCCACGCTGGACGCGGTCACCGCACTCGCGCCCCGGGTGCTGGTGCCCGGCCGCGGCGCCGTGCTGCACGACCCTGCAGCCTGCGTGCAGGCCATTGCACTCACCAAGGACTTTCTCTCGACCCTGCTGGACAGCGTGCGCGCCAGCATCGACGCGGGCGAGGACATCCGCGGCTGCTTCGAGCGTGCCGAGGCCACCATGAAGCCGCGCTTCGGCGACTGGCCGGTGTTCCAGCATGTGCTGCCCTTCGATGTCTCGCGCGCCTACGACGAGCTGCGTGGCATCGAGCATCCGGTCGTGTGGACGGCCGAACGCGACCGCGAGTTGTGGCAGGCCCTGCGCAGCTAGGGCTTGGCTACCAGCCGAGCCCCAGGTGCAGCGGCATGTAGACCGCCATGCCGGCCACCATCGTCCCCAGGACGCCGCGCCGCCAGAAGTAGTAGGCGGCGCCGGCGGCCGCACCGTAGAGGCGCGCGTCCTGCCAGGTCGAGATCAGGTGGCCCTGCGTCGTCACGATCTCAGGGATGATCACGGCGGCGAGTGCGGCCACCGGGGCATAGTGCAGCGCGCGGTGTGCCCAGTCCGGCAGGCCCCATGGCCGGTCGAGGATGAAGAAGAAGCAGCGCGTGAGCACCGTCACGCAGGCCAGGCCGATGATCACGGCCAGGGTCCATGGATCGGTGGTGCCGCCGCTTCCCAGGCTCACTTGTCGTCCTCCGCGCTGGGGTCCAGCCCGAACTGCTTCTCCAGCCAGAAGCACAGCAGCACCGCCACGCCGATGCCGGCGACGATGTTGAGCTTCAGCGGCAGCGCATAGGCTGCCACGGCCGTCGCGCCGGCGATCAGCGCCGCGAGGATGCGCAGCCGCGTCGTCACCATCGAGCAGACCACGGCGACGAGGCAGAGCACCCCGGCAAAGCCCAGTCCCCAGCTCTGCGGGATCAGGTTGGCCAGCACGACGCCCAGCAGGCTCATGCCCATCCAGGAGCACCAGGTCACGAAGTAGTTGCCGGTGAGATAGGCCTCCTGCGCGCGCTTCTCGGCCTCATTCGTCGGCGGCTGCTCGTATTGGCGGGTGAAGAACGCATAGGTCATGTCGGCCGTCAGATAGCCATGCGTCATGCGGCGCCAGCGCGGCATGTGCATGAGATAGGGTCGCAGGTGCAGGCTGAAGACCACGAAGCGCAGGTTGACGCAGAAGCCCGTGGCCAGGATCACCCAGGCCGGCGCGCCGGCGATCAGCAGCGGGATGGCGGCCAGTTGCGAGCTGCCGGCGTAGACCAGCAGCGTCATCGCGATGGATTCGAAAACGCTCATGCCGGACTTCACCATCGCCACGCCGGTCATCAGGCCCCAGGCGCCGGTGCCGAGGGCGACCGACGACATGTCGCGCATGCCCTTGCGGAACTCGGGTTGGCGGCGGATGGAGGAGGAGAAGAACATCAGGACTTCCGCCGGGCCGCCTCAAGGGGGGCCTGCGCGCCCTCGGGAGGCAGCGAATACACACAGTGATGAGCGTGGGGGCAATTCATCAGCCGAAGACCTGCCCGGGCTTCACATCGAAGCCGCGCAGGAAGTCGGCCACCGGCAGGCGCTTGCCGCCCGGGCGCTGCAGTTCGGTGAGCATGACGACCGCGCCCTTGGCCGCGACAGCCACGCCGGTGGAACTGACCGCTAGCACCGTACCCGGAGGATCGGCCGGCGCGCCGGATTGCACGCGCGCAGCCCAGAGCTTGAGGGTCTCGCCGTCCAGGGTGCTCGTGGCACCGGGAAACGGGTCGAAAGCGCGGATGCGGCGCACGATGGCGGCGGCCTCCTGCGACCAGTCGATCTGCGCCTCCGGCTTCTCGACCTTGTGCGCATAGGTCACGCCTTCGGCGGGTTGGGCCTCGGGCTGCAAGGCTGAAGTTTCGGCCTGCTTCAGCGCATCCACGATCAGCCGCGCACCGAGCGCGGCGAGGCGGTCGTGCAGCAGCGCGGTGCTGTCTTCGCCGATTGCCAGCGATTCGCGCACCAGCATGGCGCCGGTGTCGAGGCCCGCATCCATCTGCATGATGGTGACGCCGGTCTCCTCGTCGCCGGCCTCGATCGCGCGATGGATGGGTGCGGCGCCGCGCCAGCGCGGCAGCAGGCTGGCGTGGATGTTGAGGCAGCCCAGGCGAGGCGCGTCGAGCACCCACTGCGGCAGGATCAGGCCATAGGCCGCCACCACCATGGCATCCGCCTTGGCGTCGAGGATGGCGGCGCGCGCCGCCGCGGCATCCTCGGGGTATTTGCCGTCGAGGCGCAGGCTGCGCGGCTGTGCCACCGGCCAGTTGCGCGCGACCGCCAACTGCTTGACCGGCGAGGCCTGCAGCTTCATGCCGCGGCCCGCGGGACGGTCGGGCTGCGTCAGCACCAGCACGATGTCGAAGCCCGCCGCGGCAATCGCCTCCAGGGCGACGCGGGCGAACTCGGGTGTCCCCGCGAATGCGATCCTCATGCGCCCCTCACAGCGGCGCCAGCAGTTCGAGCATCAGGTCGTCGCCGGTGTGGTAGCGCTGCACCACGCCGTTCCGATCGATGTAGATGAAGAGCAGGCGGGGCGTGTTCTGCCACTTGTAGCGCCAGGTCCAGATGTTGCCGTCGAAGGAGCCCACCCGCGTGATCTCGAAGGGCCGGCCGTAGGTGCGCAGCACGTCGGCCGTGCGCCAGGTGCCCACGCCCGGCTGGATGGTGCGGTCGAACAGGCGCTCGTCCAGCTCCTGCGTCACCGCGACCACGTGGCCGCCCGCATCGAGGTCGACGTTGTTGACCTCGAAGCCGGCCGGCGCGCGCGAATACTGCAGGCGTTCGCCGTCGCCCGGCAGGGTGTACGTGGCGGTCGGCGTGCCGAGTTGCCGCAGCGTGTCGTCACGCGAGGTGCCTGCGGCAAGGCGGGTCGGCTCGCCGGCGCAGCCGGCCAGCAGCGCGGCCGTTGCCAGCAGCGCGGCCGGGCCGATGCGGGACGACACGGTCAACGCCGGCCTTCCCGCTGCTCCAGGCGCTGGTCCTCGCGCTGTTGCTTGAGCAGCTTGCTCTTGATGCGATTGCGCTTCAGGGGCGAGAGGTATTCGACGAACACCTTGCCCAGCAGATGGTCGAGTTCGTGCTGGATGCACACTGCCAGCAGGCCCTCGGCTTCGATGGTGCGAAGCTCGCCCTCGGCATCGAGGGCCGTCACGCGCACCGAGGTCGAACGCTCGACGCCGTCGTAGATGCCGGGAACCGAGAGACATCCTTCCTCATTGAGGACTTTTTCATCACTCGCCCAGACGATCTCGGGGTTGATCAAAACCAGCGGCTCGTTACGCTCCTCGGAGACGTCGATCACGACCAGCCGCTCGTGCACGTCGACCTGGGTGGCTGCCAGGCCGATGCCGTTGGCGTCGTACATGGTCTCGAGCATGTCGGCGACCAGGGTCTTGATGCGTGCATCGACACCCTGCACCGGCTTGGCGACCTTGTGCAGGCGAGGGTCGGGAAAGCTCAGGATGGTTCTTTTGGCCATGAACGGGAGGAAAAGTTGTCGTTATTTTCGCCATTTCCGCGACGCCCCAAGCGCCAGCAGCTTGATAAACGTTGCCCGATCAAGGGCTTCGGCGCAAAATTCGTAGCAAATTGTGAGTATTTGTATGCCCTCCGGGGCCGCATGCGTGCACACCATACGACCATGACACACCGCATCCAAGACAGCCTGCGTCCGCACCTTCTCGCCACGCTGGCGGCCCTCGCGATGGCGGGCATGGGCACCACCGCCCTGGCACAGAACTACCCGGTCACACCGCAGCAGCGGAGCACGGCCCAGCAGGCGGCGCAGGCCGGGGTGCCGCTGTCCGAACTGGCGCCCAACGCGCCGGACGAATACACGGTCAAGCCGCGCGACACCCTGTGGGCCATCTCCCGCCTCTACCTGCGCAGCCCCTGGCGCTGGCCCGAGCTGTGGGGCATGAACATGTCGGAGATCCAGAACCCGCACCGCATCTACCCCGGGCAGGTGCTCTACCTCGACAAGAGCGGCGGCCGCGCCCGCCTGGCGCTGCGCCGCGGCGGCAGCGGCATGCCGGAGGGCGGCACCATCAAGCTGTCGCCGCGCACCCGCTACGAATCGCTGGCCGACATGGCCCTGCCGACGCTCAACCCGAGCTTGATCGAACCCTTCCTCGCCGAACCGATCGTGGTGGACGCCGACACGCTGACGATGGCACCGCGCATCGTGGCCGGCAACGAGAGCCGCGTGGTGCTGGCGCGGGGCGACCGCATCTATGCGCGCGGCGAGGCCAAGACGCCCCTCGTGGAGGCGGCCGGTCCCATCCAGACCTATCGCGTCTTCCGCAACGCCACCCCGCTCAAGGATCCGGGCACGGGCGAGATCCTCGGCTACGAAGCCCAGTACGTCGGCAAGGCCGAGCTGCAGCGCGGCGAATCGAGCGCCAAGGAAGAAGTCGACGGCAAGGAAGTCTTGTACCCGGTGCCCGCCAGCCTCGACATCGTCGCGACGCGCGAGGAAATCCGCGCCGGCGACCGCCTGCTGCCCGAGCCGCCGCGCCAGCTGTTGAGCTACGTGCCGCGCGCACCCGCCCAGCCCATCGCCGACGGCCGCATCGTCTCGGTCTACGGCAACGCGGTGCAGTTCGCGGCCCAGAACCAGGTGGTGGCGATCAACAAGGGCACGATCGACGGCATCGAGAACGGCCACGTGCTGGCCATCCTCAAGAACGGCGACACCATCATCGACAAGACCAGCGGCACCAAGGAGACGATGAAGCTGCCCAACGAGCGCATCGGCCTGCTGATGGTGTTCCGGCCCTTCGAGCGCGTCTCGTACGCGCTGGTGCTCGAGATCCACGACGCACCGCGCATCGGCGATCTGCTGGTCAATCCCTGATCCCCTCCGGCGCTTGCGTGGAGCCTGACGAACTCGCGGGCTGGCTTCGGCTCACGCTGACGCCGGGCATCGGCAACACGGCCGCGCGCCGGCTGCTGGCCGCCTTCGGGCTGCCGGCAGCGATCTTCGAGCAGACGCCAGCGGCCCTGCAACAGGTGGTGAGCGAGGCCCACGCGACAGCACTGCTCACACCACAGGCCGGCCTTGGCGCCTTGCTCGACAGCACCCAGGAGTGGCTGCACGGCGTCGAAGCGCTGGGTGCCACGCGCCGCATCCTGACGCTGGGCGATGCAGGGTATCCGGGCTCCCTGCTCGAGATGGCCGACCCGCCGCTCCTGCTCTACGTTCTGGGCCCGGCCGCGCTCGATCTCACTCAGCTCGAGCGCAGCATCGCCATGGTCGGCAGCCGCAATCCCACGCCGCAGGGCATCTCGAACGCCCGCGCCTTCGCCCGGGCCTTCGGCGAAGCCGGCGTCACGGTGGTCTCCGGACTGGCGCTCGGCGTCGACGGTGCGGCGCACGAAGGTGCGCTGGACGCGGCCATAGACCCCCTCTGGCCGGCCACGGTGGCCGTGGTGGGCACCGGGCTGGACCGCGTCTATCCCGCACGGCACCGCGCGCTCGCGCAGCGCATCGCCGAGCGCGGCCTGATCGTGAGCGAGTTCGCACTCGGCACGCCGCCGCTCACCCAGAACTTCCCCAAGCGCAACCGGATCATTGCCGGCCTGACGCGCGGCACGCTGGTAGTGGAGGCGGCGCTGCAGTCGGGCTCGCTGATCACCGCGCGGCTGGCCTCCGAACAGGGCCGGGAGGTGTTCGCGATCCCGGGTTCCATCCACTCGCCCCAGTCGCGCGGCTGCCATGCGCTGATCCGGCTGGGCGCGAAGCTGGTGGAAACGGTGGGAGACGTGCTCGAGGAATTGCGCTTCGACGCCGCGGCGCCGGCGCCATTGCTCGCGTCAGGAAACGAGGCCTCGCCGCATCCCGGGCTGCTGCAGGCCCTCGGCCACGATCCCGCGAGCCTGGACGCGCTGGGCGCGCGCACCGGTCACGCCGTGGCCGCGCTCCAGGCGCAATTGCTGGAGCTCGAACTTGCCGGCCAGGTGGCCCGGCTGCCGGGCGGGCTGTTCCAGCGGGTCATCCGGGCATAGGCGATCCCGCCTGCATGCATCCATGCCGTGGCGCGGACGCGAAGCTGGGCTATATTGGCCCCATGTTCGAAGTGCTCGTGTACGTGTACGAAAACTACTGGCGCGGCGATGCCTGCCCCGAACCCGAGCAGCTGGGCCGCAAGCTCAGCGCCCAGGGCTTCGATCCCCAGGAGATCCGGGACGCCCTGTACTGGCTCGACGGCCTCAGCCTCGCCACCCAGGGCATCGAGTTGACGCGGCATGCCGACGGGACCAGCGCCACCGTCCGGGCCGCACCGGTGGTCCTCCCGGGATCACCGGACTCCATGCGCATCTACTCGACCGCCGAACAGGAGCATCTGGGCGCCGAGTGCCTGGGCTTCATCAGCTTCCTCGAGTCGTCCCAGGTGTTTTCGGCCGGGCTGCGCGAGATCGTGGTCGAGCGCGCCATGGCCACCACCGGCGATACGCTGACGCTCGACGAGCTCAAGATCATCGTGCTGATGGTGCACTGGAGCGCCGGGGTCGAGCCCGACGCGCTGGTGCTCGACGAGCTCTGTGACGACACGTCCACACGCGTCGCGCACTGAGCCCGCTCAGTTCAGGAGCCGTTCCGGGTTCGCATCCAGCTTGGCGAGCGCCTCGCGCGTGGCGCGCACGGTGAGCGTCTCTTCCTCGGCAGGCACCAGCAGTCCGGCCTGCAGGTAGGAGGCCAGACGCCCGACCTGGATGAGGAAGCTGCGCCCGTCGCTGGAGGCGAACAGGTGCAGCTGCTTGCGCTCGCTGCGCCAGACGAACTGGACCTGGCTCACGCGGTCGTTGTGGTCCAGCATGAACCAGGTGCCCACCTGCAATTCGTGCGCCCACTGCACCATGTCCTCGCCGACCTTGTTGCCGGTGTCGGGCACGATCTCGAGCGAGGCCGCGTCCACGCCCAGCAGCAGCTCGATGCTGGCGGCGTCCAGCGGCAGGTCAGTGGCGTCGCCCTCGTCACTGACGAAGTCCTCCAGGTTGGCCAGGCGCTTGGCCATGGCCTCGATCTTGGCCTGCGGGATGGCCTCTGTCTTGGACAGGAAGGCATCGGACAGCGTGGAGCCGATGGTCTTGATCTGCGCCTCCTGCGGCTCGCCCTCGATGCCCAGCAGGCTCATGCCCTGGCGCAGGCGCTGCAGCAGCTGCGGCAGGTCCTGGATCACGCGGGCGCGGTCGTTGCGATTGGGCTTGGCGCTGGCGGCCCACACCAGGTCGGAGGCGGCGCGCTTGAGCGTGACGGTCTGCTCGTCCTGCGGGCCATGCCGCAGCGCGGCGATGGCCAGCACCTCGGCCCAGATCTTGAACAGGAACTCGCGGATCTCCTCGCGCACCGGCATGTCGTTGAGCATCTTGCGCAACTCGATGGTGTACTGGATCGCCATCGTCTCCTTCTGCTCGACCTGCTGCGCCACGCTCATCAGCCGCTGGGTGGCGTCGCTCTGCGTCAGGTACTTGTTGAGGAAGGCGACGAATTCGTCGAACACCAGCTTGAACACCCGCTGGCCGGTCTCGGGGTATTGCTCGATCACCTGCACCACGCGGCGGATCTCGCCTTCGAGCGCACTGCCCGAGATGGCGGCGGCGTCGAAGCCCATCACGCAGGAACCCATGCGGTCGATCAGCATGCGCGCCGGATGCTGCAAAGTGGCAAAGAACTCCGGCTCAGCGATCGCCACGCGCAGCACGGGCATCTGCAGGCGTGCGAACCACACGCGCGCCGAGAAAGGGATGCGCTCCTCCGCCAGGATGGCCTGGAACATCAGCGCCACGATCTCGACCGTGGCCTTGTCGGCGGTGGTCGGCGCCTTCTTCTTGAGCTCGCTGGTGCGCCGGCGCAGCTCGGCAGCCGTCTGGTGGATGGCGGTGGCCTCGTCGCCGACCACATACTGCGAGGCCATCGCCTGGTAGGCCTGCTCGGCGTCGGCAATGGCAGCAGCGAAGGCCGGCGCCGCAAGCCCGACGGGTCCGCCGCCGCCTCCTCCACCACCGCCACTGACACCCACCGCGCCAGGACCGTGGCCGCCCGGCACACGCATCTGCCCCAGGTCGCCGCCGATCCTGGCGGTCACGAAGCGCTTGAGGTTAAGCAACACCCCTTGCGCGCGCTGGCGTGCCAGGACCAGCGGGGAACCGCCGGTGGCGACCAGGGTGTCGCCGCCCGCCCGCCCGGCGCTGACGCCGATTGCGGCCGGCGCGAAGCTGCCCGGCGGCAGGGTGATGCCGGCGCTCATGCCGGGCGGGATGGTTCCCACCTGCGAGGATCGCGCGAAGCTGCCGCCCAGCGCAGCGGTGCCCGAGTTGGCGCTGCCGGTACGCTTGACGAAGCTCTTGAGATCGATCTCGGGCATCACGCCCCGCTCGATCAGGAAGGCATTGGCATCCTTGTAGGCTTGGACGACCACGTCCACCAGGCGCTGCTGCACCACCTCCTGGACCCGGTTCCAGGATTCGCGGCTCAGCCCCGCGGCCAGCCACTGGTCGACCAGGGTCCGGGCCAGCGCCTCGGGCTTGAGCACGTCCTTGGCGTCCAGCTCGGTCGTGCCCTCCAGGTGCTGGATGCGCAGGCGCAGGTCATTGAGCTCGAAGCTGGCCTTGTCCGTGATCGCCTGGGCCAGGCGCGAGGACAGGATGTTGGTCTCCACCACCTCATCGCCGATCAATTCCAGCCGGAGGCCGCCGGTCGAGCCGCCGCTGGCGCCACCGGTCAGCGCCTTGCGCCATGCAGCCTGCGACAAGGGGGCCCAATTCGAACCCTGCGACTGGAAGGCCAGGAAATCGTCGCGGTGCTGCTGCATTTCGCGCACGCTGGCGGTCATGGTGGCCAGCGCCACCAGCCGCTCGCGCACCGCATTGGCCACCGGGACGATCGCCCCGCCGGTGGCGGTGACGAAGCGCTCGCGCGTCTCGCGGGCGAGCTGCTGGGAGGAGGCGGGAGACCGCGAGATCATGGAAGGGGCAAGGACGGCAAATAAAACGTTTCAACAAGCCTGAGCTTGTATTGTGAAGCGTAACCGCACAAGCGCCCCCGAGGCTGCTCCGCAACCCGAACGCCCGGCGGCCCGGGCGCGGCCCGCGGTGTTTACACCACGGCGCCGGTGTTCGGATCGTCCGGGTCACCCTCGCGCTTCGTGGGCTTGACCAGGTCTTCCCGTTTCACGCCCAGCCACATCGCGATCGCCGCCGCCACGAAGGCGGACGAGTAGATGCCGAACAGGATGCCGATGGTCAGGGCCAGCGCGAAGTAGTGCAGCGTCGGCCCGCCGAAGAAGAACATCGACAGCACCACCAGCTGGGTGGAGCCGTGGGTGATGATGGTGCGGCTGATGGTGGAGGTGATGGCGTTGTCGATCACCTCGCGGGTGTTCATCTTGCGGTAGCGCCGGAAGTTCTCCCGCACCCGGTCGAAGATGACCACCGACTCGTTGACCGAGTAGCCCAGCACCGCCAGCACCGCCGCCAGCACCGCCAGCGAGAACTCCCACTGGAAGAAGGCGAAGAAGCCCAGGATGATCACCACGTCGTGCAGGTTGGCCAGCACGGTGGCCAGCGCGAACTTCCATTCGAAGCGGAAGGCCAGGTAGATCATGATGCCGACCACCACCATGCCGAGGGCCTTGAGGCCGTTGGTGGTGAGCTCCTCGCCCACCTGCGGCCCGACGAACTCGTTGCCGCGCAGGGTGGCCGACGGATCGACCGCCTTGAGCGCGGACATGACCTGCTCGCTCTGCTGGGCCGAGGTCTGGCCCTTCTGCACCGGCAGGCGGATCTGGACGTCGCGCGAAGTGCCGTAGTTCTGCACCTGCACGTCGGCGTAGCCGAGCTTGCCGATGGTCTCGCGCACCTTGCCCACGTCCACGGACTGCTGGTAGGCGACCTCCATCACGGTGCCGCCGGTGAATTCGACCGACAGGTGCAGCCCGCGGTGGAACAGGAAGAACACCGCCAGCAGGAAGGTGATGACGGAGATCGCGTTCAGCACCAGTGCATGGCGCATGAACGGGATGGTCCGGTGGATTCGGAAGAACTCCATGTTGCGTGCGCTCCCCTACTTGGCGTCCGCCACGGTCTTCTCGGCGTCCGGCTTCCAGACCGTGCCGATGGACACGCTCTTGAGCTTCTTCTTGCGGCCGTACCAGAAGTTCACCAGGCCGCGCGAGAAGAACACGGCCGAGAACATGGACGTCACGATGCCGATGCAGTGCACCACCGCGAAGCCGCGCACCGGGCCGGAGCCGAAAGCCAGCAGCGCGATGCCCGCGATGAGGGTGGTGACGTTGGAGTCCAGGATGGTGCCCCAGGCACGGTCATAGCCCGCGTGAATGGCGGCTTGCGGCGAGGCGCCGCCGCGCAGCTCCTCGCGTACCCGTTCGTTGATCAGCACGTTGGAGTCGATCGCCACGCCGATCGCCAGCGCCATGGCCGCGATGCCCGGCAGCGTGAGCGTGGCCTGCAGCATCGACAGGATGGCCACCAGCAGAAGCAGGTTGACGGCCAGCGCGATCGAGGAGAACAGCCCGAACAGCATGTAGTACAGGCACATGAACACCATGATCGCGGCGAAGCCGTACATCACGCTGTCGAAGCCCTTCCGGATGTTGTCTGCGCCCAGGCTGGGGCCGATGGTGCGCTCCTGGATGATCTCCATCGGCGCGGCCAGCGAGCCGGCACGCAGCAGCAGCGCCAGGTCGTTGGCTTCCACCACGTTCATCGCGCCGGAGATCTGGAAGCGGTTGCCCAGCTCGCCGTTGATGGACGGTGCGGTGAGCACCTCGCCCTTGCCCTTCTCGAAGAGCAGGATGGCCATGCGCTTGCGGTAGTTCTCGCGGCTGACGTCGCGCATGATGCGGCCGCCCTTGGCGTCCATGGTCAGGTCAACCTTGGGCTGCTGGGTCTGCGAGTCGAAGCCGGTCTGGGCGTCGGTGAGGTTCTCGCCGGTCACCAGCACCTGCTTCTTGACGATGACGGTGCGGCCTTCGCGGTCGAGGAACTTCTCGGAGCCGAAGGGCACCGGGCCGCCGCCGGTCTCGGCCGCGCGGCCCTCGGCAGACTCGTCCACCAGGCGCATCTCGAGCGTGGCGGTGCGGCCCAGGATGTCCTTGGCCTTGGCCACGTCCTGCACACCCGGCAGCTGCACCACGATGCGGTCCAGCCCCTGCTGCTGGATCACCGGCTCGGCCACGCCCAGCTCGTTGATCCGGTTGTGCAGCGTGGTGATGTTCTGCTTGAGCGCCGCGTCCTGCAGGCGGCGCGCCGCCTCGGGCTTGATGGTGACGGTGAACTTCGTCTCGCCGCCTTCCTGGCTCTCGACGATGGCCAGGTCGGCGAACTGGTCGCGGATCAGGTCCCGGGCCGGCGCCACGGCGGCCGCGTCGCGGAAGCGCAGCTCGATGGTCTGGCCGTTGCGGCTGACCGCGGCGCCGCGGATGCTCTTGTCGCGCAGACCCGAGCGCAGGTCGTTGGCGAAAGACTCGGCCTTCTTGTCGATGGCGCCCTTCATGTCGACCTGCAGCAGGAAGTCCACGCCGCCGCGCAGGTCCAGGCCCAGGTACATCGGGAAGGCGTGCAGCGCGGACAGCCACGAGGGCGATCGCGACACCAGGTTGAGCGCCACCACGTAGGGCGGATCGCTCGGGTCGGGCACCAGCGCCCGCTGCAGCGTGTCGCGCGCCTTGAGCTGGTCATCGGTGGTGGCGAATCGGGCGCGCACTGAATTGGCGTCCAGTGTGATGAGGTCCGGCGTGAGGCTGGCCGTCTTGAGAATCTCCGTCACCCGGGCAGGGGTGCCGGCGTCGATCTTGACGGTCGACTTGGCCGAGGACACCTGCACCGCGGGCGCCTCGCCGAAGAAATTGGGCAGGGCGTAGATCAGCCCCACCAGCAGCACGATGACGATGATCGTGTACTTCCAAACCGGATAGCGGTTCATCGCATGAAACCTTCAATGACGCGGGTGCGCGGCACCCGCGTTTTCCGCCGGACTTACTTGATGGCGCCCTTGGGCAGAACCTGGACGACCGCCGAGCGCTGCACCTGCACCTCGACGCCCTTGGCGATCTCGACCGTCAGGTACTGCTCGCCCAGTTGGGTGATCTTGCCGAGCACACCGCCGGCCGTGGCGACCTCGTCGCCCTTGGCCAGGGCCTCGAGCATCGCGCGTGCTTCCTTCTGGCGCTTCATCTGCGGGCGGATCATGACGAAGTACAGCACCACGAACATCAGCAACAGCGGGAGCATGCTGCCGAGCGAGGACATCATGTCGCCCCCGCCGGATGCAGGAGCGGGCGCGGTCTGGGCGTAAGCGGTGGAAATGAACAAGGAAGTCTCCAGCAGAGAGGAAGGATGGGAGCGCGAAGCCCCTCTGGGGTTCACGGTTCCGCGCGCTGTAGAGACAGGCGCGCGAAGGCGGGGCGGGGCCCCGCACGGCATCGCGCATTGTATTCGGCGGCGTCCGGCCCGCCGGCGCTAAGCCGGCCGGGCCGGGAGGGCTTTCGCCGGCCAGGCGACGGCGTCGACCGGAGATGTGCTCAGGCGGCCACGCGGGCGCCCTGGGGGTCGCGCCACTTGGCCATCAGCGCGGCCCAGCGGCCGCGCGCCGCCTGCAGGTTGCGCTCCTTCACGTGGCCGTAGCCGCGGATCTGCTCCGGCAGCGCCGCGATCTCCAGCGCCAGGGCGTGGCTGCCGGCATTCAGGCCGGCCAGCACTTCCTCGACGCTGGCGCGGTACTCGCCGATCAGCGCGCGCTCGGTGCGGCGCTCCTCGGTTCGGCCGAAGGGGTCGAGCGCCGTGCCGCGCAGGCCCTTGAGCTTGGCCAGCAGACGGAAGCCGGTCAGCATCGCCGGGCCGAACTTCTGCTTCTGCAGCTCGCCCCTGGCATTGCGCTGGGCAATCATCGGCGGCGCCAGGTGATAGTTGAGCTTGTAGTCGCCCTCGAACATGCCCTCGACACGCTCGAGGAAGCTGCGGTCCGCATGCAGGCGCGCGACCTCGTACTCGTCCTTGTAGGCCATCAGCTTGAACAGGTAGCGGGCCACCGTCTCGGCCAGGGCGGTCTTGCCCAGCGCCGCCTCGGCCTGCTGCACCTTGGCGACGAAGGCCCGGTACTGCTCGGCGTACGCCGCGTTCTGGTAGGCCGTCAGGAACTCGGCGCGGCGCGCGACGAGACTCTCGACCGTTTCGCGCTTCTTGAATTCGATGACCTGTCCGGGGTTCAGTCGCTTGCCGAGCTCCTGCGGCCGCTGGGCGGCCTGGCGGCCCCATTCGAAGGCGGCCTTGTTGTTCTCGATCGCCACCGCGTTGAGTTCGATCGCGCGCATCAGCGACGCGTGCTCCAGCGGGATCCAGCCCTTCTGCCAGGCGTAGCCCAGGATCATCGGGTTGACGTAGATGGTGTCGCCCATCAGCGAGCTCGCGGCGGCATCCGCATCGAAGGCGCCGAGCGACCCGGCACCCACGGCACGCGCGATCTCGGCAGCGCAGGCCTCCTGCGGGTTCTGCCAGTTGGCATTGCGCACGAAGCCCGCGGTCGGCGCGCCGTGGCTGTTCAGCGCCACGTGGGTGCGGCCCTCGCGCATGCGCGCCATCGTCTCGGCGTTGACGCTCACCAGCGGATCGCAGGCCAGCACCAGGTCGGCTGCGGCCGTGCCCACGCGGGTGGTCCGGATGTCGTCCTGGGTGTCGCCGATCAGCACGTGGCTCCAGGTCGCGCCGCCCTTCTGCGCGAGGCCGGCGGCGTCCTGCGTGACGATGCCCTTGCCCTCGATGTGCGCCGCCATGCCCAGCAACTGGCCGATGGTGATCACGCCCGTGCCGCCGACGCCGGCCACCACGATGCCCCAGACCTGGCCGCCGGCCAGCGAAGGCAGCGCCGGCTCGGCCAGGGCGCCGAGCTCGGCCGGCGTCGAGGCCTTGTTCTTCGCCTTCTTCTTGAGCTGACCGCCTTCCACGGTCACGAAGCTCGGACAGAAGCCCTTGAGGCAGCTCATGTCCTTGTTGCAGGTGCTCTGGTTGATGGTGCGCTTGCGGCCGAACTCGGTCTCCAGCGGCTCCACCGACAGGCAGTTGCTCTGCACGCTGCAGTCGCCGCAGCCCTCGCAGACCAGCTCGTTGATGACCACCCGCTTGGCCGGATCGACCATCGTGCCCCGCTTGCGGCGGCGGCGCTTCTCGGTGGCGCAGGTCTGGTCGTAGATGATGGCGGTGGTGCCCTTGATCTCCCGGAACTCGCGCTGGATCTCGTCCAGCTCGTCGCGGTGCCGCACCTTCACGTCCTGCCCGGGCACGTTGACGCCCTCGTACTTCTCCGGCTCGTCGGTCACGATGACCACCTTGGCCGCACCCTCGGCATGCAGGCTCTCGGCGATCTGCAGCACGGAGTGGCCCTCGGGACGCTCGCCCACCTGCTGGCCGCCCGTCATCGCCACCGCGTCGTTGTAGAGGATCTTGTAGGTGATGTTGACCCCGGCCGCGATGCTCTGGCGGATCGCCAGCAGGCCGCTGTGGAAGTAGGTGCCGTCGCCGAGGTTGGCGAAGATGTGCGGGTCGGTGGTGAAGGGCTGCTGGCCCACCCATGGCACGCCCTCGCCGCCCATCTGCGTGAAGCCGATGGTGGAGCGGTCCATCCAGGTCGCCATGAAGTGGCAGCCGATGCCGCCCATCGCGCGCGAGCCCTCGGGCACGACGGTGCTGGTGTTGTGCGGGCAGCCCGAGCAGAACCAGGGCTGGCGGCTCGCGTCCACCGGGCTCACGATCTGCGGCGCGGCCATCGCGCGCTCCTTGGCCTCGAGGATGGCGAGTTGGGCGTCGATGCGCGCCGCCATGTCGCTGCCGGCGGCGGCCAGGATGCCGGTCTTCTTCAGCCGCATCGCGATGGCCTTGGCGATCAGCGCCGGGTTCAGGTCGGCGTTCGCACGCAGCAGGGTGTGGGCGGTCGGGTTGGGCATGGACCATTCGCCGCCCGAGTAGCCCTCGGCCTCGTGCACCTCGCCCTCGTCGAACTTGCCGACCACGTTGGGCCGCACGTCGGCGCGCCAGTTGTAGAGCTCTTCCTTGAGCTGGTACTCGATGACCTGGCGCTTCTCTTCCACCACCAGGATTTCCTGCAGGCCGGTGGCGAAGTCGCGGGTGAGCTGCGCCTCCAGCGGCCACACCACCGCCACCTTGTGCAGGCGGATGCCCAGCTGGCGGCAGGCCGCGTCGTCCAGGCCCAGGTCGATCAGGGCCTGGCGGGTGTCGTTGTAGGCCTTGCCGCTGGCCATGATGCCGAAGCGGTCGTTCGGGCCTTCGATCACGTTGTGGTTGAGCCGGTTGGCGCGGATGTAGGCCAGCGCGGCATACCACTTGTAGTGCATGAGACGCGCCTCTTGCTCCAGCGCATGGTCGGGCCAGCGGATGTGCAGGCCGCCGGGCGGCATCTGGAAGTCGGTGGGCATGACGATCTCGACGCGCTCGGGGTCGATCATCGCGGTGGCGCTGGATTCGACGATCTCCTGGATCGTCTTCATGCCCGACCAGATGCCGGCGAAGCGGCTCATCGCGAAGGCATGGATGCCCAGGTCCAGGATCTCCTGCACGTTGGTCGGGAAGAACACCGGCGTGCCGCAGGCCTTGAAGATGTGATCGCTCTGGTGCGCCGCGGTCGAGCTCTTGGAGATGTGGTCGTCGCCGGCCACCGCGATCACACCGCCCCAGGGCGTGGTACCGGCCATGTTGGCGTGCTTGAAGACGTCGGAGCAGCGGTCCACGCCCGGGCCCTTGCCGTACCAGATGCCGAACACGCCGTCGTACTTGTTGGTGCCCGGCGGCGCGAAGCCCAGTTGCTGCGTGCCCCAGAGTGCCGTGGCGGCAAGCTCCTCGTTCACGCCCGGCTGGAAGACGATGTGCTGTTCCTTGAGGTACTTGCTGGCCTTCCACAGCGCCTGGTCATAGCCGCCGAGGGGGGATCCGCGGTAGCCGCTGATGAAACCTGCCGTGTTCTTGCCGGCCTGCTGGTCGCGCAGCCGCTGCAGCATGGGCAGCTTGACCAGGGCCTGGACGCCGCTCATGAAGGCGCGGCCGTAGTCCAGTGAATATTTGTCGTCGAGCGTGACCGTTTCGAGTGCCTTGCGGATGTGCTCTGGCAGCGGTGCGTTCATCGTCGTTGTCTCCGGTGGCTGTGCCTTGTGGGCGTGGCGGTGGGTGGGGCGAGGCATCCGGGTGTGGACCCCGCAGCCATCATGCTCGCAAAGTGTATGCCTGGCGCCTTGATAGGTGTTTGCGTTCTTTGCCCATTCGAGGCCCTATTTCGAAAGGATCTTGCTTAAGATAGGCCTTCATGGAAAGCATTGACAAGTTCGACCTCGCCATCCTGCAAGAACTGCAGGCCGACGCACGCCTCACGAACGCCGAGCTGGCCCAACGCGTGGGCCTCTCGGCCGCGCCCTGCTGGCGCCGGGTGCGGGCGCTGGAAAAGGCCGGCTACATCCGCGGCTACCACGCCGAGATCGACCGCCACAAGATCGGCCTGGGCGTGCTGGCTTTCGTGCGCCTGGACACCGACCGCGCCACCGGCGAGGTCACGCGCAAGATCGAGGAGGCGATCCGCAAGCTGCCCGAGGTGGTGGCCTGCCACTACATCAGCGGTACCGGCATGTTCGAGCTGCAGGTGGTGGCCGAGGACCTGGACGGCTTCTCCCGCTTTGCCCTCAACAGCCTGATGCACCTGCCGAACGTGAAGGACCTGCACACCAGCTTCTCGCTGGGCGAGGTCAAGGCCAGCCGGGCGCTGCCTTTGGGCCACTTGGCGAAAAAGACCGGCAAGTCCGGCCGCCCGGGCACCGGACAATAGCGACGCTCATGCCCCCGATCTCGCCAGAAGAAAGCCCCGTCCAGACACGCGTGCCGCCGCCGCGCATCGGCCCCTTCGAGCCGCTCAAGCTGCCGGTGTTCCGCATGCTCTGGAGCACCTGGCTGGTGGCCAACATCTGCATGTGGATGAACGACGTGGCGGCGGCGTGGATGATGACCTCGCTGACCACCTCGCCGATGTGGGTGGCACTGGTGCAGTCGGCCTCCACCCTGCCGGTGTTCCTGCTGGGCCTGCCCAGCGGCGCCCTGGCAGACATCCTCGATCGCCGGCGCTGGCTGGTCGCCACCCAGTTCTGGCTGGCCGGCGCCGCCATCGTGCTGTGCGGCGCGGTGGTGCTGGACCTGATGAGCGCGCCGCTGCTGCTGGCCCTGACCTTCGCCAACGGCATCGGCCTGGCGCTGCGCTGGCCGGTGTTCTCGGCCATCGTGCCCGAACTGGTGCCCCGCACCCACCTGCCGGCGGCGCTGGGCCTCAACGGGCTGGCGATGAACGCCTCGCGCATCGTCGGGCCGCTGCTCGCCGGCACACTGATCGCGAGCGCGGGCACGGTCTGGGTCTTCGGGCTGAATGCGGTGCTGTGCGTGGCCTCGGGCTTCATCGTGATGCGCTGGCGGCGCGAGCACAAGCCGAACCCGCTGGGACGCGAGCGCCTCATCAGCGCCATGCGCGTGGGCGTGCAGTTCGTGCGCCAGTCGCAGCGCATGCGCGCCGTGCTCACCCGCATCTCCATCTTCTTCCTGCATTCGACCGCGCTGCTGGCGCTGCTGCCGCTCCTGGCGCGCAACCTGAAAGGCGGCGGGGCCGGCACCTTCACGCTGCTGCTGGCGGCCATGGGTGCGGGCGCCATCACCGCGGTGATGTTCCTCCCGCGGCTGCGCCAGGCGCTGGCGCGCGATCAGCTGGTGATGCGCGGCGCGATGCTGCAGTCCGCCGCCACGGCCGTGATGGCGGTGGCGCCCAACGCCTGGATCGCCGTGCCGGCAATGTTCTGCGGCGGCATGGCCTGGATCACGGTGGCGAACTCGCTGTCGGTCTCGGCCCAGCTGGCGCTGCCCGACTGGGTGCGCGCCCGCGGCATGTCCATCTACCAGATGGCGATCATGGGTGCCAGCGCCTTCGGGGCGGCGCTCTGGGGGCAGGTGGCGGAGCTGTCTTCGCTCCACCTCACCCTGGGCATCGGCGCGGCCAGCGGCAGCCTGTGCATGCTGCTGGCCATCCGCTACGTGACCGACCACGTGGGCGAGGACGAAGACACCACCCCCGCACGCAAGGGCTGGGCCAAGGGCCCGCCGACCGAGGCGCCGGGCGAGGATGGCCGCGTGGTCGTCACCATCGAATACCTGATCGACCCGGCCCGCGCCGCCGCCTTCCACGTCGTCATGCAGCAGACCCGCCGCGCGCGCCTGGGGCAGGGTGCGATCGGCTGGGAGCTGCTGCACGACATCGCCGAGCCGGGCCGCTACCTGGAGGAGGTCGTGGACGAGTCCTGGACCGAGCACCTGCGCCGCTTCCACCGCGCCACCGCGGCCGACATGGCGCTGCGCGAGCGCCGCCTGGCCTTCCATCAGGGCGAGACGCTTCCGGTGGTCACGCGCTACGTGGTGCGGCGCTGAGGCCTGCGTCGACAGCTTCCTGAAAGCTCCGGCGCGGCACCATCAACGCATTCCAAACAGACCGATGGAGACGACCATGCACGATCCGCAATCCGCCGGGCCCGCGTCCGACTTTTCCCCCGCCCGCCGCCGCCTGCTCGGCATGAGCGGCGCGCTCGGCCTCGCTGCCGCCTGGCCGCGCATCGCGCCGGCACAAGCCGCCTGGCCGAGCAAGCCGGTGCGCTTCGTCGTCCCCTTCGCGCCGGGCGGAAGCTCCGAGATCGTGGCCCGCTCGGTGGCCGCCGAACTCTCGCGCACGCTGGGCCAGAGCGTGTTCGTCGACAACAAGCCCGGCGCTGCCGGCAACATCGCGATGACCGAGGTGGCCCGCGCCGACGACCAGCACACGCTGATCCTCGGCCACATCGGCACGCTGGCGGTCAACCCGTACATCTTCGACAAGCTGCCCTACGACGCCAACAAGGACTTCAAGCCGGTCAGCCTGCTGGCCAAGGTGCCCAGCCTGTACGTGGTGCATCCCGACGTGCCGGCGAAGAACCTGCGCGAGCTGATCGCCTACGCCCAAAGCAAGCCCGGCAAGCTGAGCTACGGCTCGGCCGGCAACGGCAGCGCCGGCCACCTGGCCTTCGAGTACCTGAAGATGACCTCCAACATCTTCATGCTGCACGTGCCCTACCGCGGCACCGGCCCGATGCTGACCGACCTCATGGCCGGGCGGCTGGATGCCTCGGCCATCGGCGCGGCGGCGGTGCTCCCCTTCATCAAGGCCGGCAAGCTGCGCTGCGTCGCCACCGGCTCGGCCCAGCGCCTGCCGCAGCTGCCCGATGTGCCGACAGTGGCCGAGCAAGGCTTCCCCGGCTTCGAGATGACGCAGTGGTACGGCTTGCTGGCGCCGGCCAACCTGGCGCCCGCGAACCTGGCCAAGCTGTCGGCCGAGACCATGAAGGCGGTGAAGGCACCCGCCGCGCTGGAGCGGCTCAAGGGCGACGCCGCCGAATCGATCGGCGACACGCCGGAGCAGTTCGCCAAGTTCATCGCCGGCGAACAGGCCCGCTGGAAGAAGGTGATCGCACGGGCCAACATCAAGCCCGACTGAAAGCGGCCGCCGCGGGCATAGTGGCGCCATGCGCATCCTGCTGGCCGAAGACGAACACGCGCTGGGCACCTGGCTCTGCAAGGCGCTGGAGCATGCCGGCATCCAGGTCGACTGGGTGGACGACGGGCGGCTGGCCGACCGTGCCCTGCAGCAGCACGACCATGACGCGCTGGTGCTCGACCTGGGCCTGCCCGGCCTGGACGGCCACGCGGTGCTGCAGCGCCTGCGCGCCCGCGACCAGCGGCTGCCGGCGCTGATCCTCACGGCCAGCGATTCGGTGGACGAGCGGGTGCGCTCGCTCAACGCCGGCGCCGACGACTTCCTGGCCAAGCCTTTCGCGCTGGCCGAGCTGGAAGCCCGGCTGCACGCGCTGGTGCGGCGCGCCCGCGGCACCGAGCATCCGCGCCTGGCCTGCGGCCCGCTGGCCTACGATGCCGCGCGCCGGCAGTTCCTGCTGCACGGCGAGCCGCTGGCCTTGTCGCCGCGCGAGCAGGCGGTGCTGAAGGTGCTGGTGCAGCGCAGTGGTGAGCCCTTCTCCAAGCAGCAGATCCTGGAGCGCGTGTTCTCCGACGAGGCGGACGTGCAGCTGGAGGCGGTCGAGGTGATCATCCATCGCCTGCGCAAGCGCCTCGAAGGCCGGGGCGTCGGCATCACGACCCTGCGCGGCCTGGGCTATGCGCTGGAAGCGGCCTGAAGAGCCTGAGAGTCTTTCGCGCTGGCTGCGCGAGGCCAGCCTCTGGCGGCGCCTGGCCTGGCTGCTGCTGCCGATGCTGGTGCTGGTCACCGCGCTCGAGCTGTGGATGACACGGCACGACGCGCTGGAGGCGGCCGACTCGGCCTACGACCGCTCGCTGCTGGGCGCCCTCAAGTCCATCGACGCCAACATCTCCACCGCCTCGGGCGGTCTCTCGGTCGAGCTGCCCTACCGCATGTTCGAGTTCTTCGAGCTCACCGCCAGCGGCCAGGTCTACTTCCGCGTTGCCACCTCCGACGGGCTGGTGGAGCTGGGCAGCGCGGACCTGCCTGCGCCGCCCGGCGTGGTCACCACGGGCCAGCCCGTTTTCTACGACGCGCCCTATTTCGGCGAGCCGGTGCGCTTCGCTGCCTACCGGCGCGCGCTGGAGCGCGCCCCGGCCGGCAGCGAGGCGCGCAGCGTGCTGGTGCAGGTGGGCGAAAGCACGCGCTCGCGCCGGGAGTTCACCCGGCGCTTCGTAAAGCGGGCGGTGCTGCGGGACGCGTTGGTGCTGGCCCTGCTGGTGTGCTGCACCGCCGTCGCGCTCGCCGCCGCGCTGCGCCCGCTGGCGCGCCTCGCGCGCGAGGTGCAGACGCGCAGCCCCGAGGACCTGGCCCCGATCGCCGGGGACGGCCTGCCGGCCGACATCCGCCCCCTGGTGGCGGCCGTCAACCAGCAGATGGCGCGCACCCAGGCGCTGGTGGCGCAGCAGCGCCGGTTCCTGGACGATGCCTCGCACCAGCTGCGCACCCATCTCACCACGCTGCAGATGCAGGCCGACTACGCCCGGCGCGAGCAGGATGCCACCCAGGTGCAGGCCGCGCTGGAAGCGCTGGGCACGGAGATCGGCCGCGCCACCCGCAGCACGCAGCAGCTGCTCGCGCTGGGCCGCAGCGACACCGCGGCGCTGGACATCGCGCAGCTGGACCTGGCGGCGCTGCTGCGTGAGGTCGCGCTGGCCTTCCTGCCGCAGGCGCGCGCCCGCCGGATCGACCTGGGCATCCACACGCCGGCGCCGGAGTTCCCCGCGGTGGCCGACCGCGGCCTGATGCGCGAAGCGCTGGCCAACCTGGTGGCGAACGCGGTGGCCCACACGCCCGAAGGCGGCACCGTGACCCTGTTCGCCGCCGCCGATGCGCAGGGTTTCAGCCTCAACGTGGAGGACAATGGCCCCGGCCTGGCCGCCGAGGAGCGCGCCGCGCTGGGCCAGCGCTTCCGGCGCGGGCAACGCGCGGCCGGCGGCGGGTCCGGGCTGGGCCTGGCGATCGCCCGTGCCATCGCCGAGCGCCACCGCGGCGCGCTGCGGCTCGAGGCGCGCGAGGCGGGCAGCGGCCTCCACGCCATCCTCTGGTGGCCCCGCACAATGGGCTGACCCATCCCATGAACACGACCGGCGCCCTCGCTGCCCCCGCACGCCGCCGAATGCTGCGGGCGCTCGGCGCACTGGTATTGCCCGCTTGCATGCCGCTGCGCGCCGATGCCAACGACGATCCCTCGTACGGCCCCGCGGAATGCGTGGTCCCCGCCAAGCCCGGCGGCGGCTTCGACCTCAGCTGCGCGCTGGCGCGCGAGGCCCTGCAGGCGGTTCGGCCGGCGCGGCCGCCGTTGGCCAGCCGCTATCTGCCGGGCGGCATCGGCGCCGTGGCCTTCGACCGCATCGCCACCGGCCGGTTGGGCGGCCCCGCGACCCTGGTCGCCTTCTCCAGCGGCTCGCTGCTCAACCTGGCGCAGGGCCGCTTCGGCCCGCATCCGCCCTCGGCGGTGCGCTGGATCGCCACACTGGGCACCGACTACGGCGTGATCGCGGTGCACCGCGACGCCCCCTTCAAGACCCTGGGCGAGCTGGTCGCCGCCCTGCGCCAGGACCCGGCCCGCCTGGCGTTCGGTGCCGGCGGCACGGTGGGCAGCCAGGACTGGATGAAGGCCGCCCTGCTGGTGCGCGCCGCCGGACGCGACCACAAGGCGATGCGCTTCGTCGCCTTCGAGGGCGGCGGCGAGGCCCTGGCCGCGCTGCAGGGCCGCCACGTGGACCTGTTCCCAGGCGATGCGGCCGAGGCCCTGCGGGCCCAGGCCGCCGGCGCCCCCCTGCGCTTCCTGGCGGTGCTGGCCGAGACCCGTCTGCCCGGCGCCCTGGCCGGCGTGCCTACCGCACGCGAACAGGGCATCGACCTGGTCTGGCCCACCGTGCGCGGCCTCTACCTCGGCGCGGACGCGCCCGAGGCCGCCGTGCGCGCCTGGACCGAGGCCTTCCGCCAGGCGGTCGCCAGCCCCGGCTACGCCGCCCTGCGGGAGCGCCATGGCCTGTACCCCTTCACCCTGACCGGCGACTCGCTGGAGGATTTCGTGCGCCAGCGCATCGAGGCCTACCGGCGCCTGGCGGACGAACTGGGCCTGCGCCGCTGGGCGCGGTAGCATCGGCCCTGCCCGGGAACCTAATTCCACCCTCAGACTCCCACGGCATGATCCGCTGCACAAAAAAGGACTCAACGTCCCGCACAACGACAGCAGCCTGCACCTCCACAATACGAAACGGAAAGACGACCCTCCCATGCGCCTCACCACCAAAGGCCGCTTCGCGGTCACTGCCATGATCGACCTGGCGCTGCGTGAGCGCTCGGGACCGGTGACCCTGGCCGCCATCAGCCAGCGCCAGCGGATCTCGCTGTCCTACCTGGAACAGCTCTTCGGCAAGCTGCGCCGCCACAAGCTGGTCGAATCCACCCGCGGCCCGGGCGGCGGCTACTCGCTGGGGCGCAAGGCGGCCGACATCACGGTGGCGGACATCCTGTTCTCGATCGAGGAAGAACCTGCCGAAAAGCAGGATCCTCACGCCGGCGCCGACGGCCGCTGCAGCACCGAGGAGCTGTGGGCTTCGCTGAACCGCCGCACGGTGGAGTTCCTGGATTCGGTCTCACTGCAGAGCCTGGTGCTCGAGCAGTTGGCCAAGGGCGTGAAGGTCGAGAGCGAGCAGCCGGCGGTCAAGCGCGTGCCGGCCAGCACGCCGGTGCCGAAGCGTCCCCGGGTCAATGCGCCGAACTCTGTGTTCGCGCTGGGCACGCTGGCCAAGCGCTGAGTCTTCCCCCTCCCTCCAGTTTCCTTCAGCGGACCGGCAACATCATCCGCAGCAGCCCGCCCGCCGTTACCAGGCGGTCGGGGCTATAGCTCTCCTCCAGCACGGCGCCGAGCCGGCGCACGATGCCCGGGCTGCGTTGCGCACGCCAGAACACGAAGTCGGCGATCCAGGGATGGTGGTTGACGCGGTTGGCCTGCGCATAGGCCGCGAAGCGCGGCTTCAATGCCGTCAGCGCCGCGTCGTAGCGCGCGCCCACTGCGGCATCGCCCTCGGCGCTGGTCATGGCTTCGGCCGCGAGCATGCCGGTTTCCATCGCCTTGCCGATGCCCTCGCCGGTGAAGGAATAGGTGCTGCCCGCCGCCTCGCCCGTCACCAGCACGCCCGGACGCGACCAGCGCGCGCCGTCGAGCGAGCAGCGCAGCGGCGCGCCCTTGAGCTCACCTTGCAGGCTGCCGCCCTGCATCAGCTCGCGCGCGGGCGCATGCACCTGGGTGAAGGCGGCGAACAGCGCGCGCAGGTTGAGTTCGGGGCCGCCTTCCGCGGGGCTGTCCAGCAAGCCGGCACCGACGTTGAACAGCCCGTTGCCGCAGGGAAAGATCCAGCCGTAGCCGCCGCGCAGGGCGCGGTGCCACACCACCTCGAGCTGGCGGATGCGCCCGGCCATCGCCTCGTTCCTCACATAGCCGCGCAGCGCGACGCCGCTGGGCACGCGCCGGCTGCACATGTCCGCGGCCAGCAGCGGACCCGCCGCCGCGCCGGTGGCCAGCACGGTCCAGCGCGCGCGCACCGCTCGCTCGGTGCCCTCGGCCAGCCGCAGCCGGGCGCCCACCACGCGGCCGTCGGCGTCGACCAGCGGCGCCTCGAAGCGCGCCGGCGCGAACCAGCGCGCACCGGCCGCCAGCGCGGCCTGGCGCACGATCTCATCGAGCTCGCGCCGCGGCAGCACCGCCAGGCTGGCCGGCACCTCGATCCTGCTGCCGCGCGGCGCCACGCAGGCCACGTGGCTGGCGGCGCAGGCGCGGGCCAGGACCGCATCGAGCACGCCAAGGCGGGCCAGCGCCCGATGGGCATCGGGGATCAGCCCGTCGCCGCAGACCTTCTCGCGCGGAAAGCCATGGCGGTCGACCAGCAGCACGTCCGCCCCGGCACGCGCCAGCAGTTGCGCGCAGGCACTGCCGGCCGGCCCCGCACCGACCACCAGCACGTCGCAGTCTGCCGGCTCAGGCGCCGCTGCCATAGGGGCGGGTGATGATCTCGAGCAGGTGGCCGTCGCGGTCGGGCCAATAGACCCCGCGGCCGCCGTCGTTGTGGTTGATGCGGCCGGGCTGGTGCTGGTGCGGGTCGGCCCAGTAGGGCAGGCCGCGCGCGCGGATGCGATCGAAGATCGGGTCGAACTCCGCCTCGCTCACCAGGAAGGCATAGTGCTCGATCGGGATCCGCTCGTCGCTGCGGATGTAGTCGAGCGTGACGCCGTTGTCGAGCTGCACGCAGTGGAAGGGCCCGAAGGTGGTGGGCGCCTCGCGCCCCAGCAGTTCCGCCAGGAACAGGGCGGAGGCTTTCGGATCGCGCGCGGGAACGATCGTGTGATTGAGCTGGATGGCCATGGCGTTCCTCCATGAGCGCGGCGGGATGGGTTGCCGCAGGAGAGCGCGCATGTTAAGACTTGCACCGGGCCTGCGCGCGGCGAATCCGGCGCCGGCCCCATCGCGTAGAGGGTGGATCGCAGCCTGACGGGAGACCGCCATGAAACGCTTCCTGATGATCGTCGCGGCCCTGGCGGTGATGGTCGCCGCACTGTTCGTGCCGCTGGAGGCGGACCGCACCCGCTTCGTCAACAGCGCGGAGATCGCGCGGCCGCCGGCGGCGGTGCACGCGAGCCCGAGCGCCTGTGGCGCATCGCGGGCAGCATCGGAGAGCGCGAGGCCGGTGTGCTGAGCTACACGCTCACGCCCACGGCGGGCGGCACGCATTTCGAGCGCAGCTTCGAATACCGCTCGCCCAACCTGCTGTTCGCGATCCTGAATGCGCTGAGCCTGCGCGCCCGTGTCGAGGCTGAATCGGCGCACGCCGTTTCCCGCCTGAAAGCAAAACCGGAACAGCCCGGCCCGGCCTGAAAGTTGCGTGGACCCGACACCTTCCGGCTGCCGCGGCAGCCCGGGCCACGCCTTCGCATTAGGATCAAGCCCACGTCAAAGGGGGCACGATGGGCAACAGAAGCGACGAAGACAGCATCGAGTTCGACAAACCGCCGGTGCGCGAGGAGGCCGCCGTCGCGGTGCCGGACTGCGACGGCCCACTGGTGGTGCAGGCGCTGTCCTCGATGCTGGAGCTGATCCGGGAGCAGCTCGGCATGGACGTGTTCTTCGTCTCCGAATTCATCGACGGCCGCCGCGTCTTCAGGCACGTGGCGACGGCGCCGGCCATGGGCATCATCCGCGTGGGCGAGTCCCACACGATGGAGGACAGCATCTGCCAGCAGGTCATCGACGGTCGCGTGCCCAGCCTCGTGCGCGACCTGCGCGTGCTGCGCACCCGGCAGCCCCTGCCCGAGGTGACCCGGCCGATCGGCGCGCACATCAGCGTGCCGGTGGTCCTGCCGGACGGCAGCATCTACGGGACCCTGTGCGGCTTCGCGGTCGAGCGCAGCGTCGAGCTGTCGGAGCGGCACGTACGCAGGCTCGAGATCGCTGCCCAGGCGACCGCCCGGCTGCTGGCGCAGGCGGCCGGCGAACTGAGCCCTTGAAACCATCGCCATGACGACCGGCACCGCCACGCCCCCCGCCGCTGCGCCCGCCATCGGCCCGGACTTCACGATCGCCTTCCAGCCGATCGTCGACCCGGTGCGGCGCGAGGTCTTCGCGCACGAGGCGCTGGTGCGCGGCTTGGCGGGGGAAGGCGCCACCGGGGTGCTCTCGCGGGTCCAACCCCAGCATCGCTTCGCCTTCCACGAGGCCTGCCGCGTGCGCGCCATCGAGATGGCCGCGCAGCTGGGCATGAGCTCCAAGCTCAGCCTGAACGTCATGCCCAACGACGTGGCCGGCCAGGAGGAGTGCTTCCGCACCGCCATCGACACCGCCATGCGCTGCAACTTCCCGGCGAACCACCTGATGTTCGAGATCACGGAGGGCGAGCGCGTCATCAACCTGCCTGGCCTGGCGGCGTCCTTCCACATCTTCCGGCGCTATGGCTTCACCTCCGCCATCGACGACTTCGGCGCCGCCTACGCGAACTTCGAGCTGCTCGCGGCCTTCCAGCCCGACGTGGTGAAGATCGACATGAGCCTGGTGCGCGACATCCACGTCGATCCGGTCCGGGTGGCCATCGTGAAGGGCTTCGTCACCACCTGCGACGAGCTCGACATCAAGGTGATCGCCGAGGGCGTGGAGGCGGCCGACGAAGCCCGGGTGCTGCTGGAGCTGGGCGTCGATCTTTTCCAGGGCTTCCTGTTCGCACGGCCCACCATCGGCACCCTGCCCACGGTGAACTGGGACGCGGCCTGAGCCGCACGGCCGTTCCGAAGGCGAATACCGCAGCCGCAGGCGAAGGTACTCCAGTGCGCCGCGGCACAGGCCGGCGGCGCGGCCCGCCTACACGTTGCTGGTCGCGCGCACTTCGTCGATGGTCGTCAGTCCCGCCAGCACCTTCTCGATGCCGTCCTGCCGCAGGGTGCGCATGCCCTCGCGCAGCGCCGCTTCCTGCAGCTGCTCGGCGCGCGCGCCTTCCTGTATCAGCCGTCGCACGCCCTTGGACACCACCATCAGCTCGTGGATGCCCACGCGCCCCCGGAAGCCGGTCTCGCCGCAGTGCTTGCATCCCTTGCCCGCGTGGAGGTGCAGCGCGCCCTCGCGGCCATGCTGGCGAACCCAGGACTGCCGCAAGGCATCGCGCCGCTCCGGCGTGTCCTGCGACGGAACGACGTGCAGGTAGTCGCCCACCAGTTCGTCGATCTCTTCCGCGCTGGCCGGGCGGCTCTCGCTGCAATGCCGGCAGATGCGCCGCACCAGCCGCTGCGCCAGCACGGCCAGCAACGAATCCGCGAAGTTGAAGGGGTTCATGCCCATGTCGAGCAGCCGCGTCACCGTTTCGGGCGCGCTGTTCGTATGCAGGGTCGACAGCACGAGGTGGCCGGTGAGCGAGGCCTCGATCGCCATCTTCGCGGTCTCCTCGTCGCGGATCTCGCCGACCATGATCACGTCGGGGTCGGCCCGCACGAAGGCGCGCAGGGCCTTGGCGAAGGTCCAGTCGATGCGTGGATTGACCTGCACCTGCCGCAGGCCCGCCTGCGTGATCTCGATCGGGTCCTCCGCAGTCCAGATCTTGCGCTCCGGCGTATTGATGTGCATGAGCGCCGAGTGCAGCGTGGTCGTCTTGCCCGATCCGGTCGGGCCGACGCACAGCACCATGCCATAGGGGCGATCGACTGCCTCGGTCAGTCGCTCGAGGTTGCGCTTCGACAGCCCCAGCTGGTCCAGCGGGATCGGCTTGGCCGAGGCCAGGATCCGCATCACCACATCCTCCAGCCCGTTGTTGGTGGGGATGGTGGCCACGCGCAGCTCGATGCGGTGCTGCGGCGAGAACTTCGAGAAGTTGATCTTGCCGTCCTGCGGCTTGCGCTTCTCGCTGATGTCCAGATCGCACATGATCTTCACCCGCGCCACGATCGCATTGCGGTAGTTGGGCGGCAGCTCCAGGTAGGTGTAGAGCCGCCCGTCGCGGCGGAAGCGGATGCGGGTCTTGTCCCGCCCCGGATAGCTCTCGATGTGGATGTCCGACACGCCCTCGCGGTGCGCTTCGAGAATCATGCTGTTGATCATCCGCACCAGCGAGTTGTCCGACTGCTCGATCGCCGCCTCTTCGTCCTCGGACGCGCGGTCCTCCTTCTCCAGGGTCTGCAGCAGCTCGCTGGTGCCGGCCAGGTCGAAGTCGATGGCCATCGGGTCGGTGGCGGGCGCACGCTTGTCGCCCTGCGCGCCGATCTTCTCGTAGGCCTTGCTCAGCACGGTGTCCAGGTCGAGGGCCTGGCTCAGGACCGGGATCACCTTCATCTGGGCGATGAACTCGACCTCGTCCAGGGCCGAACGGCGGCTGGCCGGGTCATCGAGCGCGACGATCAGCCGCCCGTCGTGGATCATGAGCGGCATGACCTGCAGACGCTGCGCCACGCCGTAGCTGACCTTGCGCAGGGCCTCCGTCGCGGCCGGGAACTCCTGCACGTTGACCAGCGGATAACCCATCTTCCGCGCCAATGCGGTCTGCAACTGCGCGCGGCTCACCACGCCCATGCGCACCAGGGTCTCGCCCAGCGGCACGCTGCGGTCCAGCTGCTGCTTGGCGAGGGCCTCGCGCAATTGCTCGTCGGTGATCATGCCCAGCGACATCAGCGCCTGCCCGATGCGCAGGATCGGCATGCGGCTCTGGGCGTCGATTTCCTTCAAGAGTTGCTGTGGCGTGACGACTTCGGCAGATGCCATTGCATCGATCTCCTGCGTTGTTGTGTCCAAGGATTCTGAGCCCCGGCAGCATACTTGTCAGCCCGAAGCGCGCGACGGGGCCGGCCGGCATCGCATTCGCGTCGCGATCTCGCTACCAAAGTATTCAGCTCACAGCTTGTCAGGGCGCAAATGCGAAGGTGTTGCGTCCCGCCGCCTTCGCGCTGTAGAGCGCGACATCCGCGCGGGCCAGCAGGTCCCCCGGCGCCATGGTGGCATCGACGTCGCGGACGAACACGATGCCGATGCTGGTCGTGATGTCGAGGCTGCGGCCATCGACCTGAAAGGGCGAGCCGCCGATCTGCCGGATGATCTTGCGCGCCACGACGGCGGCGGCCTCCTGGGTGTCCAGGTCCTCGAGCACGACGACGAACTCGTCGCCCGCCAGACGCGCCACGGTGTCGGTGCTGCGCACGCTGGAACGCAGCCTTCTCGAGTATTCGGCCAGCACCCCGTCCCCGCTCGCATGGCCCAGGGTGTCGTTGATCGACTTGAAATGATCGACGTCGAGGAACATGAGCGCCATGCCGCGCCCCGCGTACGCCGCATGCGTGATGGCGGCGGGCAGGTGCTCGTTGAAGGCCAGCCGGTTCGGCAGTCCGGTGAGCGTGTCGACGCGGGCCAGCTCGATCAGCTTGCGCTCCACCGCCTTCAGGGCGGTGACGTCGAAGCTCAGGGAGAAGATGCCGCGCGTCGACCCATCCGCCGCGATGTGCGGCACGTAGATGACGCGGGTGACCCGGTCGAACTCGCCCTTGCGGGTCTGCGCCTCGAATTCGACCCGCTCGCCCGCGAGCGCCCGGTCCACCAGCCCCTTGCGCGCGAGGTACAGCTCCTCGCCCGCGACCTCGCGGATGTGCTTGCCCAGCAGCAGGGCGGGGTCCAGCCCCAGCCATTCGCGGTAGGTGCCGTTGGCGAAGGTGATCCGTTCGTCGCTGTCGATGTAGGTGATGAGCGCAGGGATGTTGTCGGTGATGGCGCGCAGGCGCATCTCGCTCTCGGCCAGCTGAAGCTCCGTTTCCTTCAGCGCCGTGACGTTGAAGGCCATCAGATAGAAGCCCAGCACCTGCCCCTGCAGGTTCCGGTCGGGAATCATGTGCACCTGGAAGTAGCCGGTCTTGTCGTAGAGCGGCGCCTCCACCTGGAAGCGGGCCGTCTCGCCGGCCAGCACCTGGGCGACGTAGGGCGCCTGCTGCGCATAGACCGCCTCGCCCATGGCCGAGGGCAGCGTCACGCCGTCGAGCGCCCCGTCACCCAGGCCGGCCATCTGCCGGCCGCGGCTGTTGGCGAAGTGGCAGCGCAGCTCGCGGTCGAAGTAGCCCACCAGGGCCGGAATGCTGTCGGTGACGTCGCGCAGCCGCTTCTCCTGCTCGGCCAGCGCGTTGCGGACCCTCACCTCATCGGTGATGTCGAAGGTCATCGCGAAGACACCCTGGACCATGCCGACGTCGTCGGTGTCGGGGATGTAGTGCGCCTTGTAGGTCCGGTCGCCCACGCCCAGCTTCGGGTCGCCGCGCTTCTCCACGATCACCGTCTCGCCGGCCAGGGCGCGGCGGTAGTAGGGCTCCACCACGGCGAAATCCGCGCTGCCGCGCTTCTCGGGCATGGGCTGGCCCACCAGCGCGTTGTCGTTGTGCAGCGCCCGGACCTTGGCGTTGACGAAGGTGTAGATCAGCGATGCGTCCACGTGCGAGACCAGCGCCGGGATGTTGTCCGCGATGATGCGGATCCGCGCCTCGCTGTGCGCCAGGTTGAGCTCGATGCGCTTGCGCTCCGTGATGTCGGAAGTCATGGCGTAGTAGCCGCGCACGGCGCCCGCGGCGTCGCGGTCCGGGATCAGGTCGGTCTGGAAGAAGCGCGGCTCCTCCCCGTGGCGCACGGAGCCCCGGCGCTCGAAGGTCACGTGCTCGCCGGCCATCACGCGCTGCAGGTAGCGGTCCGGGATGGCGTAGTTGCCGCTGCCCGGCTGGCCCTGCGCGGATTCGCCGATGAGCTCGGCCCTGCTTCGGCCCAGGCGCTCGGCGAGCCTGGCGTTCACGAAGGTGTAGCGGCCCTGGGCGTCCGCATGCGACACCATGACCGGGATGTTGTCGGTGATGTCGCGCAGGAATTTCTCGCCTGCCCATTGCTCGCGCATGAGCTGGTCGAAGGTGTAGGCGAGATCGCCGATCTCGTCGTCCCGGTAGCCGGGCGCCACCGCGGGCTCGCCGGGCGCGGCGTCGGACCGTGCGTCCAGCATGCGCCCGTGCAGCGCCGTCAGCGGGGCGAGCTGGCGCCGCACCACGACCGACACGATGGCGCCCGCCGCCAGCGCCAGGGCCAATGCCCCGCCCCAGGCCACATGCTCGATGGACTCGATCCGTGCGAAGGCCTCGCTGCGCGGATACATCGACCCCAGCACCCAGGGGGTCTGGCGAAGCTGCTGGAAGACGTAGAGCCCCAGGGTGCCCTCGGGACTGCGGCCTTCGGTCACCCCTTCGAAGCCGGCGATCGCCCGCTCGATCTCCAGGTCGGCCGGCCCCTCGGCGTTCGCGCGGCTCAGGATGCGCTCGTCGCGCGGATGGTCGACCACCACGCCGTCGCGGGTGACGACGAAGAGGTAGCCCGTGTTCCCGAACCTGACCTGGGCGAGCTCGCCAAGGATGCTGCGCTCCTTCAGGTTGATCGAGCCCGAGATCACGTAGCGGACCTGCCCGGCGCGGTCTTTCACCGGTGCGGTGATGGCGACCTGCGCCAGCCCGTTGAGCCGGTTGCGGTAGGGTTCGGAGATCGTGCCGGTACCGGAGGCCACGGTGTCGCGGAAGTACGGGCGATCCTTCACGTTCAGGCGGCCGATCTGCTGCGCCCCGTTGAGATTGGCGACGAGCCCGCCTTCCAGGTCGATGAACGCGACGTTGTCGAAGGCATCGCGCAGGGACGGATGCTGTTCGAGGAAGGCCTGCAGCGGCACCTCGCTCGCCGGGTCCAGCGCCTCCACGCTCTCGGCGAGGGTCGCCAGCAGGGTCCGTCGGCTCGCGAACTTCTGGTCGAGCGCATCCGCGACGAAGGACACGTGGCCGAGCTGCTCGCTCGTGATGGCCGACTCCATGCTGGCCTTGACCAGGTGCAGCGCGATCGTGGCAATGGCAAGGGTCGCGGCCAGCACCACAGCCGCGACGCCGAGGCCCAGGCGGGTGTTCAGGCCGATGCGCCTCTTGCTCAGACCTGGTGAATTCATCGACGGTGGTGCAGCACGCCGGAGGGATTGTTCATGGGCGCGGATCCACCTCACTCCTCGCGCAGGTCCGCGGCCGCATCGTAGCGCAGCCCGCTCCACTGCCGGCCCCGGGCGGGCCCTTCGCGCATCACGATCTGGCCGCCCTGGGCCGCCGCCGGTCAGTCCCTCGTCAGCCGGCCAGCTTGGGATTGCGCCGCGCTTCGCCAAGTCGTGCCTGGCGCACGGTCTCCGCGCACTGCGGACTCCGGCGCGCGTCGGGCCGGGCGCACTGGTTGTTCATGCACACGGCGCGCGCGAAGAAGTTGCGCCCATCACAGCGGGCCGCGGGGCCGCCAGCCAGGTTGCGCGTCGGACGGACCGATGCCGGCGTGGCCTTGCGCACCGGCCTGCTGTCAGCCGCATCCGCGCCCGGCGCGGCTGCCGACAACTCGCGCGGCGTTTCCACAGACGGGGCGGGATGGCTCGGCTGGGCGGCATGTTCCGCGGCAGCCGCCAATTCGATCCCCACCGGCGCCGACAGGCGCTCGCCCGGTGCCGCCACGGCGGCCTGTTCGAAAGGCGTGCCCGGATCCGCCGGCCGAGGGCCGTGCGCCTGCAGCGCCGCGACCGCGGTCACGGTGCCCCACAGCACGACCAGCGCGACGATGGCGATGCGGCTGCGGCGCTCCTCGGGATCGCCATCCGTTGCCGGGGGCGAGACCGGCGTGCCCGCTTCCACCGCGGCGAAGTAGGCCGGCAACTTGCCATCGCAGCCCTTGCAGAAGCACGCATGGCGCGCGTTGATGGTCTGGCAGGCCTCGCAGACCTCGGCCTCGGCCGGCTGGCGCCGCAGGCGCGCCAGGTCGAACAGGCTGCCGAAGGCGACGGTGGCCGCGGGCCTCTGTCGCTCCGGAATGACGACCGTGGCCGCGGCCATCACAGCCTCCCGCCGTCGTGGTCGGCGGGCTCCAGCGCAACTGCCACTGCCACCACGCGGCGGTGCAGCCTCAGTTCGGACGCCGCCAGGCGCGCAAAGAGCGCCACCACTTCGTCCGAGGGCTCGGGACCGCCGCCCAGCTGCACGCGGAAGGCGCGAACGATCTGCGCCTGCGCCGCTTCGCGCAGCCGGGTGGCGGTCAAGGCGGCGCATGCGGCCGTCGCGTGGACAGGGCTGGGGAAGTTCATGGTGGACTCCTGACAGGACCGGCGGAGGGCGAATGCACCGCTCCGCCCAGGCCGGAAAGCCTTTGAAGGACGGCGGAAAGTTCTACTTGTTGACCGCTGGATCCGCGTCCCTTGTCAGACAGCACCTGATGCCCCCGTCGTATCCAGTTCATCTCCCTGAATGACCGATCCCGTCGAAGCCCTCAAGATCAACCGATTGATCAAAATTTTCATCCATCCTCTTCTAATTACGGGTAAACCATAGCGACTCTTTTTTATCCAAGTGGATAATTTAGACAAACCCACTCCTGGCGAGGCCTGTCTCATGAACGCCACACGACCCCATAGCCGCTATTGGTCCGACTTGACAAGCGAAGCCTTTGCGCGGCTCGACCGCTCGCGGCTCATCGCGGTGCTGCCGGTGGGCGCCACCGAGCAGCACGGCCCGCACCTGCCCATGTCCACCGACACGGCCACCATCGACGGCATGGTGCGCGCGACGCTGCCGCACCTGCCGGACGCGTTGCCGGTGCTGTTCCTGCCCACCGTGGCCTACGGCAAGAGCAACGAGCATTCGCGCTATCCCGGCACGCTCACGGTCTCGGCCTCGACGCTGATCGCGATGTGGATGGAGATCGGCGCCTGCGTGGCCAAGGCCGGCGTACGCAAGCTGGTGCTCTTCAACAGCCACGGCGGCCAGATGTCGGTGATGGACATCGTGGCGCGCGACCTGCGCGAGCGCCACGACATGATGGTGGTGGCCGCCAACTGGTACACCCTGGGGCTGCCGGAGGGCCTCTTCAGCGCGCACGAAGGCCGGCACGGCGTGCATGCCGGCGACCTGGAGAGCTCGGTCATGCTGCACCTGACGCCAAACGACGTGCGCCCGGCGCAGTTCCGCCGCTTCCCTTCGATGACCGAGGACCTGGCGAAGGAGAACCGCTTCCTCTCGATCACCCCCAGCGGCAAGCTTGGCTGGCAGATGCACGACATCAATCCGCAGGGCGCGGCCGGCGACGCCACGCTGGCCACGGCGGAAAAGGGCGCCGCGGTGCTCGACCACGTCGGCCGCCGCTTCAGCGAGCTCCTGCAGGAAGTGGATCGCTTCCCCCTGGAGCGCCTCGCCAACGAGCCCGCCTGGCAATGACCATGCAGCAGCACCACGACACCGCGGCGCTGGTCCGCCTGCGCAACGTCAGCAAGCGTTTCGCCAACGGCACGCTCGCGCTCCAGGGCATGAGCCTGGACTGCGGCGAGCACGACTTCATCAGCTTCCTCGGCCCCTCGGGTTGCGGCAAGAGCACGGCGCTGCGGCTGATCGCCGGCCTCACGCGGCCCAGCGCGGGCGATCTGGCCTGGGCGGGCGCATCGGCGCGAAGCGCCGGGCGCGACCGCGAGCTGGGCTTCGTGTTCCAGGAGCCGACGCTCATGCCCTGGGCCCGCGTCTTCGACAACGTCTGGCTGCCGCTGAAACTCTCCGGCGTCTCGCGCGAGGCCGCGGCGCCCGTCGTGAAGGATGCGCTGGAGATGGTGGGCCTGTCGCGCTTCGCCGAGGTCTACCCGCGGGAGCTCTCGGGCGGCATGAAGATGCGCGTCTCCATCGCGCGCGCCCTGGTCACGCGGCCGCGCCTGCTGCTGATGGACGAGCCCTTCGCCGCGCTGGACGAGATGACGCGCATCAAGCTCAACAACGACCTGCTCGCGATCTGGCGCGAGCACCGCTTCTCGATCATCTTCGTCACCCACAGCGTCTACGAGTCGGTCTACCTGTCCAACCGCATCGTGGTGATGGCACCGCGCCCCGGCCGCGTGATCGAGGAGATCCGCATCGACGAGCCCTACCCGCGCGGCGATGCCTACCGCACCTCCACCCGCTACAACGTGCACTGCACGGCGGTGTCGCAATCCCTGCACGGAGCCCTCCATGGCGTCGACATCGATCACTGAAAAGCCTGCCCTGGCCGAGCTGCAGGCCGCCGCGCCCTCCGCCGCCGATCTGCAGGCGCACGAAGACCGGCTGCGCCGGCGCGAGTCGCTGCTGCGAATCGCCATCCCCACCGCGCTGGTCGCGGCGCTGCTGCTGCTGTGGGAGCTGCTGGTGCGCGTCAACGACGTGCCGCACTACATCATCCCCGCGCCTTCGCTGATCTTCACGACGCTGATCGACAACTGGGACACGCTCTCGGCAGCGCTGTGGTTCACCGTCAAGCTCACCCTGCTGGCGCTGGCGGCGGCCATCGTGGGCGGCGTGCTGCTGGCGATCTGCTTCGCGCTCTTCAAGTGGGTGGAGATCGGCCTGTTCCCGATCGCGGTGATCCTGCAGGTCACGCCCATCATCGCGATCGCGCCGCTGATCCTGATCTACGTCTCCAGCACCACCGCCGCGCTGCTGCTGTGTGCGTGGATCGTGGCCTTCTTCCCGATCCTGTCGAACACCGTGATCGGCCTGAAGAGCGCCGACCGCAACCTGCGCGACCTGTTCCAGCTCTACCGGGCCTCGCCCTGGCAGCTGTTCCGCTACCTGCTGGTGCCCAGCGCCCTGCCCTACTTCATGGCCGGCCTCAAGATCGCCGGTGGCCTGAGCCTGATCGGCGCGGTGGTGGCCGAGTTCACCGCCGGCACGGCCGGGCGCGAGACCGGGCTGGCCTCGCGCATCCTGGAGTCGAGCTTCCGCACCGAGATCCCCATGATGTTCGCGGCGCTGTTCCTGGTGTCGCTGCTGGGCATCGCGATCTTCATCGTCTTCGCGGCGCTCTCGCGCATGGTGCTGGGCCACTGGCACGAAAGCGAAATGCGAGGCGAGCGCTAGCCATGGATGCCGTGACCATCGCCGAGCGCGCCATCGGCCGCGCCGTGGACTGGGACGCCGTGGCGCGCGACCTCCAGGGCCTGAACGTGATCGCCTCGCCCGGCCAGCGCAAGCAGCTGTCCAAGGACTTCTACTGGTACAGCCCCATCCTCACGCAGCAGCTCGCCGGCTGCGTCGCCGACCTCGTCGTCAAGGTCAGCACCGAGGAGGACGTGCGCCGTGCCGCGGCCGTGGCCGCCAAGTGGAAGCTGCCGCTCACCGTGCGTGCCGGCGGCACCGGCAACTACGGCCAGTGCGTACCGCTCTTGGGCGGGCTGGTGCTCGACGTCACGCCGATGTGCCGCGTGCTCGGGGTCGGCGAGGGCCGGGTGCGCGTGCAGGCCGGCGCGCGCATGCACGACATCGAGCTGGCGGTGGCCGAGACCGGCCAGGCGCTGCGCATGTGGCCGTCGACCTGGCACGTGGCCACCATCGGCGGCTTCATCGCGGGCGGCTTCGGCGGCATCGGCTCGATCCGCCACGGCATCCTGCGCGACCCGGGCAACCTGCTGCGCGCGCGCGTGATGACGGTGGAGCGCGAGCCGCGGGTGATCGAGCTGGCCGGCGACGAGATCCAGCAGGTGCACCATGCCTACGGCACCAACGGCGTGATCCTCGACGTGGAGGTGGCGCTGAGCCCGGCGGTGGATTGGGTGCATTGCATCGCCCTGTTCCCCAGCTACCGGCAGGTGATGGACTTCGGCGTGGCGGCCAGCACGCCCGAGATCGACCTGTTCCTCCTGTCGGCGGTGGATGCGCGCTTCTCGCCCTACTACGCGAACCTGGGCAGCCACTTCCCGCCCGACCGGCACGCGATGTTCATGATGGCCGCGCCCGCCTCGATGCCGGCGCTGCACGCGCTGGCCGCATCGCGCGGCGGCCGCATCTCGCTGGCCGGCACCGAGGCCGAGCTGCAGGCGATGGGCCTGCCGCCGGCCTACGAGTGCGCCTACAACCACACCACCCTGCAGGCGCTGAAGGTGGACCGCAGCTGGACCTACCTGCAGGTGGCCTACGCCCAGCCCTTCGACCCGGCGGTGGTCGACCGCCACATTGCGCTCTTCGGCGACGACGTGCTGCAGCACCACGAGTTCGCGCGCGCCGGGGGCGAGTACGGCACCTTCTCGATCCTGCTGGTGCGCTGGAAGGGCGAGGCCCACCAGTACGAGGTGATGCGCGAGATCGAGTCCGAGGGCGGCTGCGTGATCTTCAACCCGCACGTCGTGACCATCGAGGACGGCGGCATGAAGACCATCGACACGCAGCAGATCGAATTCAAGAAGAAGAGCGACCCGATGGGCCTGATGAACCCCGGCAAGACCCGCGGCTGGACGCCCGACATGGCGCGAGCAACATGAGCCCCCCGGCTTTTCACTTCGCTTCGCTGCGTGTAACTCCACCCCCCGAGGGGGAGGCGCGGCTCGCCTTGGGGCGGCCCGGTGGCGGCCGCCTCTCTCCCTTTCCACCTTTCCCCCAGACCCAAGGAAGACAAGCCATGAAGCTTCAAGCCCCCTTCGCCGCCCGCGCCCTGCTGGCCACCCTGCTGGCCGGCTACGCCTTCGCCGCCATCGCGCAGGACAAGGTGGTGCTCGCCACCAACTGGCGCGCCCAGCCCGGCCACGGGGGCTTCTACCAGGCGCTGGCCGACGGCACCTACAGGAAGTTCGGCCTCGACGTGGACATCCAGCAGGGCGGCCCGCAGGTCAACAACCGGCCCATGCTGCCGGCCGGCAAGGTGGATTTCCTGATGACCGGCAACATGCTGATGGCCTTCGACAACATCAAGCAGAAGGTGCCGACGGTAGTGGTCGCGGCCTACTTCCAGAAGGACCCGCAGGCCATCATCGCCCACCCGGGCCAGGGCATCGAGAAGTTCGCGGACCTCACCAAGGCCAAGACCGTGCTGCTGGCCAAGGATGGCCAGATCAGCTACTGGCAGTGGATGAAGAAGGCCTACGGCATGCGCGACGAGCAGGTGCGCCCCTACAACTACAGCCTGTCGCAGTTCCTGGCCGACAAGCAGTCGGTGCAGCAGGCCTATGCGACCTCGGAGCCGCTGGCGGTGGAGAAGCAGGCCGGCTTCAAGCCGGTGGTGCTGTCGCTGGCCGACGCGGGCTGGTCGACCTACGGCATGGTGATCGAGACGCGGCAGGAACTCGTGAAGACCAAGCCGGACCTGGTCCGGCGCTTCGTCGAGGCATCCAACATCGGCTACTACAACTACCTCTATGGCGACCGCAAGGCGGCCGATGCGCTGATCAGGAAGATCAACCCGGACATCAGCGACGAGTACATCGAGAAGTCCATTCCGATCCTGCGCGACCACATCGACGTCGGCGACGCGGCCACCAAGGGCATCGGTGCGATCAGCGATGCGCGGATGAAAGACTTCCACGACAAGACCATCGCCACCGGCTTGTACAAGGACGGCGACTTCAACTACGCCGAGGCTTACACGACGCAGTTCGTCAACAAGGGCACGGGCCTGGAACTGCGGAAGGCGGCTGCGAAGTAGCACCATGGCCGAGCGCACCCTCACCGTGCGGGTGGCGCGCATCGCGCGCCAGACGCCGGAGATCCTGTCCTTCGAGCTGGCCCACCCGGCCGGCCGCGCCCTGCCGCCCTACCAGGCCGGGGCCCACATCGACGTGCACATGCCCGGCGGCTTCTCGCGCCAGTACTCGCTGGCGCGCGCGCACGGCGAGGCGGCGGCGTCCTCCTACCTGATCGGCGTCAAGCGCGAGGCGGCGAGCCGCGGCGGCTCGGCCTCGATGCATGCCCGGGTGCGCGAGGGCGACCTGATCCCGATCAGCGCGCCGCGCAACACTTTCCCGATCCGCCCCGAGGCCCGCCGCCACCTGCTGCTGGCCGGCGGCATCGGCATGACGCCGCTGCTGGCAATGGCGCAGGCGCTGGCGCGCGAGGGCGCCGACTTCGTGCTCTGCCTCTTCGTGCGCGGCGAGGAGCACCTGGCCTTCGCCGAGGCGCTGCGCACGCCGTTGCTGGCGCCGCACGTGCGGCTGCATTTCGACACCGGCGAGGCCGGGCGGAAGATCGACCTTCGGCAGCTGCTGGCCGAGCGTCCGCCCCGCGCCCACCTGTATGTCTGCGGCCCCGGCGGCTTCATGGCGGCCGTGCGCGAAGCCGCGGCCCATTGGCCGGAGGAGGCGCAGCATGCCGAGTACTTCGCGGCCCCCGCCGGTGCGGCGGTGGCGGGCGGCCGGCCCTTCACGCTGCGGCTCGCCCGGCGCGGCATCAGCGTGCCGGTGGCGGCCGACCAGACGGCGGTGGATGCCCTGCATGCCTTCGGCATCGACATCCCCATCTCCTGCGAGCAGGGCCTGTGCGGCACCTGCGTGGTCGGCGCGGAGGGCGCCGGCGCCGAGCACCGCGACTTCTGCCTGACCGGCGGCGAGCGCGCCGCGAAGGTGGCGCTGTGCTGCTCGCGCGCCAAGGGCGAAGAGCTGGTGCTGGACCTCTGAGCGCAGCGCCGCCACTCTGGCACCATGCAGTCCCGATGACCCGACGATCCAGCGCCACCGACTCCATGACCGCCGAGGAGGCCGACGCGCCCGCCACGCGCGGCCGCGCGCGCAAGTACACGCAGGTGCTGGGGGTGATCTACCAGGCGGCGGTCGAGGTCTTCGCGGCCGACGGGCTGGCCGGCGCCTCCACCCAGGCCATCGCCGACAAGGCGGGGCTGTCGAAGGCGCAGCTGCACTACTACATCGAGAGCAAGGAGGCGCTCTACCGCCAGGTGCTGCAGGACATCATCAACGACTGGATCGGCGTGTTCGGCTTCAGCGACGAGGCTTTCGGCCCGCGCAAGGTGCTCACGGACCTGATCCAGCGCAAGATGCTGTTCTCCTTCGAGCATCCGCTGCGCTCGCGGATCTTCGCGGCCGAGATGATGCGGGGTGCGCCGGTGATCCGGGAAATGATGGGGACGAGCAAGCAGCGCACCAACCAGGCCGCTGCCGTCATCCAGAACTGGATCCACCGCGGGCTGATGGATCCGGTGGACCCGATGCTCTTTCTCTTCCACCTCTGGGCCGTGACCCAGTTCTACGCCGACCATGCGGCCCAGGTGGCCTATTTCCGCGACGTGCCGGTCAGCGACGAGAAGGACCGGCGGTATCTCACCGAGCAGGTGACGGAATTCCTGCTGAAGGGGGCCGGAGTGCGCTGAGGCGCACCGCCATTCATCAAATCGTCAAACCGCGGCAGTGGCTTGACGATTTCGTCAAGCGGCGGTCAGTGCGGTTCGCAAGCCTGGACGAAGGGCATCGCGTACTCGCGGCCGATCATGCCGCGCGCGAAAAGGTAGTTGTTGCGGGCCTTCTCGCTCATCGCGTCCAGATTGACCATCCCCGTGCTGTCGCAGGGGAAGGTCAGTGCGCGCCCCTGATTGAACAATGACTGGAAGCGGATCTCGAACGCTTCCGCGTTCTGCATCGTGGAACTGTGCGACATGATCGTCTCCTGCAAAAAGGGCAAGGAATTGAACGCCTTGATCAAGCGAGCCGGCATGTGAACCCTCCTGCCGGTGGCCTTGCATCAACCGTGCCTGGGCTCGTCCTGATTAACGATCCACGCCGCCTCGCGTTGCAGGGGATTACGCGCCCCCGCCGCACTCGGTTGTGCGAAATGCCACGATTTGCGAGATTCCACGAGACTTTTCATCCGCGGGCACACCCAGGCCGCGCCGGCGCGCGAGGCGCGCTGCGAGGGGGCCAACCCGTCAGTGCTGCGGCAGATACATCGTCGCCTCCACCTCCACGAGGACTTCGTCCCCCGGCAGGAAGCGGGAGACCTCCACCACCGTGCTGACCGGCGGCTCGCCCGGGTAGAACAGGCCGCGCACGCGGTTGTAGAGGGCGTAGTCGGGCAGGCGGCGGAAGTACTGGACCAGCTTGACCACGTCGTCCATGGTGCCGCCGTGCTCGGCCGCGATCTGGCGGATGCGCTCCAGCACGAACCAGCTCTGCGCCACCACCGGCGCCTCGAACACGTCCACCGACATCTGGCCGGTGGCGTAGCCCAGGCCGCGCAGGGCCTCGCGGGCCTCCTCGGGAATCTGTTCGTAGCCCATGACGGCGCGGCGCGTGGCCGGGTCGACGGCAACCACGCCGCTCATGAAGACGAAGTCGCCCACGCGCTTGGCGGCCGCGTAGTTGGCCATCGGTTTGCCCATGCTCATTCGGTTTTCTCCAGGATGCGGCCGGCGCGGATGACCGTGCGGCGGCGTCCGCGCGCGTCCAGCAGTTCGTGTTCGTCGCGCGCCGCCAGCAGCACGAGGTCGGCCGGGCAGCCGGGTGCGATGCGGCCGTCCCAGTCCAGGCCCAGGGCGTGCGCGGGGTTGAGGGTGATGGTGTCCAGCCAGTCGGCGGCCGGGGCCAGGTGCGCCATCTGCACGCCCAGGCCGAAGGTCTCGATCAGGTCGTAGCCGCCGTAGGGGTAGAAGGCGTCCTGCACGTTGTCGGTCGCCAGGCTGGCGCGCACGCCGGCTGCGGCCGCCTCGCGGATGCGCGTGATGCCGCGCTGCACCGGCGTCCGGTCCCAGGCGCCCTGCAGGTACAGGTTGGTGGTGGGCAGCGCCACCAGGTGCAGGCCGGCCTGCGCGCACAGGGCGAGGGTCTCGCGGGCGAAGCCGTCCTCCTGCACGGCCAGCGAGCAGGCATGGCCACAGACCACGCGGCCGTGCAGGCCGCGCGCGATGGCCAGCTGGGCGATGCTGCGCAGCCCTGTGGCGTCGGCATCCAGGCCCTCGTCCACGTGGAAGTCGAGCGGCAGCTGGTGCGCCTGCGCCAGGTCGAACACGCGGCCCAGCTTGTGGACGATGCCCTCGTTGCGGTAGACGAAGGCGCCCAGCACGCCGCCGGCACGCTGCACCGTCTGCGCGATGTGCTCGCCGGCGGCCGCGTCGGCGTAGACGTCCAGCGGCACCAGCGCGGCGAACTGCAGCGCCAGGCGGCCATGCCAGCGGGCGCGCAGCTCCTCGAAGACGGCGAGCGAGGCCGGCGCGTCCGTGCCGATCCAGTCCAGGTGCGTGCGCAAGGCGCGAGTGCCGGCCTGCCAGGCCTCGCCGAGGGCGCGCTCCATGCGCACACGCAGCCCCTCGGCCGTCCAACCTGCGCGGTGCGCGGCGATGCGCTGGATGGCGGCGAAGAGGTTGCCTTCGGCCGCGCCCACCTCCCGCACCGTGTAGTTCTTGTCGATGTGGGCATGCGCGTCGACGGGCGCGCTCAGCAGCGTGCCGCGGGCCGGCTGGCGGCTGGGCTCGATGGCAGCCACGTGCGCGCCCTCGATCTGCAGGTCGAACACCTCCGCCTCGCCCGCGGCAAAGCCGCGCAGCCGCGGCGGAATGCGCAGCGCTTCGAGCCTCATGCCTGCGGCACCACGCGCAGCCAGCCGAGGCCGTCGGAGGTGCCACGCGTCACGGCACCGCGCGCGGGCCGGTACTCGCAGCCGACCCACCCCTGCCAGCCGCACTGCGCCGCCACTTCGTCGATCACGCGGAACAGGTAGGGGTGGTTCAGCTCGCCGACGTCGGGTTCGTGCCGCTCCGGCACGCCCGCGATCTGGAAATGGCCGACGCGGCCGGTGGGCAGGTACTTGCGGATCTTCATCGCCACGTCGCCCTCGACGATCTGGCAGTGGTAGAGGTCCATCTGCACCTTCAGGTTGGACGCCCCGACGGCCTCGGCGATCTCGTGCGCATGGTCCTGCCGATTGAGGAAGAAGCGCGGGATGTCGCGCGTGTTGATGGGCTCGATCAGCAGGTCGCGCCCGGACTTGGCGGCCTCGGCCGCGGCCCAGCGCAGGTTCTCGACGTAGGTGGGCTGCACCGCCTCGCGCTCCGTGCCGGCCGGCACCAGCCCGGCCATGACGTGCACGCGGGGGCAATCCAGCGCCTCGGCATAGTCCAGCGCCTTCAGCACGCCTTCGCGGAACTCGGCCTCGCGTCCGGGCAGGCAGGCCAGGCCGCGTTCGCCGCCGTCCCAGTCGCCGGGCGGGCCGTTGAACAGCACCTGCTGCAGGCCGTTGGCCGACAGGCGGGCCTTGAGCTCGCGCCGCTCGTAGGGGTAGGGGAAGAGGTACTCGACGGCCTGGAAGCCGTCCTTGGCGGCGGCCTCGAAGCGGTCGAGGAAATCGAGCTCGGGATAGAGCATCGAGAGGTTGGCGGCGAATCGGGGCATGGGGGGTGCTCTCACCAGCGGGCGCCGAAGGTCTGGCGCAGTTCGTCGATCTGGGCCGGGCCCAGGGCTTGGGGCGGCGGCTCGTGCGCCGCGCTCAGGTGGAAGAGCCTCGCGGTCTCTTCCAGTTCCTCCAGCACGGCCATGGCCGCGGCCGGCGTGTCGTGCCAGACGTTGGGGCCGAGGCGCTCCAGCATCACGGCGCGGATCGGCGTGCCGCGCTCGCCGTAGCGGCGGATGGCCTGCGCGACCGCCTCGGCCGCCTCGGGCGCGCCGGGGCGGTGGTAGGGGAGGCGCGGCACATGGCCGACCTTCATCACGAAATAGGGCGTGAGTGCGGGCAGCAATTCTTCGGACGGGGCCGTGAGCGTGAGCGCCACGCAGTGCGTGCTGTGGGTGTGGATCACGCAGCGGGTGCCGGGGTCGAAGGCCGTCGCGGCAGCATAGATGCGGGCATGCAGCGCGATGGTCTTGCTGGCGCGGTCGCCGCCGGTCTGCTGGAACCGCCCGTCGAGCCGCGCAAGCCGGGCAGGATCGAGAAAGCCCAGGCAGGCATCGGTCGGCGTGATCAGGAAGCCGTCGTCCAGCCGCACGCTGATGTTGCCCGCGGTGGCGTGCACGTAGCCGCGCTCGAAGAGGCTGCGGCCGATGCGGCAGATCTCTTCGCGCGCCTCGTTCTCGGTCATCAGCGGCCGCCCGGCCGCCCGAAGGCCGCTGAGCGCCCCCTCGGGGGGCAGCGATACACGAAGTGATGAGCGTGGGGGCAGATCATTCCAGGAATGTAAAGGCTTTGGTGAAGAAATCGTCGGTGCCGAAGTTGCCGGACTTGAGCGCGATGTGCAGGCCCGCGCCGCCCGCCGCCTCGGCCTGCGCATGGCACCAGGGCACGCCCGGATCGATCTGCGCGCCGATCTGCATCTGCGCGATGCCCAGCGCCTGCACGCAGGCGCCCGAGGTCTCGCCGCCCGCGACCACCAGGCGGCGCACGCCGCGCTCGACCAGGCCGCGCGCGATCGCGGCGATGGTGCGCTCGACCATCGCGCCGGCCTCCTCGACGCCGAGTTGCCCCTGCACCGACTTCACGGCACCCGACTCGGCCGTCGAATAGACCAGCACCGGCCCGTCCTGCAGCAACGGCGCCGCCCAGGCCAGCGCCTCGGCCGCCACGTCCACACCTGCCGCGATGCGCAGCGGATCGATCGCCAGTGCCGGCCGGCCCGCGGCGATGAAGGCGCGCACCTGCCGATTGGTGGCCAGCGAGCAACTGCCCGAGACCACCGCGCCCAGCCCGTCCGAAGCCGGCAGCGCGGCAGCGCCCGCCGACGGCGCGATGCCGAAGTTGGCCGGCAGCCCGATCGCCACGCCCGACCCCGCCGTGACCAGCGGCATCCCGGCCAGCGCCGGGCCGAGGCGCAGCAGGTCCTCGTTCGAGACAGCGTCGACGATCGCGATGCCCGCGCCCTCGGCACGCAGCGCGGCGATGCGCTCGCGGATCGCCATCGGCCCGCGTGCCACGACGGCATGGTCGATCAGGCCCACCTTGCGCTGCGTCTGCGCCTGCAGCACCCGCACGAGGTTCGGGTCCGTCATCGGCGTGAGCGGATGCTTTTCCATGCCGCTCTCGTTCAGCAGCACCTCGCCCGCGAACAGGTAGCCCTTGAACACGGTGCGCTTGTTGTCGGGGAAGGCGGGCGTGGCGATGGTGAAGTCGCAGCCCAGCGCGTCCATCAGCGCCTCGGTCACCGGCCCGATGTTGCCCTCCGGCGTGCTGTCGAAGGTGGAGCAGTACTTGAAGTAGATCTGCCGCGCGCCCTGCGCCTGCAGCCAGCGCAGCGCGTCGAGCGACTGCGCCACCGCCTCGGCCGGCGCGATGGTGCGCGACTTGAGCGCCACCACCACCGCATCGACCTCGGCGGCGAGCGGCTGCGCCGGCACGCCGATGGTCTGGACCACGCGCATGCCGGCGCGCACGAGGTTGTTGGCGAGGTCGGTCGCGCCGGTGAAATCGTCGGCGATGCAGCCCAGCAGCAGGGTCATGGCTTGGTGGTCTTGTCGGAGGTGGAAGGCGAAGGCAGCTCGATGCCCGGGAAGATCTTGATCACGGCGCTGTCGTCCTCGCGCGCGAAACCGGCGGTCGATGCCTGCATGAACATCTGGTGCGCGGTGGAGGCCAGCGGCAGCGGAAACTTGCTGGCGCGCGCGGTGTCGAGCACCAGGCCCAGATCCTTCACGAAGATGTCGACCGCCGACAGCGGCGTGTAGTCGCCGGCCAGCACGTGGGCCATGCGGTTCTCGAACATCCAGCTGTTGCCCGCGCTGTGGGTGATGACCTCGTACAGCGCCTCGGGCGCCACGCCCTCGCGCAGCCCCAGCGCCATGGCCTCGGCCGCCGCCGCGATGTGCACGCCGGCCAGCAGTTGGTTGATGATCTTGACCTTGCTGCCCGCGCCGGCGCGGTCGCCCAGCCGGTACACCTTGCCCGCCATGGCCTCGAGCACCGCCCCGGCCTTGTCGTAGGCCTCGGGCCGGGCGGCGGTCATCATGGTCATCTGCCCGCTGGCGGCCTTGGCCGCGCCGCCGGAGATGGGCGCGTCGATGTAAAGAATGCCGAGCGCCGCCAGGCGCGCCTCGAGCGCGATCGACCAGTTCGGGTCCACGGTCGAGCACATGACGAACACGCTGCCGGACTTCATGGCGGCGGCCGCACCCTGCTCGCCGAAGAGAACTTCCTCGGTCTGCTGCGCGTTGACGACCACCGAGACCAGGACCTCGCAGGCCGCCGCGACCTGTGTGGGGCTGTCGCAGGCGACCCCGCCCTGCTGCGCGAAGGCGGCCGCGGCGCCCGGCCGCGCATCGCAGACGTGCAGTTCGTAGCCGCGCTGGCGCAAGGTGGCCGCGATGCCGGCGCCCATGGCGCCGAGGCCGATCAGGCCGACGGGTGATGTCATCGGTGTCTCATTCCTGCTGGCGAAGTGGTCGATTGTGTGGCACGGCCGCAGGCTAGGCTTTTCCTCCATCGGGCGCGCACGAATTGACCCTGCCTCCAGCCGCATGCTAAGAATCGTCCTGCGCGTCAACCAAGGAAAGACCATGGACGACTACGGGGACAAGTGCGAACCATCGCAGGACTTGCAGCAGGACTGCCAACGCTACGACCCGCGCGGCTACCAGCAGACGACCTGGATGCGCCACGTGCTGACGGCCGTGATCGCGATCATCGCGCTCGGTGCGGCGGTGGCCTCGATCCCCTACTGGGACGGCCCCACCTTCCCGGTGACCAGCCTGGTCATCTACGTCGCGGGCATGGTGTTCGTCGCCATGCCGCTGTGCCTGCTCTACGAGGCACTCCTGAAATCGCACCACGAGCACGTGGCGCACGCCAAGCTGCTCGCCGGCTAGGGCTGGGGCTGCGCCGCGCCCACCAGCTTGTCCCGGTGGCTGCGCACGGCCGAGGCAACGATCGGCATCAGATCGCCGGCACCGCCCGCGTCGAGCTCGCCGATCAGTTGGCGCCGCATGCTGGGCGCCCAGAATGACTTGAGGTGCCCCGCGATCGCCTGCCGCGCAGCGACCGAATCGTTGGGCGTCTGGGCCTGGAAGAAGCTGCCGATCTGGTTGGCCATCTTGACCAGCTGGGCGGTCGGGTTGTGCATGTTCGGATCTCAGTTCTGCAGGCGTTCAGGGCGGCAGTAGACGACCAGGTCGTCCTTGCGTGCGAAGCCCACCAGCGTGAGCCGCGCGCGCTCGGCGGTCGCGACCGCGAAGGAGGTCGGTGCCGACACGGCGGCCAGGAGCGGCACGCCGGCCATGGCCGTCTTCTGCACCATCTCGAAGCTGGCCCGGCTGGTGACTGCGATGAAGCCGGTGGCCGCCTCGATCTCGCCGACCGCCAGCGCGCCGACCAGCTTGTCGAGCGCGTTGTGGCGGCCGACGTCCTCGCGCAGGAGCACCACTTCGCCCTGCGCCGAGCACCAGGCGGCCGCGTGAACGGCGCCGGTGGCCTGCTGCAGGGTCTGCTGCGCCTGCAGGCGCGACATGGCCTTCGCAATGGCGCGCCGGTCGATCGGCGCGCCATCGTCCAGCGCCGGCAGCTCGCGCGACACATGGGCCAGGCTCTCCGTGCCGCACAGCCCGCAGCCGGTGCGCCCGGTCATCGAGCGGCGCTTCTGCTTGAGGCGCGCGAAGGCGGCACCAGCCACATCCAGGCGCACGGTGATGCCTTGTTCCGAGGGCTCGGCCTCCACCCCGTAGAGCTCGTGCGCGCCGTCGAGGATGCCCTCGGTGAGCGAAAAGCCGAGCGCGAAGTCCTCCAGGTCCATCGGCGTCGCCAGCATCACCGCGTGCGAAATGCCGTTGAACTCGAGCGCCACGGGCACCTCCTGCGCCACCCAGTCCTGCACGGCGAAGGCCAGGCCGCCGCGCACGCCGCGCACGGGCAGCAGCAGGGCGCCCTCGCAGGCGGGTGCATCGGCGTAGGTGACGGCGGAGGGCAAGGCGGCGACGCTCATCGGGGTCCTCTTCGGGTTACTTGGCAGGCACCGTCTCTGTGCCCTGCGAGGCCTGCGTCAGCAGTTCCTGCTGCCGGCGGTTGAAGCGGCTGTATTCCTGCTGCCAGGCGGAGGGCTGCATCACGGGCATGACCTGCACCGCCGTGACCTTGTACTCGGGGCAGTTGGTGGCCCAGTCGGAGTTGTCGGTGGTGATGACGTTGGCGCCCGACTCCGGAAAGTGGAAGGTGGTGTAGACCACGCCCGGCTGCATGCGCTCGGACACCGTGGCGCGCAGCACCGTCTCACCGGCGCGGCTCTGGATGCCGACCCAGTCGTCGTCCTTGATGCCGCGCTCTTCCGCATCGTGCGGATGGATTTCCAGCCGGTCCTCGCTGTGCCACTGGTTGTTGTCGGTGCGGCGGGTCTGCGCGCCCACGTTGTACTGCGACAGGATGCGCCCGGTGGTCAGCAGGAGCGGGAACTTGCGCGTCACCTTCTCCTCGGTGGCCACGTACTGCGTGACGATGAAGCGGCCCTTGCCGCGCACGAAGCGGTCGATGTGCATGGTAGGCGTGCCCTCGGGCGCGTCCTCGTTGCAGGGCCACTGGATGCTGCCGAGCTCGTCCAGCCGCCGGTAGCTCACGCCATGGAAGGTCGGCGTCAGCGCGGCGATCTCGTCCATGATCTCCTCGGGGTTCGCGTAGTCCATCGGGTAGCCGAGGGCCTGCGCGAGCTTCACGGTCACTTCCCAGTCGGCATAGCCGGCCTTGGGCGGCATCAGCTTGCGCACGCGCGAGATGCGGCGTTCGGCGTTGGTGAAGGTGCCGTCCTTCTCCATGAAGGAGGAGCCGGGCAGGAACACGTGCGCGTACTTGGCAGTCTCGTTGAGGAACAGGTCCTGCACCACCACGCACTCCATCGCCATCATCGCCGCCGCCACGTGCTGCGTGTTCGGGTCCGACTGCACGATGTCCTCGCCCTCGCAGTACAGGCCCTTGAAGCTGCCGCCGATGGCGGCATCGAACATGTTGGGAATGCGCAGGCCCGGCTCGGGGTCGATGCGCACGCCCCAGGCGGCCTCGAAGGAGGCGCGCGAGATGCTGTCCGACACGTGCCGGTAGCCCGGCAGCTCGTGCGGGAAGGAGCCCATGTCGCAGGAGCCCTGCACGTTGTTCTGGCCGCGCAGCGGGTTGACGCCCACGCCCTCGCGGCCGACGTTGCCGGTGGCCATGGCCAGGTTGGCGATGCCCATCACCATGGTCGAGCCCTGGCTGTGCTCGGTGACGCCCAGGCCGTAGTAGATCGCGCCGTTGCCGGCGGTGGCATAGAGGCGCGCGGCGGCGCGCAGCTCGGCGGCAGGCACGCCGGTCGCCTCTTCGGAGGCCTCGGGCGAGTTCTCGGGCTTCGAGACGAAGGCGCGCCACTCGGCGAAGGAGCCGGCGTCGCAGCGCTCGGCCACGTAGTCCTCGGCGATCAGGCCTTCAGTGGCGATCACGTGCGCCATCGCGGTGATCACCGCCACGTTGGTGCCGGGCTTGAGCTGCAGGTGATGGGCGGCCCGGATGTGCGGCGACTTCACGATGTCGATGCGGCGCGGGTCGACCACGATGAGCTTCGCTCCCTCGCGCAGGCGCTTCTTCATGCGAGAGGCGAAGACCGGGTGGCCATCGGTCGGGTTGGCGCCGATCACCATGATCACGTCGGCCTTCTCCACCGACTTGAAGGTCTGCGTGCCGGCCGATTCGCCCAGCGTCTGCTTCAGGCCGTAGCCCGTGGGCGAGTGGCACACGCGGGCGCAGGTGTCGACGTTGTTGTTGCCGAAGCCGGCGCGCACCAGCTTCTGCACCAGGTAGGTTTCCTCGTTGGTGCAGCGCGAGGAGGTGATGCCGCCGATCGACTCGCGGCCGTACTGGGCCTGCAGGCGCCTGAATTCGCTCGCGGCGTGGTTGATGGCCTCGTCCCAGCTCACCTCCTGCCACGGGTCGGTGATCTTCTTGCGGATCATCGGCTTGAGCATGCGGTCCTGGTGCGTCGCATAGCCCCAGGCGAAGCGGCCCTTGACGCAGGAGTGGCCGTCGTTGGCCTTGCCGTCCTTCCACGGCACCATGCGCACCACCTCGTTGCCCTTCATCTCGGCCTTGAAGGCGCAGCCCACGCCGCAGTAGGCGCAGGTGGTGATCACGCTGTGCTCGGGCTGGCCCAGCCAGATCACCGATTTCTCCTGCAGCGTGGCGGTGGGGCAGGCCTCGACGCAGGCGCCGCAGCTCACGCACTCGGATTCCATGAAGGGCTGATCCTGCCCGGGCGAGACGCGCGAATCGAAGCCGCGGCCGCTGATGGTCAGCGCGAAGGTGCCCTGGGTCTCCTCGCAGGCCCGCACGCAGCGGTTGCAGACGATGCATTTGGAGGGGTCGTAGCTGAAGTACGGGTTGGATTCGTCCTTCTGGCTCTTCAGGTGGTTGGCGCCATCGAAGCCGTAGCGCACGTTGCGCAGCCCCGTCACGCCCGCCATGTCCTGCAGCTCACAGTTGCCGTTGGCCGAGCAGGTGAGGCAGTCCAGCGGATGGTCGGAGATGTAGAGCTCCATCACGCCCTTGCGCAGGTCCTGCAGCTTCGGCGTCTGGGTGCGCACCTTCATGCCGGCCTCGGCCGGCGTGGTGCAGGAGGCCGGGAAGCCGCGGCGGCCCTCGATCTCGACCAGGCACAGGCGGCAGGAGCCGAAGGGCTCCAGACTGTCGGTGGCGCACAGCTTGGGCACGCGGATGCCGGCATCGACAGCAGCGCGCATCAGCGAGGTGCCTGCCGGCACGGTGACCTGCTGGCCGTCGATCTCCAGCGTGACCTCGCGCTCCGATTCGCGCTTGGGCGTGCCCCAGTCGGTTTCTTTCAGGTGGTCGAGCATGTTCTTGTTCCTCTCTGGCTCAAGCGGCCTTGCGGTCGGGCACGACGAGGCCGAAGTCCTCGGGGAAATGATCCAGCGCGGACAGCACCGGGAAGGGCGTCATCCCGCCCATCGCGCACAGCGATCCATGGACCATCGTGTCGCACAGGTCGCGCAGCAGGATCACCTGTTGCGGCCGGTTCTGGTTGGCGCGGATCTTGTCGATCACCTCCACGCCGCGGGTCGAGCCGATGCGGCAGGGCGTGCACTTGCCGCAGGACTCGATGGCGCAGAACTCCATCGCGTAGCGCGCCAGCTTCGACAGGTCGGCCGTGTCGTCGTGCGCCACGATGCCGCCATGGCCGACGGTGCCGCCGACCGCGGCATAGGCCTCGTAGTCCAGCGGCAGGTCCCACTTCGATTCGGGCAGGTAGGCGCCCAGCGGCCCGCCGACCTGCACCGCCTTGATCGGCCGGCCCGAGGCCGAGCCGCCGCCGTAGTCGTAGAGCAGCTCGCGCAGCGTGACGCCGAAGGCCTTCTCGACCAGCCCGCCGTACTTGATGTTGCCGGCCAGCTGCATCGGCAGCGTGCCGCGCGAGCGGCCCACGCCGTAGTCGCGGTAGAAGGCGGCGCCGCGCGCCAGGATCAGCGGCACGCTGGCCAGCGTGATCACGTTGTTGATCAGCGTGGGCTGGCCGAACAGGCCGGTGATGGCCGGCAGCGGCGGCTTGGCGCGCACCACGCCGCGCTTGCCTTCGATGCTCTCGAGCAGCGCCGTCTCCTCGCCGCACACGTAGGAGCCGGCGCCCTTGCGCACTTCCAGGCGGAAGGCGCGGCCCGAGCCGAGGACGTCGTCGCCGAGGTAGCCGGCCGCCTCGGCGCGGGCGATCGCCTCGTTCATCGCGGCGATCGCATGCGGGTACTCCGAGCGCACGTAGACGTAGCCCTGCGTCGCGCCGGTGGCGATGCCGGCGATGGTCATGCCCTCGATCAGCATGAAGGGATCGCCCTCCATGGTCATGCGGTCGGAGAAGGTGCCGGAATCGCCCTCGTCGGCGTTGCAGACGATGTACTTCTGCGCCGCTTCCGTGCCCAGCACGGTCTTCCACTTGATGCCGGCCGGGAAGGCGGCACCGCCGCGGCCGCGCAGGCCGGAATCCAGAACCTGTTGCACCACCTCGGCCGGGGCCTGCGCCAGCGCGCGGCGCAGGCCGGCATAGCCTTCGTGCGCTTCGTAGTCGGCGATCGACAGCGGGTCGGTGATGCCCATGCGCGCGAAGGTGAGGCGCTCCTGCTTCTTCAGGTACGGGATCTCGTCGGTCGGGCCGAGGTGCAGCGCGTGCGCCGCGCCCTGCAGGAAGCCGGCGTCGAAGAGGCCGGCCACATCTGCGGCCGTCACCGGCCCGTAGGCGATGCGCCCGGCGGGCGTTGCCACTTCGACCAGCGGCTCGAGCCAGAACAGGCCGCGCGAGCCGTTGCGGACCAGCGTCACGTCCAGCCCGCGTGAGGAGGCTTCCTGCGCGATGCGGCGCGCCACGCGCTCCGCGCCGGCCGCGAGCGCCGCGGAATCGCGCGGCACGTAGACCGTGATGCTCACTGGACTACCCTCTCTTTCATTGCAGTCGTAGTGGAGCTGCGGCGCAGGGTTGTCCACGGCGGCGGGCGTC
>NZ_LYMK01000038.1 GCF_002157355.1 Variovorax sp. JS1663 | reverse complement strand
GAGGGTGGTGGGTGGCCAACGTAGCGAAGTAAAGGAGGAGGAACGGCGCAGCCGTTCCGGGGGACATGAGCGGAGTTGGCCACCCGCCGCCCTCGGCCCGCCCCGAACGCTCGAACCGTAGGAACCGTAGGAACCGCAGGAACCCTCAGGCCCCGCGCGGCCCCCAGCGGACGATCGCCGCGTGGCCGCCGCGACGCAGACCATGGCAACTGTCCAGCAGCCGATCCGCGGACTTCGGATCGTCCATCGGCTCACCGCGCTGCGCACGCCGGAGCTCCATGGCCGGGTTGATCGCCTGAAACGCGGTGGTGGCCATCGGGCCGAGCAGTTCGGTGAGATGGGTGCACCCCTGCTGGCCGGCGAACAGCGCCTTCACCGCCTTGACGAATCCGCCCTTGATCTGCAGGCCGACGAGCTGCGCATAGGCGGCATTGATGCCGCTGCAGTCGGCAAAGGGCGCCTGGTGCGAGCACGCCTCCGCCGCCACGATGATGAAGCGCTCGTCCAGCGTGATGCGCAGGGACATCAGGTGGACCGGGTCGCCCGCGCGGCGCGGCACGTTGCCGCGCGCGCCGTCCTGGTCGTGCGTGCGCACGTCCGACAGGCACCCCTCGATGTCGAACAGCCCGTCCTCGCGTTCCCAGCCCGTGCACTGCACCTGGCGCGTGTGCAGCAGCGCGCGCGGTGCGGCGGACGAGAGCTGCTTCATCCCGCCGCCGCCTCCGCCGCGGCCGGCACGGGGCGGCGTGCCACGGCGGGCTCCAGCGCACCGCTGGCCTGCAGCGCGGCGATGCGCGCGTCGTCGTAGCCCAGCACCTCGGCCAGCACCTCGTTCGTGTGCTGGCCCACCGCCGGCGCGGCCTGCGGGTCCGCCAGCGGCGTGCCCGAATAGAGGATCGGCAGCCGCACGTTCGGGATCCAGCCGAGCGTGGGATGCTCGATGCGCGTCACCAGCCGGCGCTCCTTCGCCTCGGGCGAGCGCAGCGCATCGCCGACGCTGCGCACCTCGCCGCAGGGGATCTGCGCGGCGCGCATGCGCGGCTGCCAGTGCGACCACGGATGCTGCACGAAGAGCTCCTCCAGCAGCTGGAAGATCTCCTCGCGCCGGCCCATGCGGCCGTTGCGCTCGGCGTAGACCGGGTCGTTCGCCAGGTCCGGCCGCTCCAGCACCTGCGCCGCCAGGCGATGGAAGATCTTGTCGTTGCCGCAGTTGATGTAGAAGGGCTTGTCCTGGCTCATGAACACGCCGGAGGGGCAGGTGTCAGGACTGGTGTTGCCGTGCCGCTGCGGATGCGCGCCGGTGTAGAGATGCTGCATGGCCGCGTAGCCGGTCATCAGCACCGCGTTGTCGAACAGCGCGATCTCGATCTGCTGGCCCTGGCCGGTGCGGCCGCGGGCGATCAGCGCGCCGAGGATGGCATTGCACGCCATCATCGCGGTGCTGATGTCCACCACCGGCGAGAGCGTGCGCACCCCCTGGCGGTCGGGGTAGCCGTTCATCGAGATGAAGCCGCTTTCCGCCTGCGCGATCGGGTCGAAGCCGAGCCGGTCGCTGAAGGCGCCCTCGCGCCCGTAGGCCGAGACCGAGCAGTAGATGATCTTCGGGTTGATCTTCTTCACGCTGGCGTAGTCCAGCCCGAAGCGCTCCATCACGCCGGTGGAGAAGTTCTCGCACAGCACGTCGGCCTGCGCGATCAGCTCCTTCACCACCGCCACGCCCTCCGCGCTCTTGAGGTTGAGCGCCACGCTGCGCTTGTTGCGGTTGCCCCAGGCATAGGGCGCGCCCTGCGCGGGCGCCTCGGCGGGCACCGGCGGGTAGTGGCGGAACTCGTCGCCGCGGCCGGGCGTCTCCACCTTGATCACGTCGGCGCCCATGTCGCCCAGGATCATGGTGGCGAAGGGGCCGGCGAGAAAGTGGCTGAAGTCGATGACGCGAATGCCCTCGAGCGCCACCGGCGCGTCGGCTGGGCGCGGCTGGTGCACCGGAAAGTCGTTGTCGAGGCGTTCGAACATGGCAGGAGGCCTTAAAGTATCATTGGTAAGACCATTATACTTACGCGATCCAGCCCCCGTCAACGCCATCCGAAAGGAATCCGCCGTGCCCGACATCGACCCGACGCACCCTGACTGAGCCCTCAGGCCACGATGCCGCGCGCGGCCAGCGCGTCGATCTCGCCGGCCGGCAGGCCCCACCCTTCCAGCGCCGCATGCACATCCATCCCCGGCGCCACGCCGGCCTGCGGCGTCGCGCTCGGCGTGCGCGAGAAGCGCGGTGCCGGCGCCGGCTGCACGTGGCCATCGATCTCGACGAAGGTCTGCCTGGCGACGTTGTGCGGATGCGCCGCGGCCTCGCGCAGGTCCAGCACGGGGGCGAAGCAGACCTCGGACGATTCGAGCAGCACACTCCACTCGTCGCGCGTGCGGGTGCGGAACACCGCGGCCAGCCGCTCGCGCAGCACGGGCCAGTTCGCGGGATCGGCGCGATCCGGCACCGGCGCGCGGTCCAGGCCGGTGATGCGCAGCAGCTCCGCGTAGAACTTCGGCTCGGCAGAACCGACGGAGACGTACTTGCCGTCCTTCGTCTCGTACACGCCGTAGTGCGGCGCCGCGCCGCTCAGCGCCGCGCGGCCGCGGCCCGGCCATTTGCCGCCGGCCATGTAGCTGTAGAAGTACATCATCAGCGAGGCGGCGCCGTCGACCATGGCCGCATCGACCACCTGGCCCCGGCCCGAGCGCGCGGCCTCGATCAGGCCGCAGGCGATGCCGAAGGCGAGGTACATGCCGCCGCCGCCGAAATCCCCCACGAGGTTCAGCGGCACGACGGGGGGACCTTCCGCCGGGCCGATCGAGTCCAGCACGCCGGCCAGCGCGATGTAGTTGATGTCGTGGCCCGGTGCCTGCGCGAGCGGACCCTCCTGGCCCCAGCCGGTCATGCGGCCATAGACCAGGCGCGGATTGAGCGCCAGGCATGCGTCGGGGCCCAGGCCCAGGCGCTCCATCACGCCGGGGCGGAAGCCCTCGATCAGCGCATCGGCCTGGCCGATGAGCCGCCGCGCGAGCGCCGCGCCTTCGTCGGACTTGAGGTCCAGCGCGATCGAGCGGCGGTTGCGGTCGGTGAACCAGAAGCGCTGCGGCATCGGGCGCGCGGCAGGCTCGGGCCGGTCGATGCGCAGCACCTCGGCGCCCATGTCGGCCAGCATCATTGCGGCGAAGGGGCCGGGCGCGAGGCCGGCCATCTCCACGACACGCAGCCCCGCAAGGGGGCCCTGGCGCGCGGCGGCCATCAATGCGCCCCGGTGGCGCCGGACGGCACGACGGCTTCCATTCGCCGCGAGGCGCGGGTGCGCAGACTGCCCGGCACCTCGTGCACCCGAGTCGCGGTCCCGTCCACGCAGTAGCCCCCGCCAGGCAGTTCGTCGACCAGGCCGCCGTTGGCGGTGAGCAGCATGTCCCACAGCTCGACCCAGGCGCCTTCGCGCTCCTCCTCCCACACGTAGCGGGTGACACGGTAGGTGCGGCCGCGCGCGTCCTCGACGTCGAACTGGCGCTCGGCCACGGTGCGGGTGGCGTGGATGGTGCTCATGGCGCCCATCATACGCTGCGTATGGTGCTTTGGTAAGACCTATGGACATTCAGGCCAATACAACCGATCATCCCGTGACCAAGGAGACTCTCATGCATCGCCGTACCCTGATCGCGGGCGCCCTGCTCGCCCTGGCCGCCGCCGGCCCCGCGCCGGCCCAGGACCACTGGCCCGAGCGCCCCGTCAAGTTCATCGTGCCTGCTGCCGCGGGCGGCACCAACGACGTTCTGGGACGCTACATCCAGGAGCCGTTGCAGAAGATCCTCGGCCAGCCGGTGGTGATGGAGTACAAGGCCGGCGCGGGCGGCGCCATCGCGTCGCAGTATGTCGCCCAGCAGCCGGCCGACGGCTACACCTTCCTGCTGCACGGCAGCGGCCTGGTCACCGTGCCGCTGGTGCAGCGCAAGCCGAGCTACGACGCAGTCAAGGACTTCGTGCCCGTCTCGCTGCTGGGCACCTCGCCCATGGTGCTGATGACGAATCCCTCGATGCCCGGGACGCTCGCGCGGTTCGTGCAGCAGGCACGGGCCAACCCGGGCTCGCTCGAGTGGGGCGCATCCGCACTGGGCGGCGTCGGCCAGCTCGCGATGGAGGCCTTCCACGAGGCGGCCGGCATCCGGAAGATGGTGATGGTGCCCTACCCCGGTGCCGGTCCGTCCGCCCAAGGGCTGCTCGCGGGCCAGACCAAGTACATGCTGTCGACGCCCTCGTCGGTGACCGCCGGCTTCGTCAAGGACGGCAAGATGCGCATCCTGGGCGTGTCCACCGCCCAGCGCAGCCCGCTGCTGCCCGACGTGCCGAGCATCTCGGAAGTGGTGCCGGGCTACCACACCGAGACCTGGTTCGGCCTGGTGGCGCGCACCGGCACGCCGCCGCAGGTGATCGCCCGCATGAGCGACGCGGTCGCCAAGGTGATCGCGCAGCCGGAGATCCAGGAGAAGTTCCGCGCCGTCTACGTCGTGCCCCGAGGCGGCGCGAAGGAACTGGGCGACATCATCCGCGCCGACCACGCCCTGTGGGGCAAGGTGGTGAAGGCCAACAACATCACGATGGACTGACGGCCGCCGTGCCCTGCACGATAGCCATCCACCCGCGGCAGGCGCTTCACAAGATGGATCGGCTTTCTTGGTCGTGTCATTGTCTGGTTTGACCATTTACATCGCAATCCTGAACCATGAAAGCCATCGTCTGCCGCAGCTTCGGTCCCGTCGACCAGCTGGACTACGCCGAGCTGCCCGCTCGCCCGCTGCTGCCGCACGAGGTGCGCATCCGCGTGCATGCCGCGGGCGTGAATTTCCCCGATTCGCTGAAGGTCGAGGGCCTGCACCAGATCAAACCGCCGCTGCCCTGGGTGCCGGGCAGCGAAACGGGCGGCGTGGTCGAGGCGGTCGGCACCGAGGTGAATGCCGTCAAGCCGGGCGATCGCGTGATGGGCGTGTCCGACGCGCGTGGCGGCGGCTTCGCCGAGCAGATCGTGCTGGATGCCGCGCGCGTGTTCGCCCTGCCCTCGCGCATGAGCTTCGAGGAGGCCGCGGCCACGCCGGTGGTCTACGGCACCACCCTTTATGCGCTCCAGCAGCGCGGCCGGCTCGCGCCCGGCGAATGGCTGCTGGTGCTCGGCGCGGCGGGCGGCGTCGGCCTCGCGACCGTGCAGCTCGGCCAGGCCATGGGCGCGCGCGTGATCGCCGCGGCCAGCACGCCGGAGAAGCGCGCCCTGTGCCTGGCGCATGGCGCCGAGCACGCCGTCGACTACACGCGGCCCGGCTGGCGCGAGGAGGTCAAGGCGCTGACCGGCGGTCGCGGCGTGGACGTGGCCTACGATCCGGTCGGCGGCGATGCCTTCGACGAGGCGGTGCGCTGCATGGCCTTCGACGGCCGCTACCTGGTGATCGGCTTCACCGCCGGCCGCATTCCGGAGATCAAGGTCAACTACCCGCTGGTGAAGGGCTTCGACATCCTGGGCGTGCGCTACGACGTGTGGCGCGACGGCAGCTGGCCGCAGGCGCGGGCCAATCTGCAACAGGTGCTGGCTTTCTACGAGCAGGGCCGGGTGCGGCCGCTGGTCTCGGGCCGCTATCCGCTGCCGCGCGCGGTAGAGGCGATGCGCAGCATCACCTCGCGCGGCACGACCGGCAAGGTCGTGCTGGTGACGGCTTGAAGCCCCGGCTCACGACCGGGCCGGTGCAGGCCGCTTCTGCTTCTTGTCGCGCTCGCTGATGAGGTACTCCGTCACCCTGCGCAGATGCTCCTGCATGGCGTCTGAGGCCGCCTGCGCATCGCGGCGGCGCATCAGGTCCAGCACGCGCTGGCGCACCACCATGATGTCCTTGTTGGGCCGCGGGTCCACGCTCGCGAGCATGGCGCGGTACACCTCCGACAGCGCATCCACCATCATCGGGACCAGCGGGTTGTGCGTGGCCTGCGCAATCAACCGGTAGAACTCGATCACCGACTGCGTGTTGCGCGAGGCGCGACCCAGGCGGAACAGGTCGGTGTGCAGGTCGATGTCGCGCTGGATCGCGTCGAACTCCTCGTCGGTGGCGCGCGGGCAGGCCAGGCGGATCGCCACGCAGATGATCTCGGTGCGCGCCTCCATCACGTTCTCCAGCGAGGCCTGGGCCAGCGACACCATGTCCTGCACCGTCTGCGCGAGCCCACCGCTGCCGCCGCTTCGGATGAAGAAGCCGCCCTGGATGCCCTTGCGCGCTTCCACCACGCCGGACACCTCCAGGCTGCGCAGTGCGTCGCGCGCGGCCGCCCGGCCGATGCCGAAGCGCTCGGCCAGCTCGCGCTCGCCGGGCAGCTGGTCGCCCGGCTTCAGCTCGCCGCTCATCAACTGATCGCGGATGCGGTCGCACACGGCCTCGAAGCCGCGGCGCGTGCGCACGGGTTGAAAAAGCGAATCGTCGTTCGGCATGGGGCGGGTCCTTTTCGGGTTCCACAGTATTGCATATTCATTGGTTGAACCATAAGATGATTCGCATGGACCTCGCCCTGACCTCCGAACAGCGCGCCTTCCGAGACGAGGTGCGCACCTTCATCCGGTCTCGCCTGCCTGCGGATATCCGCGAAAGGCTGCGCGCCGGACATCCGCCACGCAAGCAGGACACCGTGACCTGGCAGCGCATCCTCAACGAACGCGGCTGGGCCGCGCCGCACTGGCCGAAGCGCTACGGCGGCGCCGACATGGGTGCGATGGAACGCCTGATCCTGCTGGACGAGATCTACCGCGCGCCCGCGCCGCTGCCGCAGGTCTTCAACGTCGGCATGCTCGGCCCGGTGCTGATGAAGTTCGGCACGCCGGCGCAGTGCGACCATTTCCTGCCGCGCCTGGCCAACCTCGACCTGTGGTTCTGCCAGGGTTTCTCCGAACCCGGCTCCGGCTCCGACCTGGCGTCGCTGCGCACCGCCGCGCGCCGCGACGGCGACCACTACGTCGTCAACGGCCAGAAGATCTGGACCACCACCGCGCACCTGGCCGACTGGGTGTTCGCGCTCGTGCGCACCGATGCCGAGGCGCGCAAACAGGAAGGCATCTCCTTCCTGCTGATCGACCTGCGCACGCCCGGCATCACCATCCGCCCGATCCGCTCCATCGACGGCGAGCATCACCTCAACGAGGTCTTCTTCGACGAAGTGCGCGTGCCGGTCGGCAACCTGGTCGGCCAGGAGAACAGGGGCTGGGACTGCGCGAAGTTCCTGCTGTCCAACGAGCGCACCGGCATCGCCAACGTGGGCCTGTGCCGGGAGCGGCTCGACTACGCCCGCGCGCTCGCGGGCCGCTGCACGCAGGCAGGCCGGCCGCTGCTGGACGACCCGAAGCTGCGCGCCGAGATCGCCGTGCTGGAAGCCGAGACCCGCGCATTGGAAATCACCAACTGGCGCTTCCTGCTCACCGACAGCGAGCAGCAGCGCCTGCCCGCCTTCGCCTCGGTGCTCAAGCTCAAGGGCACCGAGCTGCAGCAGGAGATCAACGCCCTGCTGGCGCGCATCGCCGGGCCCGGGGGGCTGGAGCGCCGCTCGGCCGAGGACGTGGCGCACGGCCCGATCACGCCGCGCTACTTCTATTCGCGCGCAGCGTCCATCTACGGCGGCACGACCGAAGTGCAGAAGGACATCCTGGCCAAGGCCATCGTCGGATAGGGCACGCACACATGAACTTCGAACTGAACGAGGACCAGTCGGCGCTCGCGCAGAGCCTTTCGCGCCTGCTGGCCGACCGCTACGCCTTCGAGAAGCGGCGCACGCTCGCGGCGTCGGGCGCGGCGCACGACGAGAAAACCTGGGCAGGCCTGGCCGAGCTGGGGCTCACGGCGCTGCCGGTGCCCGAAGCGCATGGCGGTTTCGGCGGCGGCGCGCGCGATCTGCTGCCGGTGATGCAGGCTTTCGGCCGGTCGCTGTCGATGGAGCCCTATCTCGCCAGCACGGTGCTGGCGGGCACGGCGCTGCGCCTGGGCGCGGACGAGGCCACGCAGGCGCGGCTGCTGCCCGGCCTGGCCAGCGGCGAGCGGGTGCTGGCCTGGGCGCACGACGAACCCGCCGGCCGCCATGCGCCGCTGTGGGTGACGACACGCGCCGAGCGCCGGGATGGTCGCTGGGTGCTCGATGGCACCAAGTCGAACGTGCTGGCCGCAGGGGCGGCAGGGCAGTTTGTCGTCAGCGCCCGCATCGCCGGTGCGCCGGCCGATGCGGATGGGTGCGCGCTGTTCCTGGTCGATGCCGGCAGCGCCGGCGTCGCACTGCGCGAGTTCCGCCTGGTCGACGAGACCACGGCCGGTGAGCTCACACTCAACGCCGCTGTCGCAGAGCCGCTGGCCGACCCGCACGACGGCGCCCAGGCCCGCCGCGCCATCGAAGGCGCGACGGCCGCCGGCATCGCCGCCGTCTGCGCCGACATGACCGGTGCCGCAGAGGCGGCCTTCGAACTGGCGATGGAGTACCTGCGCACACGCAAGCAGTTCGGCCGCCTGATCGGCGAGAACCAGGCCCTGCGCCACCGCGCGGCCGAGATGCTGGTCGCGCTGGAGATGGCGCGCAGCATGGCCATGGCCGCGGCCGTCGCGGCCGACGACCCGCAAGGCGAGGACAGCCTCCTCGACCTGCACCGCGCCAAGCTCTCGGTCGGCCGCAATGCGCGCCTGGTGGCGCACGGCGCGATCCAGCTGCACGGCGGCATCGGCATGACCGAGGAATACGCCGTCGGCCACTGCCTGCGCCGCATCCACGTGCTCGACCAGCTTTTCGGCGATGCCGATGCGCACGCCGCGCGCCTTGCCGCCGCCCTGAACTGAGGACCCTCGCCCATGAGCACCACTCCCATGATCTACCTCGACGACCGCGGCATGACGCGCGACGAGGTGCTGCGCGTCGCGCAGCAGGCGGCCGCCGGCTTCGAGCAGCTCGGCGTGCGCGAAGGCGACACCGTCGCCCTGCTGCTGCGCAACGACTTCGCCTTCTTCGAGGTGCAGCAGGCCGCCGCCGCGGTCGGCGCCTATGGCGTGCCGCTGAACTGGCATGGCCGCACGGACGAAGTCATCTACGTGCTGGAGGACGCCAGGCCCAAGGTGCTGGTGGCGCACGCGGATCTGCTGGCGCCGATCCGCACGCTGGTCCCGCCAGGCATCCAGGTCTTCGTGGTGCCGACGCCGCCGGAGATCCAGCAGCGCTACGGCGTCTCCGCGGAGGCGGCCCGCCCGGCGCCGGGCGACACGGTCTGGCGCGAATGGGCCGAGCGCTTCGAGCCGCTGCAGGCGCCGCCTCGGCGCGCCCGCGCGACCATGATCTATACGTCCGGCACCACCGGCCACCCCAAGGGCGTGAAGCGCCAGCCCGCCACGCCGGAGGAGAGCAAGGCCTACGTCGAACTCTTCGCCAGCGTGTACGGCCTCCAGCCCGGCGTGCGCGCGCTGGTGAGCGGCCCGCTCTACCACGCCTCGCCCAACGCCTACGGCCGCCAGGCGCTGATGACGGCCGACGTGCTGGTGCTGCAGTCCAAGTTCGACCCCGAAGAGACGCTCGCGCTGATCGAGAAGCACCGCATCGACAACGCGGTGATGGTGCCCACCATGTTCGTGCGCATGCTCAAGCTGCCGCCCGAGGTGCGCGCGCGCCACGACGTGCGCTCGCTGCGCTGGGTCACGCACACCGGCGCGCCCTGCCCGCGCGAGGTGAAGAAGGAGCTGATGGACTGGTGGGGCCCGGTGGTCTACGAGACCTACGGCGGCACCGAGGTCGGCACCGCCACCCTCGCCACACCGCAGGACTGGCTGGAGCATCCCGGCTGCGTCGGCGTGCCCACGCCCGGCACGCGCATGGCCTTCTACGACGAAGAGGGCCGCCGCCTGCCCGAGGGCGAGACCGGCGAGATCTACGCGCGCGTGCCGGCGTATGCCGACTTCACCTATCTGAATCACGAGGAGAAGCGCCGGAGCGTGGAGCGCGACGGCCTGATCAGCCTGGGCGACGTGGGCTACATGAAGGAGGGCCGCCTGTACCTCTGCGACCGCCGCTCGGACATGGTGATCTTCGGCGGCACCAACATCTACCCGGCCGAGATCGAGATGGTGCTGACCCAGTGCCCCGGCGTGAAAGACTGCGCGGTGTTCGGCATTCCCGACGAGGACTTCGGCGAATCGCTCGCCGCCGCCGTGGAGCTGATGCCCGGCGCGCAGCTCGGCGCGGAGGAGATACGGGCCTACCTGCTGCCGCGGCTCGCCAAGTTCAAGGTGCCCAAGCGCATCGACTTCCACGACACGCTGCCGCGCGAGGACAGCGGCAAGATCTTCAAGCGGCGGCTGCGCGACCCGTTCTGGCAGAACGCCGGGCGCAGGATCTGAGGAGCGGTCGCATGGGCAAGTGGCTGCAATCCAGCGAGCACCTGCGCTTCGACGTGCGCGAGCAGGTGGCGCGCATCACGCTCAACCGGCCGGACAGGCGCAATGCGCTGTCGTGGGAGCTGCTCGTCGAGCTGCGCGCCGCGCTGCTGGAGGCGGACGACCTGCGCGCCGTGAGCGTCATCGTGCTGGAAGGCGCGGGCCCCGACTTCTGTGCGGGCTACGACATGAAGTCCGCCTATGCGCGCTATGCCGCCGAAGGCGAGGCGGCGCTCGACTACCGCAGCGGCAGCGGCTCCTTCGACGACGATGCGTGGAAGCTGGAGCGCTTCCAGGAGCTGCTGCGCACCGCCTTCGTGGTGCACAAGCCGGTGATCGCCAAGGTGCACGGCCATTGCGTGGCCGGCGGCACCGACCTCGCGCTCTACTGCGACATGGTGATCGCGGCCGACGACGCACGCATCGGCTTTCCCGCCACGCGCGCCATGGGCTCGCCGCCCAACCACATGTGGTTCTACAACGTCGGCCCGCAATGGGCCAAGCGCCTGCTGCTCAGCGGCGACGTGGTGAGCGGCAGCGATGCCGCGCGCATCGGCCTGGTGGTGGCGAGCGCGCCGGCGGCGCAACTGGACGGGGAAGTGATGGCGCTGGCGCGCCGCCTCGCCACCGTCGATCCCGAGCTGCTGGCCACCAACAAGCGCATCGTCAACCTCGCGCTGGAGCTGGCCGGCGCCGGCACCCTGCCGCGCCTGGCGGCCGAGATGGATGCCCGCGCCCACCTGTCGCGCGCCAAGAAGGAGTTCGACGCCGACGTGGCTGCGCTCGGCTTCAAGGCCGCGGTGCGCAAGCGCGACGAGCCCTTCGGCGACGGCGTCGCGCGGCCGAGCTGGTGAATTTCCGGACCTACAAGGAGACAAGCATGCCCAAGCACTTCTGGCACGCGCGCCGCGCGTTCCTGGCCGCCGCCCTGGCCCTGGGCGCGGCCCTTCCTGCGGCAGCGCAGAACGCGCCCTTCCCGGCCAAGCCGATCCGCATCGTGATCCCCACCGCCCCCGGCGGCAACATGGACGTGCTGGCGCGCCTCTATGCCGCCAAGCTGACCGAGGCCTGGGGCCAGCAGGTCATCGTCGAATCGAAGCCCGGTGCCAACACCATCCTCGCCACCACCGCGGTCGCCAAGTCGCCGGCCGACGGCTACACCGCGCTCTTCACGATCAGCGGCTTCATCCAGAACGTGGTGCTGCAGTCCAACCCGCAGTACAAACTGAGCGACCTCGCCCCGGTGTCGCTGGTGGCCAGCTTCCCGATCGCGCTCGCGGCCAACGCGGCCCTGCCGGCCAGCGACCTGCCGGGCGTGGTCAAGCTCGCGAAGCAGGACCCGGAGAAGTACACCTTCGGCAGCTATGGCGTGGGTTCCGGCGCGCACCTCATCGGCGAGGGCCTCAACAAGGCCGCGGGGATCCGCATCAAGCACGCCGCCTACAAGGGCGAGGCGGCCTCCTTCACGGACGTGGCCAGCGGCGACATCGCGCTGGCCTACGGGTCGGTGGGCTTCTATGCCAACCAGATCGCCACGGGCAAGGTCAAGCTGATCGCGGTAGCGGCGCCGCATCGGTTGAAGACCTTCCCCGACCTGCCGACCTTCGCCGAGCTGGGCTATCCCGACATCAACCTGCCCGGCTGGGGCGCGATGTTCCTTCCCGCCGGCACCCCCGCGCCGATCGTCGACAAGTACGTGCAGGAGATCCGCCGCATCACCGCCATGCCGGACGTGCTGGCCAAGATCCACCAGCTGGGTTACGAGCCCGTGGCCAACACGAACACCGAGTTCACGCAGTTCCTGCAGGAGGACCTGAAGCGCTGGGCCAAGATCGCCAAGGAAAACGACATCCGGCTGGATTGAGACGCACATGAAGAACCGCATCACCGAACTGCTGGGCATCCGCTACCCCATCGTCCAGGGCGGCATGCAATGGGTCGGCCGCGCCGAGCTGGCCGCGGCCGTCTCCAACGCGGGCGGCCTGGGCACGCTGGGTGCGCTGACGCAGCCCACGCCCGAGGACCTGGGCCGCGAGATCGAGCGCTGCCGCGCGATGACCGACAAGCCCTTCGGCGTGAACGTCACCATGCTGCCGACGGTCAACCCGCCGCCCTACGAGCGCATCTTCGACGTGATCGTCGAACACGGCATCCGCATCGTGGAGACGGCGGGCAACGTGCCCGTCGAGGTGTTCCAGCGCCTGCGCGATGCGGGCATCGTGATCCTGCACAAGTGCACCTCGGTGCGCCACGCGCTGGCGGCCGAGAAGCGCGGCGTGCACATCGTGAGCATCGACGGCTTCGAATGCGCGGGCCACCCGGGCGAGGAGGACGTTCCCGGCCTGGTGCTGATCCCGGCCGCGGTGTCGGTCCTCCGCGTGCCCGTGATCGCCTCCGGCGGCATCGCCGATGGCCGCGGCATGGCGGCGGCACTCTCGCTCGGCGCCGAGGGGGTGAACATGGGCACGCGCTTCGTCGCCACGCGCGAGGCGCCGGTGCACGACAAGGTCAAGCAGGCCCTGCTCGATGCGCGGGAGAACGAGACGCGGCTGATCATGCGCACCCTGCGCAACAGCTCGCGCGTGCTGCTCAACCCGGTGTCGGAGGAAGTGCTCGAGCTGGAACACCGGCCGGGCGGTGCGGCGTTCGAGGTGCTGCGGCCGCTGGTCAACGGGCAGCGGGGGCGGGCGGCGCTGGAGAGCGGCGATGTCACGGACGGGGTGATCTGGGCCGGCATGGTGGCGGGGCTGATCGACGACATTCCGTCGTGCGGAGAGTTGATCGAGCGCATGGTTCTCCAATGCCGGGAGCGCCTTGCTGCTGCTGCGGCGTTGGCTGCTGCATGAGCACGGTCTTGCTCCCTCTCCCTCTGCGGCGAATTCCCGGCCCCTGCGCCAATCAAACAGCAAGGCCAAAACAAAGACCGAACGAGGTCCTGCCATGAGCCCGGAGGAAACACGCAACGCGCTGGCAGCCGTGCTCGCGCGCGCCGGCCCTCGGGGCGAGGTGCAATCCCTGACCCGCCTCACCGGCGGCGCCACAAAAACCACCTGGTCCTTCGACTGGCTCGACGCCGAAGGCCGCCATCCGCTGATCCTCCAGCAGACCCCGCCGCGCGCACCGGACATCGGCAGCCCGGCACGCCGCCCGCCCAAGCTCACGGCGGAGGAAGACGCTGCATTGATGATCGCCGCCCGCGCCACCGGCGTGCCCGCACCGCGCGTCGTGCACGTGCTCACGCCCGCCGACAAGCTGGGCAGCGGCTACATCACGGAGCGCATCGAGGGCGAAACGCTCGGCAAGCGCATCGTGGCCGACCACGCCTTCGACGCCGTGCGCCCACGCCTGGCGGCGCAGTGCGGCGAGATCCTCGCCGCCATCCACCGCATGCCCTCGGACGGGCTGAGCTTCCTGGCGCGCCTCGGCCCCGCCGACGAGCTCGCTGTCTATGGAGGCCTGCTCAAGGAACATCCCTTCGTCCACCCTGCCCTGTCGTATGCGATGCGCTGGATCGGCGAACGCCTGCCGCCGGACGACGAGGCCCGCGTCGTGCATGCGGACTTCCGCACCGGCAACCTGATCGTCGACCCGGCCGAGGGCGTGCGCTCCGTGCTCGACTGGGAGATCGCGCGCATCGGCGACCCGATGCACGACCTGGGCGTGCTGTGCACGCGCAGTTGGCGCTTCGGCGGCCAAGGCGAGGCAGGCGGATTCGGCATGCGCGAGGACCTCTATGCGGCCTACGAACGCGCGAGCGGCATGCGCGTCGACCCGCGGCGCGTTCGCTTCTGGGAAGCGATGTCCAACCTCAAGTGGGCCATCTCCTGCGTGCGGCGCGGCCTGGCGCGCGGCGCCGACGGGCAGCCCGCGAGCAGCGAGCTTGCCGCCGTCGGCCGGCGGCTGGAAGAACCGCTGTGGGACTTCATGACGCTCGCCACCGCCAAGGACTGAGGAGGACGCCCCATGCCCGCCTTCGTCCCCTCCGCCGCCACACTGCTGCAGGCCGCAGCCGACGACCTCGAGCGCGACGTGCTGCCCGCGCTCGCCGGCTTCCCGCGCTTTCGCACGCGCGTCATCGTCAACGTGCTGCGCCTGCTGACCCGCGAGCTCGCACTCGGCGATGCGGCCGACGCCGCCGAGCAGGCACGGCTGCAGGCGCTGCTGGACAGCGGATCGGACGACCTGCCCGCGCTGCGCGCGGAACTCGCGCGGCGCATCGAGGCGGGCTCCTTCGACCTGGCGGACGAGGCCCTGCTGCAGCACCTGCGCGAGAGCCTGCGCGACGCGCTGGCCATCGACAACCCCGCCTGGACGCGCAGGCGGGCCTGACTCATCAACGGAGACAAGGCACGCACCCCCCCCCGCCCGACGCCAGGCCCTGCGCACCCTCGCCGCCGCATCGCCCGTCCTCGCCGGCGGCGCCGTCGCCTACGCCCTGGTCGCCAAGGCGCCGCCGGACGGCCACACGATGGTGCTGTCGCTCAGCAGCCTGGTGCTCACCAGCCTGACGGCGAAGTCCCCCGGCTACACGCTGCAGGAGCTCACGCCGGTGGCCGCTGCTCCGAGATCGGCACGCCGTCGTTCATCAGGTCGCAGTACTCCGTCATCCCCAGCACGGTCCGCCCATCGCAGTCGAACTCCGTCAAGCTCTCGGTGATGCGCGTGTACGTCCGGAAGTCGCTCGCCCCCACGCGCCGATGCCGCAGCGGCACCGTGGTCAGCACGCGCCCCTTCATCACGTAGGTTTGCCGCTCGGTCGTCACCCACGCCGTGAGCCCGCGCGGAATCCACGCGGCGTCGTATTCGGTCTCGATGCGCCCATCGACCACCGGCTCGTACACGCCCTCCCGCAGCACGTTGCCGCTGACGCGATTCGCGCCGCCCTCCGGCCGCCCCTTGATCGACAGCAGGATGCCGAAGTCGCGCGAGAAGGTGACGGGCAGCCACTTGTACCAAAAGAAGCTGTGCCAGTGCCGCGGCCCCCAGGACTTGTCGCGATAGCCGGTGCCGCCCACCAGTTCATGCTTCACACCATCCACGGTGATGTACCCATTCACCGCCATGTTCTGTTCGGTATGGCCGCGATAGACCGCATGCGCCGGGTCCGGCACGATGGGTTTCCCCTCCAGGTCGACGATCTCGCCGCCATGCATCGGTGACACCCCCTCGAAGTCCAGCTCGATCGAGGCCGGCCGCTTCGGGTAGCGCTTGAAGGCCGCGCTCGGGTCAGCCATGGCCAGCGGATCGTCCATCAGCAGCAGCTCGCCCTCGTAGCTCACACGATGCCGCTTGAACGGCTCGATCACCTCGAAGACCATCCCGGCCGCAGCCATCCGCTCGTTGCCGGTGATGGCAGGACGGCCGAACATGAAGCCCACCCGCCCATCGGGCAGGTAGACGCAGCAGCTCATCTCCGCATGCCCCTCATTGGGCCGGTTGCCGATGCGCACCCACGCGCCGATGCGGCGCGCGGCGTCGAAGGCATTGAAATACATGCTCTCGTTGTAGTGACCTACCGGCTCCGGCGGGTGCGTGTATTCGTCGCGCGGGTCCAGCTTGAGCCGGGTATCAGGTGGCATGTACATGAGGGTGGGTCCTTTCAGTGAGGCGCCAGCTCGAGGCGGGCGATCTGGTTGCGGTTTGCTTCGCCTTGCACGCCGCTATTGCGACACCCGCAGCCAGGCCTTGCCGACCGTGGATCGGCCCTCGAGCGCGGCAAGCGCCTCGCGCGCCTCCGCGAACGCGAACGAAGCCCCGGGCATGAGCCGGATGCGGCCCTGGGCATGCCGGTCGCAGACCTCGCGCGTGAGCTGCGCCGCCAGCGCGGTGTCGCGCTTGCGCACCTCGCCCCACAGCACGCCGACCGCGCTCGCGTTGTGCAGCAGCAGCCGGTTGGCCGGCAGCTGGGTCAGCGTGCCGCCGGCGAATCCGATGACGAGGTAGCGCGCGCCGTAGGCCAGGCAGCGCAGGCTCTGCGCGCCCACCTCGCCGCCCACCGGGTCGTAGATGACGTCGGCGCCGCCCGGCGCCATCTGGCGGAAGGCCTCGACCCAACCGGGGTCGCCATAGTCCAGCACGGCATCCGCACCAGCGTCCAGGCAGGCCTGCACTTTCCGCGCGCTGCCCGCGGTGGCGATGACGCGCGCGCCCATCAGCTTGCCCAGTTGCAGCGCGGCGCTGCCCACGCCGCCCGCGGCGGCATGCACGAGCAGCGTGTCGCCGGGCTGCAGCCGGCCCGCCATGCGCAGCGCGAAGAGCTTCGACGCGCCATGCGCGCATCGTCGTGGGGAGGCGGTTCGTCATCGGGTCTCCTTCGCTGCCGCCCAGCCTGCACCGCATCGAACCCGCCGGCAGGCGCCGCGGCAGGGGTGGATGAATCGTTCACTTTGCTGTTTAATCTATGGTTGAACCAATGATCGACAGCGATCGTATAGCAGCCGAATCCATCACACAAGGAGACATCGCATGAACTTCACCCGACGCCACGCGCTCGCCGCCATCGGCTCGCTCGGTGCCGGCGCCCTGCCGCTTGCGCGGGCGCAGGGGCCGTCGCAGCCCTTTCCTTCGTCGGTCATCAGGTTCGTGATTCCCACGCCTGCGGGCGGGGGCCACGACACCATGATGCGGCTCATCGGCCAGAAGCTGACCGAGGCCTGGGGCCAGCCCTGCATCGTCGAATCCAAGCCCGGCGCGAGCGGCGCGATCTCCGCCGCGACCGTGTCGCAGGCGCCGGCCGACGGCCACACCGTGCTGGTGGGCTACAGCGCGCTGCTGAGCAACACGGTGCTGATGCCGAAGCCGGGCTATCGGCTGGAGGACCTGCAGCCGGTGGGCATGCTCGCGCTCACGCCGATCGCCATCGGCATCCGCGAGAGCCTGCCGGTGTCCACGCTCAAGCAGTACGTGGCGCTCGCCAAGACCCGGCCCGGCAGGATCTCCTACGGCTCCTACGGCCAGGGCTCGGGCGGGCATTTCGTCGGCGAGCTGTTCAACATGGCGGCCGGCATCAACACCGTGCACGTGCCCTACAAGGGCGAGGCGCCGGCACTGCAGGATCTGCTGGGCGGACAGATCGATGCGGCGGTGGTGTCGGTCGGCGGCGTGAACCGCTACCCCGGCAAGATCAAGCCCCTGGCCGTGGCCGGCGCCGCACGCTTCCCTGCCTACCCCGACGTGCCGACCTTCGCCGAGCTGGGCTACCCGCAGGTCGACATGCCCGGCTGGGCCGCCGCCTTCGTGCCCGCGAAGACGCCGAAGCCCATCGTCGACAAGCTGACGGCAGAGCTGGCACGCATCCTCGTGATGCCCGACGTGCGTGCCAAGCTGCTGGAACTGGGCTTCGAGCCGGCGCCGTGGAATGGCGACAAGACGCAGCGCTTCATGAAGGACCAGCTGGCGCTGACGCAGAAGCTGGTGGATGCGGGGCGGGTGAAGTTGTAGGGGGTGCGCGCGCTCAGCGCGCGATCTCGACGCCGGCCATGCGCTCCAGGACCTGCACCACGTGCGTCATGTCGTGGTCGGCGTGCCCCGCGGCGATTGCATGGTCGAAGAACTGCTTGGTCAGCGCGCTGGTGAAGGCGGGCGTGCCGGCTGCCTCGGCCTCCTGCAGGAACAGGCGCAGGTCCTTGCGCATCAGCTCGATCCGGAAGCCGAAGTCGAAGCGCCGATGAACCACGTCCTGGCCCAACAGTGACTCGCTGGCGAAACTGCGTGCCGTGCTGGCATTCAGCATGTCCAGCAGCAGGCCGGCCTCCAGCCCGCTCTTGATGCCGAACAGCACCGCCTCGGTCGTCGCCACCAGCGTGGCGGCCACCGTCATGTTGTTGACCAGCTTGAGCACCTGGCCCAGCCCGGGCTCCCGGCCCACGTGAACCACCTTGCGCCCGAAACTGCGAAACACCGGCTCGCAGCGCGCGTAGGCCTGTGCATCGCCCCCGACCATGACCGACAGGGTGCCCGCCTCGGCGCCGGGCACGCCACCGGCCAGCGGCGCATCGAGCGAGGCGATGCCGCGCGCGCCCAGGCGCCGCGCCAGGCTGCGCGCCATGCTGGGCCCGGTGGTCGAATGGTCGACGACCACGCGCACGCGGCCGCCTTCGGCCACGCCGTTCTCGCCGACCACCACCTGCTCCACCACGTCCGGGGTGGGCAGGCAGGTGAGCACCACGTCGGCGCTGTCGCCCACCTGGCGCGGCATGTCGCAGCGAACGGCGCCCTGCGCCACCATGGCGGCCGCGGCCTGCTCGCTGGTGTCGCAGACGAACACCGCAAAGCCTGCGCGCAGCAGGTGGGGGACCATGTGCCGCCCCATGGCGCCCAGTCCGATGAAGCCGATCGTGTCCTGCATGGCATGTCTCCGTGTAAAAGATGCGGCGCATGCTAGGCCGGGACGGCAGGTGCCCTCAAACGAGAAATCGGCCCGCCTTGCTTGAGCACGGCGCAAGCGAAGCGGCCGCTTCTCGCTTGCAGAAAACTCAAGGAAAGCTTCCGATTTAATCGTTTGTTGCCACACCGGCCGCTGCCTAGCATTCGCCCACATTCCAACGACGGAGCGAGACATGCCGGGCCACGATCCCACCTTCCCACGTCCAGGCACGGACGACCTGATCCTCCGCACGCGCGGCCTGACCCGGCGCTTCATGGGCTTCACCGCGGTGCAGGACGTGGACCTCCAGGTGCGTCGCGGCAGCATCCACGCGCTGATCGGCCCCAACGGCGCCGGCAAGTCCACCTGCTTCAACCTGCTGACCAAGTTCCTCGAGCCCAGCGCCGGCACGATCCACTACAACGGCGTCGACATCACGCATGCCGCGCCGGCGGCGCTGGCACAGCGCGGCATGGTGCGGTCTTTCCAGATCTCGGCGACCTTCCCGGCCCTGACCGCGCTGCAGAACGTGCGCATCGCGCTGCAGCGGCGCAGCGGTGCCTCGTTCTGCTTCTGGCGCAGCAACCGCTCGTTGCGCGCGCTGCATCCGCGCGCCATGGAACTGCTGGAGCAGGTCGGCCTCGCCGCGCAGGCCGGCGTGCCGGCGAGCGAGCTGTCCTACGGCCGGTGCCGCGCGCTGGAGCTGGCGACCACGCTGGCGCTGGAGCCCGAGCTGATGCTGCTGGACGAGCCGACGCAGGGCATGGGCCACGAGGACGTGGAGGCGGTCACCACGCTGATCCAGCGCGTAGCCCAGGGCCGCACCGTGCTGCTGGTGGAACACAACATGCAGGTGGTCTCGCGCATCGCGGACACCATCACCGTGCTGCAGCGCGGCCAGGTGCTGGCCGAAGGCAGCTACGAGGCCGTGTCGCGCGACCCGCGCGTGGTGGAGGCGTACATGGGCGGCAGCACCCCCGTGCTCGGCGGCGCGGAGGAGCACGGCCATGGCTGAATCCCGGCCTGAAGTGCTGCGCGTGCGCGGCCTCACCGCGCACTACGGCGACGCCCAGGTGCTCCACGGCATGGACTTCGAGGTGCGCGAGGGCGAGGTCGTCAGCCTGCTCGGCCGCAACGGTGCCGGCCGCACGAGCACGCTGCGCGCCATCCTGGGCCTGACCGGACGGCGGGCCGGCTCGGTGCAGGTCTACGGCCGCGAAACCATCGGGCTGCCCTCGCATGCCGTGGCCCGCCTGGGGCTGGGCTATTGCCCGGAGGAGCGCGGTATCTTCGCCAACCTCAGCTGCGAAGAGAACCTGCTGCTGCTGCCCCTGCTCCGCCCCGGCGGCGCGAGCCTGGCGCAGATCTACGCGATGTTCCCCAACCTGCGCGAGCGCGGCGCCAGCCCGGGAACGCGCCTGTCCGGCGGCGAACAGCAGATGCTGGCGCTCGCCCGCATCCTGCGCACCGGTGCACGCCTGCTGCTGCTGGACGAGATATCCGAAGGCCTGGCACCGGTGATCGTGCAGGCCCTGGCGCGCGCGATAGGCGAGCTGCGCGCACAGGGGCACACCATCGTGCTGGTCGAGCAGAACCTGCCCTTCGCGCTGCCGCTGGCCGACCGCCATCTGCTGGTGGAGCACGGGCGCGTGGTGGCGGACATCGCCGCCGCCGATGCCCACCGGCCCGACGCACGCGCCCGCTTCCGCGAGGTGCTGGGCGTCTGACGATCCCTTTCCAATTGAACGACCAGGAGACATCCGAATGAACTTTCTTCGCGCAAGCTCCACCGCCATCTCGGCGCTGGCGGCAGTGGCATTCGTCCACACGGCCTCGGCCCAGGCCGGGGCATCCGACGACGTGGTCCGCATCGGCCTGCTGACCGACATGGCCTCGCTCTATTCCGATTTCTCGGGCAAGGGATCGGTGGAGGCGGTCCGGATGGCCATCGAGGACTTCGGCGGCCAGGTGTTGGGCAAGCCGATCGAGCTGGTCTCGGCCGATCACCAGAACAAGCCCGACATCGCCGCGACCAAGGCGCGCGAATGGCTCGACGCCGGCAAGGTCGATGCCATCCTCGGCGGCGTGTCCTCGGGCACGGCGCTGGCCATCTCCGAGGTCGGCCGGCAGAAGTCGCGCATCGTGATGATCACCGCGGCCTACACCTCGCGGCTGACCAACGAGGCCTGCGCGCCTTACACCATCCACTACCAGGTCGACACCAACGCGCTGACCAACACGCCGCGGGCGCTGGTGCGCCAGGGCGCGGACAGCTGGTTCTTCCTGACCGCGGACTACGTGTTCGGCCAGACGATGCAGGCGGACGCCACCGCCGCCATCCAGGCCGGCGGCGGCAAGGTGCTGGGGTCGGTCAAGCATCCGTTGAATTCGCCGGACTTCTCGTCCTACCTGTTGCAGGCCCAGGCCTCCAACGCCAGGTTCATCGGGCTGGCGAATGCAGGCGGCGACACCATCGCCTCGATCAAGGCCGCGCGCGACTTCGGCCTGATGCGCAGCGGCAAGCAGAACCTGGTGGCGATGGCGCTGTTCCTGAGCGACATCCACGCGCTGGGCCTGCCCGTCGCGCAAGGCATCTACACCACCGCCAGCTTCTACTGGGACCGCGACGACAAGAGCCGCGCGTGGTCCGAACGCTTCTTCAAGCGCACGGGCAAGATGCCTTCGGAGGTCCACGCGGCCGACTATTCCGGCGCGATGGCCTACCTGAAGGCCATCGCCGCCGCAGGCACCGACGACCCGAAGGCGGTGCGCGCCAAGCTGCGCGAGCTTCCCATCGACGACATCTTCGCCAGTGGCGGCCGCATCCGCGACGACGGCCGGCTGGTCAAGGACGTGTATCTGGTCCAGGTCAAGACGCCCGCCGAGTCGAAGCGCAGCTGGGACTACCTGAACGTGCGCGCCACCATTCCCGGCAGCGAAGCCTTTCCGCCGATCGAGAAGGGCCAGTGCGCCCTGGTGAAGAAGAGCTGAGATGGACGCGATCTTCGGTGTGCCGCTGCCGGCACTCATGGGGCAGCTCGTGGTCGGCCTGGTCAACGGCTGCTTCTACGCACTGCTCAGCCTGGGGCTGGCCGTGATCTTCGGCCTCCTCAACGTGGTGAACTTCTGCCACGGCGCGCTGTACATGTCCGGTGCGCTGCTGGCCTGGGCAGGCATGGCCCATCTGGGCATGTCGTACTGGCTGGCGCTGCTCGCCGCGCCGCTCGTCGTGGCGGCCGCGGCGGTGGCCTTCGAGCGCACGCTGCTGGCGCGCCTCTACCGCTTCGACCACCTGTACGGCCTGCTGCTGACCTTCGGCCTGGCCCTGCTGCTGGAAGGCGCGGTGACGCAGGCCGTCGGGTCCTCCGGCCTGCCCTACCCCGCGCCGGAGCTTCTGCAGGGCGGCATCGACCTGGGCTTCATGGTGCTGCCGGCCTACCGTGCCTGGGTGGTGGGCGCGGCCCTCCTTGTGTGTGGCGCGACCTGGGCGCTGATCGAGCGGACGCGGCTCGGCGCCATGCTGCGCGCCGGCACCGAGAACCCGCGGCTCCTGGGTGCCTTCGGGCTCAACGTGCCGCGCCTGGTGACCGGCACCTACGCGGCGGGCGCCGCACTGGCGGCGCTGACCGGCGTGCTGGCCGCACCGCTGACGCAAGTCAGTCCGCACATGGGCTCGAACCTGCTGATCGTGGTGTTCGCCGTGGTGGTGATCGGCGGCATGGGCTCGGTGCTCGGGGCGATCGTCACCGGCCTGGGCCTGGGCGTGGTGGAGGGCGTGTCGAAGGTGTATTACCCGCCGTTCGCCAACACCGTGGTGTTCGCGCTCATGGTGCTGGTGTTGCTGACGCGGCCGGCCGGACTGTTCGGGAGGCGTGCATGAAGCCGACCCTTCTTCTCGGTGTGGCGGCGGTGGCAGCGGCCCTGTCGGTCGCCGCACCCTTCGTGGTGTACCCGGTGCTGCTGATGCAGGCGCTCTGCCTGGCGCTGTTCGCGAGCGCATTCAACCTGCTGCTGGGCTTCGGGGGGCTGTTGTCCTTCGGGCATGCCGCCTTCCTGTCTGCCGCCGCCTACGTGACCGCGCTGGCCGTGCGCGACTTCGGCGTTCCGGCACCGCTGGGGGTGCTGCTGGGCACGGCCGCCGCGGCGCTGCTGGGTCTCGCGATGGGCGCGGTGGCGATCCGGCGCCAGGGCATCTACTTCTCGATGATCACACTGGCTCTGGCGCAGATGGTGTACTTCTTCTTCGTGCAGTCGCCCTGGACCGGCGCGGAGGACGGCATGCAGGGGGTGCCGCGCGGCACGCTGTTCGGCCTGGTCGACCTGAACGACAACCTGGCGATGTACTTCTTCGTGCTGGCGGTGTGCGCTGCCGCCTTCGCGCTGATCGTGCGCACCGTGCACTCGCCTTTCGGCGACGTGTTGAAGGCCATCCGTGAAAACGAGCCGCGTGCGGTTTCGTTGGGCTACGACGTGGCGCGCCACAAGCTGCTGGCCTTCGTGCTGTCGGCGGCGCTGGCCGGCCTGGCCGGCGCGCTGAAGGCGCTGGTGATGCAGCTCGCTTCATTGAACGACGCGCACTGGCATACCAGCGGCGACGCAATCCTGATGACGCTGCTCGGCGGCCTGGGCACGCTGGCCGGTCCGGTCGTCGGCGCATTCATGCTGACCGGCCTGCACCATCTGCTGTCAGGCATGGGCTCGTGGCTGCTGGTGCTGAGCGGGCTGGTGTTCATGGTCACGGTGATGGTGTTCCGGCGCGGCGTGGTCGGACAGATCGGTCATCTCTGGCGGCGCCGCGCCACCGCGCGTGCGGCCGAGGCGCCGGCGGCGCCTGCAGCGCCCGCCCGGCCCCTGCACACCACTTGAGGAGAGCCACATGACACCCACCCGCACCCTGAATTACCTGCACGGCGAAGCGGTGCCGCCGGCCGGCGGCAGCTGGCTGGACCAGTTGGACCCGCGCACCGGACGGCGCATCGGCGAAGTGGCCGACAGCGGCCCGGAGGATGTCGCGCAGGCCGTGGCGTCCAGTGCCCAGGCCTGGCCGGCCTGGCGCGCGATGCGTCCGGGCGAGCGCGGCCGCGCGCTCGTCGAACTGGCTCGCGTGGCACGCCGCCATGCGGCACTGCTCGGCGACATCGAATCGCGCGAGACCGGCAAACCCGGCCGCGAGATGCCCGCGCTGATCGACCTCGTGGCGCAGTTCTTCGAGTACTACGGCGGCATCGCCGGCGCGATGGACGGCGAGCTGGTCAACGTCGGCCCGGCCTACCACAGCTATGCGCTGCGCGAGCCCTTCGGCGTCGTCGGCGCCATCCTGCCCTGGAACGCCCCCTTGCACCAGGCGGCGCGCGCCATCGCGCCCGCCCTGGCTGCCGGCAACACGGTGGTGGCCAAGCCTTCGGAGTTCACCTCCGGCTCGCTGGTAGCGCTGGCGCGGCTGGCGGTCGAGGAGGCCGGGCTGCCGCCCGGCGTGCTCAACGTCGTGCTCGGCACCGGCCCGGCCGTGGGCGCCGCGCTCGCGGAGCACCCACAGGTGCGCAAGATCTCCTTCACCGGCAGCGTGCGGGCCGGGCAGGCGCTGGGCCACATCGCGGCCGAGCGCATCCTGCCGCTGACGCTGGAGCTGGGCGGCAAGTCCGCCAACATCGTGTTCGACGATGCCGACCTCGCGGCCGCCGCGGTGGGCTCGGCCCGCGCCTTCACCTGGAACAGCGGCCAGTGGTGCGCGGCAGGCACGCGGCTGCTGGTCCAGCGGAGCATCCATGACGGCTTCGTCGAGCGCCTCGTCGAGGCGGTGGCGCAGATCCGCGTGGGCCCGGAGCACGATGCCACCGCCGGCCCCATCACGACCCGCGCGCAGTACGAAAAGATCCTGTCGTACTTCGAGGTGGCCGGCCAGGAGGGTGCGCGCGCCGCGATCGGCGGCCGGCTGCCCATGGAGCCGCGCTTGCAGCAGGGCTGGTTCATCGAGCCCACCGTCTACGTCGGCTGCCACAACGGCATGCGCATCGCGCGCGAGGAAATCTTCGGCCCGGTACTGTGCGTGATTCCCTTCGACGACGAGGAAGACGCGGTGCGCATCGCCAACGACTCGCCCTTCGGCCTGGCCGCGGGCATCTGGAGCCGCGACATCGGCCGCGTGCACCGCGTGGCCGCGCTGCTGGAGGCCGGCCGCATCGTCGTCAACGAGTACGGCGGCGGCTTCGTGCAGAACCCCTGCGGCGGCTACAAGTCAAGCGGCTACGGCCGCGAGCAGGGAATGGACGCGCTGGCGCACTACACGCAACAGAAGTCCGTGATCATCCGGCTGTAGGTCGGACGGAGGATCACGGCCCGGCAAGGACCGCACGGCCATTGGCCAGCACCTGCACGCCGCGCTCCTTCACGCTGGCGCGGAAAGCGATCTCCTCGCTGCCCAGCCGCCAGCAGTCCAGCACCAGGGTCTCTCCGGGATACACCGGCGAGGTCAGCCGGGCGCGGATCGACTTCATGCGCGATGCGTCGTGCCCGCAGAAGCCGGCGAGGATGCCGCGGCACGCGTTGCCGTAGGTCGCCAGGCCATGCAGGATCGGTTTCGGGAAGCCGGCCTTGGCCGCCACCGCCGGATCGATGTGCAGCGGGTTGATGTCTCCTGACAAGCGGTACAGCACCGCCGCGTCGGCGCGCGTGGACAGCTCGAACGTCGCATCCGGCGCAGTGTCGGGCGTCGCGGGCGCGGCGGGCGCGGGCTCGTCGCCACCGCCGTTCCTGGAGAAACCGCCATCGCCCCGCAGGAAGAGCACCATCTCGACCGTGGCAACCAGCCGGCCGTCCGCCTCGTTGGTGAGCGTCTTCTCCACGTGCATCACCGCGCCCTTGCCCTCACCCTTGTCGATGATGCGGGTGACGCGGCTCTCGCCGACCAGCGTGCCGGCCGCGGGCAGCGGCGTATGGATCGTCACGCCCTGCTCGCCGTGCACCAGCTTCAGGAAGTCGATGCCCAGCTCCTTGCGGTCGCGCATCCAGAAGCCCGGCGAGGCCAGCACCGCGGCCATGGTCGGCACGGCCTGGAGTTCCTTCTCGTAGACGAAGCGCAGTTCCTCCGCTGCCAGCGGATCGGCGGCGAAGCCGACACCCAGTGCGTAGAGGATCGTGTCGCGCCCGGTGTAGCTGTGGCGCACCGGGCCGGAGCGCCAGGCCTTGGTCTTCTCGTAGTCGATCATGCGGTCAATCCTTCTTCGGCCAGCGGAACTGCGCCGGCTCCTTGGCGGCGAAGCGGCGAATGGCCTCGCGGAAGTACGCGCTGGAGGAGGCGATGGCCTGCGAGGAAGCCTCCATCTCCAGCATGGCCTCGAAATCGCTCTGCAGCGTGGCAGCCAGCGCGCGCTTGGAAAGGCCGAAGGCCGTGGGCGAGGCGCCTGCAAGGCTCTGCGCCAGCGCCATCGCGCGCGGCATCAGGGCTTCGGGCGCGAGGGATTCCAGCGCGAGGTCCATGCGCACTGCCTCCTCGGCGCCGAACTCGCGCGCCGAATAGATCAGCTCCTTGGCCCGCTGCAGCCCCACCACGCGCGGGAGCTGAAACCACGCCCCGACATCGGGCACCAGGCCGATGCGGTGGAAGACCATGGCCATCCTCGCGCGCGTGCTCACCAGCACGAGATCCGCGTAGAGCGCCATGCTGAGCCCCGCGCCGAAGGCCACGCCGTCGACCGCGGCGATCAGCGGCTTGTCCAGGGTCATCAGCGCGCGCGCCAGCTCGGCATAGCGCGCCATCCCGGCGCGGCGCTGCTCGACGGTGCGCGAGGCGCCCTCGCCCATGCCCTTGACGTCGCCGCCCGCGCAGAAGTCGCCGGCGGCGCCGGTGAGCACCACCGCCCGCACCTCGTCGTCGGCGCGCAGTGCGCGCAGCGCGGCCGTCAGCGCATCGGTGGTGGGAATGTCGATCGCGTTCTTCGCCGCGGGCCGGTTCAGCGTGAGGACGGCGACGCCGTCCGCGCGCGCCAGGAGGACGCTGTCGCCCACCATGGTCAGAGCGAAATGTGGAAGCCGCCGTTCACGCCCAGGTGCTGGCCCGTGACGTAGCTGGCACCATCCGACAGCAGGTAGCACACGCTCTTCACCACTTCGCCCGGCGTGGCCCAGCGGCCGAGCGGGATCTGCGCCAGCATCTGGTCGCGGAACTTCTCGCCGCGCACCACTTCCGTCATCGGCGTCTCCACCACGCCGAAGCAGATGGAGTTGGTGCGGATGTTGTAGCGGCCCCATTCGCGCGCGGCGGTCATCGTCATGCCCAGCATGCCGGCCTTGGCGGCCGCATAGTTGATCTGCCCGATCGAGCCCTTGCGCCCGGCATCGGACGAGATGTTGACGATCGAGCCGCCCGTCTTGTCGCCGCCCTTGGCGCGCTCCACCATGTGACGGCCGGCCGCGCGCATCCAGTAGAAGGAGCCGGTGAGGTGCACGTCGATCACCTCCTGCCATTGCTGGTCGGTCATCTTGTCGATCATCGCGGGGCGGATGATGCCGGCGTTGTTGACGAGGCCGTGCACCGCGCCGAACTTCGCCACCGCGTCGGCCACCGCGCGGTCGGCCACGGCCGGATCGGCCACGCTGCCCTGCACCGCGAGCACGCGCGCCTGCGGCAGCGCCGAGACCGCGGCGTCCAGGGTCTGCCCGTTGAGGTCGACCGCCACCACGTTGGCGCCCAGTTCGATGGCCAGTTCCGCGATGCCCTTGCCGATGCCCTGGCCGGCCCCGGTGACGACGATGGTGCGCCCTTGCAGGCTGACGATGGGATCCACTTTGCTTGCTCCTTGCTTGTCCGATGGTTGAACCAATGATATCCTACATGCGAACCCTGGCTGGAGCAATCAGATGACGATCAAACGCAAGGCCTGCATCGCAGGCGCCTACGAGCACCCCACGCGCAAGGCCCCCGACAAGACGGTGGCGCAGCTGCATGCCGAATGCGCCCGGGGTGCGCTGGAGGACGCGGGCCTCACCCTGCGGGACGTGGACGGGTATTTCTGCGCCGGCGACGCGCCCGGCCTGGGCGCCAACAACATGGCCGATTACCTGGGCCTGACGCGCCTGCGCCACGTGGACAGCACCGACACCGGCGGCTCGGCCTACCTGATCCACGTCTCGCACGCGGCGCAGGCGATCGCCGCCGGCAAGTGCGACGTGGCGCTGATCACGCTGGCGGGCCGCCCGCGCAGCGAGGGGTCGAGCGGCGTCGCGCCCCGACTGGTCACGGCCAACACGCCGGACGTGCCGTGGGAGATGCCGTACGGCCCCGTCACCGTCAACATGTATGCGCTGGCGGCGGCGCGCCACATGCACGAGTTCGGCACCACCCCCGAGCAGCTCGCCTGGATCAAGGTGGCCGCCGCGGCGCATGCGCAGCACAACCCGAACGCGATGCTGCGCGAACCGGTCACGGTGCAGGAGGTGCTGGCCTCGCCGATGATCTCCGACCCGCTGCACAAGCTGGACTGCTGCGTGGTGAGCGACGGCGGCGGCGCGCTGGTGGTGGTGCGGCCCGAGATCGCCGCGCGGCTCAAGCGCCCGGTGGTCAACGTGCTGGGCGCCGGCGAGACCATCAAGGGCCAGCTCGGCGGCCAGGTGGACCTGACCTGGTCCGGCGCCGCCGTCTCGGGACCGATCGCCTTCGAGGAGGCGGGCGTGCGCCCGGCCGACATCCAGTACGCATCGATCTACGACAGCTTCACCATCACCGTGCTGATGCAGCTGGAGGACCTGGGCTTCTGCAGGAAGGGCGAAGGCGGCCGCTTCGTGGCCGACGGCAACCTGATCTCCGGCGTGGGCAAGCTGCCCTTCAACACCGACGGCGGCGGCCTGTGCAACAACCACCCGGCCAACCGCGGCGGCATCACCAAGGTGATCGAGGCCGTGCGCCAGCTGCGCGGCGAGGCGCACCCGAAGGTGCAGGTGCCCGACTGCACGCTGGCCCTGGCCCAGGGCACCGGCGGCCTGCTGGGCTCGCGCCACGGCAGCGCCACCCTGATCATGGAAAGGCAATAAGCAATGTCCACTCCTTCCACCGACCGGCCGCTGGCGGCTCCCCATGTCGACGCGGCCACCGAGCATTTCTGGACACAGGCCAGGGAGGGCCTGTTGTGCACGCGGCGCTGCACGGGCTGCGGCAAGGTCCACTGGTACCCGCGCGCGCTGTGCCCCTTCTGCCTGGGCGACACCGAGTGGTGCAGCCTCTCGGGCCAGGGCACGATCTACAGCGTGAGCGTCACCCGCCGGGCCGGACCCATCCCCTACGCGATCGCCTACGTCGCGCTCGACGAAGGCATCACCCTGCTGACCAACATCGTGGACTGCGACCTCGACACCTTGAGGATCGGCCAGCGCGTCGCGGTGACCTTCAAGCCCGCCGAAGGCGGCGCGATGGTCCCGATGTTCAAGCCGGCCTGAACGCGCATGGAGACGATCGACTTCTCGGTGGAGAACGGGGTCGGCTGGGTGCGCTTCACCCGGCCGGATATCCACAACCCGCTGGACGTGGCGCTGCGCACCGACCTGATGGCGGTGCTGGAGCGCGTGCGCAACGAGCCGGCCGTGCGCGTGCTGGTGCTCACCGGCGGCGCGGGCGCGTTCTGCGCGGGCGGCAATCTGCACGCGCTGCAGGAGCATGCGCAGGCCGGTCCGGCCTACTGGCAGCGGCGCATCAACGCGGGCCTGCGCCTGACCGACGATCTGCTGAACATCGGCTGCCCGGTGATCGCCGCGATCGACGGACCCGCCATCGGCGCCGGCTTCGCGCTGGCGCTGTGCGCCGACATGATCGTCGCCAGCCCGCGCGCGAAGTTCGCCATGGCGCATCTTCGGCTGGGCCTGGTGCCGGACCTCGGCGCGCTCTACCTGCTGCCGCGCGTGGTGGGACTGCAGCGTGCGAAGGAGCTGGTGTTCTCCACCCGTGACGTCGGCGTGGAGGAAGCCCGCGCGCTCGGCATCGTGATGGACGTGCACGCGAGCGAGGCCCTGGAAGTGCGCGTGCGCGAGATGGCCGAGCGCATGGCCTTGGCCGCACCGACGGCGGTGGCCCTGTCCAAGGCGATGCTGAATGCCTCGCTCGACGGCGACCGGCAGAGCGCCTTCGCGCTCGAGGCCGCGAGCCAGGCGGCCGCCTTCGCCGCACCGGAGCCGGCGGCGCAGATCGAGGCCATCCTGGGCAAGCGGCGGCCGGCCTTCACCGGCCTGAAGCCGGCGCGAGACTGAACAGCCCTTCAGGCGAAGTGCGCAGCGAAGAAGGCCCGGGCCTTCTGCGCGGCGCGCCGTGCACGCTGCGCCGCCGGCAGCGCCGCGTCGGCAACGACCGGCGTCTCCAGCTCGATCTCTGCGTCTGCCGGCAGCGCAGCCACCAGGCCCGCCAGGTCCAGCCCGCCATCCCCCAGGTACATGCGCCCCGACATCGCCTCGTCGAAGAGCGTCGTCGACGGCGCACGCACGGCCGGCGCATCGCACAGCTGCGTGAGAAGGATGGCGCCGGGATCGAGGGCGCGCACCTCTGCCGCGCCCGCGCCGGAGCGCGCGAGGTGCAGCGAGTCGATCAGCAGGCCCACGTTGCGCGCGCCGCTGTCGGCGATCACGCGCTGCGCGTCGCCGATCGTCTTGAGCGCGCTCATGGGCATGAACTCGAGCGCGATGCGCACGCCGGCGGCGGCGGCGGCGCGCGCGTAGTCGCGCAGCAGCCCGCTCACGCGCGCGAGATCGGGCTCGAAACAGCTTTGCGCGATCAGGGTGGCGCCGGTGCGCCGCGCCGCATCGACGTTGGCCTGCAGGTGCGACGGCGTCGTCTTCTCCGAGATGTAGTAACCGCAGATGCTGGAGATGCGGACCGACAGCGCTTCGGCCCTGGCGCGCATGCGCTCGAACCCATCGTCCTCCGCGCCCGGCCCGGGCCATGGATCGCCCGGGTTGCGGCCGCTGATGCGCAGGCCTGCCGCGCCGAAGCCGGCTTCCGCCGCGGCCGCGAGCACTTCCAGCGGCGCGGCCTGCGCGCCCAGCGAGAGAAAGCCGAGCGTGAGCGCGCGGACATCGCGATGCAGCGGGTGTGTGTTCACTGGAGTACCTTCGCTTTCGGAGCGGCCGTGCGGCTCATGCCGGAAGCACCTCGCTCGCCTGCAGCTCGCGCAGGCGCTGCACCAGCGTGGCATCGGTCTCGATGCAGTCGTGGAAGCCGGCGCGGCGGATCTTGCCCGTCGCCAACACGATGTCGTGCGCCTGGCGCAGCATGTAGTCCATCCAGCGCCAGTCCACGACACGGCCGATGTCGACCGGCCGCAGCCCGTGGCGATGGGCGATGCGGTCCCACACCGGCTGCTGCTCCGGCATCATGTCCGCGAGCGGGATCGTCTTGGGCTCGGCCCAGCCCATGCCCAGCGCATCGGCGAGCACCGGCCAGGTCCGGCACCAGCGGGCCGGGTCGCCGTTCGTCACGTTGAAGGCCTGGTCCTCGGCTGCCGAGGCCTCCGCGGCCCAGGCGGCGGCCGCGCCGATCTGGCGCGCGTCCGCGATCTGGTGCAGGGCCTCGTAGGCCCCCGTGCTGCCGGGAAAGCGCAGCGGCATGCCCAACTCCCTGCACACCGCGGCATAGAGGCCGATGCCCAACACCAGGTTCATCGGGTTGCCCACCGCATAGCCGGAGACGAAGGGGGGGATCAGGTTGACCCAGCGCCATGGCGTGCCGCGGCTGGCCTGGCGCAGCCAGTCCTCCTGGTCGTAGTAGAAGTTCGGCGGCAGCTGTCGCGCATCGCTCTCGCGGCAGGGCGTCGGGCTGGCGCCCCACTGGATGCCGTAGAACTTGGCGCCGGTCACCAGCACCACCTTGCGCAGCGCGGGCGAGGCCTGTTGCACCGCCTCGACCACGTGGCGCAGCATCGCCAGGTTGGGCCCGACCTCGGCCGCGCGGCTGGGTGCCGGCTGGAAGGCTGCGTAGAACAGGTGCGTGATGTCCGCGTGCGGCGACAGGGCCCGTGCGCAGGCGGCCGGATCCATCAGGTCCACCGCCACGCCCTCGGTGCCGGCCAGCGCGGCGCCCGAGCGGCTCGCGCACAGCACGCGCCAGCCCTGCCCCGCCAGTTGCTCGGCAATGCCGCGCCCGACGATGCCGCTGGCCCCGGCGACCAGCGCTGTCTTCAGTGGCCCCATTGCAGCCCGCGCGGCCTGCAGCGCATGGCGCCAGGACGGACATTCGTGGAACACCGCGGAACCGGCTTTGCCGGGCCGCGGGGTGCGCCCCCGGTGAGGGGGTTGGCGGACCACACGAAGTGGGGGAGCCTGGGGGAGAGCTTCATTTCAGTTGCTCCACCGCGCTTCGCGCGACCCGCGACGCATGAAACACGCAGGCCGCGAAGCCGGCCCGTTCGGGAGCACCCGCGGAACCGGCTTTGCCGGCCCGCGGGGTGCGCCCCCGGTGAGGGGGTTGGCGGACCACACGAAGTGGGGGAGCCTGGGGGAGAGCGTCATTTCAGCTGTTGAGGGTGATGTTTAGGCGCTTGATCAGATCGCCCCAGATCTGGCTATCTCCGAGCGCCAGCTTGCGGAAGGATTCGCCGTGCACCTGGGAGGGAAGGCCGCCGCCGCGGCGCACGGACTCCTGGAACGCCGGGTCCGCCTGCATGTCGGCCACCGCCTTCAGCAGCTTCGCACTGACGGGCGCCGGCATGTTCGCCGGGCCCACCATGCCGAAGAGCTGGTCCGGGATGCGCGCGGCCAGGCCCGACTCCGTCAGGTTCGGCACGTTCGGCAGCGCCGGATCGCGGCCCTCGCCCGTCACCGCCAGCGCCTTGATGCGCCCCGCCTGGATCAGCGGCAGCGAGGTGGCGAGCGAGGCAATGGTGTACTGCACGTCGCCGGCCATCATGGCCGCGTCGGTCTCGTTGCCCGTCTTGTAGGGCACGTGCACCGCCTTGATGCCGGCGGCCGCGTTGAACTGCTCCACCGCCAGGTGGATGCTGTTGCCTACCCCGCTGGAGCCGAAGTTGAGCGTGCCGGGCTTGGCCTTGGCCAGGGCGATGAAATCCTGCAGCGTGTCCACGCCCAGCTTCGGCGACACCGTCAGCACCTGGCGCGAGGTCTGGATCAGCCCCAGGTAGGTGAAGGACTTCTCGACGTCGTAGCCCGGGTTCTTGATCAGGTGCGGCGCAGACGTCAGCGAGGTGGTGGTCCCCATGCCGATCGTGTAGCCGTCCGGCTGTGCACGCGCCACCGCCGCCATGCCGATGGTGCCGGAGCCGCCCAGCTTCAGGTCCACGATGACGTTCTGGCCCAGGCGCCGGCCGAGGTCGGCCGCGATCAGGCGCGCCAGGATGTCGACGGCGCCGCCGAAAGGCGAGATCAGGGTGATGGGCTTCTCGGGCCAGTTCCCCTGGGCAAGCAGGCGGCCGGGAAAGGCGGCCAGGGCGGCGGTGCCCGCCGCGATCTGGAACAGGGCGGCGCGGCGGCCGGGGCTTGGGGCGGACATGGCGGACTCCTGGATACGTGGGGATCCTATAAGTCTAATGGACTGACCAATAGATTATTCCTGGGTTTAACCCCGAATCCGATCGTTCCGCTCCATCTTCCGTTTTGCAGGTTTCGATATTAAAATGGTAAGACCAATCACCATTTCACCCACCACAGCCCACGGAGCTCCCCATGCTCACCCCTGAAGACAACGAAACCCTCGTGCGCGTCGGCCCGGGCACCGCCATGGGCGGCCTGATGCGCCTGTACTGGCTTCCCTTTCTCCCCGTCGCGGACCTGCCGGCCGGCGGCATGCCCCAGCGCGTTCGCCTGCTGGGCGAGGACCTGATCGCCTTCCGCGACAGCGAGGGGCGGCTCGGCCTGGTGGACCATGCCTGCCCGCACCGCGGCGCGCCGCTGGTCTTCGGCCGCAACGAGGACTGCGGCCTGCGCTGCGTCTACCACGGCTGGAAGTTCGGCACCGACGGCCGCGTGCAGGACCTGCCGGCCGAGCCGGCCGAGAGCCGGCTGAAGGACAAGGTCCGCCTCAAGGCCTATGCCTGCCGGGAACGCAACGGCATCGCCTGGGCCTACATGGGCCCGCAGCAGGACAACCCGCCGCCGCTGCCGGAGATGGAATGGAACCTGGTGCCGGCCGAGCGCGTGCACGTGAGCTTCCGCGTGCAGGAATGCAACTGGCTGCAGGCGGTCGAGGGCGAGATCGACTCGGCCCATGCGCCCATCCTGCACGGCCGCATCGACGCGCAGGGCGCCATCAGCGACTGGATCGCCAAGCGCGACCTGCGCCCCAGCTTCGAATGCCAGCGCCAGCCCTTCGGCATGAGCGTCGCCTCGCGCCGCAAGCTGGACGACGAGACCAGCTACTGGCGCGTGAACCAGTTCCTGCTGCCCTTCTGGACGCTGGTGCCGCCGCAGTCGCAGTACCCCGAGCTGTCCGGCCATGCCTGGGTGCCGATCGACGACCACCACACGCTGTGCATCATGTTCTCCTACCACCCCGCGGAAAAACTCTACGACAAGACGCGCGCGCTGTTCGAGAAGGGCCACGCCGGCCGCGAGACCGGCCATGCCAGCAACGATGCCTTCGCGCCGCGGCCCGCCACCGAGCCTTTCGCCAAGTACTGGACGAAGTACACCCGCCAGAACGGCTACCTCTTCAACTACGACGCGCAGACCAAGACCTGGTTCTCCGGCCTGCCGGGCCTGTGGGTGCAGGACGCGGCCTGCCAGTCCGGCGTGGCCGCCATCTACGACCGCAGCAAGGAGCACCTGGGCATCAGCGACACAGGCGTGGCGATGACGCGGCGCCTGCTGCTCGAGACGGTGCGCAACCTGCAGGGCAGCGGCACCGAGCCGCAGGGCGCGCGCGACCCCGCCACCTTCATGGTGCGCGCGGTGTCCCTCACGCTGCCCACCGGCGTGCCGTGGCAGGAGCACCGCGAGCACACGGTGGCGAAGCTCGACGCCGGCTTCGGCTACACGCCGTGACCGGACCGCAACTGCTCCTGCGCCAGCTGCGCCGCGAGGCGGAAGGCATCGTGTCCTACGAGTTCGTCTCCGCGGACGGCGCGCCGCTGCCGCCCTTCACGGCCGGCGCACACATCGACCTGCAATTGCCCGGCGGCCTGCTGCGCAGCTATTCGCTGGTGAACGACCCGGCCGAGCGGCACCGCTACGTGGTCGCGGTGGATCGTGCGGCCGAGAGCCGCGGCGGGTCGGCCTGGATGCACACGGTGCCGCGGCCCGGCGACCGCATCGCCGCCGGCGCGCCGGTCAACGACTTCCCGCTGTACGAGGATGCGCCGTTGTCGGTCTTCATCGCCGGCGGGATCGGGATCACGCCCTTCCTGGCGATGGCCGCGCGCCTGAACGCGCTGGGCCATCGCTGGCGGATGCACTACGCGGTGCGCTCGCGGCAGCGCGCAGCGTACGTGCAGGAACTGCAGGCGCTGGACCGAACCGGCGACTCCGTGATCCTCCACTGCACCGGTGAAGACATGGAACGGCCGGACATCACCGCCATCGTGCGCGCGGCGCCGGCCGGATCGCACCTCTACTGCTGCGGGCCGAACGGCATGCTGGAGGCCTTCACCGCGGCCTGCGGCGGCCTGGCGCCGCAGCGCGTGCATCTGGAGCGCTTCAGCGCCAGCCAGGAGGCCGCCACCGCAGGCGGCTACGAGGTGCAGCTGGCCCGCAGCGGCAAGACCCTCAGCGTGGAGGCCGGCAAGACCCTGCTGGACACGCTGCTCGACGCCGGCGTGCCGATCCAGTATTCCTGCTCGCAGGGCATCTGCGGCACCTGCTGCACGCCCGTACTGGAAGGCACGCCCGACCACCGCGACGACTACCTCACCGACGAGGAGAAGGCGGCCAACCGCGCGATGATGGTCTGCTGCTCCGGCAGCCTGACGCCGCGGCTCGTGCTGGACATCTGAGCTTCGCCCCTTCCTGGTTCGGCCGATCGACTCCAGCGATGGAGGAATGGGTAAGATCGCCGCCGATCGCGAATCAGGGAGAGAAAAAATGCAGAAGGCGATGTTGTCGGCCCCGCGGCTCGCGGGCGCCATGCTCACGGTGCTTGCCATCACGCTCCTGCCGGCACTCCGGCGCCTGGCCGGGAGCGAACGGAAGACCCAGCCCATCCACACGGACGAGCGCGCGTTGCGCGACCTCGTCGCCGTGTTCGAGCACACGACCGACTACGTGGTCCAGACGGACGCGCGCGGCCGCATCCACTACATGAACCCGGCCCTGCGCCAGGCCCAGGGCATCGGCCCCGACGAACCGGTGCACGGTCTCGACGTCACCCGCTTCAACCCGCCCGAGACCAACGACCTGTTCGTCGGCACCATCCTGCCGGCGGCCGAGGCCGAGGGCATCTGGATCGGCGAGACGACGGTGTACGTGGCGGACCGCCGGGTGCTGCCCGTCAGCCAGATGGTCATCGCGCACAAGGGGTCCGACGGCCGGGTCCACCTCTACTCGTCCGTCATGCGCGACATCACGGACCAGCTGGCCGTGCGCCGCCGGCAACAGCAGGAAAGCGCGCGCCTGCTGCAGCTGTCCCAGCGCGATCCCCTGACCGGCCTTCTCAACCGCGCGGGCTTCGAGGCCTTTCTCGACCAGCAAGGCGCCACCCAGGCCCTGGCCCTGCTGTACATCGACCTGGATCGCTTCAAGCCGGTCAACGACACGCACGGTCACGCCATCGGCGACCAGCTCCTCCAGCAGTTCGCGCATCGGCTGCAGGGGCTGGTGCGCCCCACCGACGCGGTGGCCCGGCTGGGAGGAGACGAGTTCGCCATCGCCTTGGCCGGCATGCGCGATGGCGCGCAGGCGGAGGCCATCGCCGAAGAGGTCGTGGCAGCCGCACGGCTGCGCTTCGAGGTTGCAGGCCTCGGCCTGGAGATCGGCGCCAGCGTCGGCGTGGCGCTGGGCGCCGCGGCGTCGGACGGCTGGCGCGCGCTCATCGAGCGTGCCGACCGGATGCTGTACCGGGCCAAGGCGGCCGGCCGGGGCCGGCACGCGAGCCTCGCGCAGGGCGAGTTGCGCTGACCGAAGCTGTCAGCCCTCCTGCTTGAACCCCTCGGTCGACACCCGCAGCCGCTTCAGCTTGTCGTACAGGGTCTGCTTGGGCAGGCCCAGCGCCTTGGCAGTCAGGACCACGTCGCCGTGGCAGCGCCGCAGTTCCTCGGTGATCATGACCCGCTCGAAGCGCTCCATCTGCGCCGGCAGGCTGCTCGGCAGCTCCGCGCCGCCGGCCGTCGGCAGCAGGCGGTCGCCGGGCAGGCTCAGCACGAAGCGGTCGGCCACGTTGCGCAGCTCGCGCACGTTGCCGGGCCACGCATGGGCCATGAGCTCGCCCAGCTGCGCCCCTCCGAGGATGGGCGCCGCGCGCTGGTAGCGGCTCGCGGCCAGCAGCATGAAGTGCTCGAACAGGAGCGGGATGTCCTCCCGCCGCTCGCGCAGCGGGGGCAGCTCGATGAAGGCCACGCCGATGCGGTAGTACAGATCGGCCCGGAACTTCTGGCGGTCGCTCAGGGCCTTGAGGTCGTCCTTGGCCGCGGCGATCACGCGGCAGTCCACCGGCACCAGCTTGTTCGAGCCGAGGCGCTCGATGGCGCGCTCCTGCAGCGCGCGAAGGAGCTTGATCTGCACCGCCATCGGCATGCTCTCGATCTCGTCGAGGAAGAGCGTGCCGCCCTGCGCATGCTCGAACTTGCCGATGCGCACCCGCGTGGCACCTGTGAAGGCGCCGGCCTCGTGGCCGAAGAGCTCGCTCTCGGCCAGGGACTCGGGCAGCCCGCCGCAGTTCACCGGCACGTAGTTGGCGCGGCGCCGCTCGCTGTGATCGTGCAGGCAGCGCGCCACCAGGTCCTTGCCAGTGCCGGTCTCGCCGTAGATCACGACGTCGGCCGACGTCCCCGCCAGGTTGAGCACCTCGCGCCGCACACGCTGCATCTGGGCCGAGCGGCCCAGCAGGGCGGCCTCGATGCCATGCCAGTTCTCGAGGTGGTCGCGCAGCTCGCGCACCTCCAGCGTCAGCGCCCTCTTCTCGGCGGCGCGCCGCACCACCGCGACCAGGTGCTCCGAGGGAAAGGGCTTCTCGATGAAGTCGTAGGCACCCTGCCGCATCGCATGCACCGCCATCGCGATGTCGCCGTGGCCGGTGACCAGGATCACCGGGAGTTCGGCATCGACCGCGCGGATCTCGCCCAGCCAGTCCGTGCCGGCCATGCCGGGCAGCTTGACGTCGCACAGCACCACCACCGGCGCGCCGAAGCGGATGCGCGAGCGCGCCTCCTCCACGCTGGCGAAGCCGTCGACCGTGAGGCCGGCCAGCTCCAGCGCCTGGGTGCTGCCCAGGCGCACGTCGGCATCGTCCTCGACGAAGATGACGCGGATGGCTGTCTTGTCGCTCATGAAACGGTTTCCTGTGCCGCCACCATCGGCAGCTCGATCGTGAAGCAGGCGCCCGAGCCGCCGATGTTGGCCGCCCGCAGGCTGCCGCCGAGCTCGCGCACGATGTGGGCCGAGATCATCAGGCCCAGGCCCAGGCCGGCGCCGGCCGGCTTGCTGGTGACGAAGGGATCGAAGAGGCGCGGCAGGATGTCGGCGCGGATGCCGGGGCCGGTGTCGCAGACCTGGATCTGGCAGCGGTGCTCGGCCACCGGATGCGCACCCGCCTCGATGCGCAGGCGCCGCAGCGACGAGGCCGCCATCGCATCGACGGCGTTGCCCATCAGGTTCACCAGCACCTGCTCCAGGCGCGCCTCCTCGGCCCAGGCGCACAGGCCCTCGGGCTCCACGTGCACCACCAGCTCCACGCCCTTCTCGCGCAGGCGCTCGGACACCAGCAGCTGCGCGTTCGCGATCGACTGCTGCAGGTCGACCCGCACGCGCGCGAGCGTGTTCTTGTAGGCGAAGGCCTTGAGCTGGTAGGTCAGGCGGCCGAGGCGATCGACCAGGTGGCCGATGCGCTGCAGGTTGCCCTTCACGTCGTCGAACCGGTCGTGCTCCAGCAGCACGCAGGCGTTGTCGGAGAGGGTGCGCAGCGCGCCCAGCGGCTGGTTGAGCTCGTGCACCATGCCGGCCGACATCTGCCCCAGCGCCGCCATCTTGCCCGCATGCACCAGCTCGCCCTGCGTGGCGCGCAGGTCGGCCTCGATGCCCTTGCGCGCCTCGACCTCCTCGCCCAGCATCGCCACCGCGCTGCGCAGCTCGGCCGTGCGCAGCACGACCTTGGACTCCAGGCTGTCGTGCGCCGCCTGCAGCGCGGCGCGGCTGGCCAGCTTGGCGCGCAGCGCGCGCTGGCGCTGCGTCAGCACCGTCGCGACCAGCAGCAGCACCATCGCGCCCAGCGCGGCCATGAGCGCGAGATTGCGCGCGCTGGCGCGCACCGGTGCGGTGTCGTCGAGCGCCACGACGCGCCAGCCCGCGGGTTCGAGGGAGCGGGTCATGCCGAGGTACTGCGCGCCTTCCAGCCGGATCGCGGCCGCGGCGCCGGCCGGGTGCGCCGTCTCGCGCCAGTCCAGCGGCGTCAGCGATGCGACGCCATAGGGCCGCGTGCCGGCGATGTCCGCGAGGGCCTCCGGCCCCAGGGGCGCGAGCGGCCTGAACTTCCATTCCTCGCGCGAGGACAGGATCACCACGCCGCGCTCGTCGAGCACCAGCACCTCGCCGGGCAGCTTGCGCCAGGCGGCCTCGGTGGTCTCGAGATCGACCTTCACCGCCGCCACCCCGCGCCGGCCCTGGCCGAACAGGGCATAGGAGAGGTAGTAACCCGCGCGCCGGCTGGTGAAGCCGACACCGTAGAAGCGGCCCCGCCCGCGCGCCAGCGCATCCTTGACGTAGGGCCTGAACGACAGGTCGGTGCCGACCGGGGTGCCCGGATCGTTCCAGTCCGACGCTGCCAGGCACACACCCGCGGCGTCGATCATGTAGAGGTTCGACGCCCCGGCCGTGGCGTTGATGCGCTCCAGGTAGCGGTTGGTCTGGTCGCGCAGCTCGGCGTTGTCGGGCCGGTCGAGCAGCGCGAAGACGGTGGGCGTGACCTCCAGGAGCGAGGGCAGGTAGTCGAAGCGGGCCAGATCGGCCTCCAGGCCCGCGGCCACCATGTCGAGCCGGTGCTGCGCGGCCTCGCGCAGGCGCTCCAGGCCCGAACGCATGGCCACCGCATGGCCGGCCAGCGCGGCCGCCCCGATGATCGCCAGCGCCACGAGCCAGCCCAGCGCGCGTCGCACGACTGCCTTCATCCCACTCCTCAGCGTCTCCCGCGGCTCCTCATGCCCCATCGGCAGGAGCCTGTCGCCGGACGGGGCGATGTTAGGCCCCCGGCCGGCCCCCGCCCGCGCGGAGAAACGCTCTTGCGCAAACATCCTCTTTGGTGGCCGCCCCGACACACCCCGATCACTGCATGTGCTGGCCGCCGTTGATCGCGATGTTGGCGCCGGTGACGAAGGCCGCCTCTTCGGAGGCGAGATAGATGATCAGCCCCGCCACTTCCTCCGGCTTGCCCAGGCGGCCGACCGGGATGTTGGGCAGGATCTTGGAGTCCAGCACCTCCTTCGGGATGGCCGTCACCATCTTCGTGCCGATGTAGCCGGGCGAGATGGTGTTCACCGTCACGCCCTTCTTCGCCACCTCCAGCGCCAGCGCCTTGGTGAAGCCGTGCACGCCGGCCTTGGCCGCCGAGTAGTTGGTCTGGCCGAAGGCGCCCTTGGAGCCGTTGACCGAGGAGACGTTGATGACCCGGCCCCAGCCGCGGTCCACCATGCCGTCGGCGACCTGCTTGCTCATGTTGAACAGGCTGTCGAGGTTGGTGCGCAGCACCGCGTCCCAGTTGACCTTGTCCATCTTCTTGAAGGTCATGTCGCGGGTGATGCCGGCGTTGTTGACCAGCACGTCGACCGGCCCGAGCTGCTCCTGCACCTGGGCCACTGCCCGCGCGCAGGAATCGATGTCGGTCACGTCGCAGGGCACGGCCAGGATGTCGTAGCCCTCGGCCTTCATCTGCGCCACCCATTCGGCATGCCTGGTGTTGCCCGGCGAATAGGTCACGGCCACCTTGTAGCCGCCGTCCACCATCTTGGTCGAGATGGTTTCGCCCAGGCCGCCCATCCCACCGGTCACGAGGACCACGCGTGCTTTCGTCATCTGTCTTCTCCTTGTGGTTGAAAAAAACTCAGGCTCTCATGCCCGCTCGACCGCCAGCGCGATGCCCATGCCGCCGCCGATGCACAGCGACGCCAGCCCCTTGCCCGCGCCGCGCCGCTGCATTTCGTGCAGCAGCGTGACCAGCACCCGGCAGCCCGAGGCGCCGATCGGATGGCCGATGGCGATGGCGCCGCCGTTGACGTTGACCTTCGCCATGTCCCAGCCCATCTCCTGGTGGACCGCGCAGGCCTGCGCGGCGAAGGCCTCGTTGATCTCCATCAGGTCCAGGTCCTGCGCGCGCCAGCCGGCGTTCTTCAGGCACATGCGCGAGGCCGGCACCGGGCCCATGCCCATCAGGCTCGGGTCCAGCCCGGCCGAGGCATGGGCGCGGATCACGGCCACCGGCTTCAGGCCGAGCACCGCGGCGCGGTCCGCCCGCATCACCAGCACGGCCGCCGCGCCGTCGTTGATGCCCGAGGCGTTGCCAGCGGTCACCGAGCCCGCCTTGTCGAAGGCCGGGCGCAGGCCGGCCAGGCCCTCGGCACTGGTCTTGCGGTTGATGAACTCGTCCTTGTCGAAGACGATCGGCTCGCCCTTCTTCTGCGGAATCGGGAAGGGCAGGATCTCGTCGGCGAAGCGGCCCGCGTCCTGCGCGGCGGCGGCCTTCTGCTGCGACGCCAGCGCCAGCGCGTCCTGCGCCTCGCGCGAGACGGCGTACTTCTTCGCCACGTTCTCGGCCGTGATGCCCATGTGGTACTGGTTGTAGACGTCCCACAGGCCGTCGGTGATCATCGAGTCGACCATCTTCCAGTCGCCCATGCGCTGGCCATTGCGCGAACCCAGCAGCACGTGCGGGGCGGCGCTCATGTTCTCCTGCCCGCCGGCGATGACGATCTCGGCGTCGCCGCACTGCACCGCCTGCGCGGCGAGGATCACGGCCTTGAGCCCCGAGCCGCAGACCTTGTTGATGGTCAGGCCCGGCACGTGGTGCGGCAGGCCGGCCTTGATGATGCTCTGGCGCGCGGGATTCTGGCCGGCGCCGGCGGTGAGCACCTGGCCCAGGATGACTTCGCTCACCGCGTCGCCGGGCACGCCGGCGCGCTCCAGCAGCCCCTTGATGACGTGGGCCCCCAGCTCGGGCGCGGGGGTCGCGGCCAGGCTGCCGCCGAACTTGCCCACGGCGGTGCGGGCCGCGGCGACGATCACGATATCGGTCATGGTGACTCCTTCTCTCTCTGTTGGAAACGACGAATGGCGATGAACGGGCCCTAGGCCGCGTTTTCCTTCACGTAGCGGCCCGGTGCCGGCTCGATGACGGGATGCGCGCGGCTGCCGGCCTTCTTCGGTGCGGCGACCTGGGCGCCCGCATGCGTGGCAAGCCAGCGCGTCCACTCCGGCCACCAGCTGCCGGGCACCGACTCGGCGCCGTCCAGCCAGCGCTGCGGCTCGGCGCCGACCGGGCCCACCCAGTGGTTGCGCTTGCGGGCGGCCGGCGGGTTGATCACGCCGGCGATGTGCCCGCTGGCACCGAGCACGAAGCGCGTGTCGCCGCCCAGCAGCCGGGTGCTCGCGTAGGCGGTGCGCCAGGGCACGATGTGGTCCTCGCGCGAGGCGTAGATGAAGGCCGGGACGTCGATGCGGCCGAAGTCCACCGACTCGCCGCATTGCACGGTGCCGCCCGGCACGCGCAGCCGGTTCTCGAGGTAGGCATGGCGCAAATACCAGCAGAACATCGGCCCGGGCAGGTTGGCGTCGTCGCTGTTCCAGAACAGCAGGTCGAAGGCCGGCGGCGCCTTGCCCTTCAGGTAGCCGTTGACCACGTAGGGCCAGATCAGGTCGTTGGCGCGCAGCGAGGCGAACACCTGGGCCAGCTCCCGCCCGCGCAGCACGCCGCCGCCGCCGATGGCCGCTTCGCGCAGCGCCAGCATGCCTTCGTTGACCAGCAGGCCGATCTCGCCGGGGTCGTGGAAGTCGAGCATGGTGGTCAACAGCGTCAGGCTGGCCGCCTTGTCCTCGCCGCGCGCGGCCAGCACCGCCAGCGCGCAGGCCAGCAGCGTGCCGCCGACGCAGAAGCCCAGGGCGTTGATCCGCTCGGCGCCGGCGATCTCGCGCGCGGTGTCGATCGCGGCGATCACGCCCTGCTCGACGTAGTCGTCCCAGCGCAGGTGGCCCTGTGCCTCCGACACGTTGCGCCAGGACACCAGGAACACCGTGTGCCCCTGCGCCACCGCATGCGCCACCAGCGAGTTCGCCGGCTGCAGGTCGAGGATGTAGAACTTGTTGATGCAGGGCGGCACGATCAGGAGCGGCCGCTCGTGCACCTTCGCGGTCGTCGGCGCGTACTGGATGAGCTGCATCAGTTCGTTCTCGAACACCACGCTGCCCGGGGTGGTGGCAACGTTGCGCCCCACCTCGAAGGCATCCTCGTCGGTCATCGCGATGCGGCCCCGGGCCAGGTCCTGCAGGAACAGGCGCATGCCCTCCACCAGGCTCGCGCCGCCGGAGTCCACCGCGACCTGCATCGCTTCGGGATTGGTGGCCAGGCAGTTGGCGGGGCTGAGCGCATCCAGCACCTGGCGCAGCGCGAAATGCCATTGGGCCTTCTGCTGCGCATCGACCGGCGCCTCGTCGACGGCGCCGCGCAGCAGCTTCGCGTAGCTCTGGTAGTGGCGCACCGCGAGGTCGAAGCGCGGGTCCTCGCGCCAGGCCTGGGCGGCGAAGCGGCGGTCGGCCCCGTCGGCGGGCTCGCCCGCGGGCCAGATCGCAGCCATCTGCCGCAGCGCCTCCTCCTGCCACGCGGCCAGGGCCCGCGCGGCCGCCATCAGCGAGACCGGCACGGGCTCGGCATCCGGCTTCAGCGGCGGGGGCTCGGGCGCGGCGCCGAAGCTGCGCAGCATGGCCTGCTGCATGTCGAACAGCTCGGCGATCCAGCGGCCGAGATCGGGCGTGGGGATGGGCAGGGACGCGCTCATGGAAAGAAGACTCCTCAGTGCAGCTTCACGTGGGGTTCGGTGCGCCGCACGATCAGGCGCGCCAGGGTGTCGAGCGCCACCTTCGGAAAGCCGTGCAGCGCCAGCTCGTGCATCTTGTAGAGCGACAGGTACATCAGGCGCGCGAACAGGCCCTCGACCATCAGGCTGCCGCCGATCAGCCCGCCCATCATGTTGCCGACGGTGCTGAACTCGCCCAGCGAGACCAGCGAGCCGAAGTCGCGGTAGCGATAGTCGGCCAGCGGCTTGCCTGCCAGGCGGCGGCGGATCTGCCGGGCCATGTGAGAGGCCTGCTGGTGCGCCGCCTGCGCCCGCGGCGGCACGAAGCCGCCCTTCCCCTGGTTGGCCTCGGGCCAGGCGCAGGCCGCGCAGTCGCCGATGGCGAAGATGTTCCCGTCGCGGGTGGTCTGCAGCGTGGGCATGACGACGAGCTGGTTGATGCGGTTGGTCTCCAGGCTCGCCAGCTCCTTCAGGAAATCCGGCGCCTTCACGCCGGCCGCCCACACGATCAGCTCGGCCGGCAGCACGCGGCCGTCCGCCAGGCGCACGCCCACGGGCTCGACCTCGGCCACCTTGGCATCGGTGAGCACCTCCACGCCGAGCTTGCGCAGCAGGTCCTCGGCGGCGCCCGACAGGCGCGGCGGCAGGGCCGGCAGGATGCGCGGCGCCGCCTCGACCACGGTCACGCGGATGTCCTTGTCGGCATCCACGCGATCCAGGCCGAAGGCCACCACCTCGCGCGTCGTGCGGTGCAGCTCCGCGGCCAGCTCCACGCCGGTGGCGCCGGCGCCGATGATCGCCACGTGCAGTTGCTCGGGCCGCAGCGGCTCGGTCTGCGCATGCGCCCGGATGCAGGCGTTGACCATGCGCGAATGGAAGCGCCGCGCATCGGCAGCCGACTCCAGCCGCATCGCATGCTCACGCACGCCGGGCGTGCCGAAATCGTTGCTCTGGCTGCCGACCGACAGCACCAGCGTGTCGTAGCCGAAGGCGCGCAGCGGCGTGACCTCCTGGCCTTCGTCGTCGACGTGGGGCGCCACCAGCACCTCGCGCCGGGCGCGGTCCAGGCCCACCATCTCGCCCACGCGGTAGCGGAAGTGGTGCCAGTGCGACTGCGCCAGGTAGCCCACCTCGTGCGCGCTCATGTCCATGCTGCCCGCGGCGATCTCGTGCAGCTTGGGCTTCCACACGTGGGTGCGGTTCTTCTCGATCAGCGTGACCTCGACCTCGCCGCGGCGGCCGAGCGTGTTGCCCAGCCGCGTGGCGAGCTCGAGCCCACCCGCGCCGCCGCCGACGATGACGACGCGATGCGGCCCGGCGCGCGTGGAGATTGCGGCGTCCATCGGCGGCTGCGGTCCGTGGCTCAGCGCTGCGCCGATGCCGATGCGGGCACCGGCATGTGCTGTTCGACGGCGTCCAGCACCACCTCGGGTTCCTCGGCCGCGGTGGTCGTCTCGTTGTTGAGCTGTTCGTGCATCCGCTTGGTGTCGAGGTCGCCGGTCCACTTGGCGACCACGACCGTGGCCACGCCGTTGCCGATCAGGTTGGTGAGCGCCCGTGCCTCGGACATGAAGCGGTCGATGCCCAGGATCAGCGCCAGCCCCGCCACCGGCACGTGCCCGACCGCCGACAGCGTCGCGGCCAGCACGATGAAGCCGCTGCCGGTGATGCCGGCCGCGCCCTTGGAGGTCAGCAGCAGCACCGCGAGCAGCGTGAGCTCCTGCGTCAGCGTCATCGGCGTGTTGGTCGCCTGCGCGATGAACACCGCCGCCATCGTCAGGTAGATCGAGGTACCGTCGAGGTTGAAGGAGTAGCCGGTCGGGATGACCAGGCCCACCACCGACTTGCGCGCGCCCAGGTTCTCGAGCTTGGCCATCATGCGCGGCAGCACCGATTCGGACGACGACGTGCCCAGCACGATCAGCAACTCTTCCTTGATGTACTTGATGAACTTCCAGATGCTGAAGCCGTGGAAGCGCGCGATCAGCCCCAGCACCACGAAGATGAAGATCAGGCAGGTCAGGTAGAAGGTGCCCATCAGCTTGCCGAGCGAGAACAGCGTGCCCACGCCGTACTTGCCGATGGTGAAGGCCATGGCGCCGAAGGCGCCGATGGGCGCCACCTTCATGATCATGCCCACGATCGAGAAGAGCACGTGCGAGCCCTTCTCGATGATGTCGAACACCAGCGTGCCGCGCCCGCCGAACTTGTGCAGCGCGAAGCCGAACATCACCGAGAACAGCAGCACCTGCAGGATCTCGCCCTTGGCGAAGGCGTCGACCACCGTGCTCGGGATCACGTTGAGCAGGAAGTCGACCGTGCCCTGCATCTTGCCCGGGCCGGTGTAGGCCGCGATCGACTTGGTGTCCAGCGTGCTCGGGTCCACGTTCATGCCGGCGCCGGGCTTGAACACGTTCACCAGCACCAGCCCGACGATCAGCGCGACGGTGCTCACGACCTCGAAGTACAGCAGCGCCAGCCCGCCGGTCTTGCCGACCTTCTTCATGTCCTCCATGCCGGCGATGCCCACCACTACGGTGCAGAAGATGATGGGCGCGATGATCATCTTGATCAGCTTGATGAAGCCGTCGCCCAGCGGCTTCATCGACTCGCCGAGCGCGGGATAGAAATGCCCGAGCGCCACGCCGATGACGATCGCCGTGATGACCTGGAAATAAAGCGATCTGTAGAACGGCTTTGGAGCCGATGCCTTGCCCGCGTCCATGGTTGCTTCCATTGCTGTCTCCTGTCGAAAAAAAGAACTGCCTAGGCCGTGCGCTGCGCGCCGGCATGGACCGCCGCGACGGCGGTCATGTTCACGATACGCCTGACGGTGGACGAGGGAGTAAGGATGTGCACCGGCCGGTCGGCGCCCAGCAGGATGCCGCCGACGGTGATGCCGTTGCCTGCGGCGATGCGCAGCAGGTTGTAGGCGATGTTGGCGGCGTCGACGTTGGGCATCACCAGCACGTTGGCCTCCTCGGTGAGGCCGGCCTCGGGGAACTCGCGCTCGAGGATGCTGCGCGACAGCGCCGCGTCGCCGCGCATCTCGCCCTCCACCGCCAGGCCGGGGTCGCGCAGCTTCACCAGCTTGAGCGCCTCGCGCATCTTCTGCGCGGCCGCCGCATTGGAATCGCCGAAGCTCGAATGCGACAGCAGCGCCACGCTGGGCGTGATGCCGAAGCGGCGCACCGCCTCGGCGGCCATCAGCGCGGTCTCGGCCACCTGCTGCGGGGTCGGGTCGGCGTTCACGTGCGTGTCGCAGATGAAGAGCTGGCGCCCGGGCAGCATCAGCATCTGGACAGCGGCGAAGGTACAGGCGCCGTTGCGCAGGCCGATGGCGTCGCGCACGTAGGCCAGATGGTCGTGGAAACGGCCCACCGTGCCGCACAGCATGGCATCGGCGCGCCCCTGGCGCACCAGCATCGCGCCCAGCAGCGTGCCGCGGCCGCGCATCTCGGCATGGGCCAGCGCGCGCGACACGCCGCGTCGCTGCACCAGGCCGTAGTAGGCCTCCGCGGCCTCGTCATGCACGGCCGGGTCCATCGGGTCCACGCACTCGCAGTCGGTGCCTGGCGCCAGGCGCAGGCCGAACTGCGCGATGCGCCCGGCGATCGCATCGGGCCGGCCCACGAGCAGCGGACGCGCCAGGCCTTCGTCGACCACCACCTGGGCGGCGCGCAGCACGCGCTCGTCCTCGCCCTCCGCGTAGACCACCCGCCGGGGCGTGCGCTTGGCGGCGGCGAACACCGGCTGCATCGCACCGCCCGACTGGTAGACGAACTGGCCCAGGCGCTGCCGGTAGGCCTCGAGGTCCTCGATCGGGCGCAGCGCGACGCCGCTGTCCATCGCAGCCTTGGCGACCGCCGGCGCGACGGCCTCGATCAGCCGCGGGTCGAAGGGCTTCGGGATCAGGTACTGGGCACCGAAGCGCAGCCCCGCGGCGCCGTAGGCCTGTGCCACCACCTCGGGGATCTCGGCATGGGCGAGGCCGGCGATGGCACGCACGGCCGCCAGCTTCATCTCCTCGTTGATGGTGGTCGCCCCCACGTCCAGCGCGCCGCGGAAGATGAAGGGGAAGCACAGGACGTTGTTGATCTGGTTCGGGTAGTCCGAGCGCCCGGTGCCGAGGATGGCGTCGGGCCGCGCCGCCAGCGCGTCCTCGGGCAGGATCTCCGGCGTCGGGTTGGCCATCGCGAAGATCAGCGGGCGCGGCGCCATGCCGCTCACCATCTCCGGCTTGAGCACGCCGCCGGCCGACAGGCCGAGGAAGATGTCGGCCCCGGGCATGACCTCGGCCAGCGTGCGCGCGTTGGTCTCGCGGGCATAGCGCGCCTTGTTGTCGTCCATGCCCTCGGTGCGGCCCACGTAGACCACGCCCTTTGCGTCGGTGACCACGATGTTCTCGGGTTTCAGGCCCAGGCTCACGATCAGGTCGAGGCAGGCCAGCGCCGCCGCACCCGCGCCGGAGGCGACCAGCTTGACCTCGCCGATGTTCTTGCCCACCAGCCGCAGCCCGTTGAGGATGGCCGCCGCGGCGACGATCGCGGTGCCGTGCTGGTCGTCGTGGAAGACCGGGATCTTCATGCGCTCGCGCAGCTTCTTCTCGATGTAGAAGCACTCGGGCGCCTTGATGTCCTCGAGGTTGATGCCGCCGAAGGTCGGCTCCATGCGGGCGATGGTGTCGATCAGCGCGTCGGGGTCGTCCTCGGCCAGCTCGATGTCGAACACGTCGATGCCGGCGAACTTCTTGAACAGGCAGGCCTTGCCCTCCATCACCGGCTTGCCCGCGAGCGGCCCGATGTTGCCCAGGCCCAGCACCGCGGTGCCGTTGGTGACCACGGCGACCAGGTTGGCGCGCGAGGTCAGGCTCATCGCTTCGGCCGGGTCGCGCGCGATCTCCATGCAGGCCTCGGCCACGCCGGGCGAGTAGGCCAGCGCCAGGTCGCGCTGCGTGGCCATCGCCTTGGTGGGCGTGACCGAGATCTTGCCCGGCGTGGGGTAGCGGTGGTAGTCGAGCGCGTCGTCGCGCAGGTTGTCGGCCATGGTGCTTTTTCTCCAGTGATCGGTCGGGTGCCGGGCGGCAGCGGTGTCGTTATTTCTTCTTGGTCGGCGGCAGGTCGGTGCACACGCCCTCGAACAGCTCGGCGGCCATGCCGATCGACTCGCCCAGGGTCGGATGCGGATGGATCGTCTTGCCGATGTCGGCCGGCTCGCAGCCCATCTCGATGGCCAGGCACACCTCGCTGATCAGGTCGCCCGCATGCGTGCCGACGATGCCGCCGCCGATCACGCGGTGCGTGGCCTCGTCGAAGATCAGCTTGGTGAAGCCCTCGTCGCGGCCGTTGGCGATGGCGCGGCCCGAGGCGGCCCAGGGGAACACCGCCTTTCCGACCTTCAGCCCCTCGGCCTTGCACTGCTCCTCGGTCTTGCCGGCCCAGGCGACCTCCGGGTCGGTGTAGGCCACCGAGGGGATCTGGCGCGCGTCGAAGAAGGCCGCCTCGCCGTGCGCCGCCTCGGCCGCCACGTGGGCTTCGTGCACCGCCTTGTGGGCCAGCATCGGCTGGCCGACGATGTCGCCGATCGCGTGGATGTGCGCCACGTTGGTCCGCAGTTGCCGGTCGACTTCGATGAAGCCGCGCTCGGTGACGGCGACGCCGGCCTTCTCCGCGCCGATCTTCCTGCCGTTGGGGCTGCGGCCCACGGCCACCAGCACCAGGTCGTAGACCTGTGGGGCCGAAGGCGCCTGCTCGCCTTCGAAAGAAACCTCGATGCCCGCCGCGGTCGCCTTGGCGCCGACCGTCCTGGTCTTGAGCATCACCTTGTCGAAGCGCGGCTTGTTGAACTTCTCCCACACCTTGACCAGGTCGCGGTCGGCGCCCTGCATCAGGCCGTCGAGCATTTCCACCACGTCGATGCGCGTGCCCAGCGTCGAGTAGACGGTGGCCATCTCCAGCCCGATGATCCCGCCGCCGACCACCAGCATGCGCTTGGGGATGCTCTTGAGCTCCAGCGCGCCGGTGGAGTCGACGATGCGCTCGTCCTCGGGGAAGAAGGGCAGCTTCACCGCCTGGCTGCCGGCCGCGATGATGGCCTTGCCGAACTTCACGACCTTCCTGCCGCCGTCGGCCGCGGCCACTTCCAGGTGCCACGGATCGAGGAAGCTGCCCGTGCCGGTCAGCACCTCCACCTTGCGCATCTTGGCCATGCCGGCGAGGCCGCCGGTGAGCTTCTTGATCACGCCCTCCTTGAAGGCGCGCAGCTTGTCGATGTCGATCTCGGGCGCGCCGTACTTGATGCCGTGGTCAGGCATCTGCGCCACCTCGTCCATGATCGAGGCGGTGTGCAGCAGCGCCTTGGACGGGATGCACCCGACGTTGAGGCACACGCCGCCCAGCGTGGCGTAGCGCTCGACCAGCACGGTCTTCATCCCGATGTCGGCGCTGCGGAAGGCGGCGGAATAGCCGCCGGGGCCGGCGCCCAGCACCAGCATCTCGCACTCGACGTCGACCTTGCCTGCGTAGGTTGCGACAGGCGCGCTCTGACTCCCTCCCCCGCTGGGGGAGGGCCGGGGTGGGGGCACCGATACCGGCGCACCCTCCGCAGACGCCGCAGCCCCCACCCTGCCCTCCCCCAGAGGGGGAGGGGAAGAAGCAGCACCCACCCCCTCGACCACCAGGATCACCGACCCTTCGCTCACCTTGTCGTTGACCTTGACCCTGATCTCCCTGACCACGCCCGCCTGCGAGGACGGGATCTCCATCGAGGCCTTGTCCGACTCGACCATGATCAGCCCGGTGTCGACCGCGATGGTCTCGCCGGCCTTCACCATCACCTCGATCACCGCGACGTCCTTGAAGTCGCCGATGTCGGGAACCTTGACTTCCACCAGATTTGCCATGAAGAGACCTCGACTCAGAACAGGGTGCGCCGCAGGTCGGCCAGCACGTTGGCGAAATGGACGTTGAAGCGTGCGGCGGCCGCGCCGTCGATCACGCGGTGGTCCCAGGACAGGGACAGCGGCAAGGTCAGGCGCGAGGCCCAGGTCTTGCCGTCGCTGGAGTGCTGCTTCCAGTAGCTCTTGCAAACGCCCATGATCGCGACCTCGGGCGCGTTGATGATGGGCGTGAAGTAGATGCCGCCGATGCCGCCGAGCGAGCTGATGGTGAAGGTGCCGCCCTGCATCTGATCGGGCTTGAGCTTGCCCTCGCGCGCCAGGCCGGCGAGCTCGCCCATCTCCTTGGCGATCTCGGGCACGGTCTTGCGGTCGACGTCGCGGATCACCGGCACCATCAGCCCGTTGGGCGTGTCGGCCGCGAAGCCGATGTGCCAGTAGTTCTTGAGCACCAGGCTGTCGCCCTCGAGGCTGGCGTTGAACTCCGGGAACTTCTTCAGCGTGGCGACCGCCGCCTTCATCATGAAGGGCAGCATGCTGAGCTTGACGCCGCTCTTCTCCAGCTCCTTGTTCATGCGCACGCGGAACTGCTCGAGCTCGGTGATGTCGGCCTCGTCGTGCGTGGTGACGTGCGGGATCACGACCCAGTTGCGGTGCAGGTTGGCGGCCGAGATCTTCTTGATGCGGCCGAGCTCCTTGCGCTCCACCGGCCCGAACTTCGCGAAGTCGACCTTGGGCCAGGGCAGCAGGTCGATGCCGCCCACGCCCCCGCCGGCGGCGGCCGGCGCTGAAGCCTTGTTCGCCGGCGCCGCCGCGCCGCCTCCCTCTGCGAATGCCTTCACGTCCTCGCGCACGATGCGGCCGTGGTTGCCGCTGCCCTTGACCTGGCCCAGGTCCACGCCGAGCTCGCGCGCCAGCTTGCGCACCGCGGGGCCGGCGTAGGCGAGCGCGAAACCGGCCTCGTCGATGCCGCCGGCAGCGGGCGCGGCCGTCGCAGCGGGCGCGGCCGTCGGGGCCGTGGCGGTCGGGGTCGCGGAAGACGGCGCGGGCGCGGCGGCGGCCGATGCGTCGCCCGAGGCCAGCGCCAGGATGACGCTGCCCTCGCTCACCTTGTCGCCGAGCTTGACGTGGATCGCCTGCACCACGCCGCCCTGCGGCGCGGGCACGTCCATGGTGGCCTTGTCGGATTCGAGCGAGACCAGCGGGTCTTCCGCTTTCACCGTGTCGCCGACCTTCACGTAGATCTCGATCACCGGCACGTCGCTGAAGTCGCCGATGTCGGGCACCTGGATGTCGATGGTGTTGCTCATGTCGTGGTGCCTCAGACGGTCCAGGGGGCGGCGCGCTCGGCGTCGAGCCCGTACTTCGCGATGGCCTCGGCGGCCACGGCCGGCTTGAGCACGCCCTCGTCCGCCAGCGCCTTGAGCGCCGCGACGACGACGTGGAAGCGGTCGACCTCGAAGAAGCGGCGCAGCTTCACGCGGTAGTCGCTGCGGCCGAAGCCGTCGGTGCCCAGCACGGTGTAACGGCGTCCTGCGGCCTGCACGTACTCGCGCACCTGGTCGGCGTAGTTGCGCATGTAGTCGGTGGCGGCGATCACCGGGCCCTCGTGGCCCTCGAGGCATTGCTCGACATGGCTCTTGCGCGGCGCCTCGGTGGGATGCAGCCGGCTCCAGCGCTCGGCGGCCATGCCGTCGCGGCGCAGCTCGTTGAAGCTGGTCGCGCTCCAGACGTCGGCCGCCACGTTCCAGTCCGCCTTCAGCAGCTCGGCCGCGGCCATGACTTCGCGCAGGATGGTGCCGCTGCCCATCAGCTGGACGCGCTGGCCCTTCTTCGGGGTCTTGCCGCCGTCGCTGAGCTGGTAGAGGCCCTTGAGGATGCCCGCCTCGCTGCCCTCGGGCATGCCGGGGTGCGGGTAGTTCTCGTTCATCAGGGTGACGTAGTAGTAGACGTCCTCCTGGTCCTGGTACATCCGGCGCATGCCGTCGCGCACGATGGTCACGACCTCGTAGGCGAAGGTCGGGTCGTAGGAGATGCAGTTGGGGATGGTGCCGGCGATGATGTGGCTGTGCCCGTCCTCGTGCTGCAGGCCCTCGCCGTTGAGCGTGGTGCGCCCCGCGGTGCCGCCCAGCAGGAAACCGCGCGCGCGGATGTCGCCGGCCAGCCAGGCCAGGTCGCCCACGCGCTGCAGGCCGAACATCGAGTAGTAGATGTAGAAGGGGATCATCGGCACGTTGCTCGTGCTGTACGAGGTGGCCGCGACGATCCAGCTCGACATCGCGCCGCCCTCGTTGATGCCTTCCTGCAGCACCTGCCCGTCCTTCGACTCGCGGTAGTACATGAGCTGGTCGGCGTCCTGCGGCTTGTAGAGCTGCCCCACCGACGAATAGATGCCGAGCTGGCGGAACATGCCCTCCATGCCGAAGGTGCGCGACTCGTCGGGCACGATGGGCACCACGTGCCTGCCGATGGCCTTGTCGCGCACCAGCGTGCCGAGCATCTGCACGAAGGCCATGGTGGTGGAGATCTCGCGCTCGCCCGTGTCCTTGAGCAGGCGCTCGAAGGTCGACAACGGCGGAATCTCGAGCGCGGTGGACTTCTGCCGCCGCTGCGGCAGGTAGCCGCCCAGCGCCTCGCGCCGCGCGCGCAGGTACTTCATCTCGGGGCTGTCCTCGGGCAGCTTGATGAAGGGCACCTTCGGCAGGTCCTCGTCGGACACCGGGATCTGGAAACGGTCGCGGAAGTTGCGCAGCGCGTCCTGCGTCATCTTCTTGGCCTGGTGCGCGATCATCTGCCCCTCGCCCGACTCGCCCATGCCGTAGCCTTTGACGGTCTTGGGCAGGATCAGCGTGGGCTGGCCGGTGTGCTTCACCGCCGCGGCGTAGGCGGCGAACACCTTCTCGGGATCGTGGCCGCCGCGCGTGAGGCCCCAGATCCCGTCGTCGCTCATGTCGGCCACCAGCGCCTTGAGTTCCTCGTACTTGCCGAAGAAATGCTCGCGCACGTAGGCGCCGCTCTTGCTCTTGAAGTCCTGGTATTCGCCGTCGACGCACTCTTCCATGCGCTTGAGCAGGAGGCCGCTCGTGTCCTTGGCCAGCAGCTTGTCCCAGCCGCTGCCCCACAGCACCTTGATGACGTTCCAGCCGGCGCCGCGGAACACCGACTCGAGCTCCTGCACGATCTTGCCGTTGCCGCGCACCGGGCCGTCGAGGCGCTGCAGGTTGCAGTTGATGACGAAGACCAGGTTGTCCAGGGCCTCGCGCCCGGCCAGCGAGATGGCGCCCAGCGATTCGGGCTCGTCCATCTCGCCGTCGCCCATGAAGGCCCAGACCTTGCGCGGCGCCGTGTCGGCCAGGCCGCGGCCCTGCAGGTACTTGAGGAAGCGGGCCTGGTAGATCGCCATCAGCGGGCCCAGGCCCATCGACACGGTGGGGAACTGCCAGAAGTCGGGCATCAGCCACGGGTGCGGGTACGAAGAGATGCCCTTGCCTTCGGCCTCCTGACGGTAGCCGAGCAGTTGCTCTTCCGTCAGCCGCCCTTCGAGGAAGGCGCGCGCATAGATGCCCGGCGCGCTGTGCCCCTGGATGTAGAGCAGGTCGCCGCCATGGCTGTCGGTGGGCGCATGCCAGAAGTGGCCGAAGCCGATGTCGTAGAGCGTGGCGGCGGACTGGAAGCTCGCGATGTGGCCGCCGAGTTCCGAGCTGTCCTTGTTGGCGCGCAGGATGATCGCCATCGCGTTCCAGCGGATGATCGAGCGCAGGCGATGCTCGATCGCGCGGTCGCCGCTGCTCTTGGCCTCGGACTCGGGCGGGATGGTGTTCCTGTAGGCCGTGGTGAGCGATCGCGGCATGTAGACGCCGTCGCGCCGCGCCTCGTCGACCACGCGGTTGACGATGTAGCCCGTGCGTTCGGCGCCCCGGTGTGCGCGCACCGCGCGCAGTGCATCGACCCACTCGCCGGTCTCGACCGGATCGAGGTCCTCGTTCGTATCCATCTTGGTTTGTCTCCTCTGTGGACGCCTGCCGCGCTGCCTGCGGACACGACATGGCCTGCTCTTCATCGCAACGGGTGTGCCAGGGCCCACGCGGGGCGCGCGCACGGCCAAGTCCTTGTTTTCAAAGGGGATCGCGCGAGCCGGCGGCGCGGCGGCGTACGAAGTTCCGGAATGGCCCGCGAGGGGCCGTCCGGTCGCCCGAGTGACGCGACTCGGGTTAGTACTTAGCGGGGCGCGCCCGGCAGCACGACGCCGAGCCGCTTGGCAAGGCGCGCGAGGTTGGCGCGGTCCAGGCCGAGCGCGCGGGCCGCCGCGGAGCGGTTGAAGCCGTGCCGCGCGAGCGCCTCGGTGACGAGCCGGCGCTCGAGCTGCGCGACCGCATCGCGCAGGCTCGCGCCCTCCCCCGCCGTGGGCTCGTCAGGCGCAGGGACGGGCGCCGGGCTCGCTGCGCCACGCCGGCCCGGCAGGTCCAGGTCTTCCGCCGTCAGGCTGAGGATGCGCGGCCGCTGCGGCTGGCGGCCCAGCGCCTTCAGCACGCTGCGGCCGAGCAGGTGCTCCAGCTCCCGCACGTTGCCCGGCCAGTCGTGCGCGAGCAGCGCCGCCTGCGCGTCCGCGTCCAGGCGCAGCCCGCCGAGGCCCAGGCGCGAGCGGTTCTCCTCCAGGAAGAAGCCGGCCAGCAGCAGCACGTCGCGCCCGCGCTCGCGCAGCGGCGGCACGTGCAGCGGATAGACGCTCAGGCGGTGATAGAAGTCGGCGCGCAGCCGCCCGGCCCGCACCTCGTCGGCCAGGTTGCGGTTGCTGGCGGCGATCAACCGCACGTCGACGCGATGTTCGCGATCCGATCCCAGCCGCTGCAGCTGGCCGCTCTGCAGCACGCGCAGCAGCTTGGCCTGCACCGGCAGCGCCAGCTCGCCCACCTCGTCGAGGAAGAGCGTGCCGCCGTCCGCCAGCTCGAACTTGCCCGGGCGCTCGCCGAGCGCGCCAGTGAAGGCGCCCTTCACGTGGCCGAAGAGCTCGCTCTCGACCAGCGTCTCGGGCAGCGCCGCGCAGTTGAGGCTGATCATCGGCCGCGCCGCGCGCGTCGATCCCGCATGCAGTGCCTCGGCCACCAGTTCCTTGCCGACGCCGGTCTCGCCCTGGATCAGGACCGGCAGCTCGCTGCCGGCCACGAGCCCGATCTCCTTCTGCAGCTGCCGCATCGCGGCGCTGCGGCCGATCAGCGTGCGCGCGCGCGGCGCGGCGGCCAGCCGGTAGCCCTCGGCGCGCAGGCTCTCGTGCTCGACGCGCGAATGCAGCTGCTCGATGCGCGCGGCGACGCTGACCGTGGCGGCAGCCAGACTGCCGAAGGACTGCAGCACCGCGAGATCGAGGCTGGAGAAGCGATCGGGCGCCAGGTCGTCCAGCGTCAGCAGGCCCCAGGGCCGGTCGTCCAGCCGGACCGCGCAGCCCACGCAGTCGTGCACCGGCAGATGCCCCTGGTGGCCCTCGACCAGGCCGTCGTAGGGGTCGGGCAAGGCGCTGTCGGCCGGGAAGCGCAGCGGGCCGTCCGCCTCCAGCAACGCGGCGAAGCGCGGATGCTCCCCGACGCGGAAGCGCCGGCCCAGCGTGTCGCTGCTCAGGCCGTCTACCGCCAGCGGCACCAGCCAGCCGTCCTCCAGCCGGAGAAGTGCTGCGGCATCGCAGGGCAGCAGCACGCGCAGCGCCTCCAGCAGGCGCCGGTAGCGCTCGGCGCTGGGCAGCTCGCGGGCGATGTCGGCCACCAGCGGGATGATGGCCTGGAGCAGCGGGTGCGTGGTCATTTCGACTCCAGATGCGTCAGATGGACTCGATTTTTGGCCATGTCAAAAAGACACACCCCTCTGCAAGTCTTTGATTTTGCTCGGCCTCGGCCCTGGAACGCGGATTGCAAAGAGAAGGCACCCGTCTTTCCATCCCCAAGGAGCTTTCCATGCTGACCGCCCAACAGAAGTCGATCGTCACCGCCACCGTCCCGCTGCTTGAATCCGGCGGCGAGGCGCTCACCACCCACTTCTACCGCATCCTGCTCGACGAGCATCCCGAGGTTCGGCCGCTCTTCAACCAGGCCCACCAGGCCAGCGGGGACCAGCCGCGCGCGCTCGCCAACGGCGTGCTGATGTACGCGAAGCACATCGATCGTCTCGAGGCGCTCGGCCCGCTGGCCGGGCAGATCGTCAACAAGCACGTGGCGCTGCAGGTGCAGCCCGAGCACTACCCCATCGTCGGCGCCTGCCTGCTGCGGGCCATCCGCGAAGTGCTGGGCGCCGAGGTCGCGACCGACGAGGTGATCGCGGCCTGGGCTGCCGCCTACGGCCAGCTCGCCGACATGCTGATCGGTGCCGAGCGCCAGGCCTACGACCGCAACGCGGCCGCCCCCGGCGGCTGGCGCGGCGGCCGTGCCTTCGAGGTGCTGCGCAGGGAAGTCGAAAGCGAGGAGATCACTTCCTTCTACTTCGCGCCCGTGGACGGCCAGCCCGTGCTCGACTTCCAGCCCGGCCAGTACATCGGCATCCGCCTCACTGTCGACGGCCAGGACATCCGGCGCAACTATTCGCTGTCGGCGGCGCCGAACGGCAAGACCTACCGCATCAGCGTCAAGCGCGAGCAAGGCGGCGTCGCATCGGGCCACCTGCACGACCACGTCCACCCGGGCAGCGTCGTCGAACTGTTCCCGCCCGCCGGCGCCTTCACGCTGGAACCGAGCGATCGGCCCCTCGTGCTGATCAGCGGCGGCGTGGGCATCACGCCCACCCTGGCCATGCTCGACGCGGCGCTGCAGACCTCGCGCGTCGTCCACTTCATCCACTGCGCGCGCCACCAGGGCGTCCATGCCTTCCGCCAGACGGTCGAGGCGCTGGCCAGGAAGCATCCGCAGCTCAAGCGCTTCTACTGCTACGAGGAAGCCCGCGACGGCGCCGACGCGCCGCATGCGATCGGGCGCCTCGACGTGCAGAAGCTCGCGCACTGGCTGCCCGCCGGGACCGTCGACGTCGACGCCTACTTCCTCGGGCCGAAGCCCTTCATGAAGCAGGTGAAGGCGGCGCTGCGCGCGCTGGGCGTGCCGGATGCGCAGGCACGCTACGAGTTCTTCGGACCGGCCACGGCCCTGGAGTGAGAAACGACAACGGCCCCGAAGGGCCGTCGTCCTGTCCGCGCGGCGCGAGGCCGCAGGACTTCACTTCTTCTTGGCGGCTGCCTTCTTCGCGGCGGGCTTCGCCTTGGGCGCGGCATCGGCCTTGCGCTTCGCGGCCTTCGGATCGACCGCGGCCTTGAAGGCGGCGCCCGGCACGAACTTCGGCACCTTCTGCGCGGCGATCTTGATCTTGGTGCCGAGGCTGGGGTTGAAGCCCGAGCGTGCGGCGCGGGCGACTTGCTTGAAGGTGCCGAAGCCGACGATCTGCACGGGATCGCCCTTCTTCACGGCGGCGACGATGCTGCTCGTCACGGTCTCGAGAATGCGGGCACCTTCGGCCTTGCTGACGTTGTGGGTGTCTGCGATCTTCTCGACGAGTTCAATGCGGTTCAAAGCTGATTTCCTATGAGTTGAATTCGCCACGTTGCCTGTGGCGGCCCGCGGCAATGGCCGCCGCGAGCGGGGCGCAGTGTATTCGATGACCGGACCGGGACGCGCGGCCATGCGCTCCGGCTGGCGGATTCCGGGCGTTCCGCGATACTCGAGCGCACATCGCACCGGGACGAACGGCATGAAAAACGCGGAAACCCTGCGCGTACTCGAAAAGAATGTCTGCGACGCGCTGCTCGCCGACCCGGGCGCGCGCCTCATGGAGTTCGCGCGCGGCGAGCGGATCTACGACCAGGGCCAGATCTCATCGCTCTTCTACGTCATCATCTCCGGCCGCGTGCAGGTGTCGATGACACGCCCCGACGGGTACGAGCTCATCCTCGAGATCATGGGGCCGGGCGTGGTGCTCGGCGAGGGCGCCGCGCTCGACGGCCTGCCGCGCTTCTCCAGCGCGACCGCGATCGAGGCGGTGAAAGTCATCGAGTACCGCTCGCAGGATCTCCCCGCCGCATTCAAGCGCAACTCGGAACTCGCGACGTCCTTCCTCTGGGTGACGGCCTACAAGCAGCGGCAACTGGCGAGCCGGCTGCTCGCTCTCACCATGGCCTCGCCCAGCGCGCGCATCGCCGAAATGATGCTGCGCCTGTGCAGCATCTACGGCGTGCCGACGGACGACGGCATGCTGATCACGACGCGGCTGACGCACGAGCAGATCGCCGCGCTGGTCGGCGTAACACGCGTCACCGTCACGCGCGCACTCAAGGAATTGACCGCCAGCGGCGTCATCCAGATGAACGACGACTCCATCACGGTGCTCGATCCGGTCGCGCTCAACCGGATCGGCGGCCTCTGACGGCGGTGCGCGTCCGGCGCGTCAGCTGTTCCTTCATCGGATTTCCCGAGGGGAGTCTTCGCGGTAGTCCAGAGCGGTACCGAGGTAGGTCTTGCCGATGCGCGTGTCGCCGAGAAGGGTGGCGGCCTCGCCTTCCATCACGATGCAACCATTCTCCAGCACGTAGCCGTAGTCGGCGATGCGCAGCGCGGCGCGCGCATTCTGCTCGACCAGCAGGATGCCGACGCCGCGCTCGCGCAACCCGGCGACGAGCTGGAAGATCTCGCGCACCACCTGCGGCGCGAGGCCCAGGCTGGGCTCGTCGAGCATCAGGAGCGTTGGCGCGCCCATGAGCGCACGCCCGATGGCGAGCATCTGGCGCTCCCCGCCCGAGAGCGTTGCCGCGACCTGCCGGCGGCGCTCGGCCAAACGCGGGAAGAGCGCATAGACGTCGTCGCGCATCGCAGCGAGCGAGCGCCCCCGGCAATACGTGCCGAGCCACAGGTTGTCCGCGACCGTCATCGTGCCGAACAGCTCGCGCTTCTCCGGCACCAGCGCCATTCCGGCCCGCGCGCGCTTCTCGAGCGGCGTGCCGGCATCGCAGGCAGCGCCGAAGCGAAGCCTGCCGCTGGCGGGCACGAGGCCCATGATCGCGTTCAGCAGCGAGGACTTGCCGGCTCCGTTGGGGCCGATCACGGTCACGACCTGCCCCGCGTGCAACGCGAGCCGCGCACGATCGACAGCCACGGCCTGCCCGTACCGAACGGAATAGTCGTCCACCTCGAGGAGTGCGCGCGACTCAGTCATCGGCGTCCCCCATGTAGGCCGTCTGCACGACGGGATCGCAGCGGATCGCCTCGGGCGAACCCTCCGCGATGACCTTGCCGAACTGCGTCACCACGAGGCGATCGGCCAGCGCCATGAGGAAGTCCATGTCGTGCTCGACGATCAGCACGGCCACGCCTTCGGCGCGCAGCGCGCGCAGCAGCATCGCCAGCGCCCTCTTCTCCCCGTGGCGCAAACCGGCCGCGGGCTCATCCAGCAGCAGCAGCACGGGCTGCGCAGCGAGCGCGCGCGCGATCTCGAGGATGCGCTGCTGCCCGAGCGCGAGCGATCCCGCCCGCCGCTCCGCATACGCGCCGAGCCCGACGCGGTTCAGTTGCGCGAGCGCCTGGGCCCTGAGGTCGCGCTCTTCCGCCCGGTCGAGCCGAAGCATGCTCGCAATCCAGCCCTTCGCACCGTGCAGGTATGCACCCATGGCAACGTTGTCCAGGCAGGTCATCTCGGGCAGCAGCTGCACATGCTGGAAAGTCCGTCCCATGCCGCTGCGGGCGAACTCCCGCGGCTGCCGTCCGGTCAGGTCAGCGCCCATGAAGGCGATGGTTCCGCCGTCGGTCGCCAACACACCGCTCACGGCGTTGAAGAGCGTGCTCTTGCCCGCGCCGTTGGGCCCGATCAGTCCGACGATCTCGCCGGCCCGCATCGTGAGATCGATGCCGTCGATGGCGACCAGCCCGCCATAGCGCTTGCGCACCGCGTGCACCTCGAGCAGAGGCGTCCCGCGCGCAGGCAGCGGACGCTTGCGCACCGAGGCCGGCCGGCACAGCGTGGCGGCATCGCCATCGCCTTGCACAGGCTGCTCCCGCGGGCCGAGCTTCCCGACGAGCGCCGGCCAGATGCCGTCGGGTGCGCGCTGCAGCAGGAGGATGGTTGCCACGCCGAGCGCGACGCCCTCATAGTTGCCTGCCGAGCCGAGGAGACGGGGCAGCGCGTCCTTCAGAAGCTCGCCCGCGACGGTCACCGCGGCCGCACCGATCACCGCGCCCCAGATGTGCGCCGCGCCGCCGATCACGGCCATGAACAGGTACGTGATGCCGGCCGACAAATTGAAAGGCGTCGGATTCACCGCCCGCTGCGTGTGCGCATAGAGCCATCCGGCGATGCCCGCGAGCAGCGCCGCGATGACGAACACGCGCATGCGCAGGAGCGGCACCGACGCGCCGCACGACTCCGCCACCAGCGGCGCCGCCCGCAGCGAGTGAATGGCACGGCCCACGCGGGAATCCAGCAGGTTGCGCACCGCGAGCATCGCCCCGGCGAGAAAGCTCAGGATCAGCACATACATCTCGCGCCCCGTGGTGAGAGGCCAGCCGAACACCGTGACCGGCGGGATGCCGGAGAGCCCGTCGAACTTGCCGAGCGCCTCCTGGTTGCCGAAGAAGTAATACAGCGCAACGCCCCAGGCCAGCGTGCCGATGGGCAGGTAGTGTCCCGAGAGCTTCATGGTCAGGAGTCCGAGCGCCATGGCCATCGGCACCACCACGGCCAGCGCGGCCGCGAGGCCGAGCCACGGCCAGGCCGCGAAGTGCGAAGAGACCAGCGCACCGGCATAGGCTCCGACGCCGACGAACGCGGCCTGGCCGAACGAGGTCATGCCCGCGATGCCCGTCAGCAGCACGATGCCCAACGCCACCAGCGCGTTCAGGCCGATGTAGTTCAGAAGCGTGATCCAGTACTCCGGGATGGGCGCGAGCGGCGCGATCGCGACGAGGCAGCCGAGGACGAGGCCGATGCGCCGGCCTGCCGATGTCGGCACCGGCGGCACGGCGGGAGAAACGACCGCGCTCATGCGTCCCGCCCGTCGTGCGCATGCGTGGCGATGGAGCGCCAGAGCAGCACCGGAAGCACCAGCGAGAACACCAGCACCTCGGTGTAGGCGCTCGCGGCGAACGACGCGAAGATTTCCAGCAAGCCCACGAGCAGCGCGCCCGCCGCCGCGACCGGATAGCTGCACAGCCCGCCGAGGATCGCCGCCACGAAGCCCTTGAGCCCGATGACGAAGCCGGAGTCGTAGTAGATGGTCGTGGTCGGCCCGATCAGGATGCCGGAGGCGGCCGCCATGCAGCTCGCGAGTCCCAGCGAGATGCCGCCGGCCTTCGTCACCTCGATGCCCATCAGCCGTGCGCCCACGGGGTTCACCGCCGTCGCCGCCATGGCCTTGCCTTCGAGTGTCCTGTCGAAGAAGAACCACAGCAGCACCATGATCAGCGCCGATGACGCGACCACCGCGATCGACTGCCGGCTCACCGGGCCGGCGCCGAGATCGAAACTGCCGGCGACGAGCGCGTTCGAGCGAACGCCTTCGGGGCCGAACATCGCGAGTCCCATGCCCATCATCGCGAAGTGCAAGGCGACCGACATGATCAGGAGCAGCAGCACGCTCTGCCGCGCCACCGGCCGATAGACGAGGCGATAGAGCAAAGGACCCATCGCGCCGACGATGACGAGCGTGAGCGCCACCTGGAGCGCGAGGCCCATGTCCCGCAGCGGCATGCACCATGCGACGGCGGCGGCAGCGAGCGGAACCGCCAGATGGCGCGAAGCCCGCACCAGCGGGCGCAGCCGGCTCGAGCCCGATGGCTGCGGCCGCAACCCGTCGATGGCGAAGGCGGCGAAACCGAGCGCAAGCAGCAGATGCACCGTGGCCGGCCGATGGCCGGCCTGCAACGCGGCGATCGTCATCGCGCCCCACGCGACCAGGTCGCCCTGGGGGATGAAGATGATGCGCGTCACGGCGAACACCAGCACCAGCGCAACCGCCAGCAGCGCGTAGATGGCGCCCGTGCTGATGCCGTCCTGCGCGAGGATGAGCGAGATCGTGGAATCCATGCTTACCTGCCGAGCTTCCAGGTGCCGCGCTCGACCGTCACCATCGTGCTGGCGCGCTGGTCGTAGCCGACGTGATCCGCCTGGCTCATGTTCATCACGCCCTGCGCCGTGACGAGCTCGCGCGTCTGCTCGAGGCCGTCGCGCAGGCCCCGCCGGAATTCGGCGGAGCCGGGCTTGCCCTTGGCGAGCGCCAGGGGCACGGCCTTCTGCAGCAGCAGGCCCACTGTCCAGGTGTGGCCGGAGAAGTGGTTCGCGGTACCCGGGGGAAACGCCGCATCGTGGCGGCGGATGAAGTCCAGCGCCACCGCCTTGCTCGGGTTGCTGTCGGGCAGCTGCTTCGCGACCACGAAGAGGCCCGACGGAAGGAAGCCGCCCTCCACATCGCTTCCGCCGATGCGCAGGAAATCTTCGTTGACGGCACCGTCGGTGAAGTAGATCTTCCCCTTGTAGCCGCGCTCCCTTAGCCCCTTGGCGGGCAGCGCGGCCGGCGTACCGGCGGCGGCCACCAGCACCGCGTCGGGCTGCGCCGCCATCACCTTCAGCACCTGCGCGAGCACGGTGGTGTCGGTGCGTGCATAGCGTTCATGGGCCACCACCCCCAGCCTGCGTGCCGGTGCGACCTTCTGGAATTCGGAGATCACGCCCTCGCCGTACGCATCGTTCACCGAGACAAGCCCGACCTTCGAGACGCCGTTGGCCGCCATGTGAGAGACCATGGTGGTCATCTGGAGCGTATCGTTGTGCACGACCTTGAACACCCACTGGCGCTTGGCGTCCATCGGCTCGACGATCCGCACGGACGAGGCGAGCGAGATCATCGGCGTTTCCGCCGCCGCGACGACATCGATCATCGCGAGGCTGTTGGGCGTCGTGGACGAACCGACGACCACGTCGACCTTGTCTTCCGTCAGGAAGCGACGCACATTCTTCACTGTCGCAACGGGGTCGGAAGCATCGTCCAGCACGATGTACTCGACCGCCTGGCCCGCGATGCTGCGCGGCAGAAGCGTGACGGCGTTGCGCGCGGGAATGCCGAGCGACGCAGCCGCGCCGGTGGTCGAGAGCGTCACGCCCACCCTGATCTGCGCAGGTGCCGACGTGGCGACCGCCAGGAAGGCGAAGGCCGCGACGGCCAACCCTCGATATGTTCTCTTCATGATCCGCTCCGTATGTTTCGATCGGTGGGGAAATTAGAAGCCGCGAGGTCGGCGCGACGCTGTATAGCGCTATACCCGCGGCCGTCATTCGAGCGCTTGCCGCTTCAATCGAAGAAGCGTGCGAACTCGCGTGCGGACAGCCGGGGCATCCAGCCATCGTTCTCCGGTGCGGCGGGATCCGCGTGCCCGAGCGCCATGCCGCACACCACGATCTCGGCCTCGTCGATGGCAAGCCGCGGCTTGATGAGCCGGTGGTACTTGGCGAACGACACCTGCGCGCAAGTGTCGAGCCCGTGGCCGCGTGCCGCGAGCATCAGCGTCTGCATGAACATGCCGAGGTCCACCCAGCTGCCGAGGCCCAGCTCGCGCCTGAGCGTGAAGATCAGGCCCACCGGCGCGCCGAAGAACTGGTAGTTGCGCGCGATCTGGGCATCGCGCTGCGGATTCTCCGAGTACTCGATGTTGAGCCGCCCGTAGAGCCTGGCGCCGAAGTCCCGGCGGCGCGACTGGTACGGTTCCAGCGGCTTGCGCGCATCGTGGGCGTATTCCTCCGAATGCTCGCTGCGCCGATGCCGGTGCGCATCGACGATGGCAGCACTCAGCGCTTCCTTCGCGCGGCCGGTCAGGACATAGACGTTCCAGGGCTGGGTGTTCGAGTTGCTCGGCGCCCGGGCGGCGAGATCGAGCAGTCGGAAGACCAGTTCCTTCGGAACCGGCGTCTGCAGGTAGCGGCGGATCGAGCGCCGGGTGCGGATCGCGTCCTCGAAACCGGGCCGGATGACTTCTTCCGTTTCCATGTCAGCGCCCAGTGAACCGGATCTCGCCGCCGGGAAGGTAGTAGAGGAAGATCACCGCGCCGCCGTGAACCTCGGGGAAGTGCTGGCTCCTGGGCGCCGGGCACGTCCAGCCCGCGTGGACCTCGCCGACGCGCGCACCGGCGTCGAGAGGAACGATCATGTTCACCTCGCCGTTCGGGTGTTCGTGTTCCCTGCCGACGATCTCTCGCATGTAGACGCTTTCGATGCTGAAGCCGAACGTCGCCAGGCTGGGCGGCGCGATCTGGCTGCGGCGGTAGTCGGGCCCCCTGATCTCGTCGCGGCAGGCCCATCCCTCGGTCATGCCGGTTTTGACGAGGCTCGCCAGTTGGCGGTAGAGGTCGCTGCTCGCGGGGTAGGTTGCGTTCAGCCAGATTTCCAGCGCCTCGCCCATCGGATGGTCCTTGACCTCCTTCAGCAATCGGCGCGACAGATCGATGAGTTGTTGCTTGGCAGGCGGGATGTTCATGCGGGTTTCACGGCTTGGAGAAAGCCCGCAGTCTTCCATGGGCGGGGGCGGCCTGGCTGTATACGCGGATACAGCCACCGCGAGGCGGCCCTCCTGCAGCGTGCTATTCCGTCGCCCCGCTGGCCAGCCGCTTGTACTCGTTGCGCTTCATCGTCAGATAGTCTTCCCGATCCACCTCATGCAGCTGCCGCGCATAGCGCTCCGTGCTGTCGAACCAGGCCGCCAGGCGTGGCTGCAGTTGCTTGGGCGAGTCCAGGTAGGCATCGATGGCGAGGTAGTAGCGCATGGTGTTGCGCTCCACGACACCGCGCACGCCGCCCATGTATTCGGGCTGGCCCGACGCATCCTTGCCGGTCACGGTGAAGCCCACCTTGTCCGCGCCGAGGGTCGCGAGATAGCCCCGCATCGCGATGCGCGCCGCCGTCCCGTAGGCATAGGCGTAGCCGAGATGCATGAAGGTCTTGCCGTTGGGAAGCGGCGTGGCTTCGAGCTCGATGCGGTAGTCGCGCGTCGACAGCGGCCCCTTGTCCGCGCTCAGCCTGGCGCTCAGGTAGTCCGCGGAGGTGGTCGGCGCCGCCCAGACGAAGTCCACCCGCTGCGCTTCCGACAGCGGCTGGTCGAACTTGCGGCCGACGGAGACGGCCAGCGTCCTGCTGCCCTCGCCGCCCCGCACCGCGCAGTGCTTGGTGTTGAGATGCAGCATCAGCACGTCGCACCAGACGGCCGGCTGGCTCAGCGATGCGCTGACCTGGTCGAAGGGGTGGTTCAGCACCGCGAAGATGTCGCCGCTCAACTGGCCGGAGGCCTCCGTCGATTCGAGCACCAGCGGGCGCCCGAAGATGTTGCCCTCGAGCTGCGACTTGACCGCATCGAACTTTCCCTGCAACGCCGCGGCACTGCCCAGCTGCGCCTGGGCGTGGGCGATGGCCGGCAGCAGGATCAGGAACCAGAGCCACAGCGCGAGGTGGCGGCGCGTCGCGCGCTTCAGGATGTCGGGCATGGTCTCTCCTCTTCGGTGGGGTCTTTCGACCGGGGGCTGGCCGCAAGCCGTTCTTCCAACCGCTGGCGGTCGGCCAGGAGCCGCCGGGTCACGAGGGTCACCACCTCGAATCCGAAGGTGGGGTTCTGGAAATAGAGGTTCTTGAAGGTGGCCTCGTCCATCTGGAGGACGGTGCACGTCGTGACGCAGCGCGCGGTCAGCGTGCGGCGCTTGTCGGGGGCGAAGAATGCGATCTCCCCGAACAGCCGGCCGGCCTCCAGCCTCTCGCCGATCTCGACGAACTCGATGACGCCGTCGGCCAGGAAGTACAGGTGCGTGGCCTCGTCGCCCTTGCGGAAGATCACGGCGTTCTTCCTGCGCCTGCGCCTGCGCATGTAGGGCCGCAGCCAGACGCCGGAGAGGTCGTTCGAGGCCGCGGCGACCTGCACGCGGCGGGTGAGGCGCACCATCTGCCCGGCGCGGAAGATGTTGATCGGCAGCAGCACGCCGTGCAGCAACACCAGGATCAGCGACGGATGCAGCGCGCCGTAGATCAGGAAGCCCAGGTTGCCCCCGACCGCGAGGTAGCGCAGCGGGATCATGGTTCTGACGAAGGAGCTGATGATGATCAGCACGCCCGCGATGGTGGCCGAGCACAGCGCGACGATCCCCGTCGGTGTCGCCAGGGCCGTGTCCAGTGCGGCCAGCGCGGTGTCGAGCAATCCGGTCGTTGACATGCGCGTCCCTCCTCCTGTCATCGGCTTGCTCCTTCGTTCTTCGCGCCGACCCACGGCACCGCGAAGACCTCCACCGGCGCCGCCTTGCCTCTGAATTGGGCCTTGCCGAGCGCCTCGACCGGGAAACGTCCCTCGAGCGCGGCACAGGTGGCGGCATCGATCAGGATCGTGCGCCTCGCCTCCTTGGTGTGCGTCTCGAGCCGGGCGGCGAGGTTGACGGCGTCGCCGATGCAGGTGTAGGTCGCACGCTGCTGCGTGCCGGTGTAGCCGGCGATGGTCTCGCCGGTGGCGATGCCCACGCCGATGCGCAGCGCGGTCTTGGCCGATGCGGTGCGCTCGACATTCAGCAGCTCGATCATCTCCACCATGTCCAGCGCCGCGCGCACCGCCGCGGCCGCGTGGTCGGCCAGCGGCTGCGGCGCGCCGAAGATGGCCATCAGGCCATCCCCGATCATCTGGTTGACCACGCCGCCGTGGCTGGTGATGGCTTCGAACACGAGCGTGTAGTAGGTGTTCAGGAGCTCGATGGTCTCCTCGGGCGGCTGCGACTCCACCAGCGTGGTGAAGGCGCGGATGTCGGAGAACATGACGGTGCTCTGGACGCGCCGGCCGCCGAGTGCGAAGCCGGACTGCGCGAGATCCTGCGCGACCTCGGGGGTAACGAAGCGGCGCACCATCTCCTTCTGCTGGTCGCGCAGGCGCTTCTTCTCGAGGCTGGAGCCGATGCGCGCCTTGAGCAGCACCGGGTTGACCGGCTTGTGCAGGTAGTCCTCCGCGCCGAGCTCGATGCAGCGCGCGATGTTGGCCACGCCCTCGAGCGAGGAGGTCACGATCACCGGCAGGTCGCGCAGGCGCGAATCGCCCGCCAGCGCCTCCAGCACCTGGAAGCCGTTCATCTCGGGCATCTCGACGTCGAGCAGCATCAGATCGAAGCCGTTCTGCTGCAGCATTTCCAGCGCCATGCGCCCGTTCTCGGCACACCGGACGGTGTGGCCCAGCAGCTCGAGGTTGCGCGTCATCAGCAGGCGGTTGACCTTGTTGTCGTCGGTCACCAGCACATGCGCCGGCGCGTGGCGCAGGTCAACCATGGCTCAGCGCCGCCAGGGCCGCGGCGGCCCGGTCGTACTCGCCCTGCAGCGCGGCGAGGGCATCCGCCGTCGGCGCGGCCGCCAGGCCGCCGAGCTCCAGCTCGCGCGCCATGGCGGCGAGCGCCTGCGCGCCGAAGGTCAGGCTGTTGGACTTCAGCGAATGCGCGGCGCGGCGGAACGCGTCGGCGTTGCCGGCCTCGTGCGCCTCGCGCAGTTCCGTCAACATCACCGGCGCCTCCTCGAAGAAGGTCTGCAGCAGCTCCTGCACGAAGTCCGCGCCCGCCGTGTCCTGGAGCTCGGCGAAGACGGCGCGGTCGATGGTGGCGTAGCTCATGGGCGACCTCCGCCTTCGGCAGCGGTATTCGCCTTGGGGACGGCCGTGTGGATCATGGGTTCACCTTTTGCCGGACTTGCTTCCTCTTCCTCTGGGAGAGGGGTGGGGTGAGGGCACTCGTTCGCCTGACTTGTGCCTTGCTGTTTGTTGTTGCGCAGGAGCCGGGAA
>NZ_LYMK01000037.1 GCF_002157355.1 Variovorax sp. JS1663 | reverse complement strand
TCGCCTTTCTTTGGTTACTTTCTTTGGCGAAGCAAAGAAAGTGACTCGCCCGCCGGGGCGAATTCCCGGCTCCTGCGCAACAACAACCGCAACGTACAAACAAAGGCCCAGTGCCCCCACCCCCACCCTCCCCCAGAGGGGAAGGGAGCAAGACAGCGTTCATGCGTGATGCCCCCCACCCATGTGCGCGCCGAGCACATGCCGCTCCGCCGACCCTGCCGGCGTCTCGAACACGATCCGCCCTTCGCTCATCACCACGATCCGGTCCGCCATCTCCAGCAGCTCGTCCAGGTCCTCGCTGATCAGCAGCACCGCCCCGCCGCGCGCGCGAACCTGCCGGATGCGCCCGTGGATCTCCGCCACCGCCGCGAAGTCCAGCCCGAACACCGGATTGGCCGCGATGAGCACGTTGATGTCCCCTGCGAGCTCGCGCGCCAGCACCGCGCGCTGCACGTTGCCGCCCGAGAGGCTGCGGATCGGTGCGCCCTCGCCGCGTGTCTTGATGCCGTACTCGGCGATCCATTCGCGCGCACGCTGCCGCCAGGCGCCGAAGTCGAGCACGCCGGCTCGGGCCAGCGGCGGCTGGTCGAAGTCGCGCAGCGCCATGTTCTCCGCCACGCTCAGGTCGCCGACGCAGGCGTTGCGCAGGGGCTCCTCCGGCAGGCTGCGCACCTTCAGCCGGCGGTTCTCCTCGCGCCGCGCGCCGTAGGCCTCGCCCATCACCTTCACCTCCCCGGCCAGGCGCGCGCGCTGTCCGACCAGCGCCTCGACCAGCTCGCGCTGCCCGTTGCCCGAGACGCCGGCCACGCCCAGGATCTCGCCGGCGCGCACGTCGAGGCTCAGGTCATGCACGGCGAGCGTCCCGCGATCGCCCTGCGCGCGCAGGCCCTGGACCTGCAGCGCCATCGGCGCATTCGCAGCGACCACCGGCCGGACCGCATCGGCCGACGCGATCTCGCCCTCCGGCGGCGGCGCCTCGCCCTCCCCCATCATCGCGGCCGCCAGGCGCGCCGGATCGGTCTGGTCCACCCGGCAGTGATGCACCGCCTTGCCCCGCCGCAGCACCGTCACGTTGTCCGCATAGGCCATCACCTCGCGGAACTTGTGGGTGATGATCAGCACGGTGCACAGCCCGCTTCGCGCGAAGGCGCGCACGTGGCCCAGCACTTCATCCGCCTCCTGCGGCGTCAGCACCGAGGTGGGCTCGTCCAGGATCAGCAGGCGCGGCTTCAGGTAGAGCTGCTTGAGCAGCTCCAGCTTCTGCTTCTCGCCGGCCGCCAGCGCCGAGGGGCGCAGGTCCAGGTCCAGCCGGAAAGGCGTGGTCGCGAGAAATTCCTCCAGCTCGGCGCGCTGGCGCTTCCAGTCGATCACCGCGGGCGTGCGGCCGCCGGCCAGCAGCAGGTTCTCGGCCACCGTCATGCCCGGCGCCAGCGTGAAGTGCTGGTAGACCATGCCGATGCCGAGCGCCCGCGCCACCACCGGGTTGGCGATCTCCTGCTCGCGTCCGTCGATCAGGATGCTGCCCTCCTCCGCGCGCTGGAAGCCGGCGACGCATTTGACCAGCGTGCTCTTGCCGGCACCGTTCTCGCCCAGCAGCGCGTGGACGCTGCCGGGCTCGACGCACATGCTCACGCCGTCCATCGCGGTGAAGTCGCCGAAGCGCTTGGTCAGGCGGTAGGTGTCGAGCGCGAGCGCGCCCGTCGCGGCGGGCAGCGCGCCGATGGGTTGGGCAGCGGGATCGGCCATGAGCACCGCTCCCGCTACATCCCGGCCAGCGCTTCGAGCAGCGCGGCCGAGGTGGCATGCGCGCCGAACACGCCGCCCTGCATGGTGATCATCTTCAGCGCGGCCAGATGGTTGCCGTGGTCGGTCGCCGCCGTGCAGTCCGACAGCAGGAGGCATTCGAAACCGCGGTCGTTGGCATCGCGCATGGTGGTGTGCACGCAGACGTCGGTGGTGATGCCGGCGAGGATCAGGTTCTCGATGCCGCGCGTGCGCAGCACCAGCGCCAGGTCGGTGGCGTAGAAGGAGCCCTTGCCGGGCTTGTCGATCACCACCTCGCCGTCCAGCGGCGCCAGCGCGGGGATGATTTCCCACCCGGGTTCGCCGCGCACCAGGATGCGGCCGCACGGCCCCGCATCGCCGATGCCCACGCCGCCGGCGCCGATCTGGCGCGAGCGCCAGCGCTTGTTGGCGGGCAGGTCTGCCAGGTCCGGCCGGTGGCCCTCGCGCGTGTGGATCACGCAGAAGCCCAGCGCCCGCAGCCGTGCCAGCGTGCGCGCGATGGGCGCGATCGGCGCCTGCACCAGCGACAGGTCGTAGCCCATCACGTCGACGTAGCCGCCCTCGCCGCAGAAGTCGGTCTGCATGTCGATCACGATCAGGGCGGTGTTGTCGGGCCGCAGCGCGCCGTTGTAGGGCCAGGCGTAGGGGTCGGCGGAGACGAAGCGTTCGGCAGTGCTCATGTGTCGTCGGTTCAGCGGGTGGAAGACAGCTCGCCCGGGCTGCCGGCAGCCACGCTGCCCGGCCTGCAGGTGAGCACCAGGATCAGCAGCGTGAGCACATAGGGCACCGTGTTGAAGAGGTGGTACCCCCAGCCCACGCCGATGGACTGCAGCGCCGGCCCGATGGCGCCGGCGCCGCCGAAGAGCAGCGCCGCGCCGATGCAGCGCAGCGGGCTCCAGCGCGCGAAGATCACCAGCGCCACCGCGATCAGGCCCTGGCCGCTGGAGATGCCCTCGTTCCAGCTGCCGGGGTAGAAGAGCGTGAGCGATGCACCGCCCAGCCCCGCGATGAAGCCGCCGGCGGTGGTCGCCGCGATGCGCAGTCCCACCACCGAATAGCCGAGCGCACGCGTCGCATTGGCTGAATCGCCCGCCATGCGCACCAAGAGGCCGATGCGCGTGTGCGCGAAGGCCCACCACATCGTGATGGCCAGCACGATGCCCAACGGCACCAGCGCATTGACCTGCAGCGCCGCGCGCACCACCGGGTTGTCGCTCCAGTCGCCCAGCGGGATGGCCGGCAGTTGCGGCGCCTGCGGCTGGATCAGCGGCTTGCCCAGGTAGAAGGCCAGCCCGGTGCCGAAGAGCATCAGCGCGATGCCGGTGGCCACGTCGTTGACACGGTCGAGCGAGCACAGCAGGCCATGCAGCAGCGCCAGCAGGGCACCCGCCGCGGCGCCGATCAGCACGCCCAGCCAGGCCGAGCCCGTGAGCCAGGCTCCCCCGAAGGAGGCCATGGCCGACAGCACCAGCACGCCTTCGAGTCCGAGGTTGATGCGGCCCGACTTTTCGGTGAGGCATTCACCCAGGCTCACGAAGAGAAAGGGCACGCCGACGCGCAGGCCGCCGCCGACGATGCCCGCCACGAGCGCGATCCATTGATCCATCGTCATACGGGCTCCTTGCGCAGGTGCGGCTCGGGCGCCGCCGGCGCCCGGCTCTTCAGCAGCTTCTTCCAGTCGACCATGCGCAAGCCCTCGCTGGCGAGGATCAGCACGAAGGCCATGCCCTGGAGCACCAGCACCGAGGCATCGGGCAGGCCCACTCGCCGCTGCAGCAGGCTGCCCGCCGCGCCGAAGCCGCCGAAGAGGATCGCGACCGGGATCACCGCCACCGGGTTGTGGCGCGCGATGAAGGACACCAGGATGCCGGCGTAGCCATACCCTGCGATCAGCGAGGCGTTGGCGTTGGTGTGGACCGCGGCCACCTCCACCGCGCCGGCCACGCCCGCGCAGGCGCCGCCGAGGCCGCAGGCCGCAAGGATCAGCCGGCTGGCGGGCAGGCCCACCAGCTGCGCCGTGCGCGGGTTGCCGCCGACCACCCGCACCGCGAAGCCGGAGGCCGTGGCGCGCAGCCACAGGCCCGAGACCAGGCAGGCGGCGATGCCGATCACCAGCCCCCAGTGCACGTCCGAGCCGCCGATGCCCCCGATGCCCAGCCCTTCGGCCAGCGAACGCGTGGCCGGCTTGTTCAGGCTGGCCGGATCGCGCAGCGCGCCCTCGACCAGGTGCTTGAAAAGCCCGATCGCCACATAGGCCAGCAGCAGGCTGCTGATGGTCTCGTTGATGCCGCGGTACTGCCGCAGCCAGCCGGCGAGCACGATCCACAGCGCGCCCGCGAGCGCGCCGGCGATGCACAGGGCCAGCGAGCCGAGCGCGTTGGCCGGCAGCGGCAATACGTAAGGCAAGGCGGCGCAGGCCAGGCCGCCGAGCACCAGCGCGCCCTCGCCGCCGATGATCACCAGCCCGGCGCGCGCGGGGATCGCCACGCACAGCGCGGTGAGCATCAGCGGCGCGGCGCGCTGCAGGGTGTTCTGCCAGGAGAACCAGTCGCCGAAGGCGCCCTTGAACAGGATCACCCAGACCTCCAGCGGACTGGCACCGGCGAACCAGACGAACACGCCGAACAGCAGCAGCGCCGCCGCGATGGCGAACACCCGCAGGGAGGCTTCCTTCAGTGCGCCGGGCATGGCTGTCGAGAGAAGGTGCTGGCCGCCGCCGGGCCGCCCCAAGGCGGCCGGGCCTCCCCCTCGGGGGGTGGAGTTACACGAGCGCAGCGAGTGAAAAGCCGGGGGGCAGACATATTCAGCCGACGGAGCCGACGACGCCTTCGACGAGGTAGTTCATCTTCTCCAGCTCCAGGTCGGTCTGCTTGAGCGCCTTGCCCGCGGGAATGACCACCGCGCCCTTGTTGTCCTTCAGCCCGCCCTGGAAGATGTCGAAGCTGCCGGCCAGCATCTTGGCCTTGACGTCCTCGGCGTTCTTCTTCGCCGCGTCGCTCACCATCGCGCCGTAGGCCGACATCTTCACGTAGCCTTCCTTCAACCCGCCGCGCAGGAAGTTGGGATGCGGCTTGCCGGCCTGCGCCGCCTCGACGATGGCCTTGTAGGCGGTGAGCCAGTTCCACTCCGCGCCGGTGAGGTAGGCGTTGGGCGCCAGCTTCGCCTGGCTCGCGTGGTAGCCGCAGACCATCTTGCCGCGCTTGGCCGCGGTCTCGACCACCACCTTGGGCCCGTCCACGTGCATGGTGAAGACGTCGCAGCCCTGGTCGGCCAGGCTGTTGGTGGCCTCGGCCTCCTTCACCGCCATCGACCAGTCGCCGGTGAAGATCACGCTGCAGGTGATGCCGGGCTTGACCGAGCGCGCGCCCAGGGTAAAGGCGTTGATGTTGCGCAGCACCTGCGGAATGGGCTTGGCCGCGACGAAGGCGATCTTGTTGCTCTTGGTCATGTGGCCGGCGATCACGCCGTTCAGGTACTGGCACTCGTCGATGTAGCCGAAGAAGCTGCCCACGTTCTTCGGGTGCTTGCCCTCGGCCCACAGGCCGCCGCAGTGCGAGAAGCGCACCTCCGGGTTCTTGGGCGCGAGCGCGAGGATGTGCGGATCGAAGTAGCCGAAGGAGGTGGGGAAGAGCAGCTTCGCGCCGTCCTGCGCGATCATGCCGGTCATGGTCTTCTGCACCGCCGCGGTCTCGGGCACGTTCTCTTCCTCGACCACCTTAATGCCGGGCAGCTTCTTGAGCTCGGCCGCGGCCTGCGCGTGCGCCTGGTTGTAGCCGTAGTCGTCGCGCGGGCCGACGTAGATCACGCCCACGGTCAGCGGCTTCTGCGCGCTGGCCAGTGCGCTCCAGCCGCCGAGGGTGGAGGCGGAGGCGAGCGCGGCAAGGGACTTGAGGGATTCGCGGCGGTTGAACTGGCTCATGGGTGTGCTCCGGGAGTGGAAGGGGTCAGGGGATCGGTGAATCGATAAGGCTCACATGCGCGGCCACCACGCGCCAACCCTGGGCGGTGCGCATCCAGGTCTGGCTCTGGCGCCCGGTCTTCGTGCTGCCCTCGCGCTGGAACTCGCAGTTCGCCGTTGCGAAGTCGCGGCCATAGGTGGTGATGACGGTGCGCAGCAGCGCGCGCGCCAGGCCCTGCGCGGGCCGCGCCGCGCGAAAGGCCTGGATGGCGGCGTAGCCGTAGAGGTTCTCGCCGGCGCCGTAGCGCAGCGTGTGCGGGCTGTCCCAGAACAATTCGTCGAGCACCTCGACCTTGTTGTGGACCAGTGCGTCCTCGTAGCGTGCGAAGACGGCCTCGACTTCGACCAGCACGTCGGGCAGGTTGATGGCCAGCGTCATGGCGTCCCTCATGCGAGCCTCGCCACCGGTGCCTGCACCACGCCGGCGGATTCGAGCGCCGCGGCCACGCGCAGCACGAGGTCCTCGCGCCAAGGCGCGCCGATGACCTGCACGCCGATCGGAAGGTGCTCGTGCGCGCCCCACACCGGCACCGCGCACACCGGCAGGCCGAGGCAGGAGATGGGCTGGGTCAGCACGCCCAGGCTGGGGCGCAGCGGCATGCGCCGGCCCTGCAGCTCGAGCCACTCGGCGCCGATCGGCGTCGCGGCGCAGGGCGTGGCCGGTGCCAGCAGGATGTCGAAGCGCTCGAAGACGCGTGAAGCCTGCTCCGCGTAGAGCCGCCGCACGCGCTGGGCACGCGCCACCCAGGCCGCCGGCAGCAACGCGCCGGCGAGGAAGCGGTCGCGCGACAGCGGCTCGAAATCCTGCGGCCGCGTGCGCAGGTCGTTCAGGTGCAGCGCGGCGCCCTCCGCGTTGGTGATCAGGAAGGCCGCGGCGCGCCCGGCCTCGACCAGCGGAAGGTCAACCATTCGGCTGGCGCCGAGCGCCTGCGCCACCGTGTCGACCGCCGCAAGCGCCTCGGGCAGGGCATGCTGCCGGAACCAGCCGCCGAGCACGCCGACGCGCAGGCTCTGCACGCCCCGGGAAAGGGCCTGCGTGACCGGCTCGACGTTGCGCTGTGCGCAGCCGGGGTCCCGCGGCCCGAGCCGCTCGGGGCCCTGCATCGCGTCGTAGGCCAGCGCGAGGTCGCGCGCGCTGCGTGCGAAGGGCCCCAGGTGATCCAGGCTGGAGACGAAGGGGTAGCTGCCCGTGCGCGGCAGCCGGCCGAAGGTGGGCTTGAGGCCGAACACGCCGTTGAGCGAGGCCGGCACGCGGATCGAGCCGTTCGTGTCGGAGCCCAGCGTGAGCGGCACCTGCCCGGCCGCGACCGCCGCACCGGAGCCGCCGGAGGAGCCGCCCGAGATGCGATCCAGGTCGTGCGGGTTGTGCGTCGCGCCCACGTGGCTGTTCTCGGTCGTGAAGCCGTAGGCGTACTCGTCCATGTTGAGTGCGCCCACCAGCACCGCGCCCGCGCTTTCCAGCCGGCGCACCAGGGTCGCATCGCCGCGCGCGGGCTCGCGATCGGCCTCGATCTTCGAGCCGGCCAGGGTCGGCAAGCCGGCGATATCGAACAGGTTCTTGACCGCGAAGGGCACGCCCAGCAGCGGCAGCTCGCGGGTGCGGACGCCGTGCTCCGAGGCGAGCGAGGCATCCACCTGCCCCGCGCGGCGCAGGGCGCGCTCGCGGATCACGCCAGTGAACGCATTGACACGGCCGTCCGTGACCGCGATGCGGTCGAGGCTCGCCTCCACCAGCGCGGTCGCGCTCACGGCGCCCGAGCGCACGGCCTGCGCCATGGCGGCCGCATCCTTCAGCAGCAAGGCGGCCGGCGTCATTCCGACGGCTCCGTGCGCACCACCGGCGTGAAGTGGACGGCGGGCTCGTCGTGCGCATCGAGCGGGACTGCCTCGACCACGGCCGCGAAGTCCGCGGCCAGGGCGAAATAGCGCAGCACGCCGGCACGGTGGTCCGGCCGCAGGCGCAGGTCCAGCGCGGCCGCTGCCGCGTCGACATAGGCTTCGATGTTCTTGGGAGTCATTGCCGGCTGTCCTTTCGTCTCAGCCTTCAATCACGCGAGGACCATGCCAGGAACACCGCGGAACCGGCTTTGCCGGGCCGCTGGTGTTGCCCCCGGTGGGGGGTTGGCGGAGCGACACGAAGTGCGCAGAGCCTGGGGGAGAGCCATATCACCGGCGGACTTCGCGCTGGAAGATCTCGAGGCTCTGCTTCTTGGTTGCCACGAAGCTGGGCGCGCTCAAGGTATCCACGGTGCGTGGCCGCGCGTCGCCGTACGCCAGGATCTCCGCGACACGCGTCGGCCGCTTGGTGAGCAGAAGTACCTGGTCGGCCAGGTAGACGGCCTCTTCCAGGTCATGCGAGACCAGCAGCATCGTGGTGCCGGTCTGCATGAAGACCTCCTGCAGCTTCTCGCGGATGAAGAGCGTCATCTCGAAGTCGAGCGCGGAGAAGGGCTCGTCGAGGAACAGCACCTCCGGCCGCGGGGCCAGCGCGCGCATGATCGATGCGGTCTGCTGCTGCCCCCCCGACAGCTCGTAGGGGTAGCGGTTGAGGTCGAACTTGACGTCGAAGGAGGCCACCAGCTCCGCCATGCGCCGGTCCACCTCGGCCTTCGACCGGCCTTCCAGCTTCAGCGGGTAGGCGATGTTGTCGATGGTGCGCATCCACGGAAACATCGCCTCGCGGTAGTTCTGGAACACGTAGCCGATCTTGGTGTCCTTCAGCGACTTGCCGTCGAACAGGATCTCGCCGGCGTCGATCGGGATCAGCCCCGCGATCATGTTGATCAGGGTCGACTTGCCGCAGCCATTCGGGCCGAAGACCGAGACGATGCGGCCCTTGGGAATGTCGAGGTCGAAGTTCTCGTACAGCGGCCAGCCGGCGAAGTACTTGGTGAGGCCCCGGATGGTGATGTGCGTGCCCGCCGGACCGGGCTCGAAGACGGGCTTCGGCACGTCGGCATACACGGGCCCGTTGACGACGGTCTCGGTGACGGCTCTCATCGTCCGCTCCAGTGAACGATGCGGCGTTCGGCGAGGAGGAACAGGATGTTGAGCGCGTAGCCCAGCGCCCCGGCGGCGAGGATGGCCGCGTACATGCTCTTGACGTTGAGCACCTGCTGCGAGTTGATGATGCGGTTGCCCAGGCCCGAATCGGCACCGATGAACATCTCCGCGACGATCACGATCACCAGCGCCATCGAGACCGCGGAGCGCAGGCCGACGAAGCTGGGCTGCAGGCTCTCCCACACGAGCACGTCGCGGAAGGTCTGCCAGCGCGTGGCGCCCATCACCTTGGCCGCCATCACGCGCTGCTTGCGCGCGTTGATCACGCCGTACGCGCTGTTGAACACCACGATCAGCATGGCGCCGAAAGCCGCGATCGCCACCTTGTTCACGTCCGAGGTGCCGAAGATCATCAGGAACAGCGGAATCAGGGCCGAGCTGGGCGTGGAGCGGAAGAAGTCGATCAGGAACTCCACGCTGCGGTAGGCTTTCTCGTTGCTGCCCAGCAGCACACCGAGGGGCACGCCGACGATGGCAGCGATGAGGAAGGCTTGCACCGTGCGCCACACCGTGATCGCGAAGTCGGCGAGCAGCGGCCCGCCGGCCAGTCCGGTGATGAGCGTGCTGACGGTGTCGGCCGGGGCGGGCAGAAGGATGGGCTTGATGAAGCCCAGGCGCACCACCAGATCCCAGATGATGAACAGGGCCACCGGTCCGATGGCGGGCAGCAGGCGCTGCGTCAAGGGTGTTTTCGCAGCGCCGCCCGCCGTGGCGGCAGGGGGCATCCACGGCGTGCCGGAGGCAGTGGTCGTCGCGTCGGCCATGATGCTCAGCCCTTGTAGAGGAGACCGTCCACCACGACCTTCTTCTCGAAGATGCCTTTGTCGGTGAACAGGTCGTAGAACTTCTGGAAGTGCGCGAGGTCGCTCGGCTTGAACTCGTGATAGAGCATGTACGAGGCCAGCGGCACCTCGGCCGTGAGCGCACCCTCGATCGCGGTGTAGCCCTTCATGTGCTGCCGCGCTTCCTCGGGCTTGGTACGGACCAGCTCGATGCCGCGCGTGTAGGCGGCGATGTACTTCTTGGCGGCGTCGGGGTTCTTCTTGATGAACTCCGTGGTCAAGCTCGCGGCACCGCCGTGCCAGGGCGCCATCGGGTCGCCCAGGATGTAGCGCGCCACCACGCCGGCCTCGAGCACGCGCGTGGTGCCGTTCAGGCGGCCGACCGTGCCGGTGGGCTCGAGGGTGTAGCAGGCATCGACCTGGCCCGCGGCCAGGGCCGCCACGTGCTGGCCGATCGGCAGCTCGGAGACTGCTGCGCCGGTCGCGCCCGCGCGCTCCAGCATGGTCTTGCACAGCGTCACGTTCTGGATGCCGGGGCCCGAGGCGACTTTCTTGCCCTTGAGCTCGGCCATGCTCTTGATCGGGCTGTCCTTGGCGACGATGAACTCGTCGAGCACGAACTTCGCGTTGCTCGGGTTGGTGCAGAAGATCTTGAAGAGGCCCGGCTGCGCGATCTCGCCGATCGCCAGGTTGGCCGAGCCGGTGCCGTTGGAGCTGCCGTCCGACCGGCCCGAGAGCATCGCTTCCATCACCTGCTGCGCACCGGCGAACTTGAGCGGCTCCACCTCGAGGCCGGCCTCCTTGAAATAGCCCCGGTCCACCGCCGCGAAGAAGGGCAGGCCCGCGGCCACCGGCCAGTAGCCCACGCGGATCTTCGGCGCGGTCTGGGCCAGCACCGCGGGCGCCGCCAGCACGGCGAGGCCGGCCGCGCCGGCCTGCAGCACGCTTCGTCGCGATGTGCCGGGGGGCGAGGAGGAAATACTCATGAGGAACTCCTAGTCATGCCTTGCGGGATTCGATGTAGCGGCGCCAGCCGCCCAGGTGCGTGATGTCCTCGGCCCCTTCGAGCGCCAGCGCCTCGCACAGGAAGCCCTGCACGCGGCTGCCGTCGGCGAGCTGCAGCGTGCCGATGCCCAGCGGCGACGGGATCAGCGAGACGAAGCTGCCGTAGTGCGCGAGCGGCATCTGCCAGACCTCGACGGCGATTGCCGCGCCATCCGACGGTGCGACACGCACCAGGCCGGGCTTGGGCGGCACTGTGCCGGGCAGCGCGTACAGGCGGTAGTGCGGCGCGGTGGCCGTCTGCGTCACGAGCGTGGCGCCGCGCTCGGTCAGCTGGCCGTTCAGCGGCATGCCCGACAGGTGGGCACCGACGACGGCGACCTGGACGCTGGGCGCCGCCGCGTCCAGCGGGAGCGGCTCGGGCGCCGGCAGCGGCCGGCCGGTGGCGCCCTGCGTGAGACCGGTCGCGTGGTGGAAGCGCTGCCCCAGCTCGGCCAGTTGCAGGTCGCTGCCGCACGGGCCGATCAGGGTGACGCCGAAGGGCAGGCCGTCCTCGCGCAGGCCCGAGGGCACCGCCAGCGCCGCATAGTCCAGCAGGTTGACGAAGTTGGTGTATTCGCCCAGGTTGCGATTCAGCGCGACCGGCGCAGCGCGCATCGCGTCGATGGTGTAGTGCGAGGGCGCGGTGGGCACCAGCAGCAGGTCGATGTCGCTCCACATCGCGGCGGCGCGCTGGCCGAGCGCCTGCAGGCGGATGCGCGCATCGACGAAGTCGGCGGCGCTGTAGCGGCGGCCCTGCGCCAGGATGCCGCGTACCGGCTCCATGACCTGGTCTTCCCGTGCATCGAAGAACTCCCGCACGGCGGCGTAGCGCTCGGCCACCAGTGCACTGTCGTAGAGCAGCGCGGCCGCCTCGGCCAGGGGCGTGTAGTCGATGGGCACCGGCGTGCCGCCGAGCGCCTGCATCTGGGCGATGGCGCGGTTGAAGGCGGCTTGCGACAGCGCGTCGCCGAAGAAGCGGGGCGCGCCCGGGACGCCGAAGCGGAATCGCGCCGGCAGCGGATGCGCCGCCAGCGCCAGGCGGCGCGAACAGGGGTCGGCGGCATCGAAGCCCATGGCCGCTTCCAGCACGCGCCATGCCAGGCCCACGGTGAGCGCGAAGATCGACACGCAGTCCACGCTCTGCGCCGCCGGCACCACGCCGCGCGCGCTGATCAATCCGCGGGAGGGCTTGAGCCCCACGATGTTGTTGAGGCCGGCCGGCACGCGGCCGGAGCCGGCGGTGTCGGTGCCCAGCGCGAAGTCGACTTCGCCCGTCGCCACCACGAAGGCCGAGCCGGAGCTGGAGCCGCCCGAAACGTAGCGCGCATCGAAGCTGTTGGGCACTGCGCCATAGGGCGAGCGCGTGCCGTTCAGGCCGCAGGCGAACTGGTCGAGGTTGGTCTTGCCGGCCAGGCTCGCACCGGCATCGAGCAGGCGCTGCACCACATGGGCGTGGGCCGCCGGCAGGCGCGCGAAGGCCGGACAGGCGGCGGTGGTGGGCACGCCGGCCACGTCGATGTTGTCCTTGGCGGCGAAACGCAGGCCGGCCAGCGGGCCTTGCGACGCCCCGGCCAGCGGCGGGTCGAGCCGCGCGATCCAGGCATGGGTTGCCGCGGCCGGCGGGTCCTGCATCGAGGCCTCGCCGCGAAGCGGGGCTGCTGCTTCATGCACCATCATCAAGCATCCTGTCTTGTGTACAAGATGCGATGCAAGGGGCATGCCAGGAACGCCGCGGTCAGCGTGGACAGGGCCGCGGTGCCCGGCCGGACGCCGCGGCCCCTACCCGGTGTCGGCCTCCTCCGGCGCCGCGAAGGCGAAGGCGTTGGCGATGGCGCGCGCGAGGTCCTCCGGCGAGATCACGGTGACGCGCAGATCCGCCAGCGCGGCCGTGGCCATCGCGCCCGCGTTGTCCACGAGGATGTCGATGTGGCCGAAGACGGCCCGGGCCTCGTCGATGAAGTTCTGCACGCTCGCGGGCCGCGCAACGTCCAGCGCCTGATAGTGGGCCGTGCCGCCGGCCAGGGTGATCTCCCGCGCCAGCGCGTTGAGGCGGCCGATGCCCCGCGCACCCAGCATCACCCGGGCGCCACGCCCGGCCAACAGCCTGGCGGTGGCCTCGCCGATGCCGCTGCTGGCCCCGGTGATGGCGACGACTTTGTCCTGGATTCCCGACATGTTCCGTTCCTCGATGAAGCGCCCACGGCGCAGGTGCCACGGGATGCAGGAAGTCTAGGAATGCGAGGTCGTCAGGCGATAGTCGATTCGGGGAGGCTTCTTGCCTGATCCTGCAAACCCGCCTGCGGAACGCGGTGCACACACGGCGTAACCGGCGCGGGCCCGGCGCCGAAGATGCAGATGGGGGTGCGCGGATGCGAAACGTAGTGTGTGGATGTCTCTCGCCGATACAGAGGCATACGCAATCCGCTCGCGCGCACCCGAGGGCATCCAAGAATTCAGCCTTCCCCAGCCACGAGGTCCATCACCATGAACATCCGATCCATTGCATTGCCGCTCACCGTGGCCGCTGCCGCCTCGGTCGCCGCCCTCACCTTCGCCGCGCCGGGCGCCGGCGGCGACGTGCCCACCGGCGAGATCCGGCAGGCACCCGCCTTCCAGAACATCGACACCTGGATCAACTCGCCCCCGCTGAAGCTCGACGAGCTGCGCGGCAAGGTGGTGCTGGTCGAGTTCTGGACCTACACCTGCATCAACTGCCTGAACCATCTGCCCTACGTCAAGGAGTGGCACGAGAAGTACAAGGACCAGGGCCTGGTGGTGGTGGGCGTGCACACGCCCGAGTTCGCCTTCGAGAAGTCGACCAAGAACGTGCAGGACGCCGTCAAGCGCCTGCAGATCAAGCACGCCGTCGCCCAGGACAACAGCTATGCGACCTGGAAGGCCTTCAACAACCAGTACTGGCCCGCGGTCTACCTGATCGACAAGCAGGGAAAGATCGTCTACTCGCACTTCGGCGAGGGACGCTACGGCGAGACGGAGAAGAAGATCCAGGCGCTGCTGGCGCAGCCGGCGCCGGTGCCGTCGGGTTCATGACATGAAGAAGATCTGGTTCGCCCTGCTCTTCCTGGCCGGCGGCATCTCGCATGAGATCCGGCATCCGACGAACTGCCACACCATCACGGCGCGGCAGCGCACCGGGCCGGACAGGCGCGGGCGCAGCGACCGCCGCGAGGCGCAGCCGCCCGGGTGATCCACCCTCTTCGGCGGCAGCCAGGTGCACAACCTGGCGCAGGCGATGGCCAGCTTCGCCCCACCGTCGGCGGGGCAGACAACGCTGCTGCCGAGCTACCAGAACAGCCTGGCACCGGTGCTGGCTGCGAACTGGCACTAGGTAGGCAGGGACCTCAGTCCACCGCCTCCACCCCCGAAGCGAAGACATAGCCTTCGCTTCGCACGGTCTTGATGTAGCGCGGCTCGCGCGCGTCGTCGCGCAGCCGCTGCCGCAGCCGGCTGACCAGCAGGTCGATCGAGCGCTCGAAGAGCTCCGCCTCCCGGCCCTGGGTGAGGTTGAGCAACTGGTCGCGGCTCAGCACCTTCTGCGGATGGTCGAGAAAGATGCGCAACAGCCGGTACTCGGCGCCGCTGAGGGCGACCTGCGTGCCGCTCTGGTCGACCAGGTGCCGCGCGATGGTGTCCAGCTGCCATTCGCCGAAGGCCAGCTTCTGCGCCGATTCGATCGAGCCCATGTTGGGCGGCAGCATGCGGGTGCGGCGCATCACCGCGCGGATGCGCGCCAGCAGTTCGCGGGCGGAGAAGGGCTTGGCCAGGTAGTCGTCGGCGCCCATCTCGAGGCCGAGGATGCGGTCGGCCTCCTCGCTGCGCGCCGTCAGCATCAGGATGGGGATCGCCTTGTACTTGCTCGTGCGCAGGTCGCGGCACAACGTCAATCCATCTTCGCCCGGCAGCATCAGGTCGAGGATGATCAGGTCGAAGGGGCCCGATTCCTCCAGTGCCGCGCGCATGTGCCGGCCGGTCGGCACGGCCACCACGCGCAGGCCGTTCTTGACCAGGTAGGTGCTGAGCAGCTCGCGGATCTCGCGGTCGTCGTCGACGATGAGGATGTGATCGGAAGGTCGGGTGTTCATGGCGGTGTCGCTGGGAGGGCGTCGAGCCCGCAATGTAGCGCCGCTTCCCCGCCGGAGTGGCCGGCAGTGAAATTTACTGTAGCGGGATCCGCGCCGGATACACAGGCATACGGAGTTCGCTTCATTCGGGAGGGCCGGCCCCAACAATTCCTTCGTCAGTTCATCAACCCTCCCTACTGAAGGAATCCACCATGACCCGCATCGACAAAGTCCTCTACACCGGCAAGACCCACACCACGGGAGGCCGTGAAGGCGAATCCCGCAGCAGCGACGGCCGCCTGGACATCAAGCTCTCGTCGCCCGGCTCCGCCGGCAGCGGCACCAACCCCGAGCAGCTGCTCGCCGCCGGCTGGTCGGCCTGCTTCATCGGGGCCATCGGCTTCGCGGCCGCGCAGATGAAGGTGAAGCTGCCGGCCGACCTGGCGGTCGACACCGAGATCGACCTCGGCGCGACGGACGGTGCCTACTTCCTGCAGGCCCGCCTGAATGTCAGCCTTCCGGGCGTGGACCGCGAAGTCGCCCGGGCCCTGGTGGACACCGCCCACCAGACCTGCCCCTATTCCAAGGCGACCCGAGGCAATATCGACGTCCAGCTCAACCTCGTCTGACGATCCATGTCCACCCTGCGCCGCCTGGTCCCCCGCTCGCTGTTCGCGCGCGTGACGCTGATCATCGTGATCGGCCTCGCGATCGCGCAGCTGCTGACCTTCGCATCGATCCGCTACGAGCGCGGCATGGCGCTGCGCGAGCTGATGATGATCGGCATCGAGCGCGACATCGCGAGCTCGATCGCCGTGCTGGATCGGCTGCCGGCGGCCGAGCGGGGGGACTGGCTGGCCAGGCTGGAGCGGCGCAACTACCGCTTCATGCTGGGCGGCGGCGTCGCGGGCCCCGCGCCCGCGACGCCGACTTCGCAGGAGTTCGCCGACGCGATCGTCAATGCGCTGCAGCCCTTCCAGGTCGTGAAGGTGGCACAGGCCAGCACGGCAAGCGATGGCCTGCGCATCGAGGTGCGGCTGACCGACGGCAGCCCGGTGACCGTCGATGCCAGGCGGGTCGGCATGCCGGTGTCGAACTGGGTCATGTGGGTGCTCGCGGTGCAGCTCCTGGTGCTGGCCGTCTGCGCCTGGCTCGCGGTCCGGCTGGCGACGCGGCCGCTGGCCCGCCTCGCCGCGGCAGCGGATGAACTGGGGCCCGACCTGAAGGCGCGCACGCTCGACGAGAACGGGCCGACCGAGGTGGCGCACGCGGCACGCGCGTTCAACGCGATGCAAGGACGCATCGCCGGCTACATGGCCGAGCGGGTGGAGATCCTGGCGGCGATCTCGCACGATCTCCAGACCCCCATCACGCGGATGCGGCTGCGCACCGAGCTGATGGACAACGAGCAGGACCAGCTGAAGTTCCGGCAGGACCTCGACGCCATGCACGCGCTGGTGAAGGAAGGCGTCACCTACGCGCGCACCCTCCACGGCGCGACCGAGCCGCCGGCCCGCATCGACGGCGACGCGCTGCTCGAAAGCATGGTCGCCGACTATGAGGATGCGGGTCAGCCCGTGCTGCTGGAGGGCCGGATCGGCGCGCCGATCGTGACGCGGCCGAACGCGCTGCGGCGGATCCTCACGAACCTGATCGACAACGCGCTGAAGTTCGGCACCGACGTGCGCGTGCACGTCCAAGTCGGCGCGGACCGGCTGGTCATCGCGGTGCTCGACAACGGGCCCGGCATTCCGCCCGATGAGCTGGAGGCCGTGCTCAAGCCCTTCTACCGTGTCGAGGGCTCGCGCAACCGCAGCACCGGTGGCACCGGCCTCGGGCTCGCGATCGCGCAGCAGCTCGCCACCGCGATGGGCGCGGAGCTTCATTTGTCCAACCGCAGCGAAGGCGGCCTCGAAGCCCGCGTGACGCTGTTCGAAACCGGCGCGGCCTGACGTCGCGCCCCCCGAAAGACCGCCATGCTCCTCTTCCTCGTGGCCTACCTGGGCGGCGTGCTCACCGTCCTGAGCCCCTGCATCCTGCCGGTGCTCCCCTTCGTGTTCGCGCGCGCCGATCGGCCGTTCCGCTCGCACGGCCTGCCCCTGCTGCTGGGCATGGCACTGGCCTTTGCCGGCATCGCCACGCTGGCCGCGGTGGGCGGCGGCTGGGTGGTCGAGCTCAACCAGTACGGACGCTACGCGGCGATCGCGCTGCTGGCGGTGTTCGGCATCACGCTGCTGTTCCCGTCCATCGCCGATCGCCTGACGCGGCCGCTCGTGGCCCTGGGCATGCGGCTGTCCGACGCGCAGATGGAAGGGACGGGCGCACGGTCTTCCGTCCTGTCGCCGCTCCTGCTGGGCGTGGGCACGGGCCTGCTGTGGGCGCCCTGTGCGGGCCCCATCCTCGGCCTGATCCTGACCGGCGCGGCGCTCAACGGCGCCAGTGTCGGCAGCTCGCTGCTGCTGCTGGCCTATGCGGCCGGGGCCTGCACGTCGCTGGCGGCCGCGCTGCTGTTCGGCGGCCGCCTGCTCGCCGCCATGAAGGGCTCGCTGCGCGCGGGCGAATGGCTCCGGCGCGGCGCGGGCGCTGCCGTGCTGGCCGGCGTGGCCGCCATCGCGCTGGGCCTGGACACCGGCGTGCTCGCACAGATCTCGAGCGGAACGACCTCGAAGCTGGAGCAGGCGCTGGTCGACCGGATCGGCCTGCGGAAGCCGGAGCCGTCGGGCACCGACGCCAGTGTCCGCCTCGAGGAGGGCGCCCTGATGCAGACGGCCGCCGCCGAGCCGCCGAGGCCGGCGCGCAAACTCGGCGTCGAAGGCAAGCTGCCCTCGCTTTCGGGCGCGACCGAATGGATCAACTCGCCGCCACTGAGCGCCGAAGCGCTGCGCGGCAAGGTGGTGCTGGTCGACTTCTGGACCTACTCGTGCATCAACTGCCTGCGCACGCTCCCTTACGTGCGCGAATGGGCGCAGAAGTACAAGGATGCGGGCCTGGTGGTCATCGGGGTGCACGCGCCGGAGTTCGCCTTCGAGAAGCGGCCGGCCAACGTGCGCCGGGCGGTCAAGGACCTCGGGATCGACTATCCGGTGGCGATCGACAACGATTTCGCGGTCTGGCGCGGCTTCGACAACCGGTACTGGCCGGCGTTCTATTTCGTGGATGCAGAGGGGCGCATCCGCCACCACCAGTTCGGTGAAGGGCAGTACGAGGCTTCGGAACGGGTGCTCCAGCAGTTGCTGGCGGAAGCGGGGCGCTCCGGCGTTCCGTCCACGCTCTCGGCGCCGCAGGGCCAGGGGGTGCAGGCCGCGCCGGGCAGCGCGCCGGTGTTGACCGAAGAGACCTACCTGGGCCACGCGCACGGCGCGTACGGATTCGCTTCGCCCGGCGGCATCACGCGCGATCGCGCTGCGGTCTACCAGCAGCCGTCCTCGCTGCGGACGAACCAATGGGCGCTGGCGGGCGAATGGAATGTCGAAGGCGAGCGCGCGGTGCTCGCGCGCGCGGATGGACGTATCGCGCTGCGCTTCCATGCGCGCGACGTGCACCTGGTGCTCGGCCCTTCGGCAGATGGCAAGCCCGTGCGCTTCCGGGTGCGGCTGGACGGCCAGCCGCCGCTCGCGGACCACGGCTTCGACGTCGACGCCCAGGGCATCGGCACGATCGACGGGCAGCGGCTCTATCAGCTGGTGCGCCAGTCGGCGGGCACGCGGGACCGGCTCTTCGAGATCGAATTCCTCGACCCCGGCGCACAGGCCTACGCCTTCACCTTCGGCTGAGCGGGCCCGGCGGCTCAGGCCAGCTCGCGCAGCCGCTGACGGTCGCGGCCCGGCGGGGCGCCGAACAGGCGCGCGTATTCGCGGCTGAACTGCGAAGGGCTTTCGTAGCCGACGCGGTGGCAGGCGGTGGCGGCATCCAGCATCTCGCTGAGCATCAGGCGACGCGCCTCCTGCAGCCGCAGCTGCTTCTGGAACTGCAGCGGGCTCATGGAGGTGACGGCGCGGAAGTGGTGGTGCAGCGAGGAGGCGCTCATGTGCACCTCGCGCGCGATCTCCTCGATGCGCAGCGGCCGCGCGAAGTGCTGCTTGAGCCAGCCGATCGCGTGGGCAATGCGGTGCGAATGGGTGCCCGCCGTCGCGATCTGCGCGAGCCGCGGCCCCTGCTCGCTGCGCAGCAAGCGATAGAGGATCTCTCGCTCGGCCAGCGGGGCGAGCGCGCCGATGTCCTCGGGCGTGGCCAGCAGGCGCACCAGGCGCAGGGTCGCATCGAGCAGGGCCGGCGTGCTGCGTGCGAGGAAAAGGCCACGCACTTCGTCGGTCCCGGCCGGCTTCGCCACCGGCACGCCGGTCTGCAGGATGAGCGAGGCGATCTCGCCGGGGTCGATGTCCAGCCGCAGGCACAGGTAGGGCGCCTCGGCGGTCGCCTCGATGACCTGGCCCATGACGGGCAGGTCGACCGACACCACCAGGTGGCAGGACGCGTCGTAGCGGTAGACCTCGTCGCGCAGCAGCACCTGCTTCGCACCCTGCACGATGATGCACAGCGCCGGCTGGTGCAGCCCGGGCAACGGCTCGCTGGGCTCGGAACGGCGCACGAGAAGCAGGCGCTCGATCGGCGTGGCATGGGTGCCGTCGACGCGCGTGAAGCGGTCGACCAGCGCGGCCAGCTCGGCGATGGGTCCGAAGGCGGGATTGGCCCTGTCCATATGCAGCTCCGCTTCAGCCGCGTTTCGCGGCGCGATAGAGGCCCTCGACCTTGGGCACGTTCGCCTGCAGCTTGGCGATGCGGTCGGGGCCGCTGGGGTGGGTCGACAGGAAGCTCAGCCCGCCCTCGTTCTTCGACGCCTTGGCCATCTTGTTCCACAGCGAGACCGAGGCCTGCGGGTCGTAGCCGGCACGCGCCGCGAGCTCCAGGCCGACCAGGTCGGCATCGGTCTCGTCGCTGCGGCTGAATTTGAGGGTGAGCAGCTGCGTGCCCGCCCGCGCGGCGAGGTCGCCGGCCTGGCCCAGGCCCAGCAGCTGGGCGCCGATCGACAGGGCCGCGCCGGTGCCGGCGCTCTTGGCCAGGCGCGCGCGGGCATGCTCGCGCAGGGCATGCGCCATCTCGTGGCCCATGACCATGGCCACCTCGTCATCCGTGAGCTTGAGCTGGTCGAGGATGCCGGTGAAGAAGGCGATCTTGCCGCCCGGCATGCAGAAGGCGTTGATCTGCTTGCTGCCGATCAGGTTGATCTCCCACTTCCAGCGGGCGGCGCGCTCGTTCCACTGCGCGGTGAAAGGGATGATGTGCGTCGCAATGGCGCGCAGGCGCTGCAGCTGCGGGTTGCCCTCGCCGGCCAGCGCGCCCTTGGCCTTGGCCTGGGCCAGCAACTCGCCGTACTGCTGCACGCCGGCCTGCTCGATGTTCTCGGCCGGCACCAGGTTGCGCGCCACCGAGGACTTGCCCACCTCGACCTGGGCCAGCGCGGCCGGCGCCGCCGCGCCCGCGACGGCCGCGAGCAGAAAGGCACGGCGACCCTGCCAGGGGCCGGAACGGGAGGGGCATTGCAGGCACATGGGGGAATAATAAGAGAGCCTCCACGACTTTCCTTCATGTCCGCATCCCCGGCCGAGCCCGATTCCCCTGCCCTGCCCTGGCGCGATGCGCTCAAGGTGTATCTCGAACCCGCGACCCTGCGCATGCTGGCGCTGGGCTTCTCCGCGGGCCTGCCGCTGCTGCTGGTGCTGGGCACCCTGAGCTTCCGGCTGCGCGAGGCCGGCATCGACCGCACCACCATCGGCTACCTGAGCTGGGTGGGCCTGGCCTACGGCTTCAAGTGGGTGTGGGCGCCGTTGGTCGACCGGCTCCCTGTGCCGCCATTCACGACACTGCTCGGGCGCCGCCGCGGCTGGCTGCTGCTGGCCCAATTGACAGTGATCGCCGGGCTGGCGGGCATGGCCTTCAACGATCCGCGCGCCGGACTCGCGCCCCTGATCTGGTGCGCCCTGCTGGTGGCTTTCGGCTCGGCCACGCAGGACATCGCGCTGGACGCCTTCCGCATCGAATCGGCTGCCACGCGCAAGCAGGCGGCATTGGCGGCGGCCTACCAGACCGGCTACCGGCTGGCGATGATCTGGGCCGGTGCCGGCGTGCTCTGGATTGCGGCCTGGGCCGAGATCGCCGGCAGCGCCGGCTACCAGAACGGCGCCTGGAAAGCGGCCTACCTGGCGATGGCCGCGTCGATGGCGGTCGGGGTCGTCACCGTGCTGCTGTCGCCCGAGCCGGCCCGCGTCGCGCTGCCGAAAGCGAAGAACATGGGCCAATGGCTGGAGGGCGCGCTGATCGAGCCCTTCGCCGACTTCTTCCGCCGCTATCGCTGGCAGGCGGCGCTGATCCTGGCGCTGATCGCGGTCTACCGCATCAGCGACGTGGTGATGGGGATCATGGCCAACCCCTTCTACGTGGACATGGGCTTCACCAAGGACGAGGTGGCCACGGTCAGCAAGATCTACGGCGTGGCGATGACGCTGGCCGGTGCCTTCGTCGGCGGCGTGCTGTCGATGCGGCTGGGCGTGATGCGGGTGCTGATGCTGGGCGCCGTGCTCAGCGCCGCCAGCAACCTGCTGTTCGCCGGCCTGGCCTCGCGCGGGCACGACCTCACGGCCCTGGTGCTGGTGGTCTCGGCCGACAACCTGGCCGGCGGCATCGCCTCGGCGGCCTTCATCGCCTACCTGTCGAGCCTGACCAACGTCAGCTATTCCGCCACCCAGTACGCGCTGTTCAGCTCGCTGATGCTGCTGCTGCCGAAGTTCATCGCCGGGTATTCGGGTGCCTTCGTCGACGCCTATGGCTACCACGCCTTCTTCGTCGGCACGGCCGCGCTGGGGGTGCCGGTGCTGCTGCTGGTGGTGCTGGCGGCGAAGAAAGCGCCAGCGCAGCAGCAGCGGGCTGGCCCGGTCGCCGAAACGGCACCATAATGGCGCCGTTTTGGAACTTCAACCATGACGACCCTTTCCATCAAGGACGTACCGGACGATTGGGCTGAACGTCTGCGGCAACGCGCGGCGCGCAATCACCGCTCGCTTCAGGGCGAGTTGATGGCGATCATCGAACAGGCCATCCAACCGTTGCAACCCGCCCCGGCGCCCGCGTCGCCCCCCGAAGTCACCGGCGTGGGCTGGGGCGGCAGGCCGATCCTGCGGCGCGGCAGCAAGACGATCGAACAGATCGCGGCCGAGCACCGCGCACGCTTTCCGGAACCCATCCGCGGCGGCCCCCGCACGGTCGACATCATTCGTGCCGACCGCGACAGCCGATGAGCGCGCCGGTTTCCGCCATCTATGTGGCCGAGCCTCCGGCGGCTTTCAACCTGCGTCCGCCGCTGGTGGTGGACTGCAGTGCGCTCGGCGCGATCCTGTTCGATGAGCCGGAGCGCGACGAAGCCCTGGCGCGCCTGATCGGCCGCAGCCTGCACGCGCCGAACCTGCTCGACCATGAGATCGCGAGCGTCGCGCTCAAGAAGCGCCGGCGGGAGTGGCCGGCCGAGGCCCTGGCGCAGGCGCTCGCCGACTACGCTGCTTTCGACATCGCGCTGCATCCCGTCGACCTGGTCGCCCAGTGCGAGCTGGCGGCACGCTACGGGCTCTCCGCTCATGACGCTGCCTACCTGTGGCTCGCCGCCGAGATCAGGGCACCGCTCGCCACCTTCGACCGCCGGCTCGCCGAGGCCGCCCAGGCGCACCTGGGCACTTTGTCCTGACAGCGCGTAGGAATTTCACGCCCCCGCGAAAGCCGGGGGAGCTGTTAGTCTGTGATGTTCTTCACGTTTCGTCCGACCACCCCGCCGTGCCTCCCACCCGCATCCCACCCCTCCAGATCAGCGCCTACACCGCCACCTCCGCCGTCGGCGTCGGCAAGGAAGCCCTCGCCGATGCCCTCGCCCGATCCAGGAGCGGCCTGCGTCCGAACGACTTCGGCGCCACCCCCCTGCCCACCTGGATCGGCCGCGTCGACGGCCTCGAAGACATCAGCCTGCCGGAAGACCTGGCCCGCTGGGACTGCCGCAACAACCGCCTGGCCTGGCTCGGCCTGCAGGCCGACGGCTTCCTCGAGGCGGTGGCCGCCGCGCGCGAACGCCACGGCCCGGCGCGCATCGCGCTGATCCTGGGCACCTCCACCTCCAGCATCGGCGAGACCGAGCTGGCCTACACGCAACTGGACGCCGACGGCCGCTTCCCCGAGGAGCAGCGCCGGCCGGATGTGCACACGCCGCATTCGCTCACGATGTTCGTGCAGGAGGCGCTGGGCCTCGAAGGGCCGGCCGAAACCCTGTCGACCGCCTGCTCCTCCAGCGCCAAGGTCTTCGCCTCGGCCGAGCGGCTGATCCGGCTGGGCCTGGTCGACGCGGCGGTCGTCGGCGGCGTCGATACGCTGTGCGGCAGCGTGCTGTTCGGCTTCAACTCGCTGGAGCTGGTGTCGCCCCAGCCCTGCCGACCCTTCGATGCCGAGCGCAACGGCATCAGCCTCGGCGAGGCCGCGGGCTTCGCGCTGCTGGAGCGCGGCTCGGGCCGGCTGGAACTGCTGGGCTATGGCGAGGCCAGCGACGCGCACCACATGTCCACCCCGCACCCGGAGGGCCTGGGCGCCGAGCGCGCGCTGGACGACGCGCTGGCGCGTGCCGGCCTCACGCCGGACGCGATCGACTACATCAACATGCACGGCACGGCCAGCACCAAGAACGACGAGGTCGAGGGCGCGCTGGTCGCACGCCGCTTCCCGCCGGGCACCCATGCCAGTTCGACCAAGGGCTTCACCGGCCACACCCTGGGCGCCGCCGGCATCGTCGAGGCCGTGATCAGCCTGCTGGCGATCGAGCGCGGCCTGATGCCGGGCACCGTCAACAGCACCGTGCCAGACCCCGTCTGCGGCCCGCAGATCCGGCTGCAGCCGGCGCAGGGCGAAGTGCGCTACGCGCTGTCCAACTCCTTCGGCTTCGGCGGCAACAACTGCGCGCTGGTGTTCGGCAAGGGGGCGCCCGCATGACGACGCCCACGCTGTACATCGAAGGCCCGGCCTTCTGGTCACCCCTGCTACCCGGATGGGACAGCGCCCGCGCGGTCTTCCGCGGCGAGGGGCAGCCGGCCGATCCGCCGGCGAAGCGGCCCTCGCCGCAGCTGCTGGCGCCGGCCGAGCGGCGGCGCGCGCCGGACACCGTCGCGCTGGCGCTGGAAGTGGCCTCCGCGGCGGTCGCCGCATCGGGCCGGGAGGCGAAGGACCTGCCCTGCGTGTTCGCCTCGGCGCATGGCGACCTGGGCATCAACGACTACATGTGCGGCACGCTCGCCAGCGACCCCAAGCTGCTGTCGCCCATCAAGTTCCACAACTCGGTGCACAACGCCGCGGTCGGCTACTGGACCATCGGCACCGGCTGCAATGCGTCGAGCAACTCGCTGGCCGCCTATGGCCACAGCTTCGCGGCCGGCCTGCTGGAAGCGGCGGCGCAGTGCGCGGCGGACGGGCAGGCGGTGCTGCTGGCCGGCTTCGACATCCCGGCCGTCGGCGCGCTGGGCTCGGTGGTCACCAGCCGCGAGCTGCTGGCGGTGGCCGTGGTGGTCGCGCCCGCGCGCACCGAGCGCACGGTGGCGGCCTTCGACTGGTCGCTCGCCACCGGCACGCCGAGAGCGCAGCGGGCGCTGACGCCCGCCGCCGAGGCGCTGGCCTCCAATGCCATGGCCGACGCGCTGCCCTTCTTCGAGGCGCTGGCGCGGGCCGATACCGAATCGCTGGACCTGCCGCTGGGCGCCAGCCTCTCGCTGCGGCTGCGGCTCGAACCACAAGGCTGACCAGCATGACGCCCCCGCCCTCCCGCCACGATGTCGTCATCATGGGCGGGGGGCTCGCGGGGCTGACGCTGGCGCTGCAGCTCAAGCGGCGCTTCGACGACATCGACGTCATCGTGCTGGAGCGCCGGTCCCATCCGGTGCCGCATGCCGCGCACAAGGTGGGCGAGTCCTCGGTGGAGATCGGCGCCCACTACTTCGACACGGTGCTGGGCCTGAAGACCCACATGCACGGCGCGCAACTGCGCAAGTTCGGCTTCCGCTTCTTCTTCAGCGAGGGTCGGCGCGACATCGACCAGGTGACCGAGATCGGCGCCAGCCGCTTCCTGTCGGTGCCCAGCTACCAGATCGACCGCGGCATCTTCGAGAACTACCTGGCCGAGGAGGCCACCCGCGCCGGCGTGCGCTTCGTCGACGATGCGCTCGTGCGCCGCATCGAACTCGCACAGGACCCGCACGCACTCCACCGCCTCGAATGGACCCAGGACGGCGAGACCCGCGTGGCGGAGGCACGCTGGCTGGTCGACGCCTGCGGCCGCGCCGGCCTGCTCAAGCGCAAGCTGGGGCTCGCGCAGGCCAATGCACACGACTGCAACGCCGTGTGGTTCCGCATCGGCGCGCGCATCACCATCGATCACTGGTCCGACAACGCCGAGTGGCGCGCGCGCTGCGAGCCGCAGGCGCGCTGGCTCTCGACCAATCACCTGGTGGGCACCGGCTACTGGGTCTGGCTGATCCCGCTGGCCTCGGGCTCGCACTCGGTGGGCATCGTGGCCGACCCGCGGCAGCATCCGCTCGAATCCATGGACAGCTTCGACAAGGCGATGGACTGGTTCCGCCGCTGGCAGCCGCGCCTGTACGACGAGCTCGACGGCCAGCGCCACCTGCTGCAGGACTTCGCCTTCTTCCGCAATTTCTCCTATGGCTGCAAGCAGGTCTTCTCGGGCCAGCGCTGGGCGCTGACCGGCGAGGCGGGGCTCTTCCTCGACCCCTTCTACTCGCCGGGCAGCGACTTCATCGCGATGAGCAACACCTACATCACCGACCTGATCGCGCACGACCGCGCCGGGCGTTCGGTACAGGCGCGCGCCCAGCTCTACGACCAGATCTACCACTCCTTCTACGAGAGCACGCTCGCGCTCTACCGCGACCAATACGCGCTCTTCGGCGATCCGGAGGTCCTGCCGGCGAAGGTGATCTGGGACTACACCTACTACTGGGGCGTGCTCTCGCAGATCTTCTTCCAGCAGCGCCTCACCGATCTGGCGCTGCTCGGCACCGTGCGCGAGGAGCTGCAGCACTGCCAGCGCCTGAACGTCGCGATGCAGGATTTCCTGCGCGCCTGGTCGGCGAAGAGCGCCAAGCGCAACCCGGCCGTGATGCGAGACCAGGCCGCGCTGCCCTGGTTCGCGGAGCTCAACCGCAGCCTCAACGACCGCCTGGACGACGAGGCCTTCAAGGCCCGCCTGCGGGCCTCGACGACCCAGTTGCGCGCCCTGGCTGGCGAAATCCTGCAGCGCGCCTGCGCCGAGCATCCGGGGCTGGACAATGACGCCCTGCGCACGGTCCTGGCCGACCACGCGCAGCCGCCGCCGGCCCCGGCCGCGCCCATGCTCTTCGCGGCCTGAGAAGGTGTGAGCGGATACGAGTGGCAGCGAGGTTTACGGCAACTTTACGGAGCGTTCAAGCCTGCTTGTCGACGGGCGACGACGCTTGTTCCCAGACCTTCCGGCTCCGTGCCGGGCTTTGAAAAACGGCAGTGCCGTCCGAGGAGAACGATGAGCCCCCCCCAGCTCCTGATGATCGAAGACGACGCCCGCCTCGCGCAGATGGTGGGCGAGTACCTCACGCAGTCCGGCTTCGGCTTCCACCATGCCCTGGACGGCGCCAGCGGCCTCGACATGCTGCAGCAGCGCTCGCCCGACCTGGTGATCCTCGACCTGATGCTGCCGGACACCGACGGCCTGGAGGTCTGCCGCCGCATCCGCGCCCTGCCCAGCAACGCCCTGGCCAAGGTGGCGGTGCTGATGCTCACCGCCAAGGGCGATCCGATGGACCGCATCATCGGCCTGGAGATCGGCGCCGACGATTACCTGCCCAAGCCCTTCGAGCCACGCGAGCTGCTGGCGCGCATCCGCGCCGTGCTGCGCCGGCGCAGCGAGGGCGCCACCGATGCGGCACCTGCCGCGGTGATGCGCTTCGGCTCGCTGGAGATCGACCGCAATGCGCGCAGCGTGACCGTGGCCGGCGAGGCGGCGGAGCTGACCTCCTACCAGTTCGACCTGCTGGTCACCATGGCCGAGCGCGCCGGCCGGGTGCTCACGCGCGACCAGATCATGGAGGCCGTGCGCGGCCGCGAGCTGGAGGCCTTCGACCGCTCGATCGACGTGCACATGGGCCGCATCCGCGCGGCGATCGAAGTCGACGCCAAGAACCCCAAGCGCATCCTGACCGTGCGCGGCGTCGGCTACGTCTTCGCCAAGCAGCAGGACTAGCGAGCGCCATGCTGCTCAACCTGTACCGGCGCCATCTCTACGTCCGCATCTGGCTGGCGGTGGTGGGAGGCGTCGTCATCCTGACCCTCACGGCCAACTGGATCGTGCGGGAAGCCGCCGAAAGCGAACGCGAGCGCATGTCGGCCGTGCCGCGCGAAGTCGTGGTGCTCGACAAGGATGACCGCCGCATCGGCACCGGCAGCGCGGTGCGCGTGCCCGGACAAGGGCTGGAGTTCGACGTGATGCTCGAGGACGGCCGGGCGCTCTCGCTGCGCGTGGCGCCCCGCGCGCGGCCGAGCGGCACGGGCGGCATCGCCGCCTGGCGCACCCCCTTCGGGCTGGGCTGGATGATCGCGCTGGTCGGCGTGGCCGTCGCACTGGGCGTCTACCCGATCGTGCGCCGGCTCACCAAGCGGCTGGAGGTGCTGCAGCGTGGCGTGCAGCGCTGGGGTGAGGGCGACCTGTCGGTGCGGGTGGCGGAGGACGGGCAGGACGAGGTGGCCGACCTGTCCAACCGCTTCAATGCCGCCGCCGCCCGCATCGAGGAGTTGGTGCGCTCGCACAAGTCGCTGCTGGCCAACGCCTCGCACGAGCTGCGCTCGCCACTGGCGCGCATCCGCATGGGCCTGGAGCTGATGGGTGAACGGCCCAGCCCCACCGCCCGCGAGGAGATCGCGCGCAACATCGCCGAACTCGACCAGCTGATCGACGAGATCCTGCTGGCCAGCCGGCTCGACGCGAAGGAAGCCGACATGGGCACCGTCGAGACGGTAGACCTGACCGGCCTGGCCGCCGAGGAATGCGCGCGCGTCGAGGCCGATCTCGACGTGGCCGAGGGCTCGAGCAGCGATGCGCTCACCGTGCGCGGCGTGCCGCGCCTGCTGCGCCGCGCGATCCGCAACCTGCTGGAGAACGCGCGCCGCTACGGCGCCGGCGAGATCAGCGTCGAGCTCGGCGCCCGCAGCGGCGCGGCCGAGATCCGCGTCAACGACCGCGGCCCCGGCGTGCCGGCCGCGCTGCGCGAGCGCATCTTCGAGCCCTTCTACCGCCTGCCAGGCGCCAGCGAGCGCAACGGCGGCGTCGGCCTGGGGCTGGCGCTGGTGAAGTCGATCACCGAGCGCCATGGCGGCAGCGTGCGCTGCGAGGACCGCCCGGGCGGCGGGGCCAGCTTCGTCATTGCTCTCCCGACCTGACCGATCAGTCAGGTTGCCGAAGGAGCGCCCCCTAGAATCCGCCTCCATGCAGAGATCGCAGCTCGTCCGCCCCGCGGCCATGTTCTGGGGGTTGACGGTGTTCATGCCGGTCGGCGTTCCCTACCTCGCGGCCTTCCTGATGATCGTCGCCCTGCTCGTGGCCGGCGGCTGGCGCGAGCGCGTGCAGCGGCTGCGCGCCAGTCCTATGTGGTGGCCGGTCACGATCTACGTGGTGTGGACGCTGGTGATCCTGGCGCTGGAGCCGGTCTATCCACAAACGCCGTCGAACCTCGTGCACGGGCTGCGCATCGCGGCCACGGTGTTCATGGCGCTGGCCCTGACGCGCGAGGAGGCCATCTGGGCGCTGCGCGGCTTCCTGGTGATGGCGCTGTTCAACATCCTCTTGATCGCGGCGTTCTGGATCGCGGTCTGGCAACGCGCCTGGTTCCCCGTCGTCGAGCCCTTCCGCGGCGTGATCTTCCTGGTCGGCAACAAGTCCATCAGCAATGCGCTGCTCTTCACCATCCTGGGCGCGACCGCGGCCGTGTTCGGCCTGCAGGCCCTGTCGGAGCGCCGGCCGCTGCGCGCCGGGCTCGCCTTCGCACTCACGCTGGCGGTGGCGGTGATCATCACCTTCAGCCTGCCCTCGCGCACCTCGCTGCTGGCCCTGCTCCTGGCGATCCCGGCCGCCTGCCTGCATCAGTGGCGGCGCCAGCTCAAGGTGCTGGCGCTGGTGATGATCGCCGGCGGTGCGGTCGTGGCGGCGGGCCTGTGGAACTTGCCCGCGGTGCAGCAGAAGTTCGAGCTGGGCGTGCAGGAACTCGAGGCCGCCCAGCACGGTGCCGTGTCGGAGGGCAGCTGGGTGGTGCGCTACTACATGTACCGCGACACCGGCCGCATGATCCTCGACAAGCCCCTCACCGGCTGGGGCATCGGCGGCTGGACCGAGCAGTGGCAGCTGCGCGGCCCCAAGCTCCTGGCCGACTACAACATGCCGCACAACGATTTCCTGTGGATGGGCTCGCAGGCCGGCATTCCCGGCGCGCTCAGCCTGCTGGCGATCATGCTGACCGGCGTGTGGGTGGCCTGGCGGCGCGATGACCTGTACGGACGCTATGCCTTCGCCGCGCAGCTGATCGCGCTGATCGCGACCAACGCGAACTCGGCCCTGCGCGATGCCCAGATCGGGCTCAGCCTGCTGTGGGTGTCGACCATCTACCTGCGGCTGGCGCAGGAGCCGGGCGACGCGTGGCGCGGGCTGCTGCCGCGCCGGGGAACGCCCGCGCTCAGTGGCGGTGCGCCGCCGCCTCGCCGGCCTTGAGCCGGTAGACGGTGCCGCAGTACGGACACTTGGCCTCGCCGGTGCGCGCCACGTCCAGGTAGACCTTGGGGTGGGCGCTCCAGAGCTTCATCTGGGCCTTGGGATTGGGACAGAACACACCACCCTGGTGGTTGAGGTCCTGGCCCGACAGTTCGATCACGGCATTGGCGCTCATGGTGCTTCTCTTCTTCTCTCAGACCTTGGTGAGCCAGTGGGCGTACTTGGGATTGCGGCCGTTCACGATGTCGAAGAAGGCGCTCTGGATCTTCTCGGTGACCGGTCCGCGCGAGCCCTGGCCGATCTCGATGCGATCGAGCTCGCGGATGGGCGTGACCTCGGCCGCGGTGCCGGTGAAGAAGGCTTCCTCGGCGATGTAGACCTCGTCGCGCGTGATGCGCTTCTGCACCACCTCGACGCCGAGGTCCTTGCAGATGTGCAGGATGGTGTTGCGGGTGATGCCGTTGAGCGCGCCGGCCGAGAGGTCGGGCGTGTAGACCACGCCGTTCTTGATCACGAAGATGTTCTCGCCCGCACCTTCGGAGACGAAGCCGGCTGAATCGAGCAGCAGCGCCTCGTCGTAGCCGTCGTCCACCGCCTCCATGTTGGCGAGGATGGAGTTGCTGTAGTTGCTCACCGCCTTGGCCTGCGTCATCGTGATGTTGACGTGGTGACGGGTGTAGCTCGAGGTCTTCACGCGGATGCCGCGCTTCAGGCCCTCGTCGCCCAGGTAGGCACCCCAGGCCCAGGCCGCGACCATCGCGTGGATGCGGTTGCCCTTGGGGCTCACGCCCAGCTTCTCGGAGCCGATCCAGACCAGCGGACGCAGGTAGCAGCTCTCCAGCTCGTTGACGCGCACCACCTGCTTCTGGGCCTCGTTGAGCTGCTCCGCCGAGAAGGGGATTTTCATGCGCAGGATCTTGGCGCTGTTGAACAAACGCTCGGTGTGCTCGGCCAGGCGGAAGATCGCGGTGCCCTCGGCCGTCTTGTAGGCACGCACGCCCTCGAAGGCCCCGCAGCCGTAGTGCAGCGTGTGGGAGAGCACGTGGACCTTGGCCTCGCGCCAGTCCACGAGGTCACCGTCCATCCAGATCTTGCCGTCACGGTCGTCCAGTGCGGGAGGCAGCGCGCTCATGTGTTTTTGTCCTTTGGGGGAAGGGAAGTCGCAAAAGCTTGCGATTTTACGGCGCACCCCGGCGCCGTCCCGCCGACAATGCACGGCTTTGCCAACCAGCCAGGAAAAGGGTTCTCTTCTCGTGTCCGTCTTCAAGAACGTCATCGTCTATCGCATCGAGGCAGGCTGGTCGCAGCCGCTGACCGAGGTGGAACAGCGCCTGGACGGCGCGCGCTTCGTGCCCTGCAGTCCCTCGCAGGAAAAGGCCGCCGGCTGGGTGGAGCCGCGCGGCGAAGCGCACGGCCCGCTGGTCGAGTCGGTCGGCGGCCAGTGGCTGCTCGAATACATGATCGAGAGCAAGACACTGCCCGGCTCGGTGGTCCGCCGCAAGGTCGAGGAGCGCGCCGCGCAGATCGAGGCCACCACCGGCCGCAAGCCCGGCAAGAAGGAAATGAAAGTCCTCAAGGACGACATCACGCTCGAACTGCTGCCGCTGGCCTTCACGCGCCACGTGCGCATCGCGGTGTGGATCGACCCGACGGCGCGCCGCCTGGTGGTGAATGCCAGCAACGCGCAGCGCGCCGACGAGGTCGTGACCAGCCTGGTGAAGGCCCTGGAAGGTTTCGGCGTGGCGCTGGTCAACACGCAGGTCGAGCCGGCGGTGGCCATGGCCGACTGGCTCTCGACCCAGGAGCCGCCGGCCGGCTTCACCATCGACCGCGAATGCGAGCTCAAGGCCACCGACGAATCGAAGGCGGTGGTGCGCTATGCCAAGCACCCGCTGGACATCGAGGAGGTGCGCCAGCACATCGCCGACGGCAAGCGGCCCACGCGCCTGGCCATGACCTGGGACGACCGCGTGTCCTTCGAGCTGACCGAGGGTCTGCAGCTGCGCAAGATCAATTTCCTCGAAGGCACTGCAGAAGGTGCGCCTGGCTCGGCCAAGGAAGACAACTTCGACGCCGACGCCGCGATCGCGACCGGCGAGCTGGGCCAGCTGATGCCCGAACTGATCGAGGCACTGGGCGGGGAGATGCAGCTGGGCGCCGCGCCGCCGGAGGCACGGGCACCGAAGGCCGCGGCTCCCGCGACCGAGGAACTGGCCGACGAATCGGCCCCCTTCTGATCTGACTAGACCGGCGGGCGCAGCGCGTCGGCCGCGCCCGGCTTCACGGCGTCGGCCGACGGCGCATCGGCCGTCTGCGCCGGCTCCTCGTCCGTCGCCTGCGGCCGCACCAGCGTCCATTCGGTCAGCTTGCCGTTGACGAAGGTGGCGTCCACCCAGGAGCCGCCGTTGTCGGTCCAGCGGAACACTTCCGGCTGCGTGTCCTTGGGCGTACGCTGCTCGCCGAGCGCACGCGTCATCGCGATCACGTGCAGCAGGTTCACCTTGGGCTTGAGCTTGGCGTTGAGCATCACGGCGCTGGCCACCGAGCCCACGGGCCGATCGGCCGCCCGCTTCAACACCTGCATGGTGCGGTTGAAGTGCATCAGCAGGAACATGACGATGGCGCCGCCCGCGAAGGCGACCCCGGACCAGCCGTACGCGCGGTAGGCGCCGGCGAGCAGAAGCAGGCCCGCGATGGGCACGAAGACTTTCCCGTAATTCATGGGGGGCAATTGTCGCCGGGCCGCGGCCGGAGCCTGTTCGCAACCCCTGGCATACGCGCTGACAGGCCCTCTCAGTGCGACAACTGGCGCACCACGTCCATGGCTTCCTCGATGCGCTCCACCGGGTGGATGGTCAGCCCCTCGATCTCCTTCGCGCCCTTGCGCGGCGCATTGGCCTTGGGCACCACCGCCACGCTGAAGCCCAGCTTGGCCGCCTCGCGCAGCCGCTCCTGGCCCCGCGGCGCCGGCCGCACCTCGCCCGCCAGCCCCACCTCGCCGAAGGCGATGAAGCCCTTGGGCAAGGGCTTGCCGCGCAGGCTGGAGGTGATGGCCAGCATCACCGCCAGGTCGGCCGCCGGCTCGCTGATGCGCACGCCGCCCACCGCGTTGACGAACACGTCCTGGTCCATGCAGGCCACGCCCGCATGCCGGTGCAGCACCGCCAGCAGCATCGCGAGGCGATCACGATCCAGGCCCACAGACAGGCGGCGCGGGCTGGGCCCGCCGTTGTCGACCAGCGCCTGGATCTCCACCAGCATCGGCCGCGTGCCTTCCAGCGTGACCAGCACCACGCTGCCCGGCACCGGCTCGGCATGCTGACTCAGGAAGATCGCGCTCGGATTGGCCACGCCCTTGAGGCCGCGCTCGGTCATCGCGAACACGCCGATCTCGTTGACCGCGCCGAAGCGGTTCTTGATGGCGCGCACCAGGCGGAAGCTGGAATGCGTGTCGCCCTCGAAGTACAGCACCGTGTCGACCATGTGCTCCAGCACGCGCGGGCCGGCCAGCGCGCCTTCCTTGGTCACGTGGCCCACAAGCACGACCGCCGTGCCGCTGGCCTTGGCGAAGCGCGTGAGGTGCGCCGCGCATTCGCGCACCTGCGCGACCGAGCCGGGCGCGGAGGTGAGCTGGTCGGAGTAGATGGTCTGGATGGAGTCGATCACCGCGATCGCGGGCCGGTGCGCATCCAGCGTGCCCAGGATTTTCTCGAGCTGGATCTCGGCCAGCACCTGCACCTGCGAGAGCTCCAGCCCGAGCCGGCGCGAGCGCAGCGCCACCTGGGCGCCACTTTCCTCGCCGGTGACGTAGAGCGCGTTCTGCCCCCCGCGCTGCAGCGCATCGGCCGCCTGCAGCAGCAGCGTCGACTTGCCGATGCCCGGATCGCCGCCGATCAGCGTGACGCCGCCGGCCACGATACCGCCGCCCAGCACGCGGTCCAGCTCGTCCAGCCCGGTGGGGGTGCGCGCGACCTCGCTGGCCTCGATCTCCGACAGCACGGCCAGTTCGGCCGAGCCGGCCAGCGATGCGTACGCGGTGCCGAAGCGGTTGTTGCCGCCGCCCGAGGCTGCCGGGCTGGCGGCCTGCTCGATCAGCGTGTTCCAGGCGCCGCAGCTGGGGCAGCGGCCCAGCCACTTGGGGCTGGTGCCGCCGCAATCGGAGCAGACGAAGAGGTTTTTTTCCTTGGCCATCGCCCGAGTGTAGGGATCGGCGTCGCATGATGGCCCCCGCTTCCCGCGACGACGAGACTCAGAGCACTGCGGCCACCGCGCCCACTCGCCTCGGCGGCTTGGCACCAGGCGCCGCGTCGCCCGCCTCGAGCAGCTTCTCGTAGTTCCGTCGCAGGATGATGCCGGCGTAGTAGACGTGCTCGCGCATCAGCTGCTCCGCGCGGACGCAGTCACGGGCGATGACGGCCTCGACGATCCGGTGGTGGTCGCCGTGGGAGCGCAGGATGATGCCGTGGTCGTCCCACAGCACGATCCGGTCGGAGGCGAACGGAATGTTCTGCGCCTGTTCCGCGAAGCGGGTCACCCACGGGTTGCCCGAGGCCACCAGCAAGGTGTCGTGGATGGTGACGTTCATCTGCTGGTAGGGCTCGTGGTCCTCGGGCCGCAGCACGCCGGACGCCAGGATCCGGTCGCCTTCTTCGAGGCTGGCCCGCAGCCGGCGCGCCTGCTCCTCGGTCAGTCCGCGTGCCGCGGCGCTCCGGCATGCCAGGCCCTCGAGGACCGACCGGACTTCATAGGCGGCGACGATCTCATCCACGTCGAAGCCGCGGACCAGGTAGCCGCGCTTGGGTTGATGGTCGATCAGCCCCTCGGTCGCGAGGGTGCCGAGCGCAGCGCGCACCGGTGTGCGCGAGACACCCAGCTGCTCGGCCAGGGGAATTTCCTCCAGCCGTGCGCCGGGTCGTACCTGGCCATGAAGGATCCAGTCACGCAGCGTGTCGGTGACGTTCTGGGCCAGTGTCTGCATGGCGTGCCTTCATTCCGTGGTCGCGGGCCAGTATAGCCGGCGCAGCACGTGTGTATACATATTGTGATTATTTCAGGCTTGTTGCGGGTTAACCCCGCCTCTTGAGGATCATCATGTATACATAATCGCTCCATTCCGTCCAACGTATTCAGTTCGCGTCAGGAGATGAGCGTCATGGCGAGTGCCCCCGGAAAGACCGACAGCACCTGGCTCGAACTGGGCGACCGGGTCTGCGTCGTCACGGGCGCGGGCGGCGGCATCGGCGCCGAGATCGCGCGGCAGCTGCTGCAAGCCGGCGCGCGTGTCGCCCTGCTCGATCGCAACACGCAAACCCTCGGCAGCGTGCTGGCCGACCTGGACAGCAGCGCCGATCGGGTCATGCAGGTCGCCTGCGACGTGACCAGCGCCGAGAGCGTGCAGCTCGCCGCGGAGCAGGTCCGAGACGCATGGGGCCCCGCCGGCCTGCTGGTCAACAACGCCGCGGCACTCTATGCGGACGCGGTCATGGACATCGCGCTCGACAAGTGGAACCAGCTGCTGGCGGTCAACCTGTCCGGCTACCTGCTCTGCGCCCAGGCGTTCGGCCGCCAGATGATGGAGAACGGCGGCGGCGCGATGGTGCATGTCGCCTCCATCTCCGGCAGCATCCCGCAGCCCTACAGCGGCGCCTACAGCGTGAGCAAGGCCGGGGTGAAGATGCTGTCGCAACTGCTCGCCGTCGAGCTGGGCGAGCACGGCATCCGCAGCAACGTGGTGAGCCCCGCCATGATCCGCACGCCGATGAGCGAAGGCATCTACGAAGACCCGGCCGTGCGCCAACGCCGCGAGCAGATCGTCCCGGCCGGCCGCATCAGCACGCCCCAGGACATCGCCGGCGCCGTGCTGTTCCTGGCGAGCGATCGCGCCAGCTACATCAGCGGCCAGGAAATCCTGGTCGACGGCGGCCTGACGCAGGCCTGGCTGAGCCTGATCCCGCGCCCCGGCTTCCAGAAGGAAGACGCCCTCCCCTCATCCAACGCTTCCGACGCCTGAGGCGACCCGTCGCCCGCCACCCTCAACCACGAACTTCAACTGGAGACACCATGAAGATGACCCAATCGCTCCTCGTGGCCTTCGCGGCCACCGTCGCCGCGCTCGGCGCCAGCGCGCAGAACGATCCGGGACTCACGGACAAGACGATCAAGATCGGCATGTTCGGCCCCCTGTCCGGCAACTCGATGGCCTACGGCTTCGACGTGATCAACGCGGCGAAGATGTACTACGACAAGGTCAACAAGGACGGCGGCGTCAACGGCCGCAAGATCGAGCTGGTGGTCGAGGACGACCGCTGCAACGCCAACGACCTGCTGGCCGCGGTGAAGAAGCTGACCGAGCAGGACAAGGTCTTCCTCCTGAATGGCGGCTCCTGCTCCGGCCCCGTCGTCGGCGCGCGCGAGTACGTGGAGCGCGTGCAGGTCCCGCTGGTGATGCTCAACGCCTCCGGCGACGGGGCGCTGTACCCGCCCTCGAAGTACATCTACGGCGCGTTCTCCATCTCCCAGCGCGCAGTCGGCGGCTCGATGGTGCAGTTCGCGGCCGAGCACCTGAAGGCGAAGAAGATCGGCTACATCAACCACGACGACGCCTACGGCGGCTGGAACCTCGAGGCCGCGGAATTCCAGTCGAAGAAGCTCGGCGTCGATCTGCAGCTGCAGTCGATCAACCCGAACATCACGGACGTGACCGCGCCGATGCTCAAGATCCGCGCGAGCAATCCCGACGTGCTGGTCATCACCACCTACGCGCGCCCGGTGAGCCTGCTGGTGAAGAAGGCGCAGGAGCTGGGCTGGACCAAGCCCATCGTGATCGCCGTCAACGGCACGGCGGACCTCAAGCAGCTGGTGGAGAACGTCGGCAACAAGGACGCCTTCAAGAACGTCTACCTGCAGGAAGTCATGCTCGATGTCCCCGGCGGCGCCAAGCTGAAGTGGGTCTACGACATGTACAAGGAGTACTACCCCGACCTGGCCGCCAAGCCCGGCTACCCGCAGACCTACATGCCCTACGGCATCCCGTCCGCGATGGCGGTGGTCAATGCCCTCAAGGCCGCCGGCCCGCAGCTGAGCCGCGAGAAGTTCCTGGACGCGATGTCGAAGACCAAGTTCGACTCGAAGGTGATGGCCGGGCCGATCGAGCTGACGCCGACCGACCATGCCGGCCAGAAATCGGCCATCTACCTGAAGTTCGACGGCGAGAACAAGACGCCGGTGCCGGGCTCGTTCCGCAGCGCCTGGGTCTACGAGCCCAAGTGATCCACCCGCAACCGGCACGCACCAGCGCCCCACCATGACTTTCAGTGACGTTTGGCTGTTCCTGCAGCAGGGCCTGTTGTCGGGCCTGGTGACGGGCAGCGTCTACGCCCTGCTGGCGCTGGCTATCGTGGCGGTATTCAAGACGACCGACGTGCCCAACTTCGCGCAGGGCGAGATGTTCATGATCGGCGGCTACGTCGCGCTGAGCCTGCTGCTGCTCGCCGGGCTGCCCTACGGGGTGGTGATCCCGCTGACCCTGGCCATCGTCGCGCTCGGCGCGGCGATGTTCCAGCGCTTCGTGATGGAGCGCGTCACCGGTTCGCGCGGCGTCGGCGTCCAGTTGGTCATCGCCACGCTCGGGCTGGCATACCTGCTCAAGGGACTGGTGCGGCAGACCGGGCTGGGCGACACCCCGCGCTCGCTGCCCGCGCTCGTCTCCGGCGATGCGGTGCTGATCGGCGATGCCGCGCTGACCCGGCTCGACATCGCGATCTTCGTGGTGGCCGTGGTCGTCATGGTGCTGATCTACCTCATGTTCACCTACACACGCATCGGCAAGGCGATGCGCGCCGTCGGCATGAATCCCCGGGCGGCGCAGATCGTCGGCATCCGGCTGTCGCGCATCCGCATGCTGGTGTGGGCCATGTCGGGGCTGATCTCCGCGATCGCCGCCCTGCTGATCACGCCCAAGGTGCTGGTCACGCCGGACATCGCGCACATCGCCATCCTGGCCTACGCCGCAGCCATCGTCGGGGGCTTCACCAGCCTGCCGGGCGCGGTACTGGGGGGGCTGATCATCGGCATCGTGGAGAACCTGGTGGGCCTGTTCGTCTCCACCAACGCGATCGTCGTGGCGCCCTTCCTGGCCATTCTCGTGACGCTCATCGTGCGGCCCCAGGGACTGCTCGGCGGCAAGGTGCAGGTGAAGAAGGTATGAAGAAACCCTCGTTCGACCAGGCGGCGCTGCTGGTGCTGCTCGCCGTCCTCTGCGTGCTGCCCTTCACGGTCACGGGCTATGTCCTGTACGTCGTGAACCTGCTGATGGTGTTCGTGGTGCTGGCCCTCGGCATGCACGTCGTGATCGGCGAGGCCGGCCAGTTCGCGCTGTCGCACACGGCCTTCTACGGCATCGGCATCTACACCGCGGGCCTGATCAATGCGACCTGGCATCCGCCCTTCGTGGTCTCGATCGCCGCCGGCGGGCTGCTCTCGGCGGTGCTGGGCTACCTGATCGGCTTCCTGGCGCTGCGCATGCGCGACATCTACCTGGCCCTGGCGACCTTCGCCTTCGGGGAGGCCATGCAGTGGGTGTTCCTCAACTGGCAAAGCGTCACCGGCGGGTCCAACGGCATGCGGCTGCAGCCGGCGGAGCTGTTCGGGCTCAAGCTGACCAACGACCTGCAGGCCTACCCCTTCGTGATCGTGCTCACGGCGCTCATGCTGTGGCTCACGGTGGCCCTGTCGCGCTCGCAGTTCGGCTCCGCGCTGCGGGCCGTGCGCGAGAGCGACGTGGCCGCCACCGCAATGGGCATCAACGCGCGGGCCATGAAGCAGGCCGCCTTCGCGATCTCGGGCGCCTTCGCGGGCATCGCCGGCGGCATGTACACGCTGTTCGTCTCCTTCATCCATCCCGAGAGCCTGGGCTTCCAGACCACCATCCTGGTCCTGACCATGGTGGTCGTCGGCGGCATCGGCTCCGTGCGCGGTGCGGTGGCGGGCGCGATCGCCTTCGGGATCATCTCCGAGCTGCTGCGCCAGGCGCTGTCGCTGCAGGAGATCATCTACGGCGCCATCCTCATGGGCTTCATGATGTTCAAGCCGCGCGGGCTGTTTGCCGACCGCAAGCGCCGCGTGGCGCGGGCAGCCGCACCGGAGGCCTCGCACGGCGGCGTTGCGGGCGCGGGCGTCGCGAAGGGAGGCCACGCATGACCGCAGCTGCGCCTTTCCTCGACGTGCAGGGCATCACCGTGCGCTTCGGCGGCCTGACGGCCGTGAGCGATCTCTCCTTCCAGGTACGGAAGGGCACGATCCACGCCCTGATCGGCCCCAACGGCGCCGGCAAGTCCACCACCTTCAACTGCATCTCACGCTACTACCAGCCGACCTCGGGGCGCATCGCGCTGGACGGGAGGGATGTCAGCCACACGCGGGCCGACCGGATGGCGGGCCTCGGCATCGCGCGGACCTTCCAGAACCTGGAGCTCTTCGGCGAGCTGAGCGTCTACGAGAACGTGCTGCTCGGCTGCTACTCGCACGCGGCCGACACGGTCGGTCGCCTGCTGCGGCGCCCCAGCGGGGAAACGCGCGACCTGGTGGACAGCCTGATCGAGCGCGTCGGCCTCACGCACGACCGCAACACCACCGCCCGCGAGCTGGATTTCGGGCACCAGAAATTGCTGGAGCTCGCCCGGGCGCTGGCGCTCAAGCCGCGCCTCCTGCTGCTGGACGAGCCGGCCGCGGGCCTGCGCAACCGCGACATCGAAAGCCTCGACCGGCTGCTCTCCGAACTGGCCGAGCGCGACGGCATCACCGTGCTGCTGGTCGAGCACGTGATGCAGCTGGTGATGTCGATCTCCGACCGGATCACCGTCATGTCCTTCGGCCAGAAGATTGCCGAAGGCACGCCGGCCGAGGTCAGCCAGGACCCGCGGGTGATCGAGGCCTACCTGGGCAAGGGAGCGGCGAATGACTGACACCATGCTGGAACTGCGCAGCGTCAGCGCGTCCTACGGCGCCATCCAGGCGCTGCAGAACGTCTCGCTCAAGGTGGAGCGCGGTGCCATCGTGGCCCTGCTCGGTAGCAACGGCGCCGGCAAGAGCACGACGCTCAACGCGATCTCCCATCTGATCGAGCCGTCGGCCGGCGAGATCCACTTCGACGGCCAGCCTATCGGGCGCCTTCCTTCCGACGACATCGTCCGGCGCGGGCTGGTGCAGGTCCCCGAGGGCCGCCAGGTCTTCAAGGACATGAGCGTGCGGGAGAACCTCGAGCTCGGCGCCTTCCTGCGCAAGTCCTCGCGCCGCGAGGTGGGGGAAGACTTCGAACGTGTCTACGCCATGTTCCCGCGCCTGAAGGAGCGGGCCGAGCAGCGCGCGTCGACGCTCTCCGGCGGCGAGCAGCAGATGCTCGCCATCGGCCGCGCGCTGATGGGCCGTCCGCGCATGATCCTGCTGGACGAGCCCTCGATGGGCCTGTCGCCGATCCTGGTCGAGCAGATCTTCGAGATCATCCTGCGCCTCAACCGGGAGCAGGGCCTGACCATCCTCGTCGTCGAGCAGGACGTGCGGCTCGCGCTGCGCGTGTCGAGCTACGCCTACATCCTCGAGAACGGCGAGATGAACCTGCAGGGGCCTTCGAAGCAGCTGCTGAACGACCCGGCCGTGCGCCGAGCGTACCTGGGCGTCTGAACGCCACCCCTTTTGCTGGAGACGCATTCCATGACTCTGCTGGAGAACAAGCTCGTCCTGGTGACCGGCGGCGGCGGCGGCCTGGGCGCGGCCATGGCGCACGGCGTGGTGAAGGCAGGGGCGCGCGTGATCGTGGCGGATGTCCGGCTGGAGGCGGCGGAGGCCGTCGCCGGCGCCATCCGCGCGCGGGGCGGCCAGGCCTGGGCCGAGGCTGTCGACGTCACCGACCGCGCCGCGACGCAGCGGCTGGCCGATGCGCTGGGCGCGCGGCTCGGCCCGATCGACGTGCTCGTCAACAACGCCGGCATCTCCGGCAAGGCGCGCATCGACGATCCGAACGCGGCCGAGGTGTGGGACCGCCTGATCCAGGTCAACCTGCAGGGCCTGTTCAACGTCACGCACGCCTTCGTGCCCGCGCTGAAGCAGTCGCGCGGCTGCATCGTCAACCTGTCGTCCATCGTCGCCTTCGTCAGCGGCATCTCGTCGGCCGGCTACATCGCATCGAAGGGAGCGGTGCGGTCGTTCACGCAGGCGCTGGCCCGCGACCTCGCCCCCTTCGGCGTGCGCGCCAATGCCGTGGCGCCCGGCCTGATGCTCACCGACATGGTCAAGCCGCAGCTGCAGGTGCAAGGCGGCACCGACTGGTACATGGACCGCGTTCCGATGAAGCGCGGCGGCGAGCCGGAGGAGATCGTGGGGCCGGTGGTGTTCCTGGCCTCCGGCATGGCCAGCTATGTGAACGGCGTCGTGCTGCCCGTCGACGGCGGCTTTCTTTCTGCTTGAGGGAGACATGAACATGAGCAAACCTGTCGCGCTGGTCACGGGCGGCGCCAGCGGCATGGGACTGGCCACGGTCGAGCGCCTGGCCCGTGACGGCTTCTCCGTCGTGATGGTGGACCGGGTCGAGGACCTGGCGATGAAGGAGGCGGCGCGCCTGCAGGGGCTCGGCCTCGATGTGCAGGTGCGCGTCATCGACCTTACCGACGAGCCGGCGGTGCGGGCCATGGTGCAAGAGTTGCCGCCGGTCACTGCCCTCGTCAACAACGCGGGCGTGTTCGACGAGCGCAAGTTCATGGAGGTCGGCAGCGACGACTTCCGCCGCGCCTACGAAGTCAACCTGATCGCGGCGGCGACGCTCACCCAGGAAGCGGCGCGCCGCATGCCCGACGGCGGCCGCATCGTGAACATCGCCTCGCGCGCCTACATCGGGGCGCGCAACCACCCGCACTATGTCGCCTCCAAGGCGGCGATCGTCGGCTACACGCGCGCCAGCGCGATGGAGCTGGCCTCGCGCGGCATTCTGGTCAATGCCATCGCGCCGGGGCTGATCGACACGCCGCTGCTGCGGGCCCTCACGCCCGAGCGGCTCGCCGCGCAGCTGGCGCTGCAACCGACCGGCCAGGCGGGCCGGCCGGAGGACATCGCGCGGGCGGTGGCCTTCCTGGTGTCGCCGGAGATGGGCTTCATCACCGGGCAGGTGCTCTTCGTCGACGGCGGCAAGTCGCTCGGGAGCTCGATCGCATGACAGCGTGGGACAAGGAAGTCGACGTGCTGGTCGTCGGTGCGGACGCCGGCGGCATGACGGCCGCCATCACGGCGCACATCGAAGGCTGCACGGTGCTCCTGGCGGAGAAGACCGATCGCATCGGCGGCTCCACCGCGATCTCCGGCGGCGCGGTGTGGGCGCCGCTGAATTCCCAGAGCGCGAAGGCCGGGCATCCCGACAGCTTCGAGAAAGCCTGGACCTACATGCGCAACACCGTGGGTGATGCGGCGCCGGAGGCGATGCAGCGCGCTTTCCTGGCATCGAGCGCGGCGGCCGTCGACTTTCTCGAGAAGAACACCGAGGTCCAGCTGGCGGCGCGCACCTATTCGCCCGATTACTACCCCGACCGCGAAGGCGCGGCGATGGGAGGTCGTTCCCTGGACCCGCGCATGTTCGACGGACGCCTGCTCGGCGCGCATTTCCGCGAACTGCGCGACCCCTTGCCCGAATTCATGGTGCTCGGCGGAATGATGATCACCATGACCGACGCCAATCACCTCCTGGCCGTGACGCGCTCCTTCACGTCGTGGAAGGAAGGCATGAAGCTGGTGCTGCGCTTCTTCGGCGACCGCCTGCGCGGCTACCACCGCGGCACGCGCCTGGTGCTCGGCAACGCGCTGGCAGCGAGGCTCTTCAAGACGGTGCTGGACCGGCGCATCGACTACTGGCTCGACGCGCCCTTGAAGAAGCTGCTGGTCGAATCGGGGCGCGTGGCGGGCGCCGTGATCGAGCGCGACGGCAAGCCGATGCGCGTTCGCGCGAAGCGCGGCGTGGTGGTGGCCACGGGGGGCTTTCCGTGGAGCGCGGATCTGCGCGCCAGGCTCTACCCGCAGCCGACGGGGCCCTGGTCCATGTCGCCACGGGACAATGCGGGCGAGGGCATCGAGATGGCGCGCGCGGCCGGCGCGACGCTCGGCAAGGACTTCTTCGCGCCGGCCTTCTGGGCACCCGTCTCCATCCTCGAGCGGCCGGACGGCACGCAGTTGCGCTATCCGCACCTGGTCTGGGACCGTGCCAAGCCCGGCTTGATGGCGGTGAATGCCGCCGGCCAGCGCTTCGTCAACGAGTCGACCTCGTACCACGAGTTCGTGCTGGGCATGTACCGTTCGCACCAGCAGGTCCCGACGCTGCCGGCCTTCCTGGTGTGCGACAGCGATTTCATGGAGCGCTGGGGCCTCGGGCTGGCATTGCCCGGCGGCCGCCCGCGCGAGCACCTGGTGCGCGCGGGCTACCTCTTCCGCGCCGACTCGCTGGACGCGCTCGCGGCCAGCCTGGGCATCGATGCAGGGGGGCTGAAGGCCTCGGCGCAGCGCTTCAACCACTTCGCGGAAACCGGAGTGGATTCCGAGTTCGGCAAGGGCAGCACGGCCTACAACCGCTACCTCGGCGACGCCGCGCACCAGCCCAATGCCTGCCTGGGACCGCTTCGCAAAGGCCCCTTCTACGCGGTCAAGGTGTATGCGGGCGACATCGGCACGGCCTGCGGCATCCGCTGCAACGAGAATGCGCAGGCCCTGGACACCGACGACCGGCCGATTCCCGGCCTCTACGCCGCCGGCAACGACATGCAGTCCGTGATGGGCGGGCAGTACCCGGCCCCGGGCATCACCCTCGGCCCGGCCCTCACCTTCGGCTGGATCGCCGGCCGCCACGCCGCGCAGCACGCGACACAGCCCCAAGCCGCCCTGGAGATCGCATGAAAATCCTTTTCTCCCCCTTCTCTCCCTACGTGCGCAAGTGCCTCGTCACCGCGCATGAGCTCGGGCTCTCGGAGCGGCTGCAGCTGCTGCCCTCCAACGCGCACCCGGTCCAGCGCGACCGCGAGATCATCGCGAGCAACCCGCTCGGCAAGGTGCCGACCTTCTTCGCCGACGACGGCCGCGTGCTCTACGACAGCCGGGTGATCTGCGAATACCTCAACGATCTGGCCGGCGGGGTGCTGTTTCCCGCCCCCGGCGCGCAGCGCTGGGACGCCCTCACGCTGCAGTCGCTGGGCGACGGCATCCTCGATGCGGCGCTGCTGGCCCGCTACGAGGACGTCGCGCGGCCGGAGCCCCAGCGATGGGCCGAGTGGCGGGCCGCCCAGCTGGACAAGGCCGAGACCTCGCTCGCGCATTTGAATGCCCGGCCGGCCCTTCTCGAGGGACGGGTCGACATTGGCGCCATCGCCGTCGGCTGCGCGCTCTGGTACCTGGACCTGCGCTTTGCGGATTTCGGCTGGCGCGACCGGCATCCCCAGGTTGCGCAGTGGTACGACGGCTTCGGCGCGCGGCCCAGCATGCGGGCCGAGTGGTCGCTCTGAACAGCCACTGAACCGTCGGCTTCGACGACCCCGGCCCGGCGGCTCGTGCGCTGCGGGCCGGGATGAATGCGCCCCCCACGCGGCCCGGGCGCGCACCCTTGCACGCGCGCGCACCGCTCGCCGAGCGGTATCAGCCCCGCCTGCCGCTCCCCCCGCTGCCCCCTCCGAAGCCCTAGGGAAAACCCCGCGCGCTCATCGCCTGTCAAGGGCTTGCAAAAAATTTAACATGTTAAATAATCGAGCCCCTGACATGAGCACTGCCTTCGTCCACCGCAACCTCCCCCGCCTGCTGCTGCAGGCGCGCGAAGCCGTCATGGCCCACACCCGGCCCAGCCTGCGCGAGCACGGCCTGAGCGACCAGCAATGGCGCGTGCTGCGGGTGCTGGGCGAGCACGGGCTGGTCGAGACCGGGCGCGTCGCGCGCGAGGCCTTCATCCTCGGCCCCAGCCTGACGGGCGTGCTCACCCGCATGGAGCGCGACGGCCTGATCCGCCGCTGCCGCGACCCCGCCGACCAGCGCCGCACCGTGGTCGAGGCCACGCCCAAGGGCATGCGCATGGTCGAAAGCCTCTCACAATCGATCGAGGCGCACTACGCCTGGATGGAAAAGTCCCTCGGCAAGCAGAAGCTGGCGCAGCTCTACCTGCTGCTCGACGAAGTGATCGAACTGGAACAACCATGAGCTTCCTGCCCACCGGCACCGTCTACGGTGTGCTTCTCAACTTCCGCGCGGAGGTCGAGGCGCTCGCGCCGCAGATGAGCCAGCCCCCCTACAAGGCACCGCCGAAGGCGCCGGTGCTCTATGTGAAGACGGCCAACACCTGGAGCCCGCACGGCAGCGCCATCACGGTGCCGGCCTCGGTGCCCGAGGTCGAAGTCGGCGCCACCATCGCGATGGTGATCGGCGCGGATGGCGACGTCGAAGGCTTCGTGCCGATGAACGACCTGTCGCTCCCCCATGCCAGCTTCTTCCGCCCGCCGGTCAAGTTCAAGTGCCTGGACGGCTTCCTCGGCATCGGCCCCGCGATGCGCGACGCGCAGGAGGTGGCGGACCCGGCCGAATTCAAGCTGGAAGTGCGCATCAACGGCGCGCTGCGCCAGTCGGTCGACTTCTCGCAGCTGGTGCGCGACGCCTCGCAGCTCCTGGCCGACGTGACCGGGTTCATGACGCTGGCGCACGGCGACGTGCTGATGCTGGGCTGCGACGCCGGCCGGCCGCTCGCGAAGCCGGGCGACCGCATCGAGATCAGCGCGCCGGGCTTCGAGACCTTGTCCAACACCCTCGTGGGAGAAGCGGCATGAAGCACGCGCGCATCGTCTTCGAGGGCGTGGAGCAGGCCGCGACCGAACGCGACGGCCGACTGCTGCTCGGCGACGGCCGCACGGCCGGCTTCGACGACGTCCTGTGGCTGCCGCCGCTGGCGCCCACCCCGCGCCCGCGGACCATCCTCGCCCTGGGCCTGAACTACGCCGACCACGCGAAGGAGCTGGAGTTCAAGGCACCGGAGGAACCGCTGGTCTTCGTCAAGGGCCAGGGCACGCTCACCGGCCACCGCCAGACCACCCGGCGCCCGGCCGGCGTCTCCTTCATGCACTACGAGTGCGAGCTGGTGATCGTGGTCGGCAAGACCGCGCGCCATGTGCGCCGGGGCGACGCCTACGACTTCATCGGCGGCTACACGGTGGCCAACGACTACGCGATCCGCGACTACCTGGAGAACTGGTATCGCCCCAACCTGCGCGTGAAGAACCGCGACACCTGCACGCCGATCGGCCCCTGGCTGGTGGACGCGAAGGACGTGCCCGATCCGATGTCGCTGGACCTGCGCACCACCGTCAACGGCCAGGTCACGCAGTCGGGCAACACGCGCGACATGATCTTCGACGCGCCCTTCCTCATCGAGTACTTCTCGCGCTTCATGACCTTGTCGCCCGGCGACCTGATCCTCACCGGCACGCCCGACGGCGTGGTCGACTGCCGCCCCGGCGACGTGGTGGTGACGGAGATCGAGGGCATCGGCGCGCTGACCAACACCATCGTCGCGCATTGAGCACGCGGCGAACGACAGGCTCAACAACCAGGAGACAACGCATGACCCGGATCCACCGCTTCGCCGCGGCGCTGCTCGCGCTGGCCGCTTCGTTCTTCGCCTTCGATGCGCCGGCGCAACCGTATCCCAACAAGCAGGTGCGCTGGGTGGTCGGCTACCCGGCCGGCGGCGGCACCGACTTCCTCGCGCGCACCACCGGCGCGCAGCTGTCGCAGAGCCTCGGGCAGCCGGTGGTGATCGACAACCGCCCGGGCGCGGCCGCGATCATCGCCTCCGAGCACGTGGCCCGTTCGCCCGCCGACGGCTACACGATCATGTCGGCCGACAACGGCGTGCTGGTCTACAACCCCGCGCTCTACAAGAAGCTGCCCTACGACGCGGAGAAGGACTTCGCGCTCATCGGCATGATGGGCCGCTCCTCGCTCATCATCACTGCATCGCCCAACACCGGCTTCACCGATGCAAAGGCCCTGCTGGCCGAACTCAAGCGCTCGCCCGGCAAGTACAGCGTGGCCACGCCCGGCCTCGGCAGCCCGCACCACCTGGCGCTGGAGCTGTTCCAGCGCGAGGCCGGCGTGTCGGTGCTGCACGTGCCCTACAAGGGCGGCGCCCCCGCGCTGCAGGACCTGATGGGCGGCCAGGTGCCGCTGATGGTGCTCGACCTGCCCAGCGGCGTGAGCGCCGTCAAGGCCGGCAAGGCCATCCCGCTGATCGCATTGCAGGGCGAGCGCATGCCGCAACTGCCGAACGTGGTGACCGCCAAGGAGCTCGGCTTCCCCGCCGTCGAGGCCTTTGCCTGGCAGGGCGTGGTGGTGCCGGCCGCGACGCCCAAGGACATCCAGGCCCGTCTCGGCGCCGACCTGATGAAGACCATGAACGACTCCGGCGTGCGGCAGAAGCTGCAGGATGCCGGCTGGGACCCCAAACCCGCCGACGCCGCCGAGATGACGCGCTACACCGAGTCGGAGCGCAAGAAGTGGCACGCCCTCATCAAGGCGCGCGACATCAAACTGGATTGAAGGACCCCATGAAGATCGATCACCTCATCGACGGCAAGCCGGTCGCCGGCACCGACTATTTCGAGACCGTCAACCCGGCCACGCAGGAAGTGCTGGCCGAGGTCGCCTCGGGCGGCGAGGCCGAGGTCAACGCCGCCGTCGCCGCCGCCAAGGAAGCCTTTCCCAAGTGGGCCGGCCTGCCCGCGCCGCAGCGCGCGAAGCTGATCCGCAAGCTGGGCGACCTGATCGCCGCCCAGGTGCCCGAGCTCTCGCGCACCGAGACGGACGACTGCGGCCAGGTGATCGCCCAGACCGGCAAGCAGCTGGTGCCGCGCGCGGCCGACAACTTCTACTACTTCGCCGAGATGTGCACCCGGGTGGACGGCCACACCTACCCGACCGAGACGCACCTGAACTACACGCTGTTCCATCCGGTCGGCGTGTGCGCCCTCATCTCGCCGTGGAACGTGCCCTTCATGACCGCCACCTGGAAGGTCGCGCCCTGCCTGGCCTTCGGCAACACCGCCGTGCTCAAGATGAGCGAGCTCTCGCCGCTGACCGCCGCGCGCCTGGGCGAGCTGGCATTGGAAGCGGGCATTCCGCCCGGCGTGCTGAACCTGGTGCACGGCTACGGCAAGGAGGCCGGCGAGCCGCTGGTGGCGCACCCCGACGTGCGCGCGATTTCCTTCACCGGCTCCACCGCCACCGGCAACCGCATCGTCAAGAGCGCGGGCCTGAAGAAATTCAGCATGGAGCTGGGCGGCAAGAGCCCTTTCGTGATCTTCGAGGACGCCGACCTCGACCGCGCACTCGACGCGGCCGTGTTCATGATCTTCAGCAACAACGGCGAGCGCTGCACCGCGGGCTCGCGCATCCTGGTGCAGCAGAGCATCTACACCGACTTCGCCGCGAAGTTCGCCGAGCGCGCCAGGCGCATCGTGGTCGGCGACCCGCTCGACGAAAAGACCATCGTCGGGCCGATGATCTCGCAAGCCCACCTGGCGAAGGTGCGCAGCTACATCGAGCTGGGCCCGAAGGAAGGTGCCACGCTGCTGTGCGGCGGCCTGGAAGTGCCCACGCTGCCGGACCGCGTGAGGAAGGGCAACTACGTGGCGCCCACGGTCTTCGCCGATGTCGACAACCGCATGAAGATCGCGCAGGACGAGATCTTCGGCCCGGTGGCCTGCCTGATTCCCTTCAAGGACGAGGCCGACGCGATCCGCCTGGCCAACGACATCCCCTACGGCCTCTCCAGCTACGTCTGGACCGAGAACATCGGCCGCGCGCACCGCGTCGCCGCCGCCGTCGAGGCCGGCATGTGCTTCGTCAACAGCCAGAACGTGCGTGACCTGCGCCAGCCCTTCGGCGGCACCAAGGCCTCGGGCACGGGCCGCGAAGGTGGCACCTGGAGCTACGAGGTCTTCTGCGAGCCGAAGAACGTCGCCGTGTCGCTCGGCTCGCATCACATCCCGCACTGGGGGGTCTGATCATGGGCAAGCTCGCACTCGCCGCCAAGATCACGCACGTGCCGTCGATGTACCTGTCGGAGTTCCCCGGCCCGAACTTCGGCTGCCGCGACGCTGCGATCAATGGCCACAAGGAGATCGACCGCCGCTGCCGCGAACTCGGCGTGGACACCATCGTGGTCTTCGACGTCCACTGGCAGGTCAACAGCGAATACCACATCAACTGCGGGCCCGAGTTCGGCGGCACCTACACCAGCAACGAGCTGCCGCACTTCATCAAGAACATGCCCTACGCCTACCCGGGCAACCCGGCGCTGGGCCACCTGATCGCCGACGTCGCCAACGAGATGGGCGTGAAGAGCCGCGCGCACAGCGACACCACGCTGGAGCTGGAATACGGCACCCTGGTGCCCATGCGCTACATGAACGCCGACCAGCACTACAAGGTGATCAGCATCAGCGGCTGGTGCGACTGGCACGACCTCACCGAATCGGGCCGCTTCGGCCTGGCGGTGCGCCGCGCCATCGAGGAGCGCTACGACGGCACGGTGGCCGTGTTCGCCAGCGGCTCGCTGTCGCACCACTTCGCGGACAACGGCCGCGCGCCCGAATTCATGCACAAGGTCTATGACCCCTTCCTCGAGCAGGTGGACCGCCGTGTGGTCCAGCTGTGGGAAGCCGGCGAATGGAAGACCTTCGTCGGCATGCTGCCCATGTACGCCGAAAAATGCTGGGGCGAGGGCGACATGCACGACACCGCGATGCTGCTGGGCCTGCTGGGCTGGGACCGCTACAAGGCACCGGTGGAGATCGTCACGCCCTACTTCGGCAGCTCGGGCACGGGGCAGATCAATGCGATCTTCCCGGTGACGCCACTACCGACTGCAGCGGCCGAGGCCTGAGGAGAAAAGTCGATGCCCCATCTCGTCATCCTCTACACGCCGAACGTCGAAGCCGACGCCGCGCTGCCTGCCCTGTGCCGCGCCCTGGCCGACACCATGCTCGAACAGCGCGACGAGCAGGACCGTGCGGTCTTCCCTGTCGGCGGCACGCGCGTGCTCGCCTATCCGGCCGCGCACTACGCGGTGGCCGACGGCTCGGGCGACCACGGCTTCGTCTATCTCAATCTGCGCATGGCGGCGGGGCGGTCCGATGCTGTCAAGAAGCGTGTCGGCGATGCGCTGCTAGCGCGACTGAAGCAGCACGTCGAGCCGCTGCTCGCCAAGCACCACGTCGGCATCACGCTGCAGATCGACGAAAGCCCCGGCCAGGTGTATGACGGCAAGTGCGGCAACCTGCATCCCCTTTTCCAGGCACCCTGACATGCTCGACAAGAAGCTGATCCAGCAACTCGCGGCCGAACTGCACGAGAGCGAGAAATCGCGCGTGCAGGTGCGGCATTTCTCGATGCGCCACCCCGAGATGAGCATCGAGGACGGCTATGCCATCTCGCGCGAATGGGTGAAGGCCAAGCTGGCCGAGGGCCGGGTGGTCAGGGGCCACAAGATCGGCCTCACCTCGCGCGCCATGCAGCAGGCCAGCCAGATCACCGAGCCGGACTACGGCACGCTGCTGGACGACATGTTCTTCGAGCAGGGCGGCGACATTCCCTTCACCCGCTTCATCGCGCCGCGCATCGAGGTCGAGCTGGCCTTCATCCTCGGCAAGCGGCTGCAAGGGCCCAACGTGACGATCTTCGATGTGCTGGCCGCCACCGGCTACGTGGTGCCGGCCATCGAGATCATCGATGCGCGCATCGAGCAGTTCGACCGCGAGACCGGCGCGATGCGCAAGGTCTTCGACACCATCGCCGACAACGCGGCCAACGCCGGCATCGTGACCGGCGGGCGGCCGGTGAGGCCCGACGCGGTGGACCTGCGCTGGGTCGGCGCCCTGCTCTACAAGAACGGCGTGATCGAGGAATCGGGCCTGGCCGCCGCCGTGCTCAACCACCCGGCCACCGGCGTGGCCTGGCTGGCCAACAAGCTGGCGCCCTGGGGCGAATGCCTGGAGGCCGGCGAGGTGGTGCTGGGCGGTTCGTTCACGCGGCCGACCACCGCCAAGCCGGGCGACACCTTCCACGCCGACTACGGCCCGCTGGGCTCCATTGCTTTCCGTTTCGTCTGAAGGTCCGGAGAAGAGCACACCATGCAAACCCCCGCGAACCCCTTCAAGCAGGCCCTCGACGCCAAGCGCGCGCAGATCGGCCTCTGGCTCGGCCTGGCCGATGCCTACAGCACCGAGATCTGCGCCGGCGCCGGCTTCGACTGGCTGCTGATCGACGGCGAGCATTCGCCCAACGGCCTGCGCAGCATCCTGCAGCAGGCGCAGGCCATCGCGGCCTACCCGGGCGTCAACGCGATCGCGCGGGTGCCGCTGGGCCATGGCGACGCCGGCACCGCGCTGATCAAGCAATACCTCGATCTGGGCCTGCAGACCATCCTGGTGCCGATGGTCGACACGGCCGAGCAGGCGCAGGCCATCGTGCGCGCCATGCGCTATCCGCCGCAGGGCATTCGCGGCATGGGCGGCGCGCGGGCCTCGGGCTGGGGCCGCTTCCCGGCCTATGCGAAGGAAGCGAACGACCGGGTCTGCCTGCTGGTGCAGGCCGAGACGCGGCAGGCCCTGGACAACCTGGGCGCCATCGCGGCAGTCGACGGCGTGGATGGCGTCTTCATCGGGCCGGCCGACCTCTCGGCTTCGATGGGACACGTCGGCAACTCGGGCCACCCCGAGGTGCAGGCCGCGATCGAGGACGCGATCACGCGCATCGGCCGCGCCGGCAAGGCCGCCGGCATCCTGACGCCGGACGAGGCGCTGGCGCAGAAATACCTGGAACTGGGCGCCCTCTTCGTCGCGGTCGGCCTCGACACCAACCTGCTGGTGCGCAGCACCAGCGCGCTGGCGGCACGCTTCAAGTCGGCCGCGAAGGCCGCGCCCTCGGGCGGCACCTACTGAACCCATGAGCGACGACCCCAAGCGCTTCCGCTCCGCGACCATCCGCGAGGGCACCATCCGCGCCACCACGCGCAGCTTCCTGCATGCGCTGGGCCAGGACGACGAGGACATCGCGCGGCCGCACGTCGGCGTGTTCCACACCGGCGGCGAGATGAGCCCCTGCAACCTCAACCTGCGCGAGCAGGCGCAGCATGCCAAGACCGGCATCTACGCCGGCGGGGGCACGCCGCACGAATGCCCGGTGGTGTCGGTGAGCGACGGGCTGACCATGGCCCATTCGGGCATGCGCTTCTCGCTGATCTCGCGCGAGCTGATCGCGGACAGCGTGGAGGCCTCCACCCGCGGCCACCAGTGGGACGGCATCTTCGCCATCGGCGCCTGCGACAAGAACCTGCCGGGCCTGATGATGGGCATGGTCCGCTGCAACGTGCCGAGCGTGTTCGTGCACGGCGGCTCCGCGCTGCCCGGCCAGATGCCCGGGCCCCAGGGCCGCGACCTCAACGTGGTCGACACCTACGAGACCATCGGCAAGGTGCTCGCCGGCGACGCCACGCAGGAAGAACTGGAAGCGATGAGCCGTGCCTGCCTGCCCACCGCCGGCGCCTGCGCGGGCCAGTTCACTGCCAACACCATGGGCATGGTGTCCGAGGCGCTGGGCCTGGCGCCGATCGGCTCCAGCATGGTGCCCGCGGTGTTCAGCGAGCGCGCGCCGCTGATGCGACGCGCGGCGAAGCAGCTGATGAAGGCGGTGATGGGCGACGGCCCGCTGCCGCGCGACATCGTGACGCGCCAGGCGCTGGAGAACGCGTGCGCGGTGGTCTCGGCCACCGGCGGCTCCACCAATGCGGCGCTGCACCTGCCGGCGATCGCGCACGAGGCCGGCATCAAGTTCCACCTGGACGACGTGGCCGAAGTGTTCGCACGCACGCCGCTCATCGCCGACCTGCGGCCGGGTGGCCGCTACCTGGCGCGCGACGTGTTCTACATCGGCGGCGCCGGCGTGATCCTGCGCACGCTGCTGGAGCAGGGCTTCCTGCACGGCGATGCGCTCACCTTCACCGGCCGCACGCTGGCCGAGGAAGTGGCGGGCGCACCCGACCCGGATGGCGAGGTGGTGCGCAAGTCCGGCGACCCGATCACGCGCGACGGCGGCCTGGCGGTGCTCAAGGGCAACCTGTGCCCCGACGGAGCGCTGCTCAAGACGGCCGGCCTGAAGACGCTGGTGCACCGCGGGCCGGTGCGCGTCTTCGAATCCGAGGAAGAAGCGCAGACCGCCGTGCAGAACCGTCGCTACCAGGCCGGCGACGTGATCGTGATCCGCAACGAGGGCCCAAAGGGCAGCCCCGGCATGCGCGAGATGCTGGGCATCACCGCCCTGCTCTACGGCCAGGGCATGGGTGACAAGGTGGCGCTCCTGACCGACGGCCGCTTCTCCGGCGCGACGCGCGGCCTGTGCATCGGCTACGCGGGCCCCGAGGCGGCGGACGGCGGGCCCATCGCCGCGCTGCGCGAGGGCGACATCGTGGCCATCGATGCGCGCGCCGAGGCGCGCAGCATCACGGTCGAGCTGAGCGGCGAGGAAATCGCCGCGCGGCTGGCAGGACGTCAGGCAAACACGGGGGTCCGCCACACGGGCTTGCTGGAAAAATACGCGCTCACCGTGCGCCCCAGCCACCAGGGCGCCGTGACCCATTCGGGCGCAGTCACCTGGCTGCGCGACGAATCCTGAAATGCCCTCAACAGGAGACATCCGCATCATGACCTTCACACGCCGCCACCTGCTGCAGACCACTGGCGCCTCGGCCCTGCTCGCGAGCCTGGGCCAGCACGCCCTCGCCCAGGCCCAGCAACCCTTCGAGACTGCGCGCCTGATCACCGGCTTCGCCGCCGGCGGCACCTCCGACACGCTGTGCCGCCGCGTCGCCACGCGGCTGCAACCCGACTACGGCAAGGCCGTGGTGGTGGAGAACCGCACCGGCGCCGGCGGCCAGATCGCGGTGACGTACGTCAAGGGCCAGCCCGCCGACGGCGCGACCATCCTGCAGACACCCACCTCCATCCTCACCATCTATCCGCACATCTACAAGAAGCTGCCCTACGACCCGGCGGCGGACCTCACGCCGGTGACGGTGGCCTGCCAGTTCGACTTCGGCTTCGCGGTCGGGCCGGCGGTGCCGGCCTCGGTGAAATCGGTGCCCGAGTACCTGGCCTGGGCCAAGGCGAATCCGGACGGCGCCAACTACGGCTCGCCGGCGGCCGGCTCCACGCCGCACTTCATCGGCGCGCTGCTGGGCAAGAACGCGGGCGTGGAGCTCAAGCACGCAGCCTACCGCGGCACGCAGCCGGCCATGCTCGACCTGCTGGGCGGCAACGTGGCGGCGGTGTCGGGCCCGATCGGCGACATCACCCAGCACCTGGCCTCGGGCAAGGTGCGCATCCTCGGCGTCTCCGGCGCCAAGCGCAGCCGCTTCGCGCCCGACGTGCCCACCTTCGAGGAGCAGGGCATCAAGAACGTGACGCACAGCGAATGGTTCGCCTTCCTGCTGCCGGCCAAGGCCTCGCCCGAGGTGGTGGCACGGGCCAATGCGGCGATGAAGACGGCGCTCGCACAGAAGGACGTGGTCGACGGCCTGGCCACCTTCGGCCTGGAGGCGATGTCCTCCTCGCCGGCCGAGCTCGCCGACCTTCTCAAGAAAGACACAGCGAAGTGGGCCCCGATCGTGAAGCAGATCGGCTTCACGGCGGAGGGCTAGACATGAAAAGGAACTGCCGATGAACACCCCCCTCGCCACGCCGGCCGTCGCGCCGGTTCGCTCTGCCATGCATCCCGACGAGCAGGAGGCGCGCCTGCAGCTGGCCGCCTGCTACCGCGTGTTCGCGATGCTGGGCTGGACCGAGATGATCTACAACCACATCACGGTGCGGCTGCCCGACAGCGTGACGGGGGGCGAGAAGCAGTTCCTGATCAATCCCTTCGGCCTGCACTACACCGAGGTCACGGCCAGCAACCTGGTGAAGATCGACCTGCAGGGCAAGGTGCTGGACGGCTCGCGCCATCCGGTCAACCCGGCCGGCTTCACCGTGCATGCCGCCATCCACGACGGCCTGCCCGATGCCCACTGCGTGATGCACACCCACACGACCGCCGGCGTGGCGGTGGCCTGCCTGCAGGGCGGCCTGCAGCAGACCAACTTCTACAGCGCGCAGCTGCACGACATGGTGGCGTACCACGCGTTCGAAGGCATCACGATCCATGCCGACGAGGGCCCACGCCTGCTCAAGAGCATCGGCAACCGGCCGGCCGTGATCCTGCGCAACCATGGCCTGCTCGCCTGGGGCCAGACCCTGCCGCAGACCTTCGCCATCCTCTGGACCCTGCAGCGCGCCTGCGAGATCCAGATGGCCACGCTCTCGATGGGCGTGCCCATTCCCGTGTCGGAGGACATCGCGCGCAAGTGCACCCGCGACGCGCTGCAGTTCAACCCGAAGCACGGCGGCGGGCAGGACGTGTTCGACGCGCTGGTGCGCCAGGTCGACCGCATCGACGATTCCTACAAGCACTGAAAACCGAACCATGAAAGTCTGCATCTACGGCGCCGGCGCGATCGGCGGCTGGATCGGCGTCGGCCTCGCGCAGGCCGGCTGCCGGCTCAACGTGGTGGCGCGCGGCGCCACGCTGGACGCGCTGCAGCGCGATGGCTTGAGCGTGATGCGCGGCGAACAGCGCACCCGTGTCGCGGTGAACGCGGTGGCCGACCCGGCCGAGCTGGGCGTGCAGGACCTGGTGGTGGTCGCGGTGAAGGCACCCGCGCTGGCGGGCGTCGCCGAGCGCATCGCGCCGCTGCTGGGCCCCGAGACCATCGTGCTGACCGCCATGAACGGGGTGCCGTGGTGGTTTCTTCAGGGCGGTTTCGGCGGCCCGCTGGCCGGCACGCAGCTGGAGGCGGTGGACCCGGGCGGGAAGATCGACGCCGCCATTCCCGCCCGTCATGTGATCGGCTGCGTGGTGCACGCCAGCTGCTCGCTCGACGGGCCGGGGGTGGTGCGCCACCACTTCGGCAACGGCCTGATCATCGGCGAGCCTTCGGGCGAGGCCACGCCGCGCGCGAAGGAGCTCGAGGCGCTGCTCAAGCAGGCCGGCTTCGAGGCGCGCCTGTCGCCGCAGATCCAGAAGGACGTCTGGTACAAGCTGTGGGGCAACATGACGGTCAACCCGATCAGCGCCCTGACCCGCGCCACCACCGACCTGATTCTGAACGACGAGCTGGTGCGCGGCTTCATCTCGGCCATCATGCTGGAGGCGCGCGAGATCGGCGAGCGCGTCGGCGTGCCGATCGCCGAAAGCCCGGAAGACCGGCATGCGGTCACGCGCAAGCTCGGCGCCTTCAAGACCTCGATGCTGCAGGACGTGGAGGCCGGCCGCTCGGTCGAGCTGGACGCCCTGGTCTCGGCCGTGCGCGAGCTGGGGCAGCGCGCGGGAGTGAAGACGCCCTTCACCGACGCGCTGCTGGGGCTGGCACGGCTGCAGGCGCGGCAGCTCGGCCTTTACTGAGTGCCAGGATCGGGCAGGGGGGCTGCAGCCAGAAGGCGTCGTACAAGACCTCGCTAGTTCTTCGCGATGAGTCTTTCTACCGCCTTGACGACGATCTCCAGTGCGCTTCTCGAGACCGCATCGACCTCGGCGCTCGTGATTGCCTCGTCGTAAGTCGCCCGGAAGATCTCCTGAGCCGCCTGCAAGTAGCCCATCGCCTGGATGGCGTAGTGACGCGCATGGAACGAGCACTTGACGGAGACTACGAACGTCTTTGAAGAGTCGCCGACATAGCTATTGCCTTGAAAGAACAGGCGCGCTTCAGTGAGCGCCCTGACACCTGACGCCAGCGCAGGAACAACAACCGCACGGTACTCTTCCAAGCTGGGTTTCAGGATCAGCCCTTCGGGGGTAAATCTACCCTCGAGGTGAAGCAGAACCCCGGCGAACAACGGCCTCAGAGTCTCAAGCCTTTTCGTTACCGACTCGAACATTGGCACCAGCAAGGTGTCTACTACTTGCAGGTGATCCGAGGGAGTTCCCTCCTTGCCGTCACCACTCAGCCGCTCAGCCAATGCGGACTGCGTCAGTAGCGCGAGCTGCTTGTCGAAATCTTGCAAGTCATCGACAGGACCGCCCCTCGCCGCTCTCAGGTAGAGCTCCGACGATCGCATGCAGGCGTCGGTGATCAACTCGAACAGAGCGCCCAGTTCCCCGGCGTCGGCTTGCACCAGGGCGGCGAGGTATTCGTTTCTCTCGGCCAGGCGGAGGATGGCAGGGAGATAGCCATGCTGCATCAGCAGCAGGTTCATCAGGATGCGCGCGATACGGCCATTGCCGTCATCGAATGGATGTATCGACACGAATTGATGATGAAAGGAGGCCGCAAACAACACTGGATGCATCGTCGGCGCTTGTCTTTCCTCGTTGGCGGTGGCCACCAACTGGGACATCAAGGCCGGCGTCTCCGATGGCAACGCGAAGCGCCGCGTTTGCCCTGTCTGAGTCACCAATTGATTGACGCTGGTCTTGTAGCGACCCGCAGCGATCGTGCGCGTCACGCGCAGACCGTCGTCGTTCACGCTACTCACCTCCCGGTCCGCGCCCAGCATGACCTGGTGCAGGCTTCGGATCAGGTGCTCGGTGACGGGTTCCTTTGTCCGCACCACATCCCCGAGGACATCGAGCACGGCGTTGTGCCCTTCGATGTCCAGGTGATCCTTCAGCGGCTTCCCCTTTGCCGTCAGCCCGTAGCTCAGCAGCGCAGCCGTCTCGCCGATGGACAGCGTATTGCCCTCGATGGCGTTCGAGTTGTAGTTCCAGTCGAGGCGGAACTTGGCCATGACTCTGCCTTCCTGTTCCGCGTCGATAGGGCGCAAGCCTTCGATCTCACGCTGGATGTCGTCGAGCGAGTCGAGTTTTTCTTGAAGGTTCATGAGGTTTCCGTGTCAGGCGGCGTCGCTCACCTCACCCTGACCATCAAATGCACAACACCTCCCGGGTCTGGTTGTTCCTTCACTTCAAGGTAGTCCTGATTGCGAACCAACTCACTGAGCCTTTTGAAGCCATAGTTGCGGGAGTCGAATGAGGCGTTGTTCTTGCCGGCATAGCCGCCGACCGCAGCCAGGGATGCCCAGCCACCATCACGTGACGTTTCCTTGATCGCGTGAATGAGGAGTTCTTTGAGATCGGGGACCCCCGCAACCTGCACTGGTGCCGCGGTCTCCACGGGTTTCTTCAAAACCTCAAAGAAGATGAACTTGTCGCACGCTGCAATGAAGGCCTCCGGCGCCTTCCGCTCGCCCAGACCATAAACGATCTTGCCTGCCTCACGCAAGCGTGTTGCCAGCCGAGTGAAGTCGCTGTCGCTGGAGACGATGCAAAACCCATCGACGTTGCCTGCATACAGCAGGTCCATGGCATCGATGATGAACGCAGAGTCAGTTGAGTTCTTGCCCCTCGTGTATGCGAACTGTTGAATGGGTTGGATTGCATGACGATGCAGGTGGTCCTTCCATCCCGTCAGGTTCGGGGTGGTCCAATCCCCGTAGGCACGCTTCACGGTGGCGGTTCCGTATTTCGCCACTTCCTCCAACAGCTCTTTCACGACCGTCGCCGACGCGTTGTCTGCATCGATGAGCATCGCAAGTCGTCGGGTTGGTTCGCTGTTTGCCAAGCAGTTCTCCTCTATTTGGATTGACCGATCATCGCAGGGGCGGCGCTCGCATCGTGTCTGGGCTGCTTCTCCTAGGATTCCTTCATCGCTCTCAGCCGAAGAGTGTCGGTGGATTCGCCAGACCCAGCACTACCGCCGCCGCCAAACGAGCAGCGCCATGCTCAGCGCTTGAGCAGCACCCGCACCGCCTCCGGCAGCGAGTTCACCTGCGGCATGAAGCGGTCGAGCACCGCGCCCAGCAGCACCGCGCAGAACAGCGTGCCCAGCAGCGGTTTCCAGGTGAGCCGCACCGCGGCCGTTAGCCAGCCCTCGCGCGCCACGCGCACGGCGGCGGTGGCGGTGACGTAGCTGAAGGCGAGCTCGATCGCCACCGCCAGCAGGGCCTCCGAGCCGAAGTACAGCAGCACCAGCGCGCCGGCGCCGAAGAGGATCGCCGCGCCGATCAGGAAGATCGCGACCACCGGCACCACGATGAGCGCCCCCTCGTCGGCGCCGGCCGCAACATCGAGGGTGCCGCCGGCCAGATCGCCGACGCCATGCCCGCCGCCGGTATGGCTGGCGCCGCCGCGCACCGAGGGCCAGTCGGCGATCTGCGGGTCGGGCAGGTCGGGGTTGAACTGCGTGTTCTGGCGGATCAGCAGGGTCGCCCACCAGCGCAGGATCCAGAGATAGACCAGGTAGCCGGCGCCCAGCGTGACGAAGTAACGCAGCGCCAGCGATTCGACGCCGGCGTGCATCTGCAGCCACGACACCAGCCACATCAAGAGCAGCGTGGTGGTGCCGATCAGCAAACCGTGGGTGCGCAGGCTGTGCCTGCGGTGCAGGTCGCGCTCGACCTCGGTTTCCCAGAGGCGCACCGAGCGCCAGTTCGAGAGGATCTTCAAGCGGCCGGACCCTTCCTCAGTCCACCGCGACCGGCACGCGCGGCGCCACCGCGCACATGAGCTCGTAGCCCACGGTGCCGGCGGCCCGCGCCACATCGTCGATGGGCAGCACGGTGCCGTTGGAGGCCCGCCCCCACAGCGTGACTTCGCTGCCGAAGCGCGCCTGCGGCACCGGTGTCAGGTCCACCGTGATCATGTCCATGCTGACCCGGCCCACCATGCGGGTGCGCACGCCGTCGACCAGCACCGGCGTGCCGGTGTCGCAGTGGCGCGGGTAGCCGTCGGCATAGCCGACCGCGGCCACGCCGATGGTGATCGGCCCTTCGGCGGTGAAGCGCGAGCCGTAGCCGATGGTGTCGCCGGCCTGGAGCGTCTGCACCGAGAGCAGCCGGGTGGAGAGCGTCATCGCCGGCTGCAGCTGCCAGTGCGCCGCGTCGTGCTCGGGGAAGTCCGGCGCGCTGCCGTACAGCAGGATGCCGGGGCGCACCCAGTCGGCGCGCGTGGTGCCGGCATGGCGCAGGGTGGCGGCGCTGTTGGCGATCGAGCGCTCGCCCGGCAGGTCGCGCGTGACGCGCTCGAACGCCTCGAGCTGGTGGGCCACGCCGCGCGGGCCGTCGGCGTCGCTGAAATGGGTCATGAGCGTGATCTCGTCCACCTGGGGCAGCGCATTCAGCCGGGTCCAGGCGGCGCGGAAGCGCTCGGGTGCGAAGCCCAGCCGGTTCATGCCGGAGTTCAGCTTGAGGAACACGCGCTGCGGCACCTGCGTCTTGTGGGCCGCCAGCATGTCGATCTGTTCGTCGCAGTGCACCGTGTGCCAGAGGTCCAGGCGCGAGCACAGCTCCAGGTCGCGCGGCTCGAACACGCCCTCCAGCAGCAGCACCGGCCCGCGCCAGCCCAGCGCGCGCACGCGCTCGGCCTCGGCCAGGTCGAGCAGCGCGAAGCCGTCGGCGGCCCGGAAGGGCTCGAACACGCGCTCGATGCCGTGGCCGTAGGCATTGGCCTTGACGACGGCCCAGACGCGCGAATCGATCGCCGCGCGGCGCGCACGCGCGAGGTTGTGGGCCAGGGCGGCGGTGTGGATGGTGGCGAGGATGGGACGAGGCACGATGAAACCGGTTCAGTACATGAGGAAAAACACCGGTACGGTGTGGGCTTGTGGCGTCATTTTGACATTGCACCCCCATGCTATAACCGCGCATTCCGCCAGTACCGCGGCCTTATTCCACTATTGCCAGCAGCCCACCTCTCTGGCCAGCCAGCCCCTCGATGAAGCGCGGTTTCTACACGATCATGTCGGCCCAGTTCTTCTCGTCGCTGGCCGACAACGCGCTTTTCGTTGCGGCGGTGGAACTGATGCGAACCAGCGGCGCGCCCGAGTGGCAGCGGGCCGCGCTGGTGCCGATCTTCACCATCTTCTACGTGGCGCTGGCGCCGCTGGTGGGCGCCTTCGCCGACGCGTTGCCCAAGGGGCGCGTCATGTTCATCAGCAATGCGATCAAGGTCGTGGGCTGCGTGATCATGCTGTTCGGCACCCATCCGCTGCTGGCCTACGCCGTGGTGGGCCTGGGCGCCGCGGCCTACTCGCCGGCCAAGTACGGCATCCTCACCGAGCTGCTGCCGGCCTCGCAGCTGGTCAAGGCCAACGGCTGGATCGAAGGCCTCACCATCGCCTCCATCATCCTGGGCATCGTGCTGGGCGGCCAGCTGGTGGGCCACGCGCTGTCCAGCCGCATGCTCGCGCTGGACTTCCCCGTCATCGACACGGGCATCGACACGCCGCCGGAGGCGGCGATCGCGGCGCTGATCTTCGTCTACGCGATCGCGGCCTGGTTCAACACGCGCATCCCCGACACGGGCGTCGAGATGCGGCCGCTGCGCGCCAATCCGCAGCACGGCATGCTGCGCAACCTGCTGGCGCTGCTGCCGGACTTCTGGCACTGCAACTCGCGCCTGTGGCGCGACAAGCTGGGCCAGATCTCGCTGGCCACCACCACGCTGTTCTGGGGTGCGGGCGGCAACCTCAAGTACATCGTGCTGGCCTGGGCCTCGCTGGCGCTGGGCTACAGCACGGCGCAGGCCTCCTCGCTGACCGGCGTGGTCGCGATCGGCACCGCGGTGGGCGCGGTCATCGCCTCGGTGCGCATGCGGCTGGACATGGCGACGCGCGTCATTCCGCTGGGCATCGGCATGGGCATCGTCGTGATCGGCATGAACTTCATCGGCAGCATCTGGATCGCGGTGCCCTTCCTGATCGTGCTGGGCGGCCTGGGCGGCTTCCTGGTCGTGCCGATGAACGCGCTGCTGCAGCACCGCGGCCACAACCTGATGGGCGCGGGGCGCTCGATCGCGGTGCAGAACTTCAACGAGCAGGCCTGCATCCTGGTCCTGGGCGCCTTCTACAGCGCCTGCACGGGGCTCGGCCTGTCGGCCTACTCGGCCATCACGGCCTTCGGGATCGTGGTGGCGGGCTTCATGTGGCTGATCAAACGCTGGCATGAGAACAACCTGCGGCGCTACCCCGAGGAAGTGGAGCACCTGCTCGCCATCGCCCGTAGCGACAAGCATCACTGAGGCCGCGCCCCGCTACCGCCTTGCCCGCACTTGCGCTCGTCTTCAACGCCTTCGTCTGGGGCGTTTCCTGGATCCCCTTCCGGCAGATCGAGGCCCACGGCCTGCACCCCGTCTGGGCTACCTGCCTGATCTATGCCGTGATCGTGCTGGCGATGGGCTGGCTGCGCCGCCACGTCTGGCGTGCATTCGCCGCCTGGCCAGGCCTGGTGCTGCTGGCCCTGGCGGCAGGCCTCACCAACGTGGGCTTCAACTGGGCCGTGACGCAGGGCGACGTGGTGCGCGTGGTGCTGCTGTTCTACCTGATGCCGCTGTGGAGCGTGCTGCTGGCATGGCTGCTCCTGGGCGAGCGCCCCACCCCTTCGGCGCTGGCGCGCATGACCCTGGCGCTGGCGGGCGTGGCGGTGGTGCTCAAGACGCCGGAGACCGACTGGCCGGTGCCCGCCAGCCTGCCCGACTGGCTGGGCGTGGCAGCCGGCTTCAGCTTCGCGCTGACCAACATCCTGCTGCGCCGGCTGCGCGGCGCGCCCGGTGAATCGCGGGCGTTTGCGATGTTCTGCGGCTGCGCGGGCGTGGCGGGCCTGACCGCCGTGGCCGGCACCGCGCTCAGCGCCATCGCCGCGCCGCCGCCGCTCGCAGCCGGCGCCGGCTGGGTGCCCTGGGCCGCGCTGCTGGGCACGGGCTTCGTGTTCGCCAACATCTGCCTGCAGTACGGCGCCGCCCGCATGACGGCCAGCGCCACCTCGGTGATCATGCTGTCGGAGGTGCTGTTCGCCAGCGTCTCCTCGGTGGCCCTGGGCGCGGCCACGCTCGACGCCCGCATCTGGGCCGGCGGCGCACTGATCGTGCTGGCGGCGTTGTGGTCCTCGTTTGCACGAACGAACGGCGGCGAGGATGATCGGCATTCCCGCATCCTGGAGGACAAGCCATCATGACCAGCGTCTACGACTTCGAGGCCCGGCAGATCGACGGCAAGCAGGTGCCGCTGTCGAAGTTCAAGGGCAAGGTGCTCTTGATCGTCAACACGGCCAGCAAATGCGGCTTCACGCCGCAGTTCGAGGGGCTGGAGACGCTCTACAAGAAGTACGCCGGCCAGGGCCTGGCGGTGCTCGGCTTTCCGTCCAACCAGTTCGGCAACCAGGACCCGGGCAGCAACGAGGATATCGGCGCCTTCTGCGTGCAGAACTACGGCGTGAGCTTTCCGATGATGGAGAAGATCGAGGTCAACGGCGCCGGTGCCACGCCGCTCTACAAGTGGCTCACCAAGGAAGCGCCCGGCCTGCTGGGCAGCACGGCCATCAAGTGGAATTTCACCAAGTTCCTGGTCGGCAAGGACGGGCAGGTGATCAGGCGCTACGCGCCGGTGGACACGCCGGCGTCGATCGCGCGGGACATCGAGGCGGCCCTGGCGGCCTAGTTCAGAAGCGGAAATCGGCCGTCTGCGATCCGCGGCCCACCGTCACCGTGTGGCTCTTGGTCATGCCCTCGGTGCTGGCCTCGACGGTGTAGCGGCCGGCCGGCAGGTCGACCAGGCACACGGGCCCGGAGGCGCGCATGGCGAGCGCGGTGTCGCCGCCGGCAGCCTTGATGGTCACGTCGACATTGGCCAGGTATTCGCCGCTGGCGCGCGCGAACAGCAGCGCCAGGGGATGGTCCTTCATGGCGGCGCGCATGGCGTTGGATTCATCCGAGCCGATGCCGCCGCAGGCATAGCGCGCGGCGCCCTGCACCTTCATGGCCGGCATGGCGTCGGCGCCGGATTGCATGGTCTGGGCCTGCACCATCCACGGTGCGGCGGCCAGGGTGCAACCCAGGGCCAGAGATTGAAAGAAGCGCTTCTGCATGGTTCGGCTCCCGCAGTGAACAGGGAGGAATCGTCGCCGGCCCGGCGCCGCAGCCGGGTCGGACCAGCACCTTTTCGCTTGTGCGATCAGGCCGGCGCCAGCGCCTCGTCCAGCAGCTCGACCCAGTGCCGCACCGGCACCGCGCTGCCGCTTTGCAGATGGGTGATGCAGCCGATGTTGGCCGAGACGATGGCCGTCGGCCCGAGTGCATCCAGGTGGCCGAGCTTGCGGTCACGCAGCGCATAGGCCAGCGCGGGCTGCAGCACGGAATAGGTGCCGGCCGAGCCGCAGCACAGGTTCGATTCGGTCCGCGCCACCTGGATGTCGAAGCCCAGCGCGCGCAGGTTCGCCTCGACGCCACCGCGCAGCTGCTGGCCGTGCTGCAGGGTGCAGGGCGGGTGGTAGGCGAAGACCCCCGCGGGCGTCTTCACCCGCTCCTTGAGCAGCGGCACCAGCTCGGGCAGCAGCTCGCTCAGGTCGCGCGTGAGCGCGCCGATGCGCGCAGCCTTCTGCGCATAGGCCGGCTCGTCACGCAGCACGTGGCCATATTCGCGCACGGTCACGCCGCAGCCGGAGGCGTTCATCACGATGGCCTCGACCGCGCCGCTCTCCACATGCGGCCACCAGGCATCGATGTTGGCGCGCATCTGCGCCTTGCCGCCGTCCTGGTCGTTCAGGTGGAACTTCACCGCGCCGCAGCAACCGGCGGACGGCGCGACCACCGCCTCGATGCCGGCGGCATCGAGCACGCGCGCGGTGGCGCTGTTGATGTTGGGTGCCATCGAGGGCTGCACGCAGCCGGCCAGCATCAGCACCTTGCGCGCATGGCTGCGCTTGGGCCATTCGCCGGCAGGCTGCGGCACAGGCACCTTGGCCTTGAGCTTCTCCGGCAGCAGGCCGCGCACCGACTGGCCCAGCTTCATCGCGGGGCCGAAGAGCGGCGAGGGCAGTGCTTCCTTGAGGGTCCAGCGAATGGCACCTTCGAGCGCCGGGCGCGGCACCTTCTCGTCGACGATCTTCCGGCCGATGTCGACCAGGTGGCCGTACTGCACGCCGGAGGGACAGGTGCTCTCGCAGTTGCGGCAGGTCAGGCAGCGGTCCAGATGCAGCTGCGTGCTGCGCGTCGGAGGCTTGCCCTCGAGCACCTGCTTGATCAGGTAGATGCGGCCTCGGGGGCCGTCGAGCTCGTCGCCCAGCAGCTGGTAGGTGGGGCAGGTGGCGGTGCAGAAGCCGCAGTGCACGCACTTGCGCAGGATGGCCTCGGCCTCGCGGCCCTCGGGCGTGCCCTGGAATTCGGGGGCGAGTTCGGTTTGCATTTCAGGCCTCCCGCCGGGTCCCCTCGGGGGGCAGCGAATACACGAAGTGGGGAGCGTGGGGGCTCATGTCTGATCGGGGAAAAGTCGTGCGCGGTCGAACACGGCGTGGGGATCGAACTCGCGCATCAGCGCCTCGTGGATGCGCTTGAGCGGCGCGCTCAGCGCATCGAAGCGACGCGTCACGGTGCCGACGCCGTCCGCAGTCATGAACAGCGACGCATGGCCACCCGTGGAGCGCGCCGCGTCTCTGAGCCGATCGCCGTCGCCGGGCGTCACCCGGTACCAGCGCTGTGCGCCATGCCATTCGATGAGCGGCGGCTCTTCCAGCGCCAGCACCGGTGCGGTCTGCGGCACCGACAGGCGCCAGAGCTCGCGCCCCTGCGCCGCATCGAACCAGGGCAGGCGCAGGTCACGCGCGGCCGCCCAGTCGGCGCGGGCCTGCGCATCGTCCTGCCGCTCACCGCCGAGGCGCTCGCAGGCGGCGGCCACCGCGGCGGCGGCACCGCGCAGGCGCAGCCAGAGCCGGCCGCGGCCCTGCTCGTGGCTCCAGCGGCTGGCGTTGAGCGGCAGCGGCTGGCCGCCCCAGCCGTTGAGCAGGCGCAGCGCGTCGGCCTGATGGCAATCGAACACCAGCGTGGCCTCGGCCGGCGCGACGGGCAGCACCTTGAGGCTGACCTCGGTGATCACACCCAGGGCGCCCAGCGAGCCGGCCAGCACGCGCGAGACGTCGTAACCGGCGACGTTCTTCATGACCTGGCCGCCGAAGTCGAGCAGTTCGCCGCGGCCGTTGAGCAACTGCGCGCCGAGCACGTAGTCGCGGACCGCTCCGACGCTGGCGCGGGCGGGGCCGCTCAATCCTGCGGCCACCATGCCCCCGACGGTGCCGCCTTCGCCGAAGCGCGGCGGCTCGAAAGGCAGGCACTGGCCCTGCGCAGCCAGCAGGGCTTCGAGCTCGGCCAGCGGCGTGCCGGCGCGGACGGTCACGACCAACTCGCTGGGTTCGTAGCTGGCGATGCCGGCGAGCTGCGTGGTGGCGAGCGCTTCGCCTTGCGGCGGTTCGCCATAGAAATCCTTGGTGCCGGCGCCACGGATGCGAAGCACGGTGCGCTCGGCGGCGGCGGCGCGGATGCGCTCGCTGATCTGGCGAAGGGCTGGATCCATGCGGGCGATCGTACCGCCCGCGGCCAGGGTCATTCCTGGAAGAAATGGACGGGCAGTCCTGACACTTCGGTTCGCATGGCGATGACGTGGCCGGACGCGGGTAACCGTTCCACCTCCTGCGCGGGCCGGCCGCGGCGCGCGCTGGTGACGAACAAGGTGCGCAGATCATCGCCGCCGAAGCAGGGCATGGTGGGGCATTGCGCGGGCACGGGCAGTGCCGCCACCTGCTCGCCGGCGGGCGAGAAGCGCAGCAGCTGGCCGCCCTCGAACATGGCGGCCCAGTAGTGGCCCTCGGCATCGACGGTCGCGCCGTCGGGCCGGCCCTGATAGGGAGAACCTGCCGCCTTCGGCTCGAACTGGCGGAACACGCGTGCACGCGAAAGCTGGTTGGCCTCGGGCTCCCAATCCCATGCGTTCACGCGGTGCGCGGGCGTGTCGGCCCAATAGACCGTGTGCGCGTCGGGCGCGAAGGCCAGGCCGTTGGCGGTGGTGACGCCCTCCGCCATGCGCTCGAGCCGCGGCGTTCCGTCGCGCGCATCCAGGCAGTAGAGCGCGGCGCTGGCCCGGTCCTTGGCCTCGTTGATCGTGCCGGCCCAGAAGCGCCCCAGCGGATCGCACTTGCCGTCGTTGAAGCGCATGGTGCGCACGTCATGGTCCACGCGCGCCAGCAGCGTCATGGCCCCACCCCACTCATGCGCGCGATAGATGCCGTCGCGCAGCGCGATCACCAGCCCACCGCGCGCCGCCGGGGCCATGCAGCCGGGCTCGGTCGGCAGGTGCCAGCGCTCGACCGTGGCGCTGCCGGTCTCGCCGCGCGTGCGCAGCACCGCGCGACCCGGGATGTCCAGCCAGTAGAGCGCGCGCTCATGCGGATGCCAGAAGGGCGATTCGCCGAGTTCACAGAGGCTGTCGTTCAGGGAAGTCCACATGCCCGCAGCTTAGGTCAAAAAAATGGCCCGCTTGCGCATGCGCTTGCGGGCCGAACATCCAAAGGAGACTTGCCTTGATGAAACTGAAATCGGTTCGTTTTGTCGTGTGCCGCGTGCGGGACCGCCCGTTGGCGGCCCGCGCCGTGCTCAGCGGTTGTAGGCGGTTTCGCCGTGGGCCGAGATGTCCAGGCCCTCGCGCTCTTCCTCTTCGCTGACCCGCAGGCCGATCGTGAGGTCGACGATCTTGTAGGCGATGAAGGAGACCACGCCGGACCACACGACGGTCAGCAGCACGGCCTTGAGCTGGATCCACACCTGCTCGCCGATGCCGTTGGAGGTGACGCTGGCCGTGACCCAGTCGCCCACCAGGCCGGGGCCGCCCAGCGCCTGGGTGTTGAACACGCCGGTCAGCAGCGCGCCGACGATGCCGCCCACGCCGTGCACGCCGAACACGTCCAGCGAGTCGTCCGCACCCAGCATCTTCTTGAGGCCGTTGACGCCCCACAGGCAGGCGAAGCCGGCGACGAAGCCGATCACGATGGCGCCCATCAGGCCCACGTTGCCGGCGGCCGGGGTGATCGCCACCAGGCCGGCGACCGCGCCCGAGGCGGCACCCAGCATGGATGCCTTGCCGCGCATCAGCGCTTCGCCGATGGACCAGGCCAGCACCGCCGCGGCCGTGGCCGAGAAGGTGTTCATGAAGGCCAGCACGGCGCTGGTGCCCGCTTCGAGCGCGGAGCCGGCGTTGAAGCCGAACCAGCCCACCCACAGCAGCGAGGCGCCGACCATGGTGAGCGTCAGCGAGTGCGGCGTGAAGGCTTCCTTGCCGTAGCCGATGCGCTTGCCGACCAGGAAGGCGCCGACCAGGCCCGCGACCGCGGCGTTGATGTGCACCACGGTGCCGCCGGCGAAGTCCAGCGCGCCCCATTGCCAGATCAGGCCGGCCTTGGCGTTCATCGCATCGACCACGTCCTTGCTGGCGTAGGCGTCCGGGCCCATCCAGAACCAGACCATGTGCGCGATCGGCGCATAGCTGAAGGTGAACCACAGCACCATGAAGAGCAGCACGGCCGAGAACTTGATGCGCTCGGCGAAGGCTCCGACGATCAGGCAGCAGGTGATGCCGGCGAAAGTGGCCTGGAAGGCGGCGAACAGCAGCTCGGGGATGTAGACGCCCTTGCTGAAGGTCGCGCCCGGCGCGAAGGTGCCGGCAGCGGGATCGAAGATGCCCTTCATGAACAGGCGATCGAAGCCGCCGATGAAGGAGTTGCCCTCGGTGAACGCCAGGCTGTAGCCGTAGATCATCCACAGCACCACGATCATCGAGAAGGTGACCATGACCTGCATCAGCACGGACAGCATGTTCTTGCTGCGCACCAGGCCGCCGTAGAACAGGGCCAGGCCGGGGATGGTCATCATGATGACCAGCAGCGTCGACAGCAGCATCCAGCCGGTGTCGCCCTTGTTGAACGAGGGCGCGGGCGCCGCGGCTGCGGCTGCGGCCGTTGCGGGCGCGGGTGCCGCCGCGGCGTCGGCGGGCGCGGCAGGTGCGGCCGCCGCCGGGGCCGAGGCCGCCGGTGCTTCGGCCGGCGCGGGTGGGGTCTGTGCGAAGCCGGCCGTGCCGGCCGCCAGCAGGCTCAGGCCGAGAGCCAGAGAGACGAGGAGTTTTTTCATTTGCGTGTTTTCTTTCTTGCCTCGGATCAAAGCGCCTCGCGTCCCGTCTCGCCGGTGCGGATGCGCACGACCTGCTCCAGGTCGTAGACGAAGATCTTGCCGTCGCCGATCTTGCCGGTGCGCGCGGCAGCCTCGACCGCCTCGATCACGCGCTCGACCAGGTCGTCGGCCACGGCAGCCTCGATCTTGACCTTGGGCAGGAAGTCGACCACGTACTCCGCGCCGCGGTAGAGCTCGGTGTGGCCCTTCTGGCGGCCGAAGCCCTTGACCTCGGTCACGGTGATGCCCTGCACGCCGATGGCGGAGAGCGCCTCGCGCACCTCGTCGAGCTTGAATGGCTTGATGATGGCTGTGACCAGCTTCATGATGGTTCCCCCGTCGATCTCATGTGTTGCTCCTCAGGATGGATGGCTGCCGGCGCTGCGTTCAGAGCGTCTTGGTCAGCGTGACGATGAATCGCGCCTTGTTGGGCGACCATGTGCGTTCGCCGATGGGCCCGAAGCCCAGGTCGATGCCCGGG
>NZ_LYMK01000036.1 GCF_002157355.1 Variovorax sp. JS1663 | reverse complement strand
CTTTTTCCCCGTCCGCACAGCCATGCCCACCTTCCTCTCCCGCCGCCACCGTGCTCCTCCTGCGAGACACGCCCGAAGGCCTTGAGGTGCTGATGACGCGGCGCTCCGCGACGGCGAGCTTCGCGCCCGGCGCCTACGTGTTCCCCGGCGGGCGCATCGAGGCCTCGGACGCTGCGGCACAGTCGGTCGCGACGCGCCGGCCGGGTCAGAGCGATCAGCAGCTCGCGCAATCGGTCGCGGCCGTGCGCGAATGCTTCGAGGAGCTCGGCGTGCTGCTCGCGCGCCATGCCGACGGCCGGCCGGTCGGGGCCGGCGAAATGGCCGCCATGGACCGCAGCAGCAACTCGGCCATCGCGCTGGCCGACCAGTGCACGGCACGCGGGCTGCTGCTGGCGACCGACCAGGTCTACACCCTGGCCCACTGGATCACCGACCGCGACCTGCCCAAGCGCTTCGACGTGCCCTTCCTGGTCGCCCGCATGCCCGAGGGGCAGGAGCCCTCGGCCGACGAGTCCGAGCAGTTCGAGCCCTGCTGGGTGCGGCCGGCCGATGCGCTGGCGCGGCACAAGGCGGGCGGCTTCTTCATGATCTTCCCCACGCTGCGCACGCTGGAACGGCTGGCCGCCTACCCCACGGTGGAATCGGTGCTCGATGCCTGCGCACGCCGCCCCGGCGGCGAGGGGCCGCTGTGGACCAGTTGCCCGCGCGCCGGCCTGCTGCAGGGCAAGGAGGCGCGCTACATGGAGCACGAGTCGCCCTATGGCGAACTCGCGCTGGTCTGCCCCGACGGCCAGATCGTGCATGAGCTGGGCTGGCAGAGCGAAACGCCGGTGGCCCTGCTGAAGAACGTCCGGCGCCTGACCGCCGCCAATTCCGGCGTGATGACCGGCCCCGGAACCAACAGCTACATCGTGGGCGATGCGGCGACCGGCTACATCGTCATCGACCCCGGCCCGAACGACGCGGCCCACCTCAAGCGCCTGCACCAGGCCACCGGCGGCGACATCCGCCAGATCGTGTGCACCCATTCGCATGCCGACCATTCGCCCGGCGCGGCGCCGCTGCAGGCGCTGTGCACATCGAAGCCGCCCATCCTCGGCCTGGCCTCGTTGCAGACCGCGCGGCCCGCCTCCCATTTCGTGCCAGAGCGCGCGCTGCAGGACGGCGAGCGCCTCCAGCTGAAGGACGACCAAGGCGCCATGCACACCCTGCGCGCCATCCACACGCCCGGCCACGCGGCCAACCACCTGTGCCTGGTGCTGGAAGAGGATGGCCTGCTCTTCTCCGGCGACCACGTGCTCAACGGCAGTACCACGGTGGTCGACCCGCCCGACGGCAACATGAACGCGTATCTAGCCTCGCTGGACAAGCTCGACGCCGCCTGTGCCGAGGGCGACATCCGCTTCATCCTGCCGGCGCACGGCCACGTGCTGGGCGAGGCGCGCGCCGCCATCGCCCATCTGAAGGCGCACCGGCTCAAGCGCGAGGCCAAGATCGCGGCCGCGATGCGGCAGCTGCCGCAGGGCACGCCCGAGGACTGGCTGCCGATCGCCTACGACGACGTGCCCGTGCGCATGTGGCCCGTGGCCGCGCGCTCGCTGGCCGCGCACGTGGAACGCATCCGGCAGCTCGAGACGCGATGAACGCGAGCGGCAACGATGGCGACGACGGCGGCATCCGCCTGTCCAAGCGCGTGGCCGCGCAGGCCGGCTGCTCGCGGCGCGAGGCCGAGCTGCTGATCGAGAACGGCGCGGTGCGCGTCGACGGCGAACCGGTGCTGCTGCCGCAGACGCGGGTGCAGCCACAGCAACAGGTCGAGATCGAGGCCGGGGCGCGGCCGGAGCCGGTGGCGCCGGTCACGCTGCTGCTGCACAAGCCGGCCGGCCTGGCCGCCGACCAGGCGCATCGCCTGCTGGTGCCCGCGAACCATCACGCCCCCGAGCGTGCCGGCCTGCGCTTCCTGCCCCGGCACGCGGCAGGCCAGCGCTGCATGACGCCGCTGGAGCCCGGGGCCAGCGGGCTGGTTGTCTTCACCCAGGAATGGCGCATCGAGCGCCGGCTGACCGAAGATGCCGCACTGCTGGAGCATGAGCTGATCGTCGACGTGGCAGGTCCGGTGGGGCCCGAGCTGCTGGCGCGCCTGGATCGCGCGCCGGCCCGCGTCAGCATCAGCCAGCAGGCCGAGGGGCACACCGGCCTGCGCTTCGCGCTCAAGGGCCCGCGCCCGGGCGACGTGGCGCAGCAGTGCCGCGCCGCCGGCCTGCAGGTGCTGGGCCTGCGGCGCCTGCGCATCGGCCGCGTGGCGCTGTCGGGCCTGCTGGCGGGCCAGTGGCGCTACCTGCTGCCGCATGAACGCTTCTGAAGCGAAGCGCCGGATTCGCGAATAAGTGTGAAGCGCGCCTGTAAGCCGGATTCTGTGCACCGGGGTCGCCCCCGGCGTGACCGCCATTACTCTGGGCCGCCCGTCACCGGAACGGCTCGATGCCACCTACCCGCCAGCTCTGCGAACCGCATCAATGCTGGCCTACTTGGTGTTGCTGCGCGCAGAGATTGCCCGTTTCACCCGGCCGGGTCGCCCCGGCCGACTCGTCTCTGTTGCTCTGATCCTCACCTCGCGGTGGAGAGCCGTTAGCTCCTGCGCTGTCCTGTGCAGTCCGGACTTTCCTCCAGTGCGCCCTTTCGGGACATGCACCAGCGGCGGTCCGGCGCGCTTCACGGGGGTGATTATCCCGTCTTGCAGAGCGAGGTGCCGGGACTTCGGCATTTGTCCCCGCCGCCTCCCTCTAGTCTTTCAACCAAAGCCGCTTGAGCCGCTTGCCCAACGGGCTGCGATACCGATCGAAATCCTTTCGGTCGACCGTCAGCACGTTGTAGATGCCCGTGCGGTCAGCTGCAAAGACCAGCGCCACGTCCGCCAGGTCCGCGCCGCCATCGGCATAGCGCTCCGTGAAATCGGCGATCTCGGACAAATCCGCCGGATCGCTGGTCAGAATCGTGAGCCGCCCGGCGGCGGCCCAGCGAAGCAGGTTGAGCCACCCTGCATCGTCGAGCAGATGACCGGCTTCGGTGAGCACCTCCCAGACCGTGTAGAGCCGCCGGCCTGCCAACTCCCGAAGCACGCCGACGGCGCCGGCATGATGCGGATCGGCATCATTGAAAAGGGCGACCAGGAAACCCGTGTCAACGAGCGTATCCGTGCTTTTCACGCAGCCGCTCCAGGATCGCCCGCTTGCCGGGATTCGCGACGCTCTCCGGCTTGCGCAGCCCACCGCCCCTGCCGATGTAGAGCGCGTCGATCTCCGTCGCAGCCTTCTCTGCCGGCAACACCTTGCCCGCATAGGCAGCGATACTGCGGCGGATGAATTCCGACTTGCTGATGTGGAGGGCGGCGGCGGCGCGCTCCAGCAGCGTTTCGTCCTCGGCAGGCAATCGAATGGACAAGGTCATGGCTACTCCTGTAATACAGAAGTGTATTACAATCCCTGGTCCATCAGAAGCCACCTGCCCGATCGCCACGGGCCGCCCGCCATGATCCGAGTCTCCGAACTCAAGCTCCCCCTCGACCATCCGCCCGAGGCGCTGCCCGCGCTGATCGCGTCCACGCTGGGCGTCGCGCCCGGCGAGATCGCATCCCACGACGTCTACAAGCGCAGCTTCGACGCGCGCAAGGCCGACCTGCTGACGGTCTACATCGCCGACGTCGCGCTCGCGGACTCGAAGCAGGAAGCCTCCGTGCTGGCACGCCATGCCGGCCGACCGCATGTGCAGCCCGCGCCCGACATGGCCTACCGGGCGCCCGTGCACGCGGGCGAGAGCACGCCGCGCCCCGTGGTCGTGGGCTTCGGCCCGTGCGGCATCTTCTGCGCGCTGCTGCTCGCGCAGATGGGCTTCCGCCCCATCGTGCTGGAGCGCGGCAAGACCGTGCGGGAGCGCACCAAGGACACCTGGGGCCTGTGGCGCAAGAGCGTGCTCAATCCCGAGTCAAATGTGCAGTTCGGCGAAGGCGGGGCCGGCACCTTCTCCGACGGCAAGCTCTACAGCCAGATCAAGGACCCGCGCTTCCTCGGCCGCAAGGTGATGGAGGAGTTCGTCAAGGCCGGCGCCCCCCCGGAGATCCTCTACGTCGCCCATCCGCACATCGGCACCTTCAAGCTGGTGAAGGTGGTGGAGAACATCCGCGAGCAGATCGTCGCGTTGGGCGGCGAGATCCGCTTCGAGCAGCGCGTGACCGATGTGCTCGTCGAGGACGGCCGCCTGCGCGGCATCGAGGTGCTGGACCTGCGAACCGGCGACTCCCACCAGCTGCGCACCGACCACGTGGTCATGGCCCTGGGCCACAGCTCGCGCGACACCTTCGAGATGCTGCACGCGCGCGGCGTGGAGATCGAGGCCAAGCCCTTTTCGATCGGCTTCCGCGTCGAGCATCCGCAAGGCCTGATCGACCGCGCGCGCTGGGGCCGCCATGCCGGCCATCCCATGCTCGGCGCGGCCGACTACAAGCTGGTGCACCACGCGAGCAACGGGCGCTCGGTCTACAGCTTCTGCATGTGCCCCGGCGGCACGGTGGTCGCCGCGACCAGCGAGCCGAACCGCGTGGTGACCAATGGCATGAGCCAGTACTCGCGCAACGAGCGCAACGCCAACGCCGGCATCGTGGTCGGCATCGATCCGCGCGACTACCCGGGCTGGGAGAACGGCGCCACCGGTTCGCCGCTGGCCGGCACCGTGCTGCAGCGGGCGCTCGAATCGCGGGCCTTCGAGCTGGGCGGCGGCGACTACCGCGCGCCGGGCCAGCTGGTGGGCGACTTCGTCGCCGGCCGGCCCTCGACCGCGCTGGGCAGCGTCGAGCCCTCGTACAAGCCCGGCGTCACGCCCACCGACCTGCATGCCGCATTGCCCGCCTACGCCATCGAGGCGATGCGCGAGGCCTTCCCGGCCTTCGGCCGCAAGATCAAGGGCTTCGACCTGCACGACGCGGTGCTGACCGGCGTCGAGACGCGGACCTCCTCGCCGATCCGGATTGCGCGCGACGAGAACCTGCAGAGCCCCAGCGTTCGAGGCCTCTATCCGGCCGGCGAGGGCGCGGGCTATGCGGGCGGCATCCTCTCGGCGGGGGTGGACGGGATCAAGGTCGCGGAGGCGGTGGCGCAGGCGATCGCCTCCCCCATGAAAAAAGCCGCCTGACGGCGGCTTGGGCTTTCTCGGGGAACACCGCGGAACCGGCTTTGCCGGGCCGCCGGTGTTGCCCCCGGTGAGGGGGTTGGCGTAGCGACACGAAGTGCGCGAAGCCTGGGGGAGAGCCTATACAGAACTGTTCTGCAGTGCCGCGATCCGCTCCTCGATCGGCGGGTGCGTCGCGAACAGCTTGCCGATGCTGCCGGTGATGCCCATCGCTTCTACTGCCTTCGGCAGCTCGCCGGCCGGCAGGCCGCCCAGGCGGGCCAGAGCGTTGACCATCGGCTGCTTGCGGCCCATCAGCTGGGCCGCGCCGGCGTCGGCGCGGAACTCGCGCTGGCGCGAGAACCAGGCCACCACGATCGCGGCAGCGAAGCCGAGCACGATGTCCAGGATCACGGTGGTGATCATGTAGCCGATGCCGGGGCCCGAGTTGTTGTCGCTGCCGCGGCGCAGGAAGCTGTCGACCGCGTAGCCGATCACGCGCGAGAGGAACACGACGAAGGTGTTCATCACGCCCTGGATCAGGGTCATCGTCACCATGTCGCCGTTGGCCACGTGCGCCACCTCGTGGCCGATCACGGCCTCGACCTCCTCGCGCGTCATGTTGGCGAGCAGGCCGGTGGAGACGGCCACCAGCGACGAGTTCTTGAAGGCGCCGGTCGCGAAGGCATTGGGCTCGCCCTCGAAGATGCCGACCTCGGGCATGCCGATGCCGGCCTTGTCGGCGAACTTGCGCACGGTCTGCACGATCCAGGCCTCGTCGGGCGACTGCGGGTCGTTGATGATGCGCACGCCGGCCGACCACTTGGCCATGGGCTTGCTGATCAGCAGCGAGATGATCGCGCCGCCGAAACCCATCACCAGCGCAAAGCCCAGCAGGGCCGTCAGGTTCAGGCCGTTGGCCGTGAGGTAGCGGTTCACGCCGAGCAGGCTGGCGACGATGCCCAGCACCGCGACCACCAACACGTTGGTCAGGACGAACAAGATGATGCGTTTCAAGCTGATTTCTCCGTGGGTTCGGGCGAATGCGCCCGCCTAGGCGGGCAAATGGGGGCCTCGACAGTCATTTCAAGCTGGGCGCTGCCCGGGCGACGGGCGTGGTTGTGTGGGTTCTGACGCCCCGAAGCGGTGGCCGGCTCGGCGCGATCATAGGAGCAAAATTTCGCATCTCCGGGACACGCCACTACGCTCACTCGGGATAAAGCCGCCCTCCCAGCGTGGCACTGGCCTTGCGCAGCGCGGGCAGGAAGGCGTCGCGGAACTCGACGAAGCTCATGCGCTCGGCACGCACCGCGATGCTCATGGCGGCCACCATCGCGCCGCTGCGGTCGTGCACCGGCACGGCCATGGAGCGCACGCCCAGTTCCAGTTCGCCATCGTTGCTCGCATAGCCCTCTTCGCGGCAGCGCGCGACCAGCGCCAGCACCGGCTTCGCCTCGTACACGGTATGGGCGGTGAGCGCATGGCGCGGCATGGCGCGCACCCGGCGCTCGGCCTCCGCGGGCGGCAGGCTGGCGAGCAGCACCCGCCCGAGCGCCGAGCAGTAGGCCGGCAGGCGCGAGCCGATGCCCAGCCCGACGCTGAGGCTGCGCCGCGCGGTGGAGCGCGCGATGATGATCGCGTCGTCGCCCAGCAGCTTGCCCAGCGACGCCGATTCGCGCGTGCGCTCCGACAGCGCGTCGAGCAGCGGCTGCGCCAGCGAGGGCGTGGCGCGCGAGGCCAGGTAGGCATGCGCGACCAGCAGCGCCTTGGGCAGCATCCAGAAGCGCTTGCCGTCGCTGTCCAGGTAGCCGAGCGCATGCAGGGTCAGCAGCGAACGCCGCGCCGAGGCCGGTGAAGAGGCCGTGAGGCGCGCCACCTCCGACACCGTGAGCCGGCTGTGCTGGCGGCCGAAGCAGGTCAGCACGTCCAGGCCCTTCTGCAGCGAGGCCACGAAATTCCTGTCGTGGGCCGCCTCTTCTCCAGGCAAATGGACTTCGTTTTTGCGCATTGCGCAAATCTAGCTTGTTCGTGGGGTCTGTGCACCGGACACTGCCCGTACCCCTCGATGAACGTCCTCCACGGAGACAAGACAAGATGCTGATGACCCCTGTGCGGCGCCTGTGCGCCGCCTGCCTCGCTGCCGTCTGCCTGCTCGGCAGCGCCGCGGCGCAGAACCCGCAGTCCCTGAAGATCGTCGTGCCCTACCCGGCCGGCGGCACCGCCGACATCCTGCCGCGCGTGGTGGCCGAGAAGCTGCGCCCGCTGTTTCCCGGTGGGGTGGTGATCGACAACCGCACCGGCGCGGGCGGCAACATCGGCGCCGAAGTCGTGTTCCGCGCCGAGCCCGACGGCAACACGCTGATGGCCTCCCCGCCCGGACCGATCGCGATCAACCAGCATCTCTACAAGAAGCTGGGCTTCGATCCGGCGAAGTGGGTGCCCGTCACCGTGCTCGCCACCGTGCCCAACGTGCTGGTGGTGAACCCGAAGCTGCCGGTGAAGAACGTGCAGGAGTTCATCGCCTACGCGAAGGCCAACCCCGGCAAGCTCAGCTACGGCTCGCAGGGCAACGGCACCACCTCGCACCTGACGGCCAGCCTGTTCATGCAGCTCACGGGCACGGAGATGGTCCATGTCCCCTACAAGGGCACAGCCCCCGCGCTGGTGGACCTGGTCGGCGGCCAGATCGACGTGTTCTTCGACAACATCAGTTCCTCGCTGCCCTTCCACCAGGCCGGCAAGCTGCGCATCCTGGGCGTGGCCGACGAGCAGCGCTCGCGCGCCTTGCCCGACGTGCCCACCTTCGCCGAACAGAAGCTGCCGGCCATGAACGCGGTGACATGGTTCGCGGTGGTGGCGCCACCCGGCACGCCGGCCGCCAAGGTCGCCTCCACGCAGAAGGCGATCGCCGATGCGCTCGCGCACCCCGACGTCAAGCAGAAGTTCGCCGAGCAGGGCGCCGAGCCGCGCGGCTGGGACAGCGCGCGCAGCGGCCAGTTCATCCAGGCCGAGTCCGCCAAGTGGGACAAGGTCATCAAGAGCGCCAAGGTCAGCCTCGATTGACGACAGCACCATGCACGACATCGCACCCCAACCGATCCACTGGTCCGGCCCCGGCCTGACGCGCATTCCCTTCGGGCTCTACAACGACGCGCAGACGGCCGCCGAGGAGCAGGCCCGCATCTTCCGCGGCGCGGTCTGGAACTACCTGTGCCTGGAGGCCGAGCTGCCCGATGCAGGCAGCTACCGCACCACCTTTGCCGGCGAGACGCCGGTCGTGGTGGTGCGCGACGAGGACGGCGAGATCTACGCCTTCGAGAACCGCTGCGCGCACCGCGGCGCATTGATCGCGCTGGAGAAATCGGGCCGCGCCGACAGCTTCCAGTGCGTCTATCACGCCTGGAGCTACAGCCGCCAGGGCGACCTGACCGGCGTCGCCTTCGAGAAGGGCGTCAAGGGCCAGGGCGGCATGCCGCCTTCCTTCTGCAAGGAGGCGCATGGGCCGCGCAAGCTGCGTATCGCGACCTTCTGCGGCCTCGTCTTCGGCAGCTTCAGCGAGGACGTACCCGGCATCGAGGAGTATCTGGGCGAGGAGATCTGCGAGCGCATCGAGCGCGTGCTGCACAAGCCGGTGGAAGTCATCGGCCGCTTCACCCAGGCGCTGCCCAACAACTGGAAGCTCTACGTCGAGAACGTCAAGGACAGCTACCACGCGAGCCTGCTGCACCTGTTCTTCACCACCTTCGAGCTGAACCGCCTGTCGCAGAAGGGCGGCGTGATCGTGGACGAGAGCGGCGGCCACCACGTGAGCTACTCGATGATCGATCCGGCCGCGGAGAAGGACGCCTCGTACAAGGAGCAGGCCCTGCGCTCCGACAACGACCGCTACCGCCTCAAGGACCCGAGCCTGCTGGCCGGCTTCCAGGAATACGGCGACGGCGTGACGCTGCAGATCCTCTCGGTCTTCCCGGGCTTCGTGCTGCAGCAGATCCAGAACTGCCTGGCGGTGCGCCAGGTGCTGCCCAAGGGCACCCTGCGCACGGAGCTCAACTGGACCTACCTGGGCTATGCGGACGACACGCCCGAGCAGCGCCGGGTGCGGCTCAAGCAGTCGAACCTGATCGGGCCGGCCGGATTCATCTCGATGGAGGACGGCGCGGTGGGCGGCTTCGTGCAGCGCGGCATCGCCGGCGCGCACGACCACGAGGCGGTGGTCGAAATGGGCGGCGACGCCACCGAATCCAGCGAAGGGCGCGCCACCGAGGCGTCGGTGCGCGGCTTCTGGAAGGCCTACCGCCAGCACATGGGCGCCTGAACGCCAACGACACGAGACACCACGATGATCGACCTGCTGGCGCTGTGCGCCTTCAACGCGGCCTATGCCCATGCCATCGACAGCGATGCGCTGGAGCAGTGGCCCGACTTCTTTACCGACGACTGCCATTACCGCATCACCCACGTCGAGAACGAGCGCGAGGGCCTGCCCTCCGGCATCATCTATGCCGACTCGCGCGCGATGCTGGAGGACCGCATCGCGGCCCTGCGCGAGGCCAACATCTACGAGCGGCAGCGCTACCGGCACCTGCTGGGCATCCCGCTGCTCGAGCAGGCGAGCGCCGACGGCGCCGAGGCGCGCACGCCCTTCCTGGTGGCGCGCATCATGGCCACCGGCCAGACCGAGGTCTTCGCCACCGGCGTGTACCGGGATCGCTTCGTGCAGCAGGACGGCCGGCTGCGGCTGCAATCGCGGGTGGCGGTGTGCGACAGCACCGTGACCGACACGCTGCTGGCGCTGCCGCTGTGAGCGCCACCCGGCCGCCAGAAGGCGCTCGTACCGCAGCCGCAGGGGAAGGTACTCCAGTGAGTGAATCGGGCGCCATCGCGCGCCGCCTGGCGCTCGCCGTCGGCGATCCCAATGGCATCGGGCCGGAGATCGCGCTGAAGGCACTGGCCGCGCTGCCGGCGGCGTCGCGCGAGCGCTTCGCGCTCTTCGGCCCGCGTGCCGTCATCGAGCGTAATGCGGCGCAGCTCGGGCTGGGCACACTGCTGCAGGACTTGCGCCTCGTCGAGGCCGGCGCGCTTCCCGACAGCGCCGCGCAGCCCGGCCGCATCGACGCGGCCGCCGGCGCCTCGGCCGTGGCCTCGGCGACCGCGGCCATCGAGGCCTGCCGCCGTGGCGAGGCCGATGCAGTGGTGGCCTGCCCGCACCACGAGACCGCGATCCACCAGGCCGGCATCGCCTTCAGCGGCTACCCCTCGCTGCTGGCGCGCGTCTGCGGCGAGCCCGAGGACCGCGTGTTCCTGATGCTGGTCGGCGGCGGCCTGCGCATCGTGCATGCGACCCTGCACGAGAGCGTGCCGCATGCCCTGTCGCGCCTGCGGCCCGAGCTGGTCGCGGCCGCGGTGCGCGCCGGCACACGGGCCTGCGCGCTGCTGGGCATCGCCGATCCGCGCATCGGCGTGTTCGGCATCAATCCGCATGCTTCCGAGGGCGGGCTGTTCGGCCCCGAGGACGCAGCCCATGTCGAGCCGGCCGTGCGGGCGCTGCGCGCCGAGGGTTGGCGCATCGACGGTCCGCAGGGCGCGGACACCCTGCTCGCGCAGCGCGGGCACGACCTGTATGTCGCCATGCTGCACGACCAGGGCCACATCCCCGTCAAGCTGCTGGCGCCGAACGCGGCCAGTGCGCTCTCCATCGGCGCCGAGGTGCTGCTGTCCAGCGTGGGCCACGGCAGCGCGATGGACATCGCGGGGCGGGGCATCGCCGACCCGGGCGCAGTGCTGCGCACCCTTCATTTGCTGTCGGGCATGAGCCCCCGCCCGGCCGCAGTGCGAAGCCCGCAGGTTTCGCAATGAACCCCGGAGAACATCCCGTCATGAACCATCGCATCGCCATCGCCGGAAGCGAGATCGCCTTCGACTGCGCCGAGGACCAGAGCGTGCTCGACGCCGCGCTGCGCGCCGGCATCGAGCTTCCCTATTCCTGCCGCAAGGGCGTGTGCGGCAACTGCGCCGGGGGCATCGCGCAAGGCGAGGTCGAGGGCGTCGGCGGCGCCGCCGTCCGCAACGAGAGCTGCACACCGGAGCAGGTGCTCTACTGCATGTGCACGCCACGCACCGACCTGCAGATCCGGCCCGTCACCTGGCAGCGCGTCGACCCGGGCGCGCGCAAGCGCTTCACCGCCAAGGTGTTCCGCAACCAGCGCGCGGCGCCCGACGTGTCGGTGCTGCAACTGCGCCTGCCGGCGGGACAGCGCGCGAAGTTCCATGCGGGCCAGTACCTGCAACTCGCGTTGGAGGACGGCAGCACGCGCTGCTACTCGATGGCCAATGCGCCGCACGAGAGCGACGCGCTGACCCTGCACATCCGCCATGTGCCCGGCGGCGCCTTCAGTGCGCGCGTGCCTTCGCTGCAGCAGGGAGACCTGCTCGACGTCGAGCTGCCTCACGGCGCGGTGACGCTGGCGGCGGATTCGCCGCAGCCCATCGTCTTCGTGGCGGGCGGCACGGGCTTCGCGCCCATCCAGTCCATCCTCGACGACATGGCCAAGCGCCGCATCAAGCGGCCGATCACGCTGATCTGGGGTGCACGCCGCGCCGACGGGATCTACCTGCGGTCGGCGGTGGCGAAGTGGCAGCGCAAGTGGCCCGGCACCTTTCGCTTCGTGGCGGCACTGAGCGAAGACGCGGGCGGAAGCGAGGATGCTTTCGCGGGACGCGTGGACGAGGCGCTGCAAGCGCACTGCCCCGACCTCGCGGGCCACACGCTCTACGCCTGCGGCTCGCCGGGCATGGTGCAGGCGGTGCGCGAGCTCGCCCTGCGCCAGTTGGGGCTGGCCGCCGCGGACTTTCACGCCGATGTGTTCGTCGACGGGCCTGCGCTCAGTGCCGCGGAGGCCGTGGCGGCCTGAAGACCGCAGCATCGTCGTAGAACTGGGGCGCCTCGTTGGCCGGCCACCAGCCCGGCACGCCCAGCACGGGCAGCGGTGCAAAGGGCTTGCCGGCGAGATGCCCGGGTTCCAGGGCGGCCGCGATGGCCGCATCGTCGATCGCGATCGCCCGGGCAGCGCCCGGTGCCCACAGCACATGCGCCGTGAGCGCCTTGCGCGGCGCCACGAGCTTTTCGAGCAACGCATGGCCGAAGACGAGCAGGCGGGCCTCGCGCCACAGCGCGCGTTCCCGCACGAAGAGGCGCTCCCAGTCGCGCGCCAGCAGCGCCGCCCACAACGCCGCGGGCGAATCGAGCACCGCTCCGTTCTCGTCGAAGAGCGTCAGCGCATCGCGCAGGGGCCCGCGCGTGGCACCGATGCCGGCGCGCGCAATCTCGTCCGCCTGCAATTCGTTGAGGCGCCGCTTGGCGCGCGGAAAATGCAGCCAGGCCAAGCCATTGAAAAAGTCATGCAGGTTGTCGCGCGTGGGTACGGCGCCGGTCTGCGCAATGAAGGCCTCATAGGCCCGTCCAGCCTCCAGCCGATGGTGAGGGACAAAGACGCGGCCTGCCACGCATGCACGCGCATCGAGCGCTTGTGCGACTGTCCCGCCCCGCAGGACCGAAGACAGCACGCCGGGCCCCGTGCCGCGCAGTGGCGCGAACCAGGGTGCCGTCAAGTCGACGGCACGGAACGCCTCCATCCCTAAGTGCCCGGTGCCTGCAGCCAGCGCACCTTGTTGGGCTTGTCGGCTGGAAGAAGCTCGAAATGCGCCGCGTGCTTCTTGAGCAGCTTCATCGGCTTCGTCTGCGCGGCCTCCGCCAAGGGCTGCAGATGCTCGATGACGCGGTTCAATGCAAGCGCCTCGCCGCTTCGAAGCTCGGGCGCGGCGACCAGAATATCCCGCACGCCGGAAGGCTCGCGCACTTCGGCGGGCGGCGCCGGTGACTTCGCTGCCTTCTTCGCGGCGGCCTTCTTGGCCGCGGGCTTCGGGGCGGCTTTCTTGGTCGCCGCCTTCTTCGCGGCCGTCTTCTTCGCGGCCGGCTTGGCAGGGATGGCTTCGACCACGCTGTCCGTCTTGGTCGGCGCCTTGCCGAGAAGGAAGCACTGGTCGTAGGCGGCCTTCACCTCATCGTGCAACTTGTTGGCGAGCGAGAAGCAGATGACCCGGATCCCGCGCTCGCGCAGCCGCACCGCGAGCGGAAAGAAATCCAGGTCGCCCGAGCCGATCGCCACGAGCGACGGCATCCGCTCGCAGGCCAGTTCCATGGCGCCGACGACCAGGGCTGCGTCCGTGGTGTTCTTGGACAGCGGAAAGGTCTGGCAGGGCTGGATCGCCAGTTCGCCGATCACCGCAGCCAACCCCTTGAGGTTCTCCGCGCTGCCGTAGGCACGGCGAATCGCAACCGGGCCGGTCAGCGCCGTCAGTTGCTCGAAGGCCTGGCGGATGGCGTTGGCATCGCTCAGATTGTCGGCGTCGATCAGGAAAACCGCGGGGCCGTTCATGGCTCAGCCCTCGACGACACGCCAGCCGACCTGCTCGCCGCCGCGCAGCGGCTTGAGCGTGGCCTCGCCATAGGGCACGGTCTCGGGCACGCTCCAGCGCTCGCGCTGGAGCGTGACGGTGTCGCTGTTGCGCTGCAGGCCGTAGAAGTCGGCGCCGTGGAAGCTGGCAAAGCCTTCCAGCTTGTCCAGCGCGCCGGCCTGGTCGAAGGCCTCGGCATAGAGCTCCAGTGCCGTGAGCGCGGTGTAGCAGCCGGCACAGCCCAGCGCATGCTCCTTCAGGTGGGCCGGATGCGGCGCGCTGTCGGTGCCGAGGAAGAAGCGCGGGTTGCCGCTGGTGGCCGCCTCGACCAGCGCGACGCGGTGCGTCTCGCGCTTGAGCACCGGCAGGCAGTAGTAGTGCGGCCGGATGCCGCCGGTGAAGATGGCATTGCGGTTGTAGAGAAGGTGGTGCGCGGTGATGGTGGCGCCGGTGAAGCGGTCCGCGTCGCGCACGTAGTGGGCGCCTTCCTTCGTGGTCAGATGCTCGAACACCACCTTGAGCTCGGGGAAGTCGCGCCGCAGCGGGATCATCACGCGGTCGATGAAGACGGCTTCGCGGTCGAACAGGTCCACCGCCGGGTCGGTGACCTCGCCATGCACCAGCAGCAGCAGGCCGTGCTTCTGCATGGCCTCCAGCGTGGGGTAGGTCTTGCGGATGTCGGTCACGCCGGCATCGCTGTTGGTGGTGGCGCCGGCCGGGTAGAGCTTGAGCGCGCACACATCGGCCGCGGCGGCGCGGGCGATCTCCTCGGGCGGCAGGTTGTCGGTGAGGTACATCGACATCACCGGCTCGAAGCTCAGGTCCTCGGGCACGGCGGCGCGGATGCGGTCACGGTAGGCCCGTGCCTGCTCGGCCGTGGTCACGGGCGGGCGCAGGTTGGGCATGATCAGCGCGCGGCCGAACTGGCGGGCGGAATGCGGCACCACGGCTTCGAGCGCGGCGCCGTCGCGCACGTGCAGGTGCCAGTCGTCGGGGCGGGTGAGGGTGAGGGTGTCGGCGGAGCGGGTCATGGGGGGATTGTCCCATTTGGCACAATCCGACCGCTCCCTTATCGGGCAAGGATCAGCGACGCAACTTGGGTATGCTGCGCAGCAAGACACACAAGCACGAGCGGCAAGCTTCGACCCATGCAGAGAACACAGCCGGCCCCGTTCCCTCCAACCAAGACCATCGCGCGCGGCGCGGCGGCCCAGCTGCGAATCCACAGGAGTCGCGAGTGAGCGAGACCTACCCTTTCGCGCGCTTCTGGCGCTGTGCACTTCAGGTAAATCCAGCCGGCTACCTCGCCAACCACCGCGGCGGCGATCACGGCCTGTCTGAAGCTTCCTACAACCAAGCTTTGCTGGAGCAATGCCAGAAGCAGGACATTCGAGTCGTGGGCATGGCCGACCATGGCAGCGTCGCCAGCATCGACGCAACAAGGAAAGTACTCGAGCCCGCGGGCATCGTCGTCTTCCCTGGCTTCGAGATCGCGTCAAATGACAAGACGCATTTCGTGTGCCTCTTCGCCGAGGACACTACGAGCCAGATGTTGGAGCGATACCTTGGGCACCTCCAATTGCTGAGTCCCGAAAATGGCGTGCGTCCCTCGCGATTGAGTTCTGTGCATTTGATCGAGCAGGTGGTCGATCAGCTCGGGGGCTTTATCTATGCGGCCCATTGCACGGAAGATCGTGGCCTGCTGAAACAGCGGTTGAGCCACGTTTGGCAGCTTTCCAGGCTTCGTGCCGCACAGATCCCCGGCAGCATTGAAGACCTCAAGGGCATCGAGGATGATTTCTATCGGCGCGTCTTCCTGAACAAGGACAAGGCTTACGAGCGAGAGCATCCGATGGCAGCGATCAATGCCAAGGATGTTGCCAAGCCCTCCGATCTGGAGCACCCTGGCGCCACCTGCTGGATCAAGATGACTCAGCCGACTTTCTCGGCTTTCAAAGTGGCGTTCCTCGATCCCGAGTCACGCGTGCGATTGAACTCCGAGCGTCCGGAGGACAAGCCCAGCGCCGTTCACAGCGTAAGAGTCAGTGGCGGATATCTCGATGGCATGAATGCGGTGCTGTCCGGCCATCTCGACACGGTCATCGGTGGCCGCGGCACGGGCAAGTCGACCTTGATCGAATGCCTGCGATTCGTGCTCGACATGGCGCCCAAGGGGACTCAGGCACGAAAGCAGCACGCCGAGATCATCAAGGAAAACCTGGGCAGGGAAATGGGGCGGGTCGAAGTTCATCTCACGTCGTTCACGCAGCACGGCAGGCGCTACACGGTGACGCGCCGCTTCGGAGAGGCACCCATCGTTCGTGATGCGGAAGGCCAGGTATCAACCCTGAATCCGCGCGACCTGCTGCCCGAACTGGATATTTATGGCCAGAACGAAATCTACGAATTGGCGCAGGACGAGAGCAGCCGCCTACGCTTGCTGGAGCGATTTCTGCCGCATGACCAGGACGGTCGAGCGCAGTCGGACCAAGTGCAGAAACGCCTGCGAGAAAACGCCGACAAACTGACCAAGGCCTTCGACGACGCGGACACGCTGTACGAGCAAGTCAACCGCCTGCCCAAGCTGCAGGAGCAGTTGCAGAGCTACGAGGCGCTCGGTCTCAAGGACAAGCTCGCACGCGTGCCACTCCTTGAAAGGGAGCGGCAAATCGATACTCGCGCCCAGGAAGAGCTGAAGGGCCTGCAAACGGCGCTGACCAGTCTGCAGGATGCGCTTCCCGATACGACCTTCATAAGCGACAAGGCACTTGAAGGTCTGCCCCATGCTGCAAAGCTGGCCGCTACGCGCGTCGTTCTGGATGGACTCCGCGATTCGATGATGGCTCTGCTGAGGCAAGGGCAAGGCGTGCTGGACAAGGCCACAGATCAGATGCGGGTGACCCGTCAAGCATGGCAGTCCGCCCAGTCTTCGGCACAAGCCGAGATCGACGGTGCCTTGCGCAGCCTTCCCTCCGCGGCCGGGAGAACCGGCCAGCAGATCGGCGTCGAATATCAGAAGCTTCAGCAGGAAATTGAGCGCATCCGCCCGCTCCGGGCCAGGGTGTCGACCTTTGCGCAGTTGATCGAAACCTTGGAGCAAGAGCGCAGGAACCTGCTGGCTGAACTCTCCGATCATCGGCATGCCCGACTACAGGCACTGCAAAGCGCGGCCAAGAAGCTGAACCGACGGCTCGATGGACGGCTGCGCGTGCACATTCAACCTGAGGGCGACCGGCGACCCCTGAGGAATTTCCTGCTGGACTGCAAGCTGGAGGGCGTCGGGGAGAGACGGTTGGCATGGATCGACGAGCGACGCTCGTTCTCGACCATAGAGCTGGCCAAGAGCATTCGTGAAGGCAAGGGAGATCTTGGAGCGGACTGGGGCCTGACGCCGATGGTGGCGGATGCACTAAGCAAGCTGCCCAGGGCCAAGTTGATGGCGCTGGAGTCGCTTGAGCTAGAGCACCGCGTCGGCATCGAGTTGAACGTCGCCCAGGGGGATGCGCCTCCGAACTACAAGCCGCTGGATAGACTCTCCACGGGCCAGCAATGCACGGCCATCCTTCATCTGCTGCTGCTGGACAACCCAGACCCCTTGGTGATGGACCAGCCCGAGGACAACCTGGACAACGCCTTCATCGCTGATCGCATCGTGCGGGAACTGCGTAAGGCCAAGACTCACCGGCAGTTCATCTTCGCCACGCACAACGCCAATATTCCGGTGTTCGGTGATGCGGAATGGATCGGCGTGTTCAGCGCCACGGAGTCGCATGGCAGCCTCGGCGCCGAAGCTCAAGGCTCCATCGATGTGCCGGCAATCCGGGACAGCGTGGCCACGATCCTCGAAGGTGGTCGTGATGCCTTCATGCAGCGCAAGGCCAAATACGAGTTTTAACGCGAATGCTCAAACAAATCAGGAGAGGCCATGCTCAAGAGTGATCTGCTGCAACTCGTTGCCAACGGCGAGAACTCGGGCGCCGAGTTCAAGCGCGACGACCTGCGCCCCGAACAACTGGCCAAGGAGATCGTCGCACTTGCCAACCTGAAGGGCGGCATGATCCTTCTGGGCGTGGAAGACGATGGAAGCATCAGCGGCATCCAGCGCGACGATCTGGAGCGGTGGGTCATGGACACTGTCTTCGGGCGCTATGTGCACCCGATGATTCTTCCTTACTACGAAGTGGTGGCGCTCGATGACGGAAAGCGCGTTGCGGTCATCACGCTGACCGAGGGCACTGCCAAGCCCTATACGGTCCGCCACAACGACCGTGAAGAGGTATTCGTTCGCGTAGGCAGTACGTCACGCCGGGCAACCCGGGAACAACTCGCGCGGTTGTTCGAGAGTGGTGGTATGTTGCATGCTGAACTGCTGCCGGTATCCGGCTCGGCTCTGGTCGACCTGGACCGAAACCGACTGGAGGATTACCTCGTGCGTGTGGTCGGCGATCCCGCATCGCCACCTGACGACGACGCTTGGCATCAGCGACTCATCGGGCTTGGGTTCATGGTCGCGCGCAACGATGGTCCGCCGGTGTGCTCGATCGCTGGGATGGTGCTCTTCGGCCATAGCCCGCGGCAGAAGGTCCGATACGCAGGCGTCCGCTGGATGTCGTTCTCCGGTATCGATATGACGTATCAGGCACAGGACGACGGCGTGATCGACGGGCCGCTCGTTGCGTTGTGGACAGGCGATCATAGCCAACCGCCGGTCGATGCGGGTCTACTGGAACGCTTGTCGGATCGCATGCAGCCGTTCATCACGCTCAAGGCGGAAGAACTCCAGGATGGTCTGCGCCGAGAGGTGGGGAATCGGTTTGCGCCGGAAGCCGTGCGCGAGGCCGTCTTGAACGCCCTCGTGCACCGAGACTGGACACGCCCGGTAGAAGTCGAGGTCGTGAACTATGCCGATCGGCTGGACATCAAGAGCCCGGGGTCATTGCAGAACTCGATGACGGTCGAAAAGATGTTGGCTGGTCAGCGTTCTGCTCGAAACCCAGTGGTGATGGAGGTCATGCGCGACTACGGCTACGTGGAGCAACGCGGCATGGGCGTTCGCCGAAAGATAGTTCCATTGACCCGTGATTTCTCCGGCCGCGACGCGGCGTTTGATGTCACGGATGACTTCGTCCAAGTATCTCTGCCGGCCGTCCGGCAAGGCGGAGCAGCCCCATCGTGATTCGTACAAGGGAGCGAGCGACATGGCCTATCTCAAGGAACTCAAGGTCACCTTCACAAGACGACGCGTCGATGACGATCTGCTCAACACACCCATCGACAACCCGCGTCAAGTCTACGAGTTGTTCAAGGACATGCAGGACGAAACCAAGGAGAAGGTCGTCGTCCTTCACTTGAATCCGCAACTGGAGGTGCTGTCGTACGAGGTGGCATCGATCGGGACGGGCACCAGCGCGCTCATCGAGCCGATCGAGGTGTTCCGCAACGCGATCCTCGCGCGGGCCTCGAACATCATCGTGGTCCACAACCATCCCTCGGGAAACTGCACGCCCTCCGTGCAGGACATCGAGATTGCCGAGCGGATGCATGCGCTCGGGGAGCTTCACAACCTGATGCTGCAGGACTTCATCATCATCGGCGAAGGCGAGTTCTACAGCTTCAGAGAACGCTTGCATATCTGACCCTTCCCACCGCGCACCTCCGCCCGTGTCCATCTCGAATCTTCTTCTCCGCTTCGGCATCGCCTACCTGCTGCTCCTACTCGCAGCAGGCGCGCTGCTCACCGCGATCGGCGTGCAGAACAACGCGGGCGTCAACGTCGCGGCGCTGCTGGGTGCGGTGATGTGGTCCTGCCTCGGTTTTGCGCGCAGGAACGGCCGCTACTTCTCCCGCCCGGAAAAGCGCCGCGCCGTGCTGGGCATGCTGGCGGTCGATCTCGGCATCCAGGCGCTGTTCTCGCTCGTCGCGTCGGCCAGCCAGGGCGAGATCCCCGTCGCCGCGCTGGCCCTGGCCCTGCTGGTCATCGGGGCGCTGCACGCGCTGGTGATCTACGTCTTCGTCGGCCTGGCGGGCCGGCAGTTCGCGCGGTCGCAGCCGCGCGCCTAGGGGCCTAGGCGCCGCGCCCGAGCTTGAACACGCTCACCACCTGAGACAGGCCACCGGCCTGCTCCTGCATCGACTGGGCGGCCGCCGAGGCCTGCTCCACCAGCGCGGCGTTCTGCTGCGTCACCTGGTCCATCTGCGCGATGGCCTGGTTGACCTGCTCGATGCCGGCGGTCTGCTCCTGGCTGGCGGCGGTGATCTCGCCCATGATGTCGGTCACGCGCTGGACGCTGGCGACGATCTCCTGCATGGTCTTGCCAGCCTCGCCGACCAGGGCCGTGCCCGCGTCCACCTTGCCGACGGAGTCGTCGATCAGGCCCTTGATCTCCTTGGCGGCCGCGCCCGAGCGCTGCGCCAGGTTGCGCACCTCCGAGGCCACCACCGCGAAGCCGCGGCCCTGCTCGCCGGCGCGCGCGGCTTCCACCGCCGCATTCAACGCCAGGATGTTGGTCTGGAAGGCAATGCCGTCGATGACGCCGATGATGTCGACGATCTTCTTGGAGGAGGCGTGGATCGAGGCCATGGTGTCCACCACCTGGCTCACGACCTCGCCGCCCTTGACCGCGACGCCGGAGGCCGAGATCGCCAGCTGGTTGGCCTGCCGCGCGTTCTCGGCGTTCTGCTTGACGGTGGAGGTCAGCTGCTCCATCGAGGCCGCGGTTTCCTCCAGCGAGCTGGCCTGCTCCTCGGTGCGCGAGGACAGGTTCTGGTTGCCGGCCGAGATCTGGCCCGAGGCGGTGGCGATGGTGTCGGTGCCGCTGCGCACCTCGCCGACCACCTTGGCCAGGCTGTCGTTCATGTCGCGCAGCGCGGTCATCAGCAGGCCGGTCTCGTCGCGGGTGCTGGCCGTCACGCGGCTGCTCAGGTCGCCCGAGGCGACGGTCTGGGCCACATGCACCGCCTCGTTGAGCGGGCGGGTGATGGAGCGGGTCAGCAGGACGGCGGTGACCGCGCCGGCCAGCAGGGACAGGCCGCTGATCAGCATGATCACCCACTTCGCACTGCCGTAGGTGGCCTGCGCGGCGGCGACGCTCTGCTCGGAACCTGCCTTCAGCATCTTCTCGAAGGCCTCCACGTGGGCGATCACCCGGGTCAGCAGCGGCATGCACTCCTGCGTCAGTGCCTTGACCGCCTCCTCGGTCCTGGCCGAGGTGGCGAGCGACACGACCTTGCCGGCGATCGGCAGGTATTTCGCCTCGAGCTCCCTCAGCTGTTCGAGCATGCGGCGCTCGCCGGCCGTGGCGGCGGCCGGATCTTTCATGATGCCCGCCAGCCGCTCCATGCCCTTGTCGATCTCGGCCTGGGAGGACTTGACCAGGTCCAGGTCGCTCTTCTGGAGCGCCGGGTCGGCGACCAGCGCAAGGTTGCGCGCGGCGATGGCCCGCTTGCCGATGGCGAACTGGACGTTGGTGAGTTCGTTGAGCTTGCCTGCGCCGATCTCGTTCGTGATGCGGATCTGGTCCGAAAGCCCTGCCATCTGGTTCAGGCCGATGGCGGCGATGGCCATCTGCAAGAGCAGCAGGATGGCGAAACCCAGGCCCAGGCGGGCGCTGATCTTCCAGTTCTTCATTGCGTGGAGTCCCTTGAAAAGCAATAGTCCGCCGCACTCGTGGTGCGGGTGGACCATTCTTTTCGGGGGCGACACCGAAGCAAACGGGCGATCAGAGGCCCGAAACGCCCTCAACTCCGGGACTCAGGTTCCCGAGGCTTCCAGCGTGATGTTGTGGGCACGGATGACCTTGCCCCAGCTGGCGCGGTCGCGCTCGATGTACTTGTCCAGCTCGGCCTCGCCGCGCGGCGGCTGCGCCAGCAGCGACTGCGCCTCCAGCTGGCTGCGGAAGGCGGGTACGGCCATCACCTTCGCCAGCGCCGCCTGCAGGCGCTGCGCCACCGGCGCCGGCGTGGCGGCCGGCACCGCGACGCCGAACCAGGTGGCCGCGTGGAAGCCGGGCGCGCCCGACTCGGCCACGGTGGGCACCTCGGGCAACGACTTCAGGCGCTCGCTGCCGGTGACGGCCAGCGCGCGCAGCTTGCCGGCGCGGATGTGCGGCAGCGAGGTGGCGGCCACGTCGACCATCAGCTGCGTGTCGTTGGCCAGCAGCGCGGCCAGCGCGGGTGCGCTGCCGTTGTAGGGCACGTGGGTCGCCTCGAACTGCAACTCACCCTTGAGCATCTCGGTGGCCAGCTGCAGCGGGTTGCCCAGGCCGACGGAGCTGTAGTTGAGGCGTCCGGCATTGGCCTTGGCATAGGCAGTGAAATCCTTGAGGTTCTGCGCCGCCACCTTGTCGTTGCTCACCACCACCAGCGGCGCCTCGGCCACCACCGCGAGCACACGGTAGTCCTTCTGCGGCACGTAGCTCATCTTCTTGTAGAGCAGCGGGTTGAGCACCATGCTGGCGCTGCTGCCCAGCAGCAGGGTGTAGCCGTCCGCGGGCGCGCGCGCCACGGCGCTTGCGGCAATCATGGTGTTGGCGCCCGGCTTGTTCTCGACCACGACCTGCTGGCCGACTTCCTTGCCCAGCTCGGCGGCAAGCGCGCGGCCCAGGATGTCGGCGGAGCCGCCGGGCGTGTAGGGCACGACCAGCTTCAGGGGTCGATCGGGGTAGTCCGCGTGCGCCAGGCCGGCGGTACAGGCGAGAGAAAGGGCGATGGCGCCCAGCAGTTGCTTCATGGTGATGTCTCCGTTCGTATTAGTGATCAGACGCGGCGGGCCTGGCCTTGCCAGTGCTGCTCGCGCAAGCGGCGCTTGGCGATCTTTCCGTTGTCGTCGCGCGGCAGCGGCGCGATCTCGATGCTGCGCGGCACCTTGAAGGAAGACAGGCCGCCCTGCAGCCATTCGCGCAGCGAGGCCGGCTGCAGCGCCGTGCCTGCAGCAGCCTCGACCACCGCGTGCAGGCGCTCGCCGTACTCGGCATCGGGCACACCGAAGACCGCGCAATCGGCCACGCCGGGGAACGCGAGCAACCGGTGCTCGATCTCGGCGGGGTAGATGTTGACGCCACCCGAGATCACCATGTCCGAGGCCCGGTCGCACACGTAGAGATAGCCGTCGGCATCGAGATAACCCATATCGCCGAGGCTGACGAGGCCGTCGCGCTCGACGGCTTGGCGCGCCTCGTCGTTGTGGCGGTAGGTGAAATCGGGATACGCGGGCTGCCGCACGTAGATCAGCCCGACCTCGCCGGTGGGCAGCGCCCTGCCTTCCTCGTCGAGGATGCGAACCTGCGCATCGAGCAGCGGCTGGCCCGCGCTGCCGGGCCGCGCCAGCGCCTCGACGGCGCTGATGGCGGTGACCATGCCCGCCTCGCTGGAGGCATAGGTCTCGTGGATCACCGGGCCGAACCACTCGATCATCGCGCGCTTGACCTCGGGCGCGCAGGGTGCGCCGGTGGAGGCCACGAAGCGCAGCGTGGAGATGTCGTAGCGCTGCCGCACCGCCTCCGGCAGCCGCAAGAGGCGCACATACATGATCGGCACCAGGTACACCACCTCGATGCGATGCCGCTCGATCGCGGCGAGCAGCGCCTCGGCGTCGAAGCGCGCCATCAGCACCAGGCGCTCGGCGACGAGCAGCGCGTTCTGCAGGAACACGCTGGGCGCGCTGTGGTAGAGCGGCGCCGGCAGCAGCGCGCGGCAGCCCGGCGTAAGGCCGAAGCTCAGCGCGACCAGCTGCCGGATGTGCGCCTGCCGCGCCTGGAGCTCGGCCACCGGGATCGGTGCGCGCACCACGCCCTTGGGGCGGCCGGTGGTGCCGGAGGTGTAGGCCATGTGCGCGCGCGGCGAGACGACCGGCCCGTCGTAGGGCGGCTGCGCGGCCAGCCAGGGCTCATAGGCCAGCGCCTGCGGCAACCGGGTCTGGCCGACCGCCAGCACGGCCATCTCCCCGGGCAGCGCAGCCGCCACCGCATCCAGCAGTTCGCCTTGGGCGAGCAGCGCCTTGGCGCCACTGTCGCGCAGCAGGAAGGCGACCTCCTCCGCCGTGAAATGCCAGTTGACCGGGCAGTAGGCGATGCCGGCCTGGCGGCAGGCGTGGACCACGTCGATGTAGGCCGCGTCGTTGCGCAGCAGCACGGCGACCACGTCGCCTTCCTGCAGGCCCAGGCGCCGCAGGCCGCCGGCCAGGCGCGCGCCGCGCGCGGCCTGCGTGGCCGCATCGATGACGCGGCCCTCGAGATGGACGTCGCAAACGCTCATTCCGCGCCCCGCTGTGCCTTGTCCGCCGCGTTGAGGGCCTGGATGCGCTCGCGCGCGGCCTGCCAGTCGGCATCGCCCCAGTCCTGGTACTGCGTGAAGTAGGCACCGTTGGCCAGCGCATCGCCGCCGTCCAGCGTGATCGTCTGGCCATTGATCCAGCTGCTCTCGCGCGCCAGCAGGAAGGCCGCGAGCCGGCCCAGGTCCTCGCCGGTGCCCAGGCGGCGCGTCGGGTTCTCTCGCCCGCGCTGGTCCTGCTGGTTGTCCTCGCCGGGGCGCAGGCGGCCGGTGGCCCCCGCGGTCGGGATCACGCCCGGCGCGATCGCGTTGAGCCGGATGCCCTTGGGGCCCCACTCCACCGCCAGCGACTTGGTCATCACGTCGATGCCGGCCTTCGACATCGCCGAGGGCACGACGAAGGGCGAGCCGGTCGTGACCCAGGTGACGACGATGGACAGCACGCTGCCGCCGCGCCCGCCCGCGATCCAGCGCTTGCCCGCGGCCTGCGTCGCATAGAAGGTGCCGCGGAACACGATGTCGGAAATCGCGTGGAAGCCGTTGGGCGAGAGATCCTCGGTGCGGCTGATGAAGTTGCCGGCGGCGTTGTTGACCAGCGCATCGAGCGGGCCGTGCTGCGTCCAGATGCGCTCCATCATCTCGTCCACCGCCTGCGGCGAGCGGATGTCCAGCGCATGGGTGCCGACGGTGGCGCCGAAGCCCCCGCGCAGTTGTTCGGCCGCCTCGTCGAGCACGCCGGCGCGCCGGCCGCACAGGTGAATTTCGGCGCCCAGCGCAGCCAGCTGCTTCGCCATCTCGAAGCCGAGCCCGGTGCCGCCGCCGGTCACGAGCACGCGCTGGCCCGCGAACAGGTTGTCCTTGAACATGGTTGTCTCCTTTCGGGGGGATGGACTGACTTTATCGTCGCCCCGGATCCATACAATCCGTCTCTCAAGACTCAGTCTGTTTCCGTTGGGTTGACAATTCCATGGACCTGAACCTGGTTCGCACGCTGGTGGAGATCGTGGACGCCGGCAACCTCAGCGAAGCCGCGCGCCGCCGCAACGTGACGCGCTCGCAGATCAGCAAGGAACTCAAGGGCCTGGAGCGCCAGGTCGGCGCCACCCTGCTTCGCCGCACCACGCGCCGGCTCGCACCCACCGATGCCGGCCGCGAGCTCTACGAGCACGGGCTGCGCATGCTGGCCGAGGTGGACGCGGCGCGCGCCGCCATCGACAGCCTGGGCCGCACGGTGCGCGGCCACGTGCGCCTCAGCATCCCGAGCGGGCTGGGCGAGTTCTACCTGGGCGAGAAGCTGCTGACCTTCCAGCAGGCCCATCCCGACATCTCGCTGCGCGTGCTGTTCGCCAACCGCGTGGTGGACCTGATCGCCGCGGAGATCGACGTGGCCGTGCGCATCACCTCCTACCCGCCGCCGGAGCAGGTGGCACGCGAGCTGTGCCCGATCAACTGGGGCCTGTATGCCGCGCCGGCGTACCTCGACGCGCGATCCGCCATCGCTGTGCCCGAGGACCTGGAGACGCATCGCATGCTTTGCACGCCTGGCCCCGAGCGCCTCTTCCGGCTGGTGCTGCAGCAGGCGGCACAGCGGCGCGAACTGCGGCTGCCGCCGCATCTGCAGAGCGAGCACTTCCCTTTCCTGCGAAGCGCGATGCTGGCCGGCGCTGGCATCGCGCTCCTGCCGGACTACGCGATGACGGAAGATCGGCGCACCGGCCGCGCGCGGCGCGTGCTGCCGGACTGGCAGGCGCAGGGGCTGGGCAATGCGCTCTACATCCTGACGATGCAGGACCGGCATCCGTCGCATGCGGTGCGGGTGTTGACGGACTACCTGCGGGACACACTGCGCCCCCTGGGCGAGACTAACTTGGCGCCCTAGCAGACATGCTGTTGGAACCACTCAGCACATCCCCTCGCCGGGATGCCATGTGTCTGCGCCTCAAGAAAAATAGCTGTGTAAACACCTTGGGGTGTCAGAGACGCATCAGTCTGGAGGTTCAGTATGAGGAATTTCGCCGTTGTCTTCGCCACCTGCTCCGCGCTGCTCGGCACAGCGGGCGCCCAAGAGTTCTGCCAAGTCGGAACGGAGAAGTGGGTCGCGGGCTGCGAAGCGCGATGTACGGCGAGTTGGGGTGGCAGTGACTGTCCGCGCTCGTGCACAGCGACGGCACCAGTCGGCCACGTCATCATGAATCACCGAGTGCACCAGCACAGCGTCAATAACGGTGGCGGGGATGCTTCGAGAATCGCTGCCGGCCAGACGTTCGACTATCGGCGCCGCGTGGAACTCGCTTACAGCAACGCTCTGGATATGGCCGGCAAAGCGAACAACAAGGCGGCCGAAACGAGAATCAAGGAAGACATGCGGCAGGCCATTGCTGAAGCGGAAAACTTCAGCTCGTCTCATCAAATGGTGAGGCTGCAGGTTTCAGCTTCGAAGCACGGAAGTCAGTTCGACAGGAAAAGAGGATGGAGTCACATGTCCGTCGAACTTCTGGCTCGTTGCGTCACGCCACCAAATCTGGAGCAACAGCTCTACAGGCGATACGCGCTGCAGTAGCTAGCGGAGATTGGTCGGGTCGGTCTTCACATCGCCACCTCTCGCCCGCTCCAGGATGAAATCGATGAACGTCCGCGTGGCCCGCGTGTGCTGCCGGTTCGGCATGTACAGCATGAACATCTGCGTCCCGAAGATGCTGAGTCGCCAGTCGTCCAGCGTGGTCAGCACCGCGCCGCGGCGGACGTCCTCCTGCACCACGTAGTCGGGCACCAGCCCGATGCCCAGCCCCGCCAGGATGGCCTGGCGCAGGAACAGGAAGTTCTCGGAGACCAGCGTGGGCTCGAGCACCACCTCGCGCCGCTCCTCGCCCTGGTAGGCGGCCACGCGCAGCTGGCGGCCGATCACCGCGGCCGTGACCATGGGCGCGCCCTGCAGGTCGTCGAGCTGCGTGGGCAGGCCGTGCGCCTGCGCGTAGGCGCGAGAGGCGCAGGCCACGTAGCGCACCGGCCCGAGGTCGCGCGCCACCAGGTTCTGCGGCGGCTCGGGGATGACGCGGACCGCGATGTCGACCTCGTCGCGCAGCAGGTCCTCGATGCGGTTCTCGAACAGCACGTCCAGCACGATGCCCGGGTAGAGCCGCTTGAATTCGATCAGCCAGTCCGACATGACCAGCTGGCCATAGCCGCTGGGCACCGACAAGCGCACGCGGCCCACCAACCCCTGCCCCAGCGACGAGGCCGATTCGCGCGCGGCCTGCAACTCGTTCTGGATGGCCAGGCCGTGCTGGTAGAGGCGCTGGCCGATCTCGGTGGCCTCGGCGCGGCGGGTGGTCCGGCGCACCAGCTGGGCACCGACCGAGCGCTCCAGCTGGTTCAGGTGGTAGCTCACGTTGGCGCGGCTCATCTTGAGCCGGCGCGCGGCCTCGCTCAGGTTGCCGGCATCGAGGATTTCCACCAGCAGAGTCAGCGATTGCAAGTCCATCGGTGACGATTGTGTCAAAAATTCTTTGACAGTCTGTCAACCGGCGATGCAATTGTCAAAACGAGGGCCATGTCGAAGAATGGCGGATTCCCCCCGCCTAGCGAACCGGCCCAGGTTCGCCCCCTAACGGAGACACCCCCCGCATGGCCACCCCCGCCACTTCTTCTTCCGTTCCCGAACCCGTCCGCTTCGAGCGCCAGGCCGATGTGCTGGTCGTGACCATCGACAACCCGCCCGTCAATGCCCTGGGCGTGGACGTGCGCCGCGGCCTGGTCGCGGCCATCGACGCAGCCGAGGCGGACGGCGCCGTCGCCGCCGTGCTGCTGGCCGGCGCGGGCCGTGCCTTCATCGCCGGCGCGGACATCCGCGAATTCGGCAAGCCGCCGCAGCCGCCGTCGCTGCCCGAAGTCTGCGCGCGTGTCGAGAACTGCAGCAAGCCGGTGGTCGCGGCCATCCATGGCGCGGCGCTGGGCGGCGGGCTGGAAATCGCGCTCTCGGCCCACTACCGCCTGGCCGCGCCTTCCGCGAAGCTCGGCTTGCCCGAGGTGCAACTGGGCCTGATCCCCGGCTCCGGCGGCACGCAGCGCGCGCCCCGCCTGATCGGCGTGAAGGCCGCACTCGACCTGATGCTGAGCGGCCGCCACGCCGGCGCCAAGGAAGCGCTGGCCCTGGGCCTGGCCGATCGCCTGGGCGAAGGCGCCGATGCGCTGGCGGAAGGCCTGGCCTATGCGAAGGAACTGGTCGCGGCCAAGGCGCCGGTGCGCCGCACCCGCGATGCCGGCGCCGCGCTCGCTGACAAGGAAGCCCAGCGGGCCGCGCTCGAGGCGGCCCGCGCCGACACCGCGAAGAAGAGCCGCGGCCTGTTCTCCCCGATGAAGATCATCGAGGCCACCGAGGCCGCCCTCGATCAGCCCTTCGACGAGGGCATGGCGCTGGAGCGCAAGCTGTTCCTGCAGTGCATCGACAGCCCGCAGCGCGCCGGCCTGATCCATGCCTTCTTCGCCGAGCGCGAAGTGCTGAAGGCGCCCGAGACCAAGGCCGCGAAGCCGCGCGCCATCGAATCCTGCGGGATCGTCGGCGGCGGCACCATGGGCGCCGGCATCGCGGTGGCGATGCTCGACGCCGGCCTGCCGGTGACCATGATCGAGCGCGACGAGCCCAGCCTGGCGCGCGGCCGCGCGCACGTCGAGAAAGTTTACGACGGCCTGATCGCCAAGGGCCGCATGACGGCCGAGGCCAAGGCGGCGGTGATGGCGCGTTTCAGCGGCTCGACCGCCTACGACGCGCTGGCCGGGGTCGACCTGGTGGTCGAGGCCGTGTTCGAGGACATGGGCGTGAAGAAGGCCGTCTTCGCCGAGCTGGACCGCGTGTGCAAGAAGGGCGCGGTGCTGGCCACCAACACCTCCTACCTCGACATCGACGAAATCGCCGCGAGCATCTCACGCCCGGCCGACGTGCTGGGCCTGCACTTCTTCTCGCCGGCCAACATCATGAAGCTGCTGGAGATCGTGGTGCCGGCGAAGGTCAGCGCCGACGTGGTCGCCACCGGCTTCGAGCTGGCGAAGAAGCTGAAGAAGACGCCGGTGCGCGCCGGCGTGTGCGACGGCTTCATCGGCAACCGCATCCTCGCGGTGTACCGCCAGGCGGCCGACCACATGATGGAAGACGGCGCCTCGCCCTACCAGATCGACAAGGCGGTGCGCGAGTTCGGCTACCCGATGGGCCCCTTCCAGGTCTCGGACCTGGCCGGCGGCGACATCGGCTGGGCCACGCGCAAGCGCAAGGCCGCCACGCGTGACCCGAAGGCGCGCTACGTGCAGATCGCCGACCGCATCTGCGAGCGCGGCTGGTTCGGCCAGAAGACGGGCCGCGGCTACTACCTCTACCCCGAGGGCGCGCGCACCGGGTCGCCGGACCCGGAGGTCCTGGCCATCATCGACGCCGAGCGCCAGCGCGCCGGCATCACCCCGCGCCCCTTCACCGACGAGGAGATCATGCGCCGCTACATGGCCGCGATGATCAACGAGGGCGCCAACGTCGTGCACCAGCGCATCGCGCTGCGCCCGCTGGACGTGGACGTGACCTTCCTCTACGGCTACGGGTTCCCGCGCCACCGCGGCGGGCCGATGAAGTACGCCGACACGGTGGGCCTGCCCCAGGTGCTGGCCGACATCCGCGAGTTCGCCAAGGAAGACCCGCTGTTCTGGCAGCCCTCTCCGCTCCTGGTCGAGCTGGTGGAACGCGGCGCCGATTTCGCGAGCCTCAATCAGTCCGAGTAAATCGACCAGCAGGAGACACCCATGCGTGAAGCCGTCATCGTTTCCACCGCCCGCACGCCGCTGACCAAGGCACACCGCGGCGAGTTCAACATCACCCCCGGCCCGACGCTGGCCGCCTTCGCCGTCAAGGCGGCGGTGGAGCGCGCCGGCATCGACCCGGCGCTGATCGAGGACGCCATCCTCGGCTGCGGCTACCCCGAGGGCACCACCGGCCGCAACGTGGCGCGCCAGACGGTCGTGCGCGCCGGCCTGCCGATCACGATCGCCGGCACGACGGTCAACCGCTTCTGCGCCTCGGGCCTGCAGGCCATCGCGATGGCGGCGGGCCGCATCGTGCTCGAAGGCGTGCCGGCCATGATCGCGGGCGGCGTGGAGAGCATTTCGCAGATCCGCACGCGCAGCGCCACCGACAGCGGCGATTCGGGCATGGACCCGTGGATCGTCGAGCACAAGCCGCAGCTGTACCTGTCGATGATCGAAACCGCCGACATCGTCGCCAGGCGCTACGGCATCAGCCGCGAGGCACAGGACCGCTTCTCGGTCGAAAGCCAGCGCAAGACGGCGGAAGCGCAGCAGGCCGGCCGCTACAAGGACGAGATCGTGGCCTGCACGACCACCATGGCAGTGACCGACAAGGAAACCAAGCAGGTCAGCCACCGCGAAGTGACCATCGACCACGACACCTGCAACCGCGCCGGCACCACCTACGAGGCCCTGGCCAAGCTGGAGCCGGTGATGGGCGCCGACAAGTTCGTCACCGCCGGCAACTCCTCGCAGCTCTCCGATGGCGCCTCGGCCTGCGTGCTGATGGAAGCCAAGGAGGCCGAGCGCGCCAACCAGAAGCCCCTGGGCGCCTTCCGCGGCCTGGCGCTGGCCGGCTGCGAGCCGGACGAGATGGGCATCGGCCCGGTGTTCGCGGTGCCGAAACTGCTGGCGCGCCACGGCCTGAAGGTCGACGATATCGGCCTCTGGGAACTCAACGAGGCCTTTGCCTCGCAGTCCATCTACTGCCAGGAGAAGCTCGGCATTCCGTCCGAGCTGCTCAATGTCGACGGCGGCGCGATCTCCATCGGCCATCCCTTCGGCATGACGGGCGCGCGGCTCGCGGGCCACGTGCTGATCGAAGGCAAGCGGCGCGGCGCGAAGTACGCGGTCGTGACCATGTGCATCGCGGGCGGCATGGGCGCCGCCGGCCTGTTCGAAATCTTCTGAGGAGACCGGCGATGGATCTCAACTTCACCCCCGAAGAGCAGTCCTTCCGCGACGAGGTGCGCCAGTTCCTCGCCGAGAAGCTGCCCAAGCGCCTCTCCGACAAGGTGGCCACCGGCAAGCACCTGGGCAAGGACGACATGGCGCAATGGCACGCCATCCTCAACGAGCGTGGCTGGCTCGCCAACCACTGGCCGGAGCAGTACGGCGGACCGGGCTGGACGGCGATCGAGAAGTTCATCTTCGAGAACGAATGCGCGCTGGCCCATGCGCCGCGCATCGTGCCTTTCGGCGTGAACATGCTGGGGCCGGTGATGATCAAGTACGGCAGCGAGGAACAGAAGCAGCGCTGGCTGCCGCGCATCCTGGACGGCTCGGACTGGTGGTGCCAGGGCTACTCCGAGCCGGGCTCCGGCTCGGACCTGGCCTCGGTCAAGACCTCGGCCGTGCGCGGCATCGACGCCCAGGGTCCGCACTACATCGTCAACGGCCAGAAGACCTGGACCACACTGGGCCAGCACGCCAACATGATCTTCTGCCTGGTGCGCACCAACCGCGAGGCGAAGAAGCAGGAGGGCATCAGCTTCCTGCTGGTCGACATGAACTCGCCCGGCGTCGAGGTGCGGCCGATCATCACGCTGGACGGCGACCACGAGGTCAACGAAGTCTTCTTCTCCGACGTGCGCGTGCCGGCCGAGAACCTGGTCGGCGAGGAAGACAAGGGCTGGACCTGTGCCAAGTACCTGCTGACCTACGAGCGCACCAACATCGCGGGCGTGGGCTTCTCGGTGGCGGCGATGGAGCAGCTCAAGGCCATTGCCGCGAAGCAGACGAAGAACGGCAAGCCGCTCGCGGAAGACCCGGCCTTCGCCGCGCGCATGGCGCGGGTGGAGATCGACCTGGAGAACATGAAGACCACCAACCTGCGCGTGATCGCGGCGGTGGCCGGCGGCGGCGTGCCGGGCGCGGAGAGCTCGATGCTCAAGATCCGCGGGACCGAGATCCGGCAGGAGATCTCGTCGCTGATCCGGCGCGCCATGGGGCCCTATGCGCGGCCCTACGTCGAGGCCGCGCTCGAGGAAGGTTTCGACGGCGTGCCCTTCGGCCCGGCCGAGGCGGCGCCCGCCGCGGCCAAGTACTTCAACAACCGCAAGCTGTCGATCTTCGGCGGCTCGAATGAAATCCAGAAGAACATCATCTCCAAGATGATCCTGGGCCTCTGAGAGGAGACACGTCATGAACTTCGAACACACCGAAGACCGGCGCATGCTCGCGGACAGCCTGAACCGCTTCATCGCCGAGCAATATGCCTTCGAGGCGCGCGACAGGATCGCGAAGTCGGCCCAGGGCTACAGCACCGAGATCTGGCAGCAGTTCGCCGAACTGGGCGTGATCGGCGCCCTGTTCCGCGAGGAGGACGGCGGCTTCGGCGGCGGCGGCTTCGATGTCGCCGTCGTTTTCGAGGCGCTGGGCCGCGGCCTGGTGGTCGAGCCGATGCTGGGCGCGGTGATGGCCGGCGAGGCCATTGCCGCGGCGGGCAGCGATGCGCAGAAGGAACATCTCGCCGGCATCATCGCGGGCAGCACCATCGCCGCGCTGGCGCATGACGAGCCCGGCGCGCACTACGAGCTTGCGCATGTGCGGACGCGCGCCGAGCGCGACGGCACCGGCTGGCTGCTGAACGGCGCCAAGGCGGTGGTGCCGCAGGGCGAGCACGCCGACCTGATGGTGGTCTCGGCCCGCACATCGGGCGCGGACGACGACGAAGCGGGCATCTCGCTCTTCCTGGTGCCGGCGAAGACGAAAGGCGTTGAAGTGCGCGCCTGCCCCGCCATCGATGGCGGCCGCGTGGCCGAGGTCGTGTTCGACGGCGTGGCCCTTCCCGCCGACGCGCTGCTGGGCGCCGAAGACCATGGCCATGCGACGCTCGAGCGCGCCATCGGCCGCGGCATCCTCGCGCTGTGCGCCGAAAGCCTGGGCGCGATGGAAGCGGCGAAGACGGCAACGCTGGAATACCTGCGCACGCGCAAGCAGTTCGGCCAGCTGATCGGCAGTTTCCAGGCGCTGCAGCACCGCATGGCGGACCTGCTGCTGGAAGTGGAGCAGGCGCGCTCGGCGGTGATCAACGCCGCTGCCGCGATCGACGGCGGGGACCGCGTGGCGCGCGAGCGCGCGCTGTCGGCCGCCAAGGCCAGCATCGGCCGCATCGGCACGCTGGTGGCCGAGGAAAGCATCCAGATGCATGGTGGCATCGGCATGACCTGGGAGCTTCCGCTCGCTCACTATGCCAAGCGCCTGGTGATGATCGATCACCAGCTGGGCGACGAGGACCACCACCTGCAGCGCTTCGCCGCCCTCGGCCGGCAGGCCATGGCCGCCGCGCACTGAGGTCGTGACAACGGGCGATGCGGGCCCGCGCGCTCGCGGCGCGCATCGGCCCACGCCAGAATGAGGAGACTGTCCATGAGCACGAGCGAGACACGCGGCACGGCCGCGCCCTTCAGTGCGTCCTTCCCCATCCGCGGCATCGAGGACGTGCGCCGGCTCGAGCAGACGCCGCTGGCCGAGGCGCTGACGGTGCGCAGCACCTACGAGATCTTCCGCAACTCGGCCGCGGCCTTCGGCGACAAAACGGCGCTGACCTTCCTGCGCACCGGAGACCCGGCCGATGAGCCGATCCTCTGGACCTACTCGCAGCTGCTGGCGGGCATCCACCAGACCGCGAACCTGCTGCACACGCTGGGCGTGGGGCCGGACGATGCGGTGGCCATCCTCCTCCCGGGCTGCCTCGACAATCAACTGGCGCTGTGGGGCGGCAGTGCGGCCGGCATCGCGCAGCCGCTCAATCCGCTGCTCACCGACGAGAAACTGGTCTCGCTGATGACGGCCGGCCGCGCCAAGGTACTGATCGCATATGGCACGGACAACGATGGCGGCATGTGGTCCAAGGCGATGCGCCTGCGCGGCCAGGTGCCCACGCTGACCACCGTGCTGCGCGTGGCGCCGCACGACGAGGCGCCGGGTGCCGCAGGCGCGCTGCCCGAGGGCGTGCTCGACTTCGCCGCGGCGCGCGCGGCCGAGCCCGACGACCGCCTGGTGAGCGGTCGCGACATCCAGCCGACCGACATCGCCGCCTACTTCCATACCGGCGGCACCACCGGCGCGCCCAAGCTGGCGCGCCACAGCCATGGCGCCCAGGTCTTCACCGCCTTCGCCAGCGTGAACATGACCGGCCTGGGGCCGGGAGACACGACGATCAACGGCTACCCGCTGTTCCACGTGGCGGGCGTGCTGCCGGCCTCGCTGGCCGCGCTCTCGGCCGGCGTGAATGTGGTCATCCCCACCACCACGCTCCTGCGCAACAAGCAGGTGATGGCCAACTACTGGCGCTTGGTGGAGAAGTACCGTCCGACCACGCTGTCGGCCGTGCCCACGGTGCTGGCGGCGCTGGCCAACGTGCCGCTGGCTGGCGCCGACATCTCCTCCATCCGCTACTGCCGCACGGGCGCCGCCGTGCTGCCGCCCGAGCTGGCGGCGCGCTTCGAGCGGCTCTTCGGCCTGCATGTGCACGAGAGCCTGGGCATGACCGAGATGGCCGGCATCTCCACCATCACGCCGCCGGGCGTGATCGGCCCGCCCGGCTGCGTCGGCTTCCGGCTGCCGTATGTGCAGATCCGCATCGTGGCGCTGGATGCGAACGGCAACGCCAGCGACCGCGAGCTGCCGCCGGGCGAACAGGGCATGGTGCTGTTCAAGTCGCCCAACCTGTTCTCGGGCTTCGTCGACCCGGCCGACACGGCCAAGGCCTTCACCGCCGACGGCTGGCTGGCCACCGGCGACCTGGGCTGGATCGATGGCGAGGAGCGGCTCAACCTGAGCGGGCGCTCGAAGGACCTGATCATCCGCAGCGGCCACAACATCGACCCCAAGACCATCGAGGATGCGCTGGGCGCGCATCCCGCCGTGCAGCTGTGTGCCGCGGTCGGCCAGCCCGATGCCTATGCAGGCGAGCTCCCCGTGGCCTTCGCAACGCTGGTGCCCGGCATGAAGGCGAGCGAGGCCGAGTTGCTGGCCTTCACCGCCGCGCGCGTGGACGAGGCGCCGGCCAAGCCGAAGTCGGTGGTGGTGATCGAGCAGATGCCGATGACCAACGTCGGCAAGATCTACAAGCCCGAGCTGCGCGCCCTGGCCGCGCGCCGCGTGGCCGAGGCGCTGGTCGAGGAGGCCTGGGCCGACCTCGACCTGGGCCCTGCCGCGCGGCCCGCGGTGCAGCCCGAGGGCGAGAGCGCGCTGCGCATCGTCATCGATGCGGCGGCCGCCGGCCCGGCGGCGCAGGCGCTGCACGAGCGGCTGTCGCAGTCGATCGGCCGGCTGCCGTTCAAGTCCACGGTGGTCCTGCAGTAGGCCCCGTTACTCCCTTCCCGATGCATCCGGAGACAACCATGAGATTCGACCCGACCCGCCGCTCGCTCCTCGCCGCGGCCTTCGCCCTCGCCGCCGGAGCGCCCGCGCTCGCCCAGAACTACCCCAGCAAGCCCATCAAGATGGTCGTGCCCTTCGCCGCCGGCGGCGGCACCGACGTGCTGGCGCGCGTGCTCGCCGAGAAACTGTCGGCCAGCATGGGCCAGCCGGTGGTGATCGACAACAAGCCCGGCGCGGCCGGCATCATCGGTACCGACGCGGTCGCGAAGGCTGCGCCGGACGGCTACACCATCACGCTGTCGCTGTCGAACGCGCTCCTGACCAACCAGTTCCTCTACGAAAAGCTGCCCTACAACCCCGAGCGCGACCTCACCCTGGTCTACCAGGTGGCGATGGGCCCGCTGGTGCTGGTGACGCATCCCAGCGTGCCGGCCAAGACCGGGCCCGAGCTGCTCAAATACGTGGCGGCCAACAAGAGCAAGCTGGCCTACGGCTCCTACGGCCTGGGCGCCTACCCGCACCTGGCCGGCGCCCACATGAGCGCAACGCAGAACGCCGACATGAACCACGCGGCCTACAAGGGCGAGGCGCCGATGATCCAGGACCTGATCGGCGGCCAGATCCAGATGGCGTACGCCAGCGCGCTGCAGGCCAAGCCGCAGATCGAGGCCGGCAAGCTCAACGCGATCGGCGTGACCGGCGAGCGCCGCCTTTCCACGCTGCCCAACGTGCCCACGCTCGCAGAACAGGGCCTGAAGGACGACACCTATCGCCTGACCGGCTGGCTGGCGGTGGCGGTGCCGGCGAAGACGCCGGTGCCCATCGTCAAGCGCTTGGCCGACGAGATCCGCAAGGCCACGCAGCAGCCCGACGTGCAGCAGAAAGTGGCGGCCATGGGCTTCGAGCTGAAGGACAGCTCGCCCGAGGCCTTCGCCGCCGCGTACAAGAAGGAACGGCCGGCGTGGGAGCGGCTGATCAAGGAGACGGGTGTCAAGCTGGATTGACTTGTCGCGCTGACGCTTGACGGCCGGCCCAGCGGCGCGCCGGTCGATCTCCTGATGGGACGGCTTCGTGGGTAAGATGGAAGATCCTCACGCGCTCGCCGCGGCGACTCCACCCTCAACATGATCCACCGCCCGAGCGCCAGCCATGACCTCGCGGTTCTTGTCGGCCGCTTTCAGCCCTTCCACAATGCCCACCAGGTCCTGCTGCGCAGGGCCCTCGATGCGGCGCGCCACGTGGCGGTGGTGATCGGCTCGGCCTTCCAGGCGCGTTCGCCCAAGAATCCCTTCAGCTGGCAGGAGCGCGCGGACATGATCCGGCTGGCACTGGACGAGGCCGACCGTGCCCGGGTGCTGTTCGTGCCGATGCGCGACCACTTCGACGAGGAGCGCTGGTTCGTCGAGCTGCGCCTCGCCGTCGATGCGGCGCTGGCCCTTCAGGGCGTGGCATCTCCCGCGAGCACCGTGCTGGTCGGCCATGTCAAGGACGCCACGCGGGACTACCTGCACGGCTTCGACGGCTGGACGCTCCATGCCATCGAGCGCGTACACAGCGCGAGCGCGGCCACTGTCCGCGAGGCCCTTTTCAGCGGCGCGAAAGACGCACCGGAGGCGTTGTCACGCGCAGTCCCGGCCGGCACTCTGGGCTTCCTGCAATCATGGATGAAGACGCCGCATCATGCCGCGCTCGCCCAGGAATGGGAGATGCTGCGTCAGCACGATGCCTCCTGGTCGGTGGCGCCCTACCCGGTCGTTCTGGTCACGGTGGATTGCGTGGTCAGGTGCGGGGAGCATGTGCTGCTGATCCGCCGCGGCCACGCACCGGGCAAGGGCCTGCGTGCGGTGCCGGGCGGCTTCCTGGAACTGCGGGAAACGACACTGCAGTCCGCGCTGCGCGAGCTGGAGGAAGAGACGCATCTGGACCTGCCCCCGGCTGAACTTCTTGCCTGCCTGGCCAGCACCGAGGTCTTCGACCGCCCCGACCGAAGCCAGCGCGGCCGCACCATCACTCACGGTCATTTCTTCGATCTGGGTGATCGCCACCCGCCCGCCGTGCGTGCCGATGACGATGCCGCGGCCGCCGAGTGGATCCCGGTCCAGGCACTGACCAGCCTGGAGGACCAGCTCCTGGACGATCACTTCCAGATGCTCGACCACTTCCTGGGCCTGCTGCCCCGCCCTCCCATCGACGCCTGAAGCGCGCAGACGCGCCCGAGGCAGGAAGTCAGCCGCAGCGCGCCCCGACCACGCGGCCGTTCGGCTCGATGTCCACCATCAGGCGTGCGGCGTCATAGGGCAGCGGCGCGTCGGTCGGCAACGCGATGCGCGCCCGACGCGCGCCAGCACGCAGGCGCATTTCCTCCAGCAGGGGCAGGCTGGCACGCTGGCCCAGTCCGAATCGGATACGCGCCGCCGTGCAGCGCGCCGGCGCATCGACGAAGGCCGGTGGCGAAGGAGCATCCGATGAAAGAGGTCTCGGCTCGCCGCGGAACTGACAGGCGCCCAGCGCGGCCAATGACAGCAGGAACGGCGCCAGCCGAACCGAGCGGCCGCCAGCGCTCATGAGCGGTGCAACAGTGATTGAACGTCAGCGCATGCCGCCGTGCCGAGTGCGACTCCTTGACCATTCGGAGCACGCGCCCGACGGCGCACGTTCAGGACGACCACCGTCCACAGCACGCACTGGATGATGGCGGCATGAAGGGCCAGGACCAGGCCGTCCACGGCGGCAGCGCGCCCGCGGGCCAGAACCAGGATGAAGAGGAAAAGAGTGAGGCCGCAGAAGGGGCCGAGCCAGCCGCATCGACGTACATGCGCCAGTCGCAGAATCTGTGGCAGGTCCGGAAAGCGCCGAAGCCTCGCCCCCTGGGCTTCGGATTCCTGCAGAAAGGGCACGGAAAGAAAGCTGATGGCGATCAGCAGAAGAATGGCGTCCATGGCTCGTCCGGTTGGCTGAATGTGCGCGAATGATGTCCGGCGCTGCGCAAGCGCTCGATCTCTCGCGACAATTGACCAGATTCGATCGCCGTCGGGTTGTCAGCCGCGTCGACTCGTTCACGCAACGTTCGCCGCGGTGCAGCAGAAGCTGCTCCGGCAAGGCCGCCTGTAGGCCGGGGACCACGCACGGGGATTGCCTTTTCCGGCAGGAAGGACCCCGAGATGGCAACTAAGCTGTGCTCAACGCCATCGGAAAAAGGTTCGTGATTTCCGTTGGCATCCCGACAGCGACGAACGCCACTGTTTCCTCCTCCCCGGCGCCCTTGGCGCCGTTGCACAGCGCCCTTCGGGGCGCTGTTTTTTTGGGCCGGCGTTCAGTGAGTCTCGTGCCACAGGACCTGCACGTCCGCATGCAGCGACAGCGCCCAAGCCCGCCGGTCCCGTCCCCAGGATGCCTGCGGCTCGCCGAAGTGCACGATCGCCAGCAGCGGCGGCGCCTTCAGCACTCGCCAGAGCGACACCCACAGGTTGTCCGCCCCGATGTAACGCGGCGCAAGACTGGTGGCGCCGCTGGCCGCATCGGCAAAGCGCAGTGCCGCTGGCTGAACCGGCGCGCCGGATGAAATGGCCGCCTGAAGCAGATTGGCATGGAAGGGCAACAAGGTGCTGCCGTCGCCGGTGGTGCCCTCTGGAAAGACCGCGATCACGTCGCCCTTGCCCAGCGCCTCGGTCATGTGGTGCACCACGCGCAGCGCGTCGCGGCGCCGCTCGCGCTCGATGTAGAGCGAACCAGCGCCGTTGGACAGCGTCCCGATCAGCGGCCAGCGCTGCACGTTCGCCTTGGAGACGAAGCGCACGTGCCGCGCTGCGTGGATGGTGAGGATGTCCAGCCATGACACATGGTTGCTCACCATGAGCACAGGCCCCTGCGCGGGCGGTGTGCCACGCACCTCCAGGCGGATGCCCATGAGCGTGAGCATCTGCTGCGCCCATTCCTGCACATGCTGCTCACGCTCGGCCTGGGAAAGCTTCGGGAACTTGGTGCGGATGGTCCACCAGCCGGCATGCGCATGGGCCAGGGCGCGCAGCAGTTTGAGAAAAGCAGACAAGGACTGCATCGGCGGCGCGCGCGGCCTCAGCCGTGGACGAGCCGGCCACCAACCAGCGTATGCCTGGCCCGCCCCCGGAGGGCGTAGCCGCCGAAGGGCGTGTGCTTGCCCTGGCTGCGTAGCGCCTCGGGCTGCACCTGCCATTCGATGGCGGGATCTGCCACGCAGAGATCGGCCGCCGCACCCGGCGCCAGGCGGCCCGCCTCGGCAGCGCCGATCAGCCGCGCCGGCGCGGCGCTCACCACCTCGATCGCACGCATGATGCCTGCGCCGCTCTGCTCGCCCCACTGCAGGGCCAGCGGCAGCAGCAGTTCGAGACCGCTGGCGCCGGGCTCGCTCTCGGCGAAGGGCAGGGTCTTGGCGTCGGCTTCCACCGGGGTGTGGTCCGACACCAGCGCGTCGATGGTGCCGTCGGCCAGCGCGGCCGAGAGCGCATCGCGGTCGCGCTGCTGCCGCAGCGGCGGGTTGAGCCTTGCGCGGCTGTCGAAGTAGCCGATGTCGGTGTCTGCCAGGTGCAGCGAGTTGATGCTGACGTCGCAGGACAGCGGCAAGCCCTCGGCCTTGGCCGCGCGCACCAGTGCGACGCCGGCCGCGCTCGACAGGCGGCACAAGTGGACGCGCGCGCCCGTGCTGCGCATCAGTTCGATCATGGTGAAGACCGCGATCGTTTCGGCCGCCACCGGCACGCCGGACAGGCCCAGGCGCGTGGCGAGCGGGCCGCTGGCCGCCACGCCCTGCCCCAGGTCGCGGTCCTGCGGCCGCAGCCACACGGTGTAGCCGAAGGTGCTGGCGTAGAGCAGCGCGCGCTGCAAGACCTGGGTGTTGGACAGCGGCACGTCGGCCTGGCTGAAGCCGATGCAGCCGGCCTCTGTGAGCTCGGCCATTTCCGTGAGCACCTCGCCCTTCAGGCTGCGCGTCAGCGCGCCCAGCGGGAAGAGGCGCGCGGCCTGCATCTTCTCGGCGCGGAACTTGAGCATCTCGACCAGGCCGGGCTCGTCGAGCACCGGGTCGGTGTCGGGTGGGCAGACCAGGCTGGTCACGCCGCCGGCGACGGCCGCGGCCATCTCGCTTTCCAGCATGCCCTCGTGCTCGTAGCCGGGCTCGCGCAGGCGGGCGGCCAGGTCGACCAGGCCGGGAAGGACGAGGCAGCCCGAGGCATCGAGGGTGCGGTCGGCGTTGAAATCGGCGGGCATATCGCCGATGGCGAGCAGCTTGCCGTCTGCAACGGCCACATCGGCCTGCCTGTCGAGGCTGGACGCTGGATCGATGACGCGGCCGTGGGTGATCAGGATTCTCATGCTTCGTTTCCAGCGACGATGCTCATCACGGCCATGCGCACGGCGATGCCGAAGGTGACCTGCGGCAGGATCACGCTCTGCTGCCCGTCGACCACCGCCGAGTCGATCTCGACCCCGCGATTGATGGGCCCCGGATGCATCACGATCGCGTCGGGCTTGGCCAGTTGCAGCTTCTGCGGCGTGAGGCCATAGGTCTTGAAGAACTCCTGCGACGAAGGCAGCAACGCCCCGCTCATGCGCTCGTTCTGCAGGCGCAGCATGATGATGACGTCGCAGTCCTTGATGCCCTCCTCGAGCGAGTGGCACACGCGCACGCCCATCTGCGCCATGTCGCCGGGCACCAGGGTCTTGGGCCCGACCACGCGCACCTCGGCGCAGCCCAGGGTAGTGAGGCCGTGGATGTCGGAGCGCGCCACACGCGAATGCAGCACGTCGCCGACGATCGCCACCGTGAGGTTGGAAAAGTCCTTCTTGTAGTGGCGGATCGTGTACATGTCGAGCAGCCCCTGCGTCGGGTGCGCATGGCGGCCGTCGCCTGCGTTCACCACGTGCACGTGGGGCGCCACGTGCTGGGCGATCAGGTAGGGCGCGCCCGACTCGCTGTGCCGCACCACGAACAGGTCTGCCGCCATCGCGCTCAGGTTGGCGATGGTGTCGAGCAGCGACTCGCCCTTGCTCGCAGAGGAGCGCGCAATGTCGAGGTTGATCACGTCCGCGGACAGCCGCTTGGCCGCGATCTCGAAGGTGGTGCGGGTGCGCGTCGAGTTCTCGAAGAAAAGGTTGAACACGCTCTTGCCGCGCAGGAGCGGCACCTTCTTGACCTCGCGGTCGCTCACGCTGGTGAAGTTGGCCGCCGTGTCGAGGATCTGCGTGAGGATGGCCTTGGGCAGGCCCTCGATGGACAGGAGGTGGATCAGCTCGCCGTTCTTGTTGAGCTGGGGGTTGCGCTTGTAGAGCATCAGGACTCCCGCCGGGCCGCCCCAAGGGAGGCCTGCGCCCCCTCGGGGGGCAGCGAATACACGAAGTGATGAGCGTGGGGGCTGTTCATCAGGCTTGCTCCACCTGGAAGCTGAAGACGCCCTGGGCATCACGTGCGAGGGCGAACGACTGGGACGCCGGCAGCTCGAGCCGGGCCGCGGCGAAATCCGCCGCCACCGGCAGCTCGCGACCGCCGCGGTCGACCATGACCGCGAGCCGCACGCAGCCGGGACGGCCGAAGTCGAACAGCTCGTTGAGCACGGCGCGGATGGTGCGGCCGGTGTAGAGCACGTCGTCCAGCAGCAGCACGTCGGCACCGTTCACGTCGAAGGGCAGCGAGGTCTGTGCGCTGGCGGCCAGCCCGCGGCGCGCGAAGTCGTCGCGGTGCATGGCAGAGGAAATGATGCCGGGCGCGCCGGGCAGGCCCAGGTCTTTCTGCAGGCGCTCGACCAGCCAGGCACCACCGGAGGTCACGCCCACCAGGCGCGTATCCTGATGTATCAAGGCTTTCACGCCGCGCAGCAGTTCGAGGTAGAGCGCTTCGGCGTCGGGGATGGCAGTCACGGGAGACTCCTCAGAAATTGTTCAAGAATGATGCAGGCCGATGCGGCATCGGCATCGCGTGCGCCGCCGGCCAGCGCCTCGGTCGTGCTGTAGCGCTCGTCGACCTCGTAGACGGGCAGGCCGAATCGCCCTTTCAGCTGGCGGGCGAAGCGCTGAGCGGCACGGGTGTTGTCGTGCGCGGCGCCGTCGGGATGGTATGGAACGCCCACCACCAGCGCATCGGGCTGCCACTCGCGGATACGGGCCTCGACCTGCGCGAAACGCGCGTCGCCCTCGGCCCGGATGGTGGGCTGCGGCGTCGCGCTGCGCAGCAGCCGGTTGCCGCTGGCCACGCCGGTGCGCTTCTGCCCGAAGTCGAAGGCCAGGAAGCTTTGGAAGTGGGAAGGAACGGAAGCAGGAGGGGCAGCGCTGTCGGGCATTGCCGGAGTCTCATGCATGCCCTGCTTCGGGCGACAGCGTCCAGGCCTGCAGGCCCAGCAGCGACAGCGCCTTGTCATAGCGCTGCTCGATGGGGGTGTCGAAGATCACGGCCGGATCGGCGCCCACGGTGAGCCAGCTGTTCTCGGCCAGCTCGGATTCGAGCTGGCCCTCGCCCCAGGCGGCATAGCCGAGCGAGACCAGCACCTTGCGCGGGCCGGCGCCGGTGGCCAGGGCCTCCAGCACGTCCTTGGAGGTGGTCATCTCCAGGCCGCCGGGGATGGTCATGGTGGAGGCGTAGACCGACTCATTGGGCTTCTCGCCTTCCCCGAACACCGGCTCGTGCAGGACGAAGCCGCGCTCGGTCTGCACGGGACCGCCCTGGAACACCGGCGCACTGCCGAGTTCGGGGCGCGTGAGGCGAAGCTCGATCTTCTCGAACAGCACGCCGAGGTTGATGTCGCTGGGCTTGTTGATCACCAGGCCGAGCGCACCGCGCTCGCTGTGCTCGCAGAGATAGACCACGCTGCGGCTGAAGGCCTTGTCCGTCAGACCCGGCATCGCAATCAGGAAATGATGCGTGAGGTTCATCGGGGCAGAATCGGAAGCCATGCCGCCGATTTTACTGGCCGTCGACAAGACCTACGCCAAGGGCCTGATGTGGTTCCGCCGCGACCTGCGGGTGGATGACAACGCGGCGCTCTACCACGCACTGCGCGCCTGCCGGCAGGTGGTGTGCGTGTTCGTCTTCGACCGGGCCATCCTCGACGATCTGCCGCGGGCGGACCGGCGCGTGGAGTTCATTCGCGAGTCGCTGGTCGAACTGGAGGCCGAACTGCGCACCCTGGGCGGCGGGCTGGTCGTGCGGCACGCGGTGGCGCAGGACGAGATCGCCCCGTTGGCACGCGCCCTGGAGGTCCAGGCCGTGTTCGCCAACCGTGACGACGAGCCGCAGGCGCTGGAACGCGATGCCAAGGTGCTGGGCGCGCTGGCCAACGGCGGCATCAGCTTCCACACCTACAAGGACCAGGCCGTCTTCGATCGCGACGAGCTACTGACGAAGACGGGTCAGCCCTACACCGTCTTCAGCGCCTACCGGCGCGCCTGGCTGGCGAAGGTGGACGCCTTCTACCTGAAGGCCTACCCGGTCCGCGGCCACGCCGACGCCCTGGCGCCGCCGCCCGCCGACCATCGTTCGCCGGTGCCGGCGCTGGCCGACATCGGCTTCGAGAAGAGCAATCTCGGCGAACTGGAGATGCCGACCGGCAGCCAGGGCGGTGCAGCCCTCTTCGAGGACTTCTTCGAGCGCATCGAGCGCTACGACGAGACGCGCAACTACCCCGCCGTGCGCGGGCCCAGCTATCTCGGGGTGCACCTGCGCTTCGGCACCGTCTCGGTGCGGCAGATGGCGGGCGTGGCCCACCAGCTTGCGCTGCAGGGCGACGAGGGCGCTTCCACCTGGCTGGGCGAGCTGATCTGGCGCGACTTCTTCTTCCAGGTGCTGGCCCACCACCCGCAGGTCGCCGAGGGCAAGAGCTTCCGGCCCGAATACGACCGGATCCAGTGGCACCACGGCAAACACGCCGACATGCTCTTCGAGGCCTGGTGCGAGGGACGCACCGGCTACCCGCTCGTGGATGCGGCGATGGCGCAGATCAACCAGAGCGGCTACATGCACAACCGCCTGCGCATGGTGGTGGCCAGCTTTCTCTGCAAGGACCTGGGCCTGGACTGGCGGCGCGGCGAACGCTATTTCGCACTGCAGCTCAACGACTTCGAGCTGTCGTCGAACAACGGCAACTGGCAGTGGGCAAGTTCCAGCGGCTGCGACGCACAGCCCTTCTTCCGGATCTTCAACCCGATCACGCAGAGCGAGCGCTTCGATCCCGAGGGGAAGTTCATCCGCCGCTACCTGCCACAGCTCGCGAAGCTGTCGAACACGAGCATCCATGCACCCTGGACCGCGACGCCGGTGGAGCTGGAAGCGGCGGACGTGCGGCTGGGCGACAACTATCCCGAGCCCATCGTCGACCACGCCGATGCGCGGGAGCGCACCCTGCAGCGCTATGCCGTGGTGCGCGAGCCGGCGCGTGTGAAGAAGGGCCGGGCCTGAGCCCCCGCCCGGCCGTTCCGAAGGGGGCTCGTACCGCAGCCGAAGGCGAAGGTATCCGATGAGTGGACAAGCCCTCAGGCCGCCATGGCCTGCGGGGTCTCGGCGCTGGCGTAGTGCCGCACCAGCCGCAGCAGCTCTTCCTCCGAATAGGGCTTGCCGAGGTAATGGTTGACGCCCAGTGCGCGCGCATGGTCGTGGTGCTTCTCGGCGATGCGCGAGGTGATCATGATGATCGGCAGGTCGGCCAGCGAGGCGTCGGCCCGGATGTTGCGCGCCAGGTCGAAGCCGTCCATGCGCGGCATCTCGATGTCCGAGAGCACCACCGTCGGACGCTCCTGCTGCAGGCGCTCCAGCGCCTGCAGGCCGTCGGCCGCCAGCGCGACGCGGTAGCCCTCGCGCTGCAGCAGCCGCTGGGTGACCCGGCGCACGGTGATCGAATCGTCGACCACCAGCACCAGCGGAATCTGCGGCGGCGCCTGGACGGCCGGCGTGTCGGTGCCGCGCACGGCGGCCATCGCCGCCACGGCGCCGGCCTGGAGCTGGCGTGCCTGCTCGCCATGCACCGCGGCCAGCGCCACGGGGTTGTAGATCAGCGCGACCGCGCCTGAAGCCAGCACCGAGATGCCGGCCATGCCTGGCAGCCGCGACAGCTGCGGCCCCAGGTTCTTGACCACCACTTCCTGGTTGCCGAGCACTTCGTCCACGTGCAGGGCCACCCGCTGGGCCGCGCTTCGCACGATCACGACGGTGTTGGTCTTGCCCGCCCCGCGGTCGCTGCGCGCGGACGACTGCAGCAGCGCACCGGCCCAGAAGAAGGGCACCTGCTCGCCGCCGAAGGCATAACGCTGGCTCTGGTAAGCGGCGTCGAGCTCGGAGCCGCTGGCACGCTGGACCAGTTCCACCAGGTTGGAGGGCACGCCCACGGAGTTGGCGCCGGCGCGCAGCATAACCACGTGCGTCACCGCGGTGGTCAGCGGCAGCACCAGCTTGAATTCGGTGCCCTCGCCCGCCTTGCTTCGGGTCTCGATGCGGCCACCGAGCGCGGCGACCTGCGCGCGCACCACGTCCATGCCGATCCCACGGCCTGCGAGCTCCGAGACCTGCTCGGCCGTGGAGAAGCCGGGCGTGAAGATCAGCTCGGCCGCCTCGGCCTCGCTCGGCTGGTGACCGGCGGCGACCAAGCCGAGCGCGCGTGCCCGTTCGACGATGCGCGCATGGTTGAGCCCGGCGCCGTCGTCGCGGAAGCTGACCGAGACGTCGTTGCCCTCGTGATGCAGCTCGATAGCGATCAGGCCGCTGGCGTCCTTGCCGGCCTGCTCGCGCGCCTGCGCGTCCTCGATGCCATGCGCCACGCAGTTGCGCAGCAGGTGCTCGAAGGCCGGCGTCATGCGGTCCAGCACGCCGCGGTCCATCTCGATGGTGCCGCCGACGATGTCCAGGCGCACCTGCTTGCCGGTGTCCTTGGAGGCCTGTCGCACCACACGGTAGAGGCGCTCGGAAATCCCTTCGAACTCCACCATGCGCGTGCGCAGCAGGCCACGCTGGAGTTCGCGCGTCTGGCGCGCCTGGGCGCTCAGGTCGTCCTCGGTGGCCTGCACGGTCTTCTGCAGCGTGCGCTGCACCGTCGCCACGTCGTTGACCGACTCGGCCATCATGCGGGTGAGTTCCTGCACCCGCGTGAAGCGGTCGAACTCGAGCGGATCGAAGGCCTGCGCCGAATCCTTGGCCTGGGCCAGGCGCGACTGCATCTGGCTCTCGGCCTGCACTTCGATGTCGCGCAGTTGCTGGCGCAGGCGGTCCAGGTTGCCGGTGAGGTCGTGCAGTGAGCCACGCAGCTGGCTGAGCTCAGCCTCCAGCCGCGAGCGCGTGATGATCACCTCGCCAGCCTGCGCCACAAGGCGATCGAGGAGATGGGTGCGGATGCGCACCGCCTGACTGGCGATCGGACGCAGCGGCGTAAGTGCCGAAGGAGAAGGCAGTGCCACGGCTGGGCGCTGCGGTGCCTCGCCCTCCTGCGCGGCGGCGGGAGCCTCCACGGCGTCAGCGTCCACCTGGGACACGGACGCTTCTTCGATTTGTGGCTCCGCGGCAGCCGCCGGCGCGGGTGCGACAACACGCTGTGCCAGTTCGGCCTGCATGGCGTCGTCCGCCACCCGCAGCGCGTCGAAGGTGGCCTGCAGCGCGTCGAAACGCGTCAGGAGCTGCTCGACGGCGCCACGGTCCGCGCCCGGCGCGGCGATCGCTTCGATCTCCGACTCCATGCGGTGCGCGCGCTCGCCCAGGCGCATGGCGCCGGCCAGGCGGGCACTGCCCTTGAGGGTGTGCAGGGTGCGCAGCGTCGAGGCGCGCGGTGCCGGGTCATCCGGGTGCTGCGACCACTCGCGCAGCGCGGCGCCGAGCTGGGGCAGCAGTTCGGCCGCCTCCTCCTCGAACACCGGGAACAGGTCGACGTCGACCGCATCGGTCACGTCGATCGCATCTTCGCTCTCGTCGAGCGCCACATCGGCCCCGCCGAAGCGCTGCAGCGGCGCAGCGCCTGCGGCGGTCACCTCACCGGCCTCGGCGGGCATCGGCGACTCCGCGACCTCGCGCAAGGCCTGCAGTGTCGCGACGGCGGGCTCCTTGAGGAAGCCGGCCGCGAACTGGTGCAGCAGGCGCCGCAGTTCCTCGGCCGCGGCCACCAGCACCGCGCCCTGCGCCGGCGTGCCGCGGCCCTGCATGTGCAAGTGCTGCAGCGCGGCCTCGAAGGAGCGGGCCATGTCCGACAGGCCCTGGAAACCGACCGTTGCCGAGCTGCCGGCGAGCGAGTGGGCCAGGTTGATGGTCGATTCCGGCACCCGCTGCTGCGACTCGAGCGCCCATTCGCCCACTTCGTTGGCGAGCTGCCGCGACCATTCGTCGGCTTCAACCAGGTAGACGTTGTAGAGCGCGATGCCAATGCGCAGCGGGCCGATCACCTTGACCTGGTCCTCCGCGCCAGGCACGGCTGGGCGCTCGGCAAGCGCCGTGGCGACGGGCTCGGGAATCGCCCCGGGCAGCTCGGGCTCGAACTCGGGCAGAGCCTCGGCGGGCGCAGCCTCCGCAGCCTCGACGGCCTGCACTGCGACGTGTTCCTCCGGAGGAAGCTGCTCGGCCTGCGGCTCGGCGACGGCTTCCGGCTCCAGCGCCGACTCCGATCGCAACTCCAGCGAAAACTCGGGAAGAGGTTCCGCAAGCGCGGGCCCCTCCTGCGACTCGGCCTTCAACAAGGGCGAGGGAAGCGCGTCGGGCTCCGGCTCTGCGACCGGCAGAGAGAGGGCGGGTTCGATCGCCACGTGGGCTGTCTCGAGGAAGTCCACCTCTTCCAGCTCGGCCGGCAGCAACGGCTCCTCCGGCTGGGGCTTGGGTCGGGCCTCGAAATCGAGGAAATCGGTAATGGCGAATTCGTCGTCGACGACGGCGGGCTCGGGCGTCGTGGGAAGCGGCTGTGTGGCCGGCGCCGTCGGCGCTGCCGCATCCGGCACGTCGAAGGAGAGGGGACCCAGCTCCAGGTCGGGCAGGTCAGGCAGCGGCAAAGGCTGCGGCTCGGGCACCGCCACGGGCTCGGGCTCGGGTTCCGCCACGGCCTCGGTGATGGATTCCTCGGCTGCGATGTGGCGCGCAGCCGCAACCAGCGCATCGGCATCGGCCACCGGCGCCGGCGGCGCGATCGGCTCGCCGGTGCGCAGGGCTTCCGCCACGCTGCGGAAGGGGGCCGACTGCCAGCCGTGCGGCTCGTTGCCGGCAATGGCTTCGACCCACTTGGCGAAATCGGTCAGCGCGCGGCGCGTGCCGGCGAGCAGCTCCGGCGTGGCAGGGCGCTGGTCGGCCAGCCAGGTGTTGAGCACCTGCTCGAAGGACCAGGCGGCCTCGCCGAAATCCATCAGCCCGACCATGCGCGAGCTGCCCTTGAGGGTATGGAAGGCACGGCGCAGGACGGTCAGCTCGCCGTTGTCGTCCGGACGCGCGCCCAGCGCCGAGACAGCTGCCAGGCCGTTGTGGAGCACCTCGCGCGCCTCGTCGAGGAAGATGTTCTGGAGGTCGTCTTCCTCCAGCTCCCGCACTTCGGTGTCGGGCAGGGCCTCCAGGGGGGCGGGGCCGGTGATCTTGGCGGTCCAGCTCGCAGCCGGGCGGCTGACCTCCTCGATGGGAGGTGGCGGCGCCTTGCGCGCCGGTGTCGCGAGCGCGGCGAGCTTGGCCGCGATCTGGGCATCGACCTCTTCGACGCTGAGCACCGTCTCGGTGACCGAGACCGGTCCGGAGGCCGCGGCAAAGGATGCCGAGGGCACCGCCGCGTCGGATGCAGCCGCTTCGGCGGCTTGGCGACCCATCAGCGGCTTGAGTTCGCCGGCCTCGGCGTCGAACACGAACAGGCGCTTGGCCAGGGCCGGCTGGTAGCTCAGCATGTCGATCAGAAAGCCCAGCGCGCCCAGGTTGTTGCCGAGCGCATCGAAGTCCTTCGCGTCGGTCGCGGACGGCTCCTCGGCGAGCAGGCGATCGACGTTGTCCCGCATGCGCTGCACGGTCTGCGCAGCCTGGTCGAGCCCGAGCACGGAGAACACGCCCTTCATCTGCAGCAGCTGCGTGGGCACCGCGCGCAGCAGGCCCTTCTCGCTGGGACGGCGGAAGAACTGGTCGAGCGATTTCTCGAGCTCGCCCAGGTGGCTGCGCAGCTCGCCGACCACAGTGCCCATGGTCTGGCGGTCGCTCACGCGGCGGTAGAGCTCCTCCATCCAGGGCTCCAGCGGCTCCGAGCGGCCGCCGTCGCGCGCGCGCTCGATGCGGCCGGCCAGCTGAACGGTGCGGGCGGTCAACTGCCGGTCGTGCGGATCGAGATCTTCGAAGGCGGCCTCAAGGTAGAGGACGGAGGTCGCGACTTCCATCGCGAGTTCAGTGCCCGGCGGGCGGCCCGAGCGCATCGAGGCATCGACGGCGTTGTTCAGCGCCTGCACCATCGGCTGGCTCGGCGGATGCAGCCTCTGCAGCGACTCACCCAGCTGGGCGAAGGTGTCGGCCACCTGGCGCGTGCGCGAGACGTCGCCGCCCGACAGGGCCGACCACATCTCCTTGGCGGTCTCGATGCGCTTGCGCGCCTGCGTCAGCACCTGCGGGTCGAAGCGCCCGAACTGCTCGATCGTGTAGTCGACCTTCTGCTCGTTGACCACGCCCCAGGCCACGCGCACCGCGCGCAGGGTGGTGGCCTCGTCGCGGGGACCGGGCACGGCCTGTGCGCAGAAGAACAGCAGATCCTGGCCCAGGCGGTCGGAGACGGTGTTGTCGCCGCGCGCCAGGGTCGCGTATTGCAGCAGCACGCGCGAGGCGGCGCGCTTGACGTGGGCGTCGGCGGGGATCAGCGCCAGCGCCAGCGCCTCGAAGAAACCGGCCGCCAGCGTCCAGAAGCTGGCCACCCGCGGCACCGAGGCGCCGCGGCCCAGGCTCAGGCACAAGGCCTGAAGGCGCCGCGCCGCATGGTCGTCGCCGTTCTTGACGATCTTGAGAACTTCACGGTCCAGCTTGGAGCGCACCGCCGGGTCGTACACCATCGCGGTCTGCGTGGGCGCGGGCTTGATCTCGGCCCAGCGCCAGTTCATGTCCCAGAGGTCGGCCGGATGGACCCGCTCGTTGCCCACCAGCTCCAGCACGTCGCGGTACTGCGGGAAAAGCGCCACCGAGGACACGGTCTTGCCTGCCAGCAAAGCATTGAGGAAATCGGCGACCGCGAAGCCTGCGCGGTCGATCTTCTGCGCCGCCGCGTCGGTGCAGCGCACCGGTTCTGCGACGAAGCTCTGCACTGCGAATTCCATCGCTCCGAGCACCAGCGCGGGCGCCGAGTGTCCCACCATCTGCAGCGCGCCCACCGCCTGGTGCAGCTGCTGCCGGGCCAGGCGCAGCGGCGCGGTGTCCGGCTCGCTGCCTCCGGACTCGCGGGCGAAGCGCTTCAGCGTCTTGCTCGCGTTGTCGAGCGACTTCTGGATTTCTCCGAGCACCCAGGCCAGCGGCCCGAGATCTTCATGCACCGGCGCGTGACCGGCTCGGGGGGCGGTTGCGGGGCTTTGGGTCGACACGTTGGACGCTCAGGGGTTCAAGCGATCTTGAAGCGCGCCACCGACTGGCGCAGTTCCTCGGCCATGTGCGAGAGCTCGCGCACCTGCTGGGCGGTGGTGCGGGTGCCCTCACCGGTCTGTTCCGTCACGGCGAAGATGTGCTGGATGTTTGCCGCCACCACGTTGGCCGAATCGGCTTCGCGGGAGGCAGACTGCGAGATCTGTTCGATCAGCTCGGCGAGCCGGCGCGACACGCGGTCGATCTCGGACAGCGCGGTACCGGCGTTGTCGGAGAGCTTGGCCCCCTCGACCACACCCTGGGTGGACCGCTCCATGGCGCCGACCGCGTCCTGCGTGTCGGTCTGAATGGCTTTCACCAGCGCCGAGATCTGGCGCGTGGCATCTGCGGAGCGCTCGGCCAGTCGCTGCACTTCTTCCGCCACCACCGAGAAGCCGCGGCCGGCTTCACCGGCGGAGGCCGCCTGGATGGCAGCGTTCAGGGCCAGCACGTTGGTCTGTTCGGTAATGTCCGAGATCAGCTCGGTGATTTCGCCGATCTCCTGGGACGATTCGCCCAGGCGCTTGATCCGCTTGGAGGTTTCCTGGATCTGGTCGCGGATCGAGTTCATGCCGCCGATGGCGTTCTGCACGGCCTGCAGGCCCGATGAGGCGGCCTGCAGTGACTGGCGCGCCACCGTGGCGGATTCCTGCGCCTGCGAGGACACACCGTTGATGCGCTCGGCCATTGTCAGCACCGACTGGCCGGTTTCGCGGATCTCGCGCAGCTGCTCGGTCGAGGCGGCCAGCAGCTCGGTCGAGGTGCTTTCCACCTGCGAGGTAGTCTGCGCAACCCGGGTCGCCGTGTTCTGCACGTTGCCCACCAGCAGGCGAAGTTCTTCCACCGTGTAGTTCACCGAGTCGGCGATGGCGCCGGTGATGTCTTCCGTCACGGTGGCTTCCTGCGTCAGGTCGCCTTCGGCCACTGTCTGCAGCTCGTTCATCAGGCGCAAGATGGCGGCCTGGTTGGCGGCGTTGACGCGGCTCGCATCCTCGCTCGCGCGCTCGGCGGCCAGCCGCTCGCGTTCGGCGGACAGCGCGCGCTCGCGGCCTTCGCGCACCTGCACGAAGCCGATCGCGCCGGCCAACGCCAGGGCGGCCAGCGACAGCACGAAGAGCATCACCACCGTGCCGGCACCGAGGCCAGTGCGGGCCGAAAGCTTTTCCTGCAGGTCGCCGAGCGAGGTCCTGAGGGGTTCGCTGTCGGCCAGGATCGCAGCCTGCGCCTCGCGCGCGGCCACCAGGCCCTGTAGGTTGCCCAGGATGGCGCCGGCCTGCGTGCGGGTCTGCTCGTAGGTCTTGAGGATGGCCTCGAGCTGCTGACGGGTCTGCGCGTCGCGCGTGCCCGGCAGGCGCTGCTGCGCGTTGCCTTCGAGCAGGCCGCGGGTGACTTCCTGGAAGGTGTTCAGATCCTTGCCGAGCAGGAACACGGCGTCGGGGCTGACGCCTTCGACGGTGAGGAACTCGTTGGCCGACTTGCCGATGCGCTGCGTCAGCATCACCAGCTGACCGGCGGCCGAGATCTCGGGCAGCGAGGCGTTCTGTTGCATCTTGAGCGAGGCCACGGTCTCGGTCATCTCCAGAAGGTCGGAGGACTGGCGGTTGATGTCACGCAGTGCGGTGCCGACCTGGGTCAGGATCTTCTGCTGCGCCAGCACGGCCTTGGCGCTCTTGTCGGCACGCTCGACCAGCGGCGTGATCTTGGCGAGCTCGGCCTCGTACTGGTTGCCGACGCGTTCCAGCTTGAGGGCATCGTCGCCGTTCGACAGGCCCTGCACCCGGCGGGTGAGGTCATCGGAGGCTTCCTTGACTTCCGTGAAGGCGGGCACGTTGCCCACCAGGGCCTGCGACACCGACTTGGCCAGGCGCTGCGACTGCATCAGCGACTGGCCGGTGGCCGCCACCTGCTGGGCCAGCCGTTCGGCGCGCAGGATGGCGGAGCCGGCCACCAGCAGCAGCAACAGCACCACCACGGCCAGGACGATCGCCAGCACACGCTGCTGGCGCGCAGGATTGGAGCGCAGCGAGCCACCGCCCGCCGCCGGTTCCGCCGGCGCGAAGCCTGGGGCATCGGAGAGCACGGGGTCGTTGTCGGCAGCAACGGCAGGGGTCACGGCCGGAGCCTGATCGTTCGCAGCATCCATTGCAAGCACCACTGTTTCGGGGGGGCCTTCCGGGGCCGAATCGCGCCGGATGCGCACCGTCTTCTCCTCGGCGGGCTGGACGGTTTCGGCACCGTCCAGCGACAGGGTCGACCCGCTGTCCACGCGCCCACTGACATTGTCGCCACCCGCAGGCAGGAATTTCTTGAACTTGTCGGCGATCGAGCTCACGGTCGGTCCTTCAGGTAGTGTTCGGTGCCCGGCCCTGTGCTCAGGCGCCGATGCTCAAAAATTGCGGCTGCTGCGACAGCGCCTGCAGGTTGATCTCCTGCCAGCGCTCGCCGGTGGCATCCGTGTAGGCATGCCCCAGCCAGGCGGGAGCGCCATCAGTTGGCGCCTGCGATGCGGTGAAGGCCTCCACGCCGCGCAGGCCCACCAGCCGGTCGATCAGCAGAGCGCAGTTGACTTCCAGCATTTCGTTGAGCGCCACCAGGCGCGATTGCGCGCGCGCGGCCTCGCTGGTTGCCGGCGCCGTTTCGCCAGTCGCGAAAGTGGAGAGCTGCACGATGCCATACACGCCGCCGCGCAGGTTGGCGACGCCGAGGAACCATGGCTGCACGTAGGGCACCGCCTGCGGCGGGGTCCAGGGAAAGATCTCGCCGGCATGGCCGAGCGGGAACAAGTATTTCGCGTCGCCCGCCTCCACCGCGAGCCAGGAGGCGGACACGCCCGAGGTGCGCGCCGCCTGCAGGCGAGTGGCGAGCCGGGACTGGAAAGCGCGTAGAGCGTCGCGGTTGGCCATGAAGAAGAAGCGAAGCGATTCAGGCGAGCGCGCTGATCTTGGCGATCAGCTCGGCCGCATTGACCGGCTTGACGATGTAGTCGCGGGCGCCCTGCCGCATGCCCCAGAGCCGGTCGGTTTCCTGGTTCTTGCTGGTGCACATGATGATTGGCACCGACGCGTACTGCGGATTGCGCGCGATCGCACGGGTGAGCTGGAAGCCATTCTGCCCCGGCATCACGATGTCCATCAGGATCAGGTCGGGCTGCTCTTCCTCGAGGCGGCGCATGGCGTCCTCGGCGTTCTCGGCGGTCTTCACGGAGAAGCCGTTTTTCTGGAGCAGATCGGTCAGGAAGAGCAGCTCCGTCTTGGAGTCGTCGACCACGAGAACTTTGCGAATAGCCATTTACTGCACTTCCTGCGAGACAGTGCCGAACTGCTGCACGGCCTGCAGCAGTTGGTCTTTGGTGAAGGGTTTGGTGAGGTAGTCCTGCGAGCCGACCATACGGCCGCGCGCCTTGTCGAACACGCCGTCCTTGGAGGACAGCATCACGACCGGCACCTTCGAAAAGTGGGCGTTGCGCTTGATGATGGCGCAGGTCTGATAACCATCGAGCCGCGGCATCAGGATGTCGCAGAAGATCAGGTGCGGCTTGTGGTCGTTGACCTTGGAGAGCGCATCGAAGCCGTCTTCGGCGAGCAGCACTTCATGACCGCCCTGCTTGAGAAAGATCTCGGCACTGCGCCGAATGGTATTGCTGTCGTCAATGACAAGCACTTTGTAACCGGATCCATTCGAGCTCATTGGCGGCGCTCCTTTGTGACACTCTAAGACCGAAACGCCCCGAACGGGGCGCCAGAAGCACGGCCCTGTGCCATGCTTCAGATTTCCACCATCTCGAAGTCTTCCTTGCGCGCTCCACACTCGGGACAGGTCCAATTCATCGGAACATCTGCCCATGCCGTGCCGGCCGCAATACCATCTTCTGGCACTCCCACCGCTTCGTCGTAGATCCACCCGCAAATCAGGCACATCCAGGTTTTCGTATTCATCGCAGCTTAAGGTCCCTGTTCATAGAATGCAACGATCGTATCCAAACGTATCCGGAATTCGCGTGAGAAGCGTCTCAGATACGCCACCATCTGGCGAGCCCCGCTGCGTATGACAACTTACTTATTACCACCGGAGCAAGACCACAAAGTGAGCGATCTTAACGACCCGACCACCGACGAAGACAGCGCGGAGGAAGGTCCCAACCCGCCCTGCGTGCTGGTCTTCAACGCCAGCGACCCCAGCGGTGCAGGTGGCCTGGCATGCGACGCCGTGGCCATGGCCTCGGTCGGTGCGCACATGCTGCCCGTGGTGACCGGCGCCTATGCGCGCGACACCGCCGAGATCTTCGACCACTTCCCCTTCGACGAGGACGCCGTCGCGGAACAGGCGCGAACCATCCTGGAGGACGTGGAGGTCCAGCTGATCAAGGTGGGCTTCGTCGGGACGCCGGAGAACCTGAGCACCGTGGCCGAGACTGCGACCGACTATCCCGACGTCCCCGTGGTCGCCTACATGCCCAACCTCTCCTGGTGGGAAGACACCCAGATCGAGGCCTACCTGGACGCCTTCCGCGAACTGGTGCTGCCGCAGACCACCGTGCTGGTCGGCAACCACAGCACGCTGTGGCGCTGGCTGCTGCCGGACTGGGCCGGCGAGCGTCCGCCCGGCCCGCGCGACATCGCGCGCGCCGCCAGCGAGTTCGGCGTGCCTTATACGCTGGTGACCGGCATCGTGCTGCCGGAACAGTACATCGACAACGTGCTGGCCTCGCCGCAGACGGTGCTCGCCAGCGAGAAGTATGAGCGGCTCGATGCCATCTTCGCTGGCGCGGGCGATACGCTCTCGGGCGCCCTGGCCGCGCTGCTGGCCAGCGGCAGCGACCTGGCCGCCGCGACCACCGAGGCGCTGAGCTACATGGACCGCTGCCTCGACGCGGGCTTCCGCCCCGGTATGGGCCATGTGCTGCCCGATCGCCTGTTCTGGGCGCAGCCGGAAGAAGAAGACGAGGGCGAGACGGACGGCGATCCGTCCCCCATCGACCTGGCCCTGCCTCCTCACGACACCCGACATTGACCGCGCTTCCATCCATGCCCGACAACAACGCCAACGACATCCTCTTCGAGCGCGCCCGTGCCGTGATCCCCGGCGGCGTCAATTCGCCCGTGCGCGCCTTCCGTGCCGTGGGCGGCACGCCGCGCTTCGTGCAGCGCGCCCAGGGCGCCTACTTCTGGGACGCTGCCGGCCAGCGCTACGTCGATTACATCGGCTCATGGGGGCCGATGATCCTGGGCCACGGCCACCCCGCAGTGGTCGAGGCGGTGCAGCGCGCCGTGACCGATGGCTTCTCCTTCGGCGCACCCACAGAGCGCGAGATCGAGCTCGCCGAGGCCATCCTCGCGCTGGTGCCTTCGATGGAAATGGTGCGCCTGGTGAGCTCGGGCACCGAGGCCGCGATGAGTGCCCTGCGCCTCGCGCGCGGCGCCACCGGCCGCAAGTACATCATCAAGTTCGAGGGCTGCTACCACGGCCACGCCGATGCGCTGCTGGTGAAGGCCGGCTCCGGCCTCGCGACCTTCGGCAACCCGACCTCGGCCGGCGTGCCGCCCGAGGTGGTGCAGCACACGCTGGTCCTCGAGTACAACAACCTCGCGCAGCTGGAGGAGGCCTTCACGCTGCACGGCCACGAGATCGCAGGCCTGATGATCGAGGCCATCGCCGGCAACATGAACTTCGTGCGCGCGAGCGCCGCCTTCGCGAAGCGCTGCCGCGAGTTGTGCACGCGGCACGGCGCGCTGCTGATCTTCGACGAAGTCATGACCGGCTTTCGCGTCGGCCTGCACGGCGCCCAGGGCGTGCTGGGCATCCGGCCCGACCTTACGGTGCTCGGCAAGGTGATCGGCGGCGGCATGCCGCTGGCGGCCTTCGGTGGCCCGCGCGCCATCATGGAGCAGCTCGCGCCGCTGGGGCCCGTCTACCAGGCGGGCACGCTGTCGGGCAATCCGGTCGCCACGGCTTGCGGCCTCGCGACCCTGAAGGAAATCGCCAAGCCCGGCTTCTATGAAGCGCTGGCTACGAAGACCCGTTCGCTGATCGAGGGCCTGAAGGCCGCCGCGGGCGCTGAAGGACAGCCGTTCAGCGCCGACAGCGAAGGCGGCATGTTCGGCTTCTTCCTCATGAACGAATTGCCGCAGAACTACGCCACCGTGATGACAACCGACAGCGCGCGCTTCAACGCACTGTTCCACGGCCTGCTCGATCGCGGCGTGTATATTGCGCCCGCGCTGTACGAAGCCGGCTTCGTCAGCGCCGCCCACAGCGACGAAGACATCGCTGCCACCATCGAAGCTGCCCGCCAGATCTTCAGCAAGACCGAGCCACCGAAATGAATCCCCTGCGCCTGCTGCCGGCCCTGAGCGTTCTTCTTCCGGGCCTGGCGCTGGCGCAATCCACGAATTTCGCGCTGCCGAACATCGACGAGCCCCTCGACATTCAGAAGACCTGGATCAACGCCGGTTTCTACTCGGCGCATTTCGATCGCCACAACGGCCTGGAGAACAAGAACCCCGGCCTGGGCTTCGAGTACCCGCTCAATGACGTCTACCGCGTCACGCTGGGCACCTTCCACAACAGTGACCGACGACAGTCGCACTACCTCGGTCTCTACGTGCTGCCCTTCGAATTCCACGGTGTGCGCTTCGGCGCGGTGGTGGGCGGCTTTGACGGCTACCCGAACTACCGCAACGGCAACTGGTTCCCGGCCCTCATTCCCACGGCGGCCATCGAGGGCAGGAACTGGGGCCTCAACATCGCCTACGTGCCGACAATCAAGAACCGCCTGTACGGTGCGATCAGCTTCCAGTTGAAGTACCGCTTCGGCGACGGCAAATAAAAAGGGCGGCACGAAGCCGCCCTTTTGTCGTCATGCGCCGGCCTCGCTCAATGCCGGAAGTGGCGGACGCCCGAGAACACCATCGCGACACCGCGTTCGTCGGCGGCGTCGATCACCTCCTGATCGCGCATCGACCCCCCCGGCTGAATCACGCAGGTGGCGCCCGCATCCACCACCACGTCCAGGCCGTCGCGGAACGGGAAGAAGGCGTCGCTCGCCACCGCCGTGCCCCTGAGCGACAGTCCGGCATGTTCGGCCTTGATGCTGGCGATGCGGGCCGAATCGAGCCGGCTCATCTGGCCTGCGCCCACGCCCATGGTCATGCCATCGGCGCAGAAAACGATCGCGTTGCTCTTGACGTACTTCGCGACCTTCCAGGCGAACAGCAGGTCCTGCAGTTGCTGCGGCGTCGGCTGCTTCTTGCTCACCACCTTCAGTTCGTCGATGGCCAGCTCGCGATTGTCCGCCGTCTGCATCAGCAGGCCCGAGCCGATGCGCTTGACGTCCACCAGGTTGCGCCCCTGCTCCCAGGCCGTCTTCCCGCCGGGCGGCAGCGCGATCTCGAGGATGCGCACGTTGACCTTGCTCTTGAAGACTTCCAGCGCATCGGGCGCGTAGCCGGGCGCCATCAGCACTTCCACGAACTGCTTGGAGACGGCCTCGGCCGCGGCGCGGTCCAGCGGACGGTTGAAGGCGATGATGCCGCCGAAGGCCGAGGTCGGATCGGTCTTGAAGGCCTTGGCATAGGCCTCGTGCGCATCCTTCCCAATGGCCACGCCGCAGGGGTTGGCATGCTTCACGATCACGCAGGCCGGCGTGTCGAAGCTCTTCACGCATTCCCAGGCTGCGTCCGCATCGGCGATGTTGTTGTAGCTCAGCTCCTTGCCCTGCAGCTGCTTCGCGCTGACGAGCGAGCCCGGCGCCGGATACAGGTCGCGGTAGAAGGCAGCCTGCTGGTGCGGGTTCTCGCCGTAGCGCAGGTCCTGCAGCTTGACGAAGCGTCCGTTGCTCTGCGCCGGGAACAGGGCCTGCGTACCGTCTTCCTGCAGGCCCGAGAGGTAGTCGCTGATCGCACCGTCGTACTGGCTGATGCGGTTGAAAGCAGCCACCGAGAAGGCGAACTTCGTCTTCTGGGTCAGCTTGCCGTCGGCCCGGAGCTCAGCCAGCGCCTGCGGATATTGCGAGGCGTCGGTGAGCACGCCCACGTCCTTCCAGTTCTTCGCGGCGCTGCGCACCATCGCGGGGCCGCCGATGTCGATGTTCTCGATCGCGTCTTCCAGCGTGCAGCCCGCCTTGGCCACGGTGGCCTCGAAAGGATAGAGATTGACCACCAGCAGGTCGATGGTGTCGATGCCGTGCTGCTCGAGCGCCGCCATGTGCGCCGGCACGTCGCGCCGCGCCAGCAGGCCGCCGTGTACCTTGGGATGCAGCGTCTTCACCCGTCCATCCAGCATCTCGGGAAAGCCGGTGAGCTCGGCCACTTCGGTCACGGGCAGGCCGGCATCGGCGAGGAGCTTCGCGGTGCCGCCGGTGGACAGCAGGCGGATGCCCAGCGCATGCAGGGCTTGCGCGAATTCGAGGACGCCGGTCTTGTCGGAGACGGAGATGAGTGCGTTCAGTGCCATGTTGGCCTTGGGTGAGTTTCAGATTCCAGGAACACCGCGGAACCGGCTTTGCCGGGCCGCTGGTGTTGCCCCCGGTGAGGGGGTTGGCGGAGCGACACGAAGTGCGCACAGCCTGGGGGAGAGCAAGAGCTACTTCAGGAGTTTGTGTTCGACCAGCTTCTTGCGCAGGGTGTTGCGGTTCAGGCCCAGCCATTGGGCAGCCTTCGACTGGTTGCCCTCCGCCCGCGTCATGACGACGTCGAGCAGGGGCTTCTCCACCACGCGCACCAGCATGTCGTACATGCCGTCGGGCTCGGTGCCGCGCAGGTCACGGAAGTAGCTGTCCAGGCTGCTTCGCACGCAGTCTTCAATGTGTTTCTTGCTCATGGCCCTCTTCTCTTCTTTTCTTCGTCATCCTCAGGCGAGCGCATCGGCCTGCTCGTCCCTCGGCGCCTGTGCGCCGCCGCCGGCGTCCGCGGGGATGCGGTCCATCCGCGCCGCCAGGCCATCGAAGAATCCCGCGACCGCGCGCCACTGCGCGTCGCAATCCTCGATGGCGTTCATGCTGTCGCGGAAAGCCTCGCCGCCTGGCAGCGCGCGCACATACCAGCCGATGTGCTTGCGCGCGCTGCGCACGCCGCTGTACTCGCCGTAGAGCGCGTAGTGCTGCTGCAGGTGGTCGAGCAGCAGGCGCCGCACCTCGGCCACGAGCGGCGGCGCGAGATGGGTGCCGGTCGCGAGGTAGTGCGCGATCTCGCGAAAGATCCATGGCCGGCCTTGCGCGGCCCGACCCACCATCAAGGCGTCGGCGCCCGTGAGCGCGAGCACCCGCTTCGCTTTCTCGGGCGAATCGATGTCGCCGTTGGCGACCACCGGCACGCGCACCGCCGACTTGACCGCGGTGATGGTGTCGTACTCGGCCTCGCCCTTGTAGCCCTGCTCGCGTGTGCGGCCGTGCACGGTAAGCATGCGCACACCTGCGTTCTCGAATCGCTGCGCGAGCGCGACGGCATTGCGATGGTCTGCACTCCAGCCGGTGCGCATCTTGAGCGTGACCGGCACGTGATGCGGCGCCGCAGCACGAACCACCGCCTCGACGATCTCGAGCGCCAACGGCTCGTCGCGCATCAATGCCGAACCGGCCCACTTGTTGCAAACCTTCTTGGCCGGGCAGCCCATGTTGATGTCGATGACCTGCGCGCCACGTTCGATGTTGTACAGGGCGGCCTCGGCCATCATGGCCGCATCGGTCCCGGCGATCTGCACCGCAATGGGGCCCGGCTCGCCCTCGTGGTCGGCGCGGCGCGATGTCTTCAGCGAGTTCCACAGTTCCTTGCGCGAAGTCACCATCTCGCTCACTGCATAACCTGCGCCAAGCTCGCGGCACAGCATGCGGAAGGGCCGATCGGTGACGCCCGCCATGGGCGCGACGAACAGGCGGTTCTCCAGCGCGATGTTGCCGATCTGCAGATTCATGGAGAGGAAAGTGGCGAGCGCGCCGGGTGCTGCTGAAAAATGAGGCACGATTGTAGCGGCGCCTCGGAGCCGCCGCTGCAACGATTTGCACTTTACGCGACAACCGAAATACGCGCAGATCGCGTATACGCCAAGGCCGAATAACAGCGCGCCTTTCTATACTGAGGCGCACATGCAAGCCTGGCTCGACTCCCTTCTCGCGCTTCTCGCGCTTCCGCAGTTCGGGCTCAGCACCCTTTTCATCGTCGCCTTCATATCGGCCACCCTGCTGCCGGTCGGCTCGGAGCCGGCGCTCTTCGGACTGCTCAAGCTCAATCCCGAACTGTTCTGGCCCGCCGTGCTCGTGGCGACCGCCGGCAACACGCTGGGCGGCATCGTCGACTGGTGGATCGGCTATGCCGCGCACCAGGTGGCGGACAAGTACTCACACTCGAAGCACCACATGCGCGTGCTGACATGGCTCGAGCGGCTGGGGCCCAAGGCCTGCCTGCTGGCCTGGCTGCCGATCGTGGGCGATCCGCTCTGTGCGGTCGCAGGTTGGCTGCGCCTTTCCTTCTGGCCCTGCGTGGTCTACATGGCGATCGGCAAGTTCGCGCGCTACGTCACGATGACCGTCGCGCTGCTGTACATCTGGCCGAACTGAAAGGCGTCGGGACCTTCAACTGAGCAGGCCATAGGGCCCGCCGCGCTCCAGCGCACGCTGGTATGCAGGCCGCGCATGGATGCGCTCGAGATAGGCCATCAGCTTCGGCCGCTTCGCATCCAGGCCACCGCGCGCCACCGCCGCCTCGACCGGGAAGCTCATCTGGATGTCCGCGCCAGAGAAGTCAGCGCCGGCAAACCATTCACTCTTGCCGAGTTCGGCCTCCATGAAGTCGAGGTGGTTGCGGATGTTCGGCACGATGAAGGCGGCCTTCGCCTTGGCCGCGATGCCCTTGGCGATGGGCCTGGCGAAGAACGGCATCTTCGCCTTCTCGATCTGGTCGAACATCAGCTTGAGCAACAGCGGCGGCATGGCCGAACCTTCCGCATAGTGCATCCAATAGCGATAACGCAAGGCCTCGGGCGTGCCCGCGGCGGGCGCGAGGCGGCCCTCGCCGTAGCGCTCGACCAGCGTCTCGAGGATGGCGCCCGACTCGGCGAGCGCCAGGCCGTCCCCGGTCGTCACCACCGGCGACTTGCCCAGTGGATGCACGGCGCGCAGGCTGGGCGGCGCGAGCATCGTCTTCGGGTCGCGCTGGTAATGGACGATCTCATAAGACAACCCGAGCTCCTCGAGCAGCCACAACACGCGCTGCGAGCGCGAGTTGTTCAGATGGTGGACGGTGATCATGTTCAGGCGCTGAACAGGAAGTTCATCACATCCCCATCCTTCACCACGTAGTCCTTCCCTTCCGCCCGCATCTTCCCGGCGTCCTTCGCGCCCTGCTCGCCCTTGTAGGCGATGTAGTCGGCGAAGGAGATGGTCTGCGCGCGGATGTAGCCCTTCTCGAAATCGGTGTGGATCACGCCGGCCGCCTGCGGGCCGGTGTCGCCGATGTGGATGGTCCAGGCGCGCACTTCCTTCACGCCGGCGGTGAAGTAGGTCTGCAGGCCCAGCAGCGAATAGGCCGCGCGGATCAGGCGGTTGAGGCCCGGCTCCTCCTGGCCGATCTCGGCGAGGAACATCTTCTTGTCCTCCTCGTCCATGTCGGCCAGTTCCGATTCGATCTTGGCGCTGATGGCCACCACCGGCGCGTTCTGCGCGGCGGCGTATTCGCGCAGGCGATCGAGGAAGGGATTGTTCTCGAAGCCGTCCTCGGACACGTTGCCGACGAACATGGCGGGCTTGGCGGTGATCAGCGAGAACTGCTTCATCAGCGGCCTGTCCTCCTTGCTGAACTCGACCGTACGCACCGGCTTGTTGTCGTTGAGCGCGGCCTGGCATTTCTCCAGCAGCGCCACCAGCTTGATCGCTTCCTTGTCGCCCGAACGCGCCGTCTTGGCGTGACGCGCCAAGGCCTTTTCGACGGTGGCGAGGTCGGCCAGGCACAGCTCGGTCTGGATCACCTCGATGTCGGAGATCGGGTCCACCTTGCCGGCCACGTGCACCACGTTGTCGTCCTCGAAGCAGCGCACCACGTTCACGATGGCGTCGGTCTCGCGGATGTGTGCAAGGAACTGATTGCCCAGGCCCTCGCCTTTGCTGGCGCCGGCCACCAGGCCTGCGATGTCGACGAACTCCACGATGGCCGGCACGACGCGCTCCGGCTTCACGATCTCGGCCAGTTGGGCCAGCCGGGAATCGGGCACTTCGACGACGCCCACATTGGGCTCGATGGTGCAGAAAGGGTAGTTCTCGGCCGCGATGCCGGCCTTGGTCAGCGCGTTGAAGAGGGTGGACTTGCCGACGTTGGGCAGGCCGACGATGCCGCACTGGAGACTCATGGCGGGGCTTTCTCAGGATGCTTGGGAAGCCGGCGATTTTAGGCGCTGGCTCCGGGCGCGCCCCGGGCACCGGCAGTGTCACTGCCGCAGGCAGGTCAATCGAAGCGGTAGTTCGCCGCCACCGGCTGGCCGACCTTGAAGAGATGCTCCACGCCCTCGCGCACGATGCAGTTCATGCCGAAGGTGATGGCGCCGTCCACCCGCGGGTCCTGCCGGTAGCGGCGAAGCGTGTCGCCGACCTCGGGGCTGGATGCGGCGGTCGCCGGATCGATGTCGGGCACGGGACAGCGCGAACAGGGCTTCACCGGCTGCAGCCGCGCCTCGCCTTCGGCGGTCTGCACGTGCAGCATCTCCACCCGGTCCTCGTCATGCGCCTCGATGCCGGCCAGCACGATGTTGGGGCGGAAGCGCTCGATCCCGACCGCCGAATGGCCACCGTCCGCCAGGCGCGCATTGAACTCGGCCAGCGAGCCCTCGCTGGCTACCAACAGCGGATAGCCGTCCGCGAACTGGTTGAGCGCCTCGACGCCGCCGGTCCACTTCAGGCTCGACAGGCGCTTGTGCTCGGGGTCGAAGCGCACCAGGCGCAGCCGGCGCGGCCGGCCCGGCTCGGACAGGAAGTCGCTGAACCATTGGGCCGCGATGTCGCCCATGTCGTAGGCTGCCACCTCGTCGTTCCACACGCGTACCCGCACCGGCTGCTCGACCCGGTCGAAAGCGATGTGCAGCGCCAGCATGCCGGGGGCGCGCAGCACCATCTCCGAGTACTTCATCTGCGGGCGGATCAGCACCATCCGCGGCAGCTCGCGCTGGGTGACGAATTCACCGTTCTCGTCGACCACCATCCACGCACGGTCGAACTCCAGGCCGGTCTCGGTCAGCAGCGCCTCGGGCAGCTCGACGCCGGCGCAGGACTTGATGGGATAGACGAAGAGACGGGCGATGCGGGCCTGGAGGTCGAAGTCGGCGGGAGCGGTCACGGGCAAGTCCTTGGGCGATGGCGCGATTGTCCCGCACTCCTACAATGCCCCGATGGCTCTTCCCCCCGAGGTTTGCATTCGCGGCGCCGGCATCGTCGGCCGGACGCTGGCGCTGCTGCTGGCACGCGAGCGCGTGCGGGTGGCGCTGGTGGCGCCCGCCGCCACGCCCGAGCGGCAGGACGTGCGCGCCTATGCGCTCAATGCTGCCTCCAGGGCCCTGCTCGAATCGCTGCGCGGCTGGCCCGACGCACCGCACGCCACGCCGGTGCGCGAGATGCTGGTGCACGGTGACGAAGGCGGCCGCGTGCAGTTCCACGCGGCGCGGCAGAAGGTCGACGCCCTGGCCTGGATCGTGGACGTGCCGGCGCTCGAGCAGCAACTGGCCGACGCGGTGCGCTTCCAGTCCCGTATCGAGGTGGTCGCCGAGCCGGTGGCGGCGCCGCTGACGGTGGTCTGCGAAGGCCGCATCAGCGCCACGCGCGAGCAGTTGGGCGTGCGCTACGAGGTCACGCGCTACCCGCAGCACGCGATCGCGGCGCGCGTGGTCGCCGACGAGCCGCACGACGGCGCCGCGCGCCAGTGGTTCAACGACCGGGGCGAGGTCTTCGCCCTGCTGCCGATGACGGACAAGCAGCTCGCGCTGGTCTGGTCGGTCGACCAGCTGCGAGCGCCCGAATTGCTGGCGCTCGGCGCCGACGCATTCAACCACGCGCTGCACGAGGCCAGCCACGGGGCACTGGGCGGTCTGCGCCTGGTCAGCGAGCGCGCCGCGTGGCCGCTGCAGCGCGCCATCGCCGACCGCTGGACCGGCCGCCTGGCCGACGGCAACGCGTGGGCCCTGGCCGGCGATGCCGCCCACACGGTGCATCCGCTGGCGGGCCAGGGCCTGAACCTGGGCCTGGCCGATGCCGCGGCGCTGGCCGACGTGATCAAGGACCGCGACTACTGGCGCAGCGTGGGCGATGCCCGCCTGCTGCGCCGCTACGAGCGCGCGCGCCGCGCCGACGTGCTGTCGATGAGTCTCGCCACCGACGGTCTGCAGCAGCTCTTCGCGCACAGCGCCGATCCGCTGCCGGCGCTGCGCAACTGGGGCATGCGCGGCTTCGACCGCACGCGCCTGATCAAGAACTGGATCGCGAAGCAGGCCATGGGCCTGTCCTGAACCCTGCAACGAGCACCACCATCATGAAATCCGCATCCGCACCCCTCGCTGCATGGCTTGCCGCACTGGCCCTGGGCTGCAGCCTGACCGCCGCGGCCGGCGAAGCAGAGATCCGCCAGAACCTGGCCGCGCGCATTCCCCAGTTCGCCAAGATCGACGAGATCCGCAAGGCGCCCATGCCGGGCCTCTACGAAGTGCGCATCAACGGCTTCGAGATCTACTACACCGACGAGCAGGGCAACTACCTGCTGCAGGGCAACCTCATCGACGTCAAGGCCCGGCGCAACCTGACCGAGGAACGCGTCGAGAAGCTCAGCGAGGTGGCCTTCGACAAGCTGCCGGTGAAGGACGCGATCAAGATCGTGCGCGGCAACGGCAAGCGCAAGCTGGCCGTCTTCGAGGACCCGAACTGCGGCTACTGCAAGCAGTTCGAACGCGACCTGACCAAGGTCGACAACGTCACCATCCATCTCTTCCTGTACCCCGTGCTGGGGCCGGACTCGGTGACCAAGTCGCGCAACATCTGGTGCGCGAAGGACAAGGCCAAGGCCTGGGCCGACTGGATGCAGCGCGGCACCGCGCCCGAGAACGCCGAGTGCGACACGGGCGCGCTCACGCGCAACCGCGAGTTCGGCCAGAAGTACAACATCACCGGCACGCCCACGCTGATCTTCGGTGACGGCACGCGCGCACCGGGCGCCATTCCGGCAGCGCAGGTCGAGAAACAACTCGCCGCAATCAACTGATGGTGGCGCCGGCTGTCCACTACCGCGTCGAGTGCGCGGACCGACACGCGCATCTCTTCGCCGTCCTGCTGCGCATCGAGCGGCCCGCGGCGCGGCAGCGCGTCGCGCTGCCGGTCTGGATCCCGGGCAGCTACCTGGTGCGCGAGTTCGCGAAGAACCTGCAGGATCTCCAGGCCCGCCAGGGCCGTCGCGCACTGGCCGTGCATCAGCTCGACAAGTGCAGCTGGCAGATCGACTGCACGCCCGGCAAGCCGCTGGAGCTGCGCTACCAGGTCTGCGCCTACGACAACTCGGTGCGCACCGCCTGGCTTGATGCGACGCGCGCCTTCTTCAACGGCACCAGCCTGTGCCTGCGCGTCGATGGCCAGGCCGAGGCGCCGCATGCGATCGAGATCGTCGGGCCGAAGCTGGCACCGGACGAGCAACGCTGGTCCTGCGCCACAGCCCTGGAGCCCACCAAGACCGACCGCCACGGCTTCGGTCACTACCTGGCCGCCGGTTACGACGAGCTGGCCGACAGTCCGGTGGAGATGGGTGCCTTCTGGAGCGCCGAGTTCGAGGCCTGCGGCGTGCCGCACCGCTTCGTGGTCGCGGGCGCACCGCCCTCCTTCGACGGCGAGCGGCTGATCGCCGACACGCGCGCCATCTGCGAGACGCAGATGCGCTTCTGGCACGGCCCGAAGGTCGGCAAGCGCGGCAGCCCGAAGCCTCCGCACGACCGCTACGTCTTCATGCTGAACGCGGTGGACGACGGCTACGGCGGCCTCGAGCACCGCCACTCGACCGCGCTCATCTGCACGCGGCGCGACCTGCCGCAGCTCGGCGTGCAGAAGCAGGGCGAGGGCTACACCACGCTGCTCGGGTTGATCAGCCACGAGTACTTCCACACCTGGAACGTCAAGCGCCTGCGGCCCGCGGAGTTCGAGCGCTACGACTACGCGCAGGAGAACTACACGCAGCTGCTGTGGCTGTTCGAGGGCTTCACCAGCTACTACGACGACCTGCTGCTGCGCCGCGCCGGGCGCCTGGACGATGCGGGCTACCTGCGGCTCATCAACAAAACCGCCAACCAGGTGCTGCAGGCGCCGGGGCGCCATGTGCAGTCGGTGGCGCAGGCGAGCTTCGATGCCTGGGTCAAGTACTACCGGCAGGACGAGCAGACCGCCAACACCACCATCAGCTACTACACCAAGGGCGCGCTGGTGGCGCTGTGCTTCGACCTGACGCTGCGCGCCGAGGGCAAGGGCTCCCTGGACGACGTGATGCGGCTGCTGTGGACGAAGAGCGGCGGCGGCCCGGTGGCCGAGCCGGACTTCGCGGCCGCGCTCGAGGCCGTGGGCGGGCGCTCATTCGCGGACGAGATCGCGCAGTGGGTGCATTCGACCGATGAGCTGCCGCTGGCCGAGCAGCTGGGCCGACACGGCGTGAGCGCCAACGAGGACCCGGCCCAGCGCGCCCAGGAACTGGGCCTGCGCGTGGCCGAAGCCAACGGCAGCGTGCAGGTCAAGATGGTGCTGCGTGGCGGCGCAGCCGAGCAAGCCGGCTTCTCGGCCAACGACGAGTGGATCGGCATCGAACTGGCAGCGCACAAGGGCCGGCCGGCGCAGGGCTGGCGCATCGCGCGGCTGGACGACCTGGCGCTCTACCTCGGCCCGCTGAAGAAGATCACCGCGCTGGTGGCGCGCGACCGGCGGCTGCTGCGCCTGCCGCTCACGCTGCCCAGCGGCGTCACCACCTGGCGGCTCGCCGTGCAGGACGCCGCGAAGCTCGCGCAATGGCTGGCGCCGCAGTAGAGAGCGCGGCGCTTCCCTCTTCCGCCCCCCGCTTCCTTTCCTTCCAGGAGACCTCCCCCATGAGCTACGAAACCATCGAAGTCCGCACCGAGGCCGGCAAGGTCGGCATCGTGACGCTGAACCGGCCCAAGGCGCTGAACGCGCTCAACGATGCGCTGATGACCGAACTCGGCACCGCGCTCAAGGCCTTCGATGCCGACCCGGCGATCGGCTGCATCATCGTCACCGGCAGCGAGCGCGCCTTCGCCGCGGGCGCGGACATCGGCGCCATGGCGAGCTACAGCTTCGTCGACGTCTACAAGGGCGACTACATCACGCGCAACTGGGAAACCATCCGCAGCGTGCGCAAGCCCGTGATCGCGGCGGTGAGCGGCTTCGCACTGGGCGGCGGCTGCGAGCTGGCGATGATGTGCGACTTCATCATCGCGGCCGACAACGCGAAATTCGGCCAGCCCGAGATCAAGCTCGGCGTGATCCCCGGCGCCGGCGGCACGCAGCGCCTGCCGCGCGCGGTCGGCAAAGCCAAGGCCATGGACATGACGCTGACCGGCCGCATGATGGACGCCGCCGAAGCCGAGCGCTCGGGCCTGGTCAGCCGCGTCGTGCCCTACGACAAGCTGATGGACGAGGCGCTGGGTGCCGCGCTGATCATTGCCGACTTCTCGCAGGTGGCGGTGATGGCGGCCAAGGAGTCGGTCAACCGCGCCTTCGAAAGCGGCCTGGCCGACGGCGTGATGTTCGAGCGGCGCCTGTTCCACGCGCTGTTCGCCACCACGGACCAGAAGGAAGGCATGGACGCCTTCGTCAACAAGCGCAAGGCGGCCTTCAAGCACGAGTGAGTCAGCGGGAAGGCGCTGTCTCCGGCTCGGCCGGCGGCTGCGCCGGTCTCCATGGCAGCGCGGGCGGCTGCGCCGGCGGTTCCACCGCGTGCTGCAGGGCATCGCGCAGGGCGGCCAGCGACGCTGCGGAAGGCGCACCCGTCGTCGCCGGCTTCTGGCCCTCGCGCCAACGCACCTGGTTGCGCCCCAGTTCGAAGGTGGCCAGCACCTCGCCGTTGCCGCGCTCGAGGGTGACGCGCCACTCGGCCGTGCCCGCCAGCGGCTGCGGGCCGACGGCCGAGAGCGCGGCCGACCCCAGCAGCGCATTGAGCTCCATCGCCTCCCTGCGCGACAGGCTGCGGCCGGCGCCGCCGCGCGGCGTGATGGTCATGCGGTTCCATTGCGAGAGCGCGGCAAAGCTGGGGAGCTCGCTCGATTCGGCGGCGCGCGGCGCGGGGGGTGCGGCTGCGGCTGCGGCTGCGGCCGCGGCCGGGCGCGGGGGCTCGTTGGCAGCGCGAGCCGCGCCGGGCGTCGGACCGGACGGCGCGGCAAAGCGCTGACTCGAGGCGCTTCGCTCTGCCTCCCGGCGCAGCCCCTCGAGCGAAGCATCGCGGGAAGCGGCCGCGCCGGCAGCCCCTGACGGGGGCGTGACCGGTGCAGGCGCAGCTGCCATCGCCGGCGGCGGCGCGGGCTGGATCGCGGGTGTCTCCCGCTTCCTCGCTTCCTTCGCGCTGTCGCCGGCGGATGCCGCCAGTGCCGCTTCCTCGGCCTGCCGGCGCGCCGGCTCGGCGGGCGCGGCATTGGGGCGCTCCGGCGGCCGCGCCGGCCGCGCTGCCTTCGCCGCGGCCGGCGGGGCCGGCTCGGGCGGGGGCAAGGGCGTGCCCGGGATGTCCTGGCTGGACGGCAGCGCCCGCTCGCTCATTGGCTGGGACGGGGCTGGCACCGGAGCTGGCGTCGGCGCCTGCACCGGCGCGGGGGGCGGTGCAGCGGCAGGCGCAGCAGGAGGCGCCGCGGGCGATTCGGCGGGCCTCGCAGCGGTTGCCGCAGCAGGCGGCTCACCATCGGGCCGCGCACCGGGCACCGGCTCCCGCTGCCAGAGCACGGTCACCAGCACCCCGACCAGCACGGTCGCGAAAGCGGCGTTCCAGGGCATGCGGGCACCGCCGCCCGATCCGCCCAGGCCCAATAGGCGCTGCCACCACGATCGCGCCGGCTCCATCGGCACCACCGCCAGCGAGGGCGCGACCGCTTCACGCGCCTGATCGAGGATCGCCTTGCGCGTGCGCCAGTCCGGCGCCGCGGCGTGGTCCGGTGCGTGGGCCAGTGCGCGCCGCAGCCGCTCGTCGCGCAGATCGTCCATGCCGTCGTCGCTTTCCATGATGCCGCTCACTGGACTACCCTCTCTTTCATTGCAGTCGTAGTGGAGCTGCGGCGCAGGGTTGTCCACGGCGGCGGGCGTCGCTTG
>NZ_LYMK01000035.1 GCF_002157355.1 Variovorax sp. JS1663 | reverse complement strand
CATGATGCAGTGGCTCAAGGACCTGTTGGGCAGCGCGCCTTCACTCCCTCCCCCAGAGGGGGAGGGAGTGAAGGCGCGCTGCCCAACAGGTCCTTGAGCCACTGCATCATGACCGCTTCCTCCCCGCGAAATAGCTCAGCACGTTCGCCGCCTTGCCCAGCACGCCGGGCACCGCCGGCATGCTCGGGATCTGCGGATAGCTCTCCTTCGGCTCCTCCGGCTCGGCCGGGCGGATGCGCACCCGCACGTCATACCAGCCGGCCTGGCCGGTGACGGGGTCGGAATTGCTGATGGTCCCCGTGCCGTGCGCGGCATCGAAGGGCAGTTCCTCCGAGATCAGGTGGTTGAGCAGGAAGCCCTTGCGCGCCTCGTCCGCCCCAGGCGCGAGCTGCCAGGCGCCGTCGGCCTTGCCGATCGCGTTCCAGGTCCACACCGTGCCGGGCTCCACCGCCTCGCTGTAGCGCAGCATGCAGCGCACCTTGCCCCACTGGCTCTCCACCCAGCACCAGCCGCCGTCGGCGATGCCGGCCGACTTCGCGGTCAGCGGGTTCACGTGCAGGTAGTTGTGGCTGTGGATCTGCCGCAGCCAGGCGTTCTGCGAGTCCCAGGAGTGGTACATCGCCATCGGCCGCTGGGTGATGGCGTTGAGCGGGTAGGCCTCCAGGTCGGTCGCCGCCTCTTCCAGCGGCGGATACCAGAAGGGCAGCGGATCGAAGTAGGTGTCGATGCGCTCGCGCAGCGCATCCGGCGGCTGGCGGCCGGCGCTCTTGCCCTGGGCCGCGAGGCGGAAGCTCTGCAGCGTGTCGGAATAGAGGGCCAGCTGCACCACGTCGTTCTTCTGGCGCCAGCCCTTGTCCTTGGCGAAGTCCAGGTACTCCCGGTTCCAGTTGCGCATGTAGTGCATGGTCTCGGGCATGTGGTACTGGAACACGCAGTTGTTCTGCGCGTAGGCCTCCCACTGCTTCGGGTTGGGCTCGCCGCGCAGGTGCTGGTCGCCGTCCTTGCCACGCCAGCCCATCAGGAAGCCGATGCCCGGCTGCGGCTGGAAGTTGACGATGAAGTCCGGGTAGTCCTTGAACTTGCGCCCGCCCTCGGGCGTGGTGAAGGCCGGAAACTTCATGCGCGAGGCCAGCTCGATCAGCACCTCCTGGAAGGGCTTGCACTGGCCCGTGGGCGGCACCACCGGGATGCGCACCGAATCCACCGGCCCGTCGAACTCGGAGATCGGCCGGTCCAGCATGCTCATCACGTCGTGCCGCTCGAGGTAGGTGGTGTCGGGCAGCACCAGGTCGGCGAAGGCCACGGTCTCGCTCTGGAAGGCGTCGCACACGGCGATGAAGGGGATCATGTATTCGCCCTTCTCGTCCTTGCGGTTGAGCATCTCGCGCACCGCCATCGTGTTCATGCTGGAGTTCCAGGCCATGTTGGCCATGAAGATCAGCAGGGTGTCGATGCGGTAGGGGTCGCCCTTCACCGCGTTGGTGATGACGTTGTGCATCAGCCCGTGCGCGGACAGCGGGTGCTCCCAGGAGAAGGCGTGGTCGATGCGGATCGGCGAGCCGTCGGGGTTGATCGCCAGCTCGTCCGGGTTGGCCGGGAAGCCCAGCGGCGCCGCGTTCAGCGGCGTGTTCGGCTGGATCATCTCCGGCGCGTTGAAGGCGCGGTAGTTGGGCACGATGTGGCGCGGGTACGGCGCCTTGTGGCGAAAGCCGCCGGGCGCGTCGATGGTGCCCAGCACGCTCATCAGCACCGCCAGCGCGCGCACGGTCTGGAAGCCGTTGGAATGCGCCGCCAGGCCGCGCATCGCGTGGAAGGCCACCGGGCGCGCCTGCGTGGCCGGATGCTGCTTGCCCCAGGCGTCGGTCCACGGGATGGGCAGCTCGAAGGCCTGCTGCAGCGCGGTCTCGCCCATCTCGCGCGCCAGCCTGCGGATGCGCTCGGGGTCGATGCCGGTGATGGCCGAGGCCCACTCCGGCGTGCAGCTGGAGACGCGCTCGCGCAGCAGCTGGAAGGACGGCGCGACGCGGGTGCCGTCGGCCAACTGGTAGTGGCCCTCGAGCGCGGGGTCGCAGCCCTCGGCGATGCCTTCCGGGTAGGCCGGCAGCACGCTGCCGCTCGCCTTGTCCCACACCAGCTTGTTGTGGGGGTTGCGCCCGTCGCCCGGCACGCCGCGCTCGGGGTCGAAGGCGAACAGGCCCTGGCGATCGCAGTCGTCCAGCACCACGAGCTGCGGCGCGTTGGTGAAGCGCTTCAGGAAGGCATGGTCGACCAGGTCGTTTGCAATCAGCTCGTGCAGCAGCGCCATGAAGAGCGCGCCGTCGGTGCCGGGCTTGATCGGAATCCACTCGTCGGCGATGGCCGAGTAGCCGGTGCGCACCGGGTTGATGGAGATGAAGCGCCCGCCATCGCGCTTGAACTTGCTGATGGCGATCTTCATCGGGTTGCTGTGGTGGTCCTCTGCCGTGCCGATCATCACGAACAGCTTGGCGCGCTCCAGGTCGGGCCCGCCGAATTCCCAGAAGCTGCCGCCGATGGTGTAGATCATGCCGGCGGCCATGTTGACCGAGCAGAAGCCGCCGTGCGCCGCGTAGTTGGGCGTGCCGAACTGGCGCGCGAACAGGCCCGTGAGCGCCTGCATCTGGTCGCGGCCGGTGAAGAGCGCGAACTTCTTCGGGTCGGTGGCGCGGATCTTCGACAGGCGCTCGGTCAGCAGCTCGAAGGCGCGCTCCCAGCTGATCGGCTCGAACTCGCCGGCGCCGCGCTCGCTGCCCGGCTTGCGCAGGAGCGGCTGCGTGAGGCGCGCCGGGGAGATCTGCTTCATGATCCCCGAGGAGCCCTTGGCGCAGATCACGCCCTTGTTGAGCGGGTGTTCCGGGTTGCCGTCGATGTAGCGCACCTCGGGCCCCTGCTCGCCCTCGCGCAGGTGCACGCGGATGCCGCAGCGGCAGGCGCACATGTAGCAGGTGGTGGTCTTGACCTCGGTCCGGTCGGTGGGCGTCGGCGCGGCCAGCGGATCGTGGATGGGCTCGCGCGAGAGGAAGTTGAGCAAGGCACTGCCTCCGGTCATCGTGGGTGTCGTGCCCCCATGATAGGGTTGCGGTCCTGAACAAAAAAGCAGTTAATTCAGTTCACCATGACCGATAAATCCGATCATCGCCTGCGCCTCACGCTGCGCCAGCTGGAGGTGTTCGCCGCCACCGCGCGCGAAGGCTCCACGCGGGCCGCGGCCGGCCGCATCGCGCGCTCGCAGTCGGCCGCCAGCGCCGCCCTGGCCGACCTGGAGGCATCGCTGGGCGCGCAGTTGTTCGACCGCATCGGCCGCCGCCTGGTGCTCAACGAGAACGGCCGCGCCCTGCTGGCCCGCTCGGTCTCGCTGGTGGACCAGGCGGCCGAGCTGCAGGCCATGTTCTTCACCGACCAGCAGACGCCGCTGCGCATCGCGGCCAGCTTCACCACCGGCGAATACCTGCTGCCCGGCATCGTGCTGGGCTGGAAGCAGCAGAACCCGCAGGCGCGGGCGCGGCTGATCATCGGCAACACCAGCGACGTGATCGCGGCGGTGGTCGGCTTCGATGCCGACGTCGGCTTCATCGAGGGGCGGCAGACCCATCCCGACCTGGCGGTGCGCCGCTGGCTGAGCGACGAGATGGTGGTGGTCGCCTCGCCCAGCCATCCGCTGGCCGGGCGCATGGTGGGTGCGCGCGAGCTGGCCGACGCCGGCTGGGTGCTGCGCGAGGAAGGCTCGGGCACGCGCGAGGCGACCGAGGACTGGCTGGGCCGGCGCGTGGGCCCGCTGGATGTCGAGCTGGAGCTCGGCAGCAGCCACGCCATCAAGCGCGTGCTGGCCTCGGGCGTGGGCATCGGCTGCATGTCGCGCTACGCGGTGGCCGACGCGCTGGCCGCCGGCTCGCTGGTGGAGCTGAAGACCACGCTGCCGAAGAACTCGCGCACGCTCTCGATCGTGCTGCACCGCCAGCGGCAGCCGGGGCGCACGCTGGAGGCCTTCATCGACTACTGCATGGCGGGCGGCACGCCCCGGCAGGGGTCCTGATTCGATCGAGCCTCACTCCGGTGCACACTCCAGGGCAAACAGCGGCAGCTCGGCTTGCCGGCTCAGCCACACCCCGCCGCCCACCTCCTGAAAGTGCCGCGAAAGCCCGTGCCGGTACATCTCGGCGCTGTGGCGAAAGATGTGCGGGTCCGTCAGGTCCTCATCCACGATGTCGCGCGTGTAGTCCTCGCGCGTCACGGCTTCCACATACAGGGCGCCCTGACTCAGTTGGCTGAGGTTGCGCAAGGCGCGCTTCAGATCCGGCGGGTTGAGATAGGGCAGCACGCCCTGGCAGATGACGAAGTCGAAGGGCTTCCCGGCCTGGTAGTCCACCACCGAGCCGCGCTCCCACCCGTAGCGCTCGCACAGGTATTCGCTGAACTCCACGCCGTGGTAGCTGGCCAAGGGGAATTGCCGCGCCACGATGTCGCGCCACAGTCCGATGCCGCAACCGACGTCCAGCACGCGCCTGACAGGCACGCGCAGGTATCGCAGGTACGCACAGACGAACTCGCCAAGGCGCTCGACATGTTGGGGGTCCACCACCTTGGTCTTCTTGTCGAAGTAGTAGCGCCGGTAATAGGCTTCGTCGAAGGTGGCGGCGCCGGCTGATCGCATATTCACACTCCTCGTCGGGCGTCGACGGTGCCCGACTCTAGCCGTTTGCGGCCGGCGAACGGAGGGCCTCCCCAGCCCTTCATGCTGGCGTCACCCTGGAGCCTCATACTAGGGGGCAGACAGTCAGCCGGCGCTGGTAGAGGATGCTTCGGCGCCCGGACCGTCAATGGCCGGTTCCTCGATGCCGGCGACTGTCGCAATGCCGGATCAGTCCTTGCTGAAGGCGCGAGCCGCCTCCGGTCCTCGGGCGGTGGGATGCGGGCTAATCGATCCAGGGCCCGCCCAGCATCGCCTGCAGATAGGCCGCGACCTTGACCAGGTCCTCGTCGGACAAGGGGATGGGTGGCGCATCCACCAGCCGCTCGGTGATCATGTGCAGCTTCGCCGCCGCGTTGGGCTGCTCGTGGAGCAGCACCGCGATCGCGGTGGTCTGCGCGACGGCCCGCAGCTCGAGCGAGCGGAGTCGGGCGGTGATTTCTTCCAGTTCCATTTCGTGCCTCCCACCGGGGCCAAGTCCAGAAGTCCCGATTCTGCATGCCAGTGGCGGCATCCCAAAAATAGAATCGATGGGAACGCCCCCCTACACGATGCGATGGCGCTGTGACCGGAACCGCGCGCACCGGCTTCCATCGAAACCAGGACCACGCCCCATGCAACGCCGCTTCACCATCGCAGATCTGGACGTGCTGCTGCGGGCCATCGCCGCGGCGGCATCCGACGAAGTCCTGCCCCGGTTCCGGCGCGTGCAGGCCAGCGCCATCCGCCAGAAGACGTCGGCCTTCGACATCGTGACCGAAGCCGACGAGGCGGCCGAATGCGCCATCGCCGAGTGCCTGGCCAGCGCCTTCCCCGGTGCCGAGGTGATCGGCGAAGAGGCGGCCGGACGGGACCCCCGACTGCTCGATCGGATCGGCAGCGCCGAACTCGCCTTCGTGATCGACCCGCTCGACGGAACGAAGAACTTCGCCTCCGGCGTGCCCTTGTTCGGCGTGATGGGCGCGGTGCTGGAGCGGGGCGAAGTGGTCGCCGGCGTGATCCACGATCCGGTGTGCCGCAGCAGCGCGCTCGCCTTCAGGGGTGCGGGCGCCTGGCTGGTGGACGCCGAGGCGGGCCGCACTGCGCTGCGGGTGGCGGCCCCGGTGCCGGTGCACGAGATGGAGGGCGTCGCGGGCACGAACTTCCTGCCGGAGCCACTGCGATCGACGGTGAACGCCAATCTGTCTCGCCTGGGCATGACCTGTTGGTTACGCTGCGCCGCGCACGAATACCGGCTGGCGGCAGCGGGCCATTGCCATGTGCTCTTCTACAACCGCCTGATGCCATGGGACCATGCCGCCGGCTGGCTGATCCACCGCGAGGCGGGCGGCTACAGCGCGCATTTCGACGGCAGCGGCTACCTGCCCTCCCATACCTCGGGCGGGCTGCTGTGCACGCCGGACGAGGCCTCGTGGCAGGCCGTGCGGCAGGCACTGTTCGAGGCCCACCCGCCCGCCGCCCGAGGGAGCCTCTAGGCGCGCCGATTGGCCGCCACGAGGCGCATGCCCGGCATCACCTCGGCGGCCAGTTCCGGCCGCTCGAGGGCATAGTCGAGGTTCATGCGGGCGATCTCCACATGCTCCTCGCCCAGCGCCTGGGCACGCGACCCCTGACCGCGCTCGATGGCCTGCACCAGCGCGTGATGCTGGCGATGCGCCTGCTGCATCCACTGCTGACCCTCCTGCATCGAGGACTGCATCGGCAACATGGCGCTCGGCGAGGCGAAGGGCTGGCCGACCAGCGTTTCCATGATCCGCCTGAGCGTCGAATTGCCACACCCCTCGACGATCAACCGGTGGAAGTTGTCGTTCATCTCGACGTAGGCGGCGTAGTCGTCCAGTTCCATCTGCGGCTTGTTCACCGCCCGGTCTCCGGCGTCGAGGCATTCGTGCAACTCGCGCAGCAACTGGCGCGGCGCGCCCTCCTCCGCCAGCAGCCGGGCCGCGAAGCCCTCGATCACGCCGCGCACGCGGATCGCGTCCGCAATCTCGCGTGAGGTGAAACGCCGCATCTGGTAGCCGCCGGCCGGAGAGGGCTCGATCAGGCCTTCGTGTTCCAGGCTGCCCAGCGCCAGGCGCACGGGCGTGCGGGAGGCGCCCAGCTTTTCCGCCAGCGGTATTTCCGCCAGGCGCTCCCCAGGCACGAATTCGCCCTTGAGGATCATGTCTCGCAGCTGGACGAGTACGCGGGATTGTTGGGAGTCCATGTCGGATTGCATGCAACAAGTTGGCGCGATTGTACCGGCTTGGTGCGTCAATGCACGCAATCAAGGCAGTTCGAAGATTCATTGCATTCAATTGCGCTCAACTCATGTGCCAACGAACCCTGGTTCGTTGCTATTTTCCTAGTGTTTACCCTTACAAAATAGGCAAATCAGGCCAAATTGCGTTGACGCTTGATCATGTCGCTCATCACAATGCATCCCATTGCATGCAACGATGTACAGAGACCTCAGGAGTGCCCCATGATCAGTGCTGAAAAAAACGACCACATGACCCGTGTCGGCCCGGACAAACCGGCCGGCAAGCTGCTGCGGCGCTACTGGCAGCCCGTGGCGCTGGCGGAAGAGCTGAAAGGCCCGCGCCCCCTCAAACCCGTCAAGCTCATGGACCAGGACTTCGTCCTGTTCCGCGATCCGCAGGGGCGGCTCGGCATGCTGGACCGCGACTGCCCCCACCGCGGGGCCGACCTCGCCTTCGGCCGCCTGGAAAGCAGTGGCCTGCGCTGCGCTTTCCACGGCTGGCTTTTCGACGCCAGCGGCAAGTGCCTGGAAACCCCGGCCGAGCCGGCCGGCAGCAAGCTGTGCACGCGCATCCAGCAATCGGCCTACCCGGTTGTCGAAAAGAGCGGCGTGATCTTTGCCTACATCGGCGAGGGCGAGCCCCCAGCCTTCCCGGATTTCGACTGCTTCGTCGCGCCCGACAGCCACACCTTCGCCTTCAAGGGGCTGTGGGAATGCAACTGGCTGCAGGCGCTGGAGGTGGGCATCGACCCGGCGCACGCCTCCTTCCTGCACCGCTTCTTCGAGGACGAGGACACCTCCGAAAGCTACGGCAAGCAGTTCCGCGGCGCGTCGGCCGACTCGGCCATGGCGATCACACAGGTCCTTCGCGAGTACGACTGTCCCGAGATCCGCGTCGCGCCGGCACCCTACGGCATGCAGCTCACCACGCTGCGCAAGCTCTCGGAAGAGCAGACCCACGTGCGGGTGACCAACCTCGTCTTCCCTCAGGCCTTCGTGATCCCGATGAGCAGCGAGATGACGATCTCGCAATGGCATGTGCCGGTGGATGACACGCACTGCTACTGGTATGCCATCTTCACCAGCTTCACCGGCCCGGTGGACAAGCAGCAGATGCGCGAGCAGCGCCTGGCCACCATCGAGCTGCCGGCCTACACCTCGCGCAAGAACAAGGCCAACCAGTACGGCTACAGCGCCGAGGAGCAGCAGACCCAGACCTACACCGGCATGGGCATGGACATCAACGTCCACGACCAATGGGCTTGCGAGTCCATGGGCCCGATCCAGAACCGCACGCGCGAGCACCTGGGCACCACCGACAAGGGCATCGTCGCCTACCGTCGCATGCTGCTGGAGGCCATCGACAGTGTGCTCGCCGGCGATGCGGCGCCGATGCTGCCCGATGCGGCACAGGCAGGTGCGCTGACCGGCCCGGCCTCCATCGACGGCGTCGCCGCCAATGCCCAGGTCGACAGCTACTGCCACGACGCCGACCTCGCGCGGCGGCGCGGATCCGACTGGGCCGCCGCGCGCCTGGCCGCCTGAGCAGGTCTGCCATGGACAGCTTTGTCGAACGCTTCGGCCTGTGGTCGGCCGACCAGCGCGCACAGGCCGACGAAGTCGCGGCCCGACTCCAGGCCGGCGAGGTGGACGTGGTCCGCTTCGCCTGGCCCGACCAGCACGGCCTGCTGCGCGGCAAGACGCTGGTGGCGTCCGCCGCCAGGGCTGCGCTGCGCGACGGCGTGAACCTCACCTCCACGCTCCTGGCCAAGGACACCTCGCATCGCACGGTGTTCCCCGTCTTCTCGGCCGGCGGCGGCTTCGACAGGCCCGGCATGCAGGGCGGCGCGGACTTCACCATCGTGGCCGACCCGGCGACCTTCCGCGTGCTGCCGTGGGCGCCCCGCACGGGCTGGGTGCTGTGCGACGCCCACACCACCGACGGCAGTCCGAGCCCCTTCGGCACGCGCAAGATCCTGCAGCGCGCGGTGGCCGGGCTCGATGCACTGGGGCTCGAATTCGTGGCCGGCCTGGAGGTCGAGTTCCACGTCTTCAAGCTCGACGATCCCAGCCTCGAGCTCGCGCATGCCGGACAGCCGGGCGAACCGCCGCGCGTGTCGCTGCTGACCCAGGGCCACCAGTACCTGACCGAGTTGCGCTACGACCGCGTGGAATCGCTGATGGAACTGCTGCGCGCCAACCTGGCGGCGCTGGGCCTGCCGCTGCACTCGCTGGAGATCGAGTTCGGCCCCAGCCAGTTCGAGCTGGTGTTCGGTCCCACTGCCGGCCTGGTGCCTGCGGACACCATGGTGCTGCTGCGCAGCGCCGTCAAGCAGATCTGCCAGCGCCACGGCTACCACGCCACCTTCATGTGCCGCCCCCGCATCCCGAACGTGATGTCCAGCGGCTGGCACCTGCACCAGTCGCTGCGGCGCAAATCCGATGGCCACAACGCCTTCATGCCGGCGCACGAAGGCCAGCCGCTGAGCGACATCGGCCTGCACTACCTGGCAGGACTCAAGGCCCATGCGCGAGGCGCGGCGGCGCTGGCCAGCCCCACCCTCAATGGCTACCGCCGCTACCGGCCCTTCTCGCTGGCGCCCGACCGCGCCAGCTGGGCGCGCGACAACCGCGGCGCGATGCTGCGCGTGCTCGGCGGCGTCGGCCAGAACGCCACCCGCATCGAGAACCGCGTGGGCGAGCCGACCGCCAATCCCTACCTCTACCTGGCCTCGCAGATCTTCTGCGGCCTCGACGGCATGCGGCGCCGGCTCGACCCCGGCCCTTCGGCCGACGCGCCCTACGAGACCGAGGCCGACCCGTTGCCCCGCACGCTGGCCGACGCCCTGGCCGCCCTGCGCGCCGACACCGTGCTCACCGACCAGCTCGGCCCGGGCTTCGTCGACTACTACTGCCGCATCAAGGAAGCCGAGATCGCCCGCTTCAACCTGGAAGTCAGCGAGTGGGAGCACCGCGAGTATTTCGACATGTTCTGAGAAGCCATGCCCACGATCCACTACATCCTCCACGACGGCAGCACGCGCAGCATCGACGCCAAGGCGGGCGCGAGCGTGATGGAGACCGCCATCCACCACAACGTGCGCGGCATCGACGCCGAGTGCGGCGGCAGCTGCTCCTGCGCCACGTGCCACGTCTACGTGGCCGACGGCGACCTCGACCGCCTGCCGCCGCCCGACGAGATGGAGAACGAGCTGCTCGACGGCGTCGCTTCCGAGCGCCGGCCCGGCAGCCGCCTGAGCTGCCAGATCGCCATCACGCCCGCGCTCGACGGCCTGACCGTGCGCATTCCCGAAAGCCAGGTGTGATGAGCCGCACGGCCGCTCCGAAGGCGAACACCGCCGCGCCCCTCGTCATCGTCGGCGCTTCCTATGCCGGCACGCAGCTCGCGGCCAGTGCCCGAGAGCTGGGCTTCGACGCACCGATCGTGCTGCTGGGCGAGGAGCGCCACGCGCCCTACCAGCGGCCACCGCTGTCGAAGGGATTGCTGACAGGCAAGACCTCGGTCGACACCCTCGCCCTGCGCGGACCGGACTTCTTCACCGACAACGCCATCGACCTGCAGACGGGGCGACGCGCCGTGTCGCTGGACGCCGCGGCGCGCACGCTGAGGCTGGACGACGGCGCCACGCTGCGCTACGGCTCGCTCGCGCTGGCCACCGGCGCGCGCTGCCGCACCCTGCCCGTTTCCGGTGCCGATCTCGCAGGCGTGCACAACCTGCGCACGCTCGACGACGCGCTCGGCATCTCGGATGCACTGGGCAGCGCCTCACGGGCGTGCGTGATCGGCGGCGGCTTCATCGGGCTGGAGGTCGCCTCGGCGCTGGCGGCTCGCGGCGCCGCCGTGACGGTCGTCGAAAGCCAGGAGCGCCTGCTCGCGCGCAGCTTTCCTGCACTGATGTCGAACTACCTGGCCGGCGCGCACCGCCAGCGCGGCGTCGATCTGGTGCTCGGGCGCGGCGTGCGTGCGCTGACCGGCGAGGCCGACCGCGTGCAACACGTCGAACTGGACGACGGCAGCCGCATCGGCTGCGACATGGTCGTGCTCGGCATCGGCGTGACGCCCAACGTCGAGCTGGCCCGGCAGGCGGGCATCGCCTGCGACAACGGCATCCTCACCGACGCGTTGGGCCGCAGCAGCGCACCCGGCGTCATCGCCGTCGGTGACGTGGCCAACACCACGCTGCCGGCCATGCCGGGCGGCCCCACGCGCATGCGCCTGGAGTCCATCCAGGCGGCCAACGACGGCGCGCGCGCCGCCGCCAGCGCGCTGGCCGGCAAGCCTCAACCCTTCGACGGCGTGCCGTGGTTCTGGAGCGACCAGCATGCGTTGAAGCTGCAGATGGCCGGGCTGCCCCAGCCCGGCGACGAAGCCGTGCTGCGGGGCGACATGCAAACCGATCGCTTCAGCCTCTTCTACCTGCGCGATGGCGTACTGGTCGCCGCGCATTCGGTCAACCGGCCCGCCGAGCACATGCACAGCCGCAAATTGATCGCGGCACGAACGCGCATCGATCCGCGTCTGCTGCAGGACGCATCCGTCGATCTCAAGTCCATCCCAAGGAGTTCCCCATGAAGACGTACCGAAGATTTCTCCTCTGCGCCGCCCTGCTTGCCTGCACCGGCGCCCTCGTGCCGGCCCACGCGCAGGAGGCCCTGCGCATCGGCCTGATCGCCACCTACTCCGGCCCCTATGCCGACTACGGCCGCCAGTTCGATGCCGGCATCGCGCTCTACCTCAAGGAGCACGGCGGCAAGATCGGAGGCCGCCCGGTCGAGATCGTGAAGAAGGACACCGGCGGCCCGGCGCCCGACGCCGCCAAGCGCATTGCGCAGGAACTGGTGGTGCGCGACAAGGTGAGCGTGCTGACCGGGCTGGACTTCAGCCCCAACGCCTATGCCGTCGGCGCCGTCGCCACCCAGGCCAAGGTACCCACGATCGTGATGAACGCCGCGTCCTCGGCCATCACCACCAGCTCGCCCTACATCGCGCGGCTGTCCTTCACCGTCCAGCAGGTCACCGACCCGATGGCCCGCTACATGCTCAAGCAGGGCGTGAAGGAGGCCTACACCGTGGTGGCCGACTACGCCTCCGGCCAGGATGCGGAAACCGCGTTCAAGAAAAGCTTCACCGCCGGCGGCGGCAAGGTGGTGGGCGAGGTCCGCACGCCGATGAACAACCCCGACTTCTCGGCCTACGTGCAGCGCATCAAGGACAGCAAGCCCCAGGCGGTGTTCTTCTTCTTCCCCTCCGGCGTGATGCCGCCGGCCTTCCTCAAGGTCTGGAAGGAGCGCGGCATGGAAGAGGCCGGCATCAAGCTGTTCGCGACCGGCGAAGCCACCGACGACAGCTTCCTGGAGGCGACCGGCGACGTGGCGCTCAATCTCGTGACCAGCCACCACTACTCCTACGCCCACCCGAGCGCGAAGAACCAGAAATTCGTGAAGGACTTCGAGGCCCAGTTCGGCACCGCCATCCGGCCCAACTACTTCGCGGTCACGGCCTACGACGCCCTGGCCGCGCTCGACCTGGCCCTGGCGAAGACCAAGGGCGACGCCACCGGGGACAAGCTCATGGCAGCGCTCAAGGGCCTGGCCTTCGAGAGCCCCCGCGGCCCGGTCGAGATCGACGCCGCCACGCGCGACATCGTGCAGACGGTCTACATCCGCAAGACGGAGAAGTCCGGCGGCAGGCTGGTGAACGTGGAGTTCGACAGGTTCGACCGGGTGAAGGACCCGGCGAAGGAAGGCAGCTGAGGCGCCGCCGAAAGTCTTCCCATGGCGATCGTGCTCTTCGACGGGGTGGCCTACGGCATGCTCCTGTTCCTCATCGGCGTCGGACTGTCGATCACGATGGGCCTGATGAACTTCGTCAACCTCGCGCATGGCGCCTTCGCGATGGTGGGCGGCTACGCCGCAAGCCTGGCGATGCAGCATGCAGGGCTGGGCTTCTTCCCGGCGCTCGCGGTGGCCTTCGTCGCCGCGGCGGCCGTCGGCGCAGCGCTGGAGTTCAGCTTCTTCCGGCGCCTCTACCGTTCGCATCCCCTGGACCAGGTGCTGCTGTCCATCGGCGTTGTGTTCGTCGCCATCTCGGCCGCCACCTACTTCTTCGGGCCGTCGATGCGGGCCTTCTCGCTGCCGCCTTCCCTGGACGGGCGCGTGAACCTGTTCGGCCTGGAGGTGGGGCGCTACCGCCTCTTCCTCGTGGCCAGCGGCCTGGCGGTGCTGGCAGCGCTGCTGCTCGTGCTGAACCGCACGCGCTACGGCGCGATGGTGCGCGCGGCGGTGGACAACCAGCGGGTCGCCGCAGGGACCGGTATCCACGTGCAGCGCCTCTTCTTCCTCACCTTCTCCTTCGGCTGCGGCCTGGCGGGCCTGGGCGGTGCGCTGAGCCTCGGTCTTCTGGGGCTCGAGCCCTCGTTCGCCTTGAAGTACCTGATCTACTTTCTCATCGTCGTGTGCGTCGGCGGTGCCGGCACCATCGCCGGCCCCTTTGTCGCCGCCCTGCTGGTCGGCATCGTGGACGTGGCGGGCAAGTACTACCTGCCCGGAGCCGGCGCCTTCCTGGTCTATGTCGTGATGGTGGCAATGCTGCTGATGCGCCCGCACGGCCTCATTCCGCGAAAGGGCCTGGCATGAAAGCGTTGGCCATCCCCCGCGCGCGCCTGCCCTGGCTGGAGGCCCTGTTCTGGCTGGCGCTGGCCTGCAGCCCGCTGCTGATGCCCGACAAGCTCACGCTGCTCAGCCAGATCCTGATCTTCGGCCTGTTCGCGGTATCGCTGGACATGGCGCTGGGCTATGCCGGCATCCTCACCGTGGGCCACGCCGCCTTCTTCGGCATGGGCGCCTACGCGGCCGGGCTGCTGGCGCGGCACGGCTGGGCGGAGCCTTTCTCGGGCCTGCTGCTCGCCCTCGTCGTGTGCGCCCTGCTCGGCTATCTGCTGAGCTATCTCGTGGTCCGGGGGGCCGACCTCACGCGGCTCATGATCACCATCGGTGTCTGCGTCCTCCTGGCCGAACTCGCCAACCGGCTCAGCGGTGTCACCGGCGGCACCGACGGCCTGCAGGGCATCGAGATGCGACCGGTGCTCGGCCGCTTCGAGTTCGACCTGTGGGGCCGCACCGCCTTCTGGTACGGCTTCGGGGTCGTGCTCGCCATGTTCCTGCTGGTGCGGCGTGTGCTGCATTCGCCTTTCGGCCTGGCGCTGCGCGGCATCCATGACAGCCGCAAGCGCATGCTCGCGATCGGTTCGCCCGTGCAGGCGCGGCTGCGGCTGGCCTACTGCTTCTCGGCGGCGGTGGCCGGCGTCGCCGGCGCCCTGCTGGCGCAGACCACGCAGTTCGTCGGCATCGAATCCATCGGCTTCAACCGGTCGGCAGAGGTCCTGATCATCCTGGTGCTGGGCGGGGCGGGCAGGCTCTACGGTGGCATGGTCGGCGCGATCGTCTACATGCTGGTCCACGATGCCTTCGCCGACATGAATCCCCAGTTCTGGATGTTCTGGCTCGGCATCTTCCTGATCGCCGCGGTGATGCTCGGCCGCGGCGGCATCATGGGCATGCTGTCGCGCCTTGTGGCGACCAAGGGGCCGCAATGACGCGCGCAGCCACCCTCTCGCTGCGCACGCAGGGCCTGGGCGTTCGCTTCGGCGCCTTTGCCGCCGTCACGGACGTCAACCTCACGCTCGAGCCCGGCGCCCGGCAGGCGCTCATCGGTCCCAACGGCGCGGGCAAGACCACGTTGATCAACCTGCTGACGGGCGTGCTCCAGCCCACCACCGGTTCGATCCATCTCGGCGACCGCGACATCACGCCGCTGTCCTGCGACCGCCGTGCACGGATCGGGCTGGCGCGCACCTTCCAGATCAACACGCTGTTTCCCAGCCTCACGCCGCTGAGCTCGATCGTGCTGGCGATCTGCGAACGCGACGGGCTCGCCGCCAGCTGGTGGCGCCCGCTGCGCCGCCTCACCCGCGTGTACGACGAAGCCCATACGCTGCTGGGGCAGCTCAAGCTCGACGCGCTGGCCGACACGCCGGTCTCCGTTCTCGCCTACGGCAAGCAACGCCTGCTCGAGATCGCGCTGGCGATGGCAGCCAAGCCGCGGATCCTTCTGCTGGACGAGCCGGCCGCCGGCGTGCCGGAGGACGAAAGCGGCGAGCTGTTCGACGTCATCTCCCAACTCCCGCAGGACGTCAGCATCCTCTTCATCGAGCATGACATGAACCTCGTCTTTCGCTTCTCCAAGCGCATCTCGGTGCTGGTGTCCGGCAGCGTGCTGACCGAAGGCACGCCCCGGGACATCGCGGCCGACGCGCGCGTGCGCGAGGTCTATCTGGGCACATCAGGAGCGGCGCATGCCTGAGCTGCTCGCCTTCGACACCCTCACCGCCGGCTACGGCAACGCCGTGGTGCTGGACCGGCTCTCCTTCTCGCTGGACGAAGGCCTGAGCCTCGCCGTGCTGGGGCGCAACGGGGTCGGCAAGACCACCCTGCTCGAGACGCTGATGGGCAATACCCGCGTCATGGGCGGCGCCATCCGCTGGCAGGGGCAGGACATCACGCGGCTCGCGCCGCACCGCCGCGTCCGCGCCGGGCTCGGCTGGGTGCCGCAGGAGCGCGAGGTGTTTCCGTCGCTGACGGTCGAGGAAAACCTCCTGGTCGTGGCGCGGCGCGGCCCCTGGCACCTGCGGCGCGTCTACGCGCTCTTTCCGCGCCTGCAGGAGCGGCGCGGCAACTACGGCAATCAACTGTCGGGCGGCGAGCAGCAGATGCTCGCCATCGGCCGGGCGCTGATGACCAATCCCCGGCTGCTGCTGCTCGACGAGCCCATGGAAGGGCTTGCGCCCATCATCGTGGAGGAACTGGCCCGCGCCATCCGCGCCCTGGGCGAGCGCGAAGGCCTGGCGTGCATCGTGGTGGAGCAGCATCCGGTGCTCGCGCTCTCGATGACGCAGCAGGCGATCGTGCTGGAACGCGGCACCCTGGTCCACGCGGGCGACAGCGCCGGCCTGGCTGGCGACACGGCGCTGCTGCATCGCCTGCTCGGTGTCGGCATCGAGCCAGGACCTGGTTCCTGAACATCACCTGGAAGGAGCTGAAGTGACTCGATTCTCGAATCCGACATCCGTGCGGGCCATCGCCGCCGCATTCGCAGGCCGCGTGCCGACGGCCGCGGCACTTGCCGCGGGTCTCGCCCTCTCGGGCTGCGCTCACATGGGATCGTCCAACCCGGACGTGGTGTATGTCAACGGCAAGATCGTCACGGTGGACAAGGACTTCTCGATCGCGCAGGGCGTCGCGATCAAGGATGGCCGCTTCGTCGCCGTCGGCAGCAGCGAGGCGATGCGCCAGCTCGCATCGCCGGCCACGCGCGTGGTCGACCTCGGGGGCCGCACGGTGGTCCCTGGCCTCATGGACAGCCACACCCACATGGACGGTGCCGGCACGGTGGAGACCAGCGCCCAGGTCATCAAGGCCAGCACCGTGGCCGAGGCCCAGGACATCATCGGCGCGTTCATCCGCGACAGGAAGGTGCCGGCCGGGCAGTGGGTGCAGACCAGCCGCTGGCATCCGCCATCGCAATTGAAGGAGCAGCGCTACCTGACCCGGCAGGAGCTCGACGCGGTCGCGCCCGACCACCTCGTCTTCGTGCAGACAGTCGGCCACTTTGCGATGGCCAACAGCAAAGCCCTGGCGGCCGCGGGCATCACCCGCGGCACGCCCGACCCCGTGGGTGGGAAGATCCACCGCGATGCCGCCGGCGAAGCCACGGGTGTGCTCGAGTCGACGGCGGTCGGGATCGTCGAGAAGATCATTCCGCCGCCCACCTTCGAGCAGACCATCGCACAGAACATCGCCGCGCAACGCGTGTACAACCGCTCGGGCATCACCAGCACCGTGGTCGCGGGCCTGGAAGAGGAGCAGATCCGCGCCTACTTCGCCGTCGCCGAGCGCGGCCAGGCCACGGTGCGCGCCGGCATGTTCTGGCGCATTCCCGCAGGCAGCGCGGAGGAATGCGAGAAGAGCTTGAACGCCGCGAAGTTCAAGGACAACCAGGGCAACGACTGGGCGCGGCTGGCCGGCGTCAAGCTGATCTCGGACGGCGGCATGACGCTCAAGTCGGCTTTCATCCGCGGCAACTATGCCAACGAGCCCCAGAACCGCGGCAGGGTCGCGGTCGATCCCGCCGCCTACCAGCGTTGCGTGCTGTCGGCGAATCGCCAAGGCTGGCGCGTTCACACCCATGCCGTGGGCGATGCGGCCGTCGATCTGGTGCTCAAGGCCTACGCGGCGGCCGATCAGGACCGTTCCATCCGGGGCCGCCGCTTCAGCGTGGTGCACGGCAGCCTGATCGCGCCGGACCAGATCTCCCAAGCCGGGAAGCTGGACATGCGGGTCGACGCCCAGAACGCCTTCATGTGGGACAAGGCCGCGACGGTGGAGCGCTACATGGGGCCGCTGCTGGCCCAACGCGCCGTGCCGACCCGTCAACTGCTGGACACCCTGGGCATCGGCGGCACGGCGGCCGGCACGGACAACGAGGTCAACCTGCTGAACCCCTTCGTCGGCATGTACCTGATGGTGACGCGCAAGGACCCGCGCGGCACGGTGTACGGCGCCGACCAGAAGGTGTCGCGCGAGGAAGCGCTGCGGCTCTACACCAACGCCGGGCCCTACCTGACCTTCGACGAGAACGCCAAGGGCGCGATCGCGCCGGGACGCTTCGCCGACATGGTGGTGCTGTCGGCCGACTACCTGGGCGTGCCGGAGGAGCAGATCAAGGACATCGTCGCCACGCAGACGATTGTCGGTGGGCGAGTGGTCTACGACGCGCGGCCTTGACGGCCTTGCCCGGCGGGACAACCGCATGGCTGCCGTTTGACGGGGATTGCCACCCGTTCGCCACAGACGAACTGCGACGTACAGAGGGTACAACCAAGCCCACGGCCGGGCGGTACGATCGCGCCATGTCCAGCACCACCGGCTACACGATCCACCAACTCTCGGCCGACGACACGGCGCAGATGAACGCCCTGCTCTCCGTGTTCGGCGAGGCCTTCGACGATGCAGACAGCTACGGCGCCAAGCGTCCGAGTCCCGCCTATCTGCGCCAATTGCTCGGCGGCGACGCCTTCATCGCACTGGTGGCCCGCGACGGCGTGCAGGTCGTCGGCGGACTCGCGGCTTACGTGCTCAGGAAGTTCGAGCAGGAGCGCAGCGAGATCTACATCTACGACCTGGCCGTCGCCGCGCCGCACCGGCGCCGGGGGCTGGCCACGGGATTGATCCGCGCGCTCCAGCGCATCGGCGCCGAGCGCGGGGCCTACGTGATCTTCGTCCAGGCGGACCCGCCCGATGCGCCGGCCATCGCCCTGTACGCGAAGCTCGGCGTACGCGAGGACGTGCTGCACTTCGACATCCCGGTGCGGCCCGCGCCCGCGGCCTGACGCGGCAGCGCGCTTTCACGGCGGCTTGCCGTGCAGGGTCACGAAGAGGCGCGCTTCTCCTACTTTCCGGCGCGCCGCGGCAACGCATGGTTCGAGCGCACTCCCTTGAAGCGAAAGGCCCTCGACCATGCTGTCATCGTTCAGTCTCGATTCGTCCATGCTCGCCACGATCGGCGGCGCCTTCTATCCGGACGGCTATTCCATGGTGATGTTCCCGGACGAAGCCAGCGCGATCGCCGTGGCCGACGACCTGAATTCGCAGAATCCCGAAGTCGAGATCTTCCATCTCCCGCCCGCGTCGATCCTGTCCCAGATCACGCCCACGGTGAGCGATGCCGACAACCCGCTGCCATCCGCCGGCACCGAGGGCGCGACGGTGCGCGCCTATACCAAGCTGGCGCGCGAGGGGCACCATGGCCTGCTGGTCGAGACGCCGGACGAGAAGGCGGCGGATTGGCTCATGCAGGCGGTGCGGAAGGTGCCCTATTCGATGGCACAGCGCTACCGCATGCTGGTGATCGAGGACCTCTGAGGCGGCACGGGGATGCCGCCGCCGGCTGCGAGAATCGCAGCCTCGCCGCAGCTCCCTTCCGAGGCCGTCCTTGGTCCGCCGCATCGACCCCTACAGCGTCCGCCTCTTCGTCGCCGCCGCCCAGGCCGGCTCCATCGTCCGCGCAGCCGGGCAGGAGCACATCGCGCCCTCCGCGCTGAGCCGGCGCCTGGCCGACCTGGAGCACGCGTTCGGCACGCCGCTGCTGGTGCGGTCGCCCCGCGGGATCGCGCTGACCGATGCGGGGCGCCTGGTGCTGGCGCGCGGTGTGAAGATCGACGAGGACCTGCAGGCGCTCGTGCGCGAGGTACAGACCGAAGGCACCGAGGTGCGCGGCACGGTGCGCCTGCACGCCAACATGTCGGCCGTGATCGGCTTCCTGCCCGAGCGGCTGCAGCGCTTCATGGCCGCGTATCCGGGCGTGAGCGTGTCACTGCACGAGGAAGACACGCGCGAGGTGATCCGCGCCTGCCTGGACGACCGGGCTGACGTGGGCGTCGGCGTCCAGGCGCCGGTGCCGGCCGGGCTCGACGCCTGGCATTTCGCGAGCGACCCGCTGCAGGTGGTGATGCCGGCCGACCATGCGCTGACGCCGCTGGCCTCGCTCGGCTTCATGCAGGTGCTCGACCATCCGCTGATCGGCGTCCACCAGGGCGGCGCGCTGGACCGTTCGCTGCACGAGCGCGCCGAGGCGCTGCAGCGCCGCTTCGCGCCGACGGTGTCGGTCAGCAGCTTCGATGCGGTCTGCCGGATGGTCGAGGCCGGGCTCGGGATCGCGGTCATCCCGCGCAGCGCGGCTGCCGCCTATGCCGGCACCGGCCGCTTCGTTCGGCGCCCGCTGGACGAGCCGTGGGCCGCGCGTGACCTGCATCTCTATGCCTTGCGCCGCACGCCCCAGCCGCGGGCCACGCAGGCGCTGATCGACGGCCTGCGCGGGTAATCCCCGATCTCGCATTTCGCGAGAGCCCCCGTGCCGCCTTGGCGCTTGGCCGCGGGCACCGGCCACGGGACCATCGGGCATGCCTGCCGAAGTCCTGCCCGAAGCCCTGCGTTTTTCCCCGCGCATCCTGTTCCTCTGCCGTGCTCCGGAGAAAACGGAGGCCGCGCTGCGCGGCGAGCCGATGTCGCTGTCCGAGGCCCGGCCCCTGCGCGACGATGTGTCCACCGACGAGATCACGCCGCTTCCCATCCTGAGCCACTACGACGAGAAGCTGGGCCGCTACCCCTACACCGGCTTCGAGGCAGCAGGCCGACGGCCGATCGGTGCCGGTGCGGTCGCCGGCGCCGGCATCGAGGTGGTGGTGGCCGGCAAGCGCTACGGCAAGGGTTCGTCGCGCGAGCACAGCCCGGCGGCGGAAAAGCTGGCCGGCGTGCGGCTGGTGATCGCCGAGAGCTTCGAGCGCATCTATCGTCAGAACGCGGACAACATCGGCCTGTTCACCTCGACCGACCTGGGCCTGGCAGACCGCATCGCGGCCGGCGAGGCGATCCCCGTCGATGAACTGGCCGCCGGGCGCGATGCGCTGGCCGCGACCCTGCTCGAGCGCGGCGGGCTGCTGCGCTTCGGCCAGTCCTTCCTGCGGGACATCTGCCCGGCCACGGAGGCCGGTGACGGCGCGCCGCGCACACTGTTCGAGAAGATCCTGGCGCGCCACGTCCTCGACACGCCGCTCACTTCGCCTGCGCCTTCCCCGGGCGACGGCGCCTTCGTGCGTGCCGACTGGCGCTTCATCCACGAGTACTACACCGGCATGGCGGCGCACATGCTGCACGCGAGCCTGGGACCCTCGCTGTCCTTGCACGAGCCGGCCTCGATCGTGGTCTTCGAGGACCACACCTCCTACGTGGAGGAAAGCCCCGCCCATGTGCGCGGGGGGCTGGTGCCCAACGTGCGGCGCATGGTCGACGCGCAGCGCGCCTTCGTCGCCGCGCACGGCCTGCGCGCGCACCGCACGCTGACCGAGGACGAGGCCGCACGCGACGACGGCGGCAACGTGGCCGGCATCTCGCACGCGATGATGGCCGAGCGCTACGCCCTGCCGGGCCAGGTGGTGGTGGGCACCGATTCGCACACGCCGCACAGCGGCGCGCTGGGCTGCGTGGCCTTCGGCGTCGGCACCACCGACATGGCCAATGCCTTCGTGACCGGCGCGGTACGGCTGACTGTGCCGGTCTCGCTGCAGGTGCGGCTGGATGGACGCCTGGCCGAAGGCGTCACCGCCAAGGACCTGGTGCTGCACCTGCTCGCCCTGCCATTTTTCCGCGACGGCGGCGGCATCGGCAAAGTGTTCGAGTTCGTCGGCGAGGCGGTCACCGCGATGTCGACCGACGAGCGCGCGACGCTGACCAACATGACGGCCGAGCTCGGCGGCTTCACCGGTATCGTCGCACCGGATGCCGAGACGGTGCGCTTCCTGCGCGAGCGGCGCGGTATCGACTTCGTCCTGCAGCCCTGGATGCGCAGCGACGAGGGCGCGCGCCATGTGCACGCGATCCGCGTCGATTGCGCCGCGGTACCGCCCATGGTGGCAGCGCCGGGCGATCCCGGCAACGGGCTCGCCCTGGCCGACGTCCCGGCGCCGGTGCACATCGACATCGCCTATGGCGGCTCCTGCACGGCGGGCAAGCGCGAGGACTTCGACCACTACCACGCGGTGCTGCGCTGGGCCGCGGACCGCGGGCTGCGGGTCGCGCCGGGCGTCCAGCTCTACCTGCAGTTCGGTACCACCGCCGTGCGGGACCACTGCATTGCGGCGGGCTACCTCGATGCCTTCGAGCGGGTCGGCGCGCGCATCCTGCAGCCCTCGTGCGGCGCCTGCGGCAATTGCGGGCCGGGCGGCTCAGCCAGCCCTGAGCAGGTCACCGTCAGTGCGATCAACCGCAACTTCCCGGGCCGCGGTGGCCCAGGCAGCGTGTGGCTGGCCAGCCCGCCCACGGTGGCGGCCAGCGCCATTGCGGGCGAGCTCATGTCCTTCGCGCAACTGCGGGCCCGCCACCCGTGAGGCGCCCCCTTCATTCAACAAGACCCGGAGACGACACGATGAACACGATCCCCTTGCGCCGCCGCGCCATCGCCTGCCTGGCCAGCGCCGCGCTGCTCGCCAGCCCCCTGGGCACGCTGGCACAGTCCGCGCCTTCCGACAAGCCGATCCGCCTGGTCGTGCCGCTGGCCGCGGGCTCCACCGTGGATGCGGTCGCGCGCGCGATTGCGCCCGGCTTCGGCCGCGCCACCGGCCACCCGGTGGTGGTGGAGAACATCGCGGGCGCCGGCGGCATCCCCGGCACCACGCAGGTGGTCAAGGCGCCGAAGGACGGGCTCACGCTCGGGATGATCTCGTCCAACCACGTGATCAACCCCGGCATCTACAAGTCGGTGCCCTACGACAGCCTGAAGGACATCACGCCGATCGCGGTGCTGGCCACGGTGCCGCTGGTGCTGGTGGTCCACCCGTCGCTGCCGGTGAAGAACGTCGCCGAGCTGCTCGCGCTGGCCAAGGCGAAGCCGGGCACGCTGAACTTCGGCTCGGCCGGCAACGGCAGCACGCTGCATCTGGCGGGCGAACTGCTGGTGAGCGAGACCGGCATCGACATCAAGCACGTGCCCTACCGAGGCACCGGGCCGCTGGTGACCGACCTGATCGGCGGCCAGGTGCAGCTCGGCTTCGTCTCCATCTCGCAGGTCGCGGCCCAGGTGAAGGCGGGCAGCCTGCGCGCCCTGGCGGTGAGCACGCAGAAGCGCTCGGCTGCGCTGCCCGAGGTGCCCACGCTGGCCGAGGCCGGCGTCCCGAAATACGGCTTCGACGCCTGGATCGCGCTGGTCGGGCCGGCCGGCCTGCCGAAGCCGCTGGTCGACAGCTACGCGGCCACGATCCGTGCGGCCATGGGCTCGCCCGAGGCGAGCACGGCGATCGCGGGACAAGGGCTCAGCGTGCTGGCGATCGGGCCGGACGCCGCGCCGGCGTTCTTCCAGACCGAGCTCGTGAAGCACCAGAAGCTGGTCAAGCAGTCCGGCGCGACGCTGGATTGAAGGGGCCGCGGCCGTCAGCGGCGGCGCGCGTTCGGTGCACTCGGCTCAGAGAAGAGCCGGATCCCACACCCCGCCCTCGCCCCCTTCGGCGCGCGCCAGCAACTGCGCCGCCGCATTGGCCGCGACCTCGAGCCGCCTGACGTCCTTCTCGCCGAGATCGGCCGTGCCGGTCCTGTTGAACCCGCAGAGCATGCCGTAGAGCCTGCCGTCCGCATGGCGGACCGGCACGCCGATGTGCGTGCCCATGCCCTCGAAGCTGTCGGGCAGGCCCTGCGTCCGACGCACGGCCTCGACGTCCAGGACCAGGTTGGGCAAGCGCCCGTCCAGGATGCGCTGGCAGATGGTCTGCTCCAGCGGCGCCGACAGGCCCGGCTGCACGCGCGTGGGCAGCCCGCCCGACTCGACGAAGCGGAACACGCGCTGGCCATCGACGAGTTCGCTGACGAACACGACCTCCAGCTTCAGCAGTTCGCGCACGACCCCCAGCAGCTCGCCGATCGAGCGCCGCACCGAGACCTCGCCGGCGCCATGCCGGGCGCTGGACGTGATCACGTCAAGCCGGTCGGTCCATGCGTCATCGCCGGACGGCTGTGCTTGTGGGGGAGGGGTTTCCATCTGCTTTTATGCCTTTTCATGGATCGTATGTGCCGCGGCGGCGGCACTCCTCTGAAAAAGTCACGGAAACAGAATGAACCGGTATCCGCCCGATGCTTTCGTGAACTACGTCGCCCGGGCTGCGGCGGGCGATGACGCCGCCGCAACGGTCCCGGCCTGCCGGAGCGTCTGCTCCGCCAGCCGGATCACCGGCAGGTCCACCATCTTGCCGTCCAGGCTGGCCACCTGGCCGCCGCTGGCGCGCGCCACCTCGATCACGCGGCGCGCCCATTCGATCTCGGCAGCCGAGGGCGCGAACACCTCGTCGACGATGGCCACCTGCGCTGGGTGGATGCACAGCTTGGCGCCGAAGCCGAACGCACGGGCGCGGCGGGCGTCCTGGCGCAGCCGCTCGCCGTCGGCGGTGTCGACCGTCACGCCGTCGATCGGCGCGGGCAGTTGCGCGCGCCGCGAGGCCGCGGCCAGCGCGAAGCGCACGGCGGCGAGCTCGGCCTCGTCGGCGCCGCACTTCATGCCCAGGTCCAGCTGGAAATCAAGATGGCCGAAGGCCAGCCGAGCGACCTGGGGCGCGCGCGCCAGCGCGTCCACCGCATCGAGGCCAGCCAGCGATTCGATCAGCGGCACCAGCTGCGCCGCGGGGCCGAGCGCGGCGGCGATCGCGTCCAGCGCGGCGCCCGACTCCGCCTTGGGCACCATCGCGCCCGCCAGGCCCTTGGCGCACCATCGCGCCAGGAGGCGCAGGTCGTCCTCGTGCCACTCGGTACCGCCCGCGTTGATACGCACCAGGGTGCGTGCCAGTTGGTCCGCGGCGAAGCCGCCAAGATGATCGTCGAGCTGTGTCCGCGCGGCGGCCTTGCCCGCAGGCGCGACAGCGTCCTCGAGGTCCAGGATCACGCATCCCGCGCCGGCGTCCAATGCCCGCGCGAAGCGTTCAGGCCGCGACGCGGGCACGAACAGGAGGCTGCGCGCCGATGCCAAGGGCGAGCTCATCGAAGGTTCTCCCGGGCCGGGAGCGGGAATCTGCGTGGTCATGGTCTCGTCTCGGAATGAATTCGATCGTGCCGGTCTCGCGCGCCGCGCACAATCCGAAAGTTCGGTAGCGAGCCTTCGGCGTTTTCGAAACCTCGGCGGCATTGCAGCGGCCCCGGCCGGATGCCGGCTCATTCGGGCTTGAAGTTCATGGCCTTGAAGAGTTCCTGCCAGACCTCGGTCTCCTCGCGAATCTGCTGTGCGAAGGCCGCGGGTGAGGAGCGCTGCGCCGCACCGCTCAGGGTCGACGTCATTTGGCAGCCGCGGCACCAGGCTCTAGAGTTGCTCTCAGCAAGCCATGAATACCGAAAGCAGCCAGTCACTCGCCGAGCCGGACCTGGCCGGCCTCATCCATGCCGGCGACACCGTCATGTGGGGCCAGTCGCATGCGGAGCCGCTCACGCTCATCCGCGCCCTGGTGGCCCAACGGCACCGTATCGGCCGCATCCGGGTGTTCCTCGGGATCGGTCTCAACACCCTGCTCACGCCGGAGCACACCGACGCCTTCGAGCTGCTGGCGTACTGCGGCACCGGATCGAACCGAAGGCTCGCCGACGCGGGCGTGCTGGACATCCTGCCGGTGCACTACTCGCAGCTGCCCCGGCTCATCCAGCGCGGGCCGCTGCGCGTCGACGTGCTGCTGCTGCAGGTGTCCGCGCCGGACTCGCTGGGGCGCTACAGCCTCGGGATGGCGCGGGAGTACCTGGTCGATGCGCTCAACAGCGCCAGGACCGTGATCGCGGAAGTGCACCCGGACGTGCCGTGGACCTACGGCGGGCCCTATCTGCACGAGGCCGACATCGACCTGCGGGTCCATTCGACCGAGCCCTTCCCGCCCGGAGATTCATTGCCGCCGGGGCCGGTGGAGATGGCGATCGGGCGGCATGTGGCCGGCTTCGTGGAGGACGGCGCCACGCTGCAGGCCGGCATCGGCGCGATCCCCGACGCGGTGCTCTCTCAACTCGGCGACCGGCGCGAGCTGGGCGTGCACTCCGGCAGCATCGGCAACGGCATCGCGGCACTGCAGGAAGGCGGCGTGATCACCAACAGCTGCAAGAGCATCGACCCGGGCCTCAGCGTGGGCGGGGTGCTGATCGGCGGCGAGCGCCTGCGCCGCTTCGCGCACCGCAACCACGCGCTGGAACTGCGCGGCACCGACTACACGCACAACCCGCGCGTGCTGGGCAGCATCGAGCGCTTCGTGGCGGTCAATTCCGCCATCGAGGTGGACCTGACGGGGCAGGTGAATTCCGAGCTCGCGGGCGGGCGCTACGTGGGCGCGGTCGGCGGCATCGTCGACTTCCTGCGCGGCGCGCAGGCCAGCCGCGGCGGTGCACCCATCGTCGCGCTGCCGTCCACGGCAGGCACGCGCAGCCGCATCGTGCCGTCGCTCACGGGGCCGGTGACGGTGCCGCGCAGCGACTCGTGCGTGATCGTGACCGAGCATGGCGTGGCCGATCTGCGCGGACTGACGCTGGCACAGCGCATCCCGCGCATGATCGCGATCGCGGACCCGGCGCACCGGGAATCGCTGGAGCGCGCGGCGCATAGGGCGGTGAAAGGGCACTGAAGTCGGGGCAGGCCTTGGCCCACCCTGCCTCGCAAACCTCGTCCCGTTCTTGAACTTGACGCGCGAATACGCCGCGCGAATGAGACCGGGCCCGACCGGCACGGTCACGCTACGGAGCGCGGGCAGGATGTGTGCGCCGCCTGAATGCGGCTCGCCGCGCCAGGGTGCGACTTCCCGTCGCCGCGCTCAGGGAAGCGTGCAGGCGCGCTTCAGGACAGTCGGTCCATCCAGCCGTGCGGATCCGGCGCGCGGCCCTGCTGGATGTCCAGCAGCGCCGCCTTCAGGCGCATCGTCACGGCCCCGGCCCCACCGTCCCCGATCGTCAGGTCGTGCCGGCGCCCCTTCACCTTGCCGATCGGCGTCACGACGGCCGCGGTGCCGCAGGCGAAGGCCTCGCGCAGGCGCCCGCTGCCGGCATCGGCCTGCCACTGGTCGATCGCATAGGGCTCCTCGCGCACGGTCAGGCCCATGTCGCGCGCCAGGACGATCAGCGACTCGCGCGTGATGCCGGGGAGGATGGTGCCGGTCAGCGGCGGCGTCTGGAGCGAACCGTCGTCGAAGACGAAGAACACGTTCATGCCGCCGAGTTCCTCGACCCAGCGCCGCTCCACCGCGTCGAGAAAGACCACCTGGTCGCAACCCTCGCGGCTCGCCTCCGCCTGGGCGGCGAGGCTCGCGGCGTAGTTGCCGCCGCATTTCGCATCGCCCGTCCCGCCGGGCGCCGCCCGCGTGTAGTTCTCGGAGACCCACAGCGTGACCGCCGGCGCGCCGCCCTTGAAGTAGGAGCCGACGGGCGAGGCGACGACGCAGTAGAGGTAGTCGGACGAGGGCTTCATGCCCACCAGGACCTCGGTCGCGATCATGAAGGGGCGCAGGTAGAGCGCGGCGCCCTCCGTGCCGGGAATCCAGTCCCGGTCGATGCGCACCAGCTCGCGGACGGATTCGAGGAACAGCTCCTCGGGCAGCGGCTCCATCGCGAGCCGGATGGCGGAATTGCGGAAGCGCCGCGCATTGGCCTGCGGACGGAAGAGCGCCGCGCCGCCGTCGGGAAGGCGATAGGCCTTCATGCCCTCGAAGATCTCCTGGGCATAGTGGAAGACCAGGCTCGCGGGGTCGAACTTGAATTCGCCGCGCGCCTGGATCCGCGCGTCATGCCATCCGCGCTGGGGCGTGAAGCGGGCGGTGGCCATGTGGTCGGTGAACACCCGGCCGAACACGGGGTTCTGCAGCAGCAGCTCCCGCTCGCCGGCCGGAACGGGGGTCAGGTTTCTTTCGATCGAGAACGTCGATCCGCCATGGTTGCTCATGTCTCTGCTCCTTCCGTGTCCGTGCATGCTGCATGCAATTGCGAGGCGAGCGCAAGGCCGGTGGCCTGGCCGCGCCATTCTGCAGCACTTGGCAAACGTTGGCGACTTCGTGACACCTCGGTCAGGCGGCCTCGAAGCAAAGCGCGGAGATGACCCGCTGCCCCGTCGTCAACGGCAGCACGCGGTGCGGCACCAGGCCGCCGAGGATCACGATGCTCGATCCGGCCGGCGCCTTGACGACCTCTTCTTCCACCCGCGCCGACCGGCGCAGAACCGACAGCGGCACGCCCACGTTGCCGCGCTGGACCGCGAGTGCGCCGCCGTTGTCGGGCGAGGAATCCGCGAGCACGCTGATCACCGTGACATCGCACGTGACGATGTCCAGGTGCAGGCCGAGGTGGTCGGCGGGCTCGACGTAGTAGCTGTAGCTGCCGCGCGAGCCGCTGGGCCTGATCGGCCCGCCGCACAGCTCGCGGAGGAACGCGTGCAACGCCGGCGACCGGTACCAGTCGTCCTGGACGGGGCCGCCGCCGGCGGTGCACAGCTGGCGCGGCGGCACCCCGCCACGCCCGTCGCAGTGGTCGCTCGTGACCACGTCGCAGACCTGGCGGTCGGCGCACGCGTAGTGGGCCCGCGCCTCCGCGCACAAGCCGGCGAAGGTCCGGCCGTCGACCAGCGCGTCGTACACGGCGACGCCGCCGCCACGGAACAGCGGACCTCGGCGAAGCCACGGCACCTCGAATGTCGGCGGCCGGTCGACGCTGACCGTCCGGCACGGTGTCAAGGATCCACCCCCGGCTGATCGATCGACGCCGCCGTCTCGAGCGCCACTTGCGAGACGGCGCGCCGGATCGAAGGCGGCAGGCGATCCACCGGGATGCTGGTCGGATCGACGATGTCGTCGGCAGCGCTTCGCGCAACACCGCGTTGGCGTGCACGGCGGACCGTGTATGTCTGGTCCTTCCCATGTGTGAGCTTGACGCCGAAGTGCCGTTCGAACTGCGCCTTCGACCCTGCAATCCCGATGGTGATGGCTGGCCCGCCGAGCAAGGAGAAGCCGGCGCCACGAAAGTGGTCAGAAACGGCTGCGACGGCCTCGGACGGCGGTGTCAGGCGCGGGATCGTGTCGGCCGTGATGGGCACGTCGATCCCCGGCCGCTCGCCCTCGGCCGTCCGCAGCAACACGCGGGCGACGATCAGCGGCTCGGGCATCAGATCAGCGGCTCCCGCGAGTCGAGCAGCATCTGCTCGAGCGCCGCAACGTCATCGGCGGTGATCGGCATGCCTTGCCCCTCGCCCTGCGGACGCACTTCCGCGCCCGACAACGGACCCGGCCCGGGGCCTGGACCGGGGCCAGGGCCCGGGCCAAACGGCAGCAAGGGCATGATCGGCAGCCTCGGCGGCAAGAACGGCAGCACCGGCGTCAGCGGCAACACGGGCAAGCGCGGCGGCAGGAACGGTATCGTCGGAGGAATGAAGGGAATCAGCGGCGGCACGAAGGGCCGCAGCGGCGGCGTGACAGGGAACACGACGCACCGCAGCTTGGCCAGCAGGACCGCCCGGTGCGCATCGACCATGCCGGCCCCGGTCGCGGTGTCCGGGCCGACCCCGGCGGGACTGCCGCCGGGCAAGCCCGGAAGTGGCGAACTCGATCCGACCGTCACGTCGCGCGCGGTCTTCATCAGGACGTCCTTGACCTCCGCCGGCTTCAACCGCGGACACGCCTGCTTGATCAACGCGCAGACGCCGGCAATCTGCGGGCACGACGCCGAGGTGCCCGAGAACGCCGCCCAGCCGTCGTTGTTCGGCGTTTCATCGCCGTTGGGGTGGGCGCCGCCCGCATTGCCGACATCGATCGATGCGCCCTCCGAGAGCGGCAGCATGATGTAGATCGCCTTCGGCCGCATGCCGACGAGCCCGCTGACGTCGGGCACGCGGCGACCCGGATAGATGTTGGACATGAAGCCGCTCGCATAGTCGGAGGCGCGCATCGCTCCGTTGCGCTCCATGAAAACGCCGCCGACCGCGATGACTTCGGGCATCTGCGCCGGAAAGCCCCAGCCGCCGTTGCTCGCCGAATAGCACACGATGATGCCGGCGTTCACGGCGGCGGCGACCTCGGCCGCAAGGGCGTTCGCCGCCGCGTCGAGCGGGCCGCTCTGGATGCTGCGCGACCAGCTGCACGAGATGATCGCCGGATTCAGCGCGGCAGCGGCGGCGAACGCCGCCGTCGTGTTGACGAGACTGCCCGACGCGTTCGCGCATTTCACCGGAAGCAGCGTGATGTCCGGCGCGGTGGCGAAGATGTTGGCGGATTCGCCCGTGCCGTGGCCGACCGAGTCGATGTGCGCGTCGACGGTCCCCGGCCCCAGCAGCGTCGGCTCGACGCGGTAGCCCCGCTCCGTGAAGAACGGATGCACCGCCTGCCCCGTGTCGACCATCGCGATACGGACCCCGAGCCCCGTGACCCCGGAGCGGTGCGCACGGTCGGCATTGCAGCCCAGCGAGACGTCCGCCGGCACGTCGAGATGCCAGTAGCGCGCCGGGGGCGGGAACGCGGTCGGCGTCTGCAGCGCGTACGGCTGCTCGATCGCGACGCCTTCCAGGACGTCGGCAAGATTCGAGTTCGCCGTATCGACCTGGCCGAACAACGGGGTCTCGGGCACGTCGAAACAGGTCGTCTTTCCGATCTTGCCTCCGCTCATGATCGTCTCGCGCTCGACCGCCACCAGCCGCGTGGCGAACGCGCGCTCGTAGGTCGCGCGGGATCCGGCGATGTTGATCGTTCGCGGGGTCGCGTACAGCACCTCGAAGCCTGCTTCCTGAAGCCGCGCGATCGCCCGCCGAACGAGCTCCTCGTCCGATTCGAAGGCCTGGACATTGGACGCATCGATCGACAGACCGGGCGTGAACATCGACACGCCGCCCACCGAGTGGGGCGATGCCACCCCGAAGATCCGCTCCGGAAAGCCGGCCGAATCCTTGCGGGGCTCGCCCTTCGCACGCGCGGTCTTGGCCGCCGGCGCGGCAGCGGGAGCTGCCTTCCTGCTGCTGCGCTTCTTGCTCGTTGCCATGGTTCGTTACCTTTCGAATGTGGCCGACGGCTGGGCCGCACGGCGTTGCTGAGCCGGGTACGAGAATGCTTGCGTCGCGTGCGAGGGCCGTGGGTGCAGCCACTCCACGATACGCTGGAGGTTGTGCGAGTAGTAGTGGCACAGCGCCCAGTTCGATCGGTCGCGCGGCGTGCCGAGCACTTCGCCGTTCTGTGCGACGTCGCACGCGGCGAAATCGGCTTGCGTCAGCCCGGGGATCGAACCGAGCGCAAGCCACCACGCGACCTCTTCGACGATCCAGCCGTTGTTCGACGGATACGGCAGCGCGCGTTGCCGGTCGATGTCCGAAGCGTGCTTGCGCACGTCGGCCATCCACGGAAACGACGTGTCGCTGCCGGCAACCGCCGAATTGGGAAACTCGCGCACCGTCAGGCCGTTCATCAGGCGCCACGCGTCGTCGACGAAGGTCTTCATGATGTCGGCGAGGCGCGCGACGACGCCATGGCTGTAGAGCACGACTCCCAGGTTGATGGGTGCGACGACGGCTCGGCCAAGGTGGTGCGCCAGGCGCTCGAGCAGCGGCTCGTCGATGAACGCGCGGTCGGCACCATGAATGCTGCGCCCGCTGCACACCTCTTCGCGGGCGACGACGTCCGCTCCCGCGTAGCGATCGAAAACGCGCTCGACGTCGGTGAAGAAGATCGTGTCGAGATCGCAGCACAGCACCTGCTGCACGCCGGCGGCCGCCAGTTCCGAGAAGTTGAGGTGCTTGTGAAGCACGGGGTAGCGCGCCATCGCACGACCACTTTGCGGTGACAGCGCGGCGAGGCGGTCCGCGTAGGGGCCCTGGTCGCGCACCATCACGCCGAAGTGGCTGCAAAGCCAGGCGATCTCGGCGGCCAGTGGTCCGTGGGAGAACAGGACGACCGGAACGGCGGGATTCGAAGCCCGCAACGACGAGACGCTCAGCTCGAACTGACAGGCGTGCTCGTGGCGGCGCCGCTCGTCGGCCTGCAGCGAATAGCTGACGAGCCTCGGCATGGCCCAGGAGCCAGCGGCACTCTCGCAGCAGCAGCCGGATCTCGCCATCGTCCGCTCCTTTTCCTGTCATCGCATCCGCCGGTGGCGGTCGCGGGAGAGACGGGAGTCTAGGCGCCGCCGAGAGCCGGAGCATCATCAAGTCGATGGAGCAACGCAAGGCGGCCAGCTCCGAGCGCAGTTCGGGCAGCAGCTCGTGGCGATGGCGCGAGCGTCCAATGTCGGTGGCGAAGCGCTCTTTTGGGGCATCGCCTTGCTTGTTCGGGACAGCCAGGACGACAACCGCGCTGCATGTCGCGTACCTATAATTAAAAGCCAGTCCTCGCGCTGACCCGATCCAGGTCGGGCACTCGCATTTGCGGGCCCCAACGCCGCGGAGAAAGCTATCGATACTTCGCCTGCTCGCGCTGATGGGCGAGTGCCCGAAAGCAGCATCCTTGACACTGCAGGACCGGGCCCGTCGCACGGATACCTGGGCCGTCCGAGCATCTCGTTCGGGCCGTTTCGGCTGTTCCCCGCCGAGCGCAAGGTCGAAAGGGACGGCGTTGCGTTGCCGCTGAGCAGCCGGGCTCTCGATCTCCTGATCGTGCTCGTCGAGCATGCCGGCGAGATCGTCGGCCACAAGGATTTGACGTCGCGGGTGTGGCGCGACCTGATCGTGGACTCTGGCAGCCTGAGGATGCACATCAATGGCTTGCGCAAAGCCCTGGGCGACGGCACGGCGGGCGCTCGGTACATCGCAACCGTCCGCAGCCAAGGCTACTGCTTCGTGGCCCCGGTCAGCCGTCAGGAGCACCCCTTCCACGCGGACTCGGCTTCCTCGAAGAGCGTCATGCTGCGAACGCTCGCCCTGCCGCCGCCCCCCGGGCGGATCGTCGGGCGCGACGAAGCGGCTCGCGCCATTGCCGCCGACCTGATGGCCCATCGCTTCCTGACGGTCGTGGGACCCGGGGGCATCGGCAAGACGACGGTGGCCCTCGCTGTCGTCCACGCCGTGCTCCAGGAGTTCCAGGACGCGGTGTGCTTCGTCAGTCTGGGCGCCCTCTCCGACCCTGCGCACGTCGCTTCCACGGTCGCATCGACGCTCGGTCTCACGATTCAGACCGAGGACGCGCTGCCCAGTCTGAGGGAATCCCTCCGGCAGGCTCGGCTGCTCCTCGTGCTGGACAACTGCGAGCATGTCATCGAAGCTTCCGCCACGCTCGCCGAGCAGATCTTTCGCGAAGCACCTGGCGTTCACATCCTGGCGACCAGCCGCGAGGCGCTGCGGGTCGACGGCGAATACGCCTACCTGCTGCCTCCTCTCGAGTGTCCGCCATCCGATCCCGGCCTGCGTGCCGAAGAAGCGCAAACCTTTCCGGCCATCCAGCTCTTCATGGCGTGCGTCGGCGCCAGCGGAAGCGGCTTCGAGCTGAGCGACGAGAACGCGGCGGTCGTGGCCGACATTTGCAGCCGGCTCGATGGGATCGCACTCGCCATCGAGTTCGCAGCGGGAAGGGTCGGCGCGTATGGCATCGACGACATCGCCCGTCTGCTGGAACGCCGCTTCGGCCTGGATTGGCGCGGAAGGCGCACCGCCTCGCCGCGGCAGCAGACACTCCACGCGACGCTGGACTGGAGTCACGACCTTCTTTGCGAGAGTGAGCAGGTCGTGTTCCGGAGACTCTCGATCCTCGTCGGCCCCTTTACCCTCGAGGCCGCCCAGGCCGTCGCGTGCGTGGGATTCGACGAGGATCAGCTCGTCGCCCATGTCGGCGATCTGGTGGCGAAGTCCCTCGTGTCGGTGGCGCCTGCGGGAGATGGGGCCGTGCGCTATCGGCTGCTCGAGACCACCCGCACCTACGCATCCGGAAAGCTGGACGCCAGCGGAGAAATGGCAGTCACGGCAGAGCGCCACGCCAGGCATTTCCTGCGTCTCCTGGGTTCGGTCTCCGACGCGGGCATCGACCCGCAGGGTGCCCCCCACGCGTCCGCCCTCGGCGAATGCCTGGGGGACGTGCGGGCGGCACTCGACTGGTGCTTCGGTGATCGCGAATCGGGTCCTCGCCACGCGGCCCTCGGAATCGAGCTGGCAGCGGCGGCTGCCCCCCTCCTTCTGCAACTCCAACTGCTGACCGAATGCCGCCAGTGGAGCGCGAAGGCGCTGTCATTGCTGGGCGATTCCGATCGGGGGACCCGGAAAGAGATGATTCTTCAGGAGACGCTCGCGACAGCGGCGATGTGGACGGGAGGCGCCGGCGAAGACGTGCGCGCGGCCATCGGCCGTGCGCTGGACATCGCGCACCGGCTGGGAGAAGGCTCGCACCGGCTGCGGCTGATGGCGGGGCTGCACATCCACCTCATCCGCGCGGGCGACTATCGAGGCTCCCTCGCCGTGGCAGAAGAGTTGACGTCTGCGGCCCGGGACTCGGCAGACTTGACGTACATGGCCGTGGCCGACTGGACACGAGGGGCATCGCAGCATTTCCTCGGCCATCAGCAGGCCGCGGAGCGCGACTTCCAGGCTGGATTCGGGCGCGCCGGCCCCCGCAACCTCCATCTGTTCGGGCTCGACTACCGTGTTCGAGCGCTGGTGCCGTATGCCCGTGTCCTGTGGCTCGCCGGCCGCCCGGATCGAGCGATGGCGGCCGCGAAGGAGGCGATCGGCGAGGCGGCCGCTTCCGGCACATCGGTCGACGTCTGCTTCTCCCTCCTCTACGCCGCGCCGCTGTTCCTCTGGTGCGGCGATTGGAGCACTGCGGAGGCTGCAATCGGGAAGCTGATGCAGCACACCAACTGGCAGGCGCTGCTGTCGTTTCACGCAACCGGGCTCGCCTTGAAAGGCGAGCTGCTCGTCCATCGCGGAAAGATCGACCAGGGGACGGCGATCCTGCGCGATGCCTTGAAAGCCATGAAGGCCGAGGGGCATGTCATCCTGGTCAAGCGGGCTGCTTGTGCGCTCGCGGATGCACTCATGAGATGCGGGCAGCTCGACGAGGCCCTCGCCGTCATCGCCGAGGCGATCGCCGAAACGCGAGACGGGGAGGAGGCGCTGGAGTTGCCCGAGTTGCTCCGGCTTCAGGCCGCTGTCCTGCTCATGATGCCCCCGCAGGGAGAGATGCAAGCCGAAGACTGCCTCATGCGTTCGATGGCGTGCGCGCGGCGCCAGCACGCATTGGCCTGGGAGTTGCGAACGGCCACCACGCTGGCGCGCCTTCGAGCGAGCCAAGGCCGCCACGAGGAAGCCCGGGCGATCGTCTCCGGTGTCTATCGATCGTTCACCGAGGGCTTCGAGACGCACGATCTCAAGGCAGCCGGTCAATTGCTCTGCGAGTTGGACGAATTCACAGGCTCCGCCGCGACGCTCGGCGAGCAAAGCCGGACGGAGGATCCACGCCACCCCAAAGCTCCCTCGCGGTGACGAGGTCGACCGTGTCGTGACCTTCGGTGAACCTGCCATAGATCGGCGCAAGCAGCCGCCTCGCCGAATCGATCCGACCTTCCTTCAACCAGAGCCGCGCGAGACTGTTCGCTGCCCGCAACTCCCACGACAACGCCGACTGGCACTGTGACCGTTGGATCGCGTCGAGAAAGCACTGCTGCGCAAGGTGCGGATCGGCCCCCGGCGTGCTCGCCAGGATCTCGCCTTTCACACGGAGCGTTTCCGACATTTGGAGATAGCCGCCCTGCCGTTCGATCAGGGCGATCGCTTCTTCGATGGTTCCCAGGGCTTGCGCATGCTGCTGCAGGTTGTTCAGCCCTTCGGCCAACGCGGTGATGAACACGGCGGTCCGCATCTCGTAGCGGTTGGCGCGTACCGCTTGCAGGCTGTCCCGCAACAGGTCGACGCCAAGGTCGGGCCTTCCGCGCTTGATCTGCACCTCGGCCCGCAAGCCCATGGCGACCGCCACGTAGGGCGACAGCGAATGCTTCGTGGCGAGGGAGCGCAGCCGCTCGATGATTTCCTCCTCCCGTGACCAGTCTCCTCTCCAGAGAAACACGGAACCCGCCCAGATGAGCGCGATGGACAGGGTCACCGGGTGATCCAGCAATTCAGCCTGCTCGATCGCGTACTGGGCCATGGCGGCCGCATGGTCGCATTCGCCTCGAAGCCAGTAGCACCGCGCCTGGCCACTCAACGCATGGATGCGGCGGTTGAAGCCCAGGCGCATGGTGCGGACGCGCTGTGCCCGGGCAGCGCCCTTGAGTGCAGCCTCCCAACGCCTCTCGGCCGCCGCGATGTCGCCGGTCAGGTCCAGCGCCACGCCCAGCACCGAATCCGCCGTTCCATCGGCCACCGGGTCCTTCATCCTCTTGGCGACGGAATCGGCGAGGCGGGCCATCTCCAGCGCGCCTCTGAAGTCTCCCGTCCTGAGCCGGAAGGTACCGAGCCCGCCCAGCAGTCTCAACTGGTACGGAAGATCCTCGAGCGCTTCAGCGACCTCGAGACCGCGCGAGAAGGCGCGTCTCGCTTCCTCGATGTTGCCGCTGGTGAACATGAGCGATTGCCCGAGCGACGCCTGCAGTTCCATCTCGCGGCGGGTGCCGCGCATCGCCTCGCCGAGCGAAGCGATCGCCTTCTCCATCCAGGCGTGGCATTCGTTCAGCGGCGCCGCCTCCAACAGCAGCGGCGCCGCCGCCGCCGCCAGCGACGTGCCGATCTCCACGTCGCCGCCATCGGACAGACTCCAATCCAGCGCGGCACGCACGTTGCCCAGGATCTCTGCATTCCGCACCGGCGTCCCGTCCATCTCGGCGCCGGACGCAGACAGGGCCGCTCGCTCGAGAAGGGCGCGGTAATGCGTGGCATGACGGGAGGCCACCGGGAAGGACTCGCCGCACTCGATCAACTTTTTCAGTGCGTAGACCCGCGTGCTGTCCAGCAATCGATAACGCATGTCCTTGTCGCCGACTTCGCCGGCCAGCAGCGACTTCGCGACCAGGTTCGCGACGGCTTCGACGACGGCATCGTCCGCATCGTCCTCGCCGGCCACGAAGCGCGCGGCCTCGAGCGAGAACACCCCGACGAACACCGAAAGGCGGCGCAGAACCGCACGCTCCAGCTCCGTCAACAGGTTGTAGCTCCATTCCAGCGCGGCGCTCATCGTCTGGTGCCGCGGCACGGCAGTGCGGCGGCCGTGCCACAACACCGTGATGCTCTTGTTGAGCAAGGCCTCGATGCCCCGGACGCCGTATGCATCGAGCCGCCCGGCTGCCAGTTCGATGGCCAACGCAATGCCGTCGAGCTCTCGGCAGATCCTGGCGACGATGGGGGCATCGGCGTCGCTGAGTTCGAAGCGGGTGGCACCGAGTGCAGCGCGATCGACGAACAGTTGCACCGCGGCATAGGCAAGTGCCTCCTCGGCCTTCAGCCCATCGGAGGCAGGCGGGCAAGCGAGTGGGCGCAGTCGATGAACCTGCTCGCCCTCGACGCGCAGACCCTCGCGGCTGGTGACAAGGATGTGAGCCCCCGGTGCCTCCTTGAAGATCCGTTCCACCAGCCCGGCGACTGCGCTGACGACGTGCTCGCAGCTGTCCAGGACAAGCAGCATCCGCTTGTCACGCAGGAAATTGACGATCTCCCCTGCAGCGTCCCGGGAATGGGCGAGCAGGCCCAGCGCTGCCGCGAGCGTGCTGGATACATAGGCGTCCTCGTTCACCGGCGCGAAATCGATGAAGCGGACGGCATCCTCGAAGGCGGGGAGCAAGCCGTGAGCCACCGAAACGGCGACGGTCGTCTTGCCGATCCCGCCCGGCCCGACGATGGTCATGAATCGCTTCTGCAACAGGTCGGCCTGGATCACCTGCACGGTCGCGTCGCGGCCCACCATGCGCATCGACGGCGGCGGAAGGCCGCTCGGCACATCGGAGCGCGCAGGCGTATCTCCCGGAATCGCCGGCGGCTGCAGGCGCTTGACAGGCGCAACGAAACAGTACCCCTGGCTGGTGACGTTCGTCACGTACCTTGCACCGGATTGCCCGTCGCCCAAGGCCCTGCGTATCGCGACCATGTGGACCCTGAGGCTGCCTTCGTCGACAACGACGTCGGGCCAGGCTCGAGCCACCAGCTCCTTCTTGCTGACGACCTCGCCGGCCGAACCGACGAGGGCGATCAACAGGCTGAGCGCGCGTCCTCCAAGATGCACGGGGACACCGTCTTTTTCGAGCAGCCTTGCTGTCGCCGACAGCCTGAACGGGCCGAACGACGCGACCCACGCGTCGTGGGGAAGGGGCTCGGCGTTGTCCTTCGTCGGCATCGTCATCGCGTCGGCCTCGCATGCAGCGTCGAGCTCCATTCTGGAGTACTCCTGCCGCAAGTTCAAACGCGGCTTCGCCAAGCGGCGCGACGCTCACGCCTCTGGCGCTGCATCCGGCGGACGGCGAACTGCGAGCGCGGCGCGAAGGCTGCGAATTTCCGGGGAAGAATCAGGCGCCCTGTTGTTGAGGATGATCAGCCGGACGATCTTGTCGGCGCGAACGGCGAAGTGGAACGCGAGCACCAGCGGTCCCGGCAGGCCGGTCTTGTCGTACTCCCCATCCACATGGGCCGTCACGATCACATCCCCGAAATGGTCGACAACCTTGACCACCTCCATGGTCACCTTGTCCCCGATGAGCTCCCGCTCGGCCCACGTCCTGATGGCGTCGGTGCCCCAGTAGTCGCGCAGTTGATCGTTGACCAACGCACCGTCCGCGAAGCAGGCCATCAACGCGTCGGCGTCGAAGGCGTTGGTCGCAGCGATGTAAGCCGCAACGGAAGCGGGCAGGCCAGCAGGCGCCGCGACCGGGTCTGGCTTGGGCGAAACACTCATGAGAATTCTCCAGGACGGCGCCTGCCATCGTCCGTGAGCCCGACGCCAAGTGAAAGTTATGCTTTGTCAAGCATTGTTAAGACGATCACTCGGAGCGACGACCCCACGCGCAAGCTCCGTGCAGCCTCGTCGCGCTCGTGGAAGCAGCCGCTCAAGGCCGGCAGCAGCACGAGCAGCACGAGCAGCACGAAATGCGGCCACCACCGGCCCCATAACAAAGCTTGACACCGAATAACTCGCCTTCGCTCGCCCGCCCGAGCAAAGTAGGCATCGGCATTCCTTTCCAGCGCTCTCAACCCAACGCCCCTCGGGGCCACTGAAGGATCCATCATGAAGATCGTCGTCATCGGAGGCAGCGGCCTCATCGGCAGCAAGCTCGTCAACAACCTGCGCGACATGGACCACGAGGCCATCGCCGCATCGCCCGCGTCGGGTGTCAACACGATGACGGGCGAGGGCTTGGACGCAGCACTCGCCGGCGCCCAGGTCGTCGTCGACGTCGCCAACTCGCCCTCTTTCGAGGACAAGGCCGTCCTCGAGTTCTTCCAGACTTCCGGCCGCAACCTGCTGGCCGCCGAAGAGAAGGCCGGCGTCAGGCACCACGTCGCGCTGTCCGTCGTGGGCACCGACCGCCTCGCCGAGAGCGGCTACTTCCGCGGCAAGATCGCGCAGGAAAAACTCATCCGCGAATCGAAGATCCCCTACACCATCGTCCACTCCACCCAGTTCTTCGAGTTCCTCGGCGGCATCGTCCAGTCGGCGGCCGACGACAAGACGGTGCGCCTGTCCCCGGCCTTCATGCAGCCGATCGCTTCGGACGACGTGGCCGCGGCGATGGCCGAATTCACGGTGGGAGCGCCCGTCAACGGCGTGGTGGAGATCGCCGGACCCGAGCGCGTGCGCCTGTCGGAGCTCGTCCAGCGCTTTCTTGCGAAGACGAACGACCCGCGCACCGTGGTGGCGGACGTGCATGCGCGCTACTTCGGCGCCGAGCTCAAGGACGACACGCTGGTGCCCGGCGACAACCCGTGGCTCGGCGAGCTCGGCTTCGATGGATGGTTCGCCCTGCAGAAGACGCCCCGATGAACGCCCGAGCCGGCACACCAGGGAACGGGGCGCTGCGCGCGAGCGCGGCGTTGTGGCTGGCCTTGCTGCTGCCCGGCTGCGCGGTGGGTCCGGATTTCGTGAGACCCGAGAGCGGGCTGCACGAAGTCGCGCTGACCCCGAGGGCGGATCACGTCGGTGCCATGCAGCCCTCCGGCGCCGACGTCCCCACGCCATGGTGGACGCTCTTCAATGACGCGCTGCTGGCCGACCTGCAGGCGAATGCCCAGGCGGCCAATCTCGATCTTCAGATCGCGTCCTCCCGCATCGAGCAAAGCCGCGCGCAACGGGGCATCGCTTCGGCAGACCTGCTGCCCAGCGTGGGCCTCGGCGCCAGCTACGCGCGTGAGGCCCTGAGTGAAAACGGCAAGCTTGCCGCGTTGGGCGCACCGACCACGCCCAGCAACCTCTGGCAGCTGGGCTTCGATGCCAGCTGGGAGATCGACCTGTGGGGCCGCGCCCGGCGCGCCCGCGAAGGGGCACAGGCGACGCTGGACGCGGCGGTGTACGACCGCGAGGCGGCATGCGTGGCTTTGTCTGCCGAAGTGGCGCGAACCTACTTGCAGTTGCGCGGCACGCAGGCACAGCTGGACATCGCGGAGCAGAACCGGGTCGTCGCCGAACGCACGCTCGGCCTGGCGGAAAGCCGTCAGCGCCAGGGGGTCGCCACACGCTTCGAGACCTCGTCGGCGCTTGCGCAGCTGGCCACGGTCAGGGCGCTGGTTCCCGAGTTGACGCAGCGTCGCAACGCCCAGATGAACGCACTGGCCCTGCTCCTCGGCGCGCCGCCGCGCGCCATCGATGATCGGGTGCGCGACGCGATGCCCCTGCCTGCGCTCCCGGCCGATGTCCCGGTCGGTGTTCCGTCCGAACTGGCGCGCAGGCGGCCGGACATCCTGCGTGCCGAAGCGCTGCTCCATGCCGCAACGGCCGCCATCGGGGTCGCGAAGGCCGACTTCTACCCGCGGATCGGCTTGAAGGGCCGAATCGGCGTCGAAGCTTCCGAATTCGGCGATCTCGGCAGCTGGGACTCCCGGTTCTTTTCCGTGGGTCCGACGGTCTTCCTTCCGATCTTCCAGGGTGGCAGACTCGCCCAGCGACTGGCGCTGAACGAGGCACAGCAGAAGACGGCAGCCCTCGCCTACCGGCAGACGGTGCTGCGCGCGTGGCACGAGGTGGACAATGCCCTGGACGCCTGGGCCGCCCAGCAGCGTCAACACGCCGAGTTGCTGGTCTCCCATGAGCAGAGCGCAGAGGCGCTGCGGATCGCCGAGCGAGGCTATCAGGAGGGTGCCGCCGACTATCTGAGCGTGCTGACGGCGCAGCGCAACCTGCTGGCCAGCCAGACCAGTCTCAACGGCAGCGCGACAGCCGCCGCGCTCACCCTCGTGAACCTCTACAAGTCGCTGGGCGGCGGCTGGGACCCGGGAGCACTCGAACTTGCATCGGCGCCCACAGAAGGGACCGGGCAATGACCACCGACACCTTGCCAGGGCGATCCGCCGCGCCCGGTTTTCAGGCCGCCCCGGCCGCGCCCTCCATGCGTGCCATGGCCGGACTGCTAGGCATCTTCCTCGCCGCGATGATGGCGGGACTGAACAATCGCGTCGGCGCATTGGCACTGGCCGATGTCCGTGGCGCACTCGGCTTCGACCTGGACGATGCGTCCTGGCTCTCCACCGCCTATACCGCCGGCGAACTGATCGCGATGCCCTTTGCGGCATGGTTCGCCATCACCCTGTCGCTGCGGCGCTTTCACCTGTGGATGGTCGGCAGCTGTGCGTTGCTGGCCGTGCTGCTGCCATTCATCCAGGACTTGACCCTGCTTCTGTGCCTGCGCTTTCTCCAGGGCATCAGCAGCGGTACCTTGATTCCCATCCTGATGATGGCCGCCCTGAAGTTCCTGCCGCTGCAGATTCGGCTGCATGGACTGGCGCTCTATGCGATGACCGCCACCTTCGCGCCCAACCTCGCCATCTGGCTGGCCGGGCAGTGGACGGATGGCATCTTCGACTGGCGCTGGGTGTATTGGCAGATCGTGCCGCTGGCCATCGTCGCCGGACTGCTGGTGAACTGGGGACTCTCGCTCGAGGCGATCCAGTGGGATCGCTTTCGGCAGGCCAACTGGTTCGGCATGGCCGTCGGCATACCGGCGCTCGGCTCGATCACGGTCGCGCTCGACCAGGGCGTGCGGCTGGACTGGTTCAACTCGCCGTTGATCACCGTGGCGTTGCTGGCCGGGCTCGCCCTTCTATTCGTCTACCTGCTGACCGAGTGGTATCACCCCTCGCCATTCCTCAAGCTGCAGATCCTCGGGCGCCGCAACCTGGGACTGGGCTGCATCCTGTTCGTCCTTCTGCTGATCGTTCTTCTGTCCGGCTCGCAATTGCCCGCCAGCTACCTGGGGCAAATCCAGGACTACCGTTCCATGCAGACTGCACCGGTGGGTCTGATCGTGGCCCTGCCCCAGCTTGTCCTGGGATCGGTGGTGGCACTGGTGCTCTATCAGAAATGGGTGGATGCGCGTCTGGTATTCGCGCTCGGCCTGGCTCTGGTCGCACTCGCATGCCTCTGCGGCTCACGATTGGCGGCTGACTGGAACCGGGACCAGTTCGTTGTCGCGCAGACGTTGCAAGCCTTCGGTCAACCGATGGCCGTGGTGTCGATGCTTTTCCTGATCACCAGCGTCGTGCTGCCCACGGAAGGTCCTTACATTTCCGGCACGATCAACGCGCTGCGCGCCTTCGGCTCGTTGCTGGGCGCCGCGGTGGTCGGGCAGTTCACAGCGGTACGCGCCCGCTTCCATGCGGACATGTTGCTGGACCACGCGGGTATGGTCAGCAACTCCCTGGCGAATCCGCCGGAGTCTTCCCAACTGATGACGGTGATCAGCCTGCAGTCGCCGGTGCTGGCTACTGCCGATGCCTACCGCGTTCTGGGCGTGCTCGCTCTCCTGATGATTCCTCTCGTGCTTCGGCTGACCCATATCCCGGCGCCCGACCTGGGCGCCGCATCGACCGATTCTTCTGCTTCATCCCCTTCACACGGATAACCGCCATGGCATTGCCAAAGACAGCCAGGATCGTCAGCGCAGCACTGCTGCTTGCAGTGCTGATCGGCGGCGCGCTCTACCTGAATCGCCCCGCGTCCAGCGCATCGACCCAGTCGACGGACGACGCCTATGTACACGCCGACTTCACGATCGTCGCGCCCCAGGTGGCGGGAACGGTGGACAAGGTATTGATCGAAGACAACCAGCCCGTGAAGTCAGGCGACTTGCTCGCCACCATCGACGATCGTGATTTTGTTGTGGCGGTGAACGCAGCGAAGGCCGAGGTCGAAGCTGCCCGAGCCAATATCGTCGGTCTGCAGGCGCGCCTCGTCCTCCAGGAAACCGCGATTCGCCAGGCCCAGGCCGCAGTGCAGGCGGACGATGCCTCGCTCAAACTGGCCAGGACGAATCAGGTCCGCTATCGCAATCTTGCCGCGGATGGATCAGGCACCCTGCAGGCACTGCAGCAGGCCGAAGCACAGTTGAGCATTCAGCTGGCCGCAGGAGAAAAGAACCTGGCCGGACTGCAAGCGGCCCGCCAGCAAGTGGGCGTCCTCAAGGCGGATCTGGAGAAGGCCAAGGCGGCTCTCTCCCAGGCGCAATCCGTGCAAGCCGCCGCCGAACTGAAGCTTTCCTATACGCGTATCACTGCGCCGTTCGATGGGACGATCGGGCAGAAATCGGTGCGCGTCGGCGCCTTCGTGAGCCCGGGGAAACCGTTGGTGGCGATTGTTCCGCTCGACGCCGTCTATATCGCGGCCAACTTCCGCGAAACACAGCTGGCGCGCGTGCAAGCCGGGCATGCCGTGGACATCGAAGTGGATGCCTTGCCGGGCGAGATGCTGAAAGGCACGGTGGAAAGCCTGGGCCCGGCCAGCGGCGTCAGCTACTCCGCCGTTGCGCCGCACAACGCCACGGGCAACTTCACGAAGATCGTCCAGCGTCTCCCTGTTCGCATCCGCATCGATCCCGGCCAATCCGCGGCAGCGAAGCTGCGGGTCGGCATGTCCGTGACGCCGAAGATCCGTATCGGCGAACGGCGTGACACCGCGAACTGTTGCCGCACCGAGATCGGGATGCGATAGCGCGCGGTCGCCCGGGGGGATGTCGTGCCCGCCAGGGTCGGTAGCTTCCCCTTCGACGCGTGTCATTGCTTGTTGTTGACCTTGCCGGACCCGGCGTCCGCCAGCGCCACCACGCTGGTGATGCCGCTCCTCGCCATCTTCGCGTAGGGGCACAGCCGTTCCGTATTGCGCACCAGCTCCTGGGCCACGCTCTTCTCGATGCCCGGCAGGTAGATGCGCACGTCCGCCGTCAGCGCGAACAGGCCATCCATCGGGTCGCGGCCGAAGACCACCGACACTTCGACGCTGGCACCGCGCATCACGATTCCGTTGCGACTGGCCAGCAGGTTCAGCGCTCCATGGAAGCAGGCCGCATACGCGGCTGCGAACAACTGCTCGGGATTGGTGCCTCCGCCCTCGCCACCCATCGCGGAGGGCAGGCGCAGATCCACTTCGAGGTTGCCATCGTCCGACCGCGCAGTGCCCGAGGCCCGTGCATGCTCGGCCTCCCCACCGCTGACGGTGACCGTGGTGCCGTAGATGGGCTGGAAATCGGCCCCGCTGTACTTGTTCAGGAGCGAGACTGGAGGAGCTTGCAGCTTGGCCATGATCGAGAAGAGCGGCAGGGGTACTGGCGCTGGAATGCCCAAAGTTGCCTCGATGCTAGGTCTGAAGGCGCTCGCCCGATAGCCGTGCAGGTGGCCTCACCATGTTGCGCCGTCCGCACCAATGCCCGGGCGATCCGTTCACATTAGGATGTCGTTGATCGGCTTCGGCAGGGCCGGCAGCGAAAGTGCCCCCGACTGCGCGAGCAGCTCCCGCTCGACGCGCCTGGAGACGTAGCTGATCGGCACGTCGTTGGCACCGCCTTCGAAGGGGTTCTCTGTGCTCTCGCCCACCAGGTCCAGGGAGGTGTACATCCAGGAAATGGTGGCGCTGAAGGGCACCACCAACCACACCATGTTGCCTTGCATGAGGCCGGAAACGCCCTGGTTGAGCTTGTCGAACTCCTGCAGCAGCCCGAACGGAAGCAGCGTGCAGAACGCCCACACGAAGATCGTGTTGATGATGGCGTATTGCCTCGGGTACGGGTAGTTCTTGATGCGTTCGGCATGGCCTTGCTGCCCGATGAACTCCTTGAGCAGCTTGTGCAGCTCGAGGTGGCAGGTCAAGGACAGGTGGCCCTCGTCCAGGAGGCGCTTCAGGCCCCGCCCCTGAAGCCAGAGCACCTGCAGGGCCTTGTCCTCAGCGTCCAGCACCAGCCGAAGTTCCGCCGGCGACAGTTGCCCGCGCAGCGCCTCCTCAAGCGGTGTCTCGTGCTCGGGAATGCGGTACCTGCAGCGCCGGTATTCGGCATGCGAAGCCTTTTCCATGGTCTCCCACGGCCTCGGGGTCCTCAGCTCGTAGCGCAGGCAACTGAGCCAGGCCAGGTGGCGCGCGATGAGTTCGCGCACCTCGTCCAGTCCCAGCCCATAGTTCTGGACGCTGGCGCCCCAGAACCGGCTCGAGCCGAGGATGGCGGTCCACAATTGCTGCGCGTCGAGCGTCCGGTGGTAGGTCTGGACATTCTTGAAGCCGACGATGAAGGACGTGGCCGTTCCCAACAGCCCGACCATGGCCAGCGGCATGGTCATCCAACGCAGGCCACAGACCGTGTAGAGGATGACCGGCAAGGAGGCAATGGCCAGAAGCAGGTAGATCCTGCGCCGGGTCCAGACGATGAATTCGGAAACCTTGTAGGACTTGCCCAGATGCATGGCCGTCTCCGCGGGTTGAGGAAGTCAAACTGCTGCGTCGTCACGGCGTTCAGCCCTGCAGGGAAAGAAAGAGCTTCATGCAGTACATCGTAGGGAAGGCGATGCAGCCGCAGAAGGCATCCGCGACGCCTCACGGCGTTGACGGGCAGGCACCAATCGCCGGGCGCAGCCGCTCCCCTGGGCCGGCCTGCGCATCCATAACAAAGCTTGACAGGCATTAACTGGCCCACGGGGCACGGAGCGTGCAAAGTTGCCTCGTTCTTTCGTGGAGGCACCGCACTCTGCAACCGCATCCGACCGACCAGCCGCCATGTCTACACCCCCCCTCTCCCTTTCATCCTCCGCGCCGCTCACGCCGCGTTCCGACCCACTGGCCTCCAGCTTCGCGACGACCTATGCAGGGGTGGTCGCCTTCATCGCCGTGGTGGCGGAAGGCAGCTTCGCCCGCGCCGCGGACCGGCTGGGCATCGGCCGCTCGGCCGTGAGCCGCAGCGTGCAGCGGCTGGAGGACCAGCTCAACGTCCGCCTGTTCCTGCGGACCACGCGCAGCACCACCCTGACCCGCGAAGGCGACATCTTCTACGCCGGATGCCACACCGGCGTGGACCGGATCGTGCAGGCGGTCGATGAGATGAAGGACCTGCGCGAAGGCCCGCCACGCGGACACCTGCGGATCAGCTCGGCCGTGGGCTTCGGCCGCAAGGTGGTGGCGCCGCTGCTCGCCGACTTCCAGCTCGCCTACCCGGATGTCACCCTCGAGCTGGTCCTGAGCGACAAGCCGACCGACTTCATCACCGATCGCGTGGACATCGAATTTCGCAACGGGCGCATCGAGGATGCGCAGATCATCGCCAGGCAGATCATCCCGATGCAGTTGCTGGTGTGCGCATCGCCGGCCTACCGGCGGACCCACGGACTGCCCGCCACGGTGGATGAGCTGGCCCGGCACCATTGCATCAACTTCCGCCATGCCTCCAGTCGCATCGCCGAATGGGAGTTCAAGGTCGACGGGCAGATGCGCAAGCTCACGCCGGGCTCCAGGCTCACCTACAACGACGGCGACCTGGTGCTGCAGGCCGTGCTGAACGGACAAGGCATCGCGCAGCTGCCGGGCTACCAGATCTGCGGCCACTTGCGCGGCGGCACGCTCGTGTCCTGCCTGGCGCAGCACGCGCCCGACGATCGCGGCCACTACATCTGCTACCTGAGCCGCCAGCACCTGCCCACGCGCATGCGCGCCTTCATCGACTTCGCGATCGAAAAGATCCGAGCCGCCGACTTGCAGTGCGCAGCCGACCTGGACCTGCAGCAGGTCTAGGGCCGCCGAGCAACGGGCCAAGGCGCAGCGGCCGATTGGTGCCACCCGAACAACAGCATGCGTCCCTGGCCGGACCTACCGGCGCCGGGGCTGCAAACCTACGATGACCCCGTCTCTTTTCAACCCCAAGGTCCGACTCTCATGAACGATTCGCACAACCCGGCGCGCCGCAACCTCATCGCCGGTGGCGCGGCCATCGCCACTGGCGCACTGGCCACCTTCGCCGACGCCGGCGCAGCCACCGCAGCGCGTGCACCCCAACCGGTCAGGAGTGCGCGCATGACCAGCAGCACCATCACCACCAAGGACGGCACGCAGATCTACTACAAGGATTGGGGCGATGGTCCCGTGGTGACCTTCTCGCACGGCTGGCCGCTCAACGCGGACGCATGGGATGGCCAGATGCACTTCCTGGCACGCAACGGCTTCCGGGTCATCGCGCACGACCGCCGCGGCCATGGCCGCTCCACGCAGTCCTCGTCGAAGAACGACATGAACGGTTACGCGGACGACCTGGCCGAGCTGTTCGAGGCGCTGGACCTCAGGAAGGCCGCCATGGTCGGCCATTCGACGGGCGGGGGCGAGGTCGCGCGCTACATCGGCAGGCACGGCACGAAGCGCGTCGCCAAGGCCGTGCTCATCGGCGCAGTGCCTCCGGTGATGCTGAAGTCGGCGGCCAATCCCGAAGGCCTGCCGCTGGAGGTGTTCGACGGCATCCGCGCCGGCGTGGCAGGCGACCGCTCGCAGTTCTACAAGGACCTGGCGATTCCCTTCTACGGCGCCAACCGCCCCGGCGCCAAGGTGTCGCAGGGCACCCTCGACCAGTTCTGGCTCTGGAGCATGCAAAGCGGCCAGAAGAACGCCTACGAATGCGTGAAGGCCTTCTCCGAGACCGACTTCACCGAAGACCTCAAGCGCATCGACGTGCCCACGCTCTTCATGCATGGCGAGGACGATCAGATCGTCCCCGTCCACGATTCGGCGCGCAAGGCGGCGCGCCTCGTCAAGGGCGCCAGGGAGATCTACTACCCCGGCGCCCCGCACGGCCTCACGGCGACGATGCAGGACAAGGTCAACGCGGACCTGCTCGCCTTCCTGGGCAGCAGCGCCTGAGAAGACCCACCGCAAAGGGCCGCGCCATGCTTCACCTGCTGCTCCAGACCACCATCGAAGATGGACCGGACGACTGGAACATTTCGCGCTTCAGTCACCTGAACGCGCGGCCTACCGCCGTCGCCAGGCGACACCTGGCATCTCTTTACCTCTTCAACCCCAAGGAGTGATCATGACCCAACGTCTGAATTACATGGAGCAATCCCCGGAACTGACCAAGAAGTTCCTGGCGTTCTCCCAACAACTGACCCACGGCGCAATTGAGCAGTCGATCATCGACCTGGTGGTGCTGCGTGCATCGCAGATGAACGGCTGCGCGTTCTGCATCGACATGCATGTGAAGGAAGCCAGGATCCACGGCGAGCGAGAACTGCGCGTGCACCACGTCGCCGGCTGGCGCGAGTCCCCGCTTTTCGCTCCGCGCGAGCGCGCGGCACTCGCCTGGACCGAGGTACTCACCAAGCTGCCGGACACCGGCGTGCCCGACGAACTCTACGAGCGCGTGCGCACCCAGTTGTCGGAAAAAGAACTGTCCGACCTGACCTACGTCATCATGTCCATCAACGGCTGGAACCGTGCGAACGTGGCCTTCAGGCCGGTGCCTGGCGCGTACGACAAGGCCTGGGGCCTGGACAAGGCCAACCTGAGCTGATGCAGCGGGACCGGGTGGCCCGGGCCGTGGCGAACAGGCCTTAGCCCAGCCTGACCGGCCGCGTGTGCCAGATCTCGTGCGCGTACTGCGCAATCGTGCGGTCCGACGAGAAGCCGCCCATGCCGGCCACGTTCAGGATCGCCATGCGCGTCCAGGCATCGGGATGCCGGTACAGGGCATCGACCTTGTCCTGCGTCTCGACATAGCTCGCGTAGTCGGCCAGCAGCAGGTACTGGTCGCCCCAGTTCACGAGCGCGTCGTAGATCTCCTGGTAGCGCGTCGGCTCCGCTCCCGAGAAGACGCCGTCGCGAATGCCGTCCAGCGCACGGCGCAGCTGCGGGTTGGATTCGTAGATCGCGCGCGGCTCATAGCCGCTGGCGCGTATCTCGGCCACCTCCGGCGTGGTGTTGCCGAAGATGAAGATGTTCTCCTCGCCCACGCTCTCGCGCATCTCGACGTTGGCGCCGTCCAGCGTGCCGATGGTGAGCGCACCGTTGAGCGCGAACTTCATGTTGCCGGTGCCGGACGCCTCGGTGCCGGCCGTCGAGATCTGCTCGGACAGGTCGGCCGCCGGCATGATGATCTCGGCCAGGCTCACGCTGTAGTTGGGCACGAAGACGACCTTGAGCAACGGACCCACCCGATCGTCGTTGTTGACCACCTGCGCCACGTCGTTGATGAGACGCACCACGAGCTTGGCCATGCGGTAGGCCGACGCGGCCTTGCCCCCGAACACCACCACGCGCGGCACGTGATTGGCCTGCGGCGCTTGCAGGATCCGCTGGTAGCGCGTGATCACGTGCAGCACGTTCAGCAGTTGCCGCTTGTACTCGTGCATGCGCTTGACCTGCACGTCGAACAGGGCGTCGGAGTCGACGACGATGCCCAGGCTCTGCTCGATCCAGTTGGCCAGACGCAGCTTGTTCTCGCGCTTGGCATGGCGAAACGAGCGCACGAAGGCCGGCTGCTGCGCCATCGGCTTCAGCGCCTCGAGCTGCGACAGGTCGCGCCGCCAGCCGCGGCCGATGCGCGTGTCGAGCAGGGCCGCCAGTGGCGGGTTGGCCTGCGCCAGCCAGCGACGCGGCGTCACGCCGTTGGTCTTGTTGTTGAAGCGCTCCGGGAACAGGCGCGCGAAGTCGGCAAAGATCGACTGCTTCATGAGCTCCGAGTGCAGGCCCGAAACGCCGTTGATCGAGTGGCTGGCCAGCACCGCCACGTAGGCCATGCGCACGCGCCGCTCGCCGGACTCGTCGATGAGCGACATGCGCCGCATGAGCTCCACGTCATGGCTGTGCGCTTGGGCCACCACGTGCAGGAATCGTGCGTTGATCTCGAACAGGATCTGCAGGTGGCGCGGCAGGACCCGCCCCAGCACCTCGACGGGCCAGGTCTCCAGCGCTTCGTGCATCAGCGTGTGGTTGGTGTAGCTGAACACCTTCTGAGTGTGGGACCATGCCGTGTCCCACGCCAGCCCATGATCGTCGATGAGCAGGCGCATCAGCTCGGGAATCGCCAGGACAGGGTGCGTGTCGTTGAGGTGGATGCTGATCTGCCGGGACAGCGTATCGAAGCCGCTGTGGTTGCGCAGATGGCGGCGCAGCATGTCCTGCACGCTGGCGCTGACGAAGAAGTACTCCTGGTGCAGCCGAAGTTCGCGCCCCGAGGCGGTCGAATCGTCCGGGTAGAGCACGCGCGAGACGTTCTCCGAGTGGTTCTTGCTCTCGACCGCCGCCATGTAGTTGCCGCGGTTGAAGGCCGACAGGTCGATCTCCTCGGTGGCGCGCGCCGACCACAGGCGCAGCGTGTGGGTGGCCTGCGTGCCATAGCCGGGGATGATCGTGTCGTAGGCCATGGCCAGCACGTCGTGCGTGTCGACCCACTTTGCCGCATCGTGGGACGCGCCCTTCCCGTCCAGCCGCTGGACATGGCCGCCGAAGCGCACGCGGTAAGTCACCTCGGGGCGCTGGAACTCCCAGGGATTGCCGCGCGTAAGCCAGTAGTCGGGTGCCTCGACCTGCTGCCCGTCGACGATCTGCTGCTTGAACATGCCGTACTCGTAGCGGATGCCGTAGCCCATGCCCGGCACGCCGAGCGTGGCCATGGAGTCGAGAAAGCAGGCCGCGAGCCGCCCGAGGCCGCCGTTGCCGAGTGCGGCGTCGGGCTCGCGCTCGGCAAGTGCCTGGATGTCGACGCCGAAGTCCGCCAGCGCCTCCTTCACGGTGTCCTGCAGTTCCAGCGCGAGCAGGGCGTTGGTGAAGGTTCGCCCGATCAAAAACTCCATCGACAGGTAATAGACGCGCTTGAGATTCTGGGTGTACTGGGCGCGCGTCGTCGCCATCCAGCGCTCGACGAGCTGGTCGCGCACCGCCATCGCGGTCGCGTGCAGCCAGTCGTCGGGGCTGGCGGCCACGGGGTCCTTGCCGACCGCGTAGATCAGCTTGTTGGCGACGGAGCGCTTGAAGGCAGCAACATCGCGGTCGGGATGGTCGTACGAGAAATCGTCGAGGGACATGATGTCGGGGGGGTGGGTTATTGACTCTTCAGGCCAGCGCCTGGGCATAGATGTCCAGGTAGCGGGCCGCCGCACCGCGCCAGTCGGCAGGCCGGCCCATCGCGCTGGCGCGCACCGCGTCCCAGTCGGCCGGGCGGCGGTAGAGGGCGAAGGCGCGGCGCAGCGCGCGAGCGAAGCCCTCGGCGTCGAAGGTCTCGAAGCAGAAGCCGGTGGCACGGCCGTCGGCCATGTCTTCCAGTGTGGCATCGACGACCGTATCGGCCAGGCCGCCGACGCGGTGCACCAGCGGCAGGCTGCCGTACTTGAGGCCGTACATCTGCGTCAGGCCGCAGGGCTCGAACAGAGAGGGCACCAGGGTCACGTCGCCGGCGCCGAAGAGGCGGTGCGCGAGCGGCTCGTTGTAGCCCAGCGTGACGCTGACCGAGCGCGGCGCGGCCGCGGCCCGCTCGCGGAAGGCCTGCTCCAGCCAGGCATCGCCGCTGCCGAGCAGGGCCAGTTGGCCGCCCTGTGCCAGCAGGGCGTCGAGCCCGCCGAGCACCAGGTGCAGGCCCTTCTGCTCGGTCAGCCGGCTCACGACCACGAAGAGCGGCGCCAGGGCCTCCGGCGCGAGCCCGAGCTGCGTCTGCAGCGCGGCCTTGCAACGCATCTTGCCGGCCAACTGCCCGGGCTCGAAGGGGTGCGGCAGGAGCGCATCGGTGGCCGGATTCCAGACCTGGTCGTCGACCCCGTTGAGGATGCCGCTGAGCACGCCCGCGCGGCGGCGCAACAGGCCGTCCAGCCCGCAGCCCTGCTCGGGCGTCTGGATCTCGCGGGCGTAGGTCGGACTGACGGTGGTGATGCGGTCGGCGAAGCCCAGGCCGCCCTTCATGAAGGACAGCTGGCCGTGGTATTCCAGGCCATCGATGCCCCAGGCGGCGGCCGGCAGGCCGAGGTCGGCGAAGTGCCAGGGCGCGAACAGCCCCTGGTAGGCCAGGTTGTGGACCGTGAAGACGCTGCCGACGCGCTGCGGCCCGCGGCGCGGCGAGAAGGCCATGTAGGCCGGCGCCAGTGCGGCATGCCAGTCGTGCGCATGGAGCACCTGGGGCTGCCAGCCCGGGTCCAGGCCGTGCGCAATCCGCGCCGCCGCAAAGCCCAGCAGCGCGAAACGCCGGTGGTTGTCTTGATAAGGCTGCCGCTGCGCATCCTCGTACGGATTGCCCGGGCGGTCGTAGAGCCACGGCGCGTCGATCCAGTAGGCCCGCAGGTCCGGCCCGCCTTCGGTGCCGATGCGCCCGAGGCGAAGGCGCGCGCGCTCGCCCCAGGGCGCCTCCAGTTCGGCCACCTGGACCGCGTCGGCAACGCCGTCCCGGATCGCCGGGAATCCCGGCAGCAGCACCCGCACGTCCTGCCCGGCGGCCAGCAGGGCCCGCGGCAGCGCGCCGGCAACATCGGCCAGGCCACCGGTCTTGAGCAGGGGAAACAGCTCGGCGCTGACCTGGAGGATCTTCATCCCTGTCCTAGGGCGCCAGCCGCTTCAGCATCTCGCGCGTGATCAGCACCACGCCGCCCTCGGTGCGCTCGAAGCGCGCCGCGTCGGCCGCCGGATCCTCGCCGACGACCATGTCATCGGGAATCACGCATGCGCGGTCGATCACCACCTTGCGAAGCCGCGCGCCGCGGCCTACCTCCACGTCCGGCAGCAGCACCGCCTCCTCGATCCTGCAGAAGGAATGCACCCGCACGCCGGAGAACAGCACCGAATCCTTGACGTGCGAACCGGACACGATGCAGCCGCCCGAGACGATGGTGTTGACCGTCATGCCGTGCTTTCCGTCGCGGTCGAGCACGAACTTGGCTGGCGGCAGCTGCCGCTGGTAAGTCCAGATGGGCCAGTCGGTGTCATAGATGTCGAGTTCGGGGGTGATCGAGGCCAGATCGAGGTTCGCAGCCCAGAATGCATCAATCGTGCCGACGTCACGCCAATAGGCCTGGACGTCGGCGCCATGGCGCGCCCGGGTCACGCAGGACATGCCGAAGGGGTGCGCCACGGCCCGCCCCTGGGCGACCGTCCGCGGGATGATGTCCTTGCCGAAGTCGTGGCTGGAGTCCGGGTCCGCGCTGTCTTCCTCCAGCAGCGTGTACAGGTACTCGGAGTCGAAGATGTAGATGCCCATGCTGGCCAGCGCGACATCGGGCTTGCCCGGCATGGCCGGCGGGTCGGCCGGCTTCTCCAGGAAGGCGGTGATCCCGCGTTCGCCATCCACCGCCATCACGCCGAAGGCGACGGCTTCCATCCGAGGCACCTCGATGCAGCCGACCGTGCAGCCCCGCCCATGCGCCACGTGGTCGCTCAGCATGATCGAATAGTCCATCTTGTAGACGTGGTCGCCGGCCAGCACGACCACGTAGTCGTGCGGCGTCGAACGGGTCTGGATGATGTCCAGGTTCTGGTAGACCGCGTCGGCCGTGCCGCGGTACCAATGCTCCTCGCCCACGCGCTGCTGGGCCGGCAGCACGTCCACCATCTCGTTGAGCTCGGCACGCAGGAAGCTCCAGCCGCGCTGCAGGTGGCGCATCAGCGAGTGCGACTTGTACTGGGTGACCACCGCCATCCGCCGGATGCCCGAATTGAGGCAGTTGGAAAGCGCGAAATCGATGATGCGGAACTTGCCGCCGAAATAGACCGCCGGCTTGGCCCGGCGGTCGGTCAATTGCTTGAGGCGGGAGCCCCGCCCGCCAGCCAGCACCAATGCAATGGTGCGGCGAACGAGCTGGTGGGCCTGAAGATTTGGTTGCGCGTTGCTTTCCATCTCTGCCTCCGTCGGCTTGTGCCGTCGGTCGCAGCCTAGCATTCGTTGCGGCGCTGCATCAGCCCTCCTGCCCCCCGGGATAACCCGCCCCGGAGGCGGGCCCAGGGAACCCGCCAGGCCGCCTGCGGGACGCCGCCACAGCACCCGACAAAAATTAGCCCCAAGGTACTACATTCGGCATAAAATATGCTGCATTGCAGCAACGGGAGGAGGCGAGATTGGAGCGCAACAATGATGCGTTCCGGCGCTCGGAATCCAGGGGTGGGGGACATCTCGCTTCGCCTTTGGCGAGGACGTGGGGAACGCCGCAAACCGTTTGGATCTTGCTGGCTGGAACAGCTGATGAGGACCACGCTCGAGTCATTCGGCGCCATTGCCACGTGGGTGCGGCCGTGGAACTCCGAATTGGGGCACAGCAACCTTATGACGCCGAGGCCATCTCCGTATGGCTGCGCTGTGGTCGCGCTTTCGGGCTGGTCACGTTCTGGAAACGGATCGGCTATGTCAAGTCCGCCCATACGGCCCGGTGGGCATGGCAGCTCGATGCAGGCTTGCTTCATGTGGAACGCGCGGTGGTGAGCAACAGCTGCACGGCGACGGAGCTGTCCTTGCCACGCGTCTCGATTCAAATCGAACTTCGGCACACCTGAAAAACGCGGCGTCGCTGGCTCTGCTGCAGCAGCCCCCCCCACCTTCAGACCCCGTTCGGCTCGCCATCACCGGAACTGAAAGACAGCCTCGTGCCTGCTGCCATCCACCATCTCCATCGTGAAGTGACGGCACGTCCTGGACCAGGTGCTCTCAGTCAACCAAACGTAAGAATAGACCTTCGATGCAGTGTCATAGGCGAGCGTATTGGAGGGTGCTCTCGAAGCAGGCAGGTCGTGCGCATTCAAGGGGATGGCGCTCACACAGGGAATCTGCTCGGATCGAGGATAGCCGGGCGCGACGACGTCGAGCCCCAGATCTTCTCCCAGTGAAAAGCGTACGTCGATGGCCTCTCCCGCCGCGGCCACGTTGACCCTCGGGAGCCCTTGCAACGGTGCTGCAAAGGCGAATGTGGACACCACAGAAGGCTTGCCCGGGATGATGAAGCGGCCGAAGGCCCCGTTGTAGCCAGGTACAGGAATCGTGGCGACGACTTTGTGACTCGCGGTGTCCACGGCTTCGACCGTCTCGGCGTCCTGGTTCACCACGTACGCGAACTTCCCGTTCGGCGTGAAAGCGACCGAGATCGGCTTCTTCCCCACGGGGAATGTTTTCACGACCTTGTTGGTGGCCGTGTCGATGATCGACATGGTGCTGTCGAGAGCGTTGCCCACGTAGACGACCTTGCCGTCAGGGCTCACCGCGGGCATCCAGGGGAAGTTGCCCACCTTGATCGTCGCTGCCTGGTGCGTTGACGTGTTCATCACGGTGACCGTGTGATCGTCCCAGTTGGCGACGTAGACCTGCTTGCCGTCCGGGGTGACGACGGCACCTTGCGGCGTTTTCCCGAGCTTCACCGTGGCGACGATCTTGTGGGTTTTTGTCTCGATCATGAAGAGCTTCTCGGGAAAGCACACGAGGTACACATAGGCACCATCGTGCGACACGGCCACGCCCGAAGCCCACCCCGTTGCGGCGACGTGTCCAACGACCTGGTTCGTCTTCGTGTCGATGATGGCCAGGTCGTTCTTGCCCTGGCCCGCGTAAAGCGCCACGTAGACGAACGCCGAATCCGGCGTGACCGCGATGCTTTCAGGTTGAGCGCCCACCTCGATGGTCGCCACCACCTTGTGGGTCGCGCCGGAGATGACGGACACGGTGTCGCTGTTGACGTTGCCGATGTAGGCATGGGCGCCATTGGGAGCGACGACCACCCCATGCGGCGATTTCCCGACCGGCACGTAGGCCACGACCTTGTTCGTGGCCGTGTCGATGACCGCGACGTCATCGTGTAACCATCTCGCCACGTAGGCGAAGGGTGCCGCGTGGCTCGGCAAGTACGGGCCCGAGGCGACAGCAACCAGGAGCAGTGCGCGCCCGAGGTCCAACCAAAACCATGAATGCCACGCCCTGAACCGCAGCACGTCTCGAATCTTGTCCATCTCGACCACCCCCTGAATAGCGTCTACGCCCGGCGCCCTCGTGCGACGACGGATCGCTTCCGGCTATGCCAACGAGACCCGGCGCCGCTGTACGACCGCGCCGGACTTGCGGCCCACGATCTCAAGTGTTGTTCCCTTGCCGGGGCGGGGGAACAACACATTTCCGTCGGTGATGGCGCGCGCCGCCGCGGCCGGCCTTCCATCGACGTAGGTTTCCATTTCATCGAGGCCGGTCGACGTGACACTCACCTCGGATCTTGTGAGTTCCACGCGAAGGCTGCTGCGCGGCGCGCCGGTAAGCAGCTGGGCGCAATAGCCGATGAGGTCGGCGTTGCCATCCAGTACATCCCGCCGTGTCATGGCGTAGGGAATGCCTGCAACACCGATGTCTTCGATCGGCACGCCTGCCGAGTCCCTGGCGCGAACCGCCCGGCGAAACGCCATCGTGAAGTTCACGCCCTTGGGAAGGCGTGGAAGCTCGAACTCGGTGCCCTCCAGGGCGTCTGCCAGATCCTGGCTCGTCCACACGTTGGCCCCGCCTGCGCCCGTGGCCTGCCCGACGCACACGAGCGCGCCGATTTCGTTGTCCACGAAGCCGGCGCAAAAGAGGTCGCCCGACGAATACGTGTTGGCATCGGCCACGCACACGACGGGCCCGCCGTAACGCTGCCCCACATCGTCGCACCACGCAGGGTCGGTGATCGGCAAAGCCTGCGAATAGGCCTCACCGGTGGAGATGGCCGACTCGAGAGAGGTGATCCACGGCTCGAGCTCCATGCGATTGAAGGGGCTGCTGGCCATCGCTCGCGTCAGCGGAGTTGCCACCAGGCTGAACCGTGTCGGCGACACCGAGTTCGGGGTGAACAACTGCAGCAGCCGCTCCGCTGCCCAGATGAGGCCACCAGGATTGCCGCGTACGTCGATGATCAGGCCGGTGTCGGGCAATTGCTCCACCAAGCGCGCCACCTCGTCGACGAAAGCCAGGTGGTCCTCGACGTCGAAAGTCCAGATGCGCACATATCCGATCTCGCCCAGTGGCGCCTTGGCCGCGACTTTTCGTGCGGACAATGCGTCAGGAAAGCGCGTCTCGAGCCAGCCAGGATCTCTGGCCAGCGCTTGTCGCTGGTTCTCTGCCTGCCACTGCTTGCCGGAGAACATCAGCTTCTTCGCGCGCCGCACCTGCTCTGCGGCAGGGCTGACGGCAAGCCGAAGGGCTGCATGCGCGCCGCGCTGCACACCGGTCGATGCCCGCCCGGGCCGGACGAAGCTCCACGGGATGCGGACCTCTCGCAGCGGCTTGCGCTCGGCTTCGCGAAAGCCGATGTCGACCCACATCTCGTCCGGGGGCGGGCCGTACTGAAGGGAGCGGAAGGTCAACGACTCCAGCGCGCGCGCCAGCCTGGCGTCGGGCCGCCCACCCGTTTCACGGTCGGCGTGGATCGCGACGGCACGCCCGAACGGCATTCCGCCCCATGTCTCGAGCCGGACCCCGGGCTTGAACTTGGGATCCTTGATGAGCTTCGTCTGCGCAACCTTGGTCACCAGGAAGGCGGGAGCGTCGGCCGAGCCGTACTGCTCGACAAGGAACGGGAGCCTTGCGACGGCGCCTGCGAGCGGCCTCGGGCCGGAGTAGATGGTGTGGGCGTCGCGCAGATCCACGATGATGCCGGTCAGGATCATGTGGAACTCCGTGTCGCTCATGTCCGCCGCGTGCGTGCGCAGCAACTGCAGCGCTTGCACCGGATCGTTGGCGTATCCGGCGCGCTTTTGCAGCAGGTGGCAGTACGCGCCGCCGATGGCCGTCAGCAATGCGTCGATCACGAGTTCGCGTTCAGCCGCGTCCAGCTCTTCGTCGGAAGGGGCTGGCGCCTTCTCGTGGCTGACCTTGAGCAGGCCCGCCCGCTTGCTCAACAGCGTACCGGCCTGTGCCCTTTGCAGAGGCGTCGTTCTTGTTGCCATGACCATCTCCTCACGCGTAGAACTTGCCCAGTTCGTCCAGGATCCCCGCATGGAAGCCGCGCCCCTTGATCGAAGCGAAGAAGGCGGCGTCGTGCTCAAGCGGTTGGATGGGGGGAACGACCACCTCGCCCAGGTCCTTGGGCAGGCCGCCGATGGGCACCCTGCCCAATGGCATGTCCAGGGCCAGGCGCAGGCGCGGGACGCCGTCCTGCAGGCCGCCCGCGGCGGCAAAGGCCTTCTTCGCGGCGTCGATCTCCTTCTTGGGGTCGGCGCGGACCTGCTCCATCCGGGCCAGCACGCTGGCGAAGTCCCAGGGCTGGGAAGGGTCCTCGAGCCTGGCCATCGACAGCGTTCGCTTCGTTCCAGCGATGCTGAGGCTTGATGGCGAGCTTGCCTTGGCCGCCTTCATGAGTTTCGTATCACCGTACAGCGGGCGACCGCCGACCACAACGAAGCGCACGTCCTTCTCGGTGGCTGCGAGGACCGTGCCGAAAGGCTCGGCGGATGAGGCTGCCTTGATGACCACGACATCGCCGAGCGCACCCGGCTGCAGGCGCCCGGCCTGTGCGCCCCACGCTTCCTTGAGCACGTCGCCGGGAACGCACGTGATCATGCGCACCAGTTCGTAGGGCGACAGTTTCCAGCCCTTGCTCTTGCTGACGAGCGATGCGACCTTGACCTCCCCGAGCACATTGCGGGTGCCCGAGGGTCCCCAGTCCGAACCAATGCACACCGGAATCTTCAAGGCCAGCGCCGAAGGCACGTCCGTCGTGCTTCCGTAGAGCCACAGGTTGGAAAACGGCGACCAGACGATCGCACCGGGTTCCGTCCATGCGTCGTATCCGCCTGGATTCACGGCATTCGTGTGGATGGCGACGAACCCGCGCTGCAGGCAGCCGCATCTGCGAGCGCTCTGGTATTCCCGCTCGACGATCGAGTTCACCTGCCCCTCGGCGCAGTGATAGATGAAGGTGGCGCCGTTCTTCATCTGCGCAGACCTCCTGGCAAGAACTTCCGGCTTGAGGGTGAGCGTAGAGGAGAGGACCTCGTTCGACTTGACGCTGCCTCCGAAAGTCTCGTCCTCGACGTTGCGGACCATCCAGCCATCCAGAGGCCGGTTTTTGGGCGGCGACCCTTGGATGCTGGTCGTGCCCCCGACGAGTGCCCGCACCTCGGCATATGCCAGAAGCTCACGGGGCGACGCCTCGATGAAGGCGTACGCCGGCCAGGTGATGTCCGCAGCGTAGGTTCGCGCCGAAGGCCAGGAATCGTGGTGCAGGAAGGGCAGCGTCCGGCCAGGATCGACCCACAGCGGCAGCGTTGCATAGGCAAGGTGGCTGTGCAGGTCGACGAAGCCCGGCAGGACGAGATTGCTCCCGACGTCCACGACGGGCGCCTTGTCGAATCCACTGCCGGGGCCCGCGGCATTGCCGCGCGTGACGCGCTCGATGCGACCGTCGTCACCGATCCAGACCTTGCCCTGGAAGGCATCCTTCTCGGAGGCAGCCACGCTGGAGTCCTGCGTGATGGGAACGACCCGCCCTGAGATGACAAGACTCACGATGCCTCCTATGCGTCAAGGCGCCTCCGTCAGCACCCCAAGCGGATGAAGCGAGCGTGCGGGCCATCTTCAACCTTCGGCTGGCGGCTGTCGAGAGGCGCCGTACATCATCTTGAGGATGACTCGAGCCGAAGGGATGACGAGACTTGACGGAACGTGTGTCTTCAACTGAGCCCCGATGATCACCGACCCTTTCGATACCGGACCGACCGGCGCGTTCAGGACGCTGTGCCGCAACTACCCCGACGACACGGTGTACAAGGGCGCCGACGGATTCCGTTCTCTCTGGGGCCCCATCTTCTACCGGGGACGCGCGAACGGCAGCGCACGCCTTCTCGTCATCGGCCAGGATCCCGCGCAGACCGAGGCGTTCACGCGTCGCATCCTGTCGGGCCAGGCTGGCCGCCGCGTGCAGGGTTTTGTCGAGAAGCTGGGCTTTTCGAAGAGTTACCTGATGATCAACGCGTTCGTCTACGGCATCTACAACCAGGACATGGCGCTGCCGCATCTGAACGACCCTGGCATCCAGTCGTACCGCCACCAGTGGCTGGAGGCGGCGTTTGCGCCGGGCAAGATCGAAGCCGTCGTCACGTTCGGCACACCTGCGTTCGAAGCGTGGAGGGCATTCAAGGCGACGCCCGCCGGCCAGGGCGTGACGGCCTTCCACCACCGGGCGTTGCACCCGACCGCCGACAAACCCAATGGGCCCATCACGCGCAAGGACCTGCTGGACAACTGGAACGTGGCCCTGCAGGCCGTTCACCCCAACATCCAGCACCCCGACGCGACCCAGCCCCTGGTGCTCTACGGAAATGATTTCAACGCGGCCGAACTTCCGCCGATTCCCAGCCTGGACTTTCCCATGGGGCTTCAGCCCTGGATGCGCACCACCGATTTCTGGGCGACCCTGGCCACCCCTCCGGGTACCGAACGAGCGAACATTTCCGTCAAGGTTCCGTGAGGAGATCGCGATGATCCGCAGAATCGCCCACTCCGCCACACACCATGGATTTCGACCTTTCCAGCGACCTGCAGGACACCGTCGCCACGATGGACGCGTTCATCGCGTCGGAGGGCGCTGGCCCGGCACGTGTATCGCGCGCCGATGCCCCATAGTCGCGCCCTAAAGCTGCAGAGCCAGCAGGTTCGCCAGCTGTTCCTGGGCTCTCTCTGACCAAGGCCGACTGCGCCAGGCTTCCAGGGTGACCCGCTTGGCCTGCTTCATGTCCGCCTCGAATTGGGCTGTCAGTTGGGCCGCAAAATCCGCGTCATAGATGTTGAGGTTGGCCTCGTCGTTCAATCTGAACGACCGGTTGTCGAAGTTGGTAGAGCCGACCGAGACCAGCAATCCGTCCACGGTGAAGACCTTGCAGTGGAACATCGTTGGTTGGTATTCGCTGATCTGGGCGCCCGCTTCGAGCAGCCGACCCCAGCTCGCACGCGAGGCGCTGCGCACCGTCTGGGAGTCAATGATCGGCCCTGGTGTGATGATCCGCAGCCGGACGCCGCGGCGCATGGCGGCGACCAGCGCCTGCACCGTGAGTTCATCCGGAACGAAATAGGCGCTCGACAGGTCGATCGACGTCGTGGCTGCCGCGATCGAGAGCAGGTACATGAGGCGCATGCTCTCGCTGCCCCCCGACGGCGAGCTGCTGAACACCTGGGCGCGTTGCGACCCTGCCGCGACCAGCGCAGGGAAATATCGTTCGCCATGCAGCACGTCGCCAGTTGCCTTGATCCAGTTGTCCATGAACACCGCCTGCATCTGCGCCACAACCGGTCCTTCAGCGCGGAAATGGGAGTCCCTCCAGTGCGCTGCGTCCTGGGCATCGCCTGTCCATTCCGGCGCGATGCCGACTCCGCCGGTGAAGCCAACTCGTCCATCCACGACCAGCAGCTTGCGGTGGGTCCTGTTGTTCATCTTTCCCAGGTTGTGCCAGTGCGGCTCGTGAAACCTTCGAACTTGCACGCCCGCAGCCTCCATCTCCTTGATGAACGCTTCGTCGACCTTTGCACTGCCGACCCAGTCGAGCAGCACGTGGACCTTGACGCCCGCACGAGAGCGCTGCGCCAGCGCGTCGGCGAACGCCCTGCCGATATCGCCCGACCAGTAGATGTAGGTCTCGAAGGTGATGCTGTGCTGCGCGCTGAGTATGGCTGCAAGCATCGGCGGAAAGATTCGATCGCCGTTGTGAAGAGCTTCGAAGCGATTGCCGCCTGTAATGGGAGGGCCGAGAAGGACGCCCAGGGCCCGCTGATACTGGGCGTCATGAAGGGAGTATTCACGGTGGACCTGCTCCCCGATCTTCTTTTCGCCGCCGGCGAGATTGACGACAACGATCGCGGCAGCAAGGGTCAGCAGCAGGATTCCCAGAATCAGCTTTTGCTTGCTTCGAAGCTTCACCATGATGCATTCGCAGGATTCCCCGGGCCAGTCAGCGGGTGGGGCTTGCAGTACTGCTCGATCTTCTTGTACCGCTTGAGCATGGCTAGCTCAACGTGAGGAAACAGACCAAGGTCAGCGCGAGCAGGACAACGAAGAGGATGTTGCGGCGCCAGCCATTCGCGAACATCTTCGCTTCGCGGCGCCGGTTTGATTCGAGTGCCTGTCGGCGAGATGCACTTTCCCAGAAATCTTCATCTTCATACTTTGACATCTCATGTGCTCCGCGTCGTGTGCCCCAGGCCCTTTGTGCTCGGCCCCTTTGGGCGTGCCGAAGTCGCCGGATGCCGATCCACCCGGGCTCCTCCCCAAGCAGCGCTCCCTCGTTGCTCGTGTGAAATCTTCACATTCGATGGTGGCGTCGGCAGCGACCTTTGCACGTAGGACCGAGCCGGAAAACTCGGTGAGTGGCCGAATTGTTCGTCGCGGCTTCAGCCCTTGTTCTTGACGACCGCTTGCGCGTCCGCGAAGACCGATGAGCGCCCCCCCGCCGGCGCGCCCTACGCACAAACATCTTCTTGCCTGACATCGCACGGCTGCCCCTGCCGCCATGCTCGGAGCGTGCCGGCAATCGGCATGCAGCCGGCTGCGGGTCGGCCACTCGAAAGGAGACACCATGCACGCGAACGAACCGCCCACAAGGGAACAGCCCAAGACGAGTCGCGAGAGCGTCAAGGACAACATGGAAAAGAGCACGGAGGAGCAACCGGGAGAGTTTCGCGACGAGGCCAACGAGGACAAGGTCGTCGAGATCGGGAAGGACGTGACGAAAGATCCGATCAAGGGCATCGATCCCAAGGAATGACGATTCCGGCCTGCGACTGCGAGAGTGGGCATGAGCGTTGAGCTGTCTCCCTCGCCGTCATGGCCTACCTGGCTCGCGCTCGCGCTGGCGATCGTCGTCGTCGTGCTGGGCCTCGTCATCTGGTCGATTCGCCGGCACCGCGATCCACGCCTGGTGGTCGAATGCGACGCGCCCCTCACCGACTTGCTGCCGTCCTTGTCAGGGCTGACGCAAGGCACCGTTTACGAAGGCAACGCGGTCGAACTGCTGGAGAACGGCGCCTTCTTCGAAGCCATGTTCGACGAGATCCGCGAGGCGAAGGCCTCCGTGCATTTCGAGACCTTCCTGTGGAAGGAGGGTGTGCTGGGCGCGCGCCTCGTGGATGCCTTGCTCGAACGTCATCGCGGCGGGGTGAAGGTGCGCGTGCTGGTCGACGCCGATGGCGGCAAGAAGATGGGGCGTGATGCAGTGCGCCTCCGCGAAGGGGGCTGCCCGCTCAGGATGCATCATCCGCGGCACATCCGCAACATCGGCGTCTTCAACGAGCGCGATCATCGCAAGCTGTTGGTGGTCGATGGCCGGGTGGCGTTCGTCGGCGGCCATTGCGTCGTCGATGGCTGGATGGGCAACGGCGAGAGCCGCGAGCACGTCCGCGACCTGGGCGTTCGCCTGCGCGGGCCGATCGTGCACGCGGTGCAGGGGGCCTTCAGCGAAAACTGGGTAGAGGACACGGGGGAACTGTTCGTCGGCGACGACGTCTTCCCGCCACTCCAGCGCGTGGGCGATGTCGCCGTGCACGTGGCAAGCCTCAAGCCGGAGGGCTCTCCGCCGGCCGTGAAAATCCTGCACCACCTGGTGCTGTGCGTCGCGCGCAGGCGGATCTGGATTCAGAACCCCTACTTCCTGCCGGACCGTGAGGCGATTGATGCCTTGTGCGACGCGGCGCAGCGCGGGGTTGACGTCCGAGTGATGGTGCCTTCGACCGAGGCGTCGGACATGCCCATGGTCCAGCACGCGGCACACCGCAATTTCCACCATCTGCTCGCCGGTGGTGTGCGCATCTTCGAATACCCGAAGTGCCTGCTGCACCAGAAGGTCATGGCTGTCGACTCGGTGTGGTGCGCGATCGGCTCGAGCAACTTCGACGACCGGTCATTCGAGACCAACGACGAGGTCACACTGGGCGTGCGCGACGAAGCCCTGGCCGCGCGGTTGGAGGCCATCTTCGAACGCGACGCCCGTGACTGCACGGAGTTACGGGCCGATGCGTGGGCTCGGCGGGGTCTCTGGCATCGGTGTCAGGACAACACGTTCTATGCATTCAACGAACTGCTGTGACCCCAGAGGAGCTCCAGTGCCGCGACGGAAAACGACCCGGGGGCCATCGGCCCGCTCCTTGCCCCCTCACCAGAGGGCACGCACCTGGTGTTCATCTCGTTCCCTCCCGACGCCATGCGGGCATTCGGCGTTTTTCCTTCAATGCCGCTTGGGGTTGGTATTGCAGACATCTGATCGGCACGATGGGGCTCAAGCAAAGGCCCCATCACGCTGCCACACTTGACGTCAGAATGCGTGGCGCAGCCCGAAGTCGTAGCCTGTAGCGCTGCGCGGCGCCAAGCCCGCCACGCCCGACCCCGTAGACAAGAAGGCAGGTCCTCCAAGCCCGACGGCCATGATTGCAGGATTGTTCTGTCCGTTCTTGATCCGAGCGCGAGCCACCGTGGCATAGAGTGCGGTCCGCTTCGACAGGTTGTGGACGTAGCCGAGCGCGAGCTTGTTCACCGATGCGTCGCGGTTCAGCGCGAGCAACGTGGGCGCGGCGGAACCCAGGTCGTTCTTGAACTTGACGCGAGCGTACGATGCCTTGACAACGCCCGCACCGACGGGAACCGTCATGCCGATCATGGCGCCGTGGTACTCGTCATTGTCCTTGAAGGTGAGTCTGCCGGCGCTCAAGGGAGCGGTGGTGGTCTCAGCCTTGTCCTTGACCTGCGACAACTCGCCCATCAGCTTGAGGACACCGAAATCGTAGGACGCGCCCAAGTTGATGGTGCGCAGCTTTTCGGAAAGCCGGGTGCCGGCCACGACTCCGGTCTCGCTGATCACCAAGGTGTCTGCTGCCGTGCTCTGTCCGTAGGCAACCGCCACATCGAGCGGGCCGCTTGCATAGCCGAACCGCCCGCCGTAGTAGCGGCCACGTTGCGACGGGCTGTCGGACAGGTAGCTGTACTTCACGTTTTCCGGAAGGGCATACATGACCTGCCCGTAGAAGCCGCCGAGGTCGCGCGGCAGGAAGTAACCCACGCTGTTGGACGCCCGGATCGCATTGTCATTCGCGGCAATGGCGGAGCCCGGGCCGCGCGCCGTGGCGATGTTTCCGCTGATGCTCTTGATGAGATTTTCGCCGACGCCGACTGCGCCCATCGGATCGAACACGCTCTCGTTCCAGTAGGTCGGAACATAGTCACGGCCCAGCCTGAGTTCACCGAATCCGCCTGACAGGCTCACCGTTGAGCGACGGCTGAATGCGGCCAAAGCGGTCGCCCCGCTGTCCTGGGTGATGCCTGACTCGAGCCAGAACCCTGCCGCCAGTCCCCCGCCCAGGTCTTCGGTGCCACGGAAGCCGACGCGGCTCGACGCGTTGGCCCCGCTCGACAAGGCAGTTTGTGATCGTTTCGCCTCTGGCACGGCGAGAGCAGACAGCGGCGGGAGTGCCCCCGTGTTGTTGTAGAAAGAACTCTTCACGCTGTAGTGGCTGATTGCTGAATCAGCAACGCCAAACAGCGTCACGGACGACTGCGCCGAAGCAGCGCCCGAAGCGGCCAGTGCCGCAAAAGTGATCAATGATGTGCGCATAGCAACTGTCTCCAAGGGACGAACGAGGATTGCCTGCGCCTTGCAACGCCGGCGGTGGAATTGCGGCAACGTGCCGCAAGTTGGTTCGGCAACGAGTGCCGGGTCTGGGTGATTCGGCCGATCAATCCGCCGCCAGCAGGCGGATATCTTGCGGAGCGAGGCCGCCTTCGGCCACCACGTCCTGCCAACGAGCGAACTCGTGCCGAACGCGCTCTCGCAGTGCAGCGGGCGGGCCTGCCTCGACCCTGGCGCCCTGGCGCTCGAACCGGGCAACCACTTGCGGATTTGCGAGAACCTCGTTGAGGGCGCGGTTGATCTGCGCGATCACCGCGGGTGAGGTGCCTGCAGGGGCAAACAGCCCATACCACTGCGAGACATCGACCCCTTCGATGCCTGATTCCGAGAGCGTGGGCACCCCAGGCAACGCTTCGAGACGCGCCGGGGCCGCGACGGCGAGCGCGCGCAGACGGCCATCGAGGATGAAGGGATGCGCGGTGAACAGGCTCGGAAACATGATCTGCGAGCGACCATCGAGTGTGTCCACGATCGCAGGCGCTGCCCCTTCATGGGGTCTGCCGTCCATCCTCGTGCCCGTGTTGAGTTGAAACAGTTCCGCCGCGAAGTGTGGCGGCGTCCCGTCGCCGGCCGACGCGTACCTGATGCTGCCCGGCTCGCTGCGCAGACGCTGCAGGAGGGCGCGAACATCGTCGAAGCCTGCGTGCCGGTTGGCCACCATCAGAGTCGGCGACGATCCGATCTGCCCGACCGGCTCGAAGTCCTTGACGGGGTGGTAACCCAGCTTCTGGAGCGCGGGGTTCATGGCGTGGGTGCCCACGTAGCCGAACATGAGGGTGTGGCCGTCCGGTTCCGCCCTGGCCACGTATTCGCTCGCGATGGCACCGTTTGCCCCTGCCCGGTTGTCCACGAGAACTTCTTGGCCGAGCAGCGGCTTCAGTTCAGCCGCGATGATCCTGGCCATCGTATCGTTGCCGCCGCCCGCACGGGTAGGCACGATGATGGTGATCGGCTTGCGCGGGAACGTGGCCGACTGACGCGCAACGGTCTCGGGCCGAGTAAAGACATAGTCGGGCAACTGCATCTCGCCCTGCATGATCTTTCTGGCGGTGCGAACCAGCGCCGCCGCCTTCACTGTCGCATCGTCCGCCCGACCCTCGAGTTCGACTTCGACGTCGATCTGCCCTGCCGGGTGCAGGAGAACCAGGTTGTGGCGGCCTGGCTCGCGAGCAGAGGCGCTGGCGACGGTGCCCGGGAGTGCGAAGGCGCTGAGAACGCCGATCGCACCCGTGACCGCATGCGAAGCATGGCAGCGGCGCGGGGTGAAGTAGCGCGAGGTGATGCTGTCCGGCGAGTCTCCCGCGCTGACCAGCACCGGCTTGGGAATGACGCTGCCCGACACGTCCCCGAGCCCCATCAACAGGCCGGCCTGAAGACGCAGCTTCTCGAGCCGCTCCAGCAGTACGGTATTCGAATCGAGCGCCGCGGGCTTTTCGCCGCCGGTGACGCCCAGGTCATGCGCGCGAACGATCATGAGTGGCATCGCCGCATCGATGCAGGTCACCTCGACCCCGTCGATCGTGTCGATCCGCAGACCGGTCGGAAAGACCTTGCCCGTCACCGCGCCCCACGCATCCAGGAAGTTCAGGAGGATGGGTGCAGCGGTACCGGCCACACCATCGATGCGCGCGTCTCCTTCGTAGGTGACGCGCTTGCCGGGCGTCCTGACCGTGACATCGATGCGCGAGCGCGTGTTGACATTGAAGACGCGCACCTGCGTGATGCCATCTTGCGCCTCCACCAGCCCCTGCTCGATCGCGAAAGGCGCGACACCGGAAAGCATGTTCCCGCAGTTCGGCCGCGTGTCGACGGACCGGTGTCCGACTCCCACCTGCGCGAACAGGTAGTCCAGATCGCAGCCCGGTTCCTTCGAGCGGGAAACGATGGCGACCTTGCTGTTGAGGCTGCTGCCGCCGCCTACGCCGTCGAGTTGCAGCGGATCGGACGCGCCGATGGCCCCGATCAGCGCCTGGTCGCGCTCCTCGTCGTCCTCAGGAAGCCACTCCCGCAGGAAGAATGGGCCGCGAGAAGTACCCGCGCGCATCAGCACGCAGGGAATGGTTCTGCTCATCTCAGTCGGCCGAAAGCTTTGCAGCCTGGACCACCTTCTTCCACTTGACCTGCTCCTGCTGCACATAGGTGCGCATCTGCTCGGAAGTCATGGTTTCGACCTCGGCGCCGTGGTCTTCCAGCTTCTTGATGACGCCTTTGTCGGCCAAGGCCGCATTGAGCACCTTGTTGAGTTGCTCGATCACGGGCTTCGGGGTCTTGGCTGGCGCGAAGATGCCGTACCACTGCGAGACATCCACGTTGTCGACGCCCTGCTCCTTCAGCGTCGGCACGTCGGGCATCTGAGGCGAACGCTTGGTGCCGGCTACGCCGATCGCCTTGAGCTTGCCGGCTTTCACGTAGGGCATGGCTGTGAAGAGGCTCGGGAACATCACCTGTGTCTGGCCGCCGATGGTGTCGGTGATCGCGGGCGCCGATCCCTTGTACGGTACGTGAAGCATGCTGGCGCCCGTGGACAGCTTGAACATCTCAGCGGCGAAATGCGGTGCCGTCCCGTTGCCGGCAGACGCGTAGCTCGTCTTGTCGGGCGCGGCCTTGAGCGCAGCGACGAGTTCCTTCGCATTGTTCGCCTTGACGGAAGGCGTCACGACCATGAGCGTCGCGGACGTGCCGACCATGCCGACAGGCTCGAAATCCTTCACCGGGTCGTATCGCAGCTTCTGAAGTGCAGGGTTCATCGCATGCGTGGCGACATAACCCAGCATCAGCGTGTAGCCGTCCGGCGCGGCGCGCATCACGAACTCGCCGGCAATCGCGCCGTTGGCGCCTGCCTTGTTGTCGACGACGACCGGTTGCTTGAGAGCAGCCGACATCGCCTGGCCGATGACTCGCGCCATCGCGTCGTTGGCGCCGCCGGCAGCGGTCGGCACGACGATGGTGATCGATTTTTCGGGATAGGCAGCGAGCGCGCCGCTGCAGAAGATCGCGGCCGCCGAGGCCAGGGCACACAGGACGGGTGCGTTACCAAATTGCATTGATGTCTCCGATAGTTGAAAGATTGGCATCCAGGTCGCTTCCTTGACCGTGGACCTATGGTCTTCGGTTCGATGCATGCTGTGAATTGCATGTTTAGGATCGATTGATGCACACTGTCGATCAGTCAAACATGTTTGCGGGACGAGACGATGGCGATCAACTTCAACCTCAACGACCTGCAGGCGTTCCGCGCCGTCGCCGAACTGAGCAGCTTTCGCAAGGCGGCCGAGGCGCTGCACGTGTCGCAGCCCGCGTTCAGCAGGCGCATCGAGAAGCTCGAAGAAGCGCTCGGGGTACGGCTGCTGGAGCGGACCACGCGGCGGGTGAGCCTGACGGCGGTTGGGCGCGATTTCGACCGCAAGGTGCAGCAACTGCTTGACGATCTGGACCTCACGCTGCTGGGAATTCGCGGCGTGGCGGCAACACGCATGGGCGAGGTCACCATCGCTTGCGTGCCATCCACGGTCTATTACTTCGTGTCGCAGGTGATCTCTCGCTATCACGAGCGCTATCCAAAGGTTCGGGTGAAGGTCTTCGATGCGAGTGCCAACGAGGTGCTGGCCGTCGTGTCGCGTGGCGAGGCGGATTTCGGACTGAACTTCATTGGAGGCCAGGAACCCGACATCGAGTTCAAGCCGCTGATGGAGGAGCGCTTCGTCGCCGCATGCCGGCGCGACCATGCGCTCGCGGGCAAGCGGAAGGTGAGTTGGACGGAACTGGCGCAGTACGACTACATCTCGGTGAGCAAGGCGTCCGGAAACCGCTTGCTGCTGGATCAGGCACTATCTGGTTTGCCGGGCCGCCCGCAGGCGATCTACGAGGCGCAGCACGTCACGACGATGCTGGGGCTGGTCGAAGCCGGGCTCGGCGTCGCGGCAGTTCCCTCGATCGCTATGCCGGGCGCCGATCACCCGCTGCTGGTCAGCGTTCCGTTGGTCGAACCGGTCGTCAGCCGCAAGGTGGGCCTGATCCGGCGCAAGGGCCGCCCCCTCTCTCCCGCGGCCATGCAGTTCTTCGAGTTCTTCTCTGAGATGAAGGGCAGGCGCGCCCCGGCCGGCAGAAAGCGCGCCTCGGCTTGAAGGGGTCAGCTACGCGCCGCCAGTACCCGATCGACCATCACGCCGGCCTGGCCGAGGTTGTTGACGGGGTCGCACATCGCGTCGAGCTGGGCCCGCGTCACGTGCTTGCTGATTTCCGGGTGCTCGGACAGGATCTCGATGAGCGGGCGATTCTTGCTGATCGCGTCGCGGCACAGGTCATACACAAGATCGTGTGCGTACTCGCGGCCGATATAGGGGCCCAGCCCCATCATCACGGCTTCAGACATCACCAGGCCGTTGGTGAGGTCGATGTTGGCGCGCATGCGTGTGGCGTCGACTTCCAGGCCCCTGAGGATGAACTTGGTCTGCTTCAATGCCCCGGACATCAGGCAAAAAATCTCCGGCAAGGACACCCACTCGATCTCCCAAGGGCCCGTCGAGCGCTCGTGGTCGGCCACCATCGCATCCATCAGTGCAGCAACATGCTGACGCGCCACTGAGATATTGGCATGGATGTACAGGCAGGAGATCGGGTTGCGCTTCTGCGGCATGGTCGACGACGAGCCGCGGCCGGGTGCGAAAGGCTCGAACACCTCAGCCACTTCGGTCTGCATCATCAGCTTGACGTCCATCGCGATCTTGCCGAGCGAGCCCCCCACCAGTCCAAGGAAGGCACCCACCTCCGCGATAGTGTCGCGCACCGTGTGCCAGGAGATCAGCGGCTGGGCAAGGCCGAGTTCCTTCATCAGGCCGGCCTGTGTTTCCATCGCGCCCTTCTCCAGCGACGACAGCGTGCCCGACGCGCCGCCGAACTCGCCCATCAGCACCCGTGGCTTGAGCTGCTGCAGACGCTCGCGGTGACGGTCGATACCGGCCAGGATGCTTGCCATCTTGTAGCCGAAGGTGATCGGTGTGGCCTGCTGCAGATTGGAGCGGCCGATCACCGGCGTGTCGCGGTACTTCTTTGCCAGCGCGGCCAGTGCTTCTCCGATCTCGTCCAGATCCTGCTCGACCAATGCGAGGCCTTCGCGCATCTGCAGCACCGCGGCCGTATCGGTGATGTCCTGCGTGGTAGCACCCCAGTGGCAATACTCGCCCAGCTTGTCGCGGCAGTTGGCGTTGATCTGGTTGACGACCGCAATGATCGGGTAGCCGATCTGCTCGGTCTTGGCCTTGAGCTTCGCCCAGTCGATCTGGGATATCTCGCAGTTGCGAACGATCTCGTCCGCCGCGTCCTTGGGGATGATGCCGAGCTCGCCCTGCACCTTGGCCAGCGCACGTTCGATGTCGAGGTACTTCGCAGTCCGGTTCTCGTCAGACCACACGTCGCGCATGCGCGCGTCGCTGAACATGTCGCCGAAGATGCGCGAGTCGATGATGGTGGAGGCCATGGTGTTGGATCTTTCCGGGCTTGATGTTGAGGGTAGGTTCAGTCGCGGGCGAGGGCCAGCGTGCGTTGTGCCTGCAGGACCACAGGTCGATCGACCATGCGGCCGTCGAGCCGCGCGGCGCCCGGGGACGCTGCATCGGCTGCCAGCACTCGCTGCGCCCACGCCAGTGCTTCTGCGGCGGGTCTGAGCGCGGTGTGAATGGGCTCCACCTGGCTCGGATGAATGCACAGTTTGGCGCCAAAGCCAAGCGCACGCGCCGAAGCCAGGTCGGCCAGAAGGCGCTTGCGATCGTCCAGCTGGGGCGTGACCCCGGCGACCGGCGCCGGCAGACCTGCCACGCGCGAGGCAATCGAGATGCGACTGGCCGCGTAGGCGAGACCGGAAGCGTCGCTTTCAATGTCGATGTCCAGGTCCAATGCGAAGTCCAGCGTGCCGAACACCAGACGCGACACGCCCGCAGCGGCGACGGTGTCGACTCCCGCCACCCCGCGCGCACTTTCGATCAGCGCGAGAACACTGGCTCCGGGCAGCGCGGCGAGCGTCGCCGCGACCTGCTCTGCAGACTCGGCTTTGGTCAGCAGAACGCTGCAGGCTCCGGCCTTGCGCAACGCCGTCAGGTCGTCATCGAACCACGGCGACGCGGCGTCGTTGATGCGCACCACCGTGCGCGTCCGGTCGTCCGCAGATGCGGAACGGAACCAGTCTGCGATCGCTTGGCGGGCAAGCGACTTGTCGTCGGCTGCGACCGCGTCCTCAAGGTCCAGGATGACGGCATCCGCGCCGCTTGCCAGCGCCTTGCCGAAGCGTTCCGGCCGCGTGCCCGGAACGAAGAGGTAGGTGCGAGGGATATTGGAAGCAACGGACATGATGCCCAGCTCAGACAGCCTTGGACGCGCGCAGCGCCTCGATCTCGGCCGCGCCGTATCCCAGCTCAGCAAGGATTGCGTCGGAGTGCTGACCCAGTGCCGGCACGGGGTCCATGCGCGGCCCCACGTCCCAGGTTCCGGGCGGCAGCATGGCGGGGAGCGGGCCCTTCGGCGAGCCGACTTCGGTCCAACGCCCGCGCGCCTTCAGTTGCGGGTGGGCCCAGACATCATTCATGGTGTTGACCTGGGCATTGGCGATTTGCGCGAGCTCGAGCCGTTCGACCACCTGCGCCCTGGTCAGGGACGAGAAGGCTTCCACAATAATTGCGCGCAGCGCGTCGCGCTCGGCCACCCTCTTGAAGTTGGCTGTGAAGCGTGGATCGGCCGTCAGCGCCGGCCGCTGCAGCACCGTCTCGCAGAAACTGGCCCACTCGCGTTCATTCTGCAGGCCCAGCATCACCATGTTGCCGTCACCCGTGGGAAACGGGCCATAAGGGTAGATCGTTGCATGACTGGCGCCGGTTCGCGGCGGTGGTGCGGAGCCTTCGAAGGCGTAGTACAGCGGATAGCTGGTCCATTCGGCGAGCGACTCCAGCATGGAGATGTCGATGCGCTGCCCCTTGCCGGTCTGGCCACGCTGCAACAGCGCCGCGAGAATGCTGCTGTACGCGTACATGCCTGCGGCGATGTCGGCGATCGATGGACCGGCCTTGCACGGCTCATCGGGCGTGCCGGTGACCGAGACGAACCCCGCTTCACTCTGGATGAGAAGATCGTAGGCCTTCTTGTCGCGGTACGGCCCGGGGTTGATCGGGTCGTCGCCATAGCCGGAGATGTCGCATACGATCAACCCCGGCTTTGCGGCGGACAGCTTTTCATAACCGAGGCCAAGGCGCGCAGCCGCGCCGGGCGCGAGGTTCTGCACGACGACATCTGCCTTCTCCACCACCAGGCGCTCCAGAATCCTGGCCGCCTCCGGATGCTTGACATCGAGCGTCAGGCTCTCCTTGGAACGATTGGTCCAGACAAAGTGCGATGCCAGCCCGTGCACGCGCTCGTCATAGCCTCGGGCGAAGTCGCCCGAGCCTGGTCGTTCGATCTTGATGACGCGTGCGCCGAGGTCAGCGAGTTGGCGCGTGGCGAAAGGCGCCGCGATCGCGTGCTCCAGCGTGACGACCGTGAGGCCCTTGAGTGGCTGCATGTGGTGCTCTATCCGAAGTTGGGTGGGTTGAAGGAGATCAGCGTAGGACCGCAGTGGCGTCCATCGTGAGCCAGCCTTCGTGATCGGAGGCCCAGAGCCGGATGGTCTTTCCATCGGCTTCAGGTTGTCCCTGAAGGTGAAAAGGATGCAGGTCGAATGTCGGGCGCACCGCCTTGAATCGGAAGCTGGCCACTTCGGCTTGCGGCATCTGGCGCCGAAGGAGATCCATCAGCAGCGTCGCAATCAGCGGGCCATGCACGATCAGGCCGGGATAGCCCTCGACCTGGGTAACGTACCGCCGGTCGTAATGGATGCGGTGGCCATTGAAGGTAAGCGCCGAATAGCGAAATAGCAGCACGTCATCCGGCACGATGGAGCGCTTCCATTGGGCTTCGGCAGGCGCGGCTTGCGGGGGTGGAGCGACATCGTTCGGGCCCTGCGCCTCGCGGTAGACGATGTCGTGGTACTCGACGAGCGCCGGATCGCTGCTGTCGTTGCAACGCACCTCGTGCCTGACCTTGACGAAGACAAGCGTGCCGGTGCGCCCCTCTTTGACGGTCACGTTGTCGATGGTCGAGGTTCGCGCGGCCCGGTCACCGACTCGTATGGGCGAGCGAAACTCGAACTGGCTGCCGGCCCACATGCGGCGCGGCAGCGGCACCGGAGGAAGGAAGCCGCCGCGCTTGGCGTGCCCATCAGCGCCAATTTCCGACTGTCGATGCATCGGCAGGAAATACAACCAATGCCAAAGGTACGGCAAGGTGGTGCCGGTCTCGACGGGCACCGAAGGGTGATCCAGCGTGGCGGTCAGCGCGATGACGGGCGTCGGGTTAACAGCGTCCTGAATGGTCTCGCTGCGCCCGATCCAGGCACGAAGTTCTTCAGCTTGAAGAGTCACTCACTTGTCTCCGGTTGCGGCTCCTGTATCTGAGGAACCTTGCGAACGAGTCTCGCGCCTTGGCAGGGCAAAGTGAATTGCAAGATTCAGAACGATTGATGCAGGGGATGCATAAAAGATGCTCCTACAGGACCGGTCCGCGGCAATATCGCCAATGACAAGAACGTACAAGGGCAGCGGCCCGGCGATGACGGATGGTGGGCGGACAGGTGCCGGCGATGACGAGCCGCACCCGGGATAACCCGCACAGAAAAATCCAAAATCTTGCCTACATTGCTTGTATGCAAGATTTGCCAAGTCTTGCATGCAACCAGACATGGAGACAAAGGATGCCCCGCTTCGCCAAATCACTCTTCGGTCAGGTCGTCATTGCGCTGGTTCTGGGCGTGGTGGCAGGCCTGTTCTTTCCCGACTTCGCCGTCAAGCTCAAGCCCCTGGGCGACGGCTTCATCAAGCTGATCAAGATGATCATCCCGGTGCTGGTCTTCTGCGTGGTGGTGCACGGCATCGCCGGCGCGGGCGACCTGAAACGGGTGGGCCGCGTCGGCGTCAAGTCGCTGATCTACTTCGAGGTGCTGACCACCATCGCACTGGCCATGGGCCTGTTGCTGGCCTACGTGTTCAAGCCCGGCGTGGGCATGAACGTGGACCCGGGCACGCTGGATGCCGCGGCAATGAGCGCCTACGCCTCCAACGCCGACAAGCTCACCAGCGGGGGCACGGTCGAATTCCTGATGAAGCTGATCCCGACCACGGTAGTCAACGCCTTCGCCACCGGCGACGTGCTGCAGGTGCTGCTGTTCGCGGTGCTGTTCGGCTGCGCGCTGGCGCTGCTGGGCGACCGCGGCAAGCCGGTGGCCACGGTGGTGGACGCGCTCTCGCTGGTGCTGTTCAAGATCATGGGCATCATCATCAAGCTGGCGCCGCTGGGCGTGCTGGGCGCCATCGCCTTCACCGTGGGCAAGTACGGCATCGGCTCGCTCAAGCAGCTGGGCATGCTGGTGGCGCTGTTCTACGTGTCGGTGATCATCTTCGTGTTCGTGGTGCTGGGCTTCGTGATGCGGCTCTCGGGCTTCAGCCTGATCAAGCTGCTGCGCTACCTGCGCGAGGAGCTGACCATCGTCTTCGCCACCACCTCGTCCGACAGCGTGCTGCCGCAGATCATGGCCAAGCTGCGCAACATGGGCATCCGCGACTCCACGGTGGGCCTGGTGATCCCGACCGGCTACTCCTTCAACCTGGACGCCTTCTCGATCTACATCACCCTGGCGGCCGTTTTCATCGCGCAGGCGACCAACACGCCGATCTCGACGTCGGACCTGCTGGCCATCCTGGCGATCGCGCTGGTCACCTCCAAGGGCGCGCACGGCGTGCCAGGCTCGGCCATCGTGGTGCTGGCCGCCACGCTGCATGCGATTCCCGCCATCCCAGCGATCGGGCTGGTGCTGGTGCTGTCGGTGGACTGGTTCATGGGCATCGCCCGGGCACTGGGCAACCTGATCGGCAACTGCGTGGCCACCGTCGCCATCGCGGCCTGGGAAGGCGACATCGACCGCGAACGGGCCCGCGCGGTGCTCGACGGCACCCACTCGCCCGAGGACGAGCCGCTGGCCGAGCCCGATTCGCCCGTCGCCGCGGCCCACGCTGCCCATCCGGCACACTAGCGCCCCATGCCCGAAGTCACCCCCACCACCATCGCCGAGCGCGTGGTCGAAGCCATCCTCGCGCAGAAGCTCGCCCCCGGCGAGCGCCTGGGCGAACAACAGCTGGCCGAGAACTTCGGCGTCAGCCGCACCATGGTGCGGGAGGCGCTGATGCAATTGCAGGCGCGCGGCTTCGTGGAGGTGCAGTCCCGGCGCGGCTGGTTCGTGGTGGAGCCCTCGGCCGAGGAGGCGCGCGACGCCTTCTCGGCCCGCCGCATCATCGAAGGCGGCATCCTGGCCGAATCGGGGCGCCCCCTGTCGAAGGTGATCCGCAAGCTGCGCGAGCACATCGCCGACGAGAAGCGCGCCATTGCCGGCGCCGATGCCGCCACCCGCGCCTTCCTGCTGGCCGACTTCCACGTCTGCCTGGCCGACCAGATGGGCCACCGGCTGCTGTGCGACGTGCTGCGCGACCTGACCGCGCGCACCACGCTGGCCGCCACGTTGTTCCAGTCGAAGCACGAGGCCGGGCAGTCCTGCGCCGAGCATGCGGCCATCGTGGCGGCGCTGGAAGCCGGGGAAACGGAGCGCGCCCGGCAACTGATGCTGGACCACATCGGCAACGTCGAGGAGGCGCTGGAGGCCGAGGTGGCCGCCGCCCCGGCTGCCGACGAGCGGCTGCGCGCCACGCTCGCCCCCGTGGCCCTGCCTCGGGCTGCGCGCTGACAAGACGAGGCGGGAAGCTCGGCTACAGTCGGGCGGCCCATGAATTCACCCGAACTCCAGCGCAACGTCTTCCTCTTCCTGCTGGCGGTCGTCACGGTCGCCTTTCTGTGGATCCTCTTCCCTTTCTTCGGGGCGGTGATGTGGGCGGTGGCGCTGGCCATCCTGTTCACGCCGCTCTACAAGCGGCTGCAGAAGCGCATGCCGGGCCGGCGTAACCTGGCGGCGCTGGCCACGCTGACGATCTGCCTGGTGATCGTGATCATCCCGCTGGCGATGATCGCGGTGTCGCTGGTGCAGGAGGCCTCGCTGGTCACGCAGCGCATCCGCACGGGCGAGATCAACTTCGGCGTCTACTTCCAGCAGATCCTCGGCGTCCTGCCCCGGTGGCTGATCAACCTGCTCGACCGCTTCGGCCTCGGCAACGTGGAGGGCATGCTGTCCCGCCTGGGCCAGGGCGCCGCCCAGACCGGCCAGATGATCGCCACGCAGGCCGTCAACATCGGCCAGAACACCTTCGACTTCCTGGTGAGCTTTGCGCTGATGCTCTACCTGCTCTATTTCCTCCTGCGCGACGGCGCCGAGCTGTCGAAGACGGTGCGCCAGGCGCTGCCGATGGCGCGGCCGCACACGCACTTCCTGCTCAACAAGTTCACCACCGTGATCCGCGCCACCATCAAGGGCAACGTGGCGGTGGCGGCAGCCCAGGGCGCGCTGGGCGGGCTGGCCTTCTGGGTGCTGGGCGTGCAGGGCGCGCTGCTGTGGGCGGTGCTGATGGCCTTCCTCTCGCTGCTGCCCGCGGTGGGCGCGGCGCTGATCTGGCTGCCCGTGGCGATCTACTTCCTGGCCACCGGCCACATCTGGGAAGGCGTGTCGCTGGTCGTCTTCGGCGTGGTGGTGATCGGCCTGGTGGACAACATCCTGCGCCCGCTGCTGGTGGGCAAGGACACGCAGATGCCCGACTACATCGTGCTGATGTCCACCGTCGGCGGCATGGCGCTCTTCGGCGTCAACGGCTTCGTCATCGGGCCGGTGATCGCGGCGCTGTTCATGGCGACCTGGGATCTGTTTGCGTCATCGAACGAAGAGGCCGACGAGCCGACCACCTAGAAAACCGTCTCAATTGGCTGCTGTTTCACCGCTTGCACCAGCGATCAGGGTGCCGAGGCGATGATGACTTCAACGGCGCCGCCGATGGCCAGACCAAATGCTCATCACGTCGTTGAAGACGATGGTGGCGCACTTGGCCGCTTTGGGCCGACGCATCGATGGCCGCCGTTCAAGGAATCTCGCTAGTTCTCAGCCAACTCTAAATCACTCTCCGCAATAACAGCTTGCGCCCCAGTCGTTCCATCAGCACGACAAAACTCCACCTCAAAATTTCCGTCGCCATAGTCTTCAATGATGTAGCCGATGTCACCAGGATTGATCCGCTCTTGGCCGTTCGCAACCCCAAGATAGCGCACCCTGCTGTAAATTGAAGGCCTCATTGCCGACTCCTAGTAAAGCCCGAGAAAGGCGTGTTTAACTTCAGAGATCCATCGGATTGAACCATCCAACCAGATTGGAGATAGCTGGTTTGTCCGCTTGCCTCACCCTTGCCTGGCAGAACGATCTCGATGTTGACGCGCTGACCATACTGGTCAGCCCTGCCCAATGCGAACTCGCCTTTTGCGTATTTTTGTGCAGCTTGAGATCGCCAGATCAAAGATAGTTCGGCTGCATCATCGGCGGAGTAACCCAATGATTCGAAAACAATGTTCTTTCCGTGATCAGCGCCCGGTTTGAAAATATAGTCAGTAAATTTACGTGTATCGACAATGGCGTTCGCTCCTGTAGCAGGCGAAGGTGCTTGAGCTGGGCTCGGGGTTCGCTGGCTCGCCCGCCAGCCGGACAAGTCCTCGGTCCATCCCTGCGCTACGTCCTTGATGCGCGTTACCAAAGCACCATCCGTGACACTGCCTTCTGAAGCCGCCAGCGTCATGCCCATCTCGCCATACGCATTCGCCAGTGCTTGCCTCTGCTCGGGCGTCAGATCCAACGGCATGCCGAGCTGGCCGCCCAGTTGCTGCATGGCAACCGTACCGCCCAGGAGCTGTCGACCAATGAAGGCAGCGCCGGCGCTATCCCCGTCGGCCCTCAAACTTTGAACGAGTGACGAAGCACTTGCGGTCGCCGTCTGCAACTGCAAATAGGCAGTCTTCTGCTCTTCCGGCGTACTCGCCGTCGCTGCTGCATCCTTGGCAGCGATCAAGTCATCGAGCGTGCGTTGCTGCGCGGCATCCACATGGGCCCAGTAGTCGATCTGCGCGGCATTGGTGGCCCGACGCGCCCGCATCTGCTGCTGGCCGCTCAGCCAGTTGTTTTCCGCTGCATTCACGCCCGCGCTCGAGGCGATGTACATGCTCTGCTCGTCGGCCCCCACGATCGCTCCGGCGAGGGCCGCCATCAGCTGCGAGGCCGCCAAGGTCTGCGGCGCGAGGCTTTGATCTCCGGTCGGGTTCACGAACTGCGCGGTCAGGTGGCCCACCACGGCGCCGACAGCGCCCGGTGCGCAGCCAGCGCTGTGGCCCGCCCTGCCTGCACCCACAGCACAGCCGACGATCGCATGCGCCGCCTCGCCAGCAAAGGCGTTGAGGGTCTCATTGGCCGTCAGGTGGCCGATCTCATTCGCGCCCTGCGCCGCCACCGTGTTCAGCAGCGCATTGACCAAACCCTGGCGCAGCTCGTCCTCCAGGCTGGTGCCGTTGACCGCGCTGCGCACCACAGCGCCGGCAGCGTTGTCGATCAACTGCCGCTGCAACTGGTCCGTGAAGCGCGCCGAGCCGTTGGTCGCATTGGCAACGTTCTGCGGCAGCAGCCCGGAGGCGCCCAGCCCCTCGATCACTCCCGCCGTCAGCATCGACGTGGCGATGGCCTTGATGCTCTCGCTGCTGCCCAGCTCCTTGAGCACCTTGCCCAGGTCGCCGTCGTTGTTGGCCAGGCTCACCGAGGCCCGGCTCGCAAGGGCACTGACGCCCATCTGGACCGCACCGCTGACGCCCACGGAGACGGTGGCACTCATGCCGGCCGATGTCGCCGCACCGCCCGCAGCCGCCCCCGCCTGCGCTGCCATGGGCGCAGCCACCGCGGCCGCCACCACGCTCACCACCAGCGCCGTCACCGGCCCCATGCCGCTCTGGTGATACGACCACCGGTCGTGCTCCTCCTTCACCCGCTGCCACTGGACGCTGTTGACGAAGGCCGGGTCGTTGGCCAGCCGGTTCACCCAGGCCATGCCGGGCTGCTGCGCGAGGGAGGAGAGCGCGTCGTTCTGGCCGAGCTGGGCCTTCACGCCACTACCGGCCTGGATGCTCAGGTCCTTGACGTTGAAGCGGTTGTACTGGCTGGTCTCGTCCTTCCTGCCACTTCCCGAGGACGAGGAGAAGGCCGCATCGTTGTCGACCTCCTTGCGGCTCATGGCGCTGGTGGTGAACTGCGTGAGCAGGCTGAGCTTTCCGCCGGCGTCGATATCCAGGCTCTGCGCGTTCGTCTCGATGGCGCTGAGGGCCATGTCGCCGCCGCTTCGCAGCTGGATGTTCGTGGCGTTGAGGGTGGTCCGCGCCAAGGTGGTGTCCTGGCTGTCGGCATCCAGGCTGTACTTGGTCATGCCCCGCTTGGTGGCGTGATGCGTCTCGGCCGAGCTGCCGTTCTCGCCGGCGATCAAGCTCAGCCTGTCGCCTGCCTCCAGGCTCAGGGCCTCACCGGCGCTCAGGGTGGCCGCCCGTCCCGTGAGGTCGCGCCCCACAATGAGGCTCACATTGCCGGTACCGCTGACGGTGGTGCCGCTCTCCTGGCTTTGCTGGCCCTCGCGGGAGTTCCTGCCGCTCCAGCGGATGTCTTCCGCGCGGCCTGTCGTGACGCTGTCCAGGTTCAGGTCGCGCACGGCCGAGAGGCTCGCATCGCCGCCGCTCTTGACCTCGGCGCCGACCAGATTCATGTCGCGCCCTGCCGTTGCCAGCAGGCTGCCCCCGGGGTTGGTCACATACAGGCCCGCCACCCGGTCGAGCGCGACGGCCGCGAGCTTCACGCCGCTGGCCGCGTCCAGGCCCGGCAGCATGCTTGCGTTGCTGCGCGCCTCGCGTGTGGTGGTCACCACGTTGATGTCG
>NZ_LYMK01000034.1 GCF_002157355.1 Variovorax sp. JS1663 | reverse complement strand
CTCGCCCGGCACGCCGATCGGGCAGGGCTGCAGGTTGGCGTCGAGGATCCAGACGCCGGTGTTGGCCATCGGCCTGCCGATGGAGACGCCGCGCGCCGCCACGATCGGGCGCTCCATGCGCCAGACGGTGGACCACACGGTGGTCTCGGTCGGACCGTAGAGGTTCCACAGTTCGCTGGTGCGGTCCATCAGGTCCAGCGAGAGATCGGCCGGCACCGGCTCGGCGCCGATCCAGGCGCGGAAGCCGCGCGGGCCGGACCACTGGGCATCCAGCAGCAGGCGCCACATGCCGGGCGTGGCTTGGAGGATGGTGATGGCCTCGGATTCGAGCGTCGCGCGCAGCCGGTTGCCGTCCATCGCGACCTCGCGCTGCACGATCACGATTTCGGCGCCCGCGGCGAGCGGCAGCATGACCTCGGGCACCGCCATGTCGAAGGACAGGGTGGTGACGGCGGCCAGGCGGTCCTGCGGACCGATGCCGGGCTCGCGCTGCATGGTCTGCATCAGGTTGGCGACCGCGCGGTGCGGCACGCACACGCCCTTGGGCTTGCCGGTGGAGCCGGAGGTGTAGATCACGTAGGCGGTGTCTTCGCCCTGCGCATCCTGCGCGCCGGGCGGCAGGGCGGTGGCGGGCTGCTCCAGCCAGGCCGTGTCGCGGTCCAGCAGCAGCACGCGCTCGGCCGCGTCCGCGCGCCAGGCCTTGGGCGCGGCGGCGATGGCGGAGGAGGTCAGCAGCAGGCCGAGCTTCGCATCCTCGGCGTAGTAGTCCAGGCGGGCCTGCGGGAAGGCCGGGTCCAGCGGCACGTAGGCGGCGCCGCTCTTGAGCACGGCCAGCAGGGCCACGAACATGTCGAAGCCGCGGTCCAGGCAGAGGCCGACGCGTTCGCCGCGGCCCATGCCGCGCGCGCGCAGCGCATGGGCGAGGCGGTTGGCGCGCTCGTCGAGTTCGCGGTAGCTCAGGCGCTTCTGGCCGTCGCGCAGCGCAGGGCGGTCTGGCTGCGAGGCGGCATGCGCCACGAAGCCGGCATGCATCAGCGGCGCGCCCTCGATCGGCGTCGGGGCCGGCTGCAGGGAAGCGAGCGCATGCGCCTCGGCATCCGACAGCAGGGCCAGGCGGCCGACCGCCTGCGCGGGCTCGCGCACGATGGCGCGCAGCAGGGTCTCGTACATGCCCAGCCAGCGGCGCACGGTGGCGTCGTCGTACAGGTCGGCGTTGTACTGCGCCTCCATCTGCATCCCGCCGCGCACCGGCGTGATGTTGAGGAAGAGCTCGAAGTTCTCGTAGCGGCGGCCGATGGTGCTCTGCTCGACCTGGATGTCGGGGAAGTTGCCGTCGTTGGGAGCGGCATCGCGGTCCACGTTGAACAGCACGTTCACCAGCGGCAGGCGGCTGGGATCGCGCGGCACCGGCAGCTTCTTGAGCAGCGCGCCGTAGCCCAGCGTCTGGTGCTCGAAGGCATCGAGCAGGTTGCTGGCCGAGTCGCGCGCCAGCTTCTCGAAGGGCTCCTGGGCATCGACCGCGACGCGGATCGGCAGCAGGTTGACGCAGTGGCCCACCAGGGTGTGCATCTCGCTGGGCATCTGGCCGGCGGCGGCGATGCCGATCACCAGGTCTTCCTGCGCCGTGAGGCGGTGCAGCATGGCCGCGAAGGCGCTGAACATGGTGGCGAAGAGGCTGGTGCCGGCGGTGGCGCCGAACTTGCGCAGGCCCTCGATCAGCGACTGCTCCAGCACGTGGTCGATGCGGTAGGCGTTGAAGGTGCGCACCGGCGGCCGCGGGTGGTCCAGCGGCAGCTCCAGCACCGGCAGGCTGCCGCCGGCGTAGCGCTTGAGCCAGTAGTCGACGTGGGCCTGCATCTCCGGGCTGCCGGCTTCCGCGCTTTCCCACGCGGCGTAGTCCGAGTACTGCGCCGCCGTCTCCAGGGACGGGCCGGCGCCGACCTGCTCGGCATAGAGCGCGCCGAGGTCCTCGCTGATCACGCCCCACGACCAGCCGTCGCAGATCACGTGGTGCGCGCTCAGCACCAGCATGTGGTCGATGGCGGAAAGACGGTAGAGCGCGGCGCGGAACAGCGGCCCCTGCTCCAGGTCGAAGCGCTCCAGCACCACGGCCACGCCGTCGTCCTCCAGCCGGCGCTTCTGCGCCGCGGGGTCGAGCGTGGAAAGGTCATGCTCCGCCAGCGCGACCGGCGCCGGCTCGCCGATCAGCAGCTGGGTGCCGTCCGGCGAGATGGTGGCGCGCAGCGACTCGTGGCGCGCCACCAGCCGGTCCAGCGCGAGCGCCAGTGCCGCGGTGTCGAGCGCGCCCTTGAGGTGCAGCCGCATCGACTCGTTGTAGGCGAGCGACGCTTCCGGGCTCAACCGGTCGCCCAGCCAGACCTCGCGCTGCGCCTCGGTGGTCGGGACGATGCGCTCGATCAGGCCCCCCGCAAAAGGGTCGAAGTCCTCGGCGGCGTCCTCGGCGGACAAAGTGGCGACGGCGTCGGTCATGCTTGGTACTTGGTGAATTTGCCTTGGGCCTTGGGATCGGGCACGAACCACGCAGGCTGCCCGTCTTTGTCTCGTCCGAGGCGCGCATTCGGCGTAGGAGGATGCGCCGGATCGAGCGCCATCTTGGGCGCCGCGCGGCGTGGCAGCAGTTCGGCTTCCTGCATCTCGGCGATCGATTCCTTGAAGGCCGACTTGATGGTCGCGATGTCCTGCTGCGTGTGCGCGGTCGTCATGAAGCAGGGGAAGTTGTCCAGGATGTGCACGCCGCGGCTGCGCATCATCGCGAACAGCAGGTCCTGCAGCGGATGGTCCTCCAGCCAGGTCACGCGCCACAGCGACGAGAAGTAGCGGATCTCCAGCGGCGCGCCCACCTCGCGGCAGAAGGCGGTGAGCTCGTCGGCCATCGCGGCGGTGTGCAGGTTCAGCTGGGTCTGCAGCTTGTTGTTGTCCTGCTTGAGGTACTCCAGCGCGGCCTTGGAGGCGGCCAGGGCCAGCGGGTGGCGCACGAAGGTGCCGGCGAAGTAGGTCACGCCCACGGTGGGCACGGAGTCGTCGCCGTACTGCCAGGGACCGCCGTCCAGCGCGTCCATGTAGGTGCGCTTGCCGGCGATCACGCCGACCGGGAAGCCGCCGCCCAGCACCTTTCCGTAGGTGGCGAGGTCGGCACGGATGCCGTAGATGGCCTGCGCGCCGCCCAGGTCGGAGCGGAAGCCGGTGATGACCTCGTCGAAGATCAGGCAGGTCTCGGATTTCTCGGTGATCGCGCGCACCTCGCGCAGGAATTCCTTGGGCTGGAAGTCGGGCCGGCGGCTCTGCACCGGCTCCACCAGCACGGCGGCCAGGTCGTCCGCGTTGGCGCGGATGAACTCCAGCGCCTCGGGCGTGCCGTAGTCGAGCACGCGCACGTCGCCGAACATGCCCTGCATCACGCCCGGCGCGGCCGACATGCCCTTGCCCTGGCGGCCGGCGCGCACCAGCACCTCGTCGAAGGTGCCGTGGTAGGAGCCGGTGAACAGCACCACGGTGCTGCGGCCGGTCACGGTGCGGGCGATGCGCAGCGCCGCCATCACGGCCTCCGAGCCGGTGTTGCACAGGCCCGCGCGGTCGAAGCCGGTGAGCTCGCACAGCAGCTTGGTCACGTCGGCGGCCAGCGGATGCTGCGGGCCGATCTCGTAGCCCAGGTCGAGCTGCTTCTTCACCGCGTCGTTGATGAAGTCCGGCGTCCAGCCGAACAGGTTCATGCCGAAGCCGTTGAGCGTGTCGACGTACTCGTTGCCGTCGATGTCCCACATGCGCGAGCCCTTGGAGCGCTCGATGACGATCTGGTAGGTGATCTCCTTGGTGGCCGGGCGGAAGCCGTTGACCACGCGCGGGTCGGCCATGTGCGGACGGTTCTGCTCGGTGAAGGCCTTGCTCTTCGCAGTGCGCTCCACGTAGCGGCGCATGAAGGCCGCCAGGCGCGCCTTCTGGCGCTCGGTCGGCTCCTTGCTCTGCGTGTGGATGCGGGCGATGGCGCCGAAGGCCTTCTTGACGTCGTATTTGATCGCCGGGGCAGGCTCTTCGCCAGCCGCCGGTTCGGCAGCTGCAGGGGTGTTGGACGCCGTGGCCGCGGCGGTGGCCATGGGCGTGGGTTGCTCCACCACAGGCGCCGGCAGCACGGGGCTGGCCGGCATCTGTGGCGCCGCCGACAGCAATGCGAGTTGCTGTTGCATCAATTGCATCTGTTGCGCGATCAGCTGCTGCACGAGGCCGCCGTTGGCCGGGGCCATCGTCATCGCGGGCAGGGGCTGCAGGACCACCGGCGCCGCGGCCACCGGCATTGCGGCGACCGCCTGCTGCGGGGCCACCGCCGCGGCGGCGCCCGCGGGCACGGCGGCCGGTGCCGCGGGCGCGGCTTCGGGCGGCAGCGTGGCATCGAGGAATTCGGCCAGCGCGTCGAAGCTGCGATAGCTCTCCATCAACTGGCGGAAGGTCAGGTTGACCTTGAATGTCTTCTTGACCTGCAGCGCGGCCTGGGTGAGCGTGAGCGAGTCCAGCCCGATCTCGACGAAGGGCGCGGCACCGTCGACCTCGCCCATGTCGGCACCCGAGATGTTCTCGAACAGCTCGCGCAGGCGCGTGACGAGGGAGGCGCGGCGGGCGGGCGGCGCGGAAACGGCGGTGGTCATTGGCAACTCCGGAATCGTGAGGGCAGGGGCTTGGGGCGTGGAAGAAGAAGCGAGCGCAGGCGCAACCGGTGCCGACGATGCGATGTCGACCCAGAAGCGCTTGCGCTCGAAGGGGGTGGTGGGCAGGCGCACGCGGTGCTTGCGGGTGCGCGTGTCCAGCGGCGAAAGATCGATTTCGGCGCCCTGCGCCCAGAGCCGGCCGGCGGCCAGGCGCCAGCTCGCGCATTCGCTCGCCGGCTGGTCGGCCAGCAGCGAGACGGCTGGCGCGGGCTGGGCCTTGCTCGCATGCTGGCGCACCAGCGTGGCCAGGGTGTTGCGCGGTCCGAGCTCGATGAAGAGCGGATGGGTCAGTTGCGCCTGCACCTCGCGCACGGCGGGCGAGAAGCGCACGGTCTCGCGCAGGTGGCGGGCCCAGTAGCGCGGGTCGGTGGCTTCCTCGGCCGTCAGCAGGCGGCCGGTGAGGGTGGAGTAGATGGGGAGCTGGGGCGCCGACAGCGTCAGCTCCCCCACCAGGGCCTCGAAGGGCGCGACCGCCGGGTCCATCATGGCCGAGTGGAAGGCATGCGAGGTCTGCAGCGCCTTGGCGACGATGCCCTTGGCCTCCAGCTCGGCGCGCAGCTTCTCGATCGCCTCGGCCGGGCCGGCGGCCACGCTGACCGCGGGACCGTTGTCGGCGGCCAGCGAGATGCCTTCGGGCAGCAGCGGCAGCAGCTCGGCCGCGGCCATGCGCACCGACAGCATGATGCCCGCGGGCTGGGCCTGCATCAGCGCGCCACGGCGCGCGACCAGGCGGGCCGCGTCTTCCAGGCGCATCACGCCGGCCAGCACGGCGGCAGCGAATTCGCCGACGCTGTGGCCGATCATCGCGGCCGGCTTCATGCCCAGCGACATCAGCTGGCGCGCCAGCGCGTATTCCAGGGCGAAGGTGGCGGGCTGCGTGACCGAGGTGGCCGACAGCGCGGCCGGGTCCTCGGACGCGATGCGCGCGCGCAGGTCGTACTCCAGCACGCCCTCGAAGGCCGCGAGGCATTCGTCGAAGGCGGCGCGGAACACCGGCTCGGCGGCATGCAGCGCCAGGCCCATGCCGGCGTATTGCGCGCCCTGGCCGGGGAACATGAAGACCGGCTGCGGCACCCAGGCCGGGGCCGCGGCGGCGGCGCGCGCGGGCGAGTCGGCGGTGCGCAGCGCGGCGATGGCGGCATCGATGGAATCGGCCACCACGCAGGCGCGCTGTGCGAAGGCCTTGCGGCCCACGCGCAGCGTGTGGGCCACGTCGGCCAGCGGCAGCGCGCGGTGCGTGTCGAGGTGATCGGCCAGTTGCGCGGCCGCCGTCGCCAGCGCCGCGGGCGAGCGCGCGGACAGCAGCAGCAACTGCGGGCCGGTGGCCGGATCGGACGGCTCGCGCAGCGGCGCCTCCTCGACGATCACGTGCGCATTGGTGCCGCCGACGCCGAAGCTGCTGACGCCGGCGCGCCGCGGTGCCTCGGCGCGCGGCCAGGGCCGAAGCGTGCTGTTGACGGTGAAGGGCGTGGCGCCGAAGTCGATCGCCGGGTTCGGCGCTTCGTAGTGCAGGCTGGCCGGGATGGCCTCGCTGTGCAGGGCCAGCGCGGTCTTGATCAGCCCGGCCGCGCCGGCGGCCGTGACCATGTGGCCCACGTTGCTCTTGAGCGAGCCGATGGTGCAGAAGCCCTTGTCGGCGGTGTGCGCGGCGTAGGCGCGGGCCAGGCCCTCGACCTCGATCGGGTCGCCCATCGGCGTCGCGGTGCCGTGCGTCTCGACGTAGGAGATGCTGCGCGGCGTTACGCCGGCCTGTGCCAGCGCGGCCTCGATCACCGCCGCCTGGCCGTCCACGCTGGGCGCGGTGAAGCTGGCCTTGGCGCCGCCGTCGTTGTTGACCGCCGCGCCGCGCAGCACCGCGTAGATGGTGTCGCCGTCTTCGATCGCGTCGGACAGGCGCTTGAGCAGCACCACCGCCGCGCCGTCGCTGAAGACGGTGCCCTTGGCCTTGGCGTCGAAGCTGCGGGTGTGGCCGTCGGGCGAGAGCATGGAGCCCTCGTTGTAGAGATAGCCGCTGCGGGGCGGGCAGGTCACCGAGGCGCCGCCGGCCAGCGCCATGCGGCATTGGCCGGTGCGCAGCGCATGGAAGGCCTGGGCCACCGCCACCAGCGAGGTCGAGCAGGCGGTGTGCACGCTGATGGCCGGGCCGGTCAGGCTGAGCTTGTTCGCCACGCGGGTGGTGATGTAGTCCTTCTCGTTGGCCAGCATCACCTGGAACTCGCCCACCATCTCCACCCGGTCGGGGTGGGTCGACACGTGGCGCTGGAAGTAGGTGGCGTTGTACATGCCGCCCCACACGCCCACCGGGCCGGGCGCCTGGTCGGGCACGTAGCCGCCGCGCTCCAGGGCTTCCCAGCAGATCTCGAGGAAGACCCGTTGCTGCGGGTCCATCAGCTCGGCTTCCTTCGGGTTGATGCCGAAGAAGGCGGCGTCGAAGTTCTCGATGCCATCGATCACGCCGCGGGCGCGCACGTAGAGCGGGTCGGCGCGCAGCGCGGCGGAGACGCCGGCGTCCAGCGTCGCGTCGTCGAAGAAGCTGATCGACTCGCGGCCGGCCATCAGGTTGTCCCAGAACTGCTCGACGTCGGCCGCACCGGGGAAGCGGCCGGCCATCGCGATCAGGGCGACGGCGTCGCTGTCGGTGGCGGCGGCCTTGGCGGGCATGCGCGACGGCTGGGGCTTGACCGGGGTGGCTTCGGCGGCTTCCATGTCGGCGGCCAGCGCGGCGGGCGTGGGCTGGCGGAAGAACAGGTTGCTGGTGAGGCGGCGCGCGCTGCCCTGTTGCAGGTCCTTCAGCACGCGCAGCACCAGCAGCGAATCGCCGCCCAGGTCGAAGAAGTTGTCGTCGCGGCCCACCTGGTCGATGCCCAGCGCCCGCGCGAAGGCGGCACAGACGCGGCGCTCGGCCTCGGTGCGCGCTTCCGCATAGGGCTGCGCCAGCTCGGGCCGCTGGCGCGCCGGCTCGGGCAGGGCGCGGCGGTCCAGCTTGCCGTTGGTGGTGACCGGCAGTTGCGCCAGCCAGACCTGGGCCGAGGGGATCATGGCCTCCGGCAGCCGCTCCGCCAGGTGCTGGCGCAGCACGCCCCAGGGCAGCTCGGCGCCGCGCGCGACGAGGTAGGCGACCAGGCGCAGGCGCCCGGCCGGATCCTTCTGCGGCACCACGGCGCAGGACTTGATGCCGTCGTGGGCCAGCAGCGCGGCCTCGATCTCGCCGGTCTCGATGCGGTGGCCGCGGATCTTGACCTGGCCGTCGATGCGGCCGATGTATTCGATGGTGCCGTCCGGCAGCCAGCGCACCTGGTCGCCGGTGCGGTAGAGGCGGTCCCCGGGCGCGCCGAACGGATCGGGCACGAAGCGCTCGGCCGTGAGCTCGGGCTGCGCCAGGTAGCCGCGCGCCACGCCGCGGCCGCCGATGCACAGCTCGCCCACCAGGCCGGCCGGCAGCAGGGCCATGGCGGGGCTGAGCACGCGCAGGGCGGTCTCGTTGATCGGGCGGCCGATCGGCACCGAGCGCGCCTCGGCCGGAAGATCGCGCGGGATGCGGTGCGTGGCCGCGAAGGTGGTGCACTCGGTCGGGCCGTAGCCGTTGATCAGCGTGGTGCCGGGCAGGGCCGCCAAGGCGCGCCGCACGTGCGGCACCGACAGGGCCTCGCCGCCGGTCAGCAGCTGGCGCAGGCCGGCGAGCTGGGCCGGGTCGTCGTCGACCACCGCGTTGAACAGGCCGGCGGTGAGCCAGGCGGTCTTGACCTCGTGCCGGGCGATGGTGCGCGCCAGGCCGGCACCGGTGGGCACCTTCTCGTCGTGCACCACGCACACGCCGCCGTTGAGCAGCGGGCCCCAGATTTCCAGCGTGGCGGCATCGAAGCCGAGCGGCGCCGCATGCAGCATGGCCTCGCCTTCCGGCAGCTCGACGTAGTTGGCGTCCAGCACCAGGCGCAGGATCGAGCGGTGGCAGATCTCGATGCCCTTGGGCGTGCCGGTGGAGCCCGAGGTGTACATCACGTAGGCGACCGAGTCGCCATTCGCCTCGGCCGGGCGGAAGGGCGGCAGCGCGGCCTCGTCGGCCGTACGCGTCTCGTCGATGGCCAGCAGGGGGCGCTCGGCCGGCACCAGCGCGCGGTAGGCGGCCTGTGTCAGGACCAGGGCGACCTTCGAATGCGCCAGCATGAAGGCGATGCGCTCGGCCGGGAAGTCGGGCTGCACCGGCACGTAGGTGGCACCGGCCTTGAGGATGCCGAGGATGGCGACGATGGCCTCGCTCGAGCGGTCCAGCAGCATGCCGACCGCATCGCCGGGGCGGATGCCGCGGGCCTGCAGGCGGCGCGCCATGGCCTCGGTGGCCTGGTCCAGTGCGCGGTAGCTCAGGGTCCCGCTGTCGCCGACCAGGGCGGGCGCGTCGCCGCGCTGCGCGACCTGGCGCGCGAACAGGGCGGGGACGGTCAGGCTCGGGTCATAGGTGGTGGCCGGGCTGTTCCATTCCTCGAGCTGCCGCTGCCGGTCGGCCGACGGCAGGGTGCGGATCTCGCGCAGCCGGGCTTCCGGATGGTCCATCAGCTCGGCGGCGGCATCGGCCACTGCCAGCAGGAGGCCGATCGCGACCGCGCTGTCCATCAACGTGGCGGCGCCGGCCAGGCGCAGCGTGGCGGGCGCATGAAAGCCCAGCTGGAGCATCACCGCGCCATCCGGGTCGTGCGGTGCGCCCTCGCGCAGCCAGCAGGCGAAAGGCGGTGCCGAGGCAGCGCCCGGCGCGGCAGCGCGGCGTGCACGGTCGACTTCGGCGATCCACTGCCAGGCCGAGCTGTCGTCCGCGCAGCGCAGGCCGCACTGGAGCGAGCCCGGCGCCTCGTGGAACTCCACGGCCGGCGTACCCAGCCAGCGGGATTGAAGAAGAAGCCAGGCCGCCGCGAACAGCGTGTCGGGGAGGTAGCCACCCTGACGGGCCTCGGCGGACCAACGTGCGGCCAGGGCCGGCGGCACGTCGAGGCTGGACACCTGCACTGCGGCCTGCGCAGGCTGGCCGGAACGCGGGACGAACAGGTCGGCGAGCGAGAGTGTGGCCGCGTCGGCCGGGGATTGGGAAATGGGTGCTTGCTCCATGAACTGGTGACTCCGCTGTGGACTGGCCTCGCCCTTCAGTAACCCCTTGTGTGTCTCGATGCCGCCACGTTGCTGCGGCTGCACATGTATCCGTTGCACTCAGTAATCACAAAGCATTCAAAAATGACAGAGGTTCCGATATTGCTCCCCGACCGCGCTTCGCGCCACCGGACAAAAGCCATGCCTACCGCCTATGCCTTTTGGAAAGCCCTGCAACACTCGACGCATTTGGTTGCGTACGGGGTGTTGACCTGAGCCATCACAGACACGATTGTGCCCGTCTTCTTACATTTTGAATACAAACAGGCTACTTCAAACCTGAAGAAGTGGGCAAGAACTCATAGAAAAGTTCTATTTGAGGAGAGGGGGCTCCTCAGGCCGTGGCTTCGTCCAAGGTGCCCTGGTCCAGGTGGCCTGTGTCGCCCCAGCCGACGAGCGTGAAGCCCTGGGGGGTCCAGAGCAGGCGGTTGATGGCGGCATTGCCCAGGTGCCAGGTGCGCGGCGCCTGCAGCTCCTGGCCGGTGGCGGCGCGGTAGAGGACGTCCATCACGCCGCCGTGCGCCACCAACACCACCAGTTCGCCCGGATGGCGTTCTGCCAGCCGCGATGCGGTGCCGGTCACGCGTGCGCGGAAATCCAGCAACGATTCGCCGCCTTCGGGCGCAAAGGCGGGGTCGCGCGTGCGCCACAGCCGGGCCTGCTCGGGCAGGTTGGCGTCGATGTCGGCGAAGGTGCGGCCCTCGAAATGGCCGAAGGCCCGTTCGCGCAGGCCGGGCTCGGCACCGACCTCCAGGCCGCGCGGGCGGGCGATCTCCTGCGCGGTCTGCCAGGCGCGCGCCAGGTCGCTGGCGTAGATGGCGCCGATCGGCTCCTCGGCCAGCGCCTGCCCCACGCGCCGGGCCTGCCACAGGCCGGTGGCATTGAGCGCGATGTCGAGCTGGCCCTGGATGCGGGTGTCCACGTTCCAGGCGGTCTCGCCATGGCGAACGGCGATCAGTCGGGTGGCCTCCATCCGGGAAATTCTAGGTGGAAACCCTGGGACGACCGGGCCGCAGGACTCAGTTCTTCGCCGTGGGAATCTCGATGTCGACCCGGCGCTCGCCTGCCGGCGGATTCGGGAAGCCCTGCAGCGCCGCCTGGAACATCACCGGCAGCACGGCCGCGCTGGCGGTGTAGGGCCCGTCGTTGCGGGCCCGGGTCTCGTAGACGACACGGTTGGAAGGCAGCTCGCGCAGCACGATGCTGACCTCGCGCGCGTACCAGGGGTTGGCCGGCGGCGTGAAGACCGGCCCGTACCCGCCGCCGCCATACCAGCCGCGCCCGTACCAGCCCGGCGGGTAGCCCCACGGCCGCTGGCGGTAGTAGCCCGGCCACATGCCGCCCTGGTAGTACCAGGGGTCGGCCCAGGGCGAGAGCTCGGCCGTCACCCGGGCGCCGATCTGGGCGGTGTACTGCGGATTGGCGTCGTCGCGACGCAGGCCGACGCGTTCGAGCGCGGGGCCGGCCATCGCTTCCAGCTGCTGTTGCTGCGCCTCGCTGGCCTGCTGGGAGGGCAGCCGCTCGAAGCGGTAGGTGGCGCCGGCGGGTACCGTGCCCAGGCTGGAGAAGCTGCGGACCTCGCTGTCGACCACCCACCGGGTGGCGCAGCCGGTGAGGCCGGCAGTCAGCGCGAGGGCAGCGAGCAGGTGTTTCATGCGGATCTCCTTGCCGGGGCGCTGCGGGCCGCAACGCCCGCCAAGGCTCAAAGCTGCACGACGCGCAGCGGCGACGGCATCGGGAATTCCGGCGGGTCGAAGGCTTTGTCGCCGTCCTCGTCGGCCACGCCGGTCGTCTTCAGCCCCTTGAAGTCATAGGACGTTCCGTCCAGCAGGTGCGAGGGCACCACGTTCTGCAGCGCGTTGAACATGTTCTCCAGGCGCCCCGGATGCTTGCGCTCCCACTCGCGCAGCATCTCGCCGACCTGCTTGCGCTGCAGGTTTTCCTGGCTGCCGCACAGGGTGCACGGGATGATGGGGAAGGCGCGGTGCTGCGCCCAGCGCACCAGGTCCTTCTCCGGCACGTAGGCCAGCGGGCGGATCACGATGTGGCGGCCATCGTCGCTCACCAGCTTGGGCGGCATCGACTTGAGCTTGCCGCCGAAGAACATGTTGAGGAAGAAGGTCTGCAGGATGTCGTCGCGGTGATGGCCCAGCGCCACCTTGGTCGCGCCCAGCTCGTCGGCCACCCGGTAGAGGATGCCGCGGCGCAGCCGGCTGCACAGGCCGCATGTGGTCTTGCCCTCCGGGATCACGCGCTTGACGATGGAGTAGGTGTCCTGCTCCTCGATGTGGAAGGGCACGCCCAGCGCCTTCAGGTACGTGGGCAGCACCTCCTTGGGAAAGCCGGGCTGCTTCTGGTCGAGGTTGACCGCGACGATGTCGAAGTGCACCGGCGCGCGGGCCTTGAGCTTCAGCAGGATGTCCAGCATCGCGTAGCTGTCCTTGCCGCCCGAGACGCAGACCATGACCTTGTCGCCGGCCTCGATCATGTTGAAGTCGAAGATGGCGCGCCCGACTTCGCGGCACAGGCGCTTCTCGAGCTTGTGCGCCTCGCGCTCGATCTTCATGGTGTTGGGGGCGGGCGAAGGCGCTTCGTCGGTCCAGACGGCACTCATGATCACTTGCTCCTGAAGACTTCGACGCCGACCGACTGGCAATCCGGGTACACGTCAGGTTTGGCGGTCGACACGCGCGCCGCCTGCACTTTGGGATGGGCCAGCACCTGCTCCAGGATGTCGTCGCACAGCGTTTCCTGCAGGTGGATGTGGCCCTTGGACAGGCGCGTGGCGACGGTGCGGCGGATGAAGTCGTAGTCGACCACCTCGTCGAGCTCGTCGTCCTTGGGTGTGGAGACATCCAGCGGCACGTAGAGGTCGACGTTGATGATCACGCGCTGCTCGGCGCGCTTCTCGAACTCGTGCACGCCGATGTTGATCCAGACCTCGTAGTCGCGCAGGAAGAGGCGCCGGCAGGTGATGAGCAGCGGGTCGATGGGTGTATGGCTCATGGCTTGGAGGCCTTCAGAAGCTCGTCGACGACGAACATGATGTCGCGCGGCAGCGGTACCAGGTGCTGGCCGTTGTCCACGCTGAGGGTGGTGCCGGTCACGCTGGGCGTGCCGGCCAGGAAGACACAGGCGCGCGCCACGTCGGCCGGGTCGATCGGCCGGCGCATCAGGTTGGCGTTGGCGGCCTGGCGGAAGTTGGCCTCGTCCTGCGGGCCGCTGGCGTAGAGGATGCCCGGCGCCACGCCGCACACCCGCAGCGCGGGCGCCAGCGACTGCGCCTGCAGCGCCACTGCGCGCTCCAGCGCCAGCTTGGAGACGGTGTAGGAGAAGTAGTCCGGGTTCAGGTTGTAGACCTTCTGGTCGAGCACGTGGATCGCGCTGCGGTCGATGCCCACGCCGGCCGCGGCCTGCTGGGCGAGCAGGCGCGCGAAGTCCAGCGGTGCCATCAGGTTCACGCCGAGCTGGCGCAGCGCCGCGTCCTCTTCGAAGTCCAGGCCGGTGTCGGGCTCGAAGGCCGAGGCGTTGTTGACGACGCAGGCCAGCGGCCCGTCGGCGCCGATGCGGTCGAGCAGCGCGCGCCGGCCTGCGCCGCTGCCGATGTCGCCCGCCACGGCCGTCGCCCGCAGGCCCTCGGCGCGCAGCCGCCCGCACAGCGCCTCGGCTTCCTCGCGCGACGCGCGGTACTGGCACCACACGGTCCAGCCCGCGCGCGCGAAGGCCTCGCAGACGGCGGCACCGAGCCGCCGGCCGCCGCCGGTCACGAGCACGCCGGGGCGTGAGGTGGATTCGCGCATGCTGATGGATTTCCTGTGTTATGACCGGGGAATGACCGAGGACCACGGCGCCGTGCGCGCGGACCCCCTGACCCGGATTATCGACGCCGCCCTGCAGCGCGCCGGTGGCTGGCTGCCCTTCGACCGCTTCATGGCCCTGGCCTTGTACGCGCCCGGGCTGGGCTACTACGCCAACGCGAGCCGCAAGTTCGGGCGCATGCCCGAGTCCGGCAGCGACTTCGTCACCGCGCCCGAGCTCACGCCGCTGTTCGGCCGGGCCCTGGCGCGGCAGGTGGCCGAGGCGCTCGAGCACACCGGCACCGACGAGCTCTGGGAATTCGGCGCCGGCTCGGGCGCCCTGGCCGCCCAGTTGCTCGAGGCCCTGGGCGACAGGGTGGCGCGCTACCGCATCGTGGACCTGTCGGGCACGCTTCGCGAGCGCCAGCAGCACGCGCTCGCAGCCCATGCCGGCAAGGTCGAGTGGCTGTCGGAGCTGCCGGAGCGCATGCGTGGCGTGATCGTCGGCAACGAGGTGCTCGACGCGATGCCGGTGCAGTTGGTGACGCGCAGCGGCGGGCAGTGGTTCGAGCGCGGCGTGGTGCGGCTGGCGGGCGGAGCGCTCGGCTGGGAAGACCGTCCCACCGGGCTGCGGCCCCCGGTGGAGATCGAGGGCGGGCACGACTACCTGACCGAGATCCACCCCCAGGCCCGCGCCTTCATCGCCACCCTGGCCGAGCGCCTGGAGCAGGGCGCCGCCTTCTTCATCGACTATGGCTTCCCCGAGGCCGAGTACTACCACCCGCAGCGCCACATGGGCACCGTGATGTGCCACCGCGGCCACCTGGCCGATGCGGATCCGCTGGCCGACGTGGGCCAGAAGGACATCACGGCCCACGTCGACTTCACCGGCATCGCGCTGGCCGGGCAGGATGCGGGCCTTGCCGTGCTGGGCTACACCAGCCAGGCGAGGTTCCTGCTCAATGCCGGCCTGCTGCCGATGCTGGAAGCGGCCTCGCTGCCCGAGCGCACGCTGGCGGCGCGCCTGATCCATGAGCACGAGATGGGCGAGCTGTTCAAGGTGATCGGCTTCGCGGCCGGCGAGGGCTGGGATGCGCTGGGCTTCGCCGAGGGCGACCGCAGCCATACCCTGTGAAGCGCGCGATGCCTCTTCAGTTTTGTTCGCTTTGAGCTGACAACGAACGATTCGTTGGCAAGGGCCGGCCCGGCTTCTAAAGTGGAGGGTTCCCCGACGAACCGTTCGAATGACTGCCCTTTCCGACTCCGCGCCGTCCCAGGATTTCGAGATCCGCCGCTTCGATGCGCCAGTCGGCGCCGAAGTGATCGGCCTGGACATCGCCCGGCCCATCAACGCGTCCGACTTCGCGCGCATCCACCGCGCGTACCTGGACCACCACGTGCTGGTCTTCCGCGACCAGTGCATCACGCCCGACGAGCACATCGCCTTCAGCCGCCGCTTCGGTCCGCTCGAGATCCACGTGCTGCACCAGTTCCACCTGGCGGGCCATCCCGAGATCCTGATCGTCTCCAACATCAAGAAGCCCGACGGCGAGCCGCTGGGGCTGGGCGATGCCGGCGCCTACTGGCATTCCGACATCTCCTACAAGCCGAAGCCCAGCCTGGGTTCGCTCCTGCATGCGCAGGAGCTGCCGGGCGAGGGCGGCGACACGCTGTTCGCCGACCAGCACCTGGCCTGGGAGGGCTTGTCGCCCGCGCTGCGGCAGCGCATCCTGCCGCTCCAGGCCGAGCACAGCTATCTTGCCAAGTACGAGGAACTGCGCGCGAAGAACCCGTGGCGCCCGAAGCTCTCCGAGGAGCAGATCGCCAAGGTCGCGCCGGCGGTGCAGCCGGTGGTGCGCACCCATCCCGAGACCGGCCGCAAGGCGCTCTTCGTCAGCGAGCATTTCACGACCCGCGTCGTCGGCCTGCCGCAGGACGAAAGCGACGCGCTGCTGGCCGAACTGTTCGCGCACAGCGTGAAGCCCGAGTACGTGTACCGCCACCACTGGGCGCCGCACGACCTGGTGTTCTGGGACAACCGTTCGCTGATGCACCTGGCTGCCGGCACGCCGGACCACCTGCGGCGCAAGCTCTATCGCACCACGATCGAGGGCGACGCGCCTTTCTGAAACCAGAACCCAAAACCAAGTCCATGAAGCAATCCCTTGCACGCAGCGCCATGGCGCTGCTGGCCGGTTCCAGGCCACCGCGCAGCGGATCCACCGGCTGCTGTTCGAGGAGGAGCAGGCCGCTGCATGAGCCGCACGGCAGTTGCGAAGGCGAAGGTCGCGGCGGAGCTGGTGTTCGGTGCCTCGTCGGCCCTAGCCCTTGTGCTTGGGCGGCTGCGGCTGCCGCATCGCGCGCAGCTCCTGCAGCATGAAGGCCCGCGCTTCCCGCGGCTTGCCGTCGCCGAGCTGCACGATGTAGGCCTTGCCCGTCACCTCCGAGCGGGTGGCGCAGCGCTCGATGAAGTCCTCCGCGGTCACGATCTGCTTGCGGAAATGCTTGTACTTGGCCTCCAGGTGCTTGGCCGCCTCGTCGGCATCGTGCGCCTCGTCGTTGCGCATGAACTTCATCGTGCGCATGCCGCGGACCCGCTGGATCAGCGCGGTGATCAGGCGGTGCTCTTCTTCGGACGGGGTGGCCCGGGCGGTCGAGAGGAGGGCGGGGCCCAGGGCCAGGGCGGCGAGTCGAAGGCAGTGGCGGCGGCGCATGAGATCCCTTGTTGGCGCTTGTTGGCATTGCACGGCCCATGCTCGCCCAGGCCGCGCCCGGTGTCAAACCGCGGGCTCGGGTCTAATGGGCGTCTTCCTTCCGGTCGTTCGCCATGAGTTCCATCGCCTCCTCCCCCCAAGACCTGCTGCGCATCGCCCACGCCCTGGCCGATGCCGCGGCCGCCCATTCGCTGCGCCTGTTCCGCACCCCGCTGGAGGTGATCGCCAAGGCCGACGAGAGCCCGGTCACCCAGGCCGACCGCGCGGCCGAGGCCGCGATGCGCGAGATCCTGTCCGCTGAGCGGCCGGCCGACGGCATCTACGGCGAGGAGCACGGCGCGGTCCGCGTGGAGGCCGAGGCGGTCTGGGTGCTGGACCCGATCGACGGCACGCGCAGCTTCATCACCGGCTCGCCCCTGTGGGGCACGCTGATCGGCCTGTTGCGCGGCGGGCGCGTGGAACTGGGCGTGGTCGACATGCCGGTGCTCGGCGAGCGCTGGATCGGCCAGGCCGGCCTGGGCGCCCAGCGCAACGGGCGGCCGGTGCGCGTGAGCAACTGCGGCTCGGTCGACGCGGCCCGCATCTTCACCACCTCGCCCGACATCTTCGGCCCGGCGGACTGGGCCGCCTTCGACCGGCTCAGCCGGCGCTGCGCGATGCGCCGCTTCGGCGGCGATTGCTACAGCTACGCCCAACTGGCAGGCGGCACCATCGACCTGGTCGTGGAGACCGGCCTGCAGCCCTACGACTACCTGGGCCCGGCGGGCCTGATCGAGGCCGCGGGCGGCGTGATCACCGATTGGGCGGGCCGGCCGCTGGGCCTGGCCTCCGACGGGCGCGTGGTCGCGGCCGCCACGCCGGCGCTGCATCGCGAGGCGCTGGAAATCCTGAACGCCTGAGACCATCGAGCTCCCTCGGAGGGCTCCGTGCCGACGTCGCTTCGAGCCGGCCGCCGACAGGCGGCGACGGCCGTTGCGGCCATCGTGTCGAGTTCAACTTTCAGTTCCTGCGATGAAAAAATTCCTGTTGACCTGTGTCGCCGCCTTCGTCCTGGCCGGCACCGCTTCCGCCCAGGTGGGCAAGGCTGCTTCCGAAGCGACGGATGCCGCCGAGCACAAGATCGACCAGAAGCGCGCTGACAGCGAGGCCAAGAAGAGCGGGCCGGTCGGCAAGGCCGTGAACAATGTCAAGTCGGGCTACCACAAGAACCGGTCGAAGAACTCGGCCGAGAAGGCAAAGAATTCGTTGAAGCGGGCAGCGAGCTAGGACTCGGCGGATCTCGCACGCGAGGGAGCGAGAGGCATGTCGGTCCAGAAGAGAAACAATGTCAAGGTGCAGGGCAGCGGGCCCGCCACCATGGTCTTTTCGCATGGCTTCGGCTGCGATCAGAACATGTGGCGATTCCTGGCGCCGCAATGTTCGTCACGCTTTCGGACAGTGACCTTCGACCTGGTCGGCGCGGGGCAGTCGGAGATCGCAGCCTACGACCCCATCAAGTACGACCATTTGTCCGGCTACGCGGACGACCTGCTGGAGGTCATCGACGAATTTTCCATGGGCCCCGTTGTCTTCGTCGGGCACTCGGTGAGCGCCATGATCGGTCTGCTGGCCGGCATCCGCGCCCCCGCGCTTTTTGCCGGCCACGTGATGATGGGACCATCGCCGTGCTACATCAACGATGGAGACTACGTCGGCGGCTTCACCCGGGAAGATATCGACTCGCTCCTCGATACGCTCGAATCCAACTACCTGGGATGGGCCAGCAGCATGGCGCCAGCCATCATGGGCGCTTCCGGGCAGCCGGAACTGGCCGTCGAGCTCACGAACAGCTTCTGCCGCACGGACCCCGACGTCGCCAAGCAGTTCGCCCGCGTCACCTTCCTGTCGGACAACAGGGCCGACCTGCCGAAGCTCACCGCGCCCACCCTCATCGTCCAGTCCAGCGACGACCTCATCGCACCGGTCGCTGTCGGCGAGTACATGCACAGCCATCTTCCAAACGCCATGCTTCGCATCGTGGAGAACGTTGGCCACTGCCCGCACCTCAGTGCGCCGTGCGCAAGCGCCGACGCCATGGATGAATTCCTCGCGACCCTATCATTCCGATGAATGGCCGAGCACATTCCCGAACTGCCGGACGCCGAGCAGCTTTTCGATGAGTTTCCGACGGGCCTGCTCGTCACCACGGTCACCGGCACGATTCTGAAGGTCAACCGGACCTTCTGCGCCTGGCTCGGGATGGAACGCGCAGAGCTCGTCGGCAGGAAGCGGCTCCAGGACCTCTTCACGATGGGCGGCCGGATCTTCCATCAGACCCATTGGCTCCCGACGCTGGCCATGCAGGGCTCCCTGTCGGAGGTGAAGCTCGACGTGTGCCACAAGGACGGCCACACCATGCCGATGATGCTCAACGCCATTCGGCGCACGAAGGCGCACGCCTGCTACGACGAGATCTCGATGGTGGTGGCCGAGGAGCGCAACAAGTACGAACGGGAACTGCTCGCGGCTCGCAAGCGCGCCGACGAACTGGTGGTGAAGGAGCGCGCAGTGCAGGCCGCGCTGAAGGTGACGCAGGCTCGGCTGAGGCAGGCCCTGAGGCTCGGCAATCTCTTTCTGTGGGACGTGGATGCCGCGACCGGGACGCGCCGGTACGAAGACGACGTGGCGCGTCTGCTCGGATACGGGGCGCCGCAACCCGTGAGCGGCGCGCTCTACGCCGAGGCCATTGCGCCCGACGACCGGGAAGGCGAGCGACAAGCCATGGAAAGCGCGCGGGCCCGGACCGAGGAGGGCTACAACTGCACATACCGGCTGCGAGGCGCCGACGGTGTCGAGCGGACAGTGGCTTCCATCGGGCAAGGGTTCTTCAACGACGACGGCACCTTGGCCTATTTCGTCGGCGTACTGAGCGACATCACGGAATCGACGCGCGAGCGAGCGCAGGCCCGTGACAGGGCGCTTTTCGCGGAGCAGATGGTCGGCATCGTCAGTCATGACCTGAGAAATCCACTGTCCGCGATCCTCATGGGCGCCCGCCTGCTTGGCCACGGAGAAACGGCGGAGAACAAGCTTCGGGTGCTGGGCCACGTCAACAGTTCGGCTCAGCGTGCGCAGCGCCTCATCGAGGAGCTGCTCGACTTCACGCTTGCACGCCTGGGGCGTGGATTGGCCGTGACGCGCGTGCGCCTGGATCCGCATGCCCTGGTCGCAAGGATCGTGGACGAACTCGCGCTGTCGTTTCCCGACCGGCAGATCGTTCACCGTACACACGGCGCAGGCGAATGCATGGCGGACGCGGACCGCGTGGCCCAGTTGCTCGGGAACCTGATGGGCAACGCCATGGCGTACGGCAAGCCCGAGAGCGCCGTGACCCTGACGTCGGTGCTTCGAGAGGATACGGTCGTTCTCTCGGTGCACAACTGGGGCGAACCGATCGCACCGGAGGTGCAGGCCTCGCTCTTCGAGCCGATGGTGCGAGGGGATCCCGGCGGGAGCAGCGCGCGCAGCGTGGGGCTGGGCCTCTTCATCGTGCGCGCCATCGCACGTGCACATGGCGGCGACGTGCGTGTGAGCTCGTCGCGAGCCGATGGAACGATCTTTTCCTTTACCTTCCCGAGGGATTGACCTGGTGGGCGCGAAAGGCGGGATGCCCATGCCGGCGAGCGCGGTGAAACACTGCAATAGACTCCCTGCATGATTCGCTGGCTGATCGTCGTCGTCCTCGCGCTCCTGCTCATGAGCGGGCTGACGCAGTGGCTGCGGCGCTTCGGCTTCGGGCGCCTGCCCGGCGACTTCGAGTTCCGCGCCTTCGGGCGCGAGTGGCAACTGCCGATCGGCAGCACCGTCGTGCTCAGCCTGATCGCCGCCCTGATTGCAAGGTGGATCTGAACCCATGAGAGCTTGTGTCGACATCGGCGGCACCAAGGTGGCGGTGAGCCTGTCGGCCGACAGCACCTCGCCCCTGATCGGCCGCAGGAGCGAACCGACCGCCAAGACCGGCGACAACGACGCAGTGGCGCAGCAGATCCTGCGGCTCATCTACCAGATCTGCGCCGAGCAGGGCATCGATGCAGCCTCGGTCGACCGCGTGGGCGTGTCCTCGGCCGGCCCCTTCGTGCTGCGCGACGGCCTGTTCGAGCTGGCCACGCCCAACATCTGCGGCGGCATCGCCGGCCCCGCGCGCGGCCTGCCCAACAACTGGATGACCGCCGTGCTGGAGGCGCCGCTGAAGCAGCGCTTCAGCCATGTGCGGGTGGAGAACGACGCGGTGGCCGCGCTGGAGGCCGAGCGCCGCTGGGGCGCGCTGCAGGGCACCGACCACTGCGCCTACGTCACCTGGAGCACGGGCGTGGGCGTGGGCCTGTGCGTGGACGGCCGCGTGCTGCATGGCAAGAACGGCAATGCGGGCCATGCCGGCCACAGCTTCGTGTCGGACGACGACGGCAACGCGCTGTGCGGCTGCGGCAACCGGGGCGACGTCGAGGCACTGGTCGCCGGCAACTCGATCGCGCGCCGCTTCGGCCAGCCGGCGCCCGACCTGTTCGCCGCCGCGGCGGCCGGCGAGCCGCAGGCGCTGGCCACCACCGAGGCGCTGTGCCGGGTGATGGGCCGCATGCTCTACAACCTGATCGCCACGCTGGACCTGGAGCGCATCAGCCTGGGCGGCAGCGTGTTCTGGCACAACCGCGATTTCCTGCTGCCCCGGCTGGCCGCCGAGATCGACGGCAAGCTGGCGGCACTCACGCGTGATGCGGTGCTGGTACCGGCGGGGCTGGGCGAGCGGGTAGGGGACTACGCGGCCCTGGCCCTGCTGGACTGATCGCTTCCGCCACGATCTCGCCCAGCCTGCGCAGCGCGGCGTCGATCGCCTCGCCGTAGGGCCAGCCGCAGTTGATGCGCATGTAGTGGTCGAAGCGAGAGGAGTTGGAGAACAGCGTGCCCGGCGCCACCACGATCTGCTCCTCCAGTGCCGCCTCGAAGACCCGCGCCGAGGACAGGCGTTCCGGCAGCTCGACCCATAGCTGCAGTCCTCCGGGCGGCAGGTTGATCCGCGTGCCGGCCGGAAAGCAGCCGGCGATGGCGTCGGCGGTCCGCTCGCGCTGCGCTTTCAGGCACTGGCGCAGGTGTCGCAGGTGGCGGTCGTAGGCACCGGTCGCCATGAACTGGCCGGCCCCTGCCTGCGAGAGCTCCTCGTTGTTGCGCGTCTGCGCGAACTTCAGCATTTCCACGCGCGCCTGCCAGCGCCCCGCCGTGATCCAGCCCAGCCGCAGGCCGGGCGCAAGGATCTTGTGCAGCGAGGCGCAGTGGATCACGTTGCCGCTGGTGTCGAAGGACTTGAGCGCGCGCGGCGGCACCGGCGCGTCGACCAGCTCGCTGTAGGTGTCGTCCTCGATCAGCGGGATGGCGTGCTGCTCGCACAGCTGCGCCAGCCGCGCCTTGTGGCTGTCGGGCATCACGCTGCCCAGCGGGTTCTGCAGGTGCGGCACCACCAGCACCGCCTTGATGTTGTCGTAGGTGCGGATCGCGAGCTCCAGGGCCTCGATCGAGATGCCGGTCTGCGGGCTGGTCGGGATCTCCAGCGCCCGCATGCCCAGGCTCTCGAGCACCTGCAGCAGGCCGTAGAAGGTGGGTGACTCCACCGCCACCGTGTCGCCGGGCTGGGCCACCGCGCGCAGCGCGAGGTTCAACGCCTCGATGCAGCCGTTGGTGGCGAGGATGTCGTCCGGCGAGATCGTCATGCCCACCCGCAGGCTGCGCTGCGCGAGCACCTGGCGGAACGCGGGGTGGCCCTTCAGCGGCGCGGCGACCGCCAGCATCCCGGGGCGCTGGCGCAGAACGCGCGTCAGCGCATTGCGCAGCGCCTCGGTGGGATACAGCTCGGGGGCGCCGCGCGCGATGGAGAGGTCGAGCTTCTGCGGCACCCGCCGGCGGCGGGCCACGAAGTCCGACACCTTGGCATGGATGCCCACGAACTGGGCGGGATCGGGCGCCCGGTCGGCCGCGGGCTCGTCCATGGGCGCCATCGCCAGCCGCCTCGGGCGCCGCACGAAATAGCCCGAGCGCTCGCGCGCCTCGACCCAGCCTTCGCTCTCCATCGAGCGGCACAGCTGCAGCGCGGTCGAGAGGCTGATGCCGTGCTGCCGCATCAGGTGGCGCAGCGAGGGCAGCTTGTCGTCGGGCTTGAGCGAGCCGGCGCGGATCGCGTCGACGTAGTGCGCGGCCAGCTGGCGGTAGAGCGGCGGGGAGTCCATGCCTGGATGCTCCTGCAAAAAGGTGCCGGCGGCAACAGATGCAGTTCAGTGAAAAACAGCCGTAACAGATGCCTTCCGCGCCAGGCTGTTGTGGCTGCGATACCCCTTTGTTGTGCCTGTTTTTTGAGCACCACCTTCCCTACGATTCATTCACCCATCCACCACTTCCAAGGCCTGCCATGAACACCCGCGATCTCCCTTCCGTTACGCAACTCCTCCCCGGCCAATCGCTTCGCGTGGCCGTCGATGCCGACGCCTTGCTGTTGGTCCTGGAGGGCCGCGTCAGCGTCGTGTCCCCGCCGTCCTGGTTCGGCGAGACCGTGTTCAGCGTGAAGAACGAGTTCCAGGAGGGCGAGGTCTTCGAGGCCGGCCGGGGTGGCTGGATCGAGGTCAGCGCCCGGACCGCGGCGCGGGTGCAGGGCATCCCGCGGGCGATGCACGAGGTCCGGCCGCGCGGATCCCGCGTCGCGCGGCTGGTCCAACTGCTCCTGCCGTCCTAACGCACACTCTCGGCTGCCCGCAACGCGTCGAGGAAGCTGCGCCGCCACCAGTGCACGTCCTGGTCGCGGATGCGCGACAGCAGCTTCTGGTGGCGCTCGCGCCGCTCCTCCAGCGGCATCTGCAGCGCCTGCTGCACGGTCTCCGCGGTGCCGTGCGTGTCGTAGGGATTGACCAGCAGCGCTTCCTTCAGCTGCTCGGCGGCGCCGGCGAAGCGCGACAGCACGAGCACGCCCGGATCGGCCGGGTCCTGCGCCGCGATGTATTCCTTGGCCACCAGGTTCATGCCGTCGCGCAGCGGCGTCACCAGCCCGACCGCCGCGGCCCGGCACAGGCCCGGCACGCGCTTGCGCGCGACCATGCGGTGGATGTAGCGCACCGGCATCCAGTCGAGCTCGCCGTAGTCGCCGTTGATGGCGCCGCACAGCGACTCGAGCTCACGCCGGATGTCGGCATAGGCGTCCACCGTCTCGCGGGTGGGCGAGGCGATCTGGATCAGCGTCGCGCTGCGGCGGTTTTCGGGGTAGTTGGCCAGCAGCTCGCGGAAGGAGCGCACCCGGTTCGGGATGCCCTTGGAGTAGTCGAGCCGGTCGATGCCCAGCAGCAGCCGACGGCTCGAGTACTCGCGCCGCATGGTCTCGAACATCTCGCGCGAGTCCTTGGCATGGGTGAGCGCGGCGAACTCGTCGACGTCGATGCCGATCGGGAAGGCGTCGCAGCGCACCGTCTGGCCATAGGCGCGGTACAGGTTCTGCCCCTTGGCCTCGCCGTTGGCCTCGTTGCGCACGTACTGCTCGAAATGCTGCACGTCCTGCTGGGCCTGGAAGCCGATCAGGTCGTAGGCGAACAGCGAGCGCATCAGCCACTCGTGCTGCGGGATGGCCGCCATGATGATGTGCGGCGGCAGTGGGATGTGCAGGAAGAATCCGATGCGCTGCCGGCAGCCCATGCCGCGCAGCTCGGCGGCCAGCGGAATCAGGTGGTAGTCGTGCACCCAGATGATGTCGTCCGGCTTCAGGAGCGGCAGCAGCTTGCGCGCGAAGAGCTGGTTCACCCGGCGGTAGCCGCCGATGAAGCCGGCGTCGAAATTCGCCAGGTCGAGCCGGTCGTGGAACACCGGCCACAGCACGTCGTTGCTGTAGCCCAGGTAGTAGCTGTCGTGGTCCTCGCGGCTGAGGTCGATGGTGGCCAGCGTGGTTTTGCCGGCCTGCTGGATGCGCAGCTCGCCTTCGCCGGTGGGGCCGTCCTCGACGATGTTGCCGCTCCAGCCGAACCAGAGGCCGCCGGTCTGCTGCAGGCTTTCGCCGAGGGCGACGGCCAGGCCGCCGGCGGCGGGTTTGCGGGGATCGGCGATGCGGTTGGAGATGACGACGAGACGACTCATGAGCTCCTTGATGGTCCGGCCGCGCTCAGATGCACGAGTCCCACGGCGCCGACAGGCGCACGGCCGCGTTGATGATGCCGACCATGGAGTAGGTCTGCGGGAAGTTGCCCCACATCTCGCCCGTGACCGGATGGGTGTCCTCCGACAGCAGGCCCAGCGGATTGCGCGCCGCCAGCATGGTCTCGAAGATCTGGCGTGCCTCGGCCTTGCGGCCGATCTTGGCCAGGGCGTCGATGCGCCAGAAGGTGCAGATGTTGAAGGCGGTCTCGGGCTTGCCGAAGTCGTCGGCCGCCTCGTAGCGGCGCATGTAGGGGCCGTCGCACAGCGACTTCTCCATCGCCTCGACGGTGGAGATGAAGCGCGGGTCGCGCGCTTCGATCAGCCCGACCTCCACCATCAGCAGGACGCTGGCGTCCAGCTCGTGGCCGCCGAAGCTCTCGGCGAAGGCCTGGCGCTCCTCGCACCAGGACTTGGTGAGGATCTCCTCGCGCATGCGCGAGGAATGGCCGTGCCAGTAGGCCGCGCGCTCCGGCAGCCCGAGCGCGCGCGCCACCTTCGCGATCCGGTCGCATGCGGCCCAGCTCATCAGGGCCGAACTGGTGTGCACGCGGGCGCGCGTGCGCAGCTCCCACATGCCGGCGTCGGGCGTGCCGTAGACGCGGATCGCCTGCTCGCCCACCGCCTCCAGGTGCGGAAACTCGGCCACGCCGCCGCGGCTGAGCAGGCGGTGGTCGTGAAAGGCCTGCGAGGCGCCCAGCACGATGTTGCCGTAGACGTCGTGCTGGAAATGCTCCTGCGCCTGGTTGCCCACCCGCACCGGGCCCATGCCGCGGTAGCCGCCCAGCCCTTCCACGAAGGACTCGGGCAGCTCGCGCTCCAGGCCGATGCCGTACAGCGGCTGGATGTGCTCGCCGTGCGAGCCGATCACCACGTTGCCGAGCCAGCGCAGGTAATCCTCCATGGTGCCGACCTCGGACAGGCTGTTGAGCGCGCGCACCACGAAGAAGGCATCGCGCAGCCAGCAGTAGCGGTAGTCCCAGTTGCGCTGGCTGCCTGGCGCCTCGGGGATGCTGGTGGTCATGGCGGCGACGATCGCGCCAGTGTCCTCGTAGAGCGAGAGCTTCAGCGTGATCGCGGCGCGGATCACCGCGTCCTGCCATTCGAAGGGAATGGCCAGGCGCTTGCTCCAGGTGCGCCAGTAGGCGATGGTCTCCTGCTCGAAGTGACGCGCGGTGTCGGCGATGCCGTCCATCAGCGTCTCGTCGGCGCCGAGCACGAAGTTGTGCTCGCGCGAGAGGACGAAGGGCTGCCTCGACAGCACGTGCGAGACCGGCGCGTCGGTGTTCAGCCGCAGGGCGAAGTCCGGCCCCACATAGCGGATGTGGTTGCTGCCGCGCGTGATCTGCGGCGGCGCGCTGCCCCATTGGAAGCGCGGCGCGAGCGAGATGCGCACGCGCGGCGTGCCCTGGATCGGCTTCACCCGCCGCACGATGGTGAGTGGGCGGAAGTAGCGCGAGCGGCTGTAGAAGCGCGGCGCGAAGTCGGTGATCTCCACCCCCTGGCCGGCGCTGTCGAAGAGCTGGGTGCGCAGCACGGCCGTGTTGGGCTCGTACCACTGCTTGCTGGAGGCGAAGTCCTCGATATCGATGGCCCAGGCGCTGGCGTCCTCGCCCGGGTGCAGCAGGGCATTGAACACCGGATCGCCGTCGAAGCGCGGCAGGCAGCACCAGACCACGCGGGCGCGCGAGTCGATCAGGGCGCTGTAGGCACAGTTGCCGATCACGCCCACGTCGAGGGAGGCCTCGGCCGGCGGCGCGAAGCCGCGCCGCGCGGCGGGCTGCGTCACAGCGTCGGGATCGGCAGCCGGCTTGTCGCTCGCGCCGGCCGCGGCGGCGATCGATTCGCCGGCGCGGCTTTCCTGCTGCTGTTCTTCCTCCTGCGGCCTGACCTCTTGGGGGTTCTTCGTCATGCGGGTTTTCCTCCGGGCGTGGATGGCGAATCGGCCAGCACTTTGCGTGCCTCTACCAGCCATTCGAACACGGCGCGCGGGGAATCGAGCCGGTGCAGCGCCAAGCTGGGTCCGGAACCGACCTTGATCGCCACGCCGCCGCGCGGCTGCACCACCGCGAAGCCGCTCTCGTCGGTCGTGTCGTCGCCGGCGAAAACCGGCGTGCGGCCGACGAAGGGCGCCTCCCGCAGGAAGGCGTCGATCGCGATCCCCTTGTTGATGCCGGCCGGCTTGACCTCGAACACGAACTTGCCATGCATCAGCTCCAACTGCGGCTGGTCGGCGATGGTGCGCATCAGCGCGTCGCGGCACACCGCCTCGAGCTGGGGCGCGAGCCGGTAGTGCAGGGCGATCGCCGCGTGCTTGCGCTCTACCAGCAGGCCTTCATAGACGCGGGCCAACTCGTTGGCCGTGTCCAGCACCTCCTGCAGGTCGGGCGGGCGCTGCTCCTGTATCCGGCCTTCGGCGTCGCGCCGCTGCACGCCATGCTCCCCGGCGGCCGGAAGGCGCAGCGGGGCGAGGAAGCGGTCCAGCACGTCGATCTGCCGGCCGGACACCACCGCCAGCGCGCCGCCCAGCAGGTCGCGCAGGTCGCTGAGCAAAGGCACCAGTGCACTGGGCACCTCGATCGCCTCTGGCGTGTCGGCGATCCCCACCAGGGTGCCGTCGAAGTCGAGGAAGAGCGCAGCGTCGCGCGTGAGGCTGGGGGGCGTCTGCATGGGGAAAACCATAGCAGAGTCGGCTTCGGCGCCGCGTCGGCCGATGCCGTCAATCGGTTTTTGTCTCTAGGTGAACGCGGGTGCCGGCATGTGTTCACGCCGGCCCAGGGGGCGCTGGTCTAAGCGCCGTCAAGTGTCCGGGCGTCCAGGCGTTCCAGGTAGTCCGCGTAGAAGAGCACGTGCTTGAGATTGAAGCCTTCGGGCTCTTTCACCACGGTGTAGGCATACCACTCGGTTCCCTCGATCCGGGTCGCAGGGTGAAGGTAGCTGCGCCAGTCCTGGTAGATCGGCGAGTAGATTCCCTGGGTTTTCCAGAAATACGGAACCACCTCGCCGCTGCGCAGGATCTTGAGCAGTTCTGGGGGCGCCAATTGATCGTAGGCAATTTCGTGCGTCGCCTGAAATTGATCTTCGCTCTGAACGATCAGGAGATAGGATGCACCGGTGGCGTCGACCATCAGCATGCCGTCCGGCGCGCATGCCAAATAATATTCGACGATATTGAATCGCTTGATCAATTCCTTGAAGCATGCTGCGAAATTCTGGTCTTTAAGAAATCTGTGCGATCCTACCGACAATGAATCGGACAGCATTCTTTGCATCTGCTCGAAATAGCGAGGCTGTATTTCCTGGATTGCACGATTGAGGGTTTCGATCGCATCCGGTTCCTGCTTGCGGATGAAACGGTCGATGAGTCCTTCATTGAAGGCCTCAACGGCGATTCGCTCGTTGGCCTTGCCGGTAAGCAGGATTTTTCTTATCAATGGATTTTGAATCTGGCGACAAAATTCCACGCCGTTCATTCGGGGCATATCGTAGTCGACCACCACCACCGATATCTGGTCAAAGCGCCGTTCGTTGTGCAGCTTGCGGTGAATCATGCCCAGGCTGATATCGATGACCTGACGCCCATGATCGGCTTCATCCCGTCCTTGGTAGAGCGAGAAAAGCTTGTTGACCAGAGGGATCGCTTCCAGTTTGCTGCTGTTCAGCATGGTCAAGGCTTCGGTTGCGGATTGAAATAACCGAAAAGCCAGCGATGGATCAAGTTGCAGGCTCAGGTTGACGAGAAAATCATTGCTGTCATCAACAAATGCCACTGTTGTTGGAAAAAAGAAAGGCTGAATTTTGGATCTGTTCATAATTCGATCACTGGAAACTTCAAACTGAATTCGCAGAATTCACCGTATACCGAAGAGCAGTCGATGGTGCCGCCAAATGCTCGAACAACATCGCTGCAAAAGGCCAACCCGATTCCTGAGCCGACAATATTGTCGCCGGCTGTGGACGACGAGTAAAAGCGCTTGAAAATATGCGGCAACACCTCGTTAGAAATGCCGGCCGCAGTATCTCGAAAAACGAGCAGATTGCCTTGTGGAGATCTTTCGGTGTGAATGTAAATTTGCCCTTTGTCGACCTTTGCAATGTGGTGCAAGGAGTTTTTCAGAAGGTTGAATACGACATGGACCATCAGTAATTCCACGCCATTGAAGGTGAAATCGGCGCCGGTGACGAATGACACCTTGGATTTTTCGTCCGCTGAAAAAGGATAGCGCTCGAGCGCGATGTGGATACAGTTCATCATGGAGCAGGGCGACAGGTCCTGGTGACCGGGCCTGGACAAGCGAACATTCGTGATCAGCATATTGATGATCGCGTTTGAATAGTTGGCCTCCGCCTCGATGCGCTCGAGCACACCCTTGATGGCTTCCAGATGTGGTTTTCTTATCGCGGCGACTGGCAACGCGTTTTCACGAGCCAATTGGTAGGCAGTCAACAAGGTCGGCAAATAGTTTCGCAGGCCGGCGGCACCGCTCCGGATTCCCAACAGCGGAGTGCGCAATTCATGGGCGATGCTGCCGGCTGTCGCGAGCATGGCGCGCTCCTGCTCGAGGCGTACAAGTTCAGCGACATAGTTCGCGAGCGTTCCGATGACAATGGCGAAGAAAAAAATCGGCAAATGAACCAAAGTCACGGCTTCGAGGCGGGGTGCTGCCGTCGTGAGTGAGTAAGCCAGCCAGGCCAGCCCCACGCCGACGACGCAATGGACTATCAAAGTGACCCAGTCAAGCAACAGCACCATGACGAACACAGCGATCAGTGTCGATTCGAGCCACACCGCCGAGCTGTTGTTCTTGAAGAGCATCAAGGTGAAGAAAAACGGCAGCGCGTAGAGCAGGGCCAGATACCAGTACGCGGCCCAGATCTTTTTGAACCGAGACTGCCAGTGACGCTCGAAAACTATGGGTAAAAAAAGTGCACTGCCAATTAGCCGCAATGGAAGATTCTCATAGGATTGCGGGAAAAGATCATTCCAGATGAAATAGTAAAGCGGAAACCCGACGATTGCCACCACTGCAAACGCCGTGCGACGGCGCTCGAAGTATTCCGCATTGCGGCGCGCCCGATCAGACAATTGCCACAGCGCGTGACGGATTTGGTTTGTTATATTCATCTGCGGCTTTAATTGGAAGATGATCGAAGCGCTGACGCTTGCGCCGCGAAGAGGGCCAATCGTCAAGACGAACCTCCTTGCGAATTTCCCGGCAAGCACGAATAATTCGCGCCAGATCCATCCCGGTCAGCGCGGAGTTGATCGAAAATCGCATCAAAGACCGGTTTTTCGGCGTTGCAGGAGCGCAGAAGACAGAACCAAAAATTCCTCGCGCTTCCAAGGCATCGCGCAAGACGATGGTTTGTTGTTCCGTGCCCGCCTCCAGTGAAATGATCTGACTCTGGCTGTCGTTGAGGTTGTAGCCGAGCTCTTCCAGGTTATTTCTTAAAATCTCTGCATTGGCGTGCAATTGTTCCCTCCGCCAATCTTCGTGGCGAATCACCTCCAGCGTTGCATCCAGTCCGGCGACTTCATGAGGTAGCAGCGTGGAACTGAAGATGGCTGGATTGGATTCGAATTTGAAGTACTCGTTGAATTGCCGTGAGCAAGTAATGAATCCTGCTCGTCCGGCGAACGCCTTGGCCAAGCTGGCAGTGCGGAAGTGAACGCGATCGAGGAGCCCCAAGGCAACTACCAGGCCTTCGCCATGCGGACCGTGGGTGCCAAGCGAATGGGATTCATCCACGACCAAAACGCAGCCCTCTGCATGGCAAATTTCAGCGATTTCCGGCAGTGGACAAATACTGCCATTGGTGCTGTATACGGAATCCACCAACACGATGCCGGGCCCATAGCGCAGGACTTGCCGTTCCAGATGCTCCGGGTCATTGTGAAATACAGTAATAGGCTTGGCGCCCGCGCTGCGGATTCCTTCCCACAACGAATTGTGAGCCAGTATGTCCACGTAGACCGGCGTCTGCTCGTTGGCAATCGTCTGTATGAGCCCGGTGTTGGCACACCATCCCGATTGACACAGAATGCCTGACTCCGCATGCATGAATGAAGCAAGGCGATCTTCAAGCTGCAGCTGCGGACAGGCTCCGTGCAGAAAGATCCCTGACATCAGCGCACCGTTGCCGTTTTGGTGGACGCTGTCCGCCATGGCTGAAATGATCTTTGGATGCCTGGCAATCGACAAGTAGTCGTTGCTGGACAGGTGCAAGGCATCGGCTGGCGGTGTTCTGCCGCGCATGATATGCCCGCCGCCCCAGGTCTTCTTTACGCGCTCCCGGTAATAGCGCTCTATTCGGCTTGCAAGAAAGCCAGGTATCTTGGCACCATGAAAATGAACCGGCGACCACGCCGCGGTGATACTGGCCATCGTTGATTTCCCCCTGTTGATATAAGCGCCGACAATCACCCGGAGAATTCACGATTCCCCGGAAGCGCAACTCCGCTTTCAATGGGATGAAATTGGAAAAGCACTCTCTTTGCGAGGGCGCAAAAATACCCCAGGGATTCTGGTTAATGACGCGCCTGCGACACTTGCTCAGATTTGTGTGAGCCAGTGCTCCACCGCTTCCACCCGTGCCTGCTTGATGGCCTCCGCAATCCGGGGGCCGACGGCACCGGCCGCCTGCGCTTGCGCCGCGATAGGTGCCGTTTCGACCGATTGCGCAGCCGCCAGCGCCGCGAGCAGCCGCTGCCGTTGCGGGTAGGGCCACTCCTCCATGCCCAGCCGGCCGCGCGCATCGCATTCGCAAGCCAGCAGGGCCTGCCCGAATCGCTCCGGCTTGCGAAAGGCGTCGCAGCGCTCGAGCAGCCGCACCAGCGCCTGCGCGCTGAAGTCTTCGCTGCGGTGGATGTTGCCGTGCTCACGCGCCACCACCACCGCCAGCTCGCGCAGCCCGACCGGGACGCGCCAGCGCTCGCAGACGCCGCGCAGGAGGTCGACGCTGCGCTGCTCGTGGCCGATGTGGCGCGGCAGCACCTCGGCGGGGGTGGTGCCCTTGCCGAGGTCGTGCACCAGGCAGGCGAAGCGCACCGGCAGCGGCGCAGCGAGCCGGGCCGCCATGTCCAGCACCAGCATCAGGTGGGCGCCGGTGTCGACCTCGGGATGGTGGACTTCGGGCTGCGGCACGCCCCACAGGCGGTCGAGCTCGGGCAGCAGCACGGCCAGCGCGCCGCATTCGCGCAGCAACTCGAACATGCGCGAGGGCTTCGATTCCATCAGCCCGCGTGCAAGCTCCTGCCAGACGCGCTCGGGCACCAGCGCATCGGCCTCGCCGGCATCGACCATCTCGCGCATCAGGGCCAGGGTCTCCGGCGCGACCTCGAAATCTGCGAAGCGGGCGGCGAAGCGGGCGACGCGCAGGATGCGCACCGGGTCCTCGCGGAAAGCCTGCGTCACGTGGCGCAGGCACTTGCGTTCCAGGTCGCTTCGGCCCTGGTAGGGGTCGACGAGGTGATCGAGGTGCAGGCTGGCCCCTGCATGCTCGGCCGGCAGTGCGATCGCGTTGACCGTGAGGTCGCGCCGCGCGAGGTCCTGCTCCAGCGTGACCTCGGGCGAGGCATGGATCACGAAGCCGCGGTAGCCCGGCGCGCTCTTGCGCTCGGTGCGGGCCAGCGCGTATTCCTCGCGGGTCTGCGGATGGAGGAAGACGGGGAAGTCGCGACCCACTGGCAGGTAGCCCTGCGCGATCATCTCTTCGGGCGTGGTGCCGACCACCACCCAGTCGCGGTCGCTGCCGGGGCGGCCGAGCAGGGCATCACGGACGGCGCCGCCGACGAGGAAGGTTCTCATCGGCTGGAGTTTAGGAGCCCCGCCCGGTCAGCGCTCCGCGCGGTAGGGTTCGTCCATGACCACGAAGCGCTTCTCCAGCAGCGCCTCGTCGATCCAGGCCTTCACGCCGGGCAGTGCCTGGACGCGCTCGATGTACGTGGAAATCTCTCTTGGCACCGGCAGGCCGAAGGTCTTGATGCGTACGCCGACCGGCGAGAAGTACGCGTCCGCGATGCTGAACTCGCCGAACAGCATCGGCCCACCATGGGCCTGCAGCAGGCCGCTCCACATCTGGACGATGCGCGCCAGGTCGGCCCGAACCTGCGGCTGGTCGCGCAGGATGATGCGGCCCTGCTCGCGCAGGTCGGCCTCGATGTTCATGCCGCAGTGGCTGCGCAGCGCGCCGAAGCCGGCGTGCATCTCGGCGCAGACGCTGCGCGCATGGGCGCGCCGGGGCTTGTCGCGCGGCCAGAGTGTCTTGTCTGGGTGGCTCTCGGCCAGGTACTCGCAGATCGCCAGGGTGTCATAGATCACGGTCTCGCCGTCGACCAGCACGGGCACGCGGCCGGCCGGGTTGATGGCCTCGATGGTCTTCTTGAAGTGCGAGTCCGCGTCGAAGGAATCGAAGGGCACCATCACCTCCTCGAAACCGATGCCGGCCTGCTTCATGAGCACCCACGGGCGCATCGACCAGGACGAGTAGTTCTTGTTGCCGATATAGAGCTTGGGCATGGCGATCCTCCTTCGTTGGGCTGAAAAGCCTTCGATGCTAGCGGCCGGCCGCGGCGCGATTGATGCCGAAGGCGCGCGGTATTGATGCGTCAGCGCTTGTCGTCGCCGGGCGGGACGATCACCCGCCGCTTGTCGTCGCCCGCCGGCGGCCCGACCACCCGCTCGATCGCCTTGACGAAATGAGGCACCAGCGCGAGCACGGCCAGCGCCAGCAGGGTGCTGAGCACCGCGGTGAGCTCGCGCCCCAGGCCGCAGGCCATGCCGATGGCCGCCGTCATCCACAGGCCGGCGGCGGTAGTGAGGCCCTGCACGTGCTGCTCCTGCTCGTCTCGGCGGCCTTGCTTGAGGATGGTCCCCGCGCAGAGGAAGCCCACGCCGGCTACCAGGCCCTGGATCACCCGGCTCATGTCGGCCGGCTCGATGCCGGACTGCTGGGGAATCAGCACGAACATCGCGGAGCCGATTGCCACCAGCATGTGGGTGCGCACGCCGGCTGCCTTGCCCTGCTGCTCGCGCTCGAAGCCCAGCGCGAAGCCCAGCACCGCGGCAAGCACCAGGCGAACGACGATGCGGGTGAGCTGGGCGACGTCGCCCACGTCCGAGAACTCGGCCGCGACCGTGTCGGCGACCGCGTCCCACCATGCCATCAGGGCAGGTCCTTGTTCGGTTCCGGCTGAGCGGCGTCGCGCGGGCCGACGCTGCCGAGGCGGTCCTTGAGCGACTGGGGCCGGCCGGTGATCAGGGCGGCGTAGTTGGTGGTGTTGGCCAGCACCTTCTTGACGTAGTCGCGGGTCTCGTTGAAGGGCACGTTCTCGGCCCAGATCGCGGCTTCGATCACCGGGCCATTGCGCCAGCTGCGCGGCCGCCCGGGGCCGGCGTTGTAGGCGGCCGCGGCCAGGGCCATGGAGCCGTCGAAGTCGTCGAGCGCCAGCTTGAGGTAGTTGGTGCCGATGGTGATGTTGACGTCGCGGTCGTTGATCTGGTTGGGCGTGAAGCCGTTCATGCCGATCTTGCGCGCGGTCCAGCGGGCGGTGGCGGGCATCACCTGCATCAGGCCGGAGGCGCCGACGCCGGAGCGCGCGTCCATGATGAAGCGGCTTTCCTGGCGGATCAGGCCGTAGACGTAGGCCGGGTCGAGGCCGATCTCCTGGCTTTTCTGCAGCACCGTGTCGTGGAAGGGCATGGGGAAGCGCTGCTCCGCGTCGATCATGCCCTTGGTGCGCTCGCTGGTGTTGATGCAGCGGTCCCACACCTCGCGCTGGCAGGCGAAGTCGGCGGCGGCCAGCAGCTCGCGGTCGCCCATGCCGCCCTTGTCGTGCAGGTTGGTGGCGTAGTTCCACTCGCGCACGCCCTCGGAGCGCAGGCCGATCGCGATGGCGTAGAGGGCGCGGTTGAGCGCGGGGTTGCCCCGGGCCGCGGCCTTTTCCTCGGGTGTCAGAGGGGCGGGGCGCGTGGGCGCGCTGGCGCGCTGGCCCAGTTCCTCCAGCGCCAGCAGCTCGTAGAAGCCGCGGGTGCCGGCAATGGATTCGTAGAGCGCGCGGGCCTCGGCGCGGCGCTCGTCGCCGCCCTGGGCGTGCAGGGCGCGGGCCTTCCAGTAGACCCAGGTCGGGTCCTGCTGGGTCGACTCGCTCATGGCGTTGATGGCGGCGCGCACTTCCTTCCAGTTGCCGCTGCGCAAAGCGGCGCGCGTCTTCCAGCCCAGCATGTCGTCGGACAGGTCGGCGTTCTTGGTGACGTTGGCGAAGGCGCCGCCGGCCGCCGGCGAGAGCTTCACCGCGTACTGACGGCCGATCGCGCCCCAGACCCAGTTGCGCTCCTCGGGCGAGAGCATCACGCTCCACTTGCTCTCGAGCTGGGAGGCGGCCATGTCGGGGTCGGCGATGACCATCTTGATCAGTGCCAGCGTCACCAGCTCGCGCCGGGCCTTGCCGGGGGCGATGCCGCGGCCGGCGAGGAACTTCGCCGTGCTGGCATTGAGCTCGTCGAACAGCGGCACGGCATCCGGCGAGGCCAGCGTGACGGCGGCGCGCGCGGCCTGCGGACGGTTGGCCTCGATGGCCAGGCGCGCCTTCTTCCAGGCGTCGTTGGGCGACATCATGCGCGCCGAGATCATGCGATCGGCGGCCGTGAGGCAGCCGTCATCGAGTTCACGTTGGCCCAGCCAGTTGCGGCGCACTTCCTCGGCCTGGGCCGCGGTGGGGTTGCCCGATCGCAGCGCCTCGACCAGCACCGCGTAGCAGCGCACCTGGGCGTCGTCGTTCATGCGGAACTCGGGATGCAGCTGGGCGAACGCCTGCCAGTCGCGGCGCTGGCCGAGCAGGATCAGCCAGTCGTTGCGCAGGCGGTCCTCCTGGTAGGTGCCGGCGTAGCGGGAGAGGAAATCCTGCACCTCGGAGGGGCTGGCCTCGCCGAGCCGCGACTTGAGCTCCCAGTAGGCGGCCCAGGGCTCCAGCAGGTGGCCGCGCGCCTGCGGCAGCAGGGCCCCGAGACGCGCCTTGTCGCCGCGCTGGGCGGCCTGTTTCATCTGCAGCAGCACGTCGTCGTTCCCGTTCTGCGCGTGGGCCGGCTGCAGCAGGGTGGCAGCTGCGAGAGCGAGAGTGAGAAGGAGGGTGGGGAAAGGAGCGCGGAGGGAGGTGCGCACCGGTGACAAAATGCTTGCGAACTGCATCGGGGGATTATGGACAAGTCAAAGGGCGCCGACACCTCGGCAACTGCCAACTTTCTCAAGCAACAGTTGCGTTCCGCACTGATAGAGCAGCGTCTTGCGATGCCCGACCGGCTTCAGCGCGCCGACCTGCTGCAGCGTGTGATGCGCATCTGGCTGGTCGGCCGGCCCGACACGGTCATCGGCGCCTACTGGCCCATCAAGGGCGAGTTCGATCCGCTGCCCGCGCTGCACCGCTGGAAGGAAGACGGCGAGCTGCAGGGCGAGCGGCAGCGCCGCCGCATCGGGCTGCCGGTGGTGGACAAGGTGCACAAGACGCTGACCTTCCATGCCTGGTACCCGGGCTGCCCGATGGAAAACGACGCCTACGACATCCCGAAGCCGAAGGACACGGAACTGATCGTGCCCACGCTGCTGTTCGTGCCCTGCCTGGGCTACAGCGCCGGCGGCTACCGGCTGGGCTACGGCGGCGGCTTCTACGACCGCACGCTGGCGGCGCTGGAGCCGCGGCCCTTCACGGTCGGGCTGGGCTTCACCAACGGCTTCCTGGACGATTTCGAGCCCGAGGCGCACGACCTGCCCCTGGACGCCATCCTGAACGACAACGGCGTGGTCTGGCCCGTGGGCTGAGGCTCAGTCCATCTGGTCGATGGTGTCGGGGTCGGGGACTTCGCCGATGGTCTGGCGCGTGACGGCCGCCTGCGACTCCAGCCAGTCGCGGAACGCCTGGATCTCCGGCCGCTGCGTGCTGCGCGGGCCGACGAGCAGCCAGTACGACATCGGCGAATCCAGGCGGTTCTGCGGCAGCACCTCCACCAGGTCGCCGTTGGCCAGGCTCTCGGCGATCAGCGAGCTGCGCGCCAGCACCACCCCCTGGCCGGCGAGCGCTGCCTGCACCATCTGGTAGGCGTAATTGAAATAGAGCCAGCGCTTGGGCTGGGCGCGCTGCAGGTCGTGCACGTCGAACCAGCGCCGCCAGGTCAGCCATTCGAGGTGCGTACGGTGCGCGTCGCCGGCCTCGATGAGGGTGAAGCGGGCGATGTCGGCCGGCGACTTGATCGGCGGATTGCTCTTGATCAACCAGGGGCTGGCCACCGGCGTCAGGTTCTCGCCGAACAGGCGTATCGAGCCGGCTGGCATGTTCTCGCCAGGGCCGTAGCGCAGCGCGATGTCGATGTCCGCCAGGTCCATGTCGAGCGCGGTGTCGGTGGCGTCGATGCGGATGTCGATGTCCGGGTTGTCGCGCTGGAAGGCCTCCAGCCGCGGTATCAGCCACATCGAGGCGAAGGAGGCGAAGGTGGTGAGCGAGACGCTCTTGCGGCCCGCGCTCTGCCGGATCTGGCGCACCGCGCCGTCGATGCGCGGCAGCGCCTGCTGCACCGCCAGCAGCAGCTGCGCGCCCGCGCTGGTGAGCTCGACCGCGCGGGTGTGGCGCAGGAACAGGCTCACGCCCACCTCCTCCTCCAGCGACTGGATCTGCCGGCTGACGGCCGACTGGGTCAGCGCCATCTCCTCGGCCGCGGCGCGGAAGTTCAAGTGGCGGGCCACCGCCTCGAAGGCGCGCAGGTGGCCGGCCGAGATGGGGCGGGAGCGCAGGTGGGTCTGCGAATACTGCATGGGAGGCCCAATCCGGATTGATGCGAAAGCGGAATCAGTAGGCTACCGCGTTTTCATTGGACCGCCAACGGGAGAGGGCGGATCATTCATTCCCGAAGCGCGAAATTGCGCCGATGGAGAAACCCCTCTTTAGGAGCCTCGTATGTCCGCCGCCTGCACCACCTCCACCTTCCCGTTGTCCCCGGAACTGGCCCAGCGCCCCGCCGCCGCGGTTCCGCCGGCCGTGCGCCGCGGTGCGTGGCAGCTGGGTTATGGCGAGGCGACCAGCCTGCGGGCCTCCGGGGCGAGCATGCTGCGCATCCGCCAGGGCCGGGTCTGGGTCACGCGCGACGCCACCGACCAATGGGGCAGCGAAGACCTTGTGCTGGCCCCGGGCGAGACGCTGCGGGTCGAGGCCGGCGAGCGCATCGTGATGGAGCCGTGGGACACCCACGGCGCCACCTACAGCTGGGACGCGGCCTGAAACGACGGCCCGGGACGTCGTTCTAGATGTCCCAGCGGGGGCGAAGCGCGATGAACTGCGCCAGCGCCTCCGCGCCGTCGAGCCGGCGCAGGTCCTCGACGTCCTCGCCTTCCTCGATGTGGGCCAGCCCCAACTCGAAGCGCTCGTAACGGCGCGCCTCGATCACACCCTCGTGCAACACCTTCATCTCGGTGTGCCGCGGATCGGCGTCGAGCCGGTTCAGCAGGCGCAGGACGTTCCGGCGCGGCCCCTCGATATGCTGGCAGAAACGCAGGCCGTCGAACACCAGCAGTCCGGTGATCGCCTCCTGGGCGTTGCGGGCGCGGGCCTGCGCCACGATGTGGCCGACGACGTCGGTGGGCAACCCGGGTGCCAGCATGCTGCAGTAAAGGATCTCGTGTAGCTGTTCTGTCATCGCGGCGTCGAAGGCTGCGCAGTGTAGGAGTGCGCCGCGGTCCGCGAAATGTGAAAAGACATAGCTTGCCGTCCTATAGTCCGGCGGTGAACTTCGAGGACCATCTCAAGACTGCACAGCCGCCGACCGGCACGCACCCCTGCGACCGCTGCATGCTGCGCGGCAACCCGGCCTTCCTGCCCATCACGGCCGAAGACCTGCGCCTGATCGAGTCCTTCCGCACCGGCACGCGCACGGTCGAGGCCGGCCGCGCCGTGATCGAAGAAGACCGCGCGAGCCCGCAGCTCTACACGATCTATTCCGGCTGGGCTTTCCGCTACAAGTCGCTGAGCGACGGCCGCCGCCAGATCCTCGGCTTCCTGCTGCCGGGCGACTTCATCGGCCTGCAGGACGAGTTCGCCGACAGCCACACGCACGGCGTGGAGGCGGTGACCGACGTCACCCTCTGCAGCTTCGCGCGCGACCGCCTGTGGCCGCTGTTCCATGCCCAGCCCAAGCTGGGCTACCACATCACCTGGCTGGCCGCGCGCGAGGAGAAGATGGTGGACGACAACCTGGTCACCGCCGGCCGGCGCAACGCGGCCGAGCGGGTGGCGATGCTGCTGATGCACCTGTACCGGCGCGCCGAGCGCGTGGGCATGGCGCGCGAAGGCTGGGTGGCCTTCCCCTTCAACCAGCAGCACATCGCCGATGCGCTGGGCCTGTCGCTGGTGCACACCAACAAGACGCTGCGGCGGCTGCAGCGGCTCGGGCTGTACCGGCTCGAGGGCGGGTGGCTGCGCATCCTCGAGCCCCATGCGCTGCAGGCGCTGGGCGACTACTTCGAGCGGCCGCTGCAGCCCGCGCCGCTGATCTGAGCCGACCGATGCGCCCCGGGGCGGTCACGGGCATCGCGTATCGTAGAGGCCTGTCCGCCCGCGCGGACACAGCCTCCACCCCGGCGCCGCCGCCGGCCAACCCCTTGACCGTCGCCGCCCACCTGTGAAGCTCCTGCCCCGTCTGCGCCAGATCGCCATGGTCGGCAGCGTCGAAACCTTCGGCGTCGCCATCGGCGGCATCGCCGGCCTGCTGATCGTCAACGTGCTGCCGAAGGATCAGTATGCGGCCTACACCTTCCTGGTCGCCTGCATGACCTTGATCATGGGCATCACCGACCTGGGCCTGGCCCATTGCTGCATGCCGATCGTGGGCCAGCGGGCCAGCGAGCAGCATTGGGTGGTGGGCGTGTGCCACCAGGTCTTCCGCAAGCGTTGGCTGCTGCTGGGGCTGGGGTTGGTGGTGGTGGGGCCGTACTGGTTCTACAGCTCGCAGCAGCACGCCTGGTCGGGCGCGCCCTACCTGGCGGCCTCGCTGCTGATGCTGTCGGTGGTGCTGCTCACGCTGCGGGAGCACTACGCCAACACGGTGCTGCTGATCCTGGGACAGATCGCGACGCTCAACCGCGTGGCCTTCAGCGCGCACAGCGTGCGCATCGTCTTCGTGGGCGCGGTGCTGCTGCTGCCGATCACGCCCTGGTCGATGGTCGGCATCGTCCTGGCCACGGCGGCGGCGAGCTTCGTCAGCGTGCTGCTCTACCGCAAGGCCTTCCGCCGGCACGAGGTCGTCGACGCGCACCTCGACGCCGAGGGCACGCGCAAGGTCGACGGCGAGATCCTGCGCATCGCCAGGCCGCTGGTCCTGCCGGGCATCTTCTACCAGGTGCAGGGGGTGATCACCGTCTTCCTGGTGTCGCTGTTCGGCACCGCCAGCATGCTGGCCGAGGTCGGCGCCTTCGGCCGGCTGGCGATGGTGCTGATGGTGGTGGACCGCGTGACCAACGTGCTGCTGTTCCCGGCCATCGCCCGCGCACCCATGGGCCCACGCCTGGGCACGATCGTCGCCCAGGCGCATGTCGCCTATTTCGCGATGGGTGGTGCGGTGCTGCTGACCTCCTTCTTCCTGCCCCAGTACTGGATCCTGCTGCTGGGCAAGCAGTACGAGAGCATGACGCCACTGGTGTGGATGGTTTTTCTCTCCTCCATCCTGATGAACGCCTCGGGCTTCGCCTTCCGCACCCTGTCGGTCCGCGGCGCGACGGCAGGGCAGACCTACAGCATCGCGGTGACGCTGATCACGCAGGTGCTCTTCCTGTGGCTGGTGGGCATCAGCGATCTGCGCTCGGTGCTGTGGTTCGGCATCGCGACCAGCCTGGCGAACTTCGGCTACCAGTACGCGCTGCTGGCCCTGCGCTGGGTGGGCTGGCGCCGGGAGCCGGCGCCGGAGGACGCTCAGGCGCGCTTGTAGACGCGGCCGATCGCGGCAGCGATCTTCAGGGCCAGCTCGTTCTTGCGCAGCTCGCCGTCCGAGTACACCCGGATCGGTGCGTTGGCGTATTTCCAGTACCACTTGCTTGCCGCCGACGGCGGCCGCCCGCGCAGGGCGTGGCCGATGAAGCCGCCGTGCCAGGGCTTGACCGAGCCGATCGCGTGCGAGAGGTAGTAGCCGCCGGGCGCGAAGTCCATCGCTTCCGGGCCGGCCGTGTTCAGCGGCGCCTCGCACACGGTCAGCGCGAAGTTCAGCGCATCCTGGTCGGTCGAGTGGAACAGGGCCGCCGAGCCGCCGGCCTTGAGCTGCTTGGCGCCCTCGTTGTACTCGACCACCAGGTCGCACAGCCGCCGCCACAGGTCCAGGAACTCCAGGTGGGCGCGCGAGACCGCGATGAAGCCGGCGTTGTAGTAGCGGTCCAGCCCGCGCCGCGGCGCCGCACCGTGCGGCGCGAAGAAGCGGGCCCACAGCAGGCGCTTGGGGTGGCGCGCCGGGAAGCACCAGTTGACGTCCTCGGCCAGCGAGATGCCGTCCTCGCTGAACCAGCCGCACAGGGCCGGCCAGTCGCACTTCACCACGATGTCGGGGTCGATGTAGGCCACGATGTCGGCCTGTGGCGAGTGCGTCTCCAGCATCTCGCGGATGAAGGTGGGCTTGTAGTAGGTGAAGTGCAGCGGCGTGTCGAGCTCCTGCATGCGCAGCACGAGCCCCGATCCCACGGGCAGCCGGCCGCTGGCGCGGTCATAGGCGGGCGAGTCCACGATCCAGCCCGGCAGGGCGCCGCGGTAGCCCACCCAGAGCTCGCCTTCATAACCGGAGGCGATCAGCGAATTCGCCAGCGCCGCCACGCCGTAGTGGTAGTTCTTCTCGAAGAGCGTGCAGAGGGTGATGTTCATGGATGCTTGGGGTCGTCGTTGCGCCAGAGTGTAAACAAATGTTCTACATGAGCGTGTGACGGATGCCTCAAAGCGCGGCGGCCAGTTCGCCCAGGTCGCGTTCGTAGGCCTGCAGCCGGCGCACCGCCTGTTCGCGCTGGCGGGGGCTGGTGCCGTTGTGCAGCGCCGCCAGGTTGCGGCAGCCTTCCTGCTGCAGCGCCTGCTGTTGCTCGCGCCAGGGACCGGGCGGTGGCTCCGCGATGCGCAGCACGTAGGCATGGATGGCGGCGCGCGCGTCGGCCTGCGGTGTCTGGCGGGACTGGAAGCGGCGCAGCAGCGCCAGCGCTTCCTGCTGGCGCGCCCGGCGCTCGCGGTCCAGGGCCTTCGGGTCGAACACCGATTGCGCCACCTGCTGCTTCAACAGCTCGCGCTGGGCTGCATCGAGCGGCCCGTAGAAGTCCTCGTTGCGCTCGAGGAAGCGGTCGTAGCGCTTCTCCTGCCAGCGCGCCGGCTCGCGCTCCAGCCATTCCTTGCGGTACTCGGCGTTGTTCTTCGCGTACTTGCGCTCCAGTTGCTGCAACTGGGCCGGGCCCAGGCTCAGCGCGAGCTCGGCGCCTGGGCCTTCCGCCTGCACCGCCACGGCGAGCAGGCGCTCGCGGATCCGGTCGGCGAGGTCGCAGGCCTGCTGCGGCGTGATGTCCCCCGGTGCCAGGGCCTGGGCCTCGCGCAGCAGCCCGGCGATCTTCGGCAGCTCGTTCCGGCGGTGCCAGGCCAGCAGCTCGGCCAGCTCGTCGCGCACGCGCGGCGTCTGGGCGCCGTCGAAATCCAGGTAGCCGTCCAGCCACCAGTAGCTCAACTCCGGCAGATTGTTGTAGGCCAGCTTGACCGCGCTGCAGGCGGCCAGCACGGCGGCCGCGAGCAGCACGCCGATAATTCGCGCCAGCCAGAAGCAACGCAATCGAGAAAGCATGAACAAGACTCCACAGGACCACCGGGAACCGGTCGATGTCGTCATCATGGCGGCCGGCAAGGGCACGCGCATGAAGAGCAGCCTGCCCAAAGTGTTGCATCGTTTGGGCGGCCGCGCGCTGGTGGCGCACGTCGTGGACACCGCGGCGCGCGTCGGCGCCCGCCGGGTGGTGGTGGTCACCGGCCATGGCGCGACCGACGTCGAGGCGGTGCTCGGCGAGGGCGTGTCCGGCGTGGTGCCGCAGTTCGCGCGCCAGGTGCCGCAGCTGGGCACCGGCCATGCGATGCAGCAGGCGGCACCTCTCGTGCCCGACGACGGCACCGTGGTCGTGCTCTCGGGCGACGTGCCCCTGATCGGCGAGGCCACCCTGCGCGAGCTGATCGCCCAGAGTGCCGGGCGCCGGCTCGCGCTGCTCACCATCCAGGTCGAGAACCCGACCGGCTACGGCCGCATCGTGCGCGCGGCGGCCGCCGATCCGGATGCCGAGGGCGAGGTGCAGGCCATCGTCGAGGAAAAGGACGCGAACGATGCGCAGCGCGCCATCCGCGAGATCTACACCGGCGTGATGGCGGTGCCGACGCAACTGCTCAGGCCCTGGCTCGCCCGGCTGGACAACCGGAACGCGCAGGGGGAGTACTACCTGACCGACGTGGTCGGCTTCGCCACCATCGACGGCGTGCCAGTGGTGGCCCACCGCGTCGAAGACCCGCTGGAGGTGGCCGGCATCAACACGCCGGCCCAGCTGGCGGAACTGGAGCGCGCCTACCAGCGGCGCCAAGCCGACGCGCTGCTGGCCCAGGGCGTGCGGCTGGCCGACCCGGCGCGTATCGACGTGCGCGGCACCCTGGCCTGCGAATCGGATGTGGAGATCGACGTCAACTGCGTCTTCGAGGGTGCCGTCTCGCTGGGGGCTGGCGTGCGCGTGGGGGCCAACTGCGTGATCGCCAATGCCCGCATCGAGACCGGCGCGGTCATCCATCCCTTTACCCACATCGACGGCGAGAAGGCCGGCGCGACGGTGGGCGTGGGCGCGCGGGTCGGGCCCTTCGCCCGGCTGCGGCCCGGTGCACGGCTGGGGCCGGAAGTCCACATCGGCAACTTCGTCGAGATCAAGAATTCCACGCTGGCCGCCGGCGCCAAGGCCAATCACCTGGCCTACCTGGGCGATGCCACCGTCGGCGAGCGCGTCAACTACGGCGCCGGCAGCATCACCGCCAACTACGACGGCGCCAACAAGCACCGCACGGTGATCGGGGACGACGTGCAGGTCGGCAGCAACTGCGTGCTGGTGGCGCCGATCACCATCGGCGCGGGCGGCACCGTCGGCGGGGGTTCCACCGTGACCAAGAGCACCGAGCCGGGGGCACTGACCGTCTCGCGCGGCCGGCAGGTCAGCTATCCCGACTGGAAGCGACCGCAGAAGGCTCCGAAGGAGTGACCGGCGGCAGCGGCACGCGGGTGTCGAACTTCGCCCGCTTGACGCTGAAGAAGGCCTTCACGTTGCGCACGTTGGCATCGGTGGTGAACAGGCGCTGCGCCAACGCCTGGTAGCCGGGCATGTCGCGCACGGTCGCGACCAGCACGAAGTCGGGGCCGGGCGAGACGCGGTAGCACTGCTGCACCGCCTCGTCCGCCACCACCCGCGCCTCGAAGGCGTCGAGCGCCGCCGCGTCCTGCCGGTCCAGCGAAATCTCGATCACCGCGGTGAGCAGCGCGCCGACGCGCTGCGGGTCGAGGAGCGCGACTTCGCGCGCGATCCAGCCCCCTTCGTGCAGCCGCCGGACGCGCCGCAGGCAGGTGGCGGGGGAGAGGCCAAAGCGCTCGGCCAACGCCTGGTTGCTTTGGGAGGCGTCGTGCTGGAGGGCATCCAGGAGCTGAAGATCGATCGCGTCCATGATGGTTGATTTCTGAAATTGAGATCTTCAGAAATTTTATTGCGTCATGCGAGATTGATGAAATCAGAATTCTGATTTCATCTGATTTTGATCACCGATTTCATACACTCCTTCCTACCATCGGCAGAATTCAATCCACAGGAGCCTCTTTCATGTGTGGCATCGTCGGCGCCGTCTCCGGCCGCAACATCGTCCCCATCCTCGTCCAGGGCCTGCAGCGTCTCGAATACCGCGGCTACGACTCCTGTGGCGTGGCCGTGCATGCCGGCGGCCTGCAGCGCGCCCGCACCACCGCCCGCGTGGCCGACCTGCTGACGCAGGTGGCCGAGGACCACATCGAGGGCAGAACCGGCATCGCCCACACCCGCTGGGCCACGCATGGCGCGCCTGCCGTGCACAACGCGCACCCCCACTTCAGCCATGGCCCCGGCGCGGACGCCGGTACCGCCCGGCCGGGCCGCATCGCCCTCGTGCACAACGGCATCATCGAGAACCACGAGGCGCTGCGCGCCAGGCTGCAGGCCAAGGGCTACGTCTTCGAGAGCCAGACGGACACCGAGGTCATCGCCCACCTGATCGACAGCCACTACGACGGCGACCTGTTCGAGGCCCTGAAGGCCAGCGTGCTGCAGCTGCAGGGCGCCTACGCGATCGCCGCCATCTGCCGCGACGAGCCGCACCGCGTGGTGGGCGCGCGCGCCGGCTCGCCGCTGATCCTGGGCGTCGGCAAGGAGGGCGGCGAGAACTTCCTGGCGAGCGATGCCATGGCCCTGGCGGGCGTGACCGACCAGATCGTCTACCTGGAGGAGGGCGACGTGGTCGACATCCAGCCCGGCCGCTACTGGATCGCCGACCGTGCCCACAAGCCAGTCGATCGCCCGGTGCGCACCGTGCTCGCCCACAGCGGCGCGGCCGAGCTGGGCCCGTACCGCCACTTCATGCAGAAGGAGATCTTCGAGCAGCCGCGTGCCATCGGCGATACGCTGGAAGGCATCGAGGGCATCGTGCCCGAGCTCTTCGACGGCGTCGCGCAGGACGGCGCGCCCGGCGCCGCGGCCTGGCGCGTGTTCAAGGAGATCGACAAGATCCTCATACTGGCCTGCGGTACCAGCTACTACAGCGGTTGCACCGCCAAGTACTGGCTGGAGGGCATCGCCAAGATCCCGACCCAGGTCGAGATCGCCAGCGAATACCGCTACCGCGACTCCGTGCCCGACCCGAAGACCCTGGTCGTCACCATCACCCAGTCGGGCGAGACGGCCGACACGCTGGCGGCGCTGCGGCATGCGCGCTCCCTGGGGATGGAGCAGACCCTGACCGTCTGCAACGTCGCCACCAGCGCGATGGTGCGCGAATGCAAGCTGGCCTACATCACGCGCGCCGGCGTCGAGATCGGCGTCGCCTCGACCAAGGCCTTCACCACGCAGTTGGCGGGCCTGTTCCTGCTCACGCTGGCGCTGGCCCAGGCCAAGGGCCGCCTGAACGAGGCGGAGGAGGGGCGCTACCTGAAGGAGATGCGCCACCTGCCCGTCGCGCTGCAGTCCGTGCTCGCGCTGGAGCCGCAGATCATCAGCTGGGCCGAGGACTTCGCACGCAAGGAGAACGCGCTCTTCCTCGGCCGCGGCCTGCACTACCCGATCGCGCTAGAAGGCGCGCTCAAGCTCAAGGAAGTGACCTACATCCACGCCGAGGCCTACGCCGCCGGCGAGCTCAAGCACGGGCCGCTGGCGCTGGTGACGAGCGAGATGCCGGTGGTGGCGGTGGCCCCCAACGACGCATTGCTGGAGAAGCTCAAGAGCAACCTGCAGGAAGTGCGCGCGCGCGGCGGCGTGCTCTACGTGTTGGCCGACGGCGACACGCACATCGAGAGCGGCGAGGACCTGCACGTGATCCGCATGCCCGAGCACTATGGGGCGCTGTCGCCGCTGCTGCACGTGGTGCCGCTGCAGCTGCTGGCGTATCACACGGCCTGCGCCCGGGGGACGGACGTGGACAAGCCGCGGAACCTGGCGAAGAGCGTGACGGTCGAGTAGCGGCGACCTGCCCTCTCCCGCGCCTGTCCGGGAAGAATAAAGTTCGTCGATGACGATAAAGATCGTCGGGAGGAGGCCTACATCTCGGCCGCCGGAGCCCTCGGCCGGCCGCAACTGGCACGCGGAGCCATGCGTTCGGCGACCACATCCGCCCAGGTAGAGTTGCCGCACGAATCCTCCTGCTTGACCTCGTCCGGGTGAGACGATCGCGCGAACCTGGTGAAGACGCGAACCGCATCAAGGTTCCTGGTGCACGGACGGCGTCGAACGCCTGCTTCGTAGAAGCGGGAACAGCGGCTCGGGGCCGACTGTAGCCGAAGGCGCGCAGGTCCCAAGGCAGCCGCCGGTGCCTGAAACGCCCGGCGGGGGCGTGCCGCTCCTCGTCTGGCAGCGACGAACTTTCCGGCGTTGTTGACGATCGGTCTCGGGCGCCGTGCGTAGTTTTCGACGAACTTTCGGTCGAAGTACTTGTCGTGAAGGCTCACGACGATCTTTGTTCCAAGCCTTCACGCCGTTGAGGTGGATCGAGTGAAGCGATCGCAAGGTACGTTGGCGCACAGACCGATTGGGGGGATGCGCGCTAGGTTCAGGTCTTCCTGATAGAGCGCCTTGAACGAACGCGGAATCGAGCACGCACCGTCGCGATGACAACAGGGAGCGCCGTGACATGGATCGACGAGACTTCATTCGCCTGACCTCGGGAGGCAGCATCGCACTGGTCGCCGCAACCGGCACCGCCTGCAGCCAGCAGATGCCCGGGGATGCCGTCGCCGCGTGGAAAGGGCCCGGCGCCGAACCTGACGCTCGCCGCTGGATTCTTGGTTATGCGATCCTGGCACCCCATTCGCACAACCTGCAATCGTGGCTGGTGGATTTGCGCACGCCGGGCGAGATCCTGCTGCGCTGCGATCTCACTCGCCTGCTGCCCGAAACCGACCCGTTCTCGCGGCAGATCATGATGAGCCACGGCACGTTCCGGTCGCGCGCATCCGCCTGTCAGCCGACCCCACGGTATCCAGGGACCCACTGTTCGCGCAGATCCTGAATCGTCGCACCAACCGCAGCGCCTATGAACTGGCCCGCCCGGTGCCGCCGCATGCCTGGCAGACGATGATGGAGAGCGTGAAGCCGAATTCCTTGCGGTTCGGATTCGCGGGCCTCGATCAGCCCGATGCGCTCCGGCGCCACCGCGCCATTGCTGCCGAGGCGTGGCACATCGAACTGACCACGCCGCGAACGATCATGGAGTCGTACAGGGTGCTGCGCGTGGGGGCCGCGGAGATCGGACGGCACCGTGATGGCTTGTTCGTGCTCGATCGAATCCCCGTGTTGATGAACCAGGCCGGGCTGTTCGACCGCAGCAGGCCGCCGGCGCCGGATGACTACGTCACCACGAGCCAGATCAAGGATTTCGACGCCAGACTCGATTCAACGCCAGGCTTTCTCTGGATGGTGACCGATGGCAATGACCGATCAACCCAGGTCAACGCTGGCCGAGCCTACGCCCGGGTGCAACTCACTGCCACGGCCGTCGGCATCGCACTGCAGCCGCTGCAGCAGGCTTTGCAGGAGTATCCGGAGCAGGCGAAGCCCCATGCGGAGGTTCGAAGCCTGCTGGATGCGTCGCAATCGAACCTTACGGTGCAGATGTGGGCACGTGCCGGCTTTGCACCGCCCGTCGGTCCCGCGCCGCGCAGGGGCGTGGACGCCCAGTTGGTACAGGCGTGAGCCGATGATGAGGTCGCGCTACGTCCTGGTCGCAGGGGTGGTCTCGGCCGCGGCCGGCGCGGTGGCACTGGGCCGGTGGCGGTGGCGGCGGCAGGGCACCGCCCTTCGCGCGGCGATGCGGACCGCTTGCCTGCCCTCGTCCGTGAAGACCTACGACGCTCGCGAAGTCGAATCGCTTCCGCCGCCCGTGAGGCGCTACTTTGAAGCCGCGTTGCAGGACGGCCAGGCCATGGTCACCAGCGTTCGGTTCTCGCAGAAAGGGCAATTTCGGCAGCACGAGAAGAAGGATGCCTGGCGGCCCTTCAGCGCGACCCAATTCGCGACGATGCACCCTCCTGGCTTCGACTGGGACGCGCGGATCAGGATGGCACCGGGCGCCGATGTCTGGGTTCGAGACGCCTATGCTCTTGGCGCCGGATCCTTGCGCGCCGCAGTGCTCGGACTCGTGACCGTGGCGGACATGCGTGACATCGCGGCATCGGCACGCGGCGAGTTGATGCGCTACCTCGCCGAAGCGGCGTGGTATCCGACCGCACTGCTGCCCAGCCAGGGCGTGCGATGGGAAGGCATCGACGACGCGTCCGCGCGAGCGACTCTCTGCGATGGGGCGACCACGGTCGCGCTGGAGTTCAGATTCGGGACGGACTGCTTGATCGCGGCGGCGTGGGCCGCGTCCCCTCCGTGATCGGCGACCGAGTCGGCGCCGTGGCTGCCGTATCGCCGGCTACGAGCTGCGGGCCGGCATGCGCGTTCCAGTACGGGGCGAAGTCGAATGGGAATTGCCGACTGGGCCGGCGCCGTACTTTCAGGGGCGCATCACGGACATCGACTATGAGTTCGCAGCGCGGTGATCGCGTCCCCGCGCATCGTTGCAGAGCACTGACTGCCGCATTCGGGGCCTTGGGATTCGAAGACGCGCCGAGCCCAAGCTTCTCGTCCGCGGGCCACTCTACCGGGCTACGGCTCCTCGTGCAGCGCCTTGATCGCCGCGATGGCTTCGTGCCTCGCCTCGGCAAGCGCCTGGTCCTCCGAGCGCGCGCCGGTCTGAACGTTCTCTACCGGCATTCGGTCATCGATCTGGAACGACCACGCCCAGCGGTTTTCCGCCTGCCAGGCCTTGATCTCGACTTGATGCCCATGGTGCTCGAAGCTCGTATTGGCCATAAGAGGGATGCTGGTATTCGTCATCGCGATGCACGCGCGTTCGCACACTGTCGGCCTTTGCGTGCATACCGTCTGTTCGGCGTCGCGCTTAGGGCTGCATATGGCATCGGCCGGTGCCATCTTGCTGCCACTTGTGAGCGCTCTTTATCGTCCGTGCGCGGACCGATGGCCGAAGCGACGCATGCGGAGGTCAGCCAGGATCGGCGGCAACGCCAGCATGGCCAAGGTGCAGGCGATCGGAATGGTCGCCGCGAAACCCACAGCCTTGAATGCCATCGCGCCGACGACACCCCCCGCGAAGAACGACGTCAGGATGGCGCAATGAATGAAGAGCTTGTCCCGGTTGGCTTTGACGAAGTGCACGCTGTTGGCCGTCGCGTTGCGGTTCCAGTAGACCAGCCGGCCCAGCTCGATGCCGATGTCCGTGGCGATGCCTGTCATGTGCGTGGTTCGAATCTCGGCGTCGGAGATCTTGGTGATGATCGCGTTCTGCAAGCCCATGATGAAGCACAGCAGCAGTACCGTGGAGGGCACCATCAGATGGGCGAAGGACGCGAGATTTCCGCCCGCCAAGCCGAACAGCAGCAGCAGCGCCGCTTCGACCATCAGGGCCAGCGCATACTTGCTGTGCAGCCCTTGGCGGCGTGCCCAGTTGATCAGGAGCGCCGTGCAGGCCGCCCCGCTCACGAATGTCGCAAGCGCCACCAGGCCTGCGAGCCCCAGTGCCACGCTGCCGATGGCGAAGTTGTCGGCGACCGATGACACTATCCCTGTCATGTGGGAGGTGTAGCGGTGCACGGCGAGAAATCCGCCGGCGTTGATGGCACCCGCAACGACGGCGAGCACGCAGCCCAAGCGGCGATTGGCCGCCTGGGTGCGTCGCCTCCCGACCAGCCCGTACAGGAAGTTTACCCAACGCGCAGTCATGTCGAACGGGTTGTAGTTTCAGAGCAGCGAACCGGTCTGTGCGGCATCGCACCATCCATCCTATCGGTGCCCTGGCGCACCGACAAGTCCGACGCAGGGATCTACAAGGTGATGCAGCACATCTACCAAAGTGAGAGACGAAATGACCCAACGTGACGTCGTGATCTTGGGCGCGGCCCGCTCGGCGATCGGCACCTTCGGTGGTGGTTTGGCCGAGAGTGCGGCATGTGGCTCGACCAGATGGATGTGATCGAAAGCAACGAGGCGTTTGCCGCGCAAGCCATTGCGGTGGCGCGTGGGTTGGAGTTCGGTGGTCAGATCCTGGGTCGTCGCTCGCGGGCGCCAGGCCAGGGTAGTCGGAATACATATGCCGGTCTGTGCGTTGGCGCACCCGATCGCGGTGGGTTCGGACGCCGTCAAGCATGGTGGCGTCGCGAAGCCGGCGTGTGTACGACATCGCACAGACCGTCGAGTTCTTCCGCGATACGCTGAGTCCGTATACACCGGGCCATGCCATGTCTCTCTCCCTCTTTGCCGCCGAATCTCTCGTCCGCGATTTTCTGAACGGACGTGCGCTGCCGACCGCCTTGCATGTCGCCGTGGTGCGGGCGGTGGAAGCAAGGCTCGTGGGTGGGCTGATACCCGTCCTGGACGAGACGTTGTGCCAGGCGATGGATGGTGCCGCGACTGCTCCGCCCCCATGGTCCGTGGAATCGGTCCTTCAAGCTGCTCGGGAGCGCTGCAATCAGCTTCGGAGGGCCTCGGACGCCATGGGCGCGCGGCACGCGACATAGACGAGTCATCAAGTGTGCAAGCACTGGCCAGCCGAAGGAGTGACTGCCATGACCATTTTGCAAAGAACGGTGCTCGCTGCATTGCTCGCGGTTCTCACCAGCGCTTTCGCTCAAGACCAGGCGCTACCGTTGGACCCGTTCAACGCTGCGCCGGATGCGGTCTCGAAGCCCTTGCCGGACGCCAGGTCCGCAGGCGCGAAGCTGGTCTCGACCTATTGCGCTCAGTGCCACGCAGCGCCGACGCCGATACTGCATACCGCCAAGGAATGGTCGAGCGTGGCCCAGCGCATGCACATCCAGATGGACAGCCGCTGGCGGAGTGTCAACACGCCGACCGAACAGGAGATGGACTCGATCGTCGCGTACATGCGGAAGCACGCCCGGCAATAGGCGCCACCCGGAGGTTCTCACGCGCCGCGACATACTGGCCGACGAGGCCAAGTTCAATCGCTTCGAACCTACGGCTGGCAATCGGTGTTCATCGCAGCCGGCGCACCGGTCCTGTTGATCCCGTTCATCCATCATCGGGCGTCGGCCTCGACCCATTCACAAGCGCAGATCGATCTGCAGGTCGTCAGCCCCTGACTGGCGCGACACGGTCGCCTGAACGCTGCCGCCTCTGCGACGCAAACTGAGGTCGATGGCGCCCTGGGGCAAGCGCAAGTCGAGCAGCACGAGCTCATCGATCTCGGCGGGCAGAACCGGTTGCTCAACCACGATGCATCCACGCATGGCGTCTATGTCGATGCCCAGGCAGCTTTGCAGCAGCATGAACACCGACCCGGCGGCCCAGGCCTGAGGCAGGCACGCCACCGGATAGGAGACCGGCGCCTCACCGGTCACCCTTTCGAAACCGCAAAACAGTTCGGGCAGACGCATGCCCATCAAGCTTGCGCATTCGAACATCTCGCTTGTCAATCGCGCCGTGCTGTCCCGCTCGCCGTAGCGCGCCATGCCGGCAGCGCACAACGCCAGATCGTGAGGCCAGACCGACCCGTTGTGGTACGACATGGGGTTGTAGCGGATGGCATTGGATGAGAGCGTGCGCAGTCCCCACCCCGATTCGAGGCCGGCAGCCAGCAGTTGGCGCGCGACAGCCCGCCCGCGCTCTTCGTTCGGCAGTCCCGCGTACAGCAAGTGCCCGGGGTTGGAGGCATAGACGCGACACGGCGCACCGACACCGTCCAGCGCCAGGGCGTAGAACTGCATGTCTTCCTGCCAGAAGCGGGCCTCCACCCGCGCTCTCCAGGCCTCGGCGGCCTCCGCGTAGGGCGCGACTTCCGAGTCGTGCCCCAGCCACTTCGCCAGCAGCGCCATCCCTTGCAGCGCGGCCACTGCGTAGCCCTGAACTTCGACCAGCGCGATGGGCCCTTCGGGCGTGCGGCCGTCTTCGTGGAAGATGGAATCGTGGCTGTCCTTCCAGCCCTGATTGGCCAGGCCGGAAGCCTGCGCACGCGCGTAAGACAGAAATCCGCCGTGCCGAACCGCATTGGCCAGAATCCAGGCGGAGGCTGCCACCAATGCAGGCCACAGCGTCATGATGAAGGACCGGTCCGCGGTACGCCGGGCATAGGCAGCCGCCAACATGACGAACAGCGGCGTCGAATCCACTCCGCCGTAGTAGCGGCCGAAGGGCAGTTCACCCATCGCCGTCATCTCGCCCTTGCGCTGTTCGTGCATGATCTTGCCGGGCTCGGCATCGTGGAAGGCCGACGTTTCCCGAGACTGATGAGCAGCCAGGTAGGCCAGCACGCCACGCGCCAGGGATGGCTTGAGCCACAGGGTCTGCAGCGCCGTGATGATGGCGTCGCGGCCGAAGGGCGTGGAGAACCAGGGGATGCCCGCATAGGGATAAGGCCCCGTCGGCAGGGCGGTGGTCAGCAGCGCGAGATCCGCATCCGAACGATCCAGCCAGGCCTGGAACTGCCGGGCGGGCGTCCGCACGCGCGCACCGCTGCGACGACGCGTGCGCATGCTGCGCCGCGCGGCCGCGCCCGCGGCCCGGAACTGCGCGCGCGTCGGCGCCATCGCGGCAGGTCCGATGTCCACATACAGGACCACATCCTCACGGCCGTTCAGCACAAGGTCGAAACGGGAGCGCCTCTCGTCGATGGACGAGGGCGGCATCGAGAACATCAGGCGGGTCCGCCGCTCCACCCCATCCAGCCCTCGGTATCCGAACTCGATCCCCTTGCCGTGCACCGTGCAAGGCAGGAATTCGCCCCGCCGGGAACGGCGCTCCCCGCGCACCTCGAAGGTGTCGCTGAAATCCGCACCGTAGGCCAAGGTCAGCTGCAGCCGCGTGGCCGCCATGCCGTAGTTTCTCAAGGCGATGCTTTCGCGCAGCAGCCCGTCCCATAGGAGGCGTCGCCGCTCGATGTGCACGACGCCCTGCGGCAAGGATTCGTCACCGAGCGGGGGCAGCGGCCTGTTGGTGGCATGTGCGGTGAAGAACACGTTGTCGCGACTGACTGCGCTGGACAGCAGCGTCGGCCTTTCGCCGCCCAGCAGCAGGGAGAAGCTAGAGAGCAGACGCGTATCTTCCTGAAAGAAGCCATCGCCCGAACCGGAGATGTCGCCATACGTGTCGGCGACCACGAAGCTGTCGCCGTCCTTCAGGACGTAGAGATGATCGGGCGTGCGGGGCACCGATGCGTTCGCCGGGTCGGGCGGAGGATGCGGCACGCCCTGCGGATGGAGCGTGTTCATGCCACTTCGCTTTTTTCCAGGCGGCGGTCGCGAACGAGTTGCCAATAGAGGCGGGCATAGCGTTTCGCCATCGCCTGCGCGGTGAAGCGCTCGTCGAACGCGCGTCGAACGCGTGCGCGCGACAGCTCTGCGATGCCGTGTACGGCCTTCAGGGCTTCAGCCATGTCGTCGACGATGAGGCCCGAAATGCCGTGCTGCACCACCTCCGGGACCGAACCGCAGCGCCAGGCGATGACGGGTGTGCCGCACGCCATGGCCTCGATCATCACCAGGCCAAATGGCTCGGGCCAGTCAATTGGAAACAGCAGCGCCCGCGCGCCGCCCAGGAAGGCGCTCTTCTCGGAATCGCCGATCTCGCCGACGAAGTCGATCAGCGGATGGTCCAGCAGGGGCCGGATGCAAACGTCGAAGTAGACGCGATCCGCCGCATCCACCTTGGCCGCGATCTTCAGAGGCACACCCGCCGCCTTCGCGATCTCGATCGCGCGATCAGGTCGCTTCTCCGGCGAGATACGTCCCAGGAAGGCAAGGTAGCCTCCTTGAGACCGCGGGTTGAACTGGTAGTGATCGGGGAGTACGCCGTGTTGAACAGTGGCGTACCAGTTGGCATCCGGCAGCGGTGCACGCTGGCTGCGCGAGATGGACACCAGGGGGTACGAGGGCCAGCGGGCATAGGCGCCGCGCAAGTCGTCGATGTCGAGCCGACCATGCAGCGTCGTGAGCGTGCGTTCCGGCATGCTCTCGAAAAAGGGAAAGTGGATCAGGTCGACATGAAAGTGGATGACGTCGAATTCGTCGGCGCGCCGCCTCACCTCGTGCATCATGGCGAGGTGGCTGGCCAGGTCCGAGTTCAGGCGGCCGCTGTCCAGGCGCAGCGGGCGGGCGCGGGTCGCGACCAACCTCGCCTTGGTCTGCGTCTCGCCGGCGGCGAACAGCGTGACCTCGTGGCCCTGGTCGACCAGCGCATCCGTGAGATGCGCTACCACCCGCTCCGTACCGCCATACAGTTTCGGTGGCACCGCCTCGAACAGTGGCGCCACCTGTGCAATCCTCATGTCGTTGCTCCGTTGTCTTCGCCTTCGCGCCGCGGCTGGGCCAGGAAGAACCTCAGCATCTCTGTGCTCGCGTCGACACCGGCGGGGTTCGTATAGCTCCCGCGCGGACTTCCGCCCGACCACGCGTGCCGCGCCCCTCGCAGCAGCCAATGCTCCGCCATGCACCGCCCTCCGACATCCGAATAGATCGTACGGGTATAGCGCTGCCCCTCGTTCGAGCACCCTTCGACGATCCGTGCCGTGGGTGCGGTCCCGGTCGCTGCTCGATTCGCGCAGAGAACCGCATCGACGAGCGCCTTGCCGTTGCTCGCGTGCACGGTCGGATCCGCATCTCCGTGAAAGACAATGGTCGGTGGTCTGGAGGCTCTGACTGTCGACCCCCCTGCCGCCACGACGCTGCCGCTGCGCATCGCCGACAGGGCCGTCATGAAGTCCGTCGCCGCGCCCGTCGGCAATCCTGAGTGGACGCCCACGCCGGCGAATACATCGGGGTAGCAGTTTCCAACGATGTCTGCCATGGCGCCGCCAGCCGACAGACCTGCCACGTACACCCGCTCAGGGTCTACGTGATGCTCGGTTGCGATCGAGCGTGTCAATGCCGCCAGCACCGCCGGTTCGCCGTGCCCGCGCGCCTGATGCCCGGGATCGAACCAGTTCCAGCACCTTTGCGCGTTTGCGTGCTGGGACTGTTCCGGGTAGAGAACGACGATACCGAGCTCGCGAGCGAGGGCGTTCATGCCGGTACCCGCCGCGAAGTCGGCCGCGCCCTGCATAGCGCCGTGCAACATCACGACCATCGGCCGGGCTGCGCGCGCGTTCGCCAGTGCCTGGGTCGGCGGAAGGTAGAGCTTGTAGCGCATCGAATACCCTTCGTGCGAAAGACTGTCTTCGAAAAAGCTTCCGCCTCCAAGTTCATGCGGCTCGCGCAGTGGGTTGGCGGGTGCCGCGCCACCCGCGGCGTCGAAGAATTGGATCGTCCAGGGCCATAGGGCCCCAGTGATCAGGTCTTGGAAATGAAGGCTCACTGGTGTCTTTCTGCCATGTCGAACAGGCAAGAGAACGACGATCCGATCCAACCTCCCAGTCCGGGGTCATCCAGACACGCTGCCCCTGGTAGGCGGAGCGCGCGTCCGGCAAATGCGGTTGCTCAAGAGCCCGGAACGCTGTCGGTCGTCGGCACGCGCAGCGGCAGTCGCACGGTGAACTCGCTGCCCCGATCCTTGCCGTCGGAGCGCACCTCGACGAAGCCGTGGTGCGCGTCGACCAGATCCTTGACCAGCGAGAGTCCGACGCCGAATCCTCCTTCCGATTGATGTGGGTTCTCTTGCGTGAACAGCTCGAAAATCACGGGCAGCAGTGAGGGCGGAATGCCAATCCCGTTGTCGCTGACCTTGATCACGGCCTGATCGATTTCTACCGTGCAGTAGAGCCAGATCCGTCCGCCGCGCGGCGTGTACTTGATGGCGTTGTGGAGCAGATTGAACACAATCTGGTGCACGCGCGCCTTGTCGGCGTGCAGGATGACCGGCGCCGGCGGTACCAGGACTTCCAGTACTTGCAGCTTCGAAGCCGCATCCGGAATCACGGCCTCCGCGATCTCCCGGATGTCGATCGTCAAGTCGAAAGCGGTCTTGACGAGCTGCAGCTTCCCCGCGCCAAAGCGGGCAACCTCTGCCAGGTCCTCCATCATCCGTTCCATCTGCGCGACCTGGCGCTTCACGACGTTCAGCGGCATTTCCAGTTCGGGCGTCACCAGGCCGCGCCGATTCAGCAGCTCCGTGACGCTGCGGATGGGCCCAAGCGCATTTCGTACTTCATGCGTCAGGCGGCCGAAAAAGAGGTCCCGGCCATGCAGCGCCTTGTGGGCATGGTCGAGCCGATTCATCGACGTTTCCATCTGGGCCCGCAGGTTGGTCCGATCGCACATGGTCTTGGCAAAGCCAACGTGTCGATCACCGTCGCGCAACGCGACAAGCGTGCCCGCGACCCAGATGCGCTGCCCATCCTGGCGCAGGTGCCACCGATCGTCCTCGGAATTGCCGATCGCCAGCGCAACTGCCCGCTCCATTTCCGCCAGGCCCAGTGCCAGATCCTCCGGGACAAAGATGATGTCCAGGGGTTTGCCCACCACTTCTTCTTCGGCGTAGCCGAACATCGCCTCGGCTGCGCCGCGCCAGCCGGTGATGTGTCCGGCCGCGTCCAGCAATACGAACGCCTGATCGGGCGCTTGCTGCCATAGCAGCTCGAGCGCTCGTTCGGGCGTGACGCTCGAATGGATGGCGTGATCGTGGGGCATGGCTTTCATCTAGTCCAGCGCCTTGCGCGGAAGCTTGATGGTGAAGACACACCCCGTGCCAGGAAGATCCCGAACGGTCAGGACGCCTCCGCCGGCCTCCACGCTTCGTCGCGCGATGGAAAGGCCGAGTCCGAGCCCGCTCTTGTTGTCACCGACTTGAACGAAGGGCTGGAAGATGCGCGAGGTCGCTCCTGGCGGGAGTCCTCCGCAGTGGTCCTGGACGTCGATCAAGACATAGTCTCCTTCGGCGTAGGCGCTCAGTGTGACCTCGGTATGGGCCTGGGTGAACTTGAAGGCGTTCTGCAGCAAGTTCACCAAGGCCGCCACGAGACGCTCCCGATCGCCGGAGATGCCCAGCGTGGCATCGACGTCGAGGACCGAGAGTGCGCATCCCTTGGCGCTTGCGTCGAGCGATGCGGCATGCCTGGCCTCCGCGACGAACGACGCGACCGGGAAGGCCGCCTCCTGAGGCGCTTCGACCGTGCCCCGGACCTGGGACAGCGACAGGTTGAGCAGGGCCGCCAACGAAGTCAGGCTCCTTTTCAACACGGTGCTGGTTGCACCGCCGATCGGAACCTTTCCCGATTCCAGGGCCGTGAAAGCCAGCGTTGCGGTGTGCAGGTAATTCCGTAGCTCGTGCACCAGCACGCCCAGGCGTTCGTTCTCGTCGGCGGTCTGCTGAAGCGCGACGCTGGCGTCCCGCCAGACGCCAAACTCCGTGACCGCATCGGCGATCGCGTTGTCGAGGCAACGATTCAGCGTGCGGAACTCGTCGACGGAGAATGGGGCATCGCGCTCCACCGCGAGGTCCGTGATGGCCTGGCAAAGGTCGCCGTAGTCGTGCACCACCTGGTCGACGGAAAAGCCGAGCTCCAGGAGCTCCTTGCCGTGCGCAGCGGCGCTTCGGCCCATTTCGGACAAGTCAGATGCGTCACCGCCAGCGGCACCTGAAATCCTGAAGCTTTCGTCGACCTCGCCGTTCTCCTGTGCTTCCAGCGTTCTCATCAACTGGTCCAGGAAAATCGGCACGCCGTGGACGAGCTGCGCGGCCGTCGCGGCTCGCCGGGGCCGCTGAGCGACCTTCGCCTTGCACCGTTCAATGAGCTCGTCGCGATTGTTGTAGAGGAATCGATGCATGGTGGTCCTCCGTCAGTAGTCCCGTTTCGACGAAGTCGAAGCACTCGGGGCAAATTCGGCATCTCCTGCACATCGGTGAGGTTCAGCCAGGCTCACATCATGCGCTCTGCGGGCGCTGTCGAACATGAAGCCGCCGAGGACCCGTCTGCCGGGCCGGACATTGCCATCCCGCGATAGTGGTTTCTGCTTGCCCCTTCGAGACGGCACGCAAACGCGCGCCCGGACAACTCAGTCACGCGCCGAGCGCAGGCGGGTAGAGAACTCGCGCAGCCGTGCGATGCCGCTTGCTTCCGCGCGAGCGCACCAGGCGCGAAGATCGACGACGAGTTGTTCGCGCGACTGGGAGGTGTCGAGCCACAGTTGGCGCAGTTCCTCGCGCATGGTCACCATCTTGTCGAGCACCGGGTGGTCGGCGCGGGCTTGCATCAGGTTCGAACGCGCGGCCGCAGGCACGTTGGCCTCGTCGCGGAGCAGCCAGCGCCTTGCTGCCTTGAGCTGCGACAGATTGGCCCCCCTGGCCCGGAGTTGCGCAAGTTCGTCCCGGGTGGTGCGGCGAATTTCGCGTGCGAAGGTGGCCATCACCTCGTAGCGATTGGCAATCACCGCCTCGAGCGTCCTGGCATCCGCCACAGGCTGAGGGTCGCCGATCTGCAGCTTCGGCGGCAGCTTCCTGACCTTGGCCCAGCCGACTTTCTGCATCAGGCTGATGTAGATCCAGCCGACGTCGATTTCGTACTTCTTGACCGAGAACTTCGCCGAAGTCGGATACGTGTGGTGGTTGTTGTGCAGCTCTTCGCCGCCAATGATCAGGCCCCAGGGCGACACGTTGCGGCTGGCGTCCGGCGCCTCGAAGTTGCGATAGCCCCAGAAATGGCCGAGGCCATTGACCACGCCTGCCGCCCAGAAGGGAATCCATAGCATCTGGACCGCCCAGACGGCCAGGCCCAGGCCGCCGAACAGGGCAAGGTTGAGGATCAGCATCAGGCCGACGCCCTGCCAACTGAAGCGCGAGTACAGGTTGCGCTCGAGCCAGTCGTCGGGCGTGCCGTGGCCGAAACGCTCCATCGTTTCCTTGTTCTTCGCTTCGTTGCGGTACAGCTCGGCGCCGCGCCACAGGACTTCGCCGATGCCCCTGACCTGCGGGCTGTGCGGGTCGTCCACCGTCTCGCACCTGGCGTGGTGTTTGCGGTGGATGGCCACCCATTCCTTGGTCACCATGCCGGTTGCCAGCCAGAGCCAGAGGCGGAAGAAGTGCGAGGGCACCGGGCTCAGTTCCATGGCGCGGTGCGTTTGCGTCCGGTGCAGGAAGATCGTGACTGCCGCGATCGTGACGTGCGTGGTGACAAGCGTGTACAGCACGACCTGCCACCACGTCGCGACCCATAGGCCGTTTCCGAGCCAGTCAATGGCCGCGTTCGGCACGGCGGAGGGGAGATGCAACATGTGTGGAGATACGTTGGACGGATCAGGAGATACCTCCAAGAGGCCCATGAACGCAAGCCGAACCGCAGAATCGTTGTAGGTGGGGCGCTGGGTTTGTCTCAGGAGCGCTTTGCCGACCGGTGGGCGCCCGCGGCGCCTACATCGCCGTGGCGCATTCGATCCCAAGCTGGTGCACCCGCGTTGCGGCCGCACAGCAGCAATGTGCATTTCCAGGAGCTTTCATGACCGGTCCGCGCATTGCGCAATCCAAGGCTTCATTCGCGGGGAGCGCCATGGACAGGGAGGAGGTCGTCGATGTGCTCAACAATCTGCTGGTGATGACGCGCGCCGGCCGCAGCGGGTTCGTCGCCTGCGCTGGGGCCGTTCAGGCGACGCGTTCGTTGAAGGACATCCTGCTCAGCCGTGCACAAGGCTTTCGGCGGGCCGAGGCGCAGTTGGTGGCCATGATCCGGACCTACGGCGTGGAGCCCACCCGGCGGGGTACAGGCAGCGGCGGCCTGCTGCGAGGCTGGCGGCCCCTGAGGGGCAGTTCAGGCGCCCACAGCGACGCGTCGATTCTCCAAGCGTGCGAGCGCGGTGAGGATGCTGCCGTCGTGCGGTACCGTCACGCGCTGGGGGAACAGCTGCCCGTGGAAGTGCGCGATCTCGTGCAGCGCCAGTTCGAGGGCATGCAGCGCCATCACGCCAGGATCCGGGGCCTGCGCGATACAGCCGGTTCGCGCCGTGCTGGAGCGCGCAGCTTCGATCCCGGCGCAGTGATGCCCGACGCACAACAATCGAAACGAAGAAGGACGGAACCGTGCGGCTAGGCGTTGACGCCATCCGGGGCCTGCCCGGCCAGGTGCGGGCAGACCGCGGCCGCCGGCGAGGACTTCGGGTCGCCGATGAAGGTCCGCGCCGACCACAGTTCCGGAAAGGGAATCTCCTCCATCGTCGGCTTGAGCCACGCGACACCCTCGGTGCCGAAGTAGGCCGGCCGGGTGCCGAAGGTGCGGCGCGTCGCCATCAGGTGGCGGTGCTTCCACTGCATGAAGCCCTCCGCGATGTCGGCCAGCGTTTCGCCCAGCTGCTGCAGCTCGATGCGGGCGTCCGGGTCGACGTAGATGTCACGCCAGACCTGCTCCACGGCCTGGCTGGGGCTGTAGGGCGCGCGCAGGTCGCGCGCGAGCACGGAAGGCGGCACGTCCAGGCCGATGCGCGCGAGGTAGGCCAGCACGTCGTCGTAGAGGCTGGGCTCGGACAGCGCCTTGTCCAGTTGCGCCCAGCGCTGCGGCTGCGGCACGAAGTGCTGCAGATGCTCCGCCTGCTTGATGCCCAGCAGATAGACCATGTGGCGGTAGGTCCACCCCTGGAGCGCCGTGTCCTTGCCATAGGTGGGCCCCACGCGCGACAGCATGGCCAGCAGGTCGTTCGGCGTCATCCACGCGAGCGAGCGCCAGATCGCGTCCAGCGGCGCATGGTGAGCGACGACACGCTGCAGCGTGCGCTGGGCCTGCACGAGGTCGTTGGCGCGCAGGCAGGCCTGGGCCGTCTGGATCTCCTTGATGATCAGCATCCAATAGAGTTCGGAAACCTGGGCGTGGACGATCCAGGCATGCTCGCCGGGGTGATCGCTGACCGGGCGCTGCAGGGAGTGCAGCGCCTCCGTCTGCAGCCATTGGCTGTAGGGCGTCTTGCCGGCCGCCGTGCTCTCGTGGGTCGGGGGGGTCTTGCTCATCGTGTGCTCCTGGTCGTAGGGATGTTCGTCACGCGGCGGCCGCCGCGCATTCGGTGATGCCGCGCATGTAGGTCGACGGCGGCATCGAGTTCACCGAGGCCTGGATGGCCTCCCTGCACAGCGAGGGACGCTGCACCAGCGTCTCGAAGTAGCGCCCGACCTGTGCGAGCCCGCTCCACATCGAGGACAGCCCGAGGTAGTTCAGGCGGACCAGGTTGACGCCCCAGAGCACGTCGGCGAGCGAAAAGGGATGGCCGTGCAGGCACGAGAAGGACTGCGCCGCCAGGTCGCGCTCGAGGTCCTTCAGCAAATCGCCGACCTGATCGCGGGCGGCACGCTGGAACGCGGCGTCATGGCGCACGCGCCTGCCGCCGCTCTCCTTCACGATCTTGGCGCGATACGCCGCCACCAGTTCCGGCGCATCGGTGTTGGCCGCGATCAGCTGTTCCAGCGCCATGATCTTGTGCTCGTAGACGGTGGCCATCACCAGCTTGAGCGCGCCGGGCCGCAGGTCGGCATCCGGATGGAAGCCGTACAGCAGCGCGCCGTTCGGGATCGTGTCGACGATGCCGACTTGGCGCATCACCTCGGCGTGCGCCGCCGGGTCGTCCGGCACCAGCTGCAGCGGCTGGCGCGACACGGCGTCGAGATAGCCGCAGATCCGGCGCGAATCGGCGACCACCCGGCCGGCCTCGTGGTCCACGAGCAGGGGCACCACGCAGGGATCGAAGCCTTCCGTCTCCACCGAGGTCCGGCCGCTGTAGCCGCTCACGTAGCCCCGGCCCGACGCGGGCGCCGCGAGCAGCCGGAGGCGCACGTAGGCAGGGCTGTAGTGCTCCGCCGGAACCACGCCGTCCGGGCCCATCGAGCTGAGGATCAGCATGTCGTTGGAGCGATAGGGCAGCCGCTTCTCGGACAGCACCGTGCGCACCTTCTGCGAGCACAGTGAGCTCGCGGCGTGGAACAGCTCGAAGCGCGGGTGGGCCCTGGCGCCGACGATGGTGCTGCGGCTCGGGTCCAGCATGGCCACGCGGGCATCGGCGGCCATCTTCATCAAGGGGGTATGGGTCGTCATCACATTCCTCTTCTCGGCCTGCGCGGCAGGCCCACCGGCGCTCAATGAACGGGTTCGCTTTCAAGCTGCTGAACGCGAACCGATCGTAGGAACCGGCCGGTGGTCTGAGAAGATGGCAAAGCCGGGACGCACGGTCCCGGATTTCCGAACGATCCTGCCGCTCGCCGCCGGGGCGCACCCGGCGGACAGGGTCACTTCACGGGAATGAAGAAATCGGCGCCCTTGTTCTTCACCAGCATGACCACGAACTTCGCGGGCCGGGTCTTGCTGGCATTGCGGCCGACCGTGTGCACGTCCTCCGGCCCTTCATAGAAGGTATCGCCGGCCTTGAGCGTCACCTCCTTGCCGCCCTTCACGCCCATCACGATCGAACCCTGGAGCACGTAGACGAAGGCATGTGCATCGTGGCGGTGGATGGGGTCCGCGGCGCCCGGCGCGTAGTCCACCGTGATCATCAGGACTTCCTTGCCGGGAATGTCCGCGAGCGCCTTGGTCATCAGCTCCTTGACGACGACCTCGTGCGCCGCCTGTGCGCCTTTGGCCGGTTGCGCGCTGGCGTGCAGCGCCGTCGCCGCGAGCGGCGCGATCAGCAGCGCCGCCATGATGTGTCTTGCAATTCTCGTCATGGATTCACCTCTCTCGTGTCCGAAGACCCGGCTTCACCACAGGGCGGCTGTGGAACCCGTGCGCAAGCATTCGCTGCGGCACGAATCGTAGGATCCGCCTGCCCGTCGCGCCAGGGGCGCGCGCGGGATCACGACGTTGTCCCGGATGCACCAATGCGCTCGATCCGAAGGGTCGAGCGTCGCGCCGTCCTTGCTGTCGGCGTGGAGGCGCAGGATCACGGCGTCGACCGGCGACCACCCGTCCCCGGCGCGGGCTCCGCCGGATGCAGCACCTGCTCCATCTGCCGTGCGATCCGCAGCAGTGCGGCGTCGTCGCCAGGCCGGGCCACGACCTGCAGGCCCGCCGGGAGTGCGCCGGCGCCGCGGTGCAGCGGGATCGAGATCGCCGGGCAGCCCGCGAGGTTGAAGGGGGCCGTGTAGCGCATCAGCGCTTCGCGCACGCTCCCCGACCAGTTGCCGATCGTGAGTTCCGGTTCGCCGAGGCGCGGCGCGGTGCACGGCGTGGTGGGCAGCACGATGAAGCGATGCCCGGCCATGAGCCGGGCCAGCGCGGCGGAGAACTTTCGCCGGGCCTGCTGCGCCTGCGCGTAGTCTTCCATGCGCACCGCCTTGGCGCGCTCCAGGCGGCCGATGGTCTCCGCGCCGTAGTGCGCCGCAATCCAGTCCGGATCGTGCCTGGCGAAGTGCACGAGCGCACCTTCCGCCAGGACGATGCGCGCGAAGGCATCGAAACAGCCGTCGAAGACATTCGCGGGCTCCAGCTCCTCGATCTGGAAGATCGACGCGAGCCTGTCGGCCGCGATCGCGAAAGCGCTGGCAACCTCCGTGGCGGGATGCACCGGGCCGATGCCGCAGATCACGCCCACGCGCACTTCGCCGGGGACGCCCTCGATGCGAGGCTCGATACCGATGCCCAGCGCCTCGGCCAGGACCTCGATGTCGTCGACGCGCGCCCCCAACAGACCCGGATGGTCGAGGCTCGCCGCCAGCGGGAAGATGCCCTGCGTGGGCAGCGCGCCATGGCTCGGCTTGAAGCCGGTGACGCCACACAGCGCCGCGGGGATGCGCACCGATCCGCCGGTGTCCGTGCCAAGGCCGGCGGCGACCACGCCATCGGCGATCGACACGGCGGCCCCGCCGCTCGAACCGCCTGGAATGCGCCCCGGGTCCGATGGATGGAGGGTGTCGCCGAAGGCCTCGCTGGCGGTGGTGACCCCCCAGGCGAACTCGTGCGTCGTCGTCTTGCCGACCACGATCGCGCCCTGTTCCACGAGCGTGCGCACGACGGCCGCGTCCGCGGCGGGGACATGGCCGACGAAGGCGGGCGACCCGTAGCGCGTCTCGATGCCCCGGGTGTCGATCAGGTCCTTCACGCCGATCGGCAGTCCTTCGAGCGGGCGCGGCCGGCCTTCGGCATGGCGGCGGTCACTGTCGGCCGCCGCCGCGATCGCGTGCGCGCGCGGGATGGCCGCGAAGGCACGCAGCCTGCGCTGCGTGTCCTCCGCCCGGGCCAGCGTTTCCTGCACGAGCTCGCTCGCGCTGATCCTGCCGCTGGCCAGGGCATCGAGCGACTGCCGCAGCGACGCGGCGCGGCGCGGCACCTGGGTCACCACAGGCTGTCCAGGAGGGCGTCGAGGCGTGCGGGCGCGTCGGCGCCGAGGTCGGCCACTTCCTCGGGGTAATTGTCCCTGAGCAGTGCGGCGACCTCCGGCAGCTTCGCGCGGTCCAGGTCGAAGGTGGAGATGCGGCTGGGCAGGCCGAGCGTCTCGACCACGGCGGCGATCCGGTCGGCCAGCCGCGCGGCCGCGCCCGGCCCGCCGGGCGACAGCGCCTCCAGCTTGTCGCCGTAGAAGGCCGCGCACGCCCGGATGACCGGCGCCAGCGTGATGCACGAGGTCGCGCTGTGCGGCAGGCCGAAGCTGCCGCCCAGGATGTGGCCGATGCGGTGGCTCAGCCCGTAGATCACCGAGGCCGGCGAGAAATAGCACTGCCAGGCGCCAAGCTGCAGCTGCAGCAGGTCGTCGTCGCTCACCAGCCCCGCCTCGAGGGCCTGGCGGGTCTCCAGCGTCGCGGGCCACTTCTCCAGCACCCGCAGGAAGCGGTCGACGCCGCTGGCGGCCATGATCGCGTGGGGATGGCTGCGCGTCACCCTGCGCATGCCCTCCACGGCATGGTCGATGCCCTTGATGGCGGAGGACAGCAGCAGCGCCCGCGGCGTGTCGCGCACCAGCAGCGGGTCGATCAGAACGAGCTTGGGCGTGGTCTCGCGCACCGCGTAGCTGCGCTTGAACTTCTGCGGACCGGTGGTCTCGGTGATGCCGAAGTAGTGCGAGAACTCCGAGCCCGAGAGCGTCGTCGGCAACGCCACGATCGGCAGATGGCGGCCGGTCAGTCCGTGGTGCAGGTGGGACACCGCCTTGGCGGCATCGAGCACCGAGCCGCCGCCCAGCCCGACGATGGCGCGGGCATCCGCGCGCAGGCAGGCATCGAGCGCCGCGTTCACCGCCACGTCGGGCACGTGTGCGGGCAGGTCGAGGAAGCGGCCGGCGATGCCCGCAAGGTGCGGCTCGACCTGGCTGCGCGCCAGCGCTTCGAGCGGAGGGACGGTGAAGATCATCGGCCGCTCGATGCCCTGCTGGGCGAGGCGCGGGAGCGCGCCGGCCAGGATGTTCTCGCCCCAGAACACCGCATCCTGCGGCAGGCAGTTCAGATGGTTCATGGCTATGGTCCTGATCCGATGGAGTTCGGAGGACCGCGACGATAAGGCCGATGCGGCCCGTCTGAGGCCGCCCGGGCCCGGACTCAGCGTCCAGGTTCCTGGACGATGGCCGCGCGTGCCTCAGTGGCCACCGAAGTCCGTGACCTTCGGAATCTCGACAGCCAGGAAGTCCACCAGCGAGCGCACCGCGGGCAGCAGCCCGGTGCGATAGGGAATGAGCGCCGACATGCGGGCATCGGCCGCGATCCAGCCGGGCAGGATCTGCCGCAGCGTGCCTGCCGTCAGTTCGCTGCGGCAGATATAGCCCGGCAGCGCCGCGATGCCGAGGCCGGCGCAGGCCGCCTCCTTGAGCGACACCATGTTGTTGCTCTGGAAGCGCGGCGCCATCGCCACCACGAACTCCTTGCCGCCCGGGTCCTTCAACTGCCATTGCACCGGGCCGTTGCGCACGATCGAGATGCTCGCGTGGTGCAGCAACTCGTCCGGGTGATGGGGCTCCTTCGCCTTCGCCAGGTAGGCCGGGCTGGCGAACAGGAACCATGGCGCGTTCGCGATGGCGCGCTGCACGAGCGTCGAGTTCTGCAGGGGCGCGGTGTGCCCGCGGATCGCCAGGTCGAAGCCCTCGCCGACGATGTCGACGTATCTGTCCGTCGCGATCTCGACGATCTGCACCTTGGGATGGCGGTTGAGGAAGACCGGCAGCAGGTCGCGCAGCGCGAACTGCGCGATCTCCACCGCCGTCGTGATGCGGATCACGCCGCTCGGCTCGGCCAGGCGTTGCCGGATCGCCTCCTCGGCGATGTCGGAGCTGCGCAGCATCGCGACCGCGTACTGGTAGAACTCCTTGCCGATGTCGGTCGTGCCGAACTGGCGCGAGGTGCGGTTGAGCAGGCGCACGCCGAGCGAGGACTCGAGCTCCTGCACGCGATGGCTGAGCGTCGACTTCGGCAGGCGCAAGGCCTGGCCGGCCGAGGTGAAGCCGCCGCGGTCGACGACCTGCACGAAGTAGTAGACGTCCTTGAGGTCGAGCATCGTGGGCCTGTTCGTGGGCCTGTTGGAGGGGATCGCGTCGAGCATAACGCCAGGACCCCCCGCGGCACCCATCGTCCAGGAATCCGCAACCTTGCGTGCAAGCCGCGCCGGCTTCTCAAGCGCGAGGGGTGTTTCTACGATTTCCTCGCCCGGTCACCCCATGACCACACCACCCTACGCCACCCCACCACCGGATGGAGACACACGCCATGAATTCGCTCATCGACGAACTGATCTGCGAGCGCCGCACGAAGCGCGGCTTCCTCGATCGCCCCGTGCCGATCGAGACCGTGAGGGACATCCTCGCCGTCGCCAAGTACGCCCCCAGCTCGAGCAACACACAACCCTGGCGCTGCTATGTGGTCACCGGCCAGGCGCGCCAACGCGTGACGGCCGCGGCCGTCGATGCCTTCCGCGCCGGGCCCGACAAGCTGGTGCCCGAGTACCCCTTCTTCCCGCAGACCCTGCCCGACCCCTACTCGATGCGCTTCAACACCTTCCGCGGCCAGCTCGGCGATGCGCAGGGCGTGCACCGCAGCGACAAGGTCGGCCGCCGGCGCGACGTGGAGCGGCAGTTCCTCTTCTTCGACGCGCCCGTCGGGATCATCTTCACGATGGACCGCCGCCTGGAATGGGCCAGCTTCATCTGCTACGGCTGCTTCCTGCAGAACATCATGCTGGCCGCCAAGGCGCGCGACCTGGACACCTGTCCGCAGCAGATCTGGTCGCTGCAGTACCCGGTGCTGCGCGCCGAGCTCGGCATTCCCGAGGGCGAGATGGTCGTCGCCGGCATGTCGCTCGGCTATGCCGACAACAGCATGCCGGAGAACCGCATGGCCCTGCACAAGCTGGAGGTCGAGGACTTCACCACCTTCGTGGATGCCTGACCGGCATCTCGCGTTCCAACCCCATCCGATCACTCAACAAGGAGCTCCCATGTCGATCATCAAAGGCTTTCATCACCTGACCGCCGGCGTCAGCGGCGCGCAGGAGGACGTCGACTTCTACGTCAAGCTGCTCGGCCAGAGCTTGGTCAAGAAGACCGTGCTGCTGGACGGCGAAGACCCGATCTACCACCTCTACTACGGCAACCCGAAGGGCGACGCCGGCACCCTCGTCACCTCCTTCCCCTTCCGGCAGAAGGGCGTGAAGGCGCGGCCGGGCTCGGGCCAGATCCGCGTCATCAACTACTCGGTGCCGAAGGGCTCGCTGGACTTCTGGCGCGCGCGCTTCGAGGCGCACGGCGTCGCCTTCGACAAGGAGGTGGTGGAGCGCTTCGGCGAGCAGCGCCAGCGTTTCCATCATCCCTGCGGCATCGAATTCGACCTGGTCGCCTCCGACCGCGATGCGCGCATACCCTGCCTGGCCAAGGACATTCCCGAGGCCTTCGCCATCCGCGGCGTGCACAGCATCACCCTGTCGCTGCGCGAGGTGGCGGAGTCGATCCTCTTCATGCAGGAGGCGATCGACTTCCGCTACGCGGGCGAATCGGGTCCGTACCACCGCTTCGAGACCGCCGACGGCACGCCCGGCACCATCGTCGAGTTCCTCCACGAGCCGGACCGCCTGCAGGGCTCGTCGATCTACGGCGAAGGCACCATCCACCACGTCGCCTTCGCGGTCGACAACGAGGCGCAGCAGATGCAGATCAAGGAGAAGCTGTTTGCCATGGGCTACATCGACACCTCCGAATCGGTCAACCGCAACTACTTCCGCTCGATGTACTTCAAGATGCCGGGCGGGGTGATGTTCGAGGCCACCACCACCGACATCGGCTTCGCCATCGACGAGGAGCCAGGCCACTTCGGGGAAGAGTTCCAGCTGCCCCCGTGGCTCAAGGACCGCAAGGACGAACTGCTCGGCCGCCTGGAGCCCATCTCGGTATGAACGCGAACTTCAAACCCAAGGTCCTGGTCGCGTTCTACTCCCGCAACAGTTCCACCGAGCTGCTGGCCCGGGCGATCGCCGAGGGCGCGGCAGGCCAGGGCGCGGAGGTGCGGCTGCGCCGCGCGCGCGAGGTCGTCAGTCCCGCCGCCATGGCGCAGGTGCCGGGCTGGACCGAGCGCGCGGAGAAGATGAACGCACGCTACGAGGCACCCACCGAGGCGGATGCCGAATGGGCCGATGCCATCGTCCTGGGCACGCCGACGCGCTTCGGTTCCATTTCCTCGGAACTCAAGGCCTACATCGACGGGCTCGGCGGGCTGTGGTTCCAGGGCAAGCTCAACGGCAAGGTGGGATCGGTCTTCGGCGCGACCTCCTCGCTGCACGGCGGCAACGAGTCGACCCTGCTGTCGATGTACACGCCGATGGCGCACCTGGGCCTGATCATCGTGCCGCTCGGCTATGCCGACGCCGCAATGTTCAAGGCCGGCACGCCCTACGGCGCGACGCACGTCTCGAAGCTCGACACCCTCGAGCCCGATGCGGATCACCTCGACGTGGCGCGCTTCCAGGGGCGGCGGGTCGCGACGGTCGCCAGGGCGTTGCGGGGCGGGCTGCCCGAGGCGGCTGCGGCCTGAGCGCCTGGCCTAGTCGCCGCTGAGCAGCGGCACCCAGCCCGGCTGCTCGCTCACGCGGCCCGTCCACGCCCGGATGGCCGGGTAGCGTGCCATGTCGTAGCCGCCTTGCCCGGCGAGCGACACATAGCAGGAGGTGGCCAGGTCGGCGAGCGTGTAGCGATCGCCGACCAGCCAGGTGCGCGGAGCAAGCCATTGCTCGAGCTTCTCGAGTGCGATGTGGCCGTCATGGTGAAAGCGCGCAATGTCCTCGGCTCTCTCGGCAGCCATCCCCCGAAGGTGGTAGACGCGCGACGTCGCGATGGGCTTTTGCAGATCCCCCTGCTCGAAGAAAAGCCAACTCAGCATTTCCGCGCGCAGGAAGGCGTCCTCGGGAATGAAACGCGTGCCCTCGGCCAGGTGCAGCAGGATGGCTCCGGATTCGACCAGGGTGTGGCCGTCCTCGAGCTCGAGCACCGGCACGCGCGCGAAGCGGCTCTTCCGGCGGAACGCGGGCTCGGCGGTCTCGCCCTTGGCGATGTCGAGCGTCACGCGCTCGTAGGGAATGCCGAGTTGGCTCAGCAGGATGCGGATCTTCCAGCAGTTGCCGGAGAAGCGGCTGTCGTAGAGGCGCAGCATGGGGGCGGCTTGCGAAAGGCGAAGAGAAGACACGGGATGATCCCGTATCCGGCCCGATGCTGGCAAGCCGGCATCGCCGCTGCCGCGGGTGCGGACGCTCAGGGTGCGAGCGCCACCGCGCCCTGCATGCCCTGGCGGGCCAGCTTGGTGTAGGGGCTGGTGGGGCCGCGCGGACACGGACCACCCATGACACATCGAAAACGGATTGGCCTCGGAATCGTCCATGAGGCGCGCCGCTTCCTTGAAATGTGGTCTTTTTTCGCAGTGTGTCTTTTTTTGTGATTTTCACTGCGTTCGTCAGCTCCTGGGGCATACCGTTCACACCGGGGATCAACCCAAGGTCAGCGTTTCAGCCGGCCCATGTGTCTTCAAAAGAACGGAGGAGAAATGTGTATCACCGTAGTGCCGGCCGTGGAGCCGCGTCCCGGGGCGGGACCGATGTGCCGGGCCGCGAGCGCCCGGTTCCATAGGGTGCCGCCCTGGCTTTCGTGGCACCTCCATCCAGCGCAGCCAGCTGGGCCGCCTTGAGCTGCCGGCAGCAGCTCCGCGCCCCCTCCGAACCCCAATCTCCCGGCCCCACCGCTTCGGCATTCCGAAGCGGCGCGCGCTCGTTTTTCCCAATCCACGGTGCGCGATGGCGCCGCTCCTCGAAACCCAAAAATGACTGACACCTACAAGATCATCTGCATCCTCGGCACGGACATAAAGCTCGAGCGCGACAAGGGGGTGACGGTCGACCAACGAATCCTCGAGTCGAAAGGAGTCAAGATCCTGGGCGGGGTGCCGGGCTTCGACTTGGGGGCGGCGATCCAAGATCTTGCGGATCAGAAGCTGATCGGTCCCGACACAGTCATCTTTCTCGATGCGCATGGGGCGGTCCATGAAGGTAGGCACTACTTCGCCATGGAGCCAGAGATGATCAGCACCTACGAGTTTCTCGATGCTCTGACCGGGATCGACGCCTATGATTCCAGTGGCAAGGAGACGACCTGGAGGGGGTCGTTTGTTGCATACAGCTGTCACAGCGGGGCGCTCATCGGCGAGCTGGACAAGGAAAACTGGACCGGCACCAACACAGTGATCGTGAGTGCGGATGAGGACCAGCTTGCGGCGAGCACCTTCGGCTTGAATGAGCTGATGGCCCTCTCGGGCAATGCCGACAATCCATACAAGTTCATCCTGGAAGGGCACCCATTCCTGAACACGTGGAAGGTGTGGAAAGCTGGAATTCCAACTCTCGACATCCCATTCCCAACCGACCTGGAGCACTACCGAGGGCGCGAGACCTATTCGCTGGAGCAAGTCAAGAAGTATCAGCTGGAAATCGAAGAGCTGGGTCGGGTTCTTCCTCAGGGAACGAAAGCTGAGTTGCTGAGACAGACGCGCAGCCTGGTTGCCGAGGCAGTCAGCAGCGTCAAACCAAGTCCGCTGAACGCAGACCTGTTGGCGTGGTGGGAGGAGATTGGAGACCTGGCCGATCAACTGGACCTGAATACGGCAAGAGGGAGAGAGTTTCGCGATTCGTTCGCGGCAATGATGCTTCGGCGGCCGCCGCGTTTCGATGAAGCGAAGGCCATGGTCCAGACTGGCGGGTGGCGGGCGCTCGACCTCTTGTCCTCGACGGGGAAACCGGACTTCTTGTCCCGCGTTGGCAGGGAGATGTTGGACGTACTGCTGGATTCCGTCCAGGATTCGTTGACTGGGCTACCCGCAGAGAAGCAGGTCGAACTCTATGTGCGCAACCTGGAGCATCTGATCGATGCGGGCGCGTCGTTAGGCCCGCGCGACGTCGAGAACGCGCTGAAGAAAACCGAGGAGCCCTTGCCGCTGATCGAGGCGATGGTCAGGGTCAATCCAGAAGAGACGCTGTCGTGGTTGTTCGGGGACAAGGGAGGCATCCTCGGGGGATTCTTGGGTGAGGGGACGTCCATCTTTCAGGCGGTCTCTCAATTGAATGGAGCCGGGCAGGTTGGAGATTGGCTTGTCGAGACGCAGCTGTCCGCCTACATGGAGAACAATCCACAGTCGCGCGAACGATTGCTTGGCGAACTGTCGCGCCAGATGTTCCGTTGGATAGAGGACATCAACGATAGTGGAGCATCGAAGCCCGAGGAATGGACGGCGGTACTGATCTTCCTCGACGACAGGTCGCGGCGTGATCTCCTGAATCTGCGCAAGGACGGACCGGACGGGCCGACACTGGCTGAGATCAGTGTCGACCGGAAGCTGAACCCCGTCGTTGCCGACATGCTTGCCCCGCTCGGGGCGGATCTCACTGAAGTGATCGCGAAGCTGGAGGCGCAGGGGCCGTCGGGCGTGGCCTTGGCGAAACTTTTCAAGGACCGGAGTTGCGACGCGACACCGTGGATCGATTGGATCCTGCGGCCTTCCAAAGACCGGCTCGATCCGCAGAAGGAAGCGCAGCTCTTGAAGAACATGCCCCCTGAGGCCTTTGGCTGGCGGGGTCGCGAAGGAAAAACGTTCTTGGAGGTGGCGATCGACCAGAACCGAATTGATGTGGTGACGTTCGTATCGGGTCGACCTGAGTACGTGAACGGACCGACGCCGGTTGAGTATGCGGCAAGAAAGGGCAAATTCGAGCTTCTCGAGGTGATGCTGAGCTCGGGAAGTTACAGCTTCGATCTCAAGAACAAGGCGTCGAACGTTCTGAAGGACATTCTGAGATCCGCGCGGTCAGAAGACCTGACCCCCCAGGAAAAGACTGCCATGCAGCACTCGCTGGCTCTCTACCTGGAGGGGTTGCCGAAGGCGGCGCCGGGAGTCTACGAGACCGAGGTCGCAGAGGCGATCAAGAGCCTGGGTGGTCCCGACCCCAACCTCAATGGACTGTTGGAACTGTCGCACGTGGTCAACCTGCGTGACCCGCAATGGCGTGACTCGCTGTTCGATGCTCTACGGGCATCGATCACATCCTTGGGGGGCGAGGACAAGCGGCAGTTTTTCGAGCTGCTCCTGGACATCGCTCCCGATCTCGTTGACCAGAGAGTGAATGGCCTGTCCGTGCTCGATCTCGCGTTCGCCAAGAACGACATCGCCGCAACGAGTGTCTTTCTGGAGCGTGGTCTGGAGTCTCGGGAAGTGACGCCGGAGAAGCTGTTCGAGATGGCCCTGGGGAATCTGGACCACCCGGAGGTGGTGCGAAAGCTTGCCAGATTTTTCCCCCCCGACGCCATGGTGGCCGACCTTGATGCAGCCAGCGGATCGAACGCCTACTGGAGCACGGGGGGGTCGATGATCGCTCCGGGCGTGACGTTCGGGGCCAATGTTTCGCTTGGCGATGGCGTGCTGGTGGTTTCGGGCGTCTCAGTGGGCGCAGGGACCGTCATCGGCGATGAATGTCTTCTGAAGGCTGGCTCCAGGCTCGGCGCGGGCGTGGAACTGGGCGAAGGAGTGCGGATTGGCATGGATGCACAGGTCGCCGCCAATACGAAGATCGGGCCCGGGGCGAAGATCTTCGGCAGTGTCGGGAGCGGCGTCATCATCGGCGCGGGCGTTGTGATCGAGGCAGGCGCCGTGGTCGGGGATTGGGTCCAGATCGGCGCTGGCGCAGTGATCGAACTAGGCGCCGTGGTCGAGGCGCGCGCCCGGATCGGCGCCGGCGCTGAGATCCAGTGTGGCGCCGTGGTCGAAGAGGACGCCTGGGTCGCCCCCGGCATCTCGGTGCGGGAAGATGCGGTCGTGCCCGCGGGCTGGCTCATTACTGCCGATGGGATCTATGACGAGCACTGGGATGGCGAGCCGCTAGCAGACGAGGAGCCTTTGCACGACGCTAATTCGGTGGAATACATCACGCTCGTAGCCTCGGCGGGCCCGCAAGACCTGCCCGGGAGCCGCAACCGGGACTGGGAGGACCCGGACACTGGTGCGGCCGGCGCGCTGGCGGTGGTGGAAGATGCGCAGGACAGCAACATCGACTTTGGCGCGTGGGGTGACGCGCGCAGCCGGCAGATGTGGGAGAAGATGCTTGGCAAGCTGGGGCTGCCGGATGAGCCGGTCAGCGCGCAGGCCGCCAAGGCCAGCCTGGAGCAGCTGTCCGGGGTCCTGTACGACATGTTCAAGGACTTCGACTGGGACAGTGTGGGGCAGCTTGAAGACGTGGCCGAGCGCGACGCGCAGCTCGTGCGCGACGCCCTGCAAGGCGACATCGAAGAAGCCGTCGATGCCGTGCTGGGCCGCAGGAGCGACCCGCAGCAGACCCTCAGCCGTGAAGAACTGGCCCAGGAGCTGAGTAAAAAAAGCCTGCGGCTGCGCGTGGCGCAGAACGAGGCCAGGCAAGGCCCCGATGCCCCTGTCGGCAGCGCCCTCGAGCAACACTACCAGCGGGTGGAACTGTTCAGCGTGCTGGACCTCCTGGCCGGTGGTGGCCAGGACTACGGCGTCGGCTACGCCGCCGAGCAGTTCTACAAATCGGTGGCCAAACAGGCGCAGCTGGGCCTGACCGACCAGCAGCTGCGCGAGCGCTACGCCCTGGAAGTGCGCAAGGAGCTCCTGCGCCAGGACGCCCTGCCCCCTGAACGCCTGGACCAGGCGGTGCAACAGGAGCTGCGCTACTTCGACCTGCAGCTCAAACCCGTGCTGGACATGCTGGCGTCCGGTCAGGACGAGGGCCGCAATCCCCAACAGCTGCAACACGACCTGCGCGAGCAAGTCCAGTTGCTGGACCTCGACCCCCTGCAGGCCTGGCAGCTCGGCCAGCTGGGAGAGGCCTTCATCGACGGGCGCGGTGCCCAGCAAAACCGAGACCAGCCCGTGCGCCCCCAAGAAGACTACGACGCGCGCAGCCTCCAGCAAAACCAGGCGCAGCTGCGCCGCCAGCAGGCCCTCGGGGAGCTTGCGCGCAGCGGCGACCAGCCGGACCGGGAGCTGGCGCGGCGGCTGCAGGGCGAGATGATCCAGGCCGACCTGGCGCGGCGAGGCGTGGCGCCTGGCGCCGGCGAGGAGGTCATCGGCACCGTCTCCAAATACAACGGCTACTTCATGGACGCCTACATGCTCTACAGCACCGCCGGGGCGACCCGGCAGCTGCTGGCGGCGCGGCAGCAGGCGGTGGCGCGGGGAGAAGACACCCGCGAGCTCGACAAGATGCTGGTCGAGCAGTTGGCGGTGGGTGCAGGCGCGGGCCTGCTGCTGGGAGGCAAAGTTGCCCTGGAGGTTGGGCAGGCCATGGGAGCGCAGTTCGTCCCCACCCTGCAGAGTGTGATGGGCCAGGGAGGCAGGATGCTCACCGCCTACTTCGCCCTCAAGCAAATGCAGGCCCTGGGCGACAGCGTCAACACCTACATTGCCAACCACGACAACGGCGTCATCCGCCACGAAGACGAGTGGGCCATGGCCGGTGCCGGCGTCAACCTGGCCTTCACCGTGGCGATGGTCGTGGTCGGCGAATTCGGCGGCCCCGAGGGCGTGCAACTGGCGCTGGCCGTGGCCAGCATGCTCCAGCCCGACTGGGCTGCCTTCGGGCGTGCGCAGGACCTGCGCGAACAGGCTGCCAGCCAGCGGCAGCTGGGATTGGCCAACGATGCGCAACTGCTTGACCTCGTGGCCCGCCTGGCCGACGAGCAGGGCGGCCGGGTGTTCCACCCCCTCTTTGACAACCACGCATCGCAAATCATCGGCCAGATCGACGACGTGCTGGAGGACCCGAGCTGGTACCTGGACGCCTACGAACAGCGCGTGCGCGCGGGCCTGCTGCTCAAGACGGACGAACTCACCCTCGCCCAGCAGCAGGTCAACCAATACAAAGCGGCGCTCGATGCCCAGGACAGCACCTGGGCCCACTTCATCCAGGCCGTGGACGAGGCCATGCAGCCTCACAGCCAGTACGACCTCGACGGCACCATCAGCCAGCTGCCCGACACCTACCAGAGACTGGCGACGGCCTACCTGCAGGCGCGGCTGCGCCTGCAGGACATCCAAGAGCGAACCCTGCAGCCCGGCTACGAATGGCGCAGCGCCGCTGACGCCCTCGTGCAGAGACTGAGCGCCGACCCCCAACTGGACCAGATCATCCAGATCGGCCTGCAGCGCGAGGACTTCGCCTTCGATCCCTCCTACACCACCGTCCAGAGCCAGAGCCGCCACGGCGGCTACCTGCTCGGCCTGAGGCCGCGAGACCTCGGCGGCCTGGAGCTGCTGCAGCCGCCCGCGGAAGACGCCGACGCCCTGCAGTGGCAGACCTACAAAGACAACCTGGCCGCCCGCTACCGGCAGACCCCGCAGGCCCTGGAGCAGCAACTGCAGCAAGCGGCCTGGTTCGACGTGGACATCGAGCAAGGCCCTGGGCAGGCAGCCACCTACAGCTGGGAGTTGGACGCGGCCTTCTTGCCCACCGACGGGGAAGTGCACAACCTGGTCATCGTGCGCGACGACGGGCAGGACCCGCAGGCCAGGATCGCGCTCGATGCGCGCGCACTGCCTGGAGACAACCGCTACGAAGTCCTGCGTGGCAACGTCAGCCTGCAGCTGGGCCGCGGATCGGACCTGATCCACCTGATCACCGCCACCCAGATCTCCATCAGCGCCCAAGGCGGCGGCGACAAGGCCGTGAGCCTGCAGTGGGCGCAAAGCGGCCAGGACATCCGCTGGGGCGCCCTGCAGGGCGTGGGCACCGTGCTGGGCAGCCGCTTCAGTGACACCGTCAGCGACATCGACGGCTGGAATGCCGCCGAGGGTCGGTGGAACTACATGGGGGGCGAGGGCGAGCTGACCTACGACTGGGGTTCCGGCGTGTCCGGCGTGTCTGGCGTGTCCGGCGCAACGCAGTCGCAGCTCCCCGACGAAGGAGACGAAGTCCGCCTGCTCGGCGCGCAGCGGCACACCGTACTCATCGGCGCGGGAGCAGTGCAGCTCGGCGCGCGTGAAGACCTCGTCGTCGTGGACCGCGCTGCGGCCGGCTCGCACCTCACCGTCGATGCCGGTGGAGGCCCCGACACCCTGGACCTGCAGCGCCTGGGCGCCGTGCGCGTGGACCTTGACGAAGACGGCCAGACCTTCGCCGCGCGTGGCCAGAGCGGCCGCTTCACCGGCGTGGACAAACTCCTCACCGGCATCGGAGACGACCACCTGAGCCTGGGCGCGCCAGTGCGGCAGGTCCATACCGGCGAGGGCGCGGACCTCATCGAGACCGCGACCGTGACCGTGACCGAGACCGTCCCCGAACAGGATGGCGCCCAGGAAACCCTCATCGACCCAGGCGCCGGAGACGACTTCGTGCGTGTGCGCGGCGACGGCGTGCGCGTGCTGGCCGCCAGCGGCCGCGACATCGTCCTCCTCGATCCGGACGTCACCGAAGTCAGCGTTGGCGTTGGCATCTTCGGCGACGAGGCGGGGCAGCTTCCCCACGTGCGTATCGATGCGCGCGGCGGCCACGCCAAAGTGAGCCTGGACCTCCTCGAAGGCACCGCCGAGCTGTGGCTGGGCGCAGGCGGTGCCGAAGTGCTCGTGGCCAGCAGCGCCGTCACGCTCATCCTGCACGACACGGATCTGCGCTGGGGCGACTTGAACATCCGCTACGTGGGAGCGCCCGGCATCGATGCCGCCGGCCTGGCCAGCCTGATCGAATGGCGGGGCGAAACCGGCAGCGGCGTGGCCCAGGTGAGCTACCTTGCCCTGGCGTCAGAGACCCAGCAGGCCTCCCAGGCCCAGGAGCAAGCCTCCCAGACCCAGCAAGAACAACCCCAGCCCCCGCCCCCATCGCTGGTGCAAATCCCCCTTGGCCAGCTGCTGGGCCAGGAAGGCGCGCGCCCCGAGCCCATGTGGGTGAACCCGCCGCAGATCTACCAGGCCTGGTCGGGCATCCGCACCGTCCTGGCGCCCCTGTCCAGCCTGGTCTCCGGGGCGAACTCCCACGAACTGGGCGTTGCGGGCCGCCGCGGTGCCCCTGCGTGGCTGCAGGCGCAAGACGGCGCGCTGCAACTCACCGCCCCTGAAGACAACGCCGGCCACGTCATGCTGGACGTATGGGGCCACAACGAAGGCCAGGAGGCCCATGCCCAGGCGCTCGTGCAGCTCAGGCACTTCGACGGCCAGCGCATCGTGGGCACCGACGCGGCCGACGCGCTGTCCCACCCGCCCCTCTTCGAAACCCCTGCACAAGACAGCGGCCTCTCCGCGCCCGCCTTCGTCGCGGCCCTCATGGCCGGGGGCCGCGGAGACGACCGCTACAGCGTCGTGCGCCCCGACGACCTCGTCTTCGAAAACGCCGGCGAGGGCCACGACACCGTCCAGGCTGCCGTCTCCTACACCCTGGCGGCACAAGTGGAAGACCTGGTCCTGCAAGGCCTGGACCTGAACGGCACCGGCAACGACCTGGACAACGCCCTCACCGGCACGGCTGCAGCCAACCTCCTGTCGGGCGGAGGTGGAGACGACACCCTCACCGGCGGTGGCGGAGAAGACACCCTGGACGGAGGGCAGGGCCTGGACCTCGTCCATCTGCGCGGCGCCCTCGGCGACTACCAACTGAGCTACCAACTCCCCGGCGCAGGCGCAGCGCCCGTCCTCCTCATCCAGGACACCGTCGCCGGGCGTGACGGGCGCATCCAGGCGAGCAACGTGGAGGTACTGCGCTTTGCAGGCGAGCCCGCTGGCGCGCGGCAGGCCTACTGGGTCGGCGAACTGCCCGTGGCCCAGGCAGCCGCCCTGCACGACCCCTGGCAATGGATGGCCTCCGACCCCCAGCGCCTGGCCACCTACGGCCAGGCCGACGCCTACGAACTCGCGCAGGCCACCCAGGCCATGCACGCGGGCGACGCCGTCCAGCCCTTGCGCGTGCAGCTGGGCGCCTCCTGGCTGGGGCGCTACGACGACTACCAGCGCGTGATCAGCGGCCAGGCTGCAGAAGAAGACGCCCTGGCCGGGTCCGACGACATCCTGGAAGGAGACGACCAGCCCGACGCCCTGTTCGGCCGTGCCGGAGACGACCTGCTGCGTGGCGGGGGCGGTGCGGACGCCCTGGCCGGAGGCGAGGGAGACGACACCCTCGAAGGCGGCGCCGGCGTCGACCTGCTCGTCGGTGGCGCCGGCAGCGACACCTACGTCTTCAGCCAGCCCGACTACGACCCCACCCTCGCGGAAATCCTGGACCGGGCCGACCCCCGGGAGCGCAACAAAATCGTGCTCCATGCGGACACGGGCACCCACCGCATCGACCTCTCCGGGCGCGACCACCTGAGCGACGCCCAGCTCGTCGGCCAGGCCGCAGGCGTGCTCCTGGGCAACGCCCGGGACAACCTGCTGCAAGGAAGCCTGGGTGCCGACATGCTCAGCGGCGGCGCCGGAGACGACACCCTGGACGGCGGCCGGGGCCGCGACGTGCTGGACGGTGGCCTGGGAGACGACCGCTACCTGCTGGACGTGCGCAAACTGCAGGCCGAATACCAGCCCAGCGACGCATCGCAGCTGGTCAAGGAAATCGCCCTCGATGCCGGCGGCCAGGACACCGTGGTCCTGTCCACGGCGGCGCCCGACGCGGGCGTCCAGCTCACCGACAAATGGCTGGACCTGTCCACCCGCGCGGACCTGGAACATGCGCAACTGCTGGGCGATGGCGGCTGGTCGGTGCTGGGCAACGAGGCAGCCAACACCCTCCTCGGGGACGCCAGCGCCAACGTGCTGCGGGGCCTGGGCGGGGCCGACACCCTCGATGGCGGTGCCGCAGCCGACACCCTGGCCGGTGGCCTGGGCAACGACACCTACGTCGTGGACGACGCCGGCGACGTGGTCACCGAGAACGCCGACGAAGGCGTGGACCTCGTGCAGTCCAGCGTCGGCTACACCCTGGGCGCCCACCTGGAGAACCTCACCCTCACCGGCGCGGGCGCCATCGACGCCACCGGCAACGCACAGGCCAACGTCATCACCGGCAACGCAGGCGACAACGTGCTCGATGGTGGCGCAGAAGCCGACACCCTGGCCGGCGGCGCGGGCAACGACACCTACGTCGTGGACGCCCTCGACGTGGTGACCGAAAACGCCGACGAAGGCGCGGACACCGTGCAGTCCAGCCTCACCTACACCCTGGGCGCCAACCTGGAAAACCTGACCCTCACGGGAGCGGGGAACGTGGACGGCACCGGCAACGCGCAGGCCAACACCCTCACCGGCAACGCCGGCAACAACCTGCTCGACGGCGCAGCGGGTGCGGATCGGCTGCGCGGTGGCGCGGGCAACGACACCTACGTCGTCGACAACGCGGGCGACACCGTCACCGAGAACGCCGGCGAAGGCACCGACACCGTGCTGTCCAGCGTGGACCACAGGCTCGGGGCCAACCTGGAGCACCTCACCCTCACTGGCGCGGACAACGTGCACGCCACCGGCAACGCCCAGGCCAACACCCTCACCGGCAACGCCGGCAACAACCTGCTCGATGGCGCGGGCGGAGCCGACACCCTGGCCGGCGGTGCGGGCGACGACACCTACCTGGTGGACAACGCCCTCGACGTGGTGGCGGAAGATGCCGAAGAAGGCGTGGACACCGTGTACGCCAGCCTCACCTACACCCTTGGGGCCAACCTGGAGCACCTCGTCCTCATGGGAGCGGCCCCCCTGAGCGCCACCGGCAACGCCCTGGCCAACACCCTCACCGGCAACGCCGGCAACAACCTGCTCGATGGCGCGGGCGGAGCCGACAGCCTGACTGGTGGCGCCGGCGACGACACCTACCTCGTGGACGACGCGGGCGACGTGGTGACGGAAGATGCCGAAGAAGGCGTGGACACCGTGCAGTCCAGCGTCAGCTACGCCCTGGGCGCCCACCTGGAGCACCTCACCCTCACCGGCGCGGGCCACCTCGACGCCACCGGCAACGCCCAGGCCAACACCCTCACCGGCAACGCCGGCAACAACCTGCTCGATGGCGCGGGCGGAGCCGACACCCTGGCCGGTGGCCTGGGCAACGACACCTACGTCGTGGACGACGCGGGCGACGTGGTCACCGAAAACCCCGGCGAAGGCGTGGACACCGTGCAGTCCAGCGTCAGCTACACCCTGGGCGCCGACCTGGAGCGCCTGACCCTCACCGGCGCCGGGAACGTGAACGGCACCGGCAACGCGCAGGCCAACGTCCTTGCCGGCAACAGCGGCCACAACGCACTGGCCGGTGGCGCCGGAGCCGACACCCTGGACGGTGGTGCGGGCGACGACACCCTGGACGGTGGCGCCGGAGCCGACACCCTGGCCGGTGGTGCGGGCGACGACACCTACCTGGTGGACGACAGCGGCGACACCGTCAGCGAAGGCACTTGGGTCACCCTCATCAAGCCGGACGGCGGCCGGGAGTTCGAGTTCCGGGACCAGGGCGGCACGGACGGCGTGCAAAGCAGCGTCGGCTTCAGCCTGGGAGAGTACATCGAGAACCTCACCCTCACGGGCAGCGCCGCCATCGACGGCACCGGCAACGCCCTGGCCAACACCCTCACCGGCAACGCCGGCAACAACCTGCTCGACGGCGGAGCCGGCGCGGACCTCATGGCCGGTGGCCTGGGCCACGACACCTACGTCGTGGACAGCGCGGGCGACGTGGTCACCGAGAACGCCGACGAAGGCATCGACCTCGTGCAGTCCAGCGTGAACTACACCCTGGGCGCCCACCTGGAGAGCCTCACCCTCACCGGCACGGGCCACCTGGCCGGCACCGGCAACGCACTGGCCAACACCCTCACCGGCAACGCAGGCGACAACATGCTCGACGGCGGCGCCGGCGCCGACACCATGATCGGTGGGGCAGGCCATGATGCCTACGTCGTGGACAACGCGGGCGACGTGGTGACCGAGAACGTCGGCGAAGGCATGGACATGGTGGAGTCGGGCATCACGTACACCCTGGGTGCCAACGTGGAGGCCCTGACCCTCACCGGCACGGCCAACCTGAACGGCACCGGCAACGCCCTGGCCAATTACCTCCGGGGCAACACCGGCAGCAACCTGCTCGATGGCGCCGCCGGCGCCGACACCATGATCGGTGGGGCAGGCAACGACACCTACGTCGTCGACAACGCGGCCGACGTGGTCACCGAGAACCCCGGCGAAGGCACCGACACCGTCCAGTCCAGCGTCAGCTACACCCTGGGAGCCAACCTGGAAAACCTGACCCTCACGGGAGCGGGCCACCTCAACGGCACCGGCAATGCCCTGGCCAACACCCTCACCGGCAACGCAGGCCACAACCTGCTCGATGGCGCCGCCGGCGGCGACACGATGATCGGTGGCGCGGGCAACGACACCTACGTCGTCGACAACGCGGCCGACGTGGTCACCGAGAACCCCGGCGAAGGCACCGACACCGTCCAGTCC
>NZ_LYMK01000033.1 GCF_002157355.1 Variovorax sp. JS1663 | reverse complement strand
CCCCCCCCGCCACCACCGCCTCCGCCACCCCCGCCGCCGCAACCGGACACGCTGACGCCCGTGCCCACGAACATGGCGTAGAGGATCGCACCCCGTATGAGGGAACGGCGGGAGGGCTCGGGCGCGAAGCGGGATCGCTCCTTGTCGCCCGTATCGGCTTCGGGCAGGTCAGCGTCATCGGCTTCGCGCATGTCTCGCTCCTTGCCCGGCACGGCAGCCGCGGATCGCGCCTTCGTCGTGTCGGAGGGTGGCGGGATTGAAAACCGTGCGATGCGGCCGCGTCGTAGGCCGGCATCAAGGAACGCGGTCGGCGAAGCGCTTACATCAAGTCACAGGCCGTTGCAGCCTGTGTCACCGGCTCGCCGCGCGCAGGGCAACGGCCGGGCGCCTACTCTCCGCGCGAGACCGGGCGCGCCTGAACATCGGTCACGTTGTCGCCGCCGCGGTCACGCAGGCGCACCGGGCTGTCGGCTGCTTCGCCACGCGCCTTCGCGGCGGCCACGTCGGCCGCCGTCGGCTCGGCCGGCCGCGATGCGGCACGGAAGCGGTCGAAGCCGTGGCGTGGATCGAAGCGCATGACCCAGGGCCGCACCGGCTGCCCGGTCAGGCGGGCCCAGCCGTAGCGCAGGCCCCACACCGCGGCGAGCACGAGCACCGCCACGGCCAGGCTGGCCGCGAAGACCAGGCCCAGGAGGAACAGGACGACGCGCAGGAGGAAGTTCATCATCCGGCTTAGCCCACTGCCCCGGCCCGGGGTTCCCCGGCCTTGCTGAAGCTGAACTGGCCCGGGGACCGGATCGGATCGGTGCCGACCACGATCTGGTCCTTCGGCACGAAGCTCCCGTCGAGCAGCAGTTTCGACAGCGGGTTCTCGATACGGTGCTGGATCGCCCGCTTGAGCGGACGCGCGCCGAACACCGGGTCGAAGCCGACCTTGGCGATCTCCGACAGCGCCGCGGGAGAGACCTCGAGCGCGTAGTCCATCTTCGCCAGGCGCTCCTGCAGCACCCTGAGCTGAATGGCGGCGATCGCCTCGATGTTCTTCGCGTCGAGCCCGTGGAACACCACCGTCTCGTCGATGCGGTTGAGGAACTCGGGGCGGAAGTAGTTCTTCAGCTCGTCCCACACCGCGTCCTTGATCTCCTCGGCCGGCCTGCCCACCATCGACTGGATGATCGGCGAGCCGATGTTGCTGGTCATCACGATCACCGTGTTCTTGAAGTTCACGGTGCGGCCCTGCCCGTCGGTCAGGCGGCCGTCGTCGAGCACCTGCAGCAGCACGTTGAAGACGTCCGGATGGGCCTTCTCGATCTCGTCGAGCAGCAGCACGCTGTAGGGCTTGCGGCGCACGGCTTCCGTGAGGTAGCCGCCCTCCTCGTAGCCCACGTAGCCGGGCGGCGCGCCGATCAGGCGCGCGACCGAATGCTTCTCCATGAACTCGCTCATGTCGACGCGGATCAGGTGATCCTCGCTGTCGAACAGGAAGCCCGCCAGCGCCTTGCACAGCTCGGTCTTGCCCACGCCCGTGGGGCCGAGGAACAGGAAGGAGCCGGTCGGCCGGTTCGGGTCCGACAGGCCCGAGCGCGAGCGGCGGATCGCGTTGGCGACCGCGCTGATGGCCTCGTCCTGGCCGACCACGCGCTCGTGCAGCTTGTCTTCCATCTGCAGCAGCTTGTCGCGCTCGCCCTGCATCAGCTTGGAGACCGGGATGCCCGTGGCGCGCGCCACCACCTCGGCGATCTCTTCGGCGCCGACCTGGGTGCGCAGCAGCGTGGGCGCGCTGGACTTGCCCTTGTTCGCCTCGGTGTCCTGCGCCTCCTTCAGGCGCTTCTCCAGGCCCGGCAGCTTGCCGTACTGCAGCTCGGCGACCTTGTTGAAGTCACCCTTGCTGGTGAACTCGGCGATCTGGAACTTGATCTTGTCGATCTCCTCGCGGATCTGCGCGCTGCCCTGGGCCTGTGCCTTTTCGGCCTGCCAGATCTCGTCGAGGTCGGCCAGCTCCTTCTGCACGCGAGAGATCTCTTCCTCGATCAGGCCGAGGCGCTTCTGCGAGGCCTCGTCCTTCTCACGGCGCACGGCCTCGCGCTCGATCTGCAGCTGGATCAGGCGGCGGTCGAGGCGGTCCATCACCTCGGGCTTGGAGTCCATCTCGATCTTGATGCGGGCCGCGGCCTCGTCGATCAGGTCGATGGCCTTGTCGGGCAGGAAGCGGTCGGTGATGTAGCGGTCGGACAGCTCGGCCGCGGCGACGATCGCCGGGTCGGTGATGTCCACGCCGTGGTGCACCTCGTACTTCTCCTGCAGGCCGCGCAGGATGGCGATGGTGGCCTCCACGCTCGGCTCGCCCACGAGGATCTTCTGGAAGCGGCGCTCCAGCGCAGCGTCCTTCTCGATGTACTTGCGGTATTCGTCCAGCGTCGTGGCGCCCACGCAGTGCAGCTCGCCGCGCGCCAGCGCGGGCTTGAGCATGTTGCCGGCGTCCATGGCGCCCTCGGCCTTGCCGGCGCCGACCATGGTGTGCAGCTCGTCGATGAAGACGATGGTCTGGCCCTCGTCCTTGGCCAGCTCGTTGAGAACGGTCTTCAGGCGCTCCTCGAACTCGCCGCGGTACTTGGCGCCGGCCAGCAGCGCCGCCATGTCGAGCGAGAGCACGCGCTTGCCCTTGAGCGACTCGGGTACCTCGCCGGCCACGATGCGCTGGGCCAGGCCTTCGACGATGGCGGTCTTGCCCACGCCGGGCTCGCCGATCAGCACGGGGTTGTTCTTGGTGCGGCGCTGCAGCACCTGGATGGCGCGGCGGATCTCCTCGTCGCGGCCGATCACCGGGTCGAGCTTGCCCAGGCGGGCGCGCTCGGTGAGGTCGAGGGTGTATTTCTTCAGGGCTTCGCGCTGGCCTTCGGCCTCGGGGCTGTTGACGCCCTGGCCGCCGCGCACGGCATCGATGGCGGCTTCGACCGATTTGCGGGTCACACCCTTGCTGCGCGCCAGGTTGCCGATCTCGGCCTTGCTGTCGGCCAGCGCGAGCAGGAAGAGCTCGCTGGCGATGAACTGGTCGTTGCGCTTGATGGCCTCCTTCTCGGTGGCCTGCAGCAGCTTGCCCAGCTCGGGACCGACCTGCACCTGGTCATGGCCCTGCACCTGGGGCAGCTTCTTGATCGCGGCCTCGGCGGCCTGCAGCAGGCCGGGCACATTGGCGCCGGCGCGGTCCAGCAGGGCGCGCGGGCCGTCGTCCTGGCGCAGCATCGCGACCAGCAGGTGCACCGGTTCGATGTAGGGGTTGTCGTTGCCCAGCGCGAGCGACTGCGCGTCGGCAAGGGCTTCCTGGAATTTGGTGGTGAGTTTGTCTTGACGCATGAATGACTCCGATCCCCCGCCATGTAGGGGTGCGCAGCATGGAATTCAAGCGGAAAGGCAAACCCTACACCGAATCGGGCAGAGCGCCAAAGAACCCGACGATCTCGCGGCCCAGCGCCTCTTCGCCGCTGTTGAAGTGGGCCATGATGGACATGTGGTTGTGACCGCGCATCTGCACGACTCGCGGCGCACGCCCGCCCGCAGCGGCCAGGCGATGGGCGAAGCCGAGCGCGTAGACGTCCAGCAGCGGGTTCTCGAACTCGGCCAACGCGATGAGGACGGGCATGCCGGGCCGGTCCGCCAGGCGCATCGGCGAGCGCGCCGCGTAGCGGGAGATGTCGTCGCCGAAATACGCCCGCACGCCGGGCGCGTTGGGATTCGCCGGCGACTGGTCCGCCTCCAGGCGCGCCGACACCAGGACGATCGCCCGCGCATGGCAGGCGCCGGGCCGCAGCCCCGGGTCGAGCGTGTAGCCCGCCACGTGCGTGCCTCCGGCCGAGTGGCCGATCAGGTACATGCGCGCCGGATCGCCGCCGAATTCCGCTACCCGCCCGTGCAGCCAGGCCATGGCACTGGCCACATCCAGCGCGCCTTCGGGATACGGCGCCTCGGGCGCCAGGCGGTACTCGATGTTGGCGCCGACGAAGCCCTGGCGCGCAAACCAGTACAGCACGTTGTCGTAGATCTCGGTGCTGGTGCGCTTGTCGCCGCGCACGAAGGCGCCGCCATGCACGAAGGCGACGACCGGTGCCCGCGAAGTCCCGACTGGCCGGAACAGGTCGAGCCGATGCCGCGCATGCGGGCCATAGGCCACGTCGCGCGTGACCGCGATGCCGTCCTTGGGTGCCGCGGCCAGCAGCGGCGCGTAGGCGTCCTTCACCTGCTGGCTGTGACCGGGCAGGTCCGAGGCCCAGCGCGGGCCGATGTCGGCCATCAGCGCGCGCAGCGCGGCGGGGCCTTCGATCATCGGCAGCGCGCGGCCTTCACTGCACCAGCCCCGCGTTCTTGAGCACCGTGGCCCATTTCGTCGCCTCGGCGCGCGTGAACTTCGCGAAGGCATCCGCACTGCCCTGCTCCGGCTCCGCGCCCAGTTCCTGCAGGCGCTTCTGCATCTCCGGTGCCTGGAGCACGGCCGAGATCTCGGCGTGGAGCCGATCCAGCACCGGCCTGGGCAGATCCGCCGGCGCGAACACGCCGAACCAGGCGCTGACCTCGTAGCCCGGCAGCCCGCTCTCGATCACGGTGGGCACCTCCGGCAGCAGCGAGCTGCGCGTGCGCCCGGTCACCGCCAGGGCCCTGAGCTTGCCGGACCGCACATAGGGCAAGGCCGTGGCCTGCAGGTCGAACATCAGCGGCAGGTGGCCCGCCACCACGTCGTTGAGCGCCGGCGCGCTGCCCTTGTAGGGCACGTGCAGCAGCTGGATGCCCGCGGCCGAGGCCAGCAACTCGCCGGCCAGGTGGTTGGAGGTGCCGGGCCCGGCCGATGCGTAGCTGAGCTCGCCGGCCTTCGCCCTGGCCTGCGCGATCACGTCCGCGACGCTCTTGCCCGCGAAGGACGGATGCGCCACCAGCACGAAGGGAATGGAGGCCAGCGGCGCAACCGGCGTGAAGTCCTTCACCGGGTCGTAGCCGACCTTGTTCATGGCCGGGTTGATGGCCTGCGAACTGACCGTGCCCATGAGCAGCGTGTACCCGTCGGCCGGCGCGCCCGCCACGTGCTTGGCGCCGATCGCCGTCCCGGCGCCGGCGCGGTTGTCGATCACCACCGGCTGCCCCAGCCGCTCGCCCAGCTTCTGGCCCACCGTGCGCGCCAGGATGTCGGCCGATCCGCCTGCCGGATACGGCACCACCATCGTGACCGGGCGGGTCGGATAGGCGCCCTGCGCGCCAACCGGCGGCGCGAGCGCGACCGCGCCGGCCACCGCCAGCGCGCTGCAGCCCAGGATCCTCATCAGCAGACGGGCCATGGCAGGACTCCTCAGTGCATCGCCACCGCGGCGCGATCGACCTCCGGCACCTCCGGGATCTCGACGCCGTAGGGCGCGACGTCGCTGCGGATCTGCTCGAGGGCGCGGCGGATGATCGCGATCTCCTCGTCCGGATGGGTCGCGCCCAGCCCATGCTCGGCGGCCAGCGCACGGTTGCGGCCGGCCCGCGCACGCTCGTCGGCCGGCAGGTTGACCACCGCGTAGACGCCGTTGAGCAGGCTGCCGCGCAGCTTCTTGGCCACTTTCTCGCCCAGGAGCCGCCGGTCGTCGGCCGGCAGCTCCGAGAAGAAGCGCCGCATGATGATGCGGCCGAACTGGATGTGCCGCGCCTCGTCGCGCAGGATCAGCTGGCAGGCGGTGCGGATCGACTTGTAGCGCGCGTTCTCGTAGCGCGCCTGCAGCAGCTCGCCCGAGAGCTGCTCGAAGAGCGTGTTGACGGCGAGGCCGGCGAAGAAGGACATGGCCCTCTCGTCGCGTTCGTCGTGGAAGCGCGGGATCACGGCCTTGAAGTAGTCGGCGCGCGGCTCGTCCTGGTAGCCGGCCAGCCCGCGCGCCACCAGGAAGGAGGCTTCGTGATGGCGCAGCTCCTCGGCGATGAAGTTGACGATGTGCTGCTTGATCTCGAAGGGCTGGTGCGCGAACACCGCGTCGCGCAGCCGCTCGGCACCATAGGGAATGGCGCCGTGCTCCATCCAGGCGCGCAGGCTCCACCACTCGGCACCCGCCTCCCGCACTTCGGCCGGCAGGTCCGCGCCGCGGATGTCGGAGAAATCGATGGTCGCCGGGTTCCAGGCCAGCTCGCGCGACTGCTCGCAGAGGCGCCAGACCTCGGGGTATTCGATCTCGGACTTGATGGGATACGGATTGGGAACGGGCGTGAGTTCTTCGAGAAGCGAGGGCTGCATCGTGGGGACTTTCGTGGAGGTTTGGAAGCCGTGAGGTGCATGCTGCGACAGCGCTCGTGTTTCGTCCAATACCGTTTTCATGGCCTGGTGATAGGCGAACACGATCACCATTCCTAGAATGGACAGATGGACCTGCGTCAGCTCCGCCAGTTCGTCGCCGTCGCGGAAGAGCGCAGCTTCCGGCGCGCCGCCGAGCGCCTGCATGTGTCGCAGCCGCCGCTGTCGGTGGCGGTGCAGCGGCTCGAAGCCGAGGTCGGCGCCACGCTGCTGGACCGCACGCGCCATCACGTGCGGCTGACCGTGGCCGGCGAAGCCTTCCTGCGCGAGGCGCGCCGCACCCTGGCCCATGCGCAGCTGTCGGTCGAGATCGCGCAGCGCGCCGCCGCCGGCAAGCTCGGCACGCTGCGCCTGTCCTTCGTGCCCAGCGCGGCACTGGGCGTGGTGCCGCAGCTGCTGCGCGCCTTTCGCGAGGACTACCCGGACGTCAAGCTGGTGCTGACCGGCGACACCACCTCGCAGCAGATGGCGGCCCTGCTCAATGGCAGCACCGACGTGGGCATCGTCGTGCCGCCGCTGCACGACGCGGGCGACTTCCGGGTCCAGCCCTACTGCGAGCAGGAGCTGATGCTGGCGGTGCCCGACACCCACCCCCTCGCGCACCAGCAGCGCGTGCAGCTGCGCGACCTGGCATCCGAGAACTTCGTCGGCTTCCCCTTCAAGGAGGGGCCCGGCTTCGAGAGCGTGGTGATGGCCGCCTGCCAGGACTGCGGCTTCATTCCCAACTTCGTGCAGGTGGCGGCGCAGATGCAGACCATCCTGGCGCTGGTGGGCGCCGGCCTCGGCGTCGCGCTGGTGCCCCAGGCCATGCAGGCCGTGCAGACCGCGCATGTGCACTACCTGCAGGTGCGGCGGCGCCATGTCCCGGTCAAGTACCAGCTGGGCCTGGCCTTCCGCCCTTCCAACAACAACCCGGCGCTCGCGGCCTTCATCTCGATGGCGCATCGCCTGCGCCGGCGCTGAAAACGGTGGCCGCTCGTTCAGAATAGGCCCCCTGCCGGGAGACGGGCACGCCGGTTGCTCGCCCTCCCCGTTTCTTCTTCAACGATTGGAGTCGCACATGTTCTCTTCCAGGATGCCGCGCGCGTCGCGCCGTGTCTTCACGCTCGGGCTGGCGGCCGCGGTGGCCGCGATGGCTGGCTTCGCGGGCCTTGCGCAGGCGCAGCAGGCCGGCGCGCCGATCAAGCTGCTGGTCGGCTTCCCGGCCGGCGCCGGCACCGACGCCATTGCCCGCACGCTGGCCGAGAAGCTCAAGGACCAGTTGGGCGCGCCGGTGGTGGTGGAGAACCGCGCCGGGGCCGGCGGGCAGATCGCCGCCCAGGCGCTCAAGGCCGCCGCGCCGGACGGGCACACGCTCTTCCTGTCGCACGACCACTCGATCTCGATCCTGCCGCAGGTGGTGAAGAACGCCGGCTTCAATCCCGCCACCGACTTCGTGCCGGTGGCCGGCTTCGCCACCTTCGCCAACGTGCTCGCCGTCTCCGGCGGCACGCCGGCCAAGAGCCTGGACGAGTACCTGAAATGGGTGCGCACCCAGCGCGGCGGCAAGGACACCATCGGCGTGCCCGCGCCGGCCTCGATCCCCGAGTTCCTGGTGAAGATGATCGGCACCAAGTACAAGATCGACGTCCAGGCCGCGCCCTACCGCGGCAGCGCGCCGATGACGGCCGACATGCTGGGCAACCAGATCAGCGCCGGCATCGCCTCGGTGCCCGACTTCATCGAGAACCACCGCGCCGGCAAGGTGCGCATCGTCGCCACCATCGGCAACAAGCGCCAGGCGCTGCTGCCGCAGGTGCCGACCTTCACCGAGCTGGGCTTCGCCAACCTGGAGGACCTGCCCTACTACGGCGTGTTCGCGCCGGTCGGCACGCCGCAGCCGGTGATCGACCGCTTCGGCGACGCCCTGGCCAAGGTGCTGGCCATGCCGGACGTGAAGCAGAAGCTCACGACGATGGGGCTGACGGTGGCCTACGAGCCGCAAGGCCAGTTCGCCGGCCGGGTGCGCAGCTACACGCAAACCTGGGAAGGCATCATCAAGGCGAGCGGCTTCACACCGCAATGATGTTGGCCCCCCGGCTTTACACTTCGCTTGGCTGCGTGTGACGCCCCCCCGAGGGGCAGGCGCGGCCGCCTTGAGGCGGCCCGGCGGCGGCCGCATCGGCTCAGGCGTTGCGCGCGCTGATGCCCCACCGGGCCAGCGCCGCATCGTCGTCCACGCGCGCATCGACCCAGCGCGCACCTTCAGGCGTCTGTTCCTTCTTCCAGAACGGCGCCTGGGTCTTCAGGTAGTCCATCAGGAACTCGCAGGCCTGGAAGCTCTGGCCGCGGTGCGCCGAGATGACCGCCACCATCATGATCTGGTCCAGAGGCTGCAGCAGGCCCACGCGGTGGACCACGCGCGCGCCGAGGATGTCGAAGCGCCGGTGGGCCTCGTCGATCATGGCCTCGATGGACTTCTCAGTCATGCCGGGGTAGTGCTCCAGCTCCATCGACGCGATGGCACTGCCGTCGTTGCGGTCGCGCACGGTGCCGACGAAGCTGCAGACCGCGCCCACGCGCTTGTCGTCCGCGCGCAACGCGGCGACCTCTTTTGCGAGGTCGAAATCAGCTGTCTGGATGGAAACACGCGGGCCGGCCATGTGGGAATTGTGGCACCGCGATAGACTGCAGCCCATGCCTTCCCTCGCCATGCGCCACTCCATCGAGTCCCCGGACTCGGCGGTCCGTGCGCACATGGAAGGCAAAGCCAAAAAACCCGAGCTCGTCTGACCGGAGCTTCGGTTCCGTCGTCGGATGAGCGACGGGACTGCAGGGTTCGAATCCGGCCTCTTCTTTTCGTGTGCGCGCGTCCGACGGTGGTTCGCCCATCGGTCGGGTCTTGAAAGGAAATTCCGCGTGCCTTCCACTTCTTCTCCCGCCTCCCCTGATTTCTCGGGCCTCTGGATCCCGCTCGTCACACCCTTTCGCGACGGCGCAATCGACCATGCTGCGCTGGCCGCACTCACCGAGCGGCTGGCGCCCACCGGCATCGCCGGTTTCGTGGTCTGCGGCTCGACCGGCGAGGCCGCGGCACTGGATGCGGACGAGCAGCTGGCCGTGCTGGCGACGGTCGCCCGGGCCGCCCCCGCGCTGCCGCGCATCATGGGCCTGTCGGGCTACCACCTCGGCAAGACGGCCGCCTGGGCGCACCGGCTGAACGACGAGGCCCTGGCCGGCCTGCTGGTGCCGGCGCCGAGCTACATCCGGCCTTCGCAGGCAGGCCTGCAGGCCTGGTTCGAAGCCATCGCCGAAGCCAGCAGGGCGCCGCTGCTGATCTACGACATCCCTTACCGCACCGGCGCAACGATCACACGCGAGACACTGCTCGCGCTGGCTGCGGACCCGCGCATCCGCGGCATCAAGGACTGCGGCGGCGACATGGCCAAGACGCGCGCCCTGATCGCCGATGGCCGCCTGCAGCTGCTGGCCGGCGAGGACGCCCAGTTGTTCTCGACGGTCGCCGAAGGGGGTGTCGGCGCGATCGCGGCCAGCGCGCACCTGCAGACGGAACGCTTCGTGCAGGTGACCCAGCTGCTGCGCGCGGGACGGCTCGACGAGGCGCGCGCCCGCTGGCAACCGCTGCTGGCGCTGATCGAGGTCTTGTTCGCCGAGCCGAACCCGGGGCCGCTGAAGGCCGCACTGGCCCAGCGTGGCTGGCTGCAGGACGAACTGCGCGCACCGATGACGCGCGCCGGCCAGCCGCTGCGCGACCGCCTGCAACTCGCGCAGGCCGCGCTCAACCGCCCGTGACCGGGGGAAAGAAGGCCACTTCCTGGCCCTCGCGCAGCGCGGCGCTCTCCGCGCTCATGACCTGGTCCAGCGCCATGCGCACCGCCTTGCCACGCGCCAGCGCGCCGGCATGCGGCTCGCCGCGGGCGATCAATTCGTCGCGCAGGGCGCCAAGGTCGGCGGCACGGGTTTCGATCGTCTCGCTGCCGGTGCCCAGGGCCTCGCGCACCGAGGCGAAATAGCGCACGGTGACCTTCATGCTCAACCCAGAAGGGATGCGAAGGGGATGAACTGCACGGTGTCGCCGGCCTTGAAGGGCTGGCCCGCCGGCGTGTCGATCACGCCGTCGCCCCAGACCATGGAGGTCAGCACGCCGGAACTCTGGTTGGAGAACAGGTCCAGCCCGCCGGCCGCATTGCGGCGCACGCGCAGAAACTCGCGCCGGCGGTCGGCGCGCGGCCAGTCGAAGTCGGCCCGCATCGCGATCGGCTCGGGCGCCACGCGGCGCACGCCCTGCAGGGTCAGCAGGAAGGGCCGCACCAGCAGCAGGAAGGTCAGGAAGCTGGAAACCGGGTTTCCAGGCAGGCCAGTGAGATGCGCGTTGCCGATGCGGCCGTAGGCGAAGGGCTTGCCGGGCTTCATCGACAGCGACCAGAGGTCCAGCTGGCCCAGGGCCTGCACCGCGGCCTTGATGTGGTCTTCCTCGCCCACCGAGACGCCGCCGGTGGTGATGATCAGGTCGCTGCGTTCGGAGGCGCCGCGCAGCGCCTCGATGGTGGCGTCGCGGCGGTCAGGCACGATGCCCAGGTCCTGCACCTCGCAGCCGAGGCGTTGCAGCAGGGCCCGCATGAAGAAGCGGTTGGAGTTGTAGATCGAGCCGGGCTTCATGGCCTCGGGCGCGACCTCGCCGGGCATCACCAGCTCGTCGCCGGTGGACAGCAGGGTCACGCGCGGACGCTTCGCCACCTGGAGGCGATCGAGGCCGACGCTGGCCGCCAGGCCCAGCCCCGCGGGCGTGAGCCGCTCGCCGCGCGCGAGCACCACGTCGCCGGCGGCCACGTCCTCGCCGGCGCGGCGTATCCACTGGCCAGGCGTCGGCACGATGTCGATGTGCACGCTGCCGAGGCCGCCCTCCTCCGGCACCGCGCGGGTGTCTTCCTGCATCACCACCGCGTCGGCGCCTTCGGGGATCTGGGCGCCGGTGAAGATGCGTGCCGCGGTGCCGGCTGCCAGCGGCGTGCCCACGGTGCCGGCCGGAATGCGCTGCGCCACCTTGAGTGCCGCGCCGGATTCCGCGCAATCGGCGCTGCGCACCGCGTAGCCGTCCATGGAGCTGTTGTCGCGCGGCGGGACGGTGAGGCCCGACACCACGTCCTGCGCCAGCACGCGGCCGTCGGCCTCGAAGGTGGAGACGGACTCGGTGTCCAGCGGCGGCGTGGCGGCAGCGAGCAGCCGCGCGAGCGCCTCGTCGAGAGGCATCAGCGGGGGACGTTTGGATGTTTCAGCCATGGCGATCCACCTTGTACTCGAAACGGGACGCGTTCTGCAGCAGCCAGGCCCCAATGGCATCGGCGTCGTTCAGGTCGAAGACTGGGAGCCCGGTGGGTACTTGGAGGCGCTCAGGCGTGTCGGTCGCGATGGCGACGATGAACTCGTCCTCTGCGTAGCGCGCCGGCCGGGCGGCCTGGCCCTCGTCCGGCTCGCGCCAGACCTCGATCTTGGGCAGATCGCTGTGCTTGAAGCCCTCCACCAGCACCCAGTCCACGCCGGCGTCCAGCTCGGCGATCAGGTCGTGCACGCCCAACTGGGTCGGGCGCTCGAACTCGCGGATCAGGGCGAGGCGCTTGTCCGACGCGACCACCACCTCGAAGGCGCCGGCCTCGCGGTGGCGGTACGTGTCCTTGCCGGGATGGTCGATGTCGAACTTGTGGTGGGCATGCTTGACCACCGAGACGCGCTGGCCCTGAAGCCGCAGCACCGGGATCAGCCGCTCGACCAGCGTGGTCTTGCCGGCCCCCGAGAAGCCGGCGAAGCCGATGGCCTTCATGCGTCGACCGCCGGATCAGGCACAGTGCTGCGCGATGTAGGCCTTCACCGCCTCGGCATTCGCCGGCAACTGCACGACGCGCCGGGGCAGCGCCTCGATGCCTTCGAAGCGTGCCGGCCGATCGGGCGCATGACCCAGCGCCTCCACGATGGTCTCGGCGAACTTGATGGGCAGCGCCGTCTCCAGCACGATCATCGGCACGCCGGGGGCCAGGTGCTCGCGCGCGGCCTTGAGCCCGTCGGCGGTGTGGGTGTCGATCAGCGTTGCGAAGCGCTTGTCGGTGTCACGGATAGTCGCGAGGCGATCGGCGTGGGTGCTGCGGCTGCTCGCGAAGCCGAAGCGGCCGGCAGCCTGGGCGAACACGGGGTCGGCGCTGAGGTCGAAGCGGCCGTTGCTGCCGAGTTCGCCCTCGAACAGCGCGCGCGTCTTCGCGGCATCGCGGCCGACCAGGTCGAACACGAAGCGCTCGAAATTGCTGGCCTTGGAGATGTCCATCGAGGGGCTCGAGGTCTCGTGCGTGTCGGCCGCCGAGCGAACGCGGTAGACGCCGGTGCGGAAGAACTCGTCGAGCACGTCGTTCTCGTTGGTGGCCACCACCAGGGTGCGGATGGGCAGGCCCATCGAGCGCGCGACGTGGCCGGCGCAGACGTTGCCGAAGTTGCCCGAGGGCACGGTGAAGCTGACTTGCTTGTCGTTGCTGCCCGTGGCCTGGAAGTACCCGGCGAAGTAATAGACCACCTGCGCCAGCAGCCGCGCCCAGTTGATCGAGTTGACGGTGCCGATCCGGTACTTGCGCTTGAAGTCCAGGTCGCTCGACACCGCCTTGACGATGTCCTGGCAGTCGTCGAACACGCCCGTGACCGCGAGGTTGTGGATGTTCGGGTCCTGCAGGCTGAACATCTGCGCCTGCTGGAAGGGGCTCATGCGGCCGTCGGGGGAGGTCATGAAGACGCGAACGCCCTTCTTGCCGCGCATGGCGTACTCGGCCGCGCTGCCGGTGTCGCCGCTGGTCGCGCCGAGGATGTTGAGCTCCTCGCCGCGGCGGCCCAGTTCGTACTCGAACAGGTTGCCCAGAAGCTGCATCGCCATGTCCTTGAAGGCCAGCGTGGGGCCGTTGGACAGGGCCTCGAGGTACACGCCGTCCTCCAGCTCGCGCAGCGGCACGATTTCGGCCGTGCCGAAGATCTCGGCGGTGTAGGTCTTCGCGCAAATCGCCTTCAGGTCGGCCGCGGGAATGTCGTCGATGTAGAGCGACAGCAGCTCGAAGGCCAGCTCGGGATAGCTCAGGCCGCGCCACTTCGCGAGCGTGGCCGCGTCCACCTGCGGATAGCGCTCGGGCAGGTACAGGCCGCCGTCGGGCGCCAGGCCCTCGAGCAGGATTTCGCAGAAACGGCGGCGCTCCGGCTGGCCGCGCGTGGAGAGGTAGCGCATCAGGACAGTTCTTCCTTGCGGATGCGCACGATCGGCGCGAGCACGGTTGGCAGCGCCTGCAGCTGGGCCAGCGCATCATTCAGCGTGCCTTCGCGCGTGTCGTGCGTCAGGATGATGAGATCGGTCTGCGTGGAGCCCTCGCCGCCGACTTCGTCCGCCTCGCGCTGCAGCACGGCGTCGATGCTGATGCCGGCGTTGGCGAGCAGGCCGGTGACCTGGGCCAGAACGCCGGCCTCGTCGGCCACGCGCAGGCGCAGGTAGTAGCTGGTCACGACCTCGGACATCGGGAGGATCTGCAGGTCGCTCATCGAATCCGGATGGAAGGCCAGATGCGGCACGCGGTGCGCCGCGTCGGCGGTGTGCAGGCGAGTGACGTCCACCAGGTCGGCGATCACCGCGCTGGCGGTCGGCTCGCTGCCCGCGCCCTTGCCGTAGTAGAGCGTTGTGCCCACGGCGTCGCCGTTGACCACCACCGCGTTCATCGCGCCCTCCACGTTGGCAAGCAGGCGCTTGGACGGCACCAGGCTCGGATGCACGCGCAGCTCGATGCCCTGCGCCTTGCGCTTGGTCACGCCCAGCAGCTTGATGCGGTAGCCGAGCTGCTCGGCGTACTTGATGTCCTGCGCCGCCAGCTTGGTGATGCCCTCGACGTGCGCCTTGTCGAACTGCACCGGGATGCCGAAGGCGATGGCGCTCATCAGCGTGACCTTGTGAGCCGCGTCCACGCCCTCGATGTCGAACGTGGGATCGGCCTCGGCATAGCCCAGGCGCTGGGCTTCCTTCAGCACGGTGGCGAAGTCCAGGCCCTTGTCGCGCATCTCGGAGAGGATGAAATTGGTGGTGCCGTTGATGATCCCGGCGATCCACTGGATGCTGTTGGCGGTGAGACCTTCGCGCAGCGCCTTGATGATCGGGATGCCGCCGGCCACCGCGGCCTCGAAGGCCACCATCACGCCCTTGGCATGGGCCGCCGCGAAGATCTCGGTGCCATGCACTGCCAGCAGCGCCTTGTTGGCGGTGACCACGTGCTTGCCGGCGGCGATCGCCTCCAGCACCAGCTCGCGGGCGATGCCGTAGCCGCCGATCAGCTCGATCACGATGTCGATGGCGGGATTGGCAATGACCGCACGCGCGTCGTTCACCACCTGCACGCCCTCGCCCACCTCGGCCTTGGCGCGGGCCACGTCCAGGTCCGCGACCATGGTGATCTCGATGCCGCGCCCTGCGCGGCGCTTGATCTCTTCCTGATTGCGCTGGAGCACCTTGAAGGTGCCGCTACCGACCGTGCCGATGCCGAGCAGGCCAACTTGGATGGGTTTCATTCGATTCGTCCGGGATGGAACTGGGGTACAGGGCCGCGCGCTCAGGCGTTGCGGCTGCGATAGCGCTCGAGGAAATCGGCGATGCGCTTGATCGCTTCGCGCAGATCCTCTTCGTGGGGCAGGAACACGATGCGGAAATGGTCCGGCGTGGCCCAGTTGAAGCCAGTGCCCTGCACCAGCATCACCCGGGTTTCCTTCAGCAGCTCGAGGAAGAACTGACGATCGTCCTCGATCGGGTAGACCTTGGGGTCGAGCTTCGGAAACATGTACAGGGCAGCGCTGGGCTTGACGCAGCTCACGCCGGGAATGGCCGTGATCAGCTCGTAGGCAAGGTCGCGCTGATGGCGCAACCGGCCGCCCGGCCCCACGAGCTCGTTGATGCTCTGGTAGCCGCCGAGCGCGGTCTGGACCGCCCACTGGCCCGGCACGTTGGGGCACAGCCGCATGTTCGAGAGCATGTTGAGGCCCTCGATGTAGTCCTGGGCCATCTTCTTGTCGCCCGAGACCACCATCCAGCCGGCACGGTAGCCGCAGGAGCGGTAGCTCTTCGACAGCGAGTTGAAGGTCAGCGTCAGCACGTCCTTCGACAGGCTGCCGATGGCCGTGTGCCGGACGCCGTCGTACAGCACCTTGTCGTAGACCTCGTCGGCCAGGATCACCAGGTTGTGCTCGCGGGCAATGGCGACGATGTCCTTGAGCAGGTCGTCCGAGTACAGCGCGCCGGTCGGGTTGTTGGGGTTGATGACGACGATGCCCTTGGTGCGCGGTGTGATCTTGGCGCGGATGTCGTCGAGGCTGGGCATCCAGCCGTTCTCCTCGTCGCACAGGTAGTGCACCGGCTTGCCGCCCGACAGGCTGGCCACTGCCGTCCAGAGCGGGTAGTCGGGCGCGGGCAGCAGCAACTCGTCGCCATCGTTGAGCAGCGCGTTGGTGGCCATGGCGATCAGCTCGCTGGCACCGTTGCCGAGGTAGATGTCGTCCAGCACGACGCCCGCGATGCCCTGCTTCTGGGTCTCGTGCATCACCGCCTTGCGGGCCGCGAAAATGCCCTTGCTGTCGGAGTAGCCGGAGGAGGCCGGGAGGTTGCGGATCATGTCCTGCTGGACCTCTTCGGGCGCATCGAAGCCGAACGGGGCCAGGTTGCCGATGTTCAGCTTGATGATCTTCTGGCCCTCTTCCTCCATCTGCTTCGCGGCATCCATGATCGGGCCGCGGATGTCGTAGAGCACGTTGGCCAGCTTGGCCGATTTCTTGAGCGGTTTCAAAGTCCCTCCAGGGGCAGGGTACACGGGGGAAAACCTATAATTTGACCACAGTTCCCCCGGTCTCCTTGATGAAGCTCCAGCCCGACAAGTCCGATGTCCAGACCCTGACTGCGCACGGTCCCGGATGGGTGGCCGTCAACAACGAAAAGATCGAAAACAGCGTGGTGGTGGGCTCACGGGGCGAGCGCTTCGCCTGGGACTGCAGCCACTTCGAGCAACTGGGCGCCACCCAGTTCGCCCAGTTGGCGGAACTGGGCGCCGAACTCGTGATCTTCGGCAGCGGTGCGCGCATCCGCTTCCCCCAGCCCGCCTGGCTCCAGCCGCTGATGGCCCGCCGCACCGGCGTAGAGACCATGGACACGGCCGCCGCCTGCCGCACTTACAACATCCTGGCAGGGGAGGGCCGGCACGTGGTCGCCGCCCTGCTGATCGAGAGGCCTGAAGATGGGCAATGAGGGGGGTTTCGAGCTAAAATAGCGGGTTGCAAACCGGCGGCCCGTCCAGTCAAGCACCCGTCCAGCTACGCCCAATCTCCATCATGCCGAGTGCCGTGAGCCACGCCAAGAGCCCCGGCGTCAGGACGGCCGCCCGGACGATGGAATCAAACGGAGAAAACAAGTTTCATGGCGATCGTTGTCAACAAACCCATCCCTGAATTCGACGCCAACGCCACCGGCGGGATCAAGGTGTCGAACACCTCGCATCTCGGTCAAGTGCTGGTGCTGTATTTCTACCCCAAGGACAATACCCCCGGCTGCACCACGGAAGCCATGCAATTCCGTGACCGCTACAAGGACTTCGTGAAAGCCGGCGCCACCGTGTTCGGCGTGTCGCGCGACAACATGAAGTCGCACGAGGAGTTCAAGGCCAAGCTCGAACTGCCCTTCGAGTTGATCGCCGACACCGAGGAAAAGATGTGCCACATGTTCGGCGTGGTCAAGAACAAGATCATGTACGGCAAGAAGGTCAAGGGCATCGAGCGCAGCACCTTCCTGATCGGCGCCGATGGCGTGCTCCAGGCCGAGTGGCGGGGCCTCAAGGTGCCCGGCCATGTCGACGACGTGCTCAAGGCCGTCAAGACCCTCAAGAAGCCCGCCTGAACGGCAACATTCGTGAGCTTTTGCCAGGAGGCGTTGGCGGTGCACAACGATCACGAAACCTGTCACACCTGATGTGCATAATGGTTTCATGCCGTTGAGCTCCGCGACCGCATCCACCGAACAAAGCCGCTTGGGTCTTCAGGCGGCTTTTTCGCTTTCTGGCCTTCTCTTTTCTGCGAGCGAACCGTCCCATGCCCCTGCCTCCCGCCCCCACGAAACGCGCCGCGCTCCTGTCGCCCGACGCGCTCGACGCGCCTGCCCGTTCCCAGCATGGGAAGGGCGGCCGTCGCTCCTCCGACCGGCGCGCTGAAGAGACCCGGTCCAGCGGACCCCAGCCGCTCGAACTGTTCGACCGCCACGCCGCGGAAGGCGGTGCTGCGGTCGAGGCGCCTCCCCTGCCGATGCTGAAAGCGCCGGTTGCACCGGCCCCAGCCGCGCGCGGCGCCGGCGACGGTCGGCCGGAGCCCGCGCCGGTGGCCAGCCAACACAAGGCCAAGCGCAGCAAATCCAACGGCCCCGCGAAGCTCTTCGTGCTGGACACCAACGTGCTGCTGCACGACCCGATGTGCCTGTTCCGCTTCGAGGAGCACGACATCTTCCTGCCGATGATCGTGCTGGAAGAACTCGACGGGCACAAAAAAGGCACGACCGAGGTCGCGCGCAACGGCCGCCAGGCCAGCCGCACGCTGGACGCGCTCGCCGCCGCGCAGGGTGCCGACATCGGCAAGGGCCTGAAGCTCGACTCCACCGGTCACCGCGAGTCCGGCGGCAAGCTGTTCTTCCAGACCGATCCGCTCGACTACACGCTGCCGACCAGCCTGCCGCAAGGCAAGGCGGACAACCAGATCCTCGGCGTGGTCCAAGCGCTGCGCGACCTCCACGTGAAGGACGCACCGGGGCGCCCGAAACAGGAAGTCGTGCTGGTGTCGAAGGACATCAACATGCGCGTCAAGGCGCGCGCCCTCGGCCTCGCGGCAGACGACTACCAGAACGACAAGACCCTGGAAGACGGGGATCTGCTCTACTCCGGCTCGCTGGCGCTACCGGCCGACTTCTGGACCCGACAGAGCAAGCCCATCGAGAGCTGGCAGAGTGGCAGCAGCACCTTCTACCGGGTCAGCGGCCCGCTGGTACCCAACCTCTACATCAACCAGTTCGTTTACTTCGAAGCGCCCGGCGAGCCGAGCATGTATGCGCGGGTGACCGAGATCCGCGACAAGACGGCAGTGCTCAAGACGCTCAAGGACTATGGCTCGATCAAGAACGCCGTCTGGGGTGTCAACACGCGCAACCGCGAACAGAATTTCGCGATGAACCTGCTGATGGACCCGGAGGTGGACTTCGTCACGCTGACCGGCACCGCAGGAACCGGCAAGACGCTGATGGCGCTGGCGTCCGGCCTCACGCAGGTGCTGGACGACCGGCGCTACACCGAGATCATCATGACCCGCGCCACCGTGAGCGTGGGCGAGGACATCGGTTTCCTGCCCGGTACGGAAGAAGAGAAGATGGGCCCGTGGATGGGTGCGCTCGACGACAACCTCGAGTTCCTGGCCAAGGGCGACGGCGGCGGAGCAGGCGAATGGGGGCGCGCAGCCACCAACGAGCTGATCCGCAGCCGCATCAAGATCAAGAGCATGAACTTCATGCGCGGACGCACCTTCCTCAACAAGTACGTGATCATCGACGAGGCGCAGAACCTGACGCCGAAGCAGATGAAGACCCTGGTCACGCGTGCGGGTCCGGGCACCAAGATCATCTGCATGGGCAACCTGGCGCAGATCGATACGCCTTACCTGACAGAGGGCTCTTCGGGCCTCACCTTTGCGGTCGACAAATTCAAGGGTTGGCCGCACAGCGGCCACATCACGCTCGCACGCGGCGAGCGCTCTCGCCTGGCGGACTTCGCGAGCGACGTGCTGTAGCCGGGACGGCCGCGAAGGCCGGTTTTCCGAACACGCCAAGGCTGCTGACAGCACGTTGTCAGTAGCCGGGGCGCAGCATTGGCGGCATGAGCTCAAGGAATTGGATTGCCGTTGCCAGCGCCGAGCATGCCCGTCTCGGGCGCGATCATGCTGACGTCGGCTTCATGCAGGTAGGGCATGGAAAGCTCGGCCCGCTCAAGCGCATCGCGGCAGGAGACCGCGTCGCCTACTACTCGCCGACCACCGTCTTCGGCGGCACGGACAAGCTGCAGAGCTTCGTGTCGATCGGCGTCATCCAGCAGAGCGCGCCCTACGAAGTCGACATGGGTCGCGGCTTCGTGCCTTGGCGGCTCGATGTCCGCTACGCAGCCGCACGCGAGACATCCATCCTTCCGCTTCTTGATCAACTGGACTTCGTCGAAGACCCGAAGCGCTGGGGCTACAAACTGCGCTTCGGGCTCTTCGAAGTGAGCGAGCACGACATCCGGCTGATCGCCGATGCGATGCGCGCCAGCGCCCGAGCGCTGGAGCTCTGCCCCTGACACAAGATTTACCTGGAGAGAGAACCATGCAACCGCAGCTTCAACGCCACGACGGCTTCGCCATCGCCGGCCTCACCGTCCGCACCACCAACCAGACCGAGAACGACCCGCACTCGGCACGCATCAGCAAGCTCTGGACGCGCTTCTTCGATGAACGCGTCTATGCCGTGACACCGAATCGCGTCGACGACATGCGGCTCTATGGCGTCTACTCGGCTTATGAATCCGACGCACACGGCGCCTTCGACCTGACGACCGGGGTGGCCGTCTCGGACGGCCCCTCGGCCGTGAAGGTCGAGGCCGGCAACTACCTGGTCTTCTCCGGCCAGGGCCAGATGCCGCAGATAGTGCTCGCGCTCTGGGAATCGATCTGGCAGTATTTCGAACGACACCCCGAGATCCGGCGCAGCTATCGCAGCGATTTCGAGGCCTACAGCGGCCCTGACCAGGTCGCTATCCACATCGGCGTGATCACGGACTGAGATGAGCGCTTCCCGCGGCCGCAAGGACTGGCGAGCCCGGCTCGGCGGCTATCCGGGCCTGCCGGAAATCAAGCCCATCCCCGAACGCATGCAAGTGCGTCACGGGACAGGCACGATCCCTATTGGCGCACGCTCAAGGCGAACGGCGCGCTCAATCTCAAGTACCCGGGCGGGCTGGAGCAACTCATGCGCCGCCTCGAGTCCAAAGGCCATCTGGTCGTGCAGCGCGGGCGCCACTATTTCATGGAAGACTTCGAGAAGAAACTCGTTTGAAGTTCAGCAACCCTTTGCATGCGCCGCGCAGACCGCCTGTTCCAGATCGTCCAATTGATCCGCGGACGACGCCTCACGACTGCCGCCTTCCTCGCCCAGCGCCTGGAGGTGTCCGATCGCACCATCTACCGCGACGTGGCCGACCTGCAGCGCCAGGGCGTGCCGATCGAGGGAGAGGCCGGAGTCGGCTATCGGCTGGGCGCCGGCTTCGACCTTCCACCGCTCATGTTCACGCAGGATGAAGCCGCGGCGCTGGTCGCTTCCGCCCGGATGGCGCAGAGCTGGGTCGATCCGGCCATGGCGCAGGACATCCGGACGGCGCTGGGCAAGATTCTCTCCGTATTGCCGCCTGCCGCGCGCGTGTCGGCAGAAAGCCTCGCCCTCTTCGCGCCGGCGCTCGCGCTGGACGACGGCACGCGCGCACGGCTGCAGACGCTGCGCGAGGCGGTGCAGTCGCGCCACAAGCTGCGCATGGACTACCACGACGTCAGCGGTTCCCCGAGCCAGCGCATCGTGCGCCCATTGGGTTGCTTCTACTGGGGCCGGGTCTGGACCTTCTCGGCCTGGTGCGAGCTTCGGCAGGACTTCCGTGGCTTCCGCATCGATCGCATCGACCGCATCGAGGTCCTGCCCGAGCGCTTTCGCGACGAGCCCGGCAAGACGCTGGCCGAGATGCTGCGGCGGCTGCAGGAGGATCCGGCCAATCCGGAGCCGTCCAGGCTCCAGTAGGCCCCGGCCCGCGGCTCAGAAGTCGTCGCCGCCGCTGGCCAGGTTCTCGAACTTGGTGAGAGGCTTGAGGAAAGCGAGCTTCACGGAGCCTGTCGGCCCGTTCCGGTGCTTGCTGATGATCACCTCTGCCACGCCCGGCTCCTTGCTGTCCTTGTTGTAGTAGTCGTCGCGGTAGATGAACATGATCAGGTCAGCATCCTGCTCGATGGCGCCGGATTCGCGCAGGTCACTCATCATGGGGCGCTTGTCGGTACGGCTTTCCACGCCGCGGCTGAGCTGCGACAGGGCAATCACCGGGCATTTGAGTTCCTTGGCCAGCATCTTCAGACCACGCGAGATCTCGCCGACTGCGGTCGCCCGGTTCTCGTCGTTCATGCTGCCGGAGACGCTCATCAGCTGCAGGTAGTCGACCACGATCAGGCCGAGCCGCCCGTACTGGCGCGCGAGTCGGCGTGAATTCGCGCGCAGCTCGCTGGTCGTCAGGCCGGGGGTCTCGTCGATGTGCAGCGACACGTTGCGCAGCTTCTCGATGGCCTCGGTCAGCCGCGGCCACTCCTCGTCACTGAGCTTGCCGGTACGCAAGTGCCCCTGGTCGATGCGGCCGATCGAGCCCACGATACGCACCGCCAGTTGGGCGGCGCCCATTTCCATCGAGAACACGGCCACCGGCAGGCCTTCGTTGAGCGCCACATGCTCCGCGATGTTGATCGCCAGCGAAGTCTTCCCCATGGAAGGACGCGCGGCCAGCACGATCATGTCGCCGGGCTGCAGGCCCGATGTCATCTTGTCGAACTCGTAGAAGCCGGTGCGCACCCCTGTGATGTCGTTGGGGTTCTCCGCCATCTCGCTCACGCGGTCGAGCAACTCGACCACCAGGGATTCCATACTCTGGAAGCCCTGCTTCATCCGCGAGCCTTCCTCGCCGATGTTGAAGATCTTCTGCTCGGCCTCGTCGAGGATCTTGTCGACCGACTTGCCCTGCGTGTTGAAGGCGTTGGTGGCAATCTCGTCGCTGGCACTGACCAGCTTGCGCAGGATCGAGCGTTCGCGAACGATCTCGGCGTAGCGCCGGATGTTGCTGGCGCTGGGGACGTACTGCGCCAGCGCGTTCAGGTAGCTCAGGCCGCCGATCTCCTCGGCCTTGCCCAGGCCCTGCAGCTGCTCGAAGACAGTGATGACGTCGGCCGGCTTGCTGGCATTGATGAGGGCGCCGATGGCCGCGTAGATCAGCTTGTGCTCATGGCGGTAGAAGTCGCCATCGACCAACAGGTCACCCATCCGGTCCCATGCGCCGTTGTCCAGCAGCAACCCGCCGAGCACGCTCGACTCGGCCTCGATGGAATGCGGCGGAATGCGTAACTGGGCGATCTGGCGGTCTGCCGACGGGTCGTTGTCGGCATAGGAGAAGACGGCGGACATGAACTTCCTTGCAGCCGCACATGCTAAGCCGCATGGCGGACGGCGTCACTTGATAACGCTGTGGATAAGCGGTGACTTTTCGGTGCAGCATGCGGGACAACCGCGACCGCAAAAAACAAAGGCCGCCCGAAGGCGGCCCAAAGAACAAGCTCGCGGTCGCGACCTTGTTTACTCCTTGCCAATGGCGTTAAGCGCTTTCGCCGTAGACCGTGACGGTGATTTCGACCACCACGTCGGTGTGCAGCGCGACGCTCACCGTGCTGTCGCCCACGGTCTTGATCGGACCGCTGGGCATGCGCACTTGCGACTTCGCGATCTTGTAGCCCTGCTTGTTGAGCTCGTCCGCGATGTCGTGGTTGGTGACCGAACCGAACAGGCGGCCATCGACACCAGCCTTCTGCGTCAGCTTGACGGCCGTGCCGCCCAGCTTCTCGCCCTGGGCCTGGGCTTCGGCCAGCTTGGCCGAAGCAGCCTTCTCGAGCTCGACGCGCTTGGCTTCGAATTCGGCCTTGTTGGCTTCGGTAGCGCGGCGCGCACGGCCGGAGGGGATCAGGAAATTGCGGGCGTAGCCGTCCTTGACCTTGACGATGTCGCCAAGCGCGCCGAGGTTGACCACCTTGTCCAGAAGAATGACTTGCATGGTGTTCTCCCTCTTAGACGCGGTGTTGATCGCTGTACGGCACCAGCGCGAGGAAGCGAGCGCGCTTGATCGCGGTGTTGAGCTGACGCTGGTAGATCGCGCGCGTGCCGGTCAGGCGAGCGGGGATGATCTTGCCGTTCTCGCTGATGAAATCGCGCAGCGTGTCGATGTCCTTGTAGTCGATCTCTTCAACACCGGCGACGGTGAACCGGCAGAAGCGCTTGCGCTTGAACAGCAGCGACTGGGTGTTGCGCTTCGGACGCTTGTCCTTGTTGAACTTCTTGAACGTGGCCATTGTGGGACCTCTTGAAAATTAATCTTGCTGAAAATCCTGGATGTGCAGCACTGGGTGCTTGCCGTTGCGCGGTGTGGCGAGAAACCCCTGGAACCGCCAGAGACTTCCCATCCGCTGCCTTGCGAGCCGCTCGGCCACTGCGCCGAACGCCACGGCCTTGAGGGCCGCCTTGACCTGCCGGAGCTGGGCCGCCTCGGTCATCGTCGACTCGTGTTCAAGCCGTAGATCGATGGCGGGCAGGCCGGCCGGTGTGAAACGCAAGGCGCCGAGCTCGGCGACGCAGGCAGTCAGCACCAGCTGATTGACTGCGGCAGCGCTCACGCCATCAGTTGTTGTTGGCGGCGTACTCGGCCTGCTGGGCCTTGCGGGCCTCTTCGCGCTCGACCGTCTTCATCATCGAGGAAGGGCCGGTTTCGGCCTTCTTCTTGACGACGGTGAGGTGACGCAGGACGGCGTCGTTGAACTTGAAGGCATGCTCCAGCTCGGCCATCACTGCCTGCTCGGCCTCGATGTTCACGCACAGGTAGTGCGCCTTGTTGAGCTTGTTGATCTGGTAGGCCAACTGGCGGCGGCCCCAGTCCTCGACGCGGTGGACCTTGCCGCCGCCCGAGGTGATCATGCCCTTGTAGCGCTCCAGCATGGCCGGGACTTGTTCGCTTTGATCCGGGTGGATCAGCAGAATGATTTCATAGTGACGCATGGCACTCCTTGTGGGTCTTCCGTGGAAGGATAAAGCCACCCGCAGCGTCAGTCGCAGTGTGGCAAGGCAAAGCCGGCTATTGTAGCAGGCTGTCGCTGCCCCGGGGTGCGCGCCGGCTCAGATACCCAGCGCGCGATCCAGCACGGCCGCCTTCTCGGCACCCACGGCGGCACGGATCTTGGGTGCCAGGGCCAGTAGCTCCTCGTAGCTCGAGGTGCCCTCGACCGAAAGGTTCAGCCTAAACCCGCGCAGCCCGAGGCCGCCGGTGAGCTGGGTCGCGATGGGATAGGCCTCCTTGTAGCGCTCCTGGTTCAATCGCCCCTGAGGCGGCGCGGAAGCGGCGACAGGCTCAGACTGAGGCTCGGGAGCCGGCACAGACACGGCAGGAATAGCCACCGACGCCGCGTTGGCCGCATCGGCATTCGCACCGACCCGCCCCAGCAGCCCCAGTTCGACCATCTGGTCGATGTCTGCGGCCGCAACGCCCATACCCGCTTCGAGCACTTCGTGCACCGAGCGCTTGCCGTCGAAGAGGATGAAAGCCGAGCGCTGGCGCGGCGTGAGCCGGATGGAGCGGTCCTTGAAGGCCTGCTGGCCGGCTTCCGTCTTGACAAGAATCATGGTGTCCTCAACCCGAAAATCCCCGAATGCGCCGGCTTCTTGTCGCCTTGTCCCGGCCATTCGCGGGGTTCCCCCATGGGCGCAAAGTGTGACACCAAAGATTGATTCGGTGTCAACTACAGCAAGCCAACATAAGAATTACAGCTTGTAGTTGTGAGGAAAGTAGTACTTCGGCGGGCTGCCCCGCCGAAGCATGGTTCAGCGTTGCGCCAGCTGCTGCCAGGTGTCGATCACGCTGTCGGGATTAAGCGAGATCGACTCGATCCCCTGCTCCGCCAGCCACACCGCGAAGTCGGGGTGGTCGCTGGGCCCCTGCCCGCAGATCCCCACGTACTTGCCCTGCGACTTGCACGCCTTGATCACCCGGCTCAGCAACGCCTTGACGGCCGGATCACGCTCGTCGAAGTCAGCCGCCAGGAGCTCGAGGCCGGAGTCACGGTCCAGCCCCAGGGTGAGCTGCGTCAGGTCGTTCGAGCCAATCGAGAAGCCGTCGAAGAACTCCAGGAACTCCTCCGGCAGCACCGCATTGCTGGGCACCTCGCACATCATGATCAGCCTAAGCTCGTTCTCGCCTCGCTTGAGGCCATGCTCGGCGAGTAGCCCGGTCACGCGCTCGGCCTGCCCCAGGGTACGGACAAAGGGCACCATGATCTGAACGTTGGTCAGGCCCATCTCGCCGCGAACGCGCTTCAAGGCCTCGCATTCCATGGCGAAGGCTTCGCCGAAGTCCGCGCTGAGGTAACGCGCCGCGCCGCGGAAGCCGAGCATTGGGTTTTCCTCTTCGGGCTCGTAGCGGCTGCCGCCGATCAGCTTGCGGTACTCGTTGGACTTGAAGTCCGACAGCCGCACGATCACCGGCTTGGGCCAGAAGGCTGCGCCGATGGTGGCGATCCCTTCGGCCACCTTGTCCACGTAGAACGCGCGCGGCGAGGCATGGCCTCGGGCCACCGACTCCACGGCCTTCTTGAGGTCCACGTCGACGTTCGGGTAGTCGAGGATCGCCTTCGGGTGCACACCGATGTTGTTATTGATGATGAACTCGAGCCGTGCCAGGCCCACACCATGGTTCGGCAGTTGGGCGAAATCGAATGCCAGCTGCGGGTTGCCCACGTTCATCATGAGCTTGAGGTCGATCTCGGGCATCTCGCCGCGCTGGACCTCCGTGACCTCGGTCTCCAGCAGGCCATCGTAGATAAAGCCGGTGTCGCCCTCGGCGCAGCTCACCGTGACCAGGGTGCCGTCCTTGAGCAGGTCGGTCGCGTCGCCACAGCCGACGACCGCGGGGATGCCCAGCTCGCGCGCGATGATGGCCGCATGGCAGGTGCGCCCGCCGCGGTTGGTCACGATGGCGGAGGCCCGCTTCATCACCGGCTCCCAGTTCGGGTCGGTCATGTCGGTCACCAGCACGTCGCCGGGCTGGACCTTGTCCATCTCGCTGATGCTGTGGACGAGGCGCACCGGACCGGTGCCGATCTTCTGGCCGATCGCCCGGCCCTCGGCCAGCACGGCGCCCTTGCCCAGCAGCTTGTAGCGCTGCTCGGCCTTGCCCTGCTGCTGGCTCTTCACCGTCTCCGGCCGGGCCTGCAGGATGTAGAGCTGGCCGTCCGTACCGTCCTTGCCCCACTCGATGTCCATCGGGCGGCCGTAGTGCTGTTCGATGATCAACGCGTACTGGGCCAGTTGCTCGACCTCGGCATCGGTCAGGGAATAGCGGTTGCGCTGCTCGGCCGGGACATCAGTGGTCTTCACCAGCTTGCCGCTGGCGGCCTTCTCGGCGGCTGTCGCGAACTCCATCTGGATCAGCTTGGAGCCCAGATTGCGCCGGATCACCGCACGATTGCCGGCCTTGAGCATGGGCTTGTGCACGTAGAACTCGTCCGGGTTCACCGCGCCCTGCACCACCGTCTCGCCCAGGCCATAGCTCGAGGTGATGAACACCACGTCGTCGAAGCCGGACTCGGTGTCGATGGTGAACATGACACCCGCGGCGCCCAGGTCGCTGCGCACCATGCGCTGTACGCCGGCCGAGAGCGCCACCACGTCGTGAGCGAAGCCCTTGTGGACGCGATAGCTGATGGCGCGGTCGTTGTAGAGTGAGGCAAACACCTCCTTCATCTTGTGGAGCACGTCTTCGATGCCCACCACGTTGAGGAAGGTCTCCTGTTGACCCGCGAAGGAGGCATCGGGCAGGTCTTCCGCGGTCGCGGACGAACGCACGGCGAAGGATGCCTCGGGATTGCCGGCGCTCAGCTTGGCGAAGGCCTCGCGGATCGCCTTTTCAAGATCGGCCGGGAAGGGCTGGGCCTCGACCATGCCGCGGATCTCGGCGCCGGCGGCGGCCAGGGCGCGCACATCCTCCGTGTTCAGCTCCTTCAGCTTGGCGCTGATGCGCCGTGCCAGGCCATCGTGAGCCAGGAACTCCCGGAAGGCGTGGGCGGTGGTCGCAAAACCGGTCGGCACGCGCACGCCCTGTGGCAGCTGTGAAATCATCTCGCCGAGGCTGGCGTTCTTGCCGCCGACCGACTCGACGTCGGTCATCCTCAGGTTTTCAAACGGTACGACCAGGGCGGTCGCTTCGAAGAGTTGAGACATGGGAAAGCTCCAGAAGTTGAAACCGGTGCGGCATGCAGACAGCGCGGCGCGATCGTTCTGGTTGCTCTGGGCGCAGGGGCGGCGTGCATGAAAGAAGGCATGGGGTGGCGGGAATTGCGGTCCGCTTTCCCGATAATGGGCCGAATTGTAGGCGCCGAGCGGGTCGGCGCGCCGCAGGACAAGGCCGCCAAGCATGCACACACGCACCGTTTTCTTCGTTTCCGACGGCACCGGCATCACGGCCGAAACCTTCGGTAACGCCGTCTTGGCCCAGTTCGAGATCAAGCCCCGCCACGTGCGGCTGCCCTTTACCGACACAGTGGACAAGGCGCACCAGGCCGTGCGGCGGATCAACCACACGGCCGAAGTGGAAGGGTTGCGGCCGATCGTCTTCACCACCCTGGCCAATATGGACGTGCTCGAGGTGATCGAAACCGGCTGCAAGGGCATGCTGCTCGACATGTTCGGCACCTTCGTACGGCCGCTGGAAATCGAGCTGGCGATGAAGTCGAACCACCGCATCGGCCGCTTCAGCGACGTGAGCAAGAGCAAGGAATACAACGCCCGCATCCAGGCCATCGATTTCAGCCTGGCGCACGACGACGGCCAGAGCAACCGCGACCTGGACAACGCCGATGTGATCCTGGTCGGCGTCAGCCGCAGCGGCAAGACGCCGACTTCGCTCTACCTGGCCATGCAGCACGGCCTGAAGGCGGCCAACTACCCGCTGATTCCAGAGGACTTCGAGCGCCGGCAACTGCCGCCGGCATTGATGCCGCATCGCAAGAAGATCTTCGGCCTGACGATCCAGCCCGAGCGACTGAGCGAGATCCGCAACGAGCGCCGCCCGAACTCGCGCTACGCCAGCATCGAGAACTGCCGCCACGAGGTGAGCGAGGCCGAGGCCATGATGCGGCGTGCCGGCATCCGCTGGCTGTCGACCACCACCAAGTCGATCGAGGAGATCGCGACCACCATCCTGCAGGAGCTGCGGCCCGAGCGGCTCACCTACTGAGCCCGGGCCGAAAGCTCCTGCTGGAAGGGTGCAGCCAAGCAGGGCTCGGCTGCACCACGGTCCTCCCGCAGTTCAGACCGTTGCCTCCGCAGCGACAGCCTTCTCCATCGGCGCAGAAGCGCGAATCAGATGATCGAAGGCACCGAGCGCCGCCTTCGCACCATCGCCGGCGGCAATGATGATCTGCTTGAACGGCACCGTTGTCGCATCACCCGCCGCGAACACGCCCGGCACCGAGGTCTGGCCCTTGGCGTCGACCACGATCTCGCCGTGCTTCGACAGCTCGATCGTCCCCTTCAGCCAGTCGGTGTTGGGCACCAGGCCGATCTGGACGAACACGCCCTCCAGCGGCACCTGGCGGCTCTCGCCGGTCGCGCGGTCCTTGTAGACCAGGCCGTTGACCTTCTGCTCGTCGCCGGTAATCTCGGTGGTCTGCGCGTTGGTGACGACATCGACATTGGCAAGGCTCTTGAGCTTGCGCTGCAGCACCGCGTCGGCGCGCAGTTGCGTGTCGTACTCGATCAGCGTCACGTGGCCGACGATGCCGGCCAGGTCGATCGCCGCCTCCACGCCCGAGTTGCCGCCGCCGATCACGGCCACGCGCTTGCCCTTGAAGAGCGGCCCGTCACAGTGCGGGCAGTAAGCCACGCCCTTGTTCTTGTATTGCTGCTCGCCGGGAACATTGATGTTGCGCCAGCGCGCGCCAGTCGAGATCACGACCGAGCGGCTCTTCAGCGACGCGCCGTTCTCGAGCTTGACCTCGATCAGGTCGTCGCCGGGCACCAGTGCGGCCGCACGCTGAAGGTTCATGATGTCGACGTCGTAGTGGCGCACGTGCTCCTCGAGCGCCAGTGCAAAGCGGGGACCTTCGGTCTCCTTGACCGAAATGAAGTTCTCGATGCCCAAGGTGTCGAGCACCTGGCCACCGAAGCGCTCCGAGGCCACACCGGTGCGGATGCCCTTGCGCGCCGCATACACCGCGGCCGCGGCGCCGGCCGGACCGCCGCCGACGATGAGCACGTCGAAGGGCTCCTTTGCGGCGATCCTCTTCGCCTCACGCTCGACGCCGCTGGTGTCGATCTTCGCGAGGATCTCTTCGAGGCTCATGCGGCCCTGCCCGAATTCCGTGCCGTTGAGGAACACTGTGGGCACGGCCATGATCTGGCGCTCCTTCACCTCGTCCTGGAACAGGGCGCCGTCGATCATCGTGGCCTTGATGCGCGGGTTCTGCACTGCCATCAGGTTGAGGGCCTGGACGACGTCCGGGCAGTTGTGGCAGGTCAGCGAGATATAGATCTCGAATTCGAAATCGCCCTCGAGCGAACGGATCTGCTGGAGCACGGCCTCGTCTACCTTGGGCGGGTAGCCACCAACCTGCAGCAGCGCCAGCACAAGCGAGGTGAACTCGTGGCCCATCGGCAGGCCGGCGAAGCGTGGGCCGTTGTTCTGGCTGGGCCGGTTGATCGAGAACGAAGGCTTGCGATGGTTGTCGTCGCGGCTCTCGCTGATCTTCATCAGCGGGGAGGAGTCAGCCACGTCCTTCAGCAGCGATTGCAGGTCGGTCGACGCCTTGCTGTCATCGAGCGAAGCGACGATTTCGACCGGCTGCGTGATGCGGTCGAGATAGCTTTTCAGTTGTGCTTTGGTGCCGGCGTCGAGCATGGTGAACCCAGTTCCTTGGAGATGCGAGAACAGACAGAAATAGAAAGGCCCGGGAGCAAACACGCCCGGGCCTGGCGCGAACGGGGCGGCTTAGATCTTGCCGACCAGGTCGAGGGACGGCTTGAGCGTGTCAGCGCCCTCGGTCCACTTGGCCGGGCAGACTTCGCCCGGGTGAGCAGCCACGTACTGGGCAGCCTTCACGCGGCGCAGCAGTTCGTTGGCGTCGCGGCCGATGCCGTTGTCGTGCACTTCGATGGTCTTGATCTTGCCTTCGGGATCGATCACGAAGGTGCCGCGGTAGGCGAGGCCGGCGTCTTCGCCTTCCTCGATCAGGACCTGGAAGGCGCGCGCCAGTTGGTGGCTCGGGTCGCCGATCAGCGGGTACTTGACCTTCGCGATGGTGTCGGAGGTGTCGTGCCACGCCTTGTGGGTGAAGTGCGTGTCGGTCGAAACGCCATAGATTTCGACGCCCAGCTTCTGGAACTCGGCGTAGTGATCAGCCAAGTCACCGAGTTCGGTAGGGCACACGAACGTGAAGTCGGCCGGGTAGAAGACGACGACCGACCACTTGCCCTTGAAGCTCTCGTTGCTGACGGGCACGAACTTGCCGTTGTGGTACGCGGTGGCCTTGAACGGGACGATTTCGGTATTGATCAGGGACATGTACTGGTTCCTAGGTGACGGATGAAAAAGCGAGTGTTTAGTATAACTACCAATCCTCACCCATTAATAGTAATGCACTATGAAAAATATTGCAGTGCACTATCGGCCGCTGTCCGACCACGGACGAATACGAACGCCTATCACCATCAAACGCATGCAGACCGCGGGAGCGTGGGTTCTCTTGCTGTGGTCATGAGGCAATCCCACAATCGGTGATTTCAAGAACAAGGAACAACCATGAAGGGCGACCCTCAAGTCATCGACCATCTGCAAGCGCAGCTCAAGAACGAGCTCACCGCGATCAACCAGTACTTCCTGCACTACCGAATGCTCAAACACTGGGGCTTGGACAAGCTGGCCAAGAAGGAGTACGAAGAATCCATCGGCGAGATGAAGCATGCCGACAAGCTCATGGATCGGATCTTCATGCTCGACGGCCTGCCGAACCTGCAGGACTTGGCCAAGCTCCGCGTGGGTGAGGACGTACCCGAGATCCTGCAATGCGACCTGGCGTCCGAGGTCGGCGCCCAGGCAACCATCAAGGACGGCATCGCCCACTGCGAGGCGGTCCGCGATTACGTCTCACGCGACCTGCTGCAGGGTATCCTGGACGACACCGAAGAGCACATCGACTTCCTTGAGACCCAGATCGAGCTGGTGAACAAGGTCGGACTGCAGAACTATCTGCAGTCGCAGATGGGCGAGATCGAATAGGGGATTCACGCCGTCACACATGCGGGGCCTCGTGCCCCGCTTTTTTTGGGGTCATCGAAGGCGTAAACGGCTTCCATAGCCAGCGAGTGCGTCCGCTTGCGATGGTTATTGCAAATGCGATGGATTCTTATTTATAATCAAGCCCTCTACAAACAGCCAGCCTGCCCGCCGTTCCACCGCCATGATCGTTTGCGTATGTCGCCGAGTGTCCGATCGCGAAATCGCGCGTCATGTGCGTGCCGGGATGACGTTCGACGAAGTTCAGTTCGAACTCGGGGTCGCCACCCAGTGCGGCCAGTGCGAGAGCTGCGCGCGCGACGTGGTCGCGCAGTGCAGCGCTTCCCATCCGGTCGCGGCACTTTGCCGTGAAACGGAGCCGAGTTCGATCCAGCTTGCCAGCGCCATCACGGAAAGCAGGGCATGGAACTCTTCTCGGCACTCGGCATCAGCCTGATCGTCGTCACCGGCTCGGCTTTGTGGATCTTTCGTAAGTAACAGCCAGCGGTTCTCTGCATCCGGCACCATCAGTGGTGTCCGGCACTCGAATGTTTGATCGTGTCTGACCGCTTCTATTCGCCCCCTCCGACCGTCCTGGGCGTGTCGCGCAATGCGCTCATCGCGAGCGGTGTCGTGCTCTTCCACGTTGCGGCGCTGTGGGCACTGCAGAGCGGTCTCCTTCGGCGGGCAGCCGAGGTGGTCATCCCCGTCGAGATCCTGAGCGAGTTCATCGAGCCGCCCAAGCCGAAGGAGCCCCCTCCCCCGCCACCGCCGCCTCCGCCGAAGCCGCAGGTCACCAAGGCACCGCCTCCGCCACGGCCGCAGGCCATCCGAGAGCCCAAGCCGGTGCCGGCGCCGAACGCGCCCGACGGAACGGTCGAGCCTCCTCCACCTCCTGCGCCCATCGCGCCGCCCGCACCCCCGGCACCACCTGCGCCTCCTCCCGCGCCACCTGCTCCGCCTTCCATCCAGTTGCCGTCCAGCGACGCCGACTACCTGCAGAACCCCAAGCCAGCCTACCCGGCCATGAGCAGGCGTCTTGGCGAACAGGGCAAGACGGTCGTTCGCGTCACCATCGGCGTCGACGGACTGCCCAAGCGCGCCAGCGTCCGCTCTTCCAGCGGGTACGAACGCCTCGACGAAGCGGCGATCGCTGCTGTCATGCGCTGGCGCTACGTGCCCGGCAAGCGAAACGGGGTCGTCGAAGAAATGGATTTCAACGTCCCGATCAACTGGGTTCTCAATTAATTCTCTGGAGTAGCTTCGTATGGATTCCCACTTTGGCCTGATGAACGTCTGGAATCAGGGCGATTTCGTCACCCGGGCCGTGGCCGTTCTTCTGATCGGCATGTCGCTCGCATCGTGGATCGTGATCCTGGTCAAGGCACTCGACATCATCCGGTACAAGCGCCTTGCCAAACACTCACAGGACTTCTGGCATAGCGAAGACTTCGCCACGGCGCTCAACAAGCTCGGCAAGGACGACAGCAATCCCTTTCGCGCGCTTGCACTGGAGGGCCGTGAAGCTGCGGCACATCACCGCAACACCAAGGCTCATCTACATGACGCGCTTGACGTGAGCGACTGGATCACCCGCGCGCTACGCAACGGCATCGACGAATTCACCGCGCGGCTACAGACGGGCCTTGCCATCCTCGCGTCCGTGGGCTCGACGGCACCGTTCATCGGCCTGTTCGGCACGGTGTGGGGCATCTACCATGCCCTAATGAGCATCGGCTCGGCCGGTCAAGCCACCATCGACAAGGTGGCCGGACCGATCGGCGAGGCGCTGATCATGACGGCGCTCGGCTTGGCCGTCGCCATTCCTGCCGTGCTCGGCTACAACGCCCTGGTGCGCGGCAACAAGTTCGTGCTGACCAAGCTCAACAGTTTCGCGCACGACCTCCACGCCTACTTCGTGACCGGCGCGCGCGTCCAGAGCGGCGGCGAAGCCACCGTCGTCGCGCTCAAGAAAGGCTGAGGAACGCCATGGCCTTCGGAACCCAGGACGAACCGGACGAGGTGATGAACGAGATCAACATGACGCCGCTGGTCGACGTCATGCTGGTGCTCCTGATCATCTTCATCATCACCGTGCCGGTGATGAAGCACGCCGTGAACATCGACCTGCCCCGTGCCAGCAGCGAGCCGGAGCAGACGAAGCCGCAGAACATCCTGTTCACCGTGGCGGCCGATGGCAGCTATTTCTGGAACGAACAGAAGATCGACGACGGCGAGTTGAGGACGCGGCTGGCGACCGAAGCCGCCAAGGAGCCCCAGCCGGAGTTGCACATCCGCGGTGACAAGGCGGTGCGCTATGAACGAGTCGCGCAAGCCATGTCTGCGGCGCGCGAGGCGGGCGTCCGCAAGATCGGCTTCATCACCGAACCTGAACCCAAGTGAGCGTCGAACCGGTGTGTCGAGTTGAAAAATTGGATCGCGCCAATTGACTTTTTATTGAGAATCATTATCATTCGCTTGTCGTTTCGATAAAGGGAAAATCTCCATGCCAGCCGCGCCCAATGCCTTCGATGTCCTGAGCCATCCCTCGCTCGATCATTCGGGCGGCGGCCGTGTCAACCGGGAATCCCCCTCGCCCATCGCGCTGCTCGAAAGCACGGCGCTTTTCGGGGACGGCAAGATCGTCTACATCATGCATAACGGCTCCCGTTATCGGCTGCAGGCCACCAAACTCGGCAAGCTGATCCTCACCAAATAGCAGTCAGCTCGCCCTCGTGCAAGTTTCATCGTGGGGCGACTCGAGGAGATGCAAATCTCCGAAGGGTCGTTTTTTGCTAGCCATCGGCTTCGTGCCGACTAGCCAAGCTTTTTTTCACGCTGAACCGAACGCCAGATAAAAAACGCCGACCGGACGGTCGGCGTTTTTTATTGGAGAGGCCTGACTCAGAGACCGAGAGCGGCAATGCCTGCCCTGGCAATCTGCGCATCCTCGTTCGACTTGACGCCGCTGACGCCCACGGCGCCGATCACCTGGCCATCCTTGACGATCGGCACCCCGCCCTCGAGCAGGCCCTCGATGCCGGGCGCGCTCAGGAAGGACGTACGGCCGCCATTGACCATGTCTTCATAAATCTTGCTCTCGCGCCGCCCCATGGCTGCCGTATGGGCCTTGGCGGGGGCGATGTGCGACGAGATCGCCGCCGCGCCGTCCAGCCGCTGCAGCCACAGCAGGTTGCCAGCGTCGTCGGCGATGGCGATGGTCACGGCCCAATTGTTCTTGAGTGCTTCGGCTTCTGCCGCTGCGGCGATCGCCTTGACATCAGCAAGTTCGAGAAAGGACTTGGTCTTCATGGTCTTTCGAAGAGTGAGCAAAACATCAAGCATAGCGCCACGCCCTGCCCCAGCCGCCTTTGAAGCGGCTTGGCCTTTAAAGCCATGATCCGGCGGGTCTTTGCCCGGGACCGCACTTGCAGCCTCCTAGAATGGCCTCAACTGCGACCTCGCAGCCATTATCAGGAGCTTCAGCAATGAACGACCGCGTCAACACCCTTGCCACTTCCGTCGGCTACGGCCAGGCGCTGCCACAAGCAGAACGTCAGCGCGTACTGCGCAACACCTACTGGCTGCTCGCCCTGAGCTTGCTGCCCACCGTGCTGGGCGCCTGGCTGGGCGTCGCCACCGGCATCACCCGCTCGCTCAGCGGCGGCATTGGCCTCATGGTCTTCCTGGGCGGCGCCTTCGCCTTCATGTTCGCCATCGAGAAGACCAAGAACTCGGCCGCTGGCGTGCCTGTGTTGCTCGGTTTCACCTTCTTCATGGGCCTGATGCTGTCGCGGCTGATCGCGATGGTACTGGGCTTCAAGAACGGCTCCGAGCTGATCATGACCGCCTTCGGCGGCACCGCCGGCGTGTTCTTCGTGATGGCCTCGCTGGCCACGGTGATCAAGCGCGACCTGTCGGGCATGGGCAAGTGGCTGTTCGTCGGTGCACTGGTCCTGATGGTCGGCGCGATCATCAACGTGTTCGTCGGCTCCAGCGCCGGCATGCTCGCAATCTCGGTCGCCGCAATCGGCATCTTCTCGGCCTACATGCTCTATGACCTCAAGCAGATCATGGACGGCGGCGAAACCAACTATATCAGCGCCACCCTCGCGCTGTACCTGGACATGTTCAACGTGTTCCAGAGCCTGCTGGCGCTGCTGGGCATCTTCGGCGGCGAGCGCGACTGAGCGGGGTTGCATCTGCATTGAAAACGGGGCCTACGGGCCCCTTTTTCATGCCCGATCGAACACCGCGATCGATTCCACGTGCGCCGTGTGCGGGAACATGTTGACCACGCCAGCTAACGTGCAGCGGTACCCCGCCTGGTGCACCAGCAGGCCGGCGTCGCGCGCCAGGGTCGACGGATTGCAGCTCACATAGACGATCCGCTTGGGCGGCGCCCAGCCATCTCTTGGCAGGTCGCCCTGTTGGTGAAGATCGGCCAGGGCCTTGGCCAGCGCGAAGGCACCTTCGCGCGGTGGGTCGACCAGCCATCGGTCCGCTGCGCCGTCGGCCACGAGCATCGCAGGTGACATCTCGAACAGGTTGCGCGCCACAAAGCTGGCTGGAGCCAATGCATCTCTCCCGGGCATCGCAGGGCGATTGCGCTCGAAGTTCTCCGTGGCCCGCGCCACCAGCGTATCGCTGCCCTCGATGCCCAGCACCTCGCGCGCGCGGGTCGCGAGCGGGAGCGTGAAGTTGCCCAGCCCGCAGAACCAGTCGATGACGCGCTCCTCCGGCTGCACATCGAGCAGGCGCAAGGCACGACTGACCAGCACGCGATTGATGTGTGCATTGACCTGCGTGAAATCGGTTGGCTTGAAGGGCATGGTGATGCCGAACTCGGGCAATTGATACGCCAGCGCCGAACCGCCGGCGTCCAGCAGCTGCACCGTCTCCGGGCCCTTTGGCTGCAGCCACCATTGCACGCCTTCATTCCCGGCCGCAAAGGCCGTGAGACGCGCCAAGTCCGCAGCGGACAACGGCTCCAGATGCCTCAGAACCAGGGCAATCGTGCCGAGCTCACTGCCGTCCGGCGCGTCGCCACAAGCCAGTTCGATCTGCGGGCATGTGTCGCGCGCGTCCATGGACCCGATGAGCGCACGCAGCGGCATCAGCATCGCACTGACGCGCGCCGGTAGGACGGGGCACACTTGCATGTCCGCGAGATAGCGGCTCTTGCGCTCGTGGAAGCCGATCAGGACCGTGCCCTTCTTGACGACATGGCGCACCGAAAGACGAGCGCGATACCGGTAGTGCCAGGCAGGCCCCTCGAGCGGCCGCAGCATGTTCTCCGCCCTCACCTTGCCCAGATGCCACAGGTTGTCTTCGAGCGCGCGCTGCTTCACGGCCACCTGCGCTGCTGCATCGAGGTGCTGCATCTTGCAGCCGCCGCACGCACCGGCATGCAATCCGAAATGCGGACACCCCGGACGCACGCGCTGCGACGATTCCTTGCGGATCGCAATCACCGTGCCCTGCTCCCAATTGTTCTTCCGGCGATGCACCTTGAGCTGCACCTCCTCGAAGGGCAGCGCGCCCTCGATGAACACCACCATGCCGCTGGCCTTGTGCGCAACGCCCTGTGCGTCCAGGTCCAGCGACTCGACCTGCAGCCATTCCTCGTCGTGGGGGTCCTGCCGGGCCTCTTTCTTTGCTGTCGAATCCGTCATGCACGAATTGTCTCAGGCCGAAAGCCCTGCTCGCGCAGATCACTACAGCAGCGCGTCGCGGTGAACACCCGCGCGGGCCAGTTGCCGCCTCATCTTGGCCAAGGCCTCGTTCTGGATCTGCCGCACACGCTCTCGCGTGAGGCCAAGGCGCACGCTCAGCACTTCGAGCGTCTCCGGGTCGCGGTCATGCAGGCCATAACGCCCCTCCAGCACTTCCCGCTCACGCTCGCTCAGCGCGAGGATCCATTGGTCGAGCAGCTTCTCGACCTCATGCGTCTGGGTGATGCCCGTCGGGTCGCTGTGCTCGTCCTCGGATGCGACCGTGTCGGCCAGGCTGAAGCTGTCTTCGCCTCGATCGCTGCCGGCATCCAGGGAGCGCGGCGCCTCAGCCAGCGCCATCAGTTCCGCCACTGCCTGGACCTCGCGGCCCAGCAAGGCTGCCACGTCCTCCACCCGCACACCATCGGGGCGGCGGGCGACGAAATCGGCATCGCCCTCCAACGTACGCCGCGCACGCATCACCTGATGCAGTTCCCGCACCACGTGGACCGGCAGGCGAATCGCGCGCGCCTGCATCATTGCGGCGCGCTCGATCGACTGTCGAATCCACCAGGTTGCGTAAGTCGAGAAGCGAAATCCCCGCTCGGGCTCGAACTTGTTGATCGCATGCATCAGGCCCAGGTTGCCTTCCTCGATCAGATCGGCCAACGGCACGCCACGTCCCAGATAGCCCTTGGCGATGTTCACCACCAGCCGCAGGTTGTGCTCGATCATCGACTGGCGCGCCGCAAAGTCGCCGCTGCGGGCCGCACAGGCCGTGCGGTACTCCTCGTCGGGTGTGAACAGCTCGGTACGCCGGATCTCGCGCAGGTAGAGCGTCAGCGAGTCGCCGCCCTCGCCTCCGTACTCGAGGGGCACACTGCCCTTGACGAGTCCCTGCCCGGCTTCGTGATCGATCTGTTCTGCCGCCTCGTCCGCCGAGACCGGATGTCCCCGCGATTCAAAGGCCGGAACACCGCCGGTCTTGCCCGCCGCGCGCCGCACGACCAAGGCATGGCGCGGGCGAGAAGCGGTCATGCATGGTCCTAACGGGCGGGCAGGTAGCGCGCCGGATCGACAGGCTTGCCCTGCCGACGGATTTCGAAATGCAGCTTCACGCGATCCGCGTCGCTGCTGCCCATCTCGGCAATCTTCTGGCCCTTCTGCACCGACTGGTCTTCCTTCACCAGCAGCGTCCGGTTGTGGGCATAGGCGGTGAGGTAGGTGTTGTTGTGCTTGAGGATGATCAAGTTGCCATAGCCGCGCAGGCCTGCACCGGCATAGACGACGCGCCCATCGGCAGCGGCAAGCACCGAGTCGCCGGCCTTGCCGCCGATGTCGAGGCCCTTGTTCTTGGCTTCGTCGAAGCCGGCGATCAACGAGCCCTGCGCAGGCCAGATCCAGCCCACGTCTTCGTCGCCCGAAGCCGTCGCCGCCGGCGTTGCAGGCGAAGCAGTGACGATGGAAGGCGTCGGCTTGGCTGCTGCGCTCGCGGCCGTCGCCGGAGCCGGCGCGACTGCGGCACCGGGCGCCGGTGTACTCGGCGCCGGGGTGGCTGCCTTCGAATCCGTGACGGGAGGCGTCGCCGGCGCCGCCGTGCCAACCGGCGGGATCACGCGAAGCACCTGCCCGACTTCGATCAGGTCCGGATTGTCAAGGTTGTTCCAGCGCGCGATGTCACGCCAGTTCTGGCCGGTTTCCGTGCCGATGCGACGAATGGTGTCTCCAGGCCGCACGGCGTAATAGCCCGGCTTGCCGTAGTTCTCGATGCCCGGCAGCGGCTTGCCCGATGGGTCCGTGGTGATGAGAGGAGCGCCAGGGGCTGCAGGCGCCGCGGCTGTCGGCGCACCCACCATCGTGCCGCGGTCCTCGACTGGAACAGGACCGCGTTTGGCGGCACACCCCGCAATCAAGAGTGCGGCCAGCAGCGTCACGCCGGCAAGCCAGCCCCGATTGCCAATACCCTGCATGTGTTCTTCCTTCAAGCAATTCCAGATTTTAGGGGGACAAAGTGAACCGCCTCAAGAACGCGCCGCTCGAGTCCGCGTGCCGTCTTGTCGACGACCACGAGCGCTTGTCCGCCTGCGGGCGACTGGGTCGGCGCGACGATGCGGCCGCCGACCGCGAGTTGCGCGAGCCAGGCTTCCGGCAACGCGTCGCCGCCTGCGGCCGCGATGATGCCGGCATAGGGAGCACCCTTCGCATAACCCACCATGCCGTCACCCAGCAGCAGGTGCACAGTGGCCAGTCGGAATGGGCGCAGGTTGGAGCGTGCGCGCTCATGCAAGCCCCGCAGGCGCTCGATGCTGTAGACCTCGGTTGCGACATGGCTCAGCACCGCGGCCTGGTATCCGCAGCCTGTGCCGATCTCGAGCACGCGTCCAAGCCGGTCGCCAGGCTTGCTCGCCAGCGCCGGGGCGCCCAGCAACAACTCGATCATGCGCGCGACCACGTTGGGCTTGGAGATCGTCTGACCGAGCCCGATCGGCAGGCTGGTGTCCTCATAGGCCTGGTTGACCAACGCGCTGTCGACGAAGCGATGCCGCTCGACTGCGCTCATCGCCCGCAGCACGCGCGCATCGGCAATCCCCTGCGCGGCAAGCCGCTGGACCATGCGCGCCCGCACCGCATCCGAGGCCATGGATGGCGTCTGGTTCACGACGAGTGGTTTGGCAGGCACCGCCGAAGCCCGCCCGCGTGTCGCGGCCGACGCCGTGGGTGTGAGCCGCACGGGGAACCCGGGCCGTTGGCTCGCCATGGTCAGGAACGCTCCACGAGCCGCGCCACCGTATCGCGCCACTGAGCCAAGTGGGCGTGGTCCGTCAAGTCGATCTGCAAAGGCGTCAACGCAATGTGGCCTGCAGCCGTCGCGTGGAAATCGGTGCCCTCGCCGCTGTCCTTGGCGCTGCCGGCACCGGCGATCCAGTACATGGTCTCACCGCGCGGACTGTCCTGCGTGATGACCTTCTCGGCGGCGTGGCGCCGTCCGAGGCGGCAGACCTTGATCGGTTTGAGTTCCTCGAACGGAAGATTCGGCACGTTGACGTTCAGCAGGAAAGTGGGGCCGTCCAGCATGCGCTCGCGCTCGATCTGCTCCACCAGCCGCCGCGCTGCACGTGCGGCCGCGTCGACGTGGGCCCAGCCTTTCTCGATCTGGGAAAAGGCAATCGCCGGAATGCCGAAAAGATAGGCTTCCATGGCGGCGCCGACCGTACCCGAATAGATGGTGTCGTCGCCCATGTTGGCGCCATTGTTGATGCCGGACACCACGAGGTCGGGCCGATAGTCGAGCAGGCCCTTGAGCGCGATATGCACGCAGTCGGCCGGCGTCCCGGTCACATAGCGAAAACCGTTGTGCGCCTTGTGCACATAGAGCGGCGCCGCGAGGGTCAGCGCATTCGACTTGGCACTGTTGTTGTGCTCCGGCGCGACCACTTCGACTTCCGCCACCTCCTTCAGCGCATCGTGCAAGGCCACGATGCCGGGAGCCTGGAAGCCATCGTCGTTCGAGATCAGTATCTTCATGGCATTGGTTGTGCGCAGGATTGTAGGCGGCGGCTGCGTCACGGCAGGGACAATGCCCGCCTGCGCTCCGGCCTATCATGGCCTCGATTCATCGCCCCCAGACTCATCCCAAGGAGACCCGAGCATGCACGCATGGCTCTGTGAAAACCCGACCGGCGTCGATGCGCTGACCTGGAAAGAACTGCCAACGCCAACGCCGGGCCCGGGCCAGGTGCTGATCGAGATCAAGGCGGCCAGCCTGAACTTTCCCGACCTGCTGATCGTCCAGAACAAATACCAGATCAAGCCACCGGTGCCTTTCGTTCCAGGATCCGAATATGCCGGCGTGGTGGCGGCCGTCGGCGAAGGCGTCACGCACTTGCGCCTGGGGCAGAACGTCGCCTGCCTGTCAGGAACGGGGGGCTTTGGCACCCATGCGCTGGCGCCTGCAGCGCTGTGCATGACGCTGCCCGACGGCTTCGGATACGTCGATGCGGCGGCCTTCATCATGATCTATGCGACCTCGTGGCATGCGTTGATGGACCGCGCGCAATTGCAGGCCGGTGAAACCGTCCTGGTCCTCGGGGCCGCCGGCGGGGTCGGCACTGCGGCGATCCAGATCGCCAAGGCGGCTGGCGCCAAGGTGATTGCCGCGGCATCGACCGACGAGAAATGCGCGCTGTGCAAATCCATTGGCGCCGATCTCACGATCAACTACACCGCGCACGCGCTTCCCAACGGCTTTCGCGATGCCATCAAGGCCGCGACCGACGGCAAGGGGCCGGACGTGATTTACGACCCGGTGGGCGGCGAATTCGCCGAACCTGCGTTTCGTTCCATCGGCTGGCGCGGGCGCTATCTGGTGGTCGGTTTCGCTTCAGGGCCGATTCCATCGCTGCCGCTGAATTTGATGCTGCTCAAAGGCGCCTCGCTGGTCGGTGTGTTCTGGGGCGATTTCGCCAAACGTGAACCCAAGGCCAACGCGCAGATGATGGCGGAATTGGCGAAGTGGTATGGTCAAGGCAAGATCAAGCCCGTGATTGACTGCACCATGCCCATGGCCGAGCTGAAGGACGCGTATGCCCACATGGGTTCGCGAGCGGTCAAGGGCAAACTGGTGCTCGTGAACTGAGCCGGAGTGAGGCCAATAAAAAGCCCGCTTCTGGCGGGCTTTTTATTGGGGGAGGCGCAAATGCCTAGCGAATCTCGAAGTCCGACAGAGACTTGCCCGCTGCAAGCGCTTCGGTGATCCAGCGCGGCTTGCGCCCCCGTCCACCGGACCAGGTCTCGCCGGTCGGGCTGCGATACTTTGCCGCCGACTTTACCGCGACGATGGAAGTCGTCGCCTTCTTGCCTGAGCGCGTCGCGAGTTTCAGATCCGCGGCGGTCAGCCCGTATTCCGCGATTTTCTTGCGCAGTTCCTCGATCACGCCAGCGCGTTCCTGATTGCGCAGTTCCTCCGCTTGCTTGCGCAATTGGGCAATCTGCTCATCATGCTTCTTGATCTGGGAATTGATGTCGGCAAGGGTTGAGGCCATCGGTGCAGTTCCTCCGAATTAGGAAGCCCGAATTCTAATTCAAGTCCGAATTGCCGCAAGAGCTGTTCACTTCCAAAAAAAAAGCGCCGGTCGATTGACCGGCGCTTTTCTCAGGAGTGTTTGGGGTGGCTGATGGGACTCGAACCCACGACGACCAGAATCACAATCTGGGACTCTACCAACTGAGCTACAGCCACCGTAGAGCCCGCAATTGTAGCGTGAAAAGCTACCGCCCCACGACAAGGCCCGCATTCAGCGGCTTGGGCACCAGGATCTCGGCTTTGAAGCGCTTTTTCATGAGCTCGTAGTAGGCGGCGGTCTCCGCAGCAGCCATCGCCATGGCGTACTGCTGCGCTTCCTGCTGCGCGACCTCCGGCGCTGGCGACGTGCGCGGCACCTCCTTGTTGACGCGGACGACGGCATAGCCCTGCGCGCCCAGGTCCACGCCCACCAACATGGGCAACTTGGCCGGATCGGCGCGCAAGGCGCCCTCGATGACCGGCGTCGGCTGGGACTGCGCTTCGAGCCGCGACACCGTAACCGCGGCGCCAAAGCTTGCGCCGGCCGCATTGGACTGCCAGGCCGCCAGCTTGGCTTCGCCCTCGGTCTTGGCGAGTGCTGCAGCGCGCTCGGCGACCAGCTGTGTGCGAACCTTGTCCTTGACTTCGTCCAGAGGCTGCGCACGTGCCGCCGTGTATTGCGTCACGCGTCCCGATGCGAGCTGGTTGGGACCGATTTCGATCGCTTCCGTGTTGTGCTTGCGCTCGAGCGAATCGGGTGCGAACAGCGCGTTCAGGAAACTGGCACTGGCCAGCGCACCTGTCGCACCGGGCACAGGCGTGCGGGCGACCTTGTCGGCGGTGCGGATCGTGAGCTTCAGCTTGTCCGCCGCCGGCTTCAGGCTGTCGGGTTGCTGATAGACGGCGTCGGTAAAGCTTTCGGCGGCCTTCGCGAACTCCTGCGTCGCCTGCTGGCTGCGCACTTCGTTCTCGATCTTCGCGCGCACCTGCTCGAAGGGCGGCACGACGCCCGGCTTGACGTCATTGAGCTGGATGATGTGGTAGCCGAATTCGGACTCGACGACGTCGCTGATCTCGCCCTTCTTGAGCGCAAACATCGCGTCCTCGAAAGGCTTGACCATCGCGCCACGCGTGACGAAGTCGAGATCGCCGCCCTTCTCCGCGGAGCCTGGATCCTGAGAGTTCTTGCGCGCCAGTTCCGCAAAGCTGCCTGGCGACTTTCGAAGCTCGGCAAGCAGTTGCTGCGCTTTCGCACGCGCCTTGTCGCGATCGGCAGCGGGCGCGCCCGAGGGCACCGTGATCAGGATATGGCTGGCACGCCGCTCCTCCTTCGTGCCAAATCGCGCGGTGTTCTGGTCGTAGTAGCTGCGCAGGTCCGCCTCGTTCACCGTGATGTTCTTCTTGGCGGCCTCGAGGTCCAGCACCAGGTACTCGATGCTCGCTTGCTCCGGCACCTGGAACTGTGCGACGTGCTGCTTGTAATACGCCTCAAGGTCTGCGTCGCTGACGTTCACCTTCCCTGTGAAATCGCCAGGCGCGAAACGTGCCACCTGGATCTCGCGCCGGTCATAGAACGCGTTGAGCGTGGGCGCGGCCTGTGCCAGTGTCGCGAATCCAGTGTCGGCGATGCCCTTGAGCACCTGCTGGCGCACCATCTGCGCCACCAACGCATCCTGGTGCTGCTGGGGCGTCATGCCGGTCGCGCGATAGAACAGTTCGCGGTCGAACTCCGGTTTGCCGTTCTTGGTGGTCACGAAGCTCGCCAGCGCCGGGTCATTGCGGAAGATCTCCATCTGCCGCGGCTCCGTCACGACGAAGTGATCCTCCGCCGCGGCGGCCGCGAGCACCCGCTCGCGCACCATCCGCTCCAGCGTGGCGTAGCGTTCCGTGTCGGTATCGAACATCGCGGGGCTCACGTCCGGCCTTTGCTGGCGGATGCGATCGATGTCACTGCGATGCTGCTGATCCCATTCCGGCCGCCGGATGCTGCTGCCCGCGACGCTGGCGACCGTTTCGCCCTTGTCGCTGGTGCCGCTGTAGCGATCCAGTACGCCGACGACCACGAAAGAAGGCACGATCAACAGGAATAGCACGCCCATGAGGATCTTGTTGTGCTTTCGGATGAAGTCGAACATGGATGGAAGTCTCTCTAGCGAAAACAAAAAAGGCGAACTGATTGTTCGCCTTTGCATCGGTTGGTGGGTGCTGAGGGGTTCGAACCCCCGACCTACGCCTTGTAAGGGCGCCGCTCTACCAGCTGAGCTAAGCACCCCACCGGAAACCGTCTTTCAGTTCAGCGCGTCTTTCAGCGCCTTGCCGGGGCGGAACTTCGGGATCTTGGCGGCCTTGATTTTAATCGCGTCGCCGGTGCGCGGATTGCGACCCGTGCGCGCAGCGCGTTTGCCCACAGCGAAAGTACCGAAACCGACGAGCGAGACAGAGCCGCCTTTTTTGAGCGTGGTGCGGATGGCGCCGATGGTCGATTCGAGGGCGCGCGTGGCAGCAGCCTTGGAGATATCGGCGTTTTTGGCGATGTGCTCAATCAGTTCGGTTTTGTTCACAAGGACCCCTTGTTCAGGAAATAGTTGATCGGGTAGCGTCAGAAACAATGCCGGCCCCGCGACGAATGCCGCGGGGTGCTTTGAGGTGAAGGATGGCAGTTCTGACGCGCCGGCAGCGCACTGCCGACAAGGATTACAACCACTGGTCCACAGGGTGTCAATAAGACGCTCTCCTGTGAACTCCAGCGAGGATCCGCGATTCTAGTGGTGTTCCGCGGGGCCTCTTCCCGGGCGATCTCAGAGTGCTTCGGCGATCGCACGTCCCAGATCGGCCGTGCCGGCGCTGCCGCCGAGGTCCGGCGTGCGTGGCGCTGCGCTCGCCGGCGCCAATGTCTTCTCGATCGCAGCCAGGATCGCATCGTGCGCATCCTTGTGGCCGAGGAACTCCAGCATCATCGCGCCGCACCAGATCTGCCCGATCGGGTTGGCGATGCCCTTGCCCGCGATGTCCGGGGCAGACCCGTGCACCGGCTCGAACAGCGAAGGCGTGCCGCGCTCCGGATTGAGGTTGGCGCTCGGTGCGATGCCGATCGTGCCCGTGCAGGCCGGTCCCAGGTCGGACAGGATGTCGCCGAACAGGTTGCTCGCCACCACCACGTCGAAGAAGTCGGGACGCTGCACGAAGTGCGCCGTCAGGATGTCGATGTGAAACTTGTCAAGCTTGACACCTGGATAGTTTCTGCCCATCTCAGCCACCCGTTCATCCCAGTAGGGCATGGTGATCGAGATGCCATTGGACTTGGTGGCGCTGGTCAGGTGCTTCTTCGGCCGCGATTGCGCCAGCTCGAAGGCGAACTTGAGCACGCGGTCCACGCCCGTGCGCGACATCACCGTTTCCTGGATCACGATCTCGCGCGAAGTGCCCTCGTACATGCGCCCGCCGATGCTCGAGTACTCGCCTTCGGTGTTCTCGCGCACGATGTACATGTCGATCTCGCCGGGCTGCCGCGGCGTGCCGTCGCGCCGCACCACCGGTGCGACGATGCCCGGCATCAGGCGCGCCGGCCGCAGGTTGATGTACTGGTCGAACTCGCGGCGGAACAGGAGCAGCGAGCCCCAGAGGGAGACGTGGTCGGGAATTTTCTCGGGCCAACCGACCGCGCCGAAGTAGATCGCATCGTGGCCGCCGATCTGATCCTTCCAGTTGTCCGGCAGCATCTTGCCGTGCTTCTCGTAGTAGTCCCAGCTCGAGAAATCGAAGTGATCGAAATGCAGGTCGATGCCGAACTTGCGGGCCGCGGCATCCAGCACCCGCAGCCCCTCGGGCATGGTTTCCTTGCCGATGCCGTCGCCAGCGATCACGGCGATACGCTTCTTGCCGCTCATGGTGTCATCCTTGTTTTCTGTCAGATGAAAAATCGGAGGGCTTCCTCGGTCAATACCTCGGACGCCTCCTCGGGAATGTAGTGGCCGCAGGGCAGCGCGGCGCCGGACACTTGGTCCGCGCGCTCACGCCACAGCGAGAGCACGTCGAAGCAACGCCCCACCGCGCCATGCTGGCCCCACAGCACGCGCAGCGGCTGCGCGAGCCGCAGCCCCGCGGCGATGTCGGCGCGATCATGCTCCAGGTCGATGGTGGCCGAGGCGCGATAGTCCTCGCAGATGCCGCGCGCAAAGCCCGGGATGGCCGCGCAGCGCTCGTACTCCGCCAGCGCCTCGGGCGCGAACGGTGCCAGCCCGGCATGTCGGCTGCCCATGAGGCTGCGCACATAGCGTGCGGGGTCGGATTCGATCAGAGCCTCGGGCAGCGGCGGCGGCTGGATCAGGAAGAACCAGTGCCAGTAGGCACGGGCGAAGGCCTCCGAGGTTCGCTCGTACATGGCGAGCGTGGGCGCGATGTCCAGCAGCATGAGCCGCTCGACGGCCTGGGGATGGTCCGCGGCGAGCCGGTGCGCCACGCGTGCGCCGCGATCGTGCGCCAGCACCTGGAAGCGCTCGAAGCCATGATGCGCCATCACCGCCATCGCATCGCTGGCCATCTCACGCTTGCTGTAGGCGAGATGCTCGGCATCGGGTGCCGGCCGGTCCGAATCGCCGTAGCCGCGCAGGTCCATCATCACCAGCGTGAAGCGTGCGGCCAGCACGGGGGCCACGCGATGCCAGATTGCCAGCGTTTGCGGATGGCCGTGCAGCAGCAGCAAGGGTGCGCCCTGTCCGCCGATGCGGCCATGCAGCCGGACCCCGTCGCGCGACACATGGAAGGAGATGAAGCCTGATTGCATAGCGCGATTGTGCGTTGCGTTCCCCGGCCCATCAAGAAACAATCGGAGAATCAACTCTTTCCATGGAGGAATGAATGGACCGCGGCGACCTTGAACTGGTCCTGTCCGTACGCGGCACTGGCAGCCTGGCCGGCGCCGCGCAGGCCCTGGGCGTAGTGCCTTCGGTCATCACCAAGCGACTGGCCGCTCTCGAGCAGAAGTTGGGGCATCGCCTGTTCGAGCGCACCACCCGCCGCCTGAGCCTCACCGCCGAGGGCGAAGCCGTCTGCACGCATGCCGAGCGCCTGCTGGAGGGCTTCGCGGCGCTCGAGGCGGAGTTGAGCGAACGGCAGAACGAGCCGAGCGGCGCGCTGCGCATCGCGGCCACCTTCGGCTTTGGGCGGCACTGGGTCGGTCCCGCGATCGCCCGCTTCCGTCAGCAATACCCCGCGCTGCAGATCGAACTGCGCCTCACGGAGCGCCTGCCTGACCTCGCGGCGGAGGGCTATGACGGCGCAGTATGGCTGTGGTCCGCGCCGGCGCGGCATGCGGCCGACTGGGTCACGCGCCGGCTGGCGCGCAATCAGCGCGTCCTGGCCGCGTCGCCCGCGTACCTGCAGCGGCGCGGCCTGCCGGCCGACGCGGCCGCACTGGCGGAGCACGAATGCCTCGTCGTCCAGGAGAACGACAGCGCAACCATACGACGCTTCGACGTCTGGACCCTGAACGATGCGCAGAGCCGTCAGCCGGTGCGCATCCAGGTCAACGGCCCTTTGTGCAGCAACTCCGGCGAGATGGCGCGCGACTGGTGCCTGGCCGGCCAGGGCATCGTGCTGCGCAGCCTCTGGGACATCGCGCCGCAATTAGCGTCCGGCGAACTCGTCCATGTGCTGCCCCGCCTGTCGATGCCCGAAGCCGACATCCAGTGGATCGCACCCTGGCACCCCAAGACGCCGCGCCGCGTTCGCCTGCTGGTCGACTTCCTGGCCGAGCAATTCCGCCACGAGCCGTGGCGGTCGGAGCAGCCGGCGCGACGACGCCGCGCCACCAAGCCGACCTGAAAGGCAAGCTGCCCCGCGAGACCGGTTCAGCGCTCGCCGCGCACAACCAGGCTGACGCCCACCGCCGTCATCGCGATGCCCACCAGTGTCGGCACGGTGATGGGCTCGGCAAAAAGAACCCAGGCCATCAGCGCCGTGCAGGGCGGCACCAGGTAGAGCAGGCTCGTGACGGCAGTGGCGGTCCCGCGCTGGATCAGCATGTAGAGCAGCGAGCTGCCACCCAAGGACAGCGCCAGCACCGACCAGGCCATGGCACCGCCCGAATACAAGTTCCATTGAATGGGGTCGGCCTCCAGGGCCGCGAAGGGCAGCGTGGCCAGCAGCGCCGCGGCCAGCTGGATCGCGCCGGCAATGCGCACGTCGCAGGGCGCGACGAAGCGCTTCTGGTAGAGCGTCCCCGCCGTGATGGAGAGCAGCGCCATCACCGCCAGTCCCATGGTCAGCGCACTTACCTCGCCGCCCTGCCCCAGCTTGCGCAGCACCACCAGCACCAGTCCGGCGAAGCCGAGCGCCAGGCCGGTCCACTGGCGACCCGAGATCGCGCCGCCGCGCATCGACAGCCAGACCGCCGTCAACACCGGCTGGACACCCACCAGCAGGGCGATCAGGCCCGAGCCCATGCCGGCTCGGACCGCCGCCCAGACCCCGCCCAGGTAACCGGCCTGCATCAGGATGCCCGTGATCGCCAGATGCCCCCACTGTGCGCGCTCACGCGGCCAGGACACGCGCGCGAGCCGCACCCAGACCAGGAAGCACAGCACCGACAGCGCATAGCGCACGGCCAGGAACTTGAGCGGCGGCGCGTAGGGCATGCCGTAGCGCGCCACGATGAAGCCGGTACTCCAGATCAGCACGAAGACTGCGGGCATGGCCCGCACCCATCCCGAAGCCGGGGCGGCGGCCCCCGTCATTTGGCTCGGGCCCGGATCTCGGGAATGGCCTTCTGCAGGTAGTAGATCATCGACCACACCGTGAGCACGGCCGAGATCCAGATCAGCCATTGCCCCCAGACGCCGGTCTCGATCACGCCGAACAGGGTGCCGTTGAAGAGCAGGAAGGGGATCGCGACCATCTGCACCACGGTCTTGACCTTGCCGATCATGTGCACCGCCACGCTCTTGCCGGCCCCGATCTGCGCCATCCATTCGCGCAGGGCCGAGATGGCGATCTCGCGGCCGATGATGATCAGGGCCACGAACACGTCGGCGCGATTCAGATGCACCAGCACCAGCAGCGAGGCGCACACCAGGAACTTGTCGGCCACCGGATCGAGGAAGGCACCGAAGGCCGAAGTCTGGTTGAGGCGGCGCGCGAGAAAGCCGTCGAGCCAGTCGGTGGCGGCGAACACGATGAACATCACCGTGGCCACGAGGTTGCGCATCGGCTCTTCAAGGGGCAGATAGAAAACCCCCACGATCAACGGGATCGCGACGATGCGCGTCCAGGTCATGATGGTGGGCAGCGTCCAGAACATGAAGGTGATTGTGTCATGCGGCCGGCAGCCGCCCGTGCCGCGGGTCAATGCAGCGCGCGATAGATCTCCTCGGCCAGCTCGAGCGCGATGCCGTCGACCGACGCGATGTCCTCCACGCTCGCGGCCGCCACGCCGCGGATCCCCCCGAAGCGCTGCAGCAGCCGCGCCCGGCGCTTGGGCCCGATGCCAGGGATGTCCTCCAGCTGGCTGCCACCCACCCGCACCTTGGCCCGCTTCGCGCGCATGCCGGTGATGGCGAAGCGGTGCGCCTCATCGCGGATCTGGGCCACCAGCATCAGGGCGGCCGAGTCGCGGCCGAGGTAGACCTTCTCGCGGCCGTCGGCGAAGACCAGTTCCTCCAGCCCGACCTTGCGGCCCTCGCCCTTCTCTACGCCGACAATCAGAGACAGCGGCAGGCCCAGCTCGCCGAACACCTCGCGTGCCATCGACACTTGGCCCTTGCCGCCGTCGACCAGCACCAGGTCGGGCATGCGCGCGCCGAGCGTCCCGGGCCGGGCATCGGTGCCCGCGCCGGCCGCGTCGCCCGCGGGCGGCGCATCGGCCTCCGCCGCCATCGCCTCGGCCAGCTTGCCGTAGCGGCGGTGCAGCACCTGGCGCATCGCGGCGTAGTCGTCGCCCGGCGTGATGCCGTCGATGTTGTAGCGGCGGTACTCGCGGTTCTGCATCGTGTGATGCTCGAACACGACGCAGGAAGCCTGCGTCGCCTCGCCCGCGGTGTGGGAGATGTCGAAGCACTCGACGCGGAAGTTGTCGAGATCGTCCGGCGCGAGCTCCAGCGCGTCGACCAGCGCGCGCGTGCGTGCCTGCTGCGATCCCTCCTCGGCCAGCAGGCGCGCCAGCTGCAGGTCAGCGTTGGTCTGGGCCATCTCCAGCCAGTGGCGGCGCTGCTCGCGCGGCTGGAACACCGCCGTCACGCGCGTGGCGGCCTGCTGCGCGATGGCCTCGATCAGCTCGCGGCTCACCTGCTCGCCCAAAACCAGCGTGGGCGGCACCGGCACGTCGATGTAGTGCTGCGCGATGAAAGCCTCCAGAACCTGGGTCTCGATCGACCCGAAGGCCTCGGGAGCATCCTCGCCCTCGCCCTCGCCCTCGCCCTCCGCCTCCGCGCCGCTGCGTATCTGCGTTGCATCCTCCACGTGAACCGGGAAGTAGGCGCGGTCGCCCAGGTGCCGGCCGCCGCGCACCATCGCCAGGTTGACGCAGGCCTTGCCGCCCTGCACCTTGACCGCGAGGATGTCCACGTCCTTGTCGGAGGCGATCTCGACCGACTGCTGGTGCAGCACGCGCGACAGCGCCGACATCTGGTTGCGCAGCTCGGCGGCCTGCTCGAATTCCAGCCTCTCCGAATGGGCCATCATGCGGGCCTCCAGCTGGGACAGCACCGCCTGGGTGTCGCCAAGCAGGAAGGCTTCGGCATTGGCCACGTCCTGCGCATAGGCCTCGGGCGTGATGTAGCCGACGCAGGGGCCGGTGCAGCGCTTGATCTGGTAGAGCAGGCACGGCCGCGTGCGGTTGGCGTACACCGTGTCCTCGCAGGTGCGCAGCTTGAAGACCTTCTGCAGCAGTTGGATCGATTCCTTCACCGCCCAGGCGCTCGGATAGGGGCCGAAGTAGCGATGCTTGCGATCCACCGCACCGCGGTAATACGCCAGGCGCGGAAAGGTGTGCGAGGCGATCTTGAGGTAGGGGTAACTCTTGTCGTCCCGGAACAGGATGTTGTAGCGGGGCTTGAGCGCCTTGATCAGGTTGTTCTCAAGCAGGAGCGCCTCCGCCTCGGAGCGCACCACGGTGGTCTCCATGCGGGCGATCTTCGAGATCATGTGGCCGATGCGCGTGCCGCCGTGGTTCTTCTGGAAGTAATTGGCGACCCGCTTCTTCAGGTTGCGCGCCTTGCCCACGTACAGCACCGCGCCCGCGGCATCGAAGTAACGGTAGACGCCCGGCAGTTGCGGCAGCGCCGCCACCTCGCTGAGCAATTGATCGGAATGCGTGTCTGACATGGGGGCGCTATTGTGCCGAGGCAGCGCGGCGGGGACGCCATGGCCGGGCTGTAGAGTATCCCGCGATGCGCTGGGACATTTTCTGCAAGGTCATCGACAACCACGGCGACGCCGGCGTGTGCTGGCGCCTTGCCTGCGGGCTGGCGGCGGGGGGTGATGCGGTGCGACTGTGGATCGACGACCCGTCGGCGCTGGCCTGGATGGCGCCCGGTGGCCATCCGGGCGTCCGTATCGTCACCTGGACGCAGGACGCTGCCGGGCAGGAGGCCGCCGCCTGTGCGCCCCCGGATGTGCTGATCGAAGCCTTCGGCTGCGATCCCGCACCCGAGCTGATCGCGCGCTTCGCGCAGCCGGTGGCGCCGGGTGCGCCGCGCCGCGTCTGGCTCAATTTCGAATACCTTTCGGCCGAACCGTATGTAGAGCGCCTGCACGGACTGCCTTCCCCCGTGTTCCGGGGACCGGGCGCGGGCCTGACCAAGTATTTCTTCTACCCTGGCTTCACGGATGCGACCGGCGGGTTGCTGCGCGAGGCGGACCTGATGGCGCGCCGCGCCGGCTTCGATCGCGCCGACTGGCTCGCCCGGCAGGGCATCGCCTGGAACGGGGAGCGCCTGGTCTGCCTGTTCTGCTACGAACCGTCCGCGCTCGACGCCCTGCTGGCCCGCTTCGAGCAGGCAGGCGAGCCCACGCGGCTGCTGGTCACGGCAGGCCGCGCCGCGCGTGCCCTGCCGCCGGGGCCGCCGCAGCGCGGTGCGCTCGCCATCCACTGGCTGCCTCACCTGGCCCAGACCGAGTTCGACCATCTGCTGTGGGCCTGCGACCTCAACTTCGTCCGGGGCGAGGACTCGCTGGTGCGCGCCGTCTGGGCCGGCGCACCCTTCGTCTGGCAGATCTATCCCCAGGACGACGATGCCCACCACGAAAAGCTCGAAGCCTTCCTGGACTGGCTGGCGGCACCACCCACGCTGCGCCGCCTGCATCACCTGTGGAACGGAATGGCCGAGGGAGACCTGCCGGACCTGCACTTCCAGGCCCTCGCGCCCTGGCGGGCCGCCGCGACTGCCGCGCGCGATCGTCTGCTCGCGCAAGATGGCCTTCTGAGCCGCTTGCGGCAGTTCGTCGCCCAAAAAAGTTAGAATTGTGGGCTTTGCGGATTTCCGGCCAGGGCTTTCGAAGCCCGCGCCGCACCATCCGCCGAACCCGCCGCGGTGAACGTGTCGAGGGCCTCCCGCCCGCAGGCACGCCGAGCGGCCCACATCCAGAGACCCTGACTATGAAAATCGCTCAAGAAATCCGCGCCGGCAACGTCATCATGCATGGCAAGGACCCGATGGTGGTCCTCAAGACCGAATACAGCCGCGGCGGCCGCAATTCCGCCACCGTGCGCATGAAGCTCAAGAGCCTGATCGCCAACTTCAACACCGAAGTCGTGTTCAAGGCCGACGACAAGATGGAGCAGATCGTGCTCGAAAAGAAGGAGTGCACCTACTCCTACTTCGCCGACCCGATGTACGTCTGCATGGACAGCGAGTACAACCAGTACGAGGTCGAGGCCGAGAACATGGGCGACGCGCTCAACTACCTCGAAGACAACATGCCGGTCGAGGTGGTGTTCTACGACGGCAAGGCCATCTCGGTCGAACTTCCCACCAGCGTCGAGCGCGAGATCACCTGGACCGAGCCGGCCGTCAAGGGCGATACCTCGGGCAAGGTCCTGAAGCCCGCCAAGATCGCCACCGGCTTCGAGATCCCCGTGCCACTGTTCGTCTCGCAAGGCGACCGCATCGAAATCGACACGCGCACCGGCGAATACCGCAAACGCGTCTGAGCGGCGACCCTGCACTGCACCAAAAGGCTCCTTCGGGAGCCTTTTTTTGCGTACGCTGCGGGTATGAGCACCGCCCCCGTACGCACCGAGATCGAAGGTCCGGTCAGCACCATCGTGATGAGCCGCCCCGAGCGGCGCAATGCCGTCGACCGCGAGATGGCGACCCAGCTGCGCCAGGCCTTCGAGCGCTTCGAGACCGACGAGAGCCAGCGCATCGCCGTGCTCTGGGGCGATCACGGCGTGTTCTGTGCCGGCGCCGACCTGGGCGCGGTGAACGACCCGGCGCGCCGCAACGAGCTCGATCCCGACGGCGGCGGCGCCGGTCCCATGGGCCCCACCCGGATGGCGCTGTCCAAGCCGCTGATTGCCGCCATCGCCGGCCACGCGGTGGCCGGCGGCCTGGAGCTCGCACTGCTGGCCGACCTGCGGGTGGCCGAGTCGGGCGCGGTGCTCGGCGTGTTCTGTCGGCGCTTCGGCGTCCCGCTGATCGACGGCGGCACCGTGCGCCTGCCACGCCTGGTCGGCATGGGCCGCGCGCTGGACCTGATCCTCACCGGCCGCCCGGTGGCCGCCGACGAGGCCGTGGCCATGGGCCTGGTCAACCGCGTGGTACCCGAGGGCACGTCGCGCCAGGCCGCGGAGGCTCTGGCGCGCGAGCTCGCCGCCTTCCCGCAGCAATGCATGCTGGCCGACCGCGCCTCCGCCTACGCCCAGTGGGCGCTCCCGCTGGCCGAGGCCCTGCGGCAGGAAGGGCGGCACGGCGTGCCCATCGTCGCAGCCGAAGGCGCCGCCGGCGCAGCCCGCTTCACCGGAGGTACCGGACGCCACGGCCGTTTTTGAACCGGGCCCGGATTCTGCAACGAGCACAATCCGATACCCGTCTCCCCGACAGATCATGCCCAACCAGACACACGACCTCCACAACAAGCGCCTGGCCGACGCCTGGGCCACCCTGCAGGCCCATGCCGACAAGGGTCTCCCTCTCCACGCCGACCCCTCACGCCTGGCCTTCGCCGACCCCGAGTTCCTGTTGCGGCGCGAAACCCGCGGCCTGCGCATGCAGCTCGAGCTGATGAAACCCGACCTCGAGATGCGCGCCCACGGCATCGAGAACACGGTGGTGGTGTTCGGCAGCGCGCGCTTCCGCAGCGAAGAGGAATCCGGCGCCCTCATCGCCCAGGCCGACGCGGCCGGCGACACCGTCGCCGCCGCCCGCTGGCGCCGCCTGGCACGCAGCTCGCACTACTACGAGAAGGCGCGCGCCTTCGGCAAGCTGGTCGCCCAGTACAGCAACGACAAGGAGCCGGAGGACAAGCTCTTCGTCTGCACCGGCGGCGGTCCCGGCATCATGCAGGCCGCCAACCGCGGCGCCTACGAGGGCGGCGGCCTCTCGGTCGGCCTCGCCATCGCACTGCCGATGGAAGAGGAAGCCAACCCCTACGTCACACCTGCCCTGAGCTTCAAGTTCCACTACTTCGCCATCCGCAAGATGCATTTCATGATGCGGGCGAAAGCGCTGGTGGCCTTCCCGGGCGGCTTCGGCACACTGGATGAGCTGTTCGAGGTCATCACCCTGGTGCAAACCCGCAAGGCGCGGCCAGTGCCGATCGTGCTGTTCGGCTCGGACTACTGGAAGCAGTTGATCAACTTCGACTTCCTGGCGGAGGAAGGCGTGATCTCGCCCGAGGACGTGAAGCTGATCGAGTACGTGGATGCGCCCCAGGACGCCTGGGACGCGATCCGGCGCTTCTACAAGCTCTGATCGTGGGCGGGGACCTTCAGTCCCCACACGACGCGCGTTCCCAGCGCCACCATACCGCCGACCAGCCAGAACACACCTGAGATCCCGACCAGCGCGCCGATCGAGCCGAACAGCATCGGCATCGCGACGCTGGACGCGTTGATGGTCATCAGCCGCAGCCCGAGCGCCTCGCCGTGCCGCGCATGGGGCGTGATCTGGTGCAGCATGCTCATGACCATCGGCTGGACCGCGCCGAGCGCGAAGCCGAGCACCACCGAGCAGACGCCCATCGTCAGCGCCGAGGACAGAAACGGATAGACCGCGAACACCAGCGCTGTCACCACCGACGAGGTTGCGATCACGCTGCGCTCCGACGCGCGTGCCGCCACCAGCGGCAGCACGATCCGGATCAGCGCAGCAGCGATCGCGAAGGCGCCGAGGATCGAGCCGATCACCGAAGCGCCCAGGCCACGCTCGTGGCCCAGCACGGGCAGCAGGAATGCGTGCACGTCCCAGCTGGAGGACTGCAGCCAGTTCACGAACAGCAGGCGGCGGAACATGGGCTGGTGCAGCAGGTCCCAGGCACGCGGCCTGCTGCCGTCGGCGGGCTGCGGCACGCGCGGCAGTTCCTGCGTGGCGCGCGCGAACAGCCAGCCGGCGAGCGGCAGCAGCGCCAGCACGACGAAGGAGATGCGAAAGCCCGGCAGATCGGCTGGACTGCGGCCCGCATGGTCGATCAGCAGGCCGGCGACGAAAGGGCCGAGGAAGTTCGCCGCGGCCGGCGCGATCGCCAGCCAGCTGAACACCTGCTTGAGCTGCACCGGGTTGGACGCCGCACGGCCGACGTGGCGCTGCAGCGCGATGACGGCAGCGCCCGTGGCGCCGCCGGTCATCAGCGCCGCCAGGCACATCACCGGAAACACGGGCCAGGCCGCGGCCAGCGCCGTCCCGGCCGATGCCGCGGCCACTGACAGCGCGAGCGGCCGCTTGAGTCCGTGCCGGTCGGCGAAGCGCCCGGCCGGCAGCGCGAGGAAGACCTGCGTCAGCGCGAACAGCGCGATCAGCACGCCGACCGCTGCCGCGCTGTAACCCTGCTGCAGCGCGAGCAGCGGTGCACCCAGGCGCATGCCGGCCATGGCGGCATGCAGGCAGATCTGGGCCGCGATGAGGCGAAGCAGCTCGGCAGACATAGGCCTACCCTCCCCTCCGGCTGCGGTACGAGCCCCTTCGGAACGACCGGGCGGGGCTCACGGAACGAGGTCGCCCTCGTCCGCCGCCGGCAGCAATGCCTGCGACTGGGCCTCCGGCAGCGCCTCCACCTTGCGCAGGGCCAGGCGCATCTGTTTGGCGCGGGTGTCGGCCTTGTCCAGCGTGTCGGAGGCCTTGGCCACCTGCTCCTTGATGCGCGCCACCCACTCGCCGTAGCGCTCGAACTCGGTCTTGACCGCGCCCAGCACCTTCCACACCTCCGAGGCCTGCTGCTCCAGCGCCAGCGTGCGGAAGCCCATGTGCAGGCTGTTGAGCATGGCCAGCAGCGTGGTCGGCCCGGCCAGGGTCACGCGGTGCTGGCGCTGGATCGCGTCCATCAGTCCGGGGCGCCGCAGCACCTCGGCATACAGGCTCTCGACCGGCAGGAACAGGATGGCGAAATCGGTGGTGTGCGGCGCCGCGAGATAGTTCTCGGCGATCGACTTGGCCTCAGTGCGGATGCGCGTCTCCAGCGCCCGCGCCGCCAGCTCGGCAGCCCCGGCATCGACCCGTTCGTGCGCATCCAGCAGGCGCTCGTAGTCGTCGCGCGGGAATTTGGCGTCGATCGGCAACCAGACCGGCGCGCCCTCGCTGCCGCGGCCCGGGAAGCGGATCGCGAAGTCCACCCGCTGGCCGCTGCGCGGCTTTGTCTCGACCTGGCGGGCGTACTGCTCGGGCGTCAATACCTGCTCGAGCAGGGCTTCGAGCTGCACCTCGCCGAACACGCCGCGCGTCTTCACGTTGGTCAGCACGCGCTGCAGGTTGCCGACGCCCACCGCCAGCGTCTGCATCTCGCCCAGGCCCTTGTGCACCTGCTCCAGCCGGTCCGCCACCTGCTTGAAGCTCTCCCCCAGGCGGGCTTCGAGGGTGCTTTGCAGCTTCTCGTCGACCGTCTGGCGCATTTCGTCCAGCTTGGCGGTGTTGCTCTGCTGGAGTTGCGCGAGCTGCGCCTCCATGGTGGCGCGCACCTCGGCGAGCCGACGCGCATTCGATTCGGCCAGCCCCTGCAGCTGCGTGTTGAGGGTGTCGGCCAAGGTCTTCTGCAGCAAGTTCAGCTGCTGGGCAAAGGCGTCGATCTGCGCGTTCTGCGTGCGCGTCGCCTCGGCCCCCTGCTGAACCAGCGCCTGCTGGAAGGTGGCGAAGGCCTGGCTGGTCTCCTGGCGCGCGCCGCGCGAGGATTCGCCGATCTCGTGCCGCAGTTCGCGCTCGATGCGCTCGTTGGCGGAGCCTAGCGTGGCGATCAGCGCCGTGTGGTCGGGCGCGGGCGGGCGGCGCAGCAGCAGCCAGATCAGCAGCAGGAGGTTGAGGGCCGCCAGGCCCGCGAGGATCCAGGTTTCCGGCAAGGGCATGACCGACTACTTGCCTCCCAGCACCGCGGGGTTCAGCGGCGTGAGCGGCTTGCCGTGCACCAGGAAGCCGATCAGGTTGTCCGCCGCCAGGTCGGCCATGGCGCGCCGCGTCGGGATGGTGGCGCTGGCGATGTGCGGGGTGAGCACCACGTTCGGCACCGTCAGCAGGTCCGGATGCACCTTGGGCTCGCCCTCGAAGACGTCCAGCCCGGCTGCCGCAATGCGCCTGTCGCGCAGCGCCGCGGCCAGCGCCGCATCGTCCACGATGCCGCCGCGCGCGATGTTCACCAGCGTGGCGGTCGGCTTCATCAGCGCCAATTCGGCGGCGCCGATGGTGTGGTGCGAGGCTGGCGAGTAAGGCACCACCAGCACGATGTGGTCGGCGGTCTTCAGCAGTTCTTCCTTGCCCACGTACCTGGCCTTGCATTCGGCCTCGAGGGCCGCGTCGAGCCGGGAGCGGTTGTGGTAGATCACCTTCATGCCGAAGCCGAGCGCGCCGCGCCTGGCGATGCCCTGCCCGATGCGCCCCATGCCGATGATGCCGAGCGTGCTGCCATACACCTCGGCACCGGCGAACATGTCATAGCTCCACTTCTCCCACTTTCCCGCACGCAGGAAATGCTCGCTCTCGGTGATGCGGCGGGCGGTCGCCATCAGCAGCGCGAAGCCGAAGTCGGCGGTGGTCTCGGTCAGCACGTCGGGCGCGTTGGTGGCCAGCACGCCGTGGGCGGTCATCGCGTCAACATCGAAGTTGTTGTAGCCCACGGCCATGTTGGCGCAGATCTTCAGTTCGGGACAGGCGGCCAGCACCTCGGCATCGATGCGCTCGCTGCCGGTGGTGAAGGCGCCCTGCTTGTCCTTGAGCCTGACGATCAGCTCGGCTTTGCTCCAGCCACGGTCGTCCTGGTTGGATTCGACTTCGAAATGCTGCTGCAGCCGCGCGATGGTTTCAGGGAAGACCGAACGGGCGACGAGGATTCTGGGTTTGCTCATGGTCAGCGGAAGAAGATGAAGGTGGAGAGGATGAACAGCGGCACGAGGATGGCGCCCGACCACATCATGTAGCCGAAGAAACTCGGCATGCGCACGCCCCGGCTTTCCGCGATGGCCTTGACCATCAGGTTGGGCGCATTGCCGATGTAGGTGTTGGCCCCCATGAACACCGCGCCCGCCGAGATGGCGGCCAGCGTGGCCGCCTGCGGCCCCATGAGGGCCTGCGCGTCGCCGCCCGCGGTGTTGAAGAAGACCAGGTAGGTGGGTGCATTGTCCAGGAAGGAGCTCAGCACGCCGGTGGCCCAGAAGTACATCGCCGGATCGGGCTGGCCGTCGGGCCGCGTCACGGCCGAGACGATCGCGCCGAAGGGCCCCTGCGCGCCCGCCCTGAGCATCGCGATCACCGGGATGATGGTGAGGAAGATGCCCGCGAAGAGCTTGGCCACCTCTGCCATCGGTGCCCAGCTGAACTGGTTGTCCGCGTGCACCTGGGGTGCCGTGATCTTCAACGACAGCAGGGTGATGCCGACCAGGCCCAGGTCGCGCACGAGGCCCGGCAAGCCGACCTCCGTGCCGAGGATGTCGAAGCGGATGGGCGACTTCCAGATCCCGCTCATCAGCACCAGCCCGACGATGCCGCCCAGCAGCCAGAAGTTCGCCGCGCCCTCGAAGCGAAGGCCGCGCGAATCGGGCGTCGGGTCGATGGGCAGCACGCCTTCCTTGCGGTAGTACCGGCGGTCGAGCGCGTAGAACAGCGCCAGCAGGATGCCGACGATGAACAGCGTATCGAGCGCGATGTGCCGCGCCGTCCAGAAGAAGTCCACGCCTTTGAGGAAGCCCAGGAACAGTGGCGGATCGCCCAGCGGCGTGAGCGAGCCCCCCACGTTCGACACGATGAAGATGAAGAACACGATCACGTGCACCCGGTGCCGCCGGTTGTCGTTGGCGCGGATCAGAGGCCGGATCAGCAGCATGGACGCGCCGGTCGTGCCCATCAGGCTCGCCAGGGCCGCGCCGATCGCGAGGATCGCGGTGTTGAGCCCGGGGGAGCCATGCAGATTGCCGCGGATGTGGATGCCGCCGGCCACCACGAACAGCGCGGTCAGCAGGAGGATGAAGGGGATGTACTCGGCCAGCAGCGCATGAACCAACTGCATCCCGGCCAGCCCGATGCCGTGGATCGCGGCGAAAGGCAGCAGGAAGGCCAGCGCCCAGGCGGCCGATACCTTGCCGTCGTGGTGATGCCAGAAGGATGGCGCCAGGAGCGGCAGCAGCGCGATGGACAGCAGGATGCCGGCAAAAGGAAGGCCCCACCAGGGCGACAGGGCGCCGCCGTCGATCTCGGCAGCGAAGGCCCCGGCGGGAATCAGGGTCGGCAGAGCGGCAGCAGCCAGCAGGCGGAGGGAGCGTGCCAGGTGGGACGAACCGCTCATGCAGAGGGCTGGGCAATCTCGAAGACCTGGCGCAGGTAGGCGAGATAGCGTTCGTCGTCGCACATGTTCTTGGCGGGGGTGTCCGAGAGCTTGGCCACCGGCTGGTCGTTGCAGCGGACCATCTTGATCACGATCTGCAGCGGCTCGTAGCCGAGGTCGTTGGTGAGGTTGGTGCCGATACCGAAGGCCAACTGGCAGCGCCCGCGGAACTGCAGGTAGAGCTCGATCGTGCGCGGCACGGTCAGGCTGTCGCTGAAGATCAGCGTCTTGGTCTGCGGATCGACGCGGTTGGCGATGTAGTGGGCCAGCATGCGCTCGCCCCACTGGAACGGGTCGCCACTGTCGTGGCGGGCGCCGTCGAACAGCTTGCAGAAGTAGAGGTCGAAATCGCGCAGGAAGGCGCTCATGCCGTAGACGTCCGACAGCGCGATGCCGAGGTCGCCGCGGTACTCGCGCGCCCAAGACTCGAAGCCGAAGACCTGGCTGTCGCGCAGACGCGGGCCCAGCGCCTGGCAGGCCTGCAAGTACTCGTGCGCCATGGTGCCCAGCGGGATCAGGCCGAGCTTCATCGCGTAGAGCACGTTGCTGGTGCCGGCGAGCTGCGGTGGCTTGTCGATGGCCCGCTGCGGCGGCGAGGTCACCGGCCCGAGCCGGCCGGCCAGCGTGCGCAGCACCTCCTCGTGCCAGTCCTTGGAGAAGCGGCGTCGGGTGCCGTAGTCGGCGATCTTCAGCTCACGCAGGCCGTCGGCCTGCAACTGCCCGATCTTGGCCTCAAGGCGGCGGCGCCCTTCGACGAGGTCGGGACGGGGCTGCGTGTTGCGGAAGTAGACCTCGTTGACGATCGCCAGCACCGGGATTTCGAACAAGATGGTGTACAGCCAAGGCCCCTCGATGCGGATGTCGAGCTCGCCCGAAGGCAGCGGCGTGATGGCGATGTATTTCTCATTGAGGCGGAACAGCCCCAGGAAATCGACGAAATCGCTCTTGATGAAGCGCATCGAGCGCAGGTAGGCCAGCTCCGCGTCCTTGAACTGGAGCGAGCACAGGTGGCGAACCTCCTCGCGGATCTGGGTGGCGAACTGCGCCAGGTCGATGCCGGGATTGCGACACTTGAAGCGGTACTCCACGCGCGCGCCCGGAAAGTGATGCAGCACCACCTGCATCATCGTGAACTTGTAGAGGTCGGTGTCGAGCAGGCTGTGGATGATCATGATGGAGCGGCGTGCGCGCGGTTGTCCGGGTTCTGCGTGCGTCCGATTATCACGGGGTGCGTCGGCATGTGCCTACGACCCCTGCCCCGGGCGTCCTACCGGTTCGTCAAGGGGGCAAAGCGAGAGTCTTCTCACGTCGGAAGTCCCAGCGTGGAACCGGCGACAAATCCATCATCTGAGAAGGAGATTGGTCCATGAACAAGGACACCATCGAAGGCAACTGGAAACAGCTCAAGGGCAAGGTCAAAGAGCAATGGGGCAAGCTGACCGACGACGACTTCGACGTCATCGCCGGCAAGCGCGACCAGTTGCTCGGACGCATCCAGGAACGCCACGGCATCAGCCGGGACGAAGCCGAGAAGCAAGTCAAGGACTGGGAATCGCGCGACGGCCGCACGCCGGATGCGCTCTGGTTCGAGAAATACTGATCGACACCTCGGCAAACTGACAGGAGTTACCTCATGAAGAAGCATCTGCTCATGCTCGCAATTGCCTCTTCCTGCCTGGTCGCCACGCAAGCGGGCGCGATGACGCAGGACGAGTACAAGGTCGCGAAGGAAAAGGTCGAGGCCGCCTACAAGGTGGACAAGGCGAAGTGCGACGCGCTGAAGGACAACGCGAAGGACGTCTGCAACAAGGAAGCCAAGGGCAAGGAAAACGTGGCCAAGGCTGAACTGGAGCAGCAATACAAGCCTAGCGACAGCAATGCCCGCAAGGTCGAAGAAGAAAAGGTGAAGGCCACCTATGAAGTCGCGAAGGAAAAGTGCGACGACCAGAAGGGTGATGCCAAGAGTGCCTGCGAAAAGCAGGCCAAGGCCGACGAGACCAAGGGCAAGGCCGACATCCGGGCCATGATGAAGCCCACATCGAAGACGCAATAAGCGCGTCCTCTCGGCACGAAGCGGCGCCTCAGGGCGCCGCTTTTTTTTGCCTTGGCTCAGCCGCGCAGTTCGGCGACGACCGCCTGCAGGGTCGGCGGCAGCTTCACCGGCCTCTGGGTGGCACGATCGACGTAGACATGGACGAAATGGCCCTGGGCCGCGGCCGTCTCGGCGCCTTGAGCGAACAGGCCGATTTCGTAGCGCACGCTGGAACTGCCCGCATGCGCAACCCGGACGCCCGCCTCCACCGTCTGCGGAAAGGCCAGGGGCGCGAAGTAGTTGCACTGGGTTTCCACCACGAAGCCGATCGTGTCGCCCTCTTGAATGTCCAGCGCGCCCCGCTCGATCAGCAGTGCGTTGACCGCAGTGTCGAACCAGCTGTAGTAGACGACGTTGTTGACATGCCCGTACAGGTCGTTGTCCGCCCAGCGCGTCGGGATGCTGCGGAAGACGCGGAACGCGTTGCGGGGGTGTGGAGTGGGTTTGGCGCTCATGTGTTGGGTCGGGCCGCGGCATTTTGCCATCGGCGCCAGTAGTCGAAGGCCACGCGGAAGGTGCCCAGTTGCACCTGCACCGTCTCGGCGATGTCGCTGGCATAGCCGCCAGCCATCGCGAAGGCGAGTGGGATGCGGCGCTGCCAGGCGAAATCGAAGACCCGGCGGTCGCGGGCTTCCAGGCCATCGAAACTCAGCTTGAGGCGCCCGAGCCGGTCACGCTCGAAGGGATCTGCCCCGGCCAGGTAGATCACCAGGCCGGGCGAGAAGCGCCGGTCGAGTTCGTCCAGCGCGTGCTCGAGTGCCGAGAGGTAATCGGCGTCGCCGCAGCCGTCGGGCAGTTCGACGTCGAGGTCGCTCGCCTCCTTGCGAAAAGGGAAGTTCTTCTGCCCGTGCATGGAAAGCGTGAACACGCTCGGGTCCTCACGGAAGATGCGGGCGGTCCCGTTGCCCTGGTGCACGTCGAGATCGATCACCGCCACCTGCAGCGGCACGCGCCCGCGTCGTCCCTGCTCGGCCTGCATGAGCCGCGCCGCCACGGCTGCGTCGTTGAAGACACAGAAGCCCCCGCCCCGATCAGCGCCTGCGTGATGGGTGCCGCCGGCCATGTTGGCGGCTACGCCCTCGGTCAGGGCGGTCCGGCAGGCGGCGATGGTCGCGCCGGCCGAGCGGCGCGAGCGCTCCACCATCGCCTCGCTCCAGGGAAAGCCGATCTCCCGCATGGCCTGGGCATCGACGCTGCCGTCGCTGATGGCGGCGATCCAGGCGGGCATGTGCGCCAACGCGAGTTCCCCGTCGCTGGCGCGGGGCGCCTCGACCATCCGGACGTCGGGCAGTTGCCTTTCCAGTCCCTCTCGGAGCAGGGCGTAGCGCCCCATCGGGAAGCGGTGCCCCGCCGGCAGTGGCAGCACGAAATGACCCGAATAAAACGCACGCATGAGCAACATTGTCGTAGCGGTTTTAGACAGTCGCTTCTAAATTGCTGCACAGCAACAAAAATGACTTGGAGAGCGCCGCGTGCGTCCCTATACTTCGCGTCATGCTGCGCCGCAACATAAATGAAGAGGGGCAGCTCAACGTGATTCCCTTCCTCATCATTTCTACTGGAGCTTCCACATGGCACTGACCGCTGACCAAATCATCGCCTCGCACAAGGCCAACGTCGAAACCCTGTTCGGCCTCACCACCAAGGCTTTCGAAGGCGTCGAAAAGCTGGTCGAACTGAACGTGACCGCCTCCAAGGCTGCCCTGTCCGAAGCCGCCGGCACCGCCCAGGCCCTGCTGAGCGTCAAGGACGCGCAAGAACTGCTGGCTCTGCAAGCCGGCCTGTTCCAGCCCCTGGCCGAGAAGACCGCCGCCTACAGCCGTCACCTGTATGAAATCGCCCAAGGCACCGGCGCCGAGTTCTCCAAGGCTTTCGAAGCCAAGGTCGCTGAAAGCCAGCAAGCCTTCGTCGGCCTGGTCGACAGCGCCGCCAAGAACGCCCCCGCCGGCTCGGAAACCGCCGTCGCCGTGATGAAGAGCGCCGTGGCCGCCGCCAACAACGCTTTCGAATCGGTCCAGAAGGCCGTCAAGCAGGCCAGCGACGTCGCCGAAGCGAACTTCCAGGCCGTTTCGAACACGGCCGTGAACGCTGCCAAGACCGCCACCGCTGCCCGCAAGCGCGCCGCCTGAACATAAAAAGCCGCGCTTCGCGCGGACAACGATTGTCTCCTTGGGTCCTTCGGGATCCAATTCAGAGCCCCGCCTTCGGACGGGGCTTCTTTTTGTGCGCTCTATGATCACTGGACGAACGGATTCATTGAGGAGCTGAGCACATGCAGATCGAAGGCAAGGTTTTCATCGTCACCGGCGGCGCGTCGGGTCTGGGCGAGGGCACGGCGCGCATGCTGGCCGCGAACGGCGGCAAAGTGGTCATCGCCGACATGCAGGCGGACAAGGGCGCGGCGGTCGCCAAGGACATCGGCGGCGTCTTCGTGAAGTGCGACGTGAGCCAGGAAGCCGACGGGCAAGCCGCGGTAGCCGCGGCGCTGAAGCTGGGCAAGCTGGTCGGCCTGGTGAACTGCGCGGGCATCGCGCCAGCCGAGAAGACGGTAGGCAAGAACGGGCCGCATGCTCTGGCGGTGTTCAGCAAGACAGTGACCGTCAACCTGATCGGCACCTTCAACATGATTCGCCTGGCAGCCGATGCCATGGCGAAGAACGAGCCCGAATCCACCGGCGAGCGCGGCGTGCTGATCTCCACTGCGTCCGTCGCGGCGTACGACGGCCAGATCGGCCAGGCCGCCTACAGCGCCTCCAAGGGCGGCGTGGTCGGCATGACGCTGCCGATCGCGCGTGACCTGGCGCGCAACGGCATCCGCAACATGACGATCGCACCCGGCATCTTCGGCACGCCGATGCTGTTCGGCATGCCCCAGGAGGTGCAGGACGCCCTGGCCGCCAGCGTGCCCTTCCCCTCGCGCCTGGGCACTCCCGAGGACTACGCCAGGCTGGCCAGGCACATCATCGAGAACGACATGCTCAACGGCGAGGTGATCCGGCTCGACGGGGCGATCCGCCTGGCGCCGCGCTGACCGCCGCGATCTCGCCCGGGATCGGTTTCGCGCTTCCTGTGCGCTCGAGGCGCTCGTACTGCGCGATCACCTGGGCACCGAAGAGCACCAGCGTGGCGGCGATCTCCAGGCTCAGCAGCACCACGATCGCAGTTGTCAGAGACCCGTACACCACGTTGACCTGCGACAGCGTGGCGAAATACAGCACCAGCAAGCGGCGCGTGACCTCCCAGAGCAGCGCTGCGGTCACACCGCCCAGCAATGCGTGACGCAGCCGCAGCCGACCCACGGGCATCACCAGGTAGAGCGAGGTCAGCATGAAGATCTCGCCACTCAGCCCGAGCAGATACAGCAGCACCCCCGAAACGCCCGACAGGGACCAGCGACGGCCGAACAGCTCGACGCTTTCCTGCCCGATCACCTGCAGCGCACCCGCCACCAACGTGACCAGCAGCAAGCCGACGCACAGACAGAGGATGTAAAGGTAGGGCATGACCGCCGAAATCAGGAAGTGCCGCGAATGGTCGGCCTTGCGGTGATGAAAGATCACCGCCATCGCGCTTTCGAGCACGGTGAAGGCCAGCGAGCTGAAGAAGATCATCGTCACCAGCAACACCGGCCCCATCACATCGCGATGGTCCAGAAAGTTCGACAACTCGGCAACGATGGCCCGTGACTGGCCCGGCAGCAGCCACTCCAAGTAGCGGCCCACCGAGCTCAGGAGTTCCGCCTGGTCGAGGAAGTGCGACATCGCAATGACGCTCAGGATCAGGATCGGCACGATCGACAGCAGCGCGTAGTACGCGACCGCGCCCGCGAGCAGCAGCCCCTGGTTGGCTCGGAACGCCTTGACCGCCTCCCAGGCGAACGGGAGAGGATGGCGCAGCAAAGGCACTGTGTGGTGGGCGGTGTGGCGAATCATGCGAATGCGGCGCGGGATTCGAAGCACCCAGTATGCCGCCGGCCCGTGCCGGCATGAGGTCTTGCGTATGATTTGCCGCTCTCCGCCTACATGACCATCCCCGCCTCTTTCATCCAGGAACTGATCGCGCGCGCCGACGTGGTCGAGATCGTCGGGCGCTACGTCCAGCTGAAGAAGGCCGGCGCCAATTTCATGGGGCTGTGCCCCTTTCACGGCGAGAAGTCCCCCTCGTTTTCGGTCAGCCCGACCAAGCAGTTCTACCACTGCTTCGGCTGCGGGGCGCACGGCAACGCGATCGGCTTCCTGATGGAGCATGCCGGCATGGGCTTCGTCGAGGCGGTGCACGACCTGGCCGGCCAGTACGGCCTGCAGGTGCCCGAGGACGACGCCTCGCCCGAAGAACGCGCCCGCGCCGCCGGGCAGCGGCAGAAGCAGGCGACCCTGTCCGAGGTGCTCGAGAAGGCGGGCGAGGCCTACCGCCGGCAGCTTCGCCAATCGAAGACGGCGGTCGACTACCTCAAGGGCCGCGGACTGTCGGGCGAGATTGCCCGCCGCTTCGGCATCGGCTATGCGCCGCCGGGCTGGCGCACCCTGGCCAGCGTGTTCCCGGACTACGACGATCCGCTCCTGACCGAAAGCGGTTTGGTGATCGCCGGCGAGGCCGAGGAGAACCGCGAAGGCAAGCGCTACGACCGCTTCCGGGACCGTGTGATGTTCCCGATCCGCAACGTCAAGGGCGAGTGCATTGGCTTCGGCGGCCGGGTGCTGGGCGACGAGAAGCCCAAGTACCTGAACTCGCCCGAGACCCCGGTCTTCAGCAAGGGCCGCGAACTCTATGGCCTGTACGAGGCCCGTGCCGCCTTCCGCGAGCGCGGCTACGCGCTGGTGACCGAGGGCTACATGGACGTGGTGGCGCTGGCCCAGCTCGGCTTCCCCAACGCGGTGGCCACGCTGGGCACGGCCTGCACCACGGAACACGTGCAGAAGCTTTTCCGCTTCACCGAATCGGTGGTGTTCAGCTTCGACGGCGATGCCGCCGGGCGGCGCGCCGCGCGCAAGGCACTGGACGGCGCCCTCCCCTACGCCACCGACGTGCGCAGCGTGAAGTTCCTGTTCCTGCCGGCCGAGCACGACCCCGACAGCTTCATCCGCGAGTTCGGCGCCGAGGCCTTCGCGCGCTTTGTCGGCGAGGCCACGCCACTCAGCCGCTTCATGGTCGAGGCCGCCCGCGAGGGCTGCGATCTGGGGTCCGCCGAGGGGCGGGCCCACATGGCCAGCAACGCCCGGCCGCTCTGGACGGCGCTGCCGGAGGGCGCACTCAAGCGGCAATTGCTCTCGGAAATCGCCGAGATGGTCCAGCTGAGCGGCCCGGAGCTGGCCGGGCTCTGGGAGCCTTCGGCCGCAGCCCGCCACCCCAGCGCCGGGCCGCGCGAACGGCGCGACGGCCCCACCCGCCCGCCGGAAGGCCGCTACGCTCCCCGCCGCGGCGGCGCCCCGCGCCCGCCGTCCCGCGGCCGCACCCTGCCCCCGGGACGGGCCGACGTGGCAGCGCGCCTCCTGTTGTCCAACATGGCGGAATGGGAAGCCATGTCGCACGAGTTGCACGCCTTGCTGTGCGAGCTGCCGGGCGAGCATGGGCAGCTCTTCGCCTGGTTGGACAGCCAGTTGCACGAACACGGCGTCCTGCCCTGGGCGGCACTGCGGGAAGGCCTGCGAGGCCAGGACTTCGAGGCGCTGGCGCTACGCGCCATGACGGGCCCCGACGGCGGCCCGATCGCCGATCCCGAGGGCGACGAGGCAGCGGAAGCCGCGCGCGAACTGCGCAACGTCCTCGATTTCATGCTGGACGACCAGCTCAAGGCCCAGCAGAGCGAGGCGATCGCCGCCGTGGGCAGCGATCCGCATGCGCTGGAGCGGTACAAAGCGCTGGAAATCCGCCGACTGGAGCTGCGCGCACGGCTTCATCCGCGTTGAAACTTGCTTGAAAAATACGCAACACGCTATAATTAAAGGCTTCGCCAAATGGCGAAATTAAGGCAAGAGCGACAGCAGCACCTCCGGGCCGATCCGACGCGCAATGCACTTTCCGATGAGTCCACATCGGAATACGGGTCAATATCCGCAAGGACTGCACACCAAATGTTCGCCCGACATCTTGTCTTTTGAAGAGCGTTCGAGGACCTGCCGCCTCTTCGTCTCTTCGCCCCTTGTTTTTTGTGCTCCGCCCCGCGCCGGGTTGTTGGCGCCTGTGATTTGCGTTTGGTTCATCTTGTTGCACGAGGTCGTATGCCCAGTTCAAAGAAGCCTGCCGTATCCACCGCCAAGAAGCCGGCAGAAAAACCGTTGAAAGCTGCGGCATTGCCGGCAACTAAGACGGGTGCCGCCGCGTCCAAGGCGACAGCCGCAACGAAAGTGAAAACCGTGCCCACCAAATCGTCCCCTACCGCCGAAACCAAGAAGACCGCAGCAGCGGTTGCCGCTGCGCCCGCCACCACCACCCGCAAGGTCGGCCGGCCGCCCAAGGCCGCGGCCGGTAACGCACCTGCCGCCGGCGGCGCCAAGCGCGGCCGCAAGCCCAAGGCCGGCAACGAGGCCGCCCCCGCGAGCGACGTCGATCTGTCCGACATCGAGGACGATCTGGCCGGCGACGAGCCCGCTGCGACCGAGGAAAAGGTCAAGCCGCTGCGCATGAAGATCAGCAAGGCGAAAGAACGCGCCTTGATGAAGGAATTCGGCCTCGACGAGACCGTGCTGTCCGAGGAAGACCTGGCCAAGCGCCGTTCCCGCCTCAAGACCCTGATCACCCTGGGCAAGACCCGCGGCTACCTGACGCACGGTGAAATCTCCGACCATCTGCCCGACAAGCTGGTCGACGCCGAGACCATGGAAGTCGTGGTCACCATGCTCAACGACATGGGAGTGGCCGTCTACGAGCAGACTCCCGATGCCGAGACCCTGCTGCTGAACAACACGGCCCCCACCGCCACCACGGTGGAAGAAGCCGAAGAAGAGGCCGAGGCAGCGCTGTCCACCGTCGACAGCGAATTCGGCCGCACCACCGACCCGGTGCGCATGTACATGCGCGAGATGGGTACGGTCGAGCTGCTGACGCGTGAAGGCGAAATCGAGATCGCCAAGCGCATCGAGGGCGGCCTGATGGCCATGATGGAGGCCATCTCGGCCTCGCCCGCCACCATCGCCGAGATCCTGCGTCTGAGCCAGGAGATCCGCGAGGGCAAAGTGGTCATCTCCACCATCGTCGACGGGTTCTCGAACCCGAACGAGGCCGACGACTACGTGGCCGAGGAAGACTTCGACGAATTCGACGAGGAAGACGACGACGACGGCAAGGGCGGCTCCAAGGCCCTGACCAAGAAGCTCGAGGAACTCAAAAACGAGGCCCTCACCCGCTTCGACCGCATCGCCGAGATGTTCGAGAAGGTCCACAAGATCTATGACAAGGAGGGCTACGGCACGCCGGCCTACCAGAAGGCGCAGCATTCCCTGTCCGAGGAGCTGATGACCATCCGCTTCACGGCCCGCACCATCGAACGCCTGTGCGACCTGGTGCGCACCCAGGTCGACGACGTGCGCAAGAAGGAGCGCGAGCTGCGCCGCATCATCGTGGACAAGTGCGGCTTCCCACAGGACGAGTTCATCCGCGACTTCAGCGGCTACGACAGGAACGGCCACCGCGTGCCCTCCAACCTGCTCAACCTCAAGTGGGTCGAGAAGCAGGCCGCCGCCGGCAAGCCCTGGAGCGCCGTGCTCGCGCGCAACATCCCGCCGGTGCAGGAACTGCAGCAGAAGCTGGCCGACATCCAGTCACGCGTGGTCGTGCCGCTGGCCGAGCTCAAGGACATCAACAAGCGCATGAACGAGGGCGAGTCCTCCTCGCGCGATGCCAAGAAGGAAATGATCGAGGCCAACCTGCGCCTCGTGATCTCCATCGCCAAGAAGTACACCAACCGCGGCCTGCAGTTCCTGGACCTGATCCAGGAAGGCAACATCGGCCTGATGAAGGCGGTCGACAAGTTCGAATACCGCCGCGGCTACAAGTTCTCGACCTACGCGACGTGGTGGATCCGCCAGGCGATCACGCGTTCGATCGCCGACCAGGCGCGCACCATCCGCATCCCGGTGCACATGATCGAGACCATCAACAAGATGAACCGCATCAGCCGCCAGCATCTGCAGGAGTTCGGCTTCGAGCCCGATGCCGGCATCCTGGCCGCGAAGATGGAGATCCCGGAGGACAAGATCCGCAAGATCATGAAGATTGCCAAGGAGCCGATCTCGATGGAAACCCCCATCGGCGACGACGACGATTCGCACCTGGGTGACTTCATCGAGGACAGCAGCAACACAGCCCCGATCGAGGCTGCGATGCAGGCCGGCCTGCGCGACGTGGTCAAGGACATCCTCGACAGCCTGACACCGCGCGAGGCCAAGGTGCTGCGCATGCGCTTCGGTATCGAGATGTCGACCGACCACACGCTGGAAGAGGTGGGCAAGCAGTTCGACGTGACGCGCGAGCGCATCCGCCAGATCGAGGCAAAGGCCTTGCGCAAGCTCAAGCATCCTTCGCGTTCCGACAAGCTGCGCAGCTTTATTGATACGCTCTGATCCCTAGCGGATCCCCGGAACGCCCGCTTGGCCTCACGGCAGCGGGCGTTCTCTTTTGCCTCGCGCATCCTCGAAGAACGGAGACACACCGCATGAACCCCGATGCCGACAAACTCTGGCACGCCCCACGCTGGGCGCTGGCCGTGCTGTTGGCGGTGCTGGGCATGCTCGGCCCCTTCTCCATCGACACCTACATCCCGGCCTTCTCGGGCATCGCCGCCTCCATCGGCGCGACACCGGCCCAGATGCAGCAGACGCTCTCGGCCTACCTGTTCGGCTTCGCGTTCATGAACCTGTTCCACGGCGCGCTGTCCGACAGCTTCGGCCGCCGGCCGGTGGTGCTGTGGGGACTGGCCGTGTTCACCCTCGCCTCGCTGGGCTGCGCGCTGTCGCAGAGCATCGGCCAGCTGGTGTTCTTCCGCGCGCTGCAGGGCCTGTCGACCGGCGCCGGCATCGTGGTCTCGCGTGCCGTGATCCGCGACATGTTTCCGCCGGCCGAGGCGCAGCGGGTGATGAGCCAGGTCACGATCTACTTCGGCGTCGCGCCGGCGATCGCGCCCATCATCGGCGGCTTCCTGTTCGTGCACCTGGGCTGGCACAGCGTGTTCTGGTTCCTGGTGGCGGTGGGCGTCGTGCTGTTCGCCGCCAACTACAAGCTGCTGCCGGAGACGCTGCACCAGAGCCAGCGCCAGCCCTTCGAAGTTCGGCACCTGATGCGCGGCTACTGGAATCTGTGCTCCGATCCACGATTCCTGCTGCTCGCGCTCGCCAGCGGCGTGCCCTTCAATGGCATGTTCCTCTACGTGCTGGCCGCGCCCGCCTTCCTCGGCGACCACCTCGCACTCGCGCCCACCCAGTTCTTCTGGTTCTTCCTGCTGACCATCGGCGGCATCATGGCCGGCGCATGGGCCAGCGGCCGCATGGCAGGCAAGGTGGCGCCCAAGCGGCAGATCCGCGACGGCTTCCTGATCATGCTCTTGACCTCCGTCGTCAACGTGATCGCCAACGCCCTCTTCACGCCGCACCCGGCCTGGGCGCTGTGGCCGCTGGCGGTCTTCGCCTTCGGCTGGGCGCTGATGGTGCCCGTGGTCACGCTGCTGGTGCTCGACCTGCACCCCGAGCGCCGCGGAATGGCCTCCTCGCTGCAGGCCGTGATCGGCTCCACCGCCAACGGCATCGTGGCCGGGGTGGTGGCGCCGCTGGTGATGCACTCCACGCTGGCCCTGGCGCTGACCTCCATCGGGATGATGAGCGTGGGCCTCGTGGCCTGGGTCTGGCTGCACGGCCGCTGGCCCGAAATAGGGCGCAGGGTCGCCGGCGAGCTTGCATGAGCAGTCGTCGAGAGGCGTTGCGGACCTTTGCCCGCTCCTGGCTGCCTGCGCGCACCGCCGTCAACGCACGCGAACGCCTGCGCGCCGTGACGGGCGCCGGGCTGGGTCTGCTGATCACCGCCCTGATGGTGCAGCTCTCCGGCTCAGGCATCGATGGCCACTGGCTGATCGCCCCCCTGGGTGCCAGCGCCGTGCTTGTCTTCGCCCTGCCGGCGAGCCCGCTCGCGCAGCCCTGGCCGGTGGTCGCGGGCAACATGTTCTCGGCGCTGGTCGGCGTGGCCTGCGCGCGGTGGATGCCCGACGCGTTCTGGGTCGGCCCCGTCGCGACGGCCCTCGCGATCGCGCTCATGTTCGCGCTGCGCTGCCTGCATCCGCCCGGCGGCGCGGTGGCGCTGCTGGTGGCGCTGAACCACACGACCCACTTCCCCTTCGCGCTCCAGCCGGTGCTGGCAGATTCCGTCCTGCTCGTGCTGGCCGGCGTGCTCTACAACAGCCTGACGGGGCGCCGCTACCCCCACGTGCAGCTGGCCCCGCGCACGCCGGCCGCCGATGCGCGCTTCAGCTCGGCCGACGTCGATGCCGTGCTGGCCCGCTACAACCAGGTGCTGGACATCAGCCGCGACGACCTGGAGGCCCTGATCCGCGAGACCGAGCTGGAGTCCTACCGCCGCCGGCTCGGCACCGTGCGCTGCGCCGACGTCATGACGCGCGAGCCGGTGGTGGCCGAGTTCGGCACGCCGCTGCAGGAGGCCTGGACCCTGATGCACGCGCGCCGCATCAAGGCGCTGCCGGTGACCGACCGCACCCGCCGCGTGGTGGGCATCGTGACGCAGGCCGACTTCTTTCGCCAGATCGACCTGGAGCACCACGAGGGCCTGGGCGGGCGGCTGCGCGACTTCATCCGCGCCACGCGCACCGTGATGTCCAGCAAGCCCGAGGTGGTGGGCCAGATCATGACGCGGCAGGTGCGCGTGGCCAGCGAGGACCGGCCCATCGTCGAGCTGGTGCCGCTGTTCTCCGAGGGCGGCCACCACCACATCCCCATCATCGACGCCGAACGGCGCCTGATCGGCATGATCACGCAGTCCGACTTCGTGCGCGCGCTGTACCGGGCCGTCGGGCCGGAGGCCCCGACGGCGGCCAGTGGCGCGGGTCGCTGAAGCGTTCCACCAGGAAATCGAGCATCGCGCGCAGCGCGGCCGGCATCTGGCGCCGCGAGCTGTAGACGCCATAGACCCCCAGCGCCTGCGGCTGCCACTCGGGCAGCAGCGCCACCAGCCGCCCGCTCGCCACCAGCGGTGCGGCCGAGTACACCGGCTGCATCGCGATGCCGGCGCCTTCGAGCGCGGCCGCCAGCACCACCTGCGATTCGTTGGCGCTGAAATTGCCCCCCACCGGCACCGCGACCTGGTGGCCCTGCCGCTCGAACTGCCAGAGGCTCTTGCCGAAGTAGGAATGCGTCAGGCAGTTGTGCAGCGCGAGCTCCTCCGGCAGGCGCGGCGTGCCGTGCGCCGCCAGGTAGGCCGGCGTGGCGCACACCAGCGAGCCGCAGCTGCCCAGCGGCCGCGCGATGAGATTCGGATCCAGGTCGTTGGTGATGCGGATCGCGAGGTCGATGCGCTCCTCCACCAGGTTGACCATGCGGTCGCTGATCTGCAGGTCCACCGCTGTCTGCGGATGCAGGCGCAGGAAGGCCGCCACGGCCGGGGCCAGGATGTCGTGGGCCAGCGATTGCGCGCAGCTCAGGCGCAGCAGGCCGCGCGGCAGGTCTTCCGCCGCATCGGCGGCGACTGGCATATGCCCTGCGATCTCCAGCATCTGGCGGCAGCGCGCCAGCGTCTCCTCGCCCGCCGGCGTGAGGCTGATGCGCCGGGTGGTCCGGTGCAGCAGCCGGGCGCCGGCCCAGGCTTCCATGTGCGTCAGGTAGCGCGTGACCATGGCGCGGGACATGTCCAGCGCCTCGGCCGTGGCCGTCATGCTGCCGCGCTCGGCGACGTTGACGAAGACCTGCGAGGCGGTGATGCGGTCCATGGCAATCTGATCGATTGAAGCAACAAACCATTGCATGGTATGCGGTTTTTTGCTCGGATAGAGAAACATAAGATCCGTGCCATGCCATCCACCACCATCCACTACGTGTTCGATCCGCTGTGCGGCTGGTGCTACGCGGCCGCCCCGCTGGTCGAAGCGGCGCGCAGGGTGCCCGGCCTCGCCATCGCGCTGCATGGCGGCGGGATGATGACCGGCCCGAACCGGCGGCCCATCACGGCCCAGTGGCGCAACTACGTGATCCCGCATGACCGCCGGATCGCGCAGCTCACCGGCCAGCCCTTCGGCGAGGCCTACTTCGACGGCCTGTTGCGCGACTCGGCCGCTGTGATGGATTCCGAGCCCCCGACCACCGCCATCCTGACGGCCGAGGCGCTGGCCAGCCGCGGGCTCGACCTGCTTCACCGCCTGCAGCGCGCCCACTACGTCGAAGGCCGCCGCATCGCGGACGCGGTGGTGCTGCGCGAGTTGGCGACCGGCATCGGGCTCGACGGTGACCGCTTCGACGCCGAATATGCACGGCAGACCGCCGAAACCACCTGGCAACACATCGCGGCAAGCCGCACGCTGCTGGCACGCGCCGGGGGCAGCGGCTTTCCCACCTTCGCACTGGACCGTGGCGACGGCCGCCTCGAACGGCTCGATGCCAGCGCCTGGCTGGGCCGGCCCGAGGCGTGGCAGCAGCAGTTGGGGCAACAGATTCGGCAAACCGCCTGAGCGCCTTCCATCCTTCTTTTTTCAACCAGGAGTCATCACCTCATGAGCCACATCGCCATCCTCGGCATCACCGGCCGCGCCGGCTCCCGCATCGCGACCGAATTGCTGCAGCGCGGCCACACCCTCACCGGCATCGCGCGCAACACCGCCAAGGCGGGAGCCCGGCCGGGCCTGAGCCTGAAGCAGGCCGACGCCACGCAGCTCGATGCGCTGGTGCCGCTGCTGCGCGGCCACGACGCCGTGATCAGCGCCACCCACTTCGCCGGCGGCATCGACGCCGCCACCGCCATCGCCGCCGCGAAGCGGGCCGACGTGCCGCGCCTGCTGGTGGTGGGTGGCGCCGGCAGCCTCGAGATCGCGCCGGGCCGCGCGCTGGTCGACACGCCCGAGTTCCCCGAGGCCTACAAGGCCGAAGCCCTGGCCGGCCGCGCCTTCCTCGAGGCGTTGCGCGCCGAGAAGGAACTGGACTGGACGTTCATCTCGCCCTCCGCCCTGTTCGAGCCCGGCCCCCGCACCGGGAGCTACCGCCTCGGCGGCAATCAGTTGTTGGCCGATGCCCAGGGCAAGAGCTGGATCTCCATGGAGGACTACGCGATCGCGATGGCCGACGAGATCGAGCGCCCCGAGCACCCGCGCCAGCGCTTCACCGTGGGCTATTGAACGGCCGCGGAAGACGCCTCGAGCGTCTTCTTCATCGCGCGCATGCCCTCGTCGATCATCCCGGCGATGGGCCCCGCCATCTCGTGCGGCAGCAGGTCGGCGATCCACACCAGCCGGCTGCACCCCTCGCCTTCGTCGAAAACCTGCAGCGAGGCGTTGTGATGCGTCAGCCGCCCGCCGCTGGCCGACCACACGAGGCGGCGCGCGGCATCGTCGAGATCGACGATCACCTCCCGCGCCACGACGCCGTTGCCGAAGGTGACGATGCGTGCCTCGCCCTCCAGGCGGCAGTCGGTCACGAAGCCGGGCACCAAGCGGCGATGAATGGCGCCGATGTCGCGCACCACCTCCCAGATCCTGTCCGCGGCGGCGTCAACCTGCATTTCGCGTCGAATGGTGGCCATGTGCTGTTCTCCTGCTGAAGCAACGGCCTGATCCTAGGCAAGCCCAGCCAGGCGGTCTTGGAGAATCTTGCGGTCACCACGCGCCGCCTGCCGGAAGCGCCGCGGCGACACGCCGGCCGCGCGGTGGAAGCTGCGAACGAAATTCGAGAGGTCGGCAAAGCCCGCGTCCAGCGCCACCTCCGTGACCGGCTGCTCGCCGGCCGCCAGCAGCCGCGCCGCGTGCCGCAGCCGCGTGCGCACCAGGTACTGGTGGGGCGTGACGCCGACGACGCGCGCGAAGAGGCGCAGAAAGTGGAAGGCGCTGAGGCCGGCCCGCTGCGCACCCGCGGCCAGATCGACCGGCTGCTGCGCGTTCGCCTCCAGCCACAGCGCCGACTCGACGGCGCGGCGCCGGTCGCGCTGCGTGACGCGGAAGCCCCCCGCCTCGCGCCCGCCGGCCAGCGTGGCAAAGCGCGCACCGAAGAGCAGTCCGAGTTCGTCGAGGCCCAGATCGCTCTCCCCTTCGGCCGCCGCCTGGGCGAGTTCGCCCAGCACCATCAGCTCGGGCAGCGGCGGCAGGCCCGTGCTGCGCCAGCGGGCGGCAGCCGGGCCGATCTCGTCCAGCAGTTCCGCCGACAGGCGAAAGGACAGGCACTCGTCGCCGCAGCCATGGTGTTCGTGCGTGCAGACGAACTCGTCGCCCGCGCGGCCCACCAGCACCGAGCCCGCGACCATGTCGAACAGCCGCCCGCCACAGCGGTAGCCGAAGCTGCCGCGGCGCACATAGGACAGCGAATCCGCGAGGTGGACCTCGGGAAGGGCCGGGTCGGACGGGCCCGCATCGCAGCGGTAGTCGTAGACCGCGACCGGGCCTTCGTGCAGCGCGGTGGATCGCATCATGGCCCAGCCAGTGTAGGCCCGGCCGTGCCTCAGCGCGAGACGCCCAGCAACCGCTCCAGCACCTCGGGCTGCGCCCGCAGCGCGGCCGCCCGATCCGCGTGCACCACCGTGCCGTGGTCCAGCACGACCGCCTCGTCCGAGATCGCGAGGATGGCCTGCGGGTGCTGCTCCACGATGATCGCCGCCAGCCCCTCGTCCTGCGTGATGCGGCGGATCGCGCGCAGCAGTTCCTCCACGATGATGGGCGCCAGCCCTTCCAGCGGCTCGTCGAGCAGCAGCAGCCGCGGGTTGAGCACCAGCGCCCGGCCCACCGCCAGCATCTGCTGCTCGCCACCCGACAGCTGCGTGCCGAGGTTGCGCTTGCGCTCGGCCAGGCGCGGGAACATCTCGTAGACGCGCTGCGGAGTCCACCGGCCGGGCCGCTCCACCGCCGTCAGGTTCTCGTGCACGCTGAGCGATTTGAAGATGTTGCGCTCCTGCGGCACCCAGCCGATGCCGGCCGCCGCGCGCTGGTGCGCGGACAACCTGTGCAGCGCCGCGCCGCCCAGCGCGATGCTGCCGCCGTGCTGGCGCGTCGCCCCGGCCAGGGTGTTGATCAGCGTGGTCTTGCCGGTGCCGTTGCGGCCCAGCAGGGCCAGCGTCTGGCCCTCGCCCAGTGCCAGCGACACATCGTGCAGCACCACTGCCTCACCGTAGCCGGCGCTGAGCTTCTCGATGCGCAGGAGCTCAGACATGCTCGGCTCCATGGCCCAGGTAGACCTCCTTGACCTTGGGATCGTTGGCGATCGAATCCGGGTCGCCCTCCATCAGCAAAGCACCGTTGACCAGCACCGTCATCCGGTCGGCAAAGCTGAACACCAGGTCCATGTCGTGCTCGATCAGCAACACCGACACATCCGCCGGCAGTGCCGCCACCGTCTGCAGCAGCTCCTCGCGCTCGCCCGCCGGCACGCCGGCCACCGGCTCGTCCAGCAGCAGCACGCGCGGCTCGCAGGCCAGCGCGATCGCGATCTCCAGCAGGCGGCGCTTGCCGTAGGCCAGCTGCCGCGTGGGCTGCCGGGCCACGTCGGCCAGGTGGAACTGCTCCAGCAACTGCGCGGCCCGCTCCGACACGCGCGCCGACGAACCCAGCGGCCGCCACCATTGCGCGCCCAGCCCGGACTGCTGCGAGACCACCAATGCCAGCGTCTCCAGCGGCGTCATCGAATCGAAGAGCTGGTTGATCTGGAAGGTCCGCACCATGCCGCGCGCCACCCGCGCATGGGGTGGCAGGCCGGTGATGTCCTCGCCCTCCAGCGCAATGCGCCCGGCCGTGGGCGCGAGCACGCCGGTCAGCAGGTTGACCAGTGTGGTCTTGCCCGCGCCGTTGGGCCCGATCAGCGCATGGCGCGCGCCGCGGCGCAGGTTCAGCGTCACGTTGTCGGTGGCGATGATGCCGCCGAAGCGCTTCACCAGGCCCGTGGCCGAAAGCACGACGTCGTTCATGCGCCGCTTCTCCCCCTGCCACCGAACCAGGTCCAGGGCTTCAGCAGCCGGTCGCGCCCGACCAGCACCAGCAGCACCAGGATCAGCCCGATCCAGAACATCCAGTACTGCGGCGTGACGGTGGAGAGCGTGTCCTGCAGCAGCTTGAAGACGATCGCGCCGGCGATGCCGCCGTAGAGCCAGCCCACGCCGCCGATCACCAGCATCAGCAGCACATCGGCCGAGCGGTCGAAGGCCAGCACGTCCAGCGAGGCGAAGCCGGTGGTCTGCGCCAGCAGCGCACCCGCCGCGCCGGCCACGGCAGCAGCCACCGTGTAGATCACCGCGATGCGCGAGACCACCGGGATGCCGATCGCCATCGCGCGCAGCCGGTTGTCGCGGATCGCCTTGAGCGTCGCGCCGAAGGACGAGTGCACCACGCGCCTCATCACGATGAAGACCAGCAACAGCACCGCCATCGAATACCAGGCTGCCGTGCGCCCGTAGAGGTCGAACTCGAACAGCCCCAGCACCGGCCCCATCACCACGCCCTGCAGCCCGTCGGCGCCGCCGGTCAGCCAGTCCAGCTTGTTGGCCAGCTCCAGCAGCAGCAGCGCGGTGCCCAGCGTGACCATCAGCCGCGTCAGGTCGGTGCCGCGCAGGATGGTGATGCTGGCCACGGCGCCGAGCACGCCCGAGGCCAGCACCGCGACCACCAGGCCCACCGTCGGATCGGGCATCACATGCTTGGCGAAGAGCGCCGCCGTGTAGGCACCGAAGCCGAAGAAGGCCGCGTGCCCCAGCGAAACGATTCCGGTGTAGCCGAGGATCAGGTCCAGCGACAGCGCGAACAGCGCGATGATCGCGATCTCGTTGATCATCAGCGCCTTCGAGGGCAGCAGCGCCGGCAGCACGAAGACCAGCGGCCAGAACACGAACTCCAGGGGCCGCCAGCGCGCGTGGCGCAGCAGCGTGTCACGCGAATCCATGCCCTAGCCTCCTCCCCGGCGCGTGAAGAGCCCTTGCGGCCGCCACATCAGGATCAGGATCATCAGCAGGTAGACCGTGAAGGCCCCCATCTTCGGGATGAAGTACTTGCCCGCCACGTCCGCGATGCCCAGGAGCAGCGCGGCCAGCAGCGGCCCGGTGATCGACGAGGTGCCGCCGACCGAGACCACGATCAGGAAATAGATCATGTACTTGAGCGGGAAGGTCGGGTCCATGCCCAGAATCTCCGCGCCCAGCGCGCCGCCCAGCCCGGCCAGCCCCGAGCCCACCGCGAAGGTCAGCAGGAACACCAGGTTGACGTTGATGCCCAGCCCCGCCGCCACGCGCGGGTCGTCCACCGCCGCGCGCAGGCGGCTGCCGAAGCGCGTCTTCGACAGGATCAACTGCAGCACCACCGTCAGCAGCGCGCACAGCACGATGATGAAGATGCGGTAGTGGCCCATGCCCAGCAGCAGCGGGCCGTCGCCGATCTCGGTGCGGCCGCGCAGCCAGTCGGGCAGGTGGATGTTCTGCTGCGAGGAGCCGACGAAGAAGTCCACCGCTGCCACGGCCATGAAGGCCAGGCCGATGGAGAACAGCACTTGGTCCAGGTGCGGCTTGCCGTACATCGGCCGGTAGAGCGTGCGCTCCAGCAGCGCGCCCAGCAGCCCCACGCCCACGAAGGCCAGCGGCAGGCAGGCGAGGAAGGGCACCCCGGCCTTCTGCATCGCGAACACGGTGAGGTAGCCGCCCGCCATCGCGAAGGCGCCGTGCGCGAGGTTGATGAAGTTCATCAGCCCCAGCGTCACGGCCAGGCCGACGGCGAGCACGAACAGCAGCATGCCGTAGGCGATGCCGTCAAAAAGAATAGTCAGCATCGCCTGGGGAGAGCGTCATTGTTTTGCTTTGCCCGGATCCTTGACGGCCTTGATCACGTCGAATTCGACGTTGTAGAGCTGCCCGTCCTTCTTCTCCACCTTGCGCAGGTACACGTCCTGCACGATGTCGCGCGTCTGCGCGTCGATCAGCACCTGGCCGCGTGGGCTCTCGAAGATCTGGCCCTTCATCGCGGCCAGCAGCGCGTCGCCGCCGCCCTGCCCCTTGGTGGCCTTGAGCGCCTCGTAGATCACGCGCATGCCGTCGTAGCCGCCCATCGCCATGAAGTTGGGCCGCATGTTCTTGTTGGCCTTCTCGAAGGCCTCGACGAACTTCTTGTTGGCCGCCGACGGATGCGCCGCCGAGTAGTGGTGCGTGGTGACCACGCCCAGCGCGCCGTCGCCCATGTCGTTGAGCTGGTCGTCATCCGTCACGTCACCGGTGGCGATCAGCCGGATGCCGGCCTTGTCCATGCCGCGCTCGAGGAACTGCTTCATCACCGCCGCGCCGGCGCCCGAGGGCACGAAAACGAACAGCGCATCGGGCTTGGCATCGCGCACCTTCTGCAGGAAGGGTGCGAAGTCGGGGTTGCGCAGAGGCACGCGCAGCTTGTCGAGCACCTTGCCGCCGTTGAGCTGGAAGCGCTCGGCGAAGAACTTCTCGGCATCGTTGCCCGGCCCGTAGTCGGTGACCAGCGTCACCACCGACTTGATGCCGTTCTTCGGCGCCCAGTCGCCCATCGCCACCGACACCTGCGGCAGCGTGAAGCTGGTGCGCACGACGTAGGGCGAGGCCTCGGTGATGCTGGAGGTGGCAGCGGCCATCACCACCATCGGCGTCTTCGACTGGGTGGCGATCGGCGCCGTGGCCATGGCCGAGGGCGTGATGCCGAAGCCGGCCAGCACGTTGACCTTGTCGTTCACCACCAGCTCCTGCGCCAGGCGCTTGGTCACGTCGGGCAGGCTGGTGTCGTCCTTGACGATCAGCTCGACCTTCTTGCCGGCGACGGTGTCGCCGTTCTGCGCCATGTAGAGGCGGGCTGCCGCCTCGATCTGCCGGCCGGTGGTGGCCTGCTGGCCCGTCATCGGCAGCACGAGGCCGATCTTGAAGGTGTTGCCCTGGGCCTGCGCCAGGGGCATGGCCAGTGCGATGGCCGCGAGGCCTGCAGCCTGAATGAGATGGCGACGTTGCATGAGATCTCCTTTTTTCGTTGGGATGCGAGACGCGGATCGACGGTTATTGTGAACAAGCGAAACAAGGCCCGCGCCCGAGGCAAACACCTAGCGCCTGGCCCGGCGGCCGCGTTTTCTGCGCGATAAACCGAAGTCTTGCGCGATCATCGCGCAACGACCGTGGCCTTGCTCACGGTGCATCTGGACGCCATGCGGAATCGATGGTGAGCGTGCCGACCGCGCGCGACACGCAGGCGCAGATGCGCCGGCCCTCGCGCTTCTCGTGCTCCGCCAGGAACACGTCGCGGTGGTCGATCTCGCCGTCGACGGCCAGCACGTCCATCGTGCACAGGCCGCATTCGCCGCGCCGGCAGTCCCACAGCGCCTGCACGCCCGCGGCTTCCAGCGCCTCCAGCAGGCTGCCGTCGGCCGGCACGGTGATGCGCAGGTCGTGGCGCGGAATGCGCACCTCGAAGGCCTGCGCGGGCAGCCGGCCGCTGCTGCCGAAGGTCTCGAAACGCAGGTCGGCCGGCGGCCGCCCCGCCGCCACCCAGGCGCGCCGGACAGCCTCCAGCATCGGCACCGGCCCGCAGGTGTAGAGCTGGCCGCCGGGCGGCAGGGCTGCGATCGCGGCGGCGAAGTCGATGGGCGCGCTGCCCACGTACGCCTCCACGCCCTCCCCCAAGGCCTGTCGCAGCTGCGGCAGGTAGGCCAGTTCCTCTTCGCTGCGCGCGCCATAGAGCATGCGCACCGGCACGCCGCGCCGCGCGGCCAGCGCACCCAGGCGCTGCGCCATGCAGACCAGCGGCGTGATGCCGATGCCGCCGGCCACCAGCAGGTAGCCGGGCGCTGCGGTATCCAGACCGAAATGGTTCTGCGGCTGCGCCACGAGCAGACGCTCGCCGGGCGCCAGCCGCCACATTGCGCGCGAGCCGCCGCGGCCGTCGTCCATCCGCTTGACCGCGATGCGCCAGGCGCGCGGGTCCGGCTCTCCGATCAGGGAGTAGTGGCGGGTCTGGACCCGGCCTGCGCCGGGTTCACCGATCAGAACCTGCACCTGCAGATGCGAGCCGGGCTCGTAGCCGCTCGCCACACCCGACTCGGGCACGATCTCGAACTCGCGCACCGTCGGCGTCAGGTCGCGGCAGGCCGCGATGCGCGCGGGCATCCAGTGAATGTCGCTTGTCATGGGAAGGGTCGTCGTGGGTCAGGCGCGCCGCCGGATGAGCTGGACGCCGGGCAAGGGATGGTCGTGCGCGCCATGCAGCGCCTCGCGCAGGTTGCGCTGCGCGAGCCGGCTGTGCTCGCGCATCAGGGCCTCGGCGCGCGCGCCCTCACGGTTCTCGATCGCATCCAGCACCTGCTCGTGCTGGTCCTGCGCGATCACCAGCATGTCGCGCGCGGCCGGTGAGTTGGCCTGCACCACCACGAACGCCGAGGGCGATGCGAACGGCAGGTTGAGCACGCGCGTCAGCTGCTGCGCGACCAGCGTGCTGCCCGCCATCTCCGACAGCAGCCGATGGAACTGGCCGTTGAATTCCACATAGCGCGAGAAGGCCGCGTCGTCCAGCGCCGGCTGCCTCAGCAGCTCGTCGATGCGGCGCAGGCAGGCGCGCGCCTCGCGCAGCACCACGGGCGCCGCGCCGCGCTCGGCCGCCAGCCGGGCCGAGAGGCCTTCCAGCGTGCCGCGCAGCTCGATGGCATCGGCCACGTCGCGCTCGGAGAAGGTGCGCACCGCATAGCCGCCGTTGGGCAGGGACTCCAGCAGGCCCTCCTGCTCCAGGCGCATCAGCGCGCTGCGCACCGGCGTGCGCGAGATACCCAGCTGCTCGGAGATCGCGACCTCCGCCAGGCGCGTGCCACCCGGCAGCTCGCCGGCCAGCACCATCTCGCGCAGGCGCAGTTGGGCCTTGACGGCCTGGGAACCGCCGGCCTCGTTGGGCTCGATGCTGCTCATGGGGCGAGCGCCTTGCCGTGGGTGTGCTTCCTCCGTCTCCGGAGGGGGGTGGTGCGGACACCCTTGGACCTTTGTTTTTCCCTTGCTGGTTGAGTGGCGCAGGAGCCGGGAGTTCGCCCCGGCGGGCGAGTCACTTTCTTTGCTTCGCCAAAGAAAGTAACCAAAGAAAGGCGACCCCACTGCGCGTGACCCG